>NZ_SWBP01000003.1 GCF_005116455.1 Pedobacter cryophilus
CACTCGTCGGWTTGCTGAGGGTACTGCTTTCATAAAGTTTCTACAAAAGATTTATTGGTCTTCCTTTCCAAATTTTCAAAGGCCATCCTTGCTTTGCCGCTCTGCTGTATTGCTCTGCTACGTCGCATTGCATAGCAACTTTGCAAAGACACCAACACAATTGGAATAGTGAATTTGACTCAAACCAAAGAAGTAGCCAGACAAACCAAAGTACACCGTTTAAATTCCGCCTTGGCGATTGCGGGTAGCATTGAAGAAGTAAAAGCAGAACCTTTCATAGCAATCGGCGAAGCGGTGGCATTTTGTTACTTTTTTGCTAAAGAAAAAGTAATAGGCCTCCGCGGCTATGAGCGGCGAGATTATGAAATAAAATACTAAATTTCAATTTTGACGATAATTTCCCAAACGCTCAAAGGGCTTTCCGTCCCTAATGGCGGGACAAGCCTAGTCACTTTCTCCTTGATGAGAAAGTAACCAAAGAATCAAGGCTTGATGAATATTTGATCAGTAAGCCTCAATAAATCTTTAATCGCAAACCGAAGCCGTGGGATCGGCAGTGTATTAATAAAGTTTATGCAACACTCGTCGGTTTGCTGAGGGTAGTGCTTTAGGTAAGTTTCTACAAAAGATTTATTGGCCTTCCTTTCCAAATCTTCAAAGGCCGGCCTTGCTTTGTCGTTCTGCATAACGACTTTGCAAAGGCACCATCTCCATTGGAATAGTGAATTTCAAAATTAGCCTTAGAAGTAGCCAGACAAACCAAAGTACACCAAATCATTCCGCCTTGGCGCTTGCGGTTGTGATGAAGAAATATTTGCAGAAACTTTGTAGCAATCGGCGTAGCGGTGGCTTTTTTGAATACTTTTTCAGCTAAAGAAAAAAGTATTTGCCATCCCGGCGGCATGAGCCGGCGAGATTATGAATTGAAATACTATTGTTCAATTAAAACTTAAATGGCCTTTTCCCACAAGGCTTTCCAGCCCTCATTGGCGGGCTAAGCCTAGTCACTTTTTCCTTGATGAAAAAGTAACCAAAAAATCAAGGCTGATGAATATTTGATCAGTAAGCCTCAATAAATCTTAAAGCGCCTGCCTGCCGGCAGGCAGGCAAACCGAAGCCGTGGGAACGGCAGTGAATTAACAAAGTTTATGCAACCCTCGTCGGTTTGCTGAGGGCACTGCTTTAGGTAAGTTTCTGCAAAAGATTTATTGGTCTTCCTTTCCAAATTTTCAAAGGCCATCCTTGCTTTGTTGCTCTGCATAACAGCTTTGCAAAGGCAAGATCTAAATAGGAATAGTGAATTTCAAAATTAGCCTTAGAAGTAGCCAGACAAACCAAAGTACACCAAATCATTCCGCCTTGGCGCTTGCGGTTGTGATGAAGAAATATTCGCAGAAACTTTGTAGCAATCGGCGTAGCGGTGGCTTTTTTGAATACTTTTTCAGCTAAAGAAAAAAGTATTTGCCATCCCGGCGGCATGAGCCGGCGAGATTATGAATTGAAATACTATTGTTCAATTAAAACTTAAATGGCCTTTTCCCACAAGGCTTTCCAGCCCTCATTGGCGGGCTAAGCCTAGTCACTTTTTTCTTGATAAAAAAGTAACCAAAAAATCAAGGCTGATGAATATTTGATCAGTAAGCCTCAATAAATCTTAAAGCGCCTGCCTGCCGGCAGGCAGGCAAACCGAAGCCGTGGGAACGGCAGTGGATTAACAAAGTTTATGCAACACTCGTCGGTTTGCTGAGGGTACTGCTTTCATAAAGTTTCTACAAAAGATTTATTGGTCTTCCTTTCCAAATTTTCAAAGGCCATCCTTGCTTTGCCGCTCTGCTGTATTGCTCTGCTACGTCGCATTGCATAGCAACTTTGCAAAGACACCAACACAATTGGAATAGTGAATTTGACTCAAACCAAAGAAGTAGCCAGACAAACCAAAGTACACCGTTTAAATTCCGCCTTGGCGATTGCGGGTAGCATTTTCATAGCAATCGGCGAAGCGGTGGCTTTTTTGAATACTTTTTCAGCTAAAGGAAAAAGTATTTGCCCTACCGGCGGCATGAGCCGGATGTGAATGAATTGGAATGCTAAATTTAAACTATATAAAAAGGATGAAAACCTTCCGCCTCCATCCTTAAACACCATAACATCAAAAAACAAATAAAAAAAATAGATAATCGTAATAAATTAACCCAAGCTTCCTTACTGTACAATTCTAGATAATACATCAGTATTTGCTTCTTGCCCTTTTCTGCCAATCGCTTTTATTCTACCATAAACCCTAATGCCACTGCGTAAACCACGCACCATTAATTCCCTTGAGCTGCTAGGTTGCATTTTCCATTGCGTTGCTGGCGTAGGCAGCTCATCTGTATATTCTAAAATATAAGAAACTGCATTATCAGCTCTTTTACAGGTAAACTTTAGCTCACCGGCATTCATGCCATCTAAAATTTTAAAGTCGGTGGGTAAACCCAAAACAGAAGGGATATCTCCCGACGATCCTAAATCAAAACCGGTACTCAATAAAAGGGCTTTATCACCGTTAGCCTGCGCATCTACATCCATTGCCAATTGGCGCATGGCGTTTAATAAGTCGTCTTTAGCTTGGTTTTTTAAAGCAATTAACAGCCTGTCGCCACCAGTAGTTTTATCTAAAGCATTGCTAAAGGCTGTTTGTATCAACGTAAAATTGGCAATAGTTGGGGTAGTAACCATAAAATTCACATTGCCAGTTAAAGAATTAACCACCGTTTTAGACTTAAAATTTAAAATCCCATCCGGAAATTTTGAGTAATCTGTAATTAATTTTTGTTGTTTCATATGTCTTTTTTTAATCGCCAGAGTAAATTCTCCTTTGTAGGGATTAAATGTAAAGGGCTAAATCACTAATCACAATAGCAGCAAGCCTAAGCCATACACAAACGAATAGTATTAACCATTACCGCTTAAAATTTACTTTAAATAGTTGTTTATGAGCTTTTTGTGCTGTAAAGCGGCTAGTTCCGACAAAGAACGCCCGGTTTTGACCGAACTTTTAAGCATAAATGAAAAGAAAAAAGGTTTTTCGCTAAACTAATGGCGTTTTGTGCGACAAGAAATACGCTTCGGGTGAAAGTAAATAGGCTTGGTGTTCGTAGAAATGTGCTTAGCGGGAAACTAAATGTGCTTTGGCCGAAACTAATTAGACTTCGCCTTTAAAGAAATACGCTTGGAGTGAAAAGAAAAATGCCTTGTATGGAAAGAAATACGCTTCGGGTGAAAAGAAATGCGCTTTGGGCGATACGAAATGTAATTGGTGTGAAACGAAATTGAATTTAAAACCAAAGGAATCTTTAGGGGGAGTAAAGTAAACTGAACCAAATTTTAGAATTTACCCTCATAGCATAAAGCCAAAGCCTTTGCCTTTAAAGAAAACCAAAATAAAAGCTAAATAAACAGGAAAGGTTAAAGAGGAGATTTAAAACCGAAATAAAATTTTAAAGCTCATTATTAAAACAAGCCTATTGTTAAACGGAATTACTATTTAGCAACCTGCACCAAATTATCCTCTCGGTTAGGTATAATTAAATACATTTCTAGCTCTTCTAAAGTAATGTGGTAAAAATCTTTTACATGTATAGTGGTAAGCTTGTCTTTTTTGCCCAAGCCAAATTTTTCTCTAATTCTATGGCATTCTTTGTACACCGCCTTGTCAGATTTTCCGGTTAATAATTTAATATCGGCAGGGTAAACCACCAGGCGTTTCATAGTTGTTTTCATAAGTTTAGATATTAGGGTGAGTTAAAAATAATGTATAATAAATTGATTATCAAAACTTTTTGTAAAATAATTTACTTTATGTTTATTTTTTTATGTTTTGAGGGCTGTTGTTTATCAGGTGGAAATGTTTAGATTCGTTTATCTATACGTTAAACCAGCATCAATTTCTATAATATAGCTAAACCATTAAATGTCAGAAGATCAGAAGAAACAATTAGAGAGCCAGTTGTGGGGGATTGCCAATTTATTAAGAGGCAAAATTAGTGCAGATGATTACCGAGATTACATTTTGGGCTTTATCTTCTACAAATACCTTTCAGAAAAACAATATTTATACGCTAACGAATTATTAGAAGGCGAAACAGTAACGGATTTTAAATTGGTTACAGATGAAGAAACCTTAGCCGCTATTAAAGAAGAATCTTTATTAAAACTAGGTTATTATTTACAACCTGCTGAATTATTTTCTGTACTGGCAGCCCGTGGTAATGCTGACACTGAAGATGAAAGCAATTATATTTTAGAGGATTTAAAAGCAGTGCTAAACCATATTGAGCAAAGCACCATGGGGACAGAATCTGAAGAAGATTTTAATGCCCTTTTTGAAGATATTGATTTAAACTCTACCAAAATAGGACGTACCGTTGCCGCCCGCAATGATATTATTGTAAAGATTTTAGTAAACCTAGATAAAATAGATTTTAGGTTGAAAGATTTAGATGCTGATGTATTGGGTGATGCTTACGAATACCTGATTGCCAAGTTTGCAGCCGGAGCAGGTAAATCTGCCGGCGAGTTTTATACCCCGCAACCTGTTTCTAAAATATTAGCTAAACTGGTAACTGTGGGCAAAAGTAAAATTAAATCGGTTTATGACCCAACCTGTGGCTCTGGTTCTTTATTATTAAGAGTTGCTAAGGAAGCAGAAGTAAGTGAATTTTACGGACAAGAACAAAACCGTACCACCTACAATTTAGCCCGAATGAACATGATTTTGCATGATGTGCATTTTAGGGAGTTTAATATCCAACATGAAGACACTTTAGAAACGCCTCGCCATTTAGAAAAACGTTTTGAAGCCGTAGTGGCAAATCCTCCGTTTTCTGCCCATTGGAAAGGCGATGCCAACCCACTATATAATAATGACGAACGCTTTAGCGAATACGGACGTTTAGCCCCAAAAACCAAAGCCGATTATGCTTTTTTAACCCACATGTTTTACCAATTGGCAGATAATGGCACTATGGCAAGCATTTTCCCACATGGGGTATTGTTTAGAAGTGCTGCCGAAGGCGATATACGTAAATACTTGATTAAAGAACGCAATGCCATTGATGCTGTAATTGGTTTACCCGCAAATATTTTTTACGGTACTTCTATACCTACCTGTATTTTGGTTTTAAAAAAATGCCGCAAAGCAGATGATGATATTATATTTATTGATGCCAGTAGCGATGAACATTTTATAAAAGAAGGCAACCAAAATGCTTTACGTGATGAAGATGTAGAACTCATTGTAAAAACTTATACCGAAAGAAAAAGTATAGCTAAATATAGCCATGTTGCTAGTTTAAAAGAGATTGAAGAGAATGATTTTAACCTGAATATCCCACGCTATGTTGACACTTTTGAAGCCGAAGATAAAATTGACTTAAAAGCTGTTTCAGAGGAATTAAAAACCTTGGAAACCGAATTGCAGGAAGTAAATACCAGCATAGCAGAGTTTTGTAAGGAGTTAAACATTGAAACCCCGTTTTAAATATGGAAGGGAAGAAATTAGTACCTGAGTTAAGGTTTCCGGGGTTTGAAGGGGAGTGGAAAGAGAAGAAGTTAGGAGAAATCGCAACTTTTATTAATGGTAAAGCATATAAACAGGTAGAACTTCTCGAAAAAGGGAGATATCCTGTTCTTAGAGTTGGAAATTTTTTTTCCAATAGTAGTTGGTATTTTTCTGACTTAGAGCTACCTAAAGATAAATTTTGTGATTATGGAGACCTTTTATATGCTTGGTCTGCTTCTTTTGGTCCAAAAATATGGGATGGCAATAAAACAATTTATCACTATCATATTTGGAAGGTGTTAAATGCAGAACATATAGATAAAAAATATTTATTTTATTTATTGGACGAGCAGACTTTAAAGATGAAGACTAATTCATCGAATGGATTTGCATTGTTACATATTACAAAAGGAACTATTGAAAATTGGGATGTAAAAATACCAGTGAAACAAAAAGAACAAAAAAAAATAGCCACTTTCCTTACAGCACTAGACCAACGCATTCAACTTTTACAAAAAAAGAAATTGCTTTTAGAAAGCTATAAAAATGGGTTAATGCAACAATTATTTAATCAAGAGTTGAGGTTTAGGGATGAGAATGGGAATGATTTTGCTGATTGGGAGGAGAAGAAATTGGGGGAGGTTGGTAAGATAATTAATGGTTTAACTTATAGTCCTAGTGATATAGATCTTGAAGGTGTATTAGTTCTAAGGTCTTCAAATGTAAAAAATAGAAAATTAGTTTTTGAGGATAATGTGTTTGTAAAAACAAATAATTTTAATCCAGTTAAAGAAAATGATATTTTAATATGTGTTAGGAATGGAAGTAATAGATTAATTGGAAAAAATGCAATAATTAATAAACAGAATGAAGGTAAGGCTTTCGGTGCGTTTATGAGTATTTATCGGTCGAAATTTAATCTTTTTATATTTCATTGGTTTGATACCACTGAGTATAAAAAAGAGGTTCATAAAAATCTTGGTGCTACAATAAATTCTATTAATGGTAGTGATTTAGTGAAATTTAAGATTCCTTTTCCATCATTAATAGAACAACAAAAAATAGCTTCTTTTTTATCTTCGATAGATGAGGCGATAGAAAGGGTGGCTTTGCAGGTAGAGAAAATGCAAGGGTTTAAAAAAGGTTTGTTGCAGAGGATGTTTGTGTAATTGTCTGCACTGTGATTTATATGATTAGGGTGATTAAAAATGAACTTATAATATGGAAATGTTTAATCATAGCCATTTAGAAAGGTTAAGTAAATCAAAAGAATACAATTGTCAGAACTATGATTTATATGATTAGGGTGATTTTTTTGAGCTTTTAGAGTGGAAAGTTTTAAATCATAGCCATTTAGAAAGGTTAAGTAAATCACAAAAATACAATTGTCAGAACTATGATTAATATGATTAGGGTGATTAAAAATGAGCTTTTAGAGTGGAAAGTTTTAAATCATAGCCATTTAGAAAGTTCAAAAAAATCACAAAAATCAAGGTTCAGACAATTGTCTGCACTGTGATTTTTATGATTAATATGATTTTTTTGAGCTTATAGCATGGGAAATGCTAATCATAGCCAGATTGCAAAGTCAAGAAAATCACAAGAATCAAGGTTCAGACGATTTTATTTTATGACTATTGACGACAGACACTTTAATAGCTTAATTGCGGTATGAAAACAAACAAAATGAAAAATTTAAAAGAAATGTTAATATCAAATGGTTTCCCTAGAGTAAATTCAAACAACCTTGATGATGATAATAAATTTACCTGCGAACATTATATAATTGAGGTTAATGGTAATAAAGTTGGTTTATGGGATAATAACAATTTATTTAAAAAGCTTATAGATGAATTTCCTGCTGATAATTTATATGAAATAGTAAAAAAAATAGCAAATCATAAATCATAGCCATATAGAAAGGTCAAGAAAATCAAAAAAATCATAGTTCAGACAAGATGATAAACGAACAATACAAATACTCAGAGCTGACTTCCAAAATAATTGGATGCGCTATGGCTGTACATAAAGTGTTGGGCAATGGTTTTCAGGAAGTGATTTATCAAAGAGCGTTAGAATTAGAGATGAATTTGGCGGGAATTAAACACAGCAGAGAATTTGAAATGCCTATATTTTATCGTGAAGTACAAATTGGCACCAGAAGAGTCGACTTTTTAATTGAAGGTGCAATAGCAGTAGAATTAAAAGCGCTTATTAAATTGGAAGATGTGCATTTGGCACAGGCTATTAACTATTTAGAAGCCTATAATTTAGAAGTGGGTTTACTAATCAACTTTGGCGAAACAAGCTTAAATTTTAAAAGATTAAATAATAAAAAATATAAATCAATACCCTGAAATGACTAAAACATCTACCATTGAACAAGAAAAAGAATACTTTTTAAAAAACCAGTTTTGGGCTGCTACCATTTCGGCAGCATTTGCTAGGGCTTATGTTTATACCTCAGAATCTGGAGTTAAAATAACTGATAAACAAAAGAATGATTTTAAAAAGGCCTTATTTAAATGTGTTGAAGGATTGGTTGAAACCGAGTATCTAAACAGGAATATTAATGAGGTAGAACACATCAAAAACATTCAAAAATTACAAGAATGTGTAAACGCAGAACATATTTCGATTTTACCAGAGAAAGGATTAAAATTTGGTGTCGCACAAAAACTATTAAATCTTTACCTAAAATATTTATGGTGTTCAGATAAGCTAAAATATCCACCTCCACATTTCCCATTAGATCGATTAATACAGGAAAATAATATTCAAGTAAATTGGACTGATTTGAAATGTGATGAAAAGAAATATAGTGAAGTAATTAATGATTTATGTAAAGGAGAAGGAAAAGCTGAATGGGAATTAGTAAAGTACAATAGCTTTTTAAGATAATGACCATTCAACCCGAACAGATATTAGAGAATAATTTAGTTTCCCAATTGGTTGATTTGGGTTATGAGAATGTGCTCATTGCTGATGAAAAGGGATTATTGAAAAACCTTAAAATTCAGTTAGAAAAGCATAACCATTGCAGCCTAAGCGATAACGACTTTAAACAAATTCTCAATTACATTAATAAAGGAAACATATTTGAAAGAGCTAAGCTATTAAGAGACCGTGTGCCTTATGTAAATGATGAGGGAGAAGCCAAAACGGTACAACTCATTAACCAAATTCATTGGTGCCAAAACGAGTTTCAGGTTACCCAACAAATTAGCATGGTGGGCAGCTACAAAAACCGTTATGATGTTACCATACTTATCAATGGTTTACCATTGGTACAAATAGAATTAAAACGCAGGGGTTTAGAGTTAAAAGAAGCCTTTAACCAAACCAACCGATACGAAAGACACAGCTACGGAGCAGGGCAGGGCTTATTTCAGTTCATCCAAATATTTGTAATTAGTAATGGTGTTAATTCTAAATATTACGCCAACAGTCCTATTAAAGCAAGGTCTTTTAAGCAAACCTTTTACTGGGCAACAGAGAAAAACAGACTAATTACGCAATTAGCAGCCTTCTCAGAAATTTTTTTAGAGCCTTGCCATATCGCAAAAATGATTACCAAGTACGTGGTACTTAATGAAACCCAAAAAGTTTTGATGGTATTACGTCCGTACCAGTTTTATGCAGTAGAAAACATTGTTGAGCGGGTAAAAACTACTACTAAATACGGGTATATATGGCATACTACAGGTTCGGGTAAAACCTTAACTTCTTTTAAAGCAGCACAAATTCTTACCAATTTAAAGGAAGTGCATAAAGTGGTTTTTGTGGTTGATAGGAAAGATTTAGATTATCAAACCAGTCAGGAATTTAATGCCTTTAAAAAAGACAGCATAGACAGCACCAATAATACTCATACTTTGGTACAGCAACTTATTGGCGATCATAAGTTAATTGTAACCACCATTCAGAAACTGAATACTGCTATTAGTAAAACTAAGTATCTGCATAATATGGACACATTAAAAGATAAACGCATTGTTTTTATTTTTGATGAATGCCACCGCAGTCAGTTTGGGCAAACACATGAAAGTATCAAGAAATTCTTTGCCAATTGCCAACTGTTTGGCTTTACAGGAACACCCATATTTGAAGAAAACGCCGGAAAAAATGAGTTTGGTAAACGTACCACCACCATGCTTTTTGGCGATTGTTTGCATAAATATGTAATTACCGATGCCATTAGAGATGAGAATGTTCTAAAGTTTTCGGTAGAGTATATCCGTACGTTTAAAAAGAAAGACCACATTTTAGATATAGAGGTAGAAGCTATTGATGAGGCAGAAGTAATGGATGCGCCGCAGCGTTTAAATAATATTACAGATTACATTATTAATAACCATAGTCGTAAAACACATGGTCAGGAGTTTACAGGTTTATTCTGCGTTTCAAGTATTGATGCTTTAGTAGCTTATTATAAGCTATTTATACAGAAAAAAGAAGCTGGTGAGCACAACTTAAGATTAGCTACTATTTTCTCTTACCAAGCCAACGAGGATGATAAAGATGCGGTTGGTTTTGTACCCGATGAGGAGTTTTCTATGGCTGCCGAAGACCAAGAAGAATACCTTACACAACACAGCAGAGATGATCTGGAAGATTTTATACAACACTACAATAAGCAATTCGGCACTAATTTTACCAGTAAAGACAGTCAGAAATTCTATAATTACTATAATGACATTGCCAAAAGGGTAAAAAACAAGCAAATAGATTTGCTTTTGGTAGTAAACATGTTTTTAACAGGTTTTGATAGTAAAATGCTAAACACCTTGTATGTAGATAAAAACCTAAAACATCATGGTTTAATTCAAGCATTTTCTCGTACCAACCGTATTTTAAATGAAGTAAAATCTCAAGGTAATATTGTTTGCTTTAGAAATTTAAAAGAAGCTACAGATGATGCCATTACTTTATTCTCAAACATTAATGCAAAGGATGAAATCATTATGCAGCCTTTTGAGGATTATGTAGAGAAGTTTAACACTGCATACATTGATTTGCTTAAAATAGCACCAACGGTAAACAGCGTAAATGATTTAAGAAGTGAAGAAGAAGAGCTGGCATTTATTAAAGCTTTTAGAGAATTAATGCGATTAAAAAACGTATTGACCACTTTTACGGAGTTCAGCTTCGACCAGCTTTCTATGACTGCTCAACAATTTGAGGATTATAAAAGTAAATACCTCGACTTGTATCAAAAGACTAAAACTGGCGATGCAAAAGAAAAGGCTTCTATTCTAAATGATATAGATTTTGAATTGGAGCTGATACATAGGGATGATATTAATGTTACCTATATTCTTAAACTACTTGCAAAACTAAAAGATGCCAAGCCAGAAGAACAAGAGAAACAGCGCAAAGCTTTAATAGAAATTATGACCGGAGATGTTAGTTTGCGTAGTAAACGCGAATTAATAGAGAAGTTTATTCAAGTGAATTTACCCAACATTACAGATTCTGAAGAAATACCCGAAGCTTTTGAAGTGTACTGGAACGAAGAACGAAGAAGTGCTTTGCAGAAAATGAGTGAAGAAGAAAATCTGGATTCAGAAAAGTTGCAGGACATTATTGGTCAATACCTTTTCACAGAAAAAGCACCTTTACGTGATGATGTAATGAGTTTGGTGAAAGTTCGACCAGCTTTAAAAGAAAGAGCCTCTATTGCAGAAAGGATAACTGGAAGGATTATATCTTTTGTAGATACGTTTATTAGTGGAATAGCGGGGTAATTGTCTGAACTGTGATTGATATGATTTGTATGATTATTCTGAACTTGTGATGTGATACGATTATTTATTTTTTAGAAATAAAAGGCAAAGAAATCAAATAAATCATTTTTAATATTTATTTATCCCATCAACTTATTTTTTTAATTGCCTTAATTTAAAACATGTAATAAAACAAAACTTATCTATGAAACTAAAGCATCATGAACTAGAAATTGACATTAATAATCCCTTCTTAAATTGTAAGTTAAATCGTGAGCAATATGCAGATGTACTTACGCAAATAGTTTATAACTATGCAGATGGTTTCGTTTTAGCAATTAACAATGAATGGGGTGCAGGCAAAACCACGTTTGTAAAAATGTGGCGTCAGAAATTAAATTATAAAGATTTTAAAACAATATATTTTAACGCTTGGGAAAATGATTACGATAGCGAACCGATGGTTGCGCTATTAGCTGAATTAAAAAACATAAATCCCAAGGACGCAACGTCTACTTTTAAAAAAGTCCTAAAAAACAGTGTTACATTGTCAAAAAATTTGTTTCCTATTCTAATTCAATCATTAGCAGAAAAGTACATTAATACAGAAATAATTAAGGATGCAGTTAATACAATTACAAAAGAAGCTACCCAATTATTTGAAGAGGAAGTGATAAAATATGCTGACAAAAAACAGAGTTTAGACGCATTTAAAATAGAACTTGGTAAGTATATACAAGAAGAATGTAACGGCAAACCTCTAATATTTATAATTGACGAATTAGATCGTTGTAAACCTGATTATGCTGTTCAAGTTTTAGAATGTGTAAAACATTTCTTTTCTGTACCAGGGATTGTATTCGTTCTTTCAATAGATAAAGAGCAATTATGCAATGCAATTAAAGGATTTTATGGAAGTGAAAGTATTGACTCTGCAAATTATTTAAGAAGATTTATAGACATTGAGTATCAAATACCTTCACCAAGTGTAAAAGAGTTTGTTGATTACTTGTATGAATATTTCAATTTAGACGAATTTTTTCGCCATGAGAATAGATTGAAATATGATCAACTAAAAAGAGACCATGAATATTTTAAAAAGTATGCATCATTAATTATTGACACTAAACAGCTTTCATTAAGAGAACAAGAAAAACTTTTTGCATATACCAGATTAATACTCACTCAGTTTGAGAAAAATAATTTTGTTCTCCCTACCGTTTTGCTGACTTTCATATATGTGAAGCAATATAAACCAGTACTTTATAATAAAATTGAACTTAGAAAATTAGAAATAGCTGAGTTTGCTAATGAAATTGAACAAGTATTGAAAGATTACAACGGTAAAGAATTAAAAGTAGAATATATTTTTTCACTTTGTTTAGTGTGCTATAATAAATATTTAGAAGAAAATCATATTCATAAACAATTAATTGATGTAAATATTGAGCCTAAAAAATTATTATTTAAAACTAATTTTAATGAGGATAGTGTAATTTATTCTATTAAAAGTATAGATGATAGTAGAGGTGAAGCTGTAAGCTTGAGTCATCTATTAGACAAAATTAATTTAACATCACAATTAGTAACATTAATATAATCCTCATTTGGGTCATTTGGCTCAGGTATGAAGAAAGGGTAATTGGGTAAATACTACTTGTGCCTTTACCATAACTTAAATTAGTTAAGATGTAACAGCAGACAAAAGTACATTACTCAATTCACAAGCAAATGCTACTTACTTGAGCTAAATGAGGGAATTTATTAAACTTGTTTACAGGCATCAGTAATAAAAACAAAATTTAAAAATAGGCAGACAGAATGTGCAGGACATATAACATGATTGGGTCACTTTCGACTTTAAAATCACATTTAGAAGAG
Source organism: Pedobacter cryophilus (assembly GCF_005116455.1). GTDB lineage: Bacteria > Bacteroidota > Bacteroidia > Sphingobacteriales > Sphingobacteriaceae > Pseudopedobacter > Pseudopedobacter cryophilum. Next base: position 13,150 of record NZ_SWBP01000003.1, read on the forward strand.
AACCACATTCATGACTTCAAATCTTTAAAAGAAGTAATTAATTTTCAAAACTCATATTCAACTTTCCGCCAACAATTAATTACTAACCATGAAACACTTATTGAGCAGGAGAAAGATACGCTCAATACAGATTTGCAGCAGTTAGACATCACTATAGCAGCACAAAAACAACAAACAGAACTAATATTGTTATCTGAAATTGACGCACTGAAACAGCTGTTAAACTTTGTGACTGATGACGGTTCATCAAACTTATTTCAAAAACTAAGAAAGAACTTTATACAATGGAATTATAAAAGGCAACTCATATATAAGGAGCGCAATTTTGATATTGAGGTAACAAAATCAATTCGTCACCATGTTAAGATTCAACAAGTTAAGCGTAAACGCTATCAATTTATCACCTCGCAATTTAACATAGCAGTAAAAGAAAGTGCACAAACAGCTTTATGGGAAATTGAAAGAAAGAAATCGGTTATTGATCACTCTAACAGTTACATTTATGGTGCTTTAGGAGAACAAAAAGTTGTTAAAACATTAGAATCGCTATCAGATGAGCATTTTTTAATTAATGACTTTTCCATTTCCTTCTCAAATGCAATTTACAATAGACAAGAAGACGATTATATAAAATCAATTCAAATAGACCATTTGCTTGTTGCGCCATCAGGCATATTCTTAATAGAGACAAAAAACTGGAGCGAAAAATCTTTAAAGAATTTAAGCCTACGTTCACCAGTCAGTCAAATCAAGAGAAGTAATTTTGCATTATATATTTTGCTTAAAAATGAAATAAGCAATTTTCATCTTCGTTTAACCGACCATCATTGGGGTGATAGGAAAATAACAGTTAAGAACCTCATTGTTTTCACTAATACAAAACCAAAAGAAGAGTTTCAATACGTAAAGGTTTTAACATTAAACGAACTTCTTAGTTACATCAACTACTTTAAACCCATATTTTCAACTATTGAAACACAGCGTATTGCTGAATTATTGATAGAAATGAATAACCAAAAGACAATTTAGCAAGTAAATATTTAATTGCTTGTAACCCCTTTCTGTCCTTAGAGTTCTAGCGCAGCGTCTCTAAGGATTAAATAATGGAAAAGAGTCTTCAGACTCGCTTTATTTAAAAGCAAAAGCCCAAATTAATAAACTGGATTGCAACGTTTACCGGCCTTTGCGCCTAATGCCTGAGGGCGTATGAGTGTAAAGCCAGACTATCGGTTGTGGTTTGCAGAACAGTACCTTTTCAAATAAAAGATAATTACAAACAGATTGCTTTCCCGAGAAATCGGGACAGGCTGTACCTAGGAATGACAAATAAATAAACAGATTGCTTCGTATCTCGCCATGACAAACGAAAGAGATTGTTTCAATAAAACTCTGAATTATCTTAACCTTTTACGCAATTTGTTTTGTTACGTTAATAGCACTGTTTAGTGCAGTTAATAGCGCATCTCTGTAATTAATGAAACTGTCTTGGCGATCAGCTTCTTCACTTAGTTTTAATTGTCGTTTAACCAATTTTACTTGTTGTAATTCGTTTTCGTAGAGGTTGGTAAATGCCTCCGGATTTTTGTTTTTTAATATTCTTATAGAATGAGAATATTGCTCAAATATATCTGTGATGATGGTGAGACTTTTGTCATCGTAATTTGTTAAAGCACTAATCTTTGTCGATAGTTTTTCAAGCTTTCCTCTTTCTTTTGCGTAACCCATATTGGGGCGAAGATACAGTTTTCGGGGGTCATTTATTTCGCTATTGGCGTAAAGCTTATGATTAGGCTTTAATGAAAGCCATACTTTGGCGTTTGCAATATATTAGCTTCCTAATTATTTATAGGTAATTCTTGCTTTGGAGCTTTGTATAACCGTTTTGCAAGACTGTTGTTTATTTAACCACAGAGAGCACAAAGTTCACAGAGCTAGATTTATAGATCTTGATTGATATTCCCTACATTGACGCTCTGCATAGCAACTTTGCTAAGACACAATCTTAATTGGAATAGTGAATTTAACTATTCCCTACATTGACGCTTTACATATCGGCTTTGCAAAGACACCAACACAATTGGAATAGTGAATTTGACTCAAACCAAAGAAGTAGCCAGACAAACCAAAGTACACCGTTTAAATCCCGCCTTGGCGATTGCGGGTAGCATTGAAGAAATATTTGTAGAACCTTTGTAGCAATTGGCGCCTGCCTGCCGGCAGGCAGGCAGCGGCGGCGTTTTGGTCCTTTTGCGCTGAAGCATCCTGCGTAAGCATGCTTGAGGGCAATTAAAACAATATAAACTTGCGAAAAAAGGACTAGGCAAACCGCGGCTATGAGCGGCGAGAATTTGAATTGAAGTACTGTTTATCAATTAAGCTACTTAAGCCCAAACCCACAAGCCTCTCCGTCCCTAATGGCGGGACATGCCTAGTTCCTTTTTTCTTGATAAAAAAGTAACCAAAAAATCAAGGCTTGATGAATATTTGATCAGTAAGCCTCAATAAATCTTTAACCGCCTGCCTGCCGGCAGGCAGGCAAACCGAAGCCGTGGGAACGTCAGTGGATTAACAAAGTTTATGCAACACTCGTCGGTTTGCTGAGGTTCTTCTTTTATGTAAGTTTCTACAAAAGATTTATTGGCCTTCCTTTCCAAATTTTCAAAGGCCATCCTTGCTTTGTTGCTCTGCTGTATTGCTTTGCAAAGGCATAAACTCCATTGGAATAGTGAATTTCAAAATTAACTTCAGAACATCTAGCACAAACCATTCATAACCGTTTAAATCCCGCCTTGGCATTAGCGGTTGTGATGAAGAGGTTAAAGAAGAAACTTTGTAGCTAATGGCGCAGCGGCGGCGTTTTGGTCCTTTTGCGCTGAAGCAAAAGGACTAGGCAAACCGCGGCTATGAGCGGCGAGAATATGAATTGAAATACTAAATTTAATTGAAACTGCAATTGATCACTCTGTATTGTGCAAAATGAAATAGTATTTCCTTACTTAAATAAGTTTATATGATGCTAAAGCGAAACAAGGAAGATTTTTTTTAATCAGTTGGCTAAAGCCAAACTGCAATTGATCACTATATATTGTGTAAAATGAAAATTGCATTGCCTCTCTTAAATAAGTTTATAATGATGCTAAAGCGAAACAAGGAAGATTTTTTTTAATCAGTTGGCTAAAGCCAAACTGCAATTGATTACTCTGTATAGTGCAAAATGAAATAGTGTTTCCCTTCTTTAATAAGTTTATAATGATGCTAAAGCGAAACAAGGAAGATTTTTTTTAATCAGTTGGCTAAAGCCAAACTGCAATTGATCACGCTGTATAGTGTAAAATGAAATAGTGTTTCCCTTCTTTAATAAGTTTATATGATGCTAAAGCGAAACAAGGAAGATTTTTTTTAATCAGTTGGCTAAAGCCAAACTGCAATTGATCACTATATATTGTGTAAAATGAAAATAGTATTTCCTCTTTTAAATAAGTTTATAATGATGCTAAAGCGAAACAAGGAAGATTTTTTTATTCAGATGGCTAAAGCCAAACTGCAATTGATCACTCTGTATAGTGTAAAATGAAATAGTATTTCCTTACTTAAATAAGTTTATAATGATGCTAAAGCGAAACAAGGAAGATTTTTTTTAATCAGTTGGCTAAAGCCAAACTGCAATTGATTACTCTGTATAGTGTAAAATGAAATTGTATTTCCTTACTTAAATAAGTTTAGATGATGCTAAAGCGAAACAAGGAAGATTTTTTTTATTCAGTTGGCTAAAGCCAAACTGCAATTGATCACTCTTATATTATGTAAAATGAAATAGTATTTCCTCCTTTAAATAAGTTTAGATGATACTAAAGCCAAACTGCAATTGATTACTCTGTATAGCGCAAAATGAAATAGTGTTAATTGCTTTGCTTTTAAGCAACTGATAAAAAGATAAATATTCAATTGGCTTTAGCCACATAAAATTCTTCTAACAGCATGATGCCATCATTACAAAATAAATCAGCTTAAAAATTATAATTCCACTATTTTCGCAGCATGATTACTTCTTTTGAAGCTTCGCTGGAGCAACTATCAGTACATAAAGCCGGAAACAAATCTCAGGACGATTATTTTGTTTTGTCTGATGCACCTTTAACCCTTCATGATGAATTGTTGAATAACCTGTTGATGCAATATTTCTTAAAGCCTTTTGAGAAAGTGAATGAAGTGTATCGATTTATGCACTCTGGTAATGATTTAGCATTAAATGAGGTTTATCATTATGCAAAGAAATGCTTCGAAAACACTAATAATTTTCATGATTTAAGTCAGCAGTTAACCCGCCATTTATATGATGTATCTACACATCCTAAAATTAAATCGGGAGAAGTGTATGTGGTGTTGTTTAACGATGTGCAAATAGAAGGGGAGTTACACCAGGCATTAGGAATTTTTAAATCAGAAACTAAAGAAACTTATTTAAAGGTTTATCCAGATGCTGGAGGCTTTAACCTGAGTTATGAGCAAGAAGCCATTAACATTCAAAAGCTAGATAAAGGCTGTTTAATTATCAATACCGAAAGTGAAGAAGGTTATAAAGTGGTGGTGATTGACCAAACCAATAAAACTCAAGATGCTGCCGTATATTGGAAAGACGATTTTTTAAAGCTAAAAATTAGAAACGACAGTTTTAACCAAACCAATAACGTTTTAGGGCTATACAAAAACTTTGTGAATGAGAAGATTGATGAAGATTTTACCATTTCTAAGCCTGATAAAATAGATTTACTCAACAAATCTATGAAGTACTTTAAGGAGAAGGAAAAGTTTGATTTTGATGAGTTTTCTAATGAGGTAATTGGGAATGAAACGGCTTCAAATTCTTTTAAATCTATGGTTCAAAATTACGAGCAGGAGTTTGAAACGCCTTTAAGCAATGGTTTTGATATTTCTAACCAAGCGGTAAAAAAGCAAAACAGCAATTATAAAACGGTATTGAAACTGGATAAAAACTTCCATGTTTATATTCACGGTGATCGTAAACTAATGGAAGAGGGGTTTGATGCAGAAAAAGGAATGAAGTATTATACTTTGTTTTTTAAAGAGGAGAGTTAGTTTTTGGTTGATGGGATGATAGTCAATAGTCAATGGATGCAACAAAAAAAGCCCCGATTTTATTAAATCGGGGCTTTTTTGTATTTGGAGAATGAATTAGTTAGCTAAATTCACTGTACCTACATTAGTTACTGTACCTGTTGTTACATTAACATCTGTTAATGTTTTGTTGATGTAAGGTGCTGATGTTTCAAAATTGATTTTGTAAGAACCAGTTGCCATTCCGTTAAAATAGAATTTACCAGTGGCATCTATTATTGTTCCAACGGTATCTAAACCGTTTATAGCATAGATTTTTGGAGCAGATAATAAAGGACTAACAGTACCAACAATTGCACCTGAAACTGCGTTTGGAATAGCTCTAATTACTGGTTTTAAAATGTATTTACCATTGCCAGTTTGTACTATAGATTTTGCAGCATCAAAGTCTAAAATAAGCGTGTAAGCTACACCGTCTAATAAATCTTCCTGAACTTTTAATTTTACACCAGAAGTTTGCCCACTTGGCGTAGTTAAATCATAAGTTATACCATCTACTACAATTTTGTTTCCGGTAGCTTCTAACACCAATCTTACTTCTTTTAACGTTCCTGAGGAAATGTTTTGAGAAGCAATTAATGTATCTCTACCATTTCTAAATTTAAGAATGTCGAAAGGTTTTGCCTCCACATCTAAAATAGAAGAACCTTCAGAAGTGATTACATTAATTTCTTTAATGTTTAATATAATCGCATCGTAATCGCCTGGTGCATCTGTAATTTTCACATTCATTTGTGTAGTACCAGATTTGCTTTTTTCACAAGCTGTAAAGCCTATTGAAATTGCCAATAATGAGAATAAGATTATTTTTTTCATGATTATATATATTTTTAACCCATTAATCTATAACTGTGCCAAAACATAAAATACCTTATTTAAGGATGTTTAAAGGCTGTTTTTGAAATAAAAATGAGATTTAGAAATACAGACCTATTTCTTTTTATCAAGAATAATTGAATACTTGGTTATACAGATGATTGATTTTGATTAGCCAGGTGTGTGATTTAGATATTGCTTTTAGAAACTATTTTGCAACATTAAAATAAGAAACTGTTAAGGCATCTTTTAGCATATCTTCTCTAACTTTTTCAAGTTCAATAACGGTCCATCCTTGCTTTCCCCATTTGTTTGCAACCGGATAAATTATTGATTGGTCAAAAGAAGAAAAAACAGATTGATCAATTTCAGATAGTTTTAAAACAGCTTGTTTGCGAGAGACATCCAAGGTGGCAAATATTTTTTTCTTCACTCTAAAAGACGCTTTTTCAAAGTGAGGCTCCTCGGTAGCGTCTTTAAATGATAAAGCTAATTGCCTAAATGTTTCTAAACTTACCATTGTGATGTGTTTTTTTGGAGATTAAAAACTCAGCTGTGTAGAAAGGCGTTTAAATATAAATTCCACCAATCTTTTATTGATTTCTGATTTATGGAGGATGTAGAAATTGAGTTCATCGGAAGTAAAATGCCCAATCACCATTCCGTATAGTAGTTTTTTTAAAGCCTGATCTGTTTTTAGCGCTTCATGTAATAAGGAGTTTTTAATAGTTTGGTCTCTGCCTTCAAAATTTTTGTACTTGGTTTGAAGGAAATCCTTACAGATGGCTAACAAAGCATCGTTTTGTAATTTTAAAACCTGCCTTAAGGTATGGTTTTGAAAATGTTCCATAGGTTCATTAGTTAAATCTTCTACAGTAATTTGGGGTCTTATGCTTTGGAGTTGTGTATCGCGGTTCATTGGCTTCTTTTTTTAAACAACAATCATTCTCTTGGTGAGTTTTTGAAAACGATAAAAAAGTAACACACTGGCGGTAAACAGACCTAAACACAAGCCATACCAAATGCCGCTCACACCATAATCTAGCTTTATGCCTAAAAAATAACCAACAGGTAAACCCACCAACCAATAAGATACAAAGGTGATGAGCGTTGGGATATTTACATCGCCAAGGCCACGCAGTATGCCTAAACCTACTACTTGTGCGCCATCAAATAACTGAAATATAGCTGCTATTAACAGTAAGCCGGCTGCAATTTGTATTACTGCCGCATCTTTAGAATAAAACATGGGCAAGTATTGGTGAAATGCAATAAATAGTACTGCCGTTACACTCATAAAAATTAAAACAATATGGTAACTGCTAATGGCTGATAAACGCAAATAAATGAAGTTGTTTTTCCCGAAACTATTTCCAGATTGTATGGTGGCGGCAGCCGAAACTCCGCTGGCCATCATATAAGTGGTAGCCGCTAAATTAATAGCTACTTGGTGGGCAGCTTGTTCAACTGCCCCAATAGTGCCAATTAAAATGGCTGCGGCACTAAACGTACTAATTTCAAAAGTATATTGTAAAGCGGTAGGAGCGCCCAGTTTAAAAATTCTTTTAAGGTAATGTTTTGATAAATGTTTGTGTGTGAAATTTCTTAGGTAACCTTTAAAATGTTTGGACTTAAAAATATAAATAACCATTACTACGGCCATTAAGCTTCGGTCTATCAGGGTACTGTAACCCACGCCAACCACACCCATGGGCTGGATGCCAAACATTCCTTTTACAAAAATAATTCCGAGAACAATATTGATGACGTTTCCCCATATAGAAATCATCATGGCTTGTTTGGTGAAACCTAAGCCTTCTGCAAATTGTTTAAAAGTAAGAAACACCATTAATGGAATGATAGAAAAGCCTAATAATTCCATGTAAGGTTTAGATTGTACAACCACTTCTGGCGATTGATTCATGTGATCCATTGCGAAAACAGAACCAAAATAAATAAGACCGTACAGCAGGAAACCAAAAATAACGTTGAGCAGCAAGCTGTTGGTTAACAAGCGGCCACATTCTGCTTGGTTGTTTCTGCCGTTTTCTTGTGCAATAAGAGGAGTGAGGCCATAAGAAATCCCAATACCTATTACCATAACTACCATAAATATACTGTTCACTAAAGAAACTGCCGCCAGCGGAATGGTGCCAGCAAATTGCCCTACAATCACACTATCAGCGGTATGTACCAAAGTATGCCCTAATTGTGAAATCACAACAGGTATGGCTAAGGTTAAATTTTCTTTATAATAAGGTTTAAACTTCTGATAAATTGGCTTTAACATAATATTGAGGTCGCCGTTAACTGGCGGTGTAAAATTCTTCTTTTTCGGTAGTATGCACCCTAACCACTCCTGCTAATACCATAGTTACTAAAATTCTGGAAGCTCTTCTTCTAGAAAGATTGAGCAAAGCTGCATATTCTTTAAGCGTAATTCTATCGTTTTGTTCTAAATATTCTAATAAAGCTTTTTCTTTGGAGGAGTACTCTATTAAAACACCATCTTGTTGATGTTCTCTTTTTAAAACATCTACCACTATTTTGCTGGCCAGCACACTTTTATCTTTTACTCTAATGTAAACCCACCATTTTTGGTCATCAGCTAAGGCATAGTGAGGTTTCATGTCGCTTTCTGGAATATCAACTACCAAAACCATTTTATCGTCTATGTAAATTTCTTCAAACGTAGGCTCTAACATGGGTTTGGCAAAAAAGGTGGCTGCTTTTTCTATCATGTATTTTTCTTCGTCCTCAGATTTTACACCTTTAATAGTGCCATCATCTGCAACGCCAATAAAAAGCTTTCCACCTTTGTTGTTAGCAAAGGAAACCATGGTTTTGGCTATTTTTTCGCAAGAGGTAATGGTTTTTTTGAAATCTAAATTTACCCCTTCACCTTGCCAAATCATTTGTTTTACCTGATAAGCTTTTAGTCTGTTCATGCTTTACGGAGTGTTAGCGTAAGGCGTAAATATTTGCATAAATCTATCTGGTTGACTTAAAGAGTCGAAACCAAATTTTTTATACAATTCATGGGCATCAGCGGTAGCTAATAACCATCTTTTGAGGTCTTTAAAATCGGCGTAAGCCAAAATAGTTTGAACTAACCATTTAGATAAGCCTTGTTTCCGGTAAGCCGGGATAATAAAAACGTCAGCCAAATATGCAAAAGTGCTTTTATCACTTATTACTCGGGCAAAGCCTATTTGTTGCTGCTCATGATAAATGCCAAAACAAACAGACTCTTGAATAGCCATTTGTAGCTTTTCTTTTGAAATTCCTTTGGCCCAATAAGATTGATGATTTAAAAAGTTAAAGATAAAATCAAAGTCTAATAAGGATTTATCAGTACTAATTAAAAAGCCCTTGGCTAAATAAGATGCATCATTTATAAATACTTTTGCTTTCATTTAATAGGCCACGGTATGTTGTTCTCCATGGAAAAGATTTCTAATATATACTTCGTTTATGGCGGTTGCGCAAAGTATGCCCTCGGCATCAAATAAGTCTATTTTATAAGTTTTTATGAATTTTCCTATTTTTATTAAAGCAACTTCAGCTTCGGCAATATCTTCATCACTGATCTCAATTTTGAAGTAAAGATTGCCTCTACCGGGTTTTAAATATTGAATGCTGGCACTTTTTAGCCATACTCTACTTTTAAAACCTCGTAAGCTTAAAACTTGATCAAATAATATGGCATAAAATGGATCGGTAGCGCTAAAAATTGTTCCACCAAAAATAGATTTGTTGAAATTGATGTTTAAAATGCTTTTGTTGATTTTAACTTCTACAGTTTTAAAATCGGTTCCAAATTTAACCACCCAAATTCTTTGAAAAAATAAAGGAGGATAAAATCTTAATGCCCATTTAAGGGTTTTAGCAGAAACATTCATGTTAGGCTAAATATCCTAATTAATAAGCTTAAGAAAAAACAATTTATGATAAATGACGAAATATTGAAGAGGGAATAGATTGTTTAGGATTGGAATGGGGGATAAATACTAAATACAACAAAACAAAAACGGAACCAGTATAAACCGATTCCGTTTGATGTAGTTTTTATACATTTTAACATGTATTATTATCTACAATCTCACTTGCTGTAATAATGGAATTACTTCCTTCTTGCAGTAGCTGATACAAATATAAGGCTAATTTAAAGCCTGTATATAGGATTGTAATCAGCTTTACTCATGATTCTGGTTTTCTATTATATCCTAAAAATTTATAGAATTTGTAATTAAAAAAAGCTGTTTAAAACAAAAAACGGAACCAGTCTAACTGATTCCGTTTTGATTGTAGTTTAATGAACTTTTACATTCATTATATTCTACTCATCTCACTCACTGCTATCTTTCATTTCTTCCTTGCGGTAGTTTTTTAAAGTAGTATTGTGAACTTTTACGTCCAGTATCATCTACTTATCTAACTCGCTGCAATCGTAGAAACGCTTTCTTGCGGTGGTTACAACAAATATACGTTCAGCAAAGGTGTGTAGAAGCTAAGCATAATCAAACTCACAAATGATTGTCATCATCTAATATATAAATTACCACATTTTAGCTAAAATCTCTTCATATTCTTTTTCTCCTAACGGATAAACAGAGCCGGTTACTTTATTCAGTTTAAAATTAGAGATGATCTTTTCCTGATCATTTATATGAATATCAGCCTGGTTTAAACGTATTGGAGTTTCAATTTGGGTGAAAAATGCTTCTAATTGAGTAATAAAAATATTTGCTGCTAAAACTTCATCAGTTTCTTGTATTTCAAAAACATGTTTTGCTAAAAAAGCCAGTTTAGCATTTATTTGAGGTTGATGTTGTTTTAACCAAGCCGGATAAACAATAGATAAACCTGCACCATGCGGAATATCATATAATACACTTAAAGTATGTTCTAAACCATGTACGCCCCAATCTCCCGAATTTTTTCCGGCTTTTAAAGTTCCGTTTAAAGCATTAGTAGCCAGCCACATAATTTGAGAGCGGTATTCAAAATTCTCAGGATCTTTCCTAATTTTTAAACCATAATCAATAGCCAGTTTAATAACAGATGCAGTATACAAATCTGATAAAGGCGCATCACCTTTTCCAAAAAATTGCTCTAAGGAATGAGAAATTAAATCGGCAACACCATAAGCCGTATAATTAAGCGGAACAGTTTGCGTAAAAGTAGGATCCAAAAAAGAAACTTTAGGAAACAAACAAGGGGCGCTATATCCTTTCTTCATTCCAGAAACCGTGTCTTGCAGTACCGTTGCCGAGTTCATTTCAGTACCAGTTGCAGCAAGGGTCAAAATATTTAAGAGCGGAAGTGCTTTTGTTGGTCGGGGTGCTTTTTGTAAATAAAAATCCCAAACAGAATGATCAGCGTAAAAGCCCATTGCAACAGCTTTGGCGGTATCAATTACAGATCCCCCACCAATAGCCACAATTAAATCTACCTTATTTTCTTTGGCTAATTCAATAGCTTCTTCTGCATCCTGGTAAAGTGGATTAGATTTTACACCTTCAAAAGTTACATGTTCTAAGCCACTAATGTTCATTAAAGAAAGCACCCTCGCGTACAAACCACTTTTTTTAACAGAACCTTGTCCTATAATAATAATGCATTTTTTACCATATACACTAGCCTCTGTACAAAGTTGATCTATTACATCTTTACCAAATAAAATTTTAGTCGGATTATAGTATTGAAAATTTTCCATCAACATCTAAACTACAAAAACTTTAAAATGTTTAATGTTTTAATGTTTAATAAGCTCATTTCAGTAAAAAAAAATCAACAAAGTACCATTGAATATTAATTTGGGGGTTTTAACACGCTATTCGTTACAATCTTTTGCTCCAAAAAAGCAAAAGCCTGCTTGCCGGTCAGGAAGGGATTTTCACTGCTATCGTTAACCCAATTTTAAAGAAGGATAAACTTATAGTAAACTAAGTTTATCAACCATAAATAAATCGGGTATCAAAACTTTCTCAAAAAAAAACTGTTATAGCCTCAATATCGTTTATCATTTTAAAACCATTAAAAAATAAAACATGAAAAAAAATTTCTTAAAATCTTTTGCAGTAGTTGCAATTTTAGGTTTAACTCTTACTGCTTGTAACTCTAACAAACAAGCTGAAGCTGATGCAGATTCTATGGCTGTAGATAGCATGTCAATGGTTGATTCAGCTGCTACTGAAGAAGGCGTATTGGTTGGTGGAGCCATGATGGTTACATCAAAAAATATTGTTGAAAACGCATTAGGATCTGCAGATCATACTACTTTAGTTGCTGCCGTAAAAGCCGCTGATTTAGTAGAAACTTTAAGTGGAACAGGTCCATTCACAGTTTTTGCACCAACCAACGAAGCTTTCACTGCATTACCAGCCGGAACGGTTGATAATTTATTGAAGCCAGAAATGAAAGGCGATTTAGCTAAAGTATTAACTTACCATGTAGTAGCTGGAGCTGTTAAAGCTGCAGATTTGCAAGACGGTATGGAATTAACAACTGTACAAGGTGGAAAGCTTAAAGTAACCATTAAAGACGGTGTAGTAATGATTAACAATGCAAAAGTAACCATCGCAGATGCAGTATCTAGCAATGGTGTAACTCACGTTATTGATGCAGTGTTATTACCAAAATAGGTAAAAGTATTTTCTTTTTTGATTAATTAAAAAAGCGTTTCGAAATTTTTCGAGACGCTTTTTTTTTGTGCTATAAATTGTAATTTCATACCTCAATTATAAGTAACCAATTTTATGAAAGTAAGCAGTAATAAGAATGTTATTTTATTAATTATAGTAGCCTCTTTAGGCTATTTTGTTGATATCTATGATTTAGTACTGTTTTCTGTGATTAGGGTGCAAAGTTTAAAATCTATTGGTGTTCCAGAAGATCAACTTTTAAGTGTTGGCGTAAAATTAATAAATGCGCAAATGATAGGGATGTTGGTTGGAGGAATTATTTGGGGCATTATGGGCGATAAATTGGGTCGTTTAAAAGTCTTATTTGGCTCCATATTAATGTATTCTTTAGCCAACATTGTAAATGGTTTTGTAACTGATGTAAATAGTTATGCAATTATCAGGTTTATTGCAGGAGTGGGGCTTGCTGGTGAGTTAGGTGCTGGAATTACCTTGGTGGCAGAAAGTATGACTAAAGAAAAAAGAGGTTATGGCACCATGTTGGTGGCAGCAATAGGCTTATTAGGAGCCGTTTTGGCGGGTTGGGTTGGCGAGCGATTTCAATGGCAAACCGCTTATTTTATTGGAGGCGCCATGGGTATTGTTTTATTATTATTAAGATTAGGGGTAATGGAATCTGGAATGTACATCAACATAACAGATTCAAATGTTTCTAGGGGGAATTTCTTTATGCTTTTTAATAAATGGAGCCGATTTAAAAAGTACATCAATTGTACTTTAATTGCATTGCCGGTTTGGTTTGTAGTGGGTGTTCTCATCACTTTTGCTCCAGAGTTTGGAAAAGCCATGGGAGCTACAGACCCCTTAAGTGCAGGCAAAGGAATTTTATACACTTATATAGGTATCTCACTTGGAGATTTGCTCACCGGATTTTTGAGTCAAATTTTTAAAACTAGAAAAAAGATAGTCGTCGTTTTCTTATTTGCAACCTTAATTAGCATATTAATATTTTTATTCTCTAAAGGAATTAGTGCCACCACTTATCATTGGATTTGTGTTCTTTTAGGCGTTTCTACCGGATTCTGGGTAATTTTTGTTACCATTGCAGCCGAGCAATTTGGCACTAACTTAAGGTCTACCGTTACTACAACTGTTCCTAATTTTATTAGAGGCTCTGTTGTTTTAGTAACTTTAAGTTTCGAATGGCTTAAAACACCGTTCGGTATCATAAATGCAGCGTTAATTGTAGGTTTTACCACACTTCTAATTGCATTTTTTGCAGTATATAATTTAGAAGAAACTTATGGTAAAGATTTAGATTACATAGAGAATTAAATACATGAAATACCTCAAGCATCATCAGCTTGTATTAAGGTTTGTTTATCAACATTTAAGCAGAAATCAATTCCTTATCCTTTCGGGCATTTTGGTAGGGCTATCAGCCGGATTTGCCGCCATTATATTAAAATACTCCGTACACAAAATCCATTTACTTATAGGTCATCAATTAGAAATCTTCAATTATCCATATCTCAATCTTTTTTTACCCCTAGTCGGAATTTTAATTACTGTTTGGGTAGTAACCGTTTTTTTAAAAGGTAAAGATGGAAGAGGAGTGTCTAATATTTTACAAGATATTTCTCAAAGATCTGGCGTAATTCCTAAATACAAAATGTATGCACAACTCCTTACTAGCGCAATTACAGTAGGTTTTGGAGGGTCTTCTGGTTTAGAAGGACCTATTGCTGTAACAGGAGGCGCCATTGGATCTAACTTTGCCAGAACTTATCGCCTCAGTTATAAAGAAAGAATTTTATTATTAGGCTGTGGTTCTGCAGCGGGCATTGCAGCAGTATTTAACGCACCTATTACCGGGGTTATGTTTGCAGTTGAGGTGATACTGGTTGGCGTTGTTTTCTCTGATTTTATTCCTCTAATTATAGCTGCTGTAAGTGGGGCTTTACTATCCAAAATCATTTTAGATGATGATATTTTGTTTGATTTTAAAAACCTACAAGAGTTTGATCATAGAAACGTTCCATATTACCTTCTTTTAGGTGTTTTTAGCGGCTTGGTATCTGTTTATTATGCAAGAGCAACCCATAAAGTAGAGTATTTTTTCACCAAAAAATTAAAATGGAATAATTATTCTAAAGCGCTATTTGGAGGATTAATTATTGCCTTACTCTGTTTTGTATTTCCGCCTCTTTTTGGCGAAGGCTATGGAAGTGTAAAACTATTAGCATCTGGAAATCCTCAAAACATACTAAAAGGAAGCTTTTTCAACCTTAATGGTTATAATGATTGGATGCTTATTTTATTTGTAGGCTTAATATTTCTTACCAAAGTATTCGCAACCTCTATTACCTTAGCCAGCGGTGGAAGTGGAGGAAACTTTGCGCCAGCCCTGTTTACAGGAGCTTTTATGGGGTTTTTCTTTTCCAATCTGATCAATAAACTTGATTTTATTAATTTACCCGTTAATAATTTTATTTTGGTAGGCATGTGCGGCATACTCAGCGGAGTAATGTATGCACCCTTAACAGGTATTTTTTTAATTGCCGAAGTTACCGGAGGTTATGAATTAATGATTCCGTTAATGATTGTTGCAACGGTTTCTTTTGCCATTGCCAAAGTGTTTGAACCCTACGCCATGGATGTGAAACATTTAATGGCGGGTAAAAAAATATTTACTGAAGATTATGATCAGAATATTTTAACCATGATCAAACCTCACGAGATTTTAAATACAGAGTATGATATAATTTATGAAAATAATTCTTTTGCCGATTTATTAACGGTTTTAAAAAAATCTACTAAAAACATTATTGTTTGCAAAAATGAACAAGAAGAATATGTAGGTTTTATTCTATTTAACCAAGTTAGAAAGTTGTTGTTTAATCCAGAAATGCATCAACATACCAATATTAAAGAGCTCATTTCTACCACTACCTATAGAGTAGAAATTCACCAATCAATAGATTTAATTTTAAATAAATTTGAAGAATCAGATTTATGGTATTTGCCAGCCTTTGATAATGATGATTTTGTGGGTTTTATTTCTAAAACACAATTACTATCTGCCTATAGAAACAAATTAAAATTAACTTTAAGCTGATGCTCGATAAAAATACAATAGCACAGGATTACAAGAAAATCCAAGAAAATATAGTTAACAGTTTAACTGCTTTAGATGGAGGAGCTTTATTTGAAGAAGAAAACTGGGAGCGCCCAGGCGGCGGCGGTGGCAGAAGCAAAGTATTATTAAACGGTGCCTTAATAGAAAAAGGCGGTGTTAACTTTTCTGCTGTATATGGCAAACTACCCGATGCGGTTAAAAAAGCTTTTAAAACAGATCAGGAAGAGTTTTTTGCAACCGGAGTGTCTATAGTTTTACATCCTCACAATCCTTGGGTGCCTATTATTCACATGAATATCAGGTACTTTGAAATGCAGGCAGAACATGAAACCCTGCAATGGTTTGGTGGTGGAATAGACGTTACGCCGCATTATGTAATTCCAAAACAAGCTCAAGCATTTCATCAACATTTAAAAGGGGTATGTGATCAATCCCATGTTAATTTTTACCCTAAGTTCAAAAAATGGGCCGACGATTATTTCTTTATCAAACATAGAAATGAAACCCGAGGTATTGGAGGTATTTTTTATGATAGGCTTACGCCGATGAATACTGAATTAAACTGGCAGCAATTATTTGATTTTTCTAAAGCGGTGGGAAATTCATTTGTTCCTATTTATACGCAATTAGCCAATGCAAACAGAGAGAAACACTTTACATTAGATGAAAAACAATGGCAATTACAACGCCGTAGCCGTTATGCCGAGTTTAATTTGGTGTATGATTCTGGGACAAAATTTGGCTTAGAAACCGATGGTAGAATAGAATCTATATTAATGAGTATGCCACCAGTTGCATCTTGGGTTTATGATTATAAAGCTCAACCCAATAGTTTAGAAGAAGAAACGTTAAACTGGTTAAAAAAAGGTGTAGATTGGGTTTAGATTATATATTGGCTAAATTTATAAAATACTATAACATCAAAATTAAAGATGGAACAAGATATACGTTGGGAGCAAAGATTTTCTAATTACAAAAAGGCATTATACAAATTAGATGAAGCTGTTGATTATATCAAACTTCATGTTATCAACATGCCTAAAGATTTAGAAAACACCAATTTAGTATTAGATGAAATTATAAGAGAAGGCCTTATTCAACGCTTTGAATATACACATGAGTTAGCATGGAATGTAATGAAGGATTACGCCGAATACCAAGGAAATACCAATATTACAGGTTCTAGAGATGCTAGTAGAGAGGCTTTTTTAATGAATTTAGTAAAAGACGGTGAGGTTTGGATGGACATGATTAAAAGCAGAAATAAAACTTCACATACTTATAACGAGGTTACAGCATCAGAAATTTTTCAAAATATTATAGATCATTATCATACTGCTTTTCACCAGTTCCAATTAAAGATGGAAACGCTACTTTCTGGTGCTCAAACAAAATTGTTTTAAAAATATGTTTGGTTTAAAAGAAGAAGATATTGAGGCTATTCAGCAAATTTTTTCTAAAAATGAAAAAATAGAAGAAGTGATATTATATGGTTCAAGAGCAAAGGGGAATTATAAAACATCATCTGATATAGATTTAACTATAGTAACAGATGAACTTACACTTCAAGAATTGCAGAAAATTGAAGGTGAAATTGATGATTTATTACTCCCTTATCAATTAGACTTGTCTATTTTTAAGCAAATTTCTAATCCCGATTTAATAGATCATATTAAAAGAGTGGGAGTTCCTTTTTATCGAAAAGATAAAATCTCTTACTGAATGATAGATGTTGAAATTCAACTCAAATTTTGTTCCCTTCAACAATCTTGTTTTGCCTACATTACTCTTAATTTATTAATAATTGTATGAATACGTTTGATTTGGATTTGAATTAACAGGAAGAACCTTTGTACCTAAGCCCGATTGAAGCGATATGCGAAATGCAATGGAGCATTTAGTGAAAAGCGGGGGCTAAAGAAATTATATTTTACTGACATTCGCTTTCAAAAAAAGAAAAAATTAGACCAATTTATAGCAACGAAAATTTTAACTAAAGAAGATACCAATTACAGCGATTTTATTAACTTCGCACAACTCTTTTTTAAAGTGTTTTCCAATATAGAATTAAACAAAATATGGCTGAAGAAACAGACAATCCGAATGCAGAACAACACGATAAAATAATTCGTATAAACATAGAAGATGAAATGAAATCGGCCTACATTGATTATTCAATGTCGGTGATTGTTTCAAGGGCTTTGCCTGATGTTAGAGATGGATTAAAGCCTGTACATCGCAGGGTTTTATACGGTATGTTAGACTTAGGTTTAGCCAGTAATAAACCTTATAAAAAATCGGCCCGTATTGTAGGGGAGGTTTTAGGAAAGTATCACCCACATGGTGATAGTTCTGTTTATGACACTATGGTGCGTATGGCGCAACCCTGGAGTTTAAGATATCCTTTAGTAGATGGCCAAGGTAACTTTGGTTCTATTGATGGAGATTCACCGGCAGCAATGCGTTATACGGAGGCCCGTTTCAAAAAAATGGCCGAAGAAATGTTAGCCGATATTAATAAAGACACCATTGATTACCGTTTAAATTTTGATGATTCTTTACAAGAACCAACGGTTTTACCAGCAAAATTTCCTAATCTTTTAGTAAATGGTGCTTCGGGTATTGCTGTAGGTATGGCAACCAATATGCCACCGCATAACCTTACAGAAGTAATTGATGGAATTGTTGCTTACATAGGCAACAATGATATTGAAATTTCTGAATTGATGCAGTTTGTGAAAGCGCCAGATTTCCCTACTGGAGGTATTATTTACGGTTATGAGGGTGTTAAAGATGCTTTTGAAACCGGTAGAGGTAGAATAATGATGCGTGGAACCGCAGAAATAGAAACCTTGCCAAATGATAGAGAAAGAATTATTGTGACCGAAATACCTTATCAGGTAAATAAAGCCATGATGATTGAGCGTACTGCTGAATTGGTGAATGAGAAAAAAATTGAAGGTATTTCTGAAATCAGAGATGAATCTGATAGAGAGGGAATGCGTGTGGTTTACGAAATCAAAAGAGACGCAAACGCCGCTATCGTTTTAAATAACCTTTACAAATACACAGCCTTACAAACTTCATTTAGTGTAAACAACATTGCCTTAGTAAAAGGCAGGCCAATGATGTTGAACCTGAAAGATATGATCAGACATTTTGTTGATCATAGACATGAGGTAGTGGTTAGAAGAACTAAATTTGAATTATCAGAGGCACAAAAAAGAGCTCATATTTTAGAAGGTTTATTAATTGCTTTAGATCATATAGACGAAGTAATTAAACTGATTAGAGCTTCACAAACACCAGATGAGGCTCGTGAAGGTTTAATTGCACAATTTGGTTTATCTGATATTCAGGCAAGAGCTATTTTGGATATGACGCTTCGTCGTTTAACCGGATTAGAGCGTGATAAAATTAAAGATGAGTATGCCGAATTGATGAAATTGATTGATTATTTAAACTCAATTTTAGCAGACGAAGGTCTTAGAATGCAAATCATTAAAGATGAGTTGCAGGAAATGAGAGACAAATATGGTGATGCAAGAAGAACTATCATTGTTCATTCTGCAGCAGAAATGATGACTGAAGATTTCATTGAAGATGAATCAGTTGTGATTACCATTTCTAGAGAAGGTTATATCAAAAGAACACCTTTAACAGAATACCGTACTCAAGGAAGAGGCGGAAAAGGCGCTATAGGTTCTAACTCTAGAGATGCCGATTTTATTGAACACATTTTTATTGCATCAAACCATAATTACTTACTTTTCTTTACCGATAAAGGAAAATGTTATTGGATGAGGGTATTTGAAATACCAGAAGGCAGCAGAACTAGTAAAGGAAGAGCACTTCAAAATATCATTAACATAGAGAAAGATGAGAAAATAAGAGCTTACATTAAAGTTGTAAACTTAAAAGATCAAGAGTATCTAGAAAATAACTTTATCATTATGTGTACTAAAAAAGGTACCATAAAGAAAACCAATTTACAAGCTTACAGTCGCCCTAGATCTAATGGTATAAACGCCATTAACATTAATGAAGGAGATGAGTTATTAGAAGCAAACTTAACTTCAGGTGGTTCTGAAATTGTTATGGCTTTACGTTCTGGTAGAGCAATTAGATTTAATGAATCTACAGTTAGGCCAATGGGTAGAACCGCAACCGGAGTAAGAGGAATTAGACTTTCTGGACCAAAAGATGAGGTTGTGGGTATGATTAGTATAGAATCATCTGAAAGTACTATTTTAGTAGTATCTGAAAATGGTTATGGAAAACGTACTGATGTAGATGATTACCGTGTGACCAACAGAGGCGGAAAAGGAGTGAAGACCATTAACGTTACAGAAAAAACAGGTGAGTTGGTTTCTATTAAAGACGTAACAGATAAAGACGATTTAATGATCATCAACCGCTCTGGCATAGTTATTAGAATTGCTATGAGTAATCTTAGATCAATGGGTAGAGCAACTCAGGGAGTAAGATTAATTAAACTTAAAGGTGACGATTCTATTGCTTCAGTAGCTAAAGTAGAACATGATGAAGAGGAAGAAGTTGACGTTGAGAATTTGGTTTTAAACCCAGATGAAAACGATATTATTCCAGCTAGTGATACTACAGAAGAAGATGAAGACACCGAAGAAGAGGAAGATGAAACAGACGAAGATGCCTCTGAGGACGATAAAGAAGAATAAATCAATTTAAAAACTAAAAAAAAGTTCAAGAATGAAAAAATCAATTTTAAGCTTAATCATGCTATCTTTCTTTTTTGTAGCTATGGCACAAAAAAGCGAGATAACCGCTGCAAAGAACAATTATGCTTTGTTTGAAATTGGCTTACAAACTAAAACTCCAATTAAAAAACAATTGGAGACTTTAGAATTGGCTAAAGCAAATACAGACAAAGCTATTCTTAATGAAAAAACCAAAGACTTGGCCGAACTTTGGGCTTACCGTGGTGTTATTTACTCTTCAATAGCAGTAACAGACACTTTGAACAAAAGTAATGCTGAGTCAGCTTTTAAAACAGCTCAAGAAGCTATCGTAAAAGCAAAATCTTTAGATGCTAAAAGTGAGTTTAAGCAACAAATAGAAAATGCTGAAAAGAATTTAGCTATTATGATGCAAAACAAAGGCGTAGCAGCATTTGCCAAAAAGGATTATAAAGAAGCTTATACCTCGTTTAAGTTTATTTCTGAGGTAATGCCTACAGATTCTTTATTTAGTATGTACACTGCAATTGCTGCCAATAGTGCTCAACTATATGATGAGGCTATTAAGTACTATGCAAAAACTATTGAAATTAATCCAAAAAATCCTTCTTTGTATCAAGAACTAGGTAGAGTTTATTTAGTTAAATCTGATACAGCGGCTGCATTAAAAGTGATAGAAGCAGGAAGAGCGGCACATCCTGAATATATGGGTTTAGTTTACGATGAATTAAATATCTATTTAAACAAAGGAGAAGCATCTAAGCAAATTGCAAAAATTGAAAATGCGATAGCTAAAGATCCAAAAAACAAAACATTATTGTTTGTTGCTGGTGTAGCTTATTCTGCAGCTAAGCAGAGAGATAAAGCAGAGGCATCTTACAAAAAAGCTTTAGAATTAGATCCTAATTATGCTGATGCTATTTACAACCTAGCTATTATTTACATAGATAGAGGTAATAACTATATTATTGAAGCTAACAAATTGCCAAATAATAAAGCATCTGAAGCAAAGTATAATGATCTTAAGAAGAAGTTTGAAACAGAATTAAGCAATGCTATACCTTTATTAGAAAAAGCAAGAGAATTAAATCCTAAGGATGTAAATACACTTACTACCTTAAGAGAGGTTTATGTAAAGACTAACAAATTAGAGAAGGCAGCTGAAGTAAAGAAAGCCCTAGAGCAATTGTAAATCACGCTACTTTATAAGAAAAGAGTCCCGAATAATTTCGGGACTTTTTTTATGACATTTATTTTGAAAATATCTTTTAAGATGCTCTCATCTCATTAATATTATTAGTTGAGGAATTATGAATATTAAAATTAGCGGAAGGTAGACATTCTTGTACCTATTTATAGTCACAAGTAGGGTTTAACCCACATAAACAATAAAGAAATTTAAGGTTTTAAACGCTTATACTTAAGCTGAAAACAACACGATACAGCCATAAACGGAGCATTGTACTTAAGAAAACATTTAGGGCTGTTTCCAATATATTTACCCTAATCATACTTATTTTGCTTACGAAATAAGTTGTTAAACTAAAAAGTCCAAACATAATGCTTGGACTTTAAAAAACTGTGTTTAAATTTTTTTAATCTTTTCTACCACCAATAATAGAGAAACTTACATAACGTTTAGGATTCGCCTTAAAGTCGACCATTAATTTATCTAAGTTTTCTGCGGCATTGTTTAAGTTGTTATATAATTTTTCATCATTCAACAATAAACTTAAAGAACCAGTACCATTATTTATTTTAGCAATAGAGGCTTGTAAATCGGCGACAGCCTTATTGGCATTATCCATAGTTTCTTTAAAATTAGTCTTTGCCATTTGATCAGATAGACTATTAAAATTAGTTAATATGGAGTTTATTTTTTCATTATTGTTTTTCAAATTTGAAGAAATAGATTCTGCATTAGATAATATGTTATCTATTCTAACTGCCTGAATACCTACAGCTCCGTCAACCTTTTTAGAAGTAGATTCTAAGGTTTCTAAAGTTTTAGCAATACTTTCAAAGCTTTTGTTTACATTTTTTTGAAATGTAGGATTCATAATAAGATTAACGGAAGTTAAAATAGAATCTAAACGAGAAACAATCATTTGTGCTTTCTTTTGTACAGGTTCAACCTGTTCCATTAAATTCATTTGCACATTTGCATTTAAAGTATCACCATCAAGGGCATATTGCAGGCTGTTTCCTAAATCAAAAATAACTGCTTTACTGCCTAGTAAATCGGTACTCTCTAATCTGGCTATGGTGTTTTTTGGAATGGAGTATTTAGGATTAATTTTAAACTGAGCTATAATTTGTCCGTTAGGTTGAAGCGTAAGCGCAGATACTCGTCCTATTTGATAGCCATTTACTAATACAGGTTTAGAAATGGCCAAACCTTCTACTTTGTCATATTTTGCATAAAACTCATTTTCACTCACAAAAATGTCGTTTCCTTTTAAAAAGTTGTATCCTATTATAAATATTGCAATAGCAAAAGCTGCTAAAATTCCTACTTTGGTTTCGTTAGAGATTTTCAAATTATTATGGGTTTAAACAAACTTAGACAATTACTCCAATTAAGATTCAATTTGCTTCTTATAATTGATAATAGCATTAAGTATGTTGTTAATTATTGCCCCCTGACCTTCGTCTGAGTTAATGTATTTTTCTTCTTCGGGATTACTGATAAAGCCAATTTCAGTTAAAATTGCAGGCATTCCTGCTCTTTGTAATACTGCTAAGCCTTGTTCTTTAACCCCGCGGTTAATTCTACCTTCTTTAATATATTCATCTTGCACTAATGATGCCAATTTAATGCTTTGGTCTCTAAAGGCGTTTTTCATTAAAGAAAAAATAATATAACTCTCTGGGTCGTTAGGGTCAAATCCACCATAATTGGTTTTATAATCTTTTTCCAACAAAATAGAAGCATTTTCTCTAATGGCTACATCTTGTTCATCTAAACGATTAAAACCGGCTACAAAAGTTTCTGTTCCTCTAGTTACAGGATTAGGAATGCTTCTGTAACCATAAACTGGTTTGCCTTTTAAATACTTAATTACATACCGTTGTTTAATTGGAGGCATAGAATTACAATGTATGGATATAAATAAATCTGCTTTTTCTCTGTTAGCAATACCTATTCTGTCATACAATTTAACAAAAACATCAGTTGTTCTGGTATAAACTACCCTAACTCCAGGCATTTTTGCCTCAATCTCTCTACCTAATTTAAGCGCTACAGTTAAGGCTACATCTTTTTCTTTAGAGAAAGAACCATGGGTAGAACCATCTTGTCCGCCATGGCCAGCATCTATTATGATAGTTTTAACCTTACTTCCTGTTGATAAATAATTATCTTCTTTAGCTACTTTTGCCGAAGTAAAAAGGATGGTACAAAAACTTGTTAATATTAAACAGTGAATAAACCTCTTCGATGTTGTAATTTTCATTAATTTTGGGCGTTTTTTGTTATTCTTGCTTACAAAAATATTATTCTTATTTGATTTTGAAATTTACCTATATATTTTTTACATATCTTCTATTATTTGTACACATTGGTACGAAAGCATCAACGCTTTTTCAACAAGATACTACAAAAAAAATAGGTGCTGAAAAAACCTTTTCTTCTCCAGATTCCATTAGAACGGATACTTTAAAGAAAAATTCTAAGCAAAGTCAAATCAACGATGTTATTAAGTTTACAGCGGCAGATTCTTCTGTTTATGATGCTAAAAATAATGTTTGGTATTTATACGGAAAAGCTCGTGTAACCTACGGAGAGAAGGAAGTTGACGCAGGTTTTATCAAGCTAAACCAAAAAGACAATACCATTTTTGCTAAAGGTAAAATAGATTCTTTAGGTAGGTTTTCTGGTCTGCCAATCTTTAAAGATCCAGAGCAAGGGGCGCTTACTGCCGATTCTGTTTTTTACAATTTTAAAACTTCAAAAGGGAAAATTTATCAGGTATATACCGAGCAAGAAGGAGGCTATATCACTGGTGGAAAAATAAAAAAACAACAGAACGAAGAGATACATTTAAAGGGAGTAACTTATTCAACTTGTAATTTACCAAACCCTCACCAACATTTTGGTATTGTGATTACTAAAGGGATAGCCACAGAAAATCAAATTATTACTGGTCCGGCTTATTTGGTAATAGAAGATGTCCCCATTCCGTTAGTTTTGCCTTTCGGATTTTTTCCCAAACCTAATAAAAGAGCATCGGGTATTATTTTACCTCAAGTGGGTGAAGATGCTACTTTAGGCTTTTTCTTAAGAGACTTTGGTTATTATATTGGCTTAAATGATTATTGGGATTTAACCTTAAAAGGCGGAATTTACTCTAAAGGATCTTATGAAGCCAATGCAGCTAGTAGGTATACCAAGCGCTATAAATACTCTGGAAACTTGTTTTTCTCTTATTCTTCCAGAAAATTTGGAGTAGAAGGAACGCCAGAATTTGAGAATCCGACTAAAGATTTCAGAATTCAGTGGTCTCATCAACAAAATCCAAATGCAAGGCCAGGTTCTACTTTTGGCGCTTCGGTAAATGCAAGTACTAGCGGTGCTTTTAGAAACGTACCAGGTAATAACTTTAATTCAATTATTCAAAATCAGTTGAGTTCTAGTATTTCTTACAGTAAAACGTGGGCTAATAGTCCTTTTAATTTGAGTACTGCTTTAACACATAGCCAAAATTTAACTTCCAGAACCGTTACTTTAGGTTTGCCTTCTTTAAACTTTGGGATGTCTACTTTAAACCCATTTGATAAAAAGGATAGGATAGGAGAACAAAAATGGTATCAAAGAATTGCAGTGGGTTATTCGCTTCAAGCTGATAATCAGTTAAACACTACCGATTCGCTATTATTTAAGAAAGAAACTCTAAGTAAAATTAGAAGCGGAATACAACACAATATTCCAATTTCAATGTCATCAAAGGTTTTAAAATACTTTCAGTTTAGCCAAAACCTTAACTACAGCGAAAAATGGTATTTCCAAACCATAAGAAAAAATTACATTGCCAGACCAACAACTACCGGTACCAAAGATTCTTTAGGAATAGATACTATACCAGGTTTTAGAAGAGCCAGCGATTATAGTTTAGGAGGTGGGTTATCTACCAAAATATACGGAACTGTAAACTTTAAAAAGGGGAAATTGGTAGCTATACGACATGTTTTTACGCCAAACGTAGGTTTCTCTTATCGTCCAGATTTTGGTCAGCCAAAATATAATTATTACGATAGCGTACAGTTAGATCAATCTGGTAGAAGGCAAGCTTATTCTATATTTGAAAACAGTTTATACGGAGGGCCAGGGCAAGGAAAAAGTGCTGCTATCACCTTTGGTTTAGAAAACAACATCGAAATAAAGATGAAAAGTTCTAAAGACACTACCAATAGCGGAATCAAAAAAATACCCATTTTACAAGGCTTAAGCTTAAATGGCTCGTATAATTTTGTAGCCGATAGTTTAAAGCTTTCTCAATTAGGCTTTAGTGGAAGAACCTTTTTTACCGAAAAATTAGGAATCAGTTTCTATGGTAATTTAGATCCTTATGTTTTTCAAAAAGAAATAGTAAGCGGGCAATTAGTGGGCAGAACTATTAATAAATACAGATGGGAACAAGGTAAACTACCCAGATTAACCAATTTTGGTTTTTCTTTTGATTACAGTTTAAACTCTAATACTTTAGGTAAAAACAATAAGGCAAATAATCCGCCAACAGGCAACAGTCCTGATCTATTTAACAGGGTAAATGCAGAGCAGGCAGATCAGTTAAGGCAAATTAGCAGAAATTCTAATGCTTTTGTTGATTTTAATGTGCCTTGGAATTTAAGCTTCTATTACAATTTTAGTTATTCTAATACAGGCTTAACCAAAGCTTTGGTACAAACTTTAAATGCTAATGGCGATTTTAGCTTAACCCCAAAATGGAAGGTACAATTTAATTCGGGTTACGATTTTCAAAATAAGGCCATCAGTTTAACCTCATTCTCTATCTATCGCGATTTACATTGCTGGGATATGGCCATCAGATGGATTCCATTTGGCCCTTTCCAAAGCTATAATGTAGATTTAAAAGTAAAAGCATCTATTTTGCAAGATCTTAAACTAAGCAAACGCAGAGAGTATTACAATCAATTCTAAAATATGCTAGCAGAAATAATCACCATTGGTGATGAAATTTTAATTGGTCAAATTGTAGATAGCAATTCTGCTTGGATGGCCACCGAATTGAATAAAATAGGCATTAAGGTAAAACAAATCACTTCTGTATCTGATGATGATCAACATATTTTAGAAGCCTTAAAAAATGCCGAAAACAGAGCAGATATTATCATTATGACAGGTGGCTTGGGCCCAACAAAAGATGATATTACCAAAAAAACTTTAGCCATCTATTTTCAATCTAAAGAAATGGTTTTACACCAACCAACTTTAGCTATCGTAACTAATATTTTTGCCAAGTACAAAGCGCCATTATTAGAAGTAAACATGCAGCAAGCCATGGTGCCTAATAATTGCGAGGTTTTGTTAAACCAACAAGGTACCGCTCCAGGAATGCTGTTTAGAAAAGATAAAAAAATATTTATCTCTATGCCAGGCGTTCCTTACGAGATGATGAATTTGATGACCAGTACTGTTTTGCCACTCATTAAAGAAGAATTTAAACTTCCGGCAGTATATCATCAAACTATTTTAACTGCTGGTGTAGGCGAATCTTTTTTAGCCGAAAAGATTAAGGATATTGAAGAAACATTGCCGCCGCATATCAAATTAGCTTATTTACCCAAATTAGGTTCGGTAAGATTGAGATTGAGTACTACTCAACATGCCTCAGATGAAATAAAAAAAGAGGTTTTGGCTTACGCCGATAAAATTATCGAGCGAATTCCAGATGTTTGGATTGCTAAGGAAGATATTCCTATAGAGAAAGTGATTTTAAACTTAATGGAGGTTAATCATTTAACTTTATCTGTTGCCGAAAGTTGCACAGGAGGCGCCATATCTCAAATGATTACTCAACATCCGGGATGTTCTAAAGTATTTGCAGGTGGTGGAATTGTTTATTCTTACGAGTTAAAATCAAAATTATTAGGGGTTAAGCCCGAAACCTTAGCTCAATTTGGTGCCGTTAGTGAAGAAACCATTAATGAAATGGTAACTGGCGCCCTATTAAATTTTGAAACTGATTATGCCGTTGCAGTAAGTGGAATTGCAGGTCCTGATGGTGGAATGCCCGATAAACCTGTTGGTACAGTTTGGATAGCCGTTGCCAATAAAAATAAGGTAGTGGCTAAAAAATATAATTTTGGGAATAAGAGAGCCCAAAATATAGAAAGATCAGCAATGGCAGCCTTAAATCTTTTATTCAGATTGTTGAAAGAGTTTCATTCTTAAGTTAATCTATATTACTATTTTTGCACAAACCAATTTTTATAATTCATGGCTCAATACGAACTTTTATTGCCTAAAATGGGGGAAAGTGTTGCTGAGGCAACCATTATCAGATGGGAGAAAAATCCAGGTGATAGCATAGCAATAGACGATACCATTTTAGAGATCGCTACAGACAAGGTAGATTCTGAAGTTCCTTCGCCAGTGGCAGGAAAAATGGTGAAGCATCTTTTTAATGAAAATGATGTTGCCCAAGTGGGTGATGTTATCGCTATCATAGAAATTGAAGGTAGTGAAGGAGAAATTGTGTTAGAAGAGCAACCAGAAGTTATTGAAGTAGAAGCAGTAGCCGAAAAAGTTGAAGAAATTCCTTTTGTGCCAGAAGAAGAACCAAAATCAGAAGGAATTGATTTTGTAGCTTCAGATCGTTTTTATTCTCCATTAGTAAAAAGCATCGCTCAAGAAGAAGGAATTAAGATAGAAGAATTACATCAAATTAAAGGATCAGGAAGTGAAGGCAGAGTCACCAAAGATGATCTTTTACAATTTATAGAAAACCGACAACAACCAGCAGCTTCACCTGTAGCATCAGCTCCTGCCCAAGAGGTGAAAGCAGTTTCTGCTCCAGTTGCTTCGGCACCTAAAGTAGAAAGCCCAGTGCCAGCAGCAACAAAAACAGAAGCTCCAAAACCAGCTCCAACAGTATCAGTAAATGGTGGAGATGAAATTATAGAAATGGACAGGATGCGTAAACTAATTGCCGATCACATGGTGAATAGTAAGCATATTTCGGCCCATGTTACTTCATTTGTAGAAGCAGATGTGACCAATATGGTACAATGGCGTAATAAAATTAAAAATAGCTTTGAGAAAAGAGAAGGAGAGAAAATTACTTTTACTCCCATATTTATTGAAGCAGTTGCCAAGGCCATTAAAGATTTACCTATGATCAACGTCTCGGTAAATGGGACTCAAATTATCAAGAAAAAGGATATTAATATTGGAATGGCGGCCGCTTTACCAAGCGGAAATTTAATTGTTCCGGTGATAAAAAATGCCGATCAACTCAACTTAGTAGGTTTAACTAAATCTGTAAATGATTTGGCTAACCGCTCTCGTATCAATAAGTTACAGCCAGATGAAATACAAGGGGGGACTTTTACTTTAACCAATGTAGGTACTTTTGGTAACGTAATGGGTACGCCAATTATTAACCAACCACAAGTTGCGGTTTTAGCGGTTGGCGCTATTAAAAAGAAACCAGCAGTTATTGAAACCGAATACGGAGACGTGATTGCTATCAGACACATGATGTTTCTTTCACTTTCTTATGATCACCGTGTGGTAGATGGTTCTTTAGGTGGAAGTTTTGTAAGAAAAGTTGCTGATTACCTAGAAGCTTGGGATGTAAACAGAGAAATTTAATTTATTATTGTGATAATTATTAAAAGACAGGTTTTGTTAAGCCTGTCTTTTTTTGTTAACGATTTTCTTGGAGAGTAAAATCTGTAAATATTTAATTGAGCATCATTGGGCAAATTCCCAAGCAGATTTGTACATCGCCAAGTTTTCTGTGTACTTGATAAAACCATTATAAAAATCAGATTGGGCAATGGTTGCACTATCTCCAATCACCACCAACTTTTTCTTTGCTCGGGTTAGCGCTACGTTCATTCTTCTGGTGTCAGCTAAAAAACCAATATTATTTTGTGTATTGCTTCTGGTTAAACTAATGTAAACCACATCTCTTTCTTGCCCTTGAAAACTATCTATAGTGTTTATAGAGATTTGCTTATTATATGGTTTTAATTCTTCGGCTTGGGAAATGAGTTCTCGTAAATGGTGAACTTGTGTTTTATAAGGAGAAATGACTGCTATTGTAGGGAAATTTTCTACCGAATAATTTTCACTTAGTTTTGCGATGTAATTTATTAAATGTGTCACCAAAAAAATAGCTTCTTCTATGTTGTTTAAACTTGTACCATCTTGTTTTTCGTTAAAGCCACATCCTGCAGTATCTATAAATTCAATTGGCGAATCATTCTCAAATAAAATTTGTGTTGCAACAGTTTGATGAGCTTGTAGCTTGCTTTTATAGAAAATTTGTGATGGATAAGACATAATAGACTCATGCATACGGTATTGCTCTTCCAGTAAAATCACACTTTCAGGATATAAAATCACACATTTTTCAAACAAAGTATGACCTAATCCTTTTTTTGCAGCTAAAGCGGATTTAACAGTTGGCGGCAGTTGACAATGATCTCCGGCAAAAATTACTTTGTTGGCTTTTAATAAAGGAATCCAACAGGCAGGCTCTAAAGCTTGCCCTGCCTCATCAATAACTACAGTGTTAAAATGGAGATCTCTAATGGTATAATGATTTGCACCTACCAAAGTAGCGGTAATGACTTGGGCTTTTTCTATTAAATTTTCTGTAATATATTCCTCAATTCGTCCAACATCTTTCATCAGCTTACGCGATTCGTCTAACAACGCATTTTTTTGCTCACGTTCTGCTCGTCCAAAACTTCGCTTATATTTATGAGCCATATTTTTAAATTCGGCGGCTCGCTTTCTTAAGTCTTTAAGCTGTTTTCTATCGGGATGCTCGGCTATTTTATGATCTAAAGTAAGTGAAATAAGATCTGAAGAAACCCTAGCTGGGTTGCCAATTCTTAATACATTTAACCCTTCGGCAGCCAATTTAGTACTTAATAAATCTACTGCAGTATTGCTTGGGGCAACAATTAAAATTTGTTTATCGCCATTGTTTATCAAAGCTTTTACGGCTTCAACTAATGTGGTGGTTTTTCCTGTTCCGGGAGGGCCATGTACAATGGCTAAATTTTTAGCATTGATAATTTTATTGACTGCTAATTGTTGTGCCGCATTCAGTTTTTGGCTAGTAAAAGGAGTTGTTTGAGTTGAAAATTCGGGATTCCCATCTCCAGATAATAACCTTACTAAATGCCCTTTTTCTTTGTTTTCTATTAATTGAACTGCTTTTTTAATGGCATTTTGCATTTCCTGATAGCTGTTATTATCAAAAAGCAAATCAATACCTAATTTCCCATCGTTACACCAATCAGGCAATTCATCGGTACGCAAGGTGATTTTCATGATGTTATTTCCGTAGAAATTCACAATAGCTTCTAAACGATCTGTTTGAGGATTGTGATTAGAGAATAATGCAACTGGCATTCCAAATCTAAATTGATGATTTACATCATGATGCGTAGTGCGTTCAATTTCAACGGTTAAATAATCTCCACGACTCATTTCTGTCCCTCTAATAGCTATTGGATACCATGCTAAACCATTGACTCTTCGTTCTGAAACAGGACTGGTTTGGGTTTGCTTTAGAAACGTGGATAAGTCTTCTTCCTTCTCTATTTTTAAGAGTTCCAGAAGATTTTGGAAATAATTCATTGTCGGCAAAGATAAAATATATTTTAAGGTTAAAATGGATAAGAGATGGTTTAGCCTAGCTAACACTTTTTAAATTTTGCATAAATTATGAAGGTGAATGTTGATGTTTTGTTTACTCTTCTTTAAGGCTTAATATGTGTAAAGATTTGGCTAAAGCCAATTGCATTCATTTTATAATAGAATGGGCTAAAGCACCATTCCTATTAATCTTAGTATTGTAGTGATTGTGTTATAGGTGTGTTTGAAAATTATCTTCAGAAATAGGCTATATTATTTAATCTCGTATTTTAATTGCCTCCAGATTTATCTGGAGGACAAATAAAAAATGCTTTTTAGTTTTGTATGATTTATGAAGGTGAATGATGATGTTTAGCCACCCTTAGTTCCAAAAGATTTGGCTAAAGCCAATTGCATTCCTTTTATAATAGAATGGGCTAAAGCACCATTCCTATTAATCTTAGTATTGTAGTGATTGTGTTATTGGTGTGTTTGAAAATTATCTTCAGAAATAGGCTATATTATTTAATCTCGTATTTTAATTGCCTCCAGATTTATCTGGAGGACAAATAAAAGATGTTAGGAATTGGCTTTAGCAAAAAAACCAATGTATTTTTAGATTTCAATCAATTTAAAATTGACTAATTATATCAATTAAGTATTTTCAATTGCCTCCAGATTTATCTGGAGAATAAATAAAAGATTTTAAAAATTGGCTTTAGCCAAAATATCACCCAATGTCTTCTAAGATTTCAATAGATTTAATGTTGACTAATGAGATTAATAATTGTTTTCAATTGCCTTTAGATTTATCTGGAGGCAAAAAAGATGTTAAAAATTGGCTTTAGCCCAAATATTACCCAATGAATCTCTCAAATTTATATTTATCCATAAATTCATCATATTCTTCATTAAATGTTTTCTTTTTATGATGCTCTTCTTGATTTTTAATGTAAAGTCTTATTTTTTCTATAACAGACTCTGAAACTGAAACAGCAAAATATTCATCTTGCCATTCAAATTTATTACTACCTAAAATATCACGAAATTGCTCTTGTTTATTCATCCAAAAAGATGATTCTCCTTTTATTAATTGCATAATTTTTTGAATGTTTTGGTCTACACCTAAAGAAACTAAACAATGGCAATGATCGCTGTATCCATTTATAAAATCTATGAATATTCCTTTCTCTTTAGCATTTTCTTTAATATGTTGCCAAAGTGCTTTTCTTATTTATGGAGTTATCAGAAAAGGCTCTCTGTTTTTAGTGCTCCAAACAAAATGGATATATACTTTAATAAAAGGCATTTTTTTAATAATTAGATAATGTAAGATATAAATTACTTTACTAATTCATAAAGATAAATAGTGATTTAGCTTAGCACTGCACTTTCTAATTTAAACCGGATTGAATTGAAAATCCCTGCCTGTCCGGCGAGGCAGGCTTTTTGTTTTTCACAAAAAGATTGCAACAAAAAGCCGGACTAGCGGGATTTAAATTGCATAAGAGTACCTTTTCTAAAAACAAAAAAGCACCTGCTATAAAACAGGTGCTAAATCATTAAATAAAAAGAGTTTTATATATTTTCTGATTGAAGTAAAGCTTCAATTGTAATATGAGTAGGGGCAACTAAATTTCCGGTATCAGCAATAAAAGCACCGTCACTTAAGATTAGATCTTTGGCTTCAATAATATCGCTCAATTTTATACTTCCAATAACATAATGATATTCGCGAGAAGAATAACGTTCCTCTATGTCTATAAAAGGCAGTTTTTCTACTAAATCTTCTTGGTTAAAGCGTAAATAAACTTGTAATATTTCTTCGTTATTAAAAGTTACTTTTTCTTCAATGAGAGTTTTCTTATACTCATAACGATAATCATATCTTAAAGCAGAAATATCAGAGAAAACTGCTGCTCCGGTAGGGTGGCCTCCGGCTCCTTTACCAAAAAAGAACTGTTGATCTGCAAAGGCAGCTTGTACACTTACGCCATTGTACTCGTTTTCTACATTAAAAAGGAAATCTTCTTTTTTAACTAATTTGGGCAAAACGTAAATACTCACTTCATTATCGTTTTGCTTTTTAGCAACGGGAACCAATTTAATTTTCTGGCCTTTTTCTCTGGCATATTGCAAATCGCTGGTTTGTAGGTTTTGTATACCGATATTTAAAATATCATCTGGATTGACAAATAAACCGTAAGCATGCGCAGCAGCGATAGTTACTTTGTATTTAGAATCATAACCGCCAACATCTAAAAGAGGGTCTGTTTCTGCAAAACCTAAATCTTGAGCTTTTTTTAAGGCTGCATCATAAGTTTGATTTTCATTAAAAACTTTAGAAAGAATGTAGTTAGAAGAACCGTTAAAAATTCCGCTTACGGCATATAATAATTCGTTATCATAATATTCCTCTAAGTTTCTGATGATAGGAATACTGCCACAAACGGCGCCTTCATACAGTAAAGAAGTGCCATATTCATGTTGTATAGCCACCAATTCTTCTAAATGATTAGCAATCATTTTTTTATTGGCAGATACTACATTTTTACCGTTTTTAAGCGCATAAGTTACTATTTCATAAGCGGCTTCGGCATCATTTATTAGTTCTATAATGGTATTGATTTCTGGGTTATTTAAGATTTCCCATTTATCGGTAGTGAACAATTCTTGTGGTAAAGTCCTTTTTTTAGATGGATCTTTAATGGCTATTTTTTTGAATTCTAAATTCAAGTGTCGGCTTACGGTGATGTCATATAATCCTTGTCCAACTACACCAAATCCAAATAAACCTATATTTAATTTCTTACTCATTTTATGCTATTCTTAAATTTTTCTGATTTTTATTGGCGGCATTTTTTTTGATAAATGCACCAATGATATTTTCTAATGTGCTTAATTCTAAAAGGAAACCATCATGACCATAAAAGGAGTCGATTTCAGCAAATTCTGCATCGTTGATATTTCTAGCTAAGAATTTTTGTTCTTCTACCGGGAAAAGGAAATCATTTTTTATTCCGACAACTAAAGTATTAGCTTTAATAATGTTTAAAGCGTCTTTAACCGAGTTTCTACCACGTCCAACGTGGTGACTGTCCATTGCTTTAGTTAAATAATAATAGCTATAGGCATTAAAACGTTTTACTAATTTTTCGCCTTGGTAACGTTGGTAAGATGATGCGTTAAAGTCTGTTTTCTTTTCACTATCAATCTCATGTTGTGTTTTATCATAGCTCTCGTAAGAACGATAAGAAAGTAATGCAATGCTTCTGGCTGTTTTTAAACCTTTTGAACCGCCATCTTTATGGTTGGCGTAAAAAGTTCTGTCGGAAGTAATAGCTAAACGTTGAGATTCGTTAAAAGCAATTCCCCACGGAGAGTGTTGGGCATTTGCTGCTAAAACAATTAAGTTTTTTATTCTATTTGGATTAGAGATTGACCATTCTAAGGCTTGTTGGCCACCTAATGAACCTCCAATTAGTATTTCAATATTTTCAATTTCTAGTGCATCAGCTAATATTTCATGTGCTGCCGCTAAATCTCTGATGGTAAATTCTGGAAAGGCAAGAAAAAAAGGTTGACCAGTAGTAGGATTTATGGATAGGGGATTGGTAGTACCATAATGTGAACCTATTACATTTGCGCAAACAACAAAATAATCTTGAGGATTAAACAAATCGTTTTTACCAAATAAACCTGCCCACCAGTCGCTTACATCTGAATTTGCTGTAAGTGCATGGCAAACCCAAACCACATTGCTTTTATCTTTATTTAATTTGCCGTAAGTGTGATAAGCAATTTCTAGGTTTCTTAGTTTTTTACCGTTTTCTAATTTGAATTGCTTTTTATATTGAAATTTTTTGATGCTCATGATGATATTGTAATGATGTTATAAAATGGTTAATAGAATTTCTTGGTGCGTTTTTGTTGAAAACGAGAAATATTAACACATATAACATGTATTGCAAAAGCAAAGATTTTGCATGTTGCAAATGATAGAGTTATCTTTTGTAAAAAGATGAACGGTTGAACCGGATGTTTTTGTTTGTTTTTTCATGTCTTTTAAAATTTATATTTCCCTTGCGGGCTAGGAATTGGCACCTTCTTTTTAAAGGGTTGCCAGTGGGTCTTAGAGCCTAATCTCTCGCCACTTCTTTATAAATCAAGACCTGTTATTGAAGAGGAATTGATTTTGGTATCTCAACCAAATGATATTGCGAATATAGAACAGATTTTAGTAATATTCCAAATTAAATTCTGTTTTATTTTTAAGTTACTGAAAATGAATAAAATACAAAATTCTTTTTAAAGGGGTTAAGTATTAAAAACTTGTAACTAAATAATGTTTAGATAATCTTTTGCTGTTAGAACTGGGATTTTGGAGAGTTTAAAGTCTTTAATATTACGGGTAATAATAATATCCAACTTATTTTCAATAGCACTGTAGTATTGTATGTCATCCTCAAAATCTTTAAAATCTGAATTTAAGGCTAAATCAATGATTTTGTCATCCATAGAGACAACAGAGATTAATAATTTCAATTGCCTTAAAGATTTTCTGGAATCATTTTCTTTTAATTACTGTGATAAAATATAGTGAGTATTTGCAAAAGTTAATGCAGAGGCAAAAAGTGTTACTTTCTTTTGATCTGCAAGAGTAAAGAGCATTTGAGCTTCTTTAAAAAAACTAATTCTTTTGGCCAATAAATCAAGAATAATATTGGTGTCTACAAGTAATTTTATCCATTATTACTCATGTTTTTTGATAAGAAAACGGGTATAATCTTTTTTATAGTCATCATTCTCTATTTTAATGATACCTGTTAAACTTTCAACAAGAGGGCTTATCTCTATGTTTTCAGTAGGTTTTTTAGTAAGGATTTGTAAATAATTCTCCATCATTCTAGACAAGCTTAAATTCTTGTCTTTGGCATATTTTTTAGCCTCTTCTATGATAGATTTATCTAGCTTTAAAGTGAGTTTAGTATCCATAATTACAAATCATAAGTATAAATATTTAGTACGTAATTTTTTTAAAAAAAATTATAAAACTCCCTCTAAATCGGCAATTAAATCATCAATATGCTCCAATCCAACAGAAACTCTTAATAAATTTTTAGGGGTTTTAGTATCCGGACCTTCTACCGAATAACGATGTTCTATTAAACTTTCTACTCCGCCTAAACTTGTAGCTTGAGTAAATATTTTTAAATCGTTAATCACTTGTCGGGCTTTTTCTTCTCCATCTTTTAATAAAAAAGAAAGCATTCCACCATAAGCCAGCATTTGTTTTTTTGCCAATTCATGTTGCGGATGTGACGCCAAACCTGGGTAATAAACTGCTTCAACAGCCGGGTGATTTTCTAAATAATTAGCCAATGCTTGTGCGTTAGCTACATGTCCACGCATACGATAAGGCAAAGTTTTAATGCCTCTGGTAATTAAATAACAATCAAAAGGAGAGGGAACTGCACCACCAAAACTTTGTACATTTTTTATGTTTTGCCAAAATTCATTGTTCTCTTTGGTAATTAAAATCCCACCAGTTACATCACTATGTCCGTTTAAATATTTAGTGGTAGAATGCATCACTATATCTGCACCTAAACTCAAAGGCTGCTGGCAACAAGGCGAAGCAAAGGTATTATCTACTGCAAAAATGAGCTGATGTTCTTTAGCAATATGCGCAATGGCAGCAATATCACACAATTTCAATAAAGGATTTGATGGCGTTTCGGCCCAAATTAATTTGGTTTCCCTTTTTATGGTTTGAAAAATGAGCTCGATATTAGTGAAATCAATAAAATCAAAGGTGAGCACACCGTTAAACAACATTTTTAATTGATTTCTTAAGCCATGGTACATATCATCAGGACAAATGATATGGCTGCCGGGTGCTAAAGCTTGAAAAACAGACATTCCAGCCGCATTTCCAGTAGCAAAGGCACAGGCGTCAGCTCCATTTTCTAAAGCTGCAACTACTTTTTCTAAAGATTTTCTGTTGGGATTATCTGCCCTAGAATAAATATATCCGCCAGGATAATCTCCGCTTTCACCTCTTTCAAAAGTGGTAGATAAAGTAATAGGTTGAATGGCTGCTTTGGTGGTGTTGTCCATCTGGTTACCAGAGTGGATGGCTATAGTTTCAATTTTCATTTAATCGTAAACAAATATTTATTTAAAATATGACTCAAACTTAATAATTCCGTTCTTGTTTTAACATTAAAACCAGCAAATAAAGATGGCTTTTTGCTAATTTGCACAAAATTCAAACATATGAATTCAGAACATCAGTTAGATACACTTTTAGGAGATCAAAACCTTCCTCAGGCTCACCGTAATATTGCAGAAAAAGTTAAAAATTCTGAAAGAATTACTTTTGATGAAGGCGTTTATTTATATGAAAAAGGCGAGCTTCCTTATTTGGGTATTTTGGCCAATTTTATTCGCGAGAAGCGCCATGGCAACAACACTTATTTTAACCGTAATTTTCATATAGAACCTACTAATCTTTGTGTGTACGATTGTAAGTTTTGTTCGTACTCTGTTTTAATAAAAGAAAAAGCCCAAGGTTGGGAATACACTTTAGAAGACATGATGAATATTGTGAAATCTTATGATGGCGAGCCTGTAACCGAGGCTCATATTGTAGGTGGTGTTTTGCCGCAATATGATATGGCTTTTTATCAGAGTTTATTTTCTGAAATTAAAAAACATCGTCCAGAATTGCATGTGAAAGCTTTAACTCCTGTAGAATATCATTATATATTCAAAAAAGCCAAGGTAGATTACGCTACAGGGATGAAATTGATGAAAGAATCTGGTTTAGAATCTATGCCTGGTGGTGGTGCCGAAATTTTTCATCCTGAGATAAGAGAGCAAATAGCAAAAGATAAATGTAATGCTGATCAATGGCTGCAAATTCATGAGGAATGGCATAAATTAGGAATGCGCTCTAATGCAACCATGCTTTATGGACATATTGAGGAATTTAAACACAGAATAGATCATTTAGAGCGTTTACGAAATTTGCAAGATAAAACTGGTGGTTTTCAAACTTTTATTCCTTTAAAATTTAGAAATCAGGATAACCAAATGTCTCACGTTGCCGAATCTACCATTTTAGAAGACTTACGTAATTATGCTGTTTCAAGAATTTATTTAGATAATTTTGATCATATTAAGGCCTATTGGGCTATGATTAGCAGAAGCACTGCGCAACTTTCTTTAAATTTTGGGGTAGATGATATTGATGGTACTTTAGACGATACCACTAAAATATATGCTATGGCTGGCGCCGAAGAACAACACCCAGCTATGAGCACCAAAGAATTGGTAAAACTGATTAAAGAAGTAGGAAGAAAGCCTTTAGAAAGAGATACTTTATACAACGTAATCACCGATTACGAAAATATAGAGTTTGCCGATGATGTTAAACCCAAATACTACGCCTTACCTGTTTTAAATTAATTATGAGTGATTCTACAGAAAATCAAAAATTGAAAAAGAGATTATACATTATCCGCCATGGTGAAACCGATTTAAATAAAAACGGAATAGTACAGGGCAGAGGCGTAGATTCTGATTTGAATGAGACTGGGAGAGCTCAAGGAGATGCTTTTTTTGAACGATATCAACACATCGCTTTTGATAAACTATATACTTCCAAATTAAAACGTACCCATCAAACCGTTGCCAAATTTATAGAAAAAGGGTTGAAATGGGAGCAGCTAGAAGGATTAGACGAATTAGCCTGGGGGAAATATGAAGGTATGCCTAGTACTCCAAAACTCAGAGAAGATTTTAAAAAACTAGTAGAAGCTTGGAATTTAGGGCACTTTGATGTAAGAGTAGAAGGTGGCGAGAGTCCTAATGAAGTTTACATCAGGCAGGCAGCAGCAATGCAACACATTATGCAGCAAAATGATGAACATACTATTCTAATTTGTATGCATGGTAGGGCTATTCGTTTATTACTTTGCCAATTATTAAAAAAGTCATTAGATAAAATGGATGAATTTCCTCATCAAAATACTTCTTTGTATATATTAGATTACGATGGAAAAGATTACAGCATTAAAACTTTTAACAGCTTAGATCATACCCATAAAAATGATTAGAATTTCGGCGGTAAGCTATACCAATACCATCCCTTTTATATACGGATTACAAAATGATTTAATCTCTAAAGAAATTGAATTAAGTTTAGATATACCAGCAACCTGTGCAGAAAAATTAATAGATGATAAAGTAGATATTGGCTTAATTCCAGTAGCTTCTATTTTAAATTTACCCGAAGCACATATCATTTCAGACTATTGTATTGGCGCTAATGGAGCGGTAGATTCGGTTTTTATTTTTAGCAATTGCCCAATAAATGACGTACGTTATTTGCAATTAGATCCTCAAAGTAAAACTTCCAATAATTTAGCTTTAGTTTTAATGAAAAATTATTGGAAAGTAGCTCCCGAATTGGTTTATAAAGCTAAGGAATACGGAAGATCTTCCCATCCAACAACAGCTTACGTTCAAATTGGAGATAGAACCTTTGGACAGGTAAATAAACATTCTTACGTTTATGATTTAGCCGCCGAATGGAAACTTTTTACAGGCTTAGAATTTGTATTTGCCGCTTGGGTGAGTAACAAAAAGCTAGATGATGTTTTTATAACCAAATTAAATAAAGCTTTAAAATTTGGTTTAGATAACAGATTAAAAGTATTTGAAAACATAGAAATGCGTAAAGATTTTGATCTTGTTGATTATTTAATGCATAAAATTGACTATCAATTAACCAATAGTAAAAAAGAAGCACTCAAATTATTCCATCAATATATTAAAGATTTATAGTTTCAATATTTAATTTGATCATTCCCTATTTTCCTTTTAATTTTAATCAAACAGCAATTTGTTTTTATTTAAAATTATGTAAATTGTATCGATGAATAATGAAATCGAACCTAAAGAAATTAGCCGGGATGAATATATCACTATTCATAAAGATGAATATGATGACTTTAAGCGCCTAGAACATTTTTTTGATCTCACTTTAGATTTATTTTGTATAGCAGATTTTAATGGTTATTTCAAAAAAATAAATCAATCAGTTTGCGATGTATTGGGCTATACCAGAGAAGAATTATTTGCTCAACCTATACAATTTTTTGTTTACGATGAAGATAAATACATTACACAAGGATTTAGAAATCAAGTAAAAAGTGGGGATCCTCTATTTAATTTTGAAAACAGGTATTTGACTAAAAGTGGAGAAATTGTTTGGCTTTCTTGGACATCTATGCCAGTAAAAAATGATAGTACAATTTATGCAATAGCCAAAAACGTTACTGAAAAGAAAAAATTAGAGGAAGACAAAAATATTCTTATCGAAAATATACAAAATAACAATAGAGATCTTCAGCATTTTACCAGAGTTGCTTCTCATGATTTAAGATCACCGGTAATTAATATCCTATCTATTTTAGAGCTTCTAGATGTTTCAAAAATAAGTGATACTGAAACAGTAAGAATGATTGAAATGCTCAATACAACCACTCAACAATTGTATCAAACATTAGAGCATTATATAGATGATTTAATTAAAAAAGATAATTTAGGTGATCAAAATATAGAAAATTTAGATCTTGATGTTACTTTTACTCATGTTCTAAATGCGATAGAGTCATTAATCAAAAAATCAGGAGCAACTATACATGCAGACTTTACGGTTTTCAATGAAATTAATTTTAACAGAGTTTACTTAGAAAGTATTTTTCTGAATTTAATTACCAATGCCATTAAATATGCTAGCCCGGATAGAGCCCCAATTATTCATATTTCTACCAAAGAAACAAATGGATTAAAACAAATTGTTTTTTCGGATAACGGAGTTGGGTTAGACTTAGAAAAAGTAAAAGATAAAATATTTGGCTTAAATCAAACTTTTCATCAGAATATAGATGGAAAAGGAGTGGGGCTTTATTTAGTTCAATCTCATGTGAGGGCAATGGGAGGCGAGATTTCTGTGGATAGTGAGCTTGGAAAGGGAACAACTTTTACTTTTACACTAAAGGCGTAATTATTGAATTAAAATAGCTTCCAAAAAATAAATGCGCCAAACTTTATTACAAGTTTAGACGCAAAATATCTTAATTAAATATTTTGAATGAAAAGGTAGATTAAGGTATCAATTGAACTTTAATCGCATTTAAGCCTTTAGGACCTACTTCAGTTTCAAAAGTAACTTTATCATTTTCTTTAATGGCTTGCATTAAATTATTGGCATGTACAAAAATACTATCCTGTGATACGTGATCTTTGATAAAACCAAAGCCTTTTGATTCATTAAAGAAAGTTACTGTTCCTTTTCTTGTGATTTCGGCTGGTTCTGGAGCTTCTTGTCTAGAAATACCAATTTGAATATCTTCTGTTTTATAAACAGCTTTCTTTTTGGTTGGATCTGGTGGAGTAGAAGTAATGTTTCCAAACTCATCTACATAAGCCATCATCTCATCTAAGCTTTTTCCTTTATCAGAATTAGATTTACGCTCTTCTTTCTTTTGCTCTTTATCCTGCTTCTTTTTTAATCTTTTCTTTTCTTTTTCTTTTTTACTAAATGTTTCTTGTGAGCTACCCATATTTTATTTTAAATGTATTAAAGTGCCTATTTTTTTTGTTGGAGCATTATATGATTGTACTGTACGTTTCGTGATGTTTGTAGGCGTAATCCCATCACTTAATATGCGGTATAATTTTACAAAAATAGTCAAAAAAAATTTAGCTACATATCATAAAAATAAATTAATATTCAGAATTTATTTTTATGCCTTAATTATGATTAAAGATTTAGCTGAGGGAATAGTGTTTGATGTTTTGCATTAACGATGGAAGCGGCATCCTTTATCTCCTTTTTCGGGGGATGAAGATACAGCGTACAGCGTGTTAAAATGCCCAAATTATTATTTTTGGAAGAAAAATTATTAAACCAATAATAACCGCTGCAATTACACCAATTACCACCGAAGCTGCTGCTAAATCTTTAATTCTCTTTATTTTTTCGTGTTTTTCTGGCGAAATAAAATTAGCAATCTGCTCAATTGCGGTATTTAAAAGCTCTAGTGAAAGTACTAAACCAATAGCAAAAATAATGGCAATCCATTCTGTACCCGAAACTTGAAATACAAAGCCACAAATAATAATAGCTATGGCAATTACAAAATGAACTTTAGCATTAAGCTCTTCTTTAAACAATATTTTTAATCCATTAAAAGCGTAAGAAAAACTTTTAATCACTTTAAAGAAGCCTTTTCTTTGAGTTTCCATTTAATTATTATGAAATTTTCACTTCGCAATCAGTGGTTTTTCCATTTTCAAAGTCAGAAATATTTTGAACCGTAATTTTTACAATTTGCTCTAGGGCTTCATTAGTAAAAAAGCCTTGATGTGCAGTTAATAATACGTTTGGAAACGACATTAATCTTGCAATTACATCATCTTTAATGATACTTTCTGATAAATCTTTAAAGAATAAATGTTCTTCTTGTTCATAAACGTCAATCCCTAAATAGCCTAATTTTCCTGATTTTAAAGCCTTAATAGCTTGCTTGGTATCAATAACAGCGCCTCTACTGGTGTTAATAATCATCACCCCATTTTTCATCTTTTTAAAAGCCTCTCCATCAATTAAATGTTGGGTTTCTGGAGTTAGTGGGCAGTGTAATGAAATGATATCAGCTACTTCTAATATTTCTTCAAAAGTCTGATAAACAACGCCTCTTGTCTTTAAATCTTCATTTTCGAATATATCATAGGCCAGTACTTTACAGCCAAAACCAAGCATGATTTTACAAAATTCGACTCCAATTTTACCTGTTCCAATTACACCTATAGTTTTACCGTTTAAATTAAATCCAGTTAGTTTTTTGAGTGAAAAATTATTCTCTCTAATTCTGTTATAAGCTTTATGAGTTTTTCTATTAAGGGTTAAAATTAATGCTACAGCATGTTCGGCAATTGCATTTGGAGAATATGCAGGGACCCTAAATACTTTAATCTGCTGTTCTTTTGCAGCTAATAAGTCTACATTATTAAAGCCAGCGCAACGCAAAACAATTAATTTGATGCCATATTGCGCCAATAAGGTGATGGTTTTTTTATCCATTTTATCGTTCACAAAAACACAAACAGCATCAAAACCATCGCATAGTTTAGCCGTGTCTTTATTTAATGGAGCATCAAAATAAGTGAATTGGTGAACAGAATCATTGAATTGGTCAAAGAATTCTTTATCGTAAGATTTGGCACTAAAAAGGGCAACATACATAAGTATAAACAGATATTATTTTTCTAAAAATACATTTAAAAGCTGAAAAGTATTGTTCAGCAATTTGAGGTTTATTGATATTTAAAGTAACGTTTAAATTCTTTCTAAAACCAGTTTAATCATGTTATCTACTATTTTTTGTGGGTCTTTGGCAAATTCTAATTTTTTACGCTGTGCGAGTATAGCGTTGATAGACAAAGCTTGATGACCAAAAATATTTGCTAATGCATAAATTCCGGCAGTTTCCATTTCTAAATTGGTCAATTTTTGATTTTGATGCTCAAAAGATGAAAGTTTATCAATTAATCCTTCAAAACGGTTATTTGCTCTTACTTTTCTGCCTTGCGGCGAATAAAAACCTGGCGCCGTTACTGTAATTCCTTGTAAGAGATCATGACCAATTTGATGTAGTAATTTTGACGATCCC
Source organism: Pedobacter cryophilus (assembly GCF_005116455.1). Taxonomy (GTDB): domain Bacteria; phylum Bacteroidota; class Bacteroidia; order Sphingobacteriales; family Sphingobacteriaceae; genus Pseudopedobacter; species Pseudopedobacter cryophilum. Next base: position 57,192 of record NZ_SWBP01000003.1, read on the forward strand.
GCGGTTAAATAAGGGCGAAGCTGTTCTAAACCTAAATGCTTGGTGATTTTTTGCTGTAAATAAACATCCTCTATATTGTTATTAGGCTCATAAAAATCCATCAAAGCATCTAAACCTAAACCATGGGTAGAAGCCAAAATACTGCCTACCGGGATATCTTCTCTAATACTACCCGAAGTGCCTATTCTAATGATATCCAAACTTCTTAATTCAGATTTTACAGTTCTGGTTTCAAAATCAATATTTACCAGCGCATCTAATTCGTTTAAAACAATGTCGATATTATCCGTTCCAATACCTGTAGATAGCACCGTAATGCGTTTATTTCCTAAATTTCCGGTATGGGTAATAAATTCTCTTTTTCCTTTTTTTAAATCTATGCTATCAAAATGCTTACTTACTTCGCCCACACGATCAGGATCGCCAACCGTAATCACTATATCGGCAACATCTTCTGGCAGTAAGTTTAAATGATAAATACTTCCATCGGGATTAATAATTAAATCGGCTTCTGATATTTTTTGAATAGACATATCCTAAATTTTTATACTGTTTGGAGAAAATTGGTTTTTATATTTTGAAGTTGCCCTAATTTATCAATTATTCTATTTACATCAGATTGATTTACTGCTATTTTTATGTTACAGGTTAAATCAAATTCCTGTTCAAAGCTTTCTAAATGTTCATCTTTAATCAATTTCATCACTTCATTCATTTGTAAGTATTCAAAACTTACTTCATAAATATCTTTTACCTTTTTCTCTATGATTTGTGCTTGATTAATGGCATCTTCAGTAGCTAATTTATAAGCATTTATTAAGCCAGGAACCCCTAATAAAGTACCACCAAAATACCTTACTACTACCACCAAAACGTTGGTAATTTCTTTAGATAATAAAGTGTTTAAAATAGGTCTGCCCGCTGTTCCAGAGGGTTCACCATCATCATTTACCCTAAACACAGAGCGATCTGGAGTTAAACGATAAGCATAACACCAATGTCGGGCTTTGGCATGTTCGGCTTTAAGCCTGATGATAATTTCTTTGAGTTGATCTTCCTTAGTAAACGGAAAAGCATAAGCTAAAAACTTACTTCCTTTATCTTTAAAAACACCTTCGCTAGGTGCAAGAATAGTTTTATAAGTATCGTCAAATAGCATTGGGTAAATTAAGAATTACAATTGCAACAATAGCTAAACCTATACCCAATAAGTTTAGTTTACTTAATTTCTCTTTAAAAAGTAAAATACCTACTATAGAACCCAATACAATTACACCAATATCTAAAGAAGAAAAGACAACGGAAGGCTGATCTTTTTCTATTTGTAAAGCTTTGATATAGAAATAAATAGATCCAAAATTAAATAATCCCAACACAATGCCGGCTAAGGCCGCTTTTGGTTGAAATTTTAAAGTACCCTTAATTTGCTGATAAATTAAACTTAAAAAACCCAATACACTAGCAATGCAAAATATGTAAAACAAAGAAGCCGTAAATGAGATATTTTCTAATAACGTAAGTTGGTTAAACAATACATCAATAATTCCTGTACCTAAAAAAACGATGATAGGATACCAACTGATGATGTCCTTTAAATTACCTTTACCTGTAGGTTTTGAAGCATAAATAGCGATTAATCCAACGCCTAAACCAATAATTTTTAAGGCAGTTGGAGTTTCTGAAAAAATTAAAAAAGCAGATAAAACCGGAATAACCAATGAAAGTCGCTGAGCAATTGCGGTTAATACAATGCCTGAAGTGGCAATACTTTTTCCGATAAAATAGAAGATAGAGATTAATAAAATTGCTAAAACGAGATATAAAACCCAGTGCTCACTATTTGGTTTTACTGATAAATTTGGCTTAAAAAAGAAATAGCAAAATAAAGCAGCGGTTGGATAATTAAACACAATAGCTTGATAAGCATTGGTGTAATATCTATTTAATAATTTAAAATTGATACTTACCAAAACGCTACAAACAATAGCAATTAATACAAAAATCATGAATTTAAGGGCTTAATAATGGTTAATTTATCTTTTCCAATTGGGTACTTTTCTGTTGTATTTCCTTTAATATGCGGTGCTTTTTTGCCTTCGCCCCAATTTACATCTCCTGTAAATATTCTTGCTTCATCCCATAAACCTGCATCAATAAATGTTTGCAAAGTTTTAATGCCGCCTTCAATAATTAACGATTGCACATCTTGTAAATACAATTGAAACAAAATGTATTGAGGTAAAAAATGATCAAAATCTTCTATTCCAATATAGGTTGTTTTGTTTTCTAAATCGGTTTTAGTGGCGTTAAAAACAAATGTATTTAAGCTATTATCAAACAAATTTAGATTTTTAGGAAGATCGAGGTTTCTATCAATAACTGCTCTTTTTGGATCTCTACCTTTAACTAATCTCACATTTAATTGAGGATTATCTATCAATGCGGTATTTTTTCCTACCAAAACACAATCTTCTTGAGAGCGCCACAAGTGAACCAAACGTTTGGCTTCTTCGCCTGTAATCCATTTTTGATCACCATCTGCAGGGCAAAAATAACCATCCTCGGTTTGGGCCCATTTTAAAATCACATAAGGCCTTTGTTGTTTAACACGAGTAAAGAAACGTTTATTAAGATCAATACATTCTTCCTCCAAAACTCCGGTAATTACATTTATTCCAGCAGCTTTTAGTTTTTCAACACCCTTGCCATTTACACTTTCAAAGGGATCTAAACAGCCAATTACAACTTGTGGAATTTGATGTTTAATGATCAAATCTGCACAAGGTGGGGTTTTGCCGAAATGAGAACAAGGCTCTAAAGTGACATATAGAGTAGAATTCTTCAATAATTCTTCGGCGTTTGTGAAGTTTTCTAAAACTTGCTGGATAGCATTGACTTCTGCATGTGCTTTGCCATATTTTTGATGGTAACCTTCACCAATAATTTTGTCCTGATGAACAACCACACTGCCCACCATTGGGTTAGGACTTACGTTCCCTAAACCTAGCTTTGCAAGCTCTATGGCTCTTTTTAGATAGTTTTCATGTTCTAACACCAAACAAAGGTAAATAAATAGCTTAATGCCATGCTACCAAAATAATTTTTGATCACTACAAAAGTCATTATACTTACCTTTGGGACATAATCTGAATTTTTGAAGCAGCTGAAGCAAATTTTTAAGAATACCCTAAATCATCTTTACTCAGATGAAGAGCTAAATATTATTTTTAAAATGATGATAGAAAACATCATTGGTAGAAATGATTTAGTTAACCAAGAAGTAGAATTATCCTTAACTGATAAAGCAGCTTTTGAGGAGAAAATCCAAAAATTACTCCTGCAAATTCCAATTCAATATGTTTTAGAGGAGGCTGATTTTTATGGCTTAAAGTTTAAAGTAAATTCAAGTGTTTTAATTCCACGACCAGAGACCGAAGAATTGGTACATTTGATTATTAAAAATCATAAAAATCAATCCCTCAATATTTTAGATATAGGAACCGGAAGCGGATGTATTCCTATTAGTCTTCAAAGGAATTTGCCTTTGGCACATATTTCTGCAATAGATATCAGTGAAGATGCCTTGAAAGTTGCCAAGCAAAACGCACAATTAAATAGGGTAGAAGTATCTTTTTTGAAAGATGATGCCTTAAACCTTTTAACATCCAATTATCCTGTTTTTGATGTTATCGTCAGTAATCCGCCTTACATCGCAATAAGCGAAAAAAGTGATATGGAAAACACGGTGATTGCTTATGAGCCGCATTTAGCACTTTTTGTAAGTGATGAAAATCCTTTAATTTTTTATGATAGAATTGCTGATTTTGCCTTAACTAATTTAAATAAACAAGGTTTTCTTTATTTCGAGATCAATCAGGCTTTGGCCGAAGAAACAAAAATTTTGTTAGAGCAAAAAGGCTTTAAAGCACAAATTATAAAAGATATCAATAATAATGACCGAATGATTTCTGCTCAATTTCTGGGGTGAAATTGTTGAATGGTTTGCTTTAAAAAATCTCTATCTAAATGGGTGTAAATTTCTGTGGTGGTAATGCTTTCATGCCCCAGCATTTCTTGTACGGCTCTTAAATCAGCTCCACCTTCTATTAAATGAGTAGCAAAAGAATGTCTAAAAGTATGCGGACTAATGGTTTTTGTTAACCCGGTTTTTAAAGCTAAATCTTTAATGATCATAAAAATCATCACTCTGCTTAATTTAGTTCCTCGGCGGTTAAGAAATATAAAATCTTCATTTCCTTTTTGAATCGTTTGATGCCTTCTAACGCCTTCAAAATAAATGGCAATAAATTTCATAGCCGAATTTCCGATGGGTACTAAACGCTCTTTATTTCCCTTACCTGTGATTTTTAAAAACTCTTCATCAGGAAAGTAGTTTGATATTTTTAAATTAATTAATTCGCTCACCCTTAAGCCAGAACCATATAATACTTCTAGCATCGCTTTATTTCTGATGTTTTCTAATTTGCTTAAATCTAAAGCATTAATTAATGCCTCAATTTCAATTACGGTTAAAACATCGGGTAACTTTCTGACGGTTTTTGGGGCTTCAATTAATGCAGATGGATCAGATTTAATTAGATCTTCTAAAATTAAATATTTATAAAAAGCTTTAATTCCGCTAATCAATCTAGCCTGACTGGTGGCTAACATTCCTAATTCGTTAATCCATTGAATTAAATCTTTAAGGTCTTGAGCTTGTAGGTTTAACGGATTAACTTTTCTTTCAGAAGCGTCTAAAAACTGAGTGATTTTATCAATATCTCTTAAATAAGCTTCAATGGAATTTGCCGAAAGCGAACGCTCTAATTTCAAATAATTTTTAAATCCTTTTTTAGCTGAAACCCAATCCACTTTATCTTTTGAAATTTTAAGGTTATGTTTGAATGCATGAAGATACAAATTATCAACGGTCCCAACTTAAATTTACTTGGAAAACGCGAACCTGGTATTTACGGAAGTGAAGGTTTTGAAACTTTTTTTGAAGAATTAAAAGCAAAATATTCTCAAATAGAATTGAGTTATTACCAAAGTAATGTGGAGGGAGAAATCATCAACAAATTACATGAAGTTGGTTTTGAATTCGATGGAATAATTATAAATGCAGGTGCTTATACGCATACTTCAGTAGCTATTGCCGATGCTGTTGCGGGTATTAAAACTCCTGTAATTGAAGTTCATATTTCTAATGTTTATGCAAGAGAAGAATTTCGTCACCACAGTATGATGGCTAAAAACTGCAAAGGGATTATTACTGGTTTTGGATTAAAATCTTACGAATTGGGGTTGTTGAGCTTTATGGGATAGTCTTTTTATAAAACCACAGAGAAACAGAGAAATTTCACAGAGTTTGCAGAGAGAAATCCCTGAAATCCTTATAATCCGTGTTAAAAATCTCGTCAGATTAGCGTTAATTAGTGAAATCGTTTAAATCTGTGTAAAAAAACTTGTAATTTGTGCTCATATTATCGCCACCCAGCATTCGATTAATTTGTGAAATTCGTGGCTAAAAACCTTTCTTAATCCAGCTCACTAAATTTCCTCTTCCCGTTCACAAAATACTTCCAAACTATGCTCTGTTGATACATTCCCGTTAAGTTTGGCTGGGCTGATATATCTTTATTGTACTTTATTTTTTTATCCCACAATGCTTTTATAACATGCTGGTGGGCTTTAGAAATGGCCATTGCATTTTTCCATTTTCCTTCAGAGGCGAACTTTAAGAGGGCTAAAAGATCGAGGCAAAACCTTAAAGGAATTAAAAAATTAGCTCTTTTTGGTTCAATGTTTTTCTTAATAAGGTAATGATTATTTCTAAAATTAAGATAAGTTTTAAACGGACTTTCGGCATTTAAGGTGCCACCACCCACATGATAAATTGTAGAAGCCCCACAATACATCACTTTATAACCTAAGTTTTTTACTCGCCAACACAAATCAATTTCTTCCATGTGAGCAAAAAAGTTTTCATCTAAGCCATTTACTCTTTTCCAAACAGATGATTTGATAAATAAAGCACAACCTGCTGCCCAAAAAATCTCTTTATTTCCATCATATTGTCCTTTATCTTCTTCAACGGTATCAAAAATTCTTCCCCGGCAAAAAGGATAAGCTAAATAATCTATAAAACAACCGGCTGCTCCAGCGTATTCAAAATGGCTGCGTCTTAAAAATGATTTAATTTTTGGTTGTGCTATCGCAATTTGCTCATCTGTTTCCATTAAATCAATAACGGGCTGAATCCAGTTTGGAGTAACTTCTACATCAGAGTTTAATAGAATAAAATAATCAGCATCAACCTGGCTTAAAACTTTGTTATAACCTTCGGCAAAACCAAAGTTTTTTTCATTTCTGATGACTTTTACTAAAGGATAATGATCATTTAAATAGTTTAAAGATTCATCGGTAGAGTCGTTATCTCCAACAATGATTTCCAAATTTGGGTAATCAGTATTAAAAACCGACGGAAGAAACTGCTCTAAATATTTTTGGCCGTTCCAGTTTAAAATAACAATGGCAACTTTAGGGCTATTCATTAACTTTTTGAGGTTTATATTTCCATCTTTTATGAGACCAAAGCCAATAAGCTGGTTCTTGGTTAATTCTGTCTTCTAACAAAGAAACATGTTTTTTAGTAATTTCTAAATCAGCAGTTTCAGCAGGGTTTTCACAAACACTTTTAAAATCGCAAGAGTAATATCCTCTTTTTACTCGTCTGATATCACAAAAAACAACTGGAAAATTGGTTGATTTGGCTATTTTCTCTAAACCAACAAATACCGAAGTAGGTTGATTTAAAAATTGAATCCAATCTTGTGCGTCTCCATGTGCCGGAGTTTGATCAGATGCAAATACTGTTGCGGTGAGTTCGCTTTTACGTTTTACTATTTCTCTTAAAGCCAATTTCATCCTAATCATTAGCGTTCCGCTTTTTTCCCTGGCTTTTTTAAAGAAATCGTCAAAATCTTCATTATTCATGGGTTTATAAATAATTAAAGGTTTCGCTTTTAATGTTAAAGGGGTAACAACGGTGTTCCATTCCCAATTTCCATAATGTCCAACAGCAATAAGATAACTTTTATTCTGACTTTCGTATTTATCTATTAAATCTTTATTGGTTAAGCTGTATCGTTTTTGTAGAAATTGAGGAGATGCCGAAAGCATTTTTATGGTCTCTACCATTAAATCTGCCAAATAACTGAAATATGTTTTTTCGATGGATCTTAATTCTTCCTCACTTTTTAGCGGAAAAGAGTTCTTAAGATTATCAAACACCACATTTCTTCTGTATTTGATAACATAGAATAAAATAAAGAAAATAAAATCTGAAAGAATATAGAGCAAGCCGAGTGGAAGTAGAGAAATAAGGTATAAAAAAAATATAGCTACTTTAGAAAGCCCTTTATTTATCATTAATTTCGAGGAATTATTTGCAAACATAAAAATTTTGAAATGGAAAAAGGTGCTGTACTTCCTTTGTTTTATCTTCCCAATGTAGAATTTTTTAAAAATCTATATCAGTATAAAGATCTTGGCCTATTTATAGAAAAGCAAGAGCATTATCCTAAGCAAACTTTTAGAAACAGAACATCTATTGCGGGGCCTAATGGGCAATTAGATTTAACAGTGCCTGTACAAAAAGGTAGTAATGCCCGTACCGCATTTAAAGATGTAAGGATTAGTAATGAAGATAAATGGCAACGTATTCACTGGTTAAGTTTAGAAACCAGTTACAGAAGTTCGGCTTATTTTGAGTTTTATGAAGATGCTTTTGCACCATTTTACCATAAAAAGTATGATTTTTTGTTTGATTATAATTTAGAGCTTTTACAAGTGATTTTAAAGCTTTTAAAAATGCCTGTAGCTTTTGAACTCACTAAAACTTATGAAAAAGAGTATGAAAATTTTACAGACTTAAGATCGGCTATTACTCCCAATAAAGGTTCTGATTACCAAAATAAGAAGTATTTTCAGGTTTTTGAAGATAGAAATGGATATATCAATAATATTAGTATTGTAGATTTATTGTTTAACCAAGGTCCGCAAGCGGTGAGGTTTTTTTAATTACTTTATTTATATTCAATCCATTACATTTCAGCTTTCTAATTATGAAATTTACACTTCCTATTATAGGTACTCATCGCATTAGCATCACACAGCCTAAAAGAAAAAGTGAGCCAGGTAAAGTGCCAGGTTCATTTGAGATCAATGAAACTGCTATGCCCAGTAAAATGTCGGTGTATTCTTATGAAGCTTTGGCTTTAGACGAATTTAAAACCAACGATATAAAAGAGGCTATTAAGTTTATGGATCAATTTCCAGATAGAACGCATTGGTTGGATGTACAGGGTTTAGGAACCCAAGAAGTATTAGATTTTATTAAAGAAAAATACAACATCAATTCTTTGGTGATGGAAGATATTGTGAATACTTACCAACGCCCAAAAAATGAAGAATACGGTCATTATCTATTTGTAATTAGCCGAATGATTGAGCTGAGTAAAGGTTTACAGCTTAAAAATGAACAGCTTTCTTTTTTGCTTTTTGATAATCTTTTGATCAGTTTTCAGGAAGATGACGATGATGTTTTAGAGCCTGTAAGAACCCGTTTGCGCAAAAATGTAAATGGTAATATGAGGAAATTAGGTCCTTCTTATATGATTTACGCTTTAATGGATACCGTGATAGATCATTATTTTACCATTGTGAATAGATTGGGCGATGAATTAGAAATTGTAGAAGATCATCTTTATCAAAAACCACGAAAATTATTAATGTACCGCATTCAAGGCGTCAAAAAATTAATGATTACGATGCGAAGAGCGGCTTGGCCTGAGCGAGATAAAATAAACGATTTTTTACGCTCCACCAATCCTTTAATCCATCAAGAAACTAAAGTATTCTTTAGAGATGCCTATGACCATAGCATTCAAATTATAGATTTGATAGAAAGTATGCGGGAAACGGCTACCAGTTTGCTTGATTTATACCTTTCGCTCATGAGTAATAAAATGAACGAAGTGATGAAAACCCTCACTATAATTTCGGCCATATTTATTCCATTAACCTTTATTGTAGGTGTTTACGGAATGAATTTCGCTAACCAAGACCCCGTAACAGGTGCGATTTTAGAGAACAATATGCCCGAATTGTATCATCCAAATGGCTATTTATATGTTTTAGGAGTAATGCTGTTTATTGTGGTGGCTCAAATTTGGTATTTTGTGAGAAGAGGTTGGTTTGGGGATTAGTTGCTTTCAGTTGGTTGGTTGGTTGGTTGATTGGTTAGGTTTTTAGTCGGTTGTTTTTAGCAACATATGAAGTACCTAAACCTGATATAAGCGGATACCGGCCAATGAGCTTAAGGCCTGAAGGCGTATGAGCGTTTAGCAGGACTGCCTTTAAAAAAAGCGATGAACCTTGCTTTTCTAAAAACAGAAATCAATTTACTTAAATTAATATCCCAGATATTGCCCTTTCTTAATGGTTTTAATTTAATTTAGCTGCGATGCAATCTTTTGAGCTAGATAAAACCGATATCCTAAAGATTAAACAAGCTTTAGAAGGAGAGGAGCATGATTTACTGCTGCTTTTAGAGGATTACCATGCCTCAGAAATTGCCATCATTTTTGAATCTCTACCGCTAGAATCTCAAAAGAGAATTATCAATCTTTTACCAATAGATCTGGCCTCCGAAATTATTTCGGAGATGAATCCGGAGGCGCATCCAGAGGAATTATTGATTGAATTAGAACCCGAAAGACGTCAGGAAATTGTTGAAGAATTAGATTATGATGATGCTGCGGATATCATTTCTCAAATGGATAAGGATGATCAGCATGAATTGCTGGAAGACTTAGACAAAGAAGATGCCTCTAACATCAGAAACCTTTTAACCTACCACGAAGATACAGCCGGTGGTTTGATGAACACCCAGGTGATTAAGGTTAATTCGCAAATGTCTAAAAAACAGGCAATAGACCAAATCATTATTCAAAGTGAAGAAATTGAAGAATTTTACACCATTTATGTGGTAGATTCTGATGATGTTTTAATGGGAATAGTATCCTTAAAAGACATTATTAAATCTAAAGCCAACGCAACAATTGCCGATTTGCTGAACGAAGATTTTGTGTATGTGAAGGCAGATGTGGATCAGGAAGAGGTAGCCGATTTAATTTCTCAGTATAATTTAACCAGTATTCCGGTGGTTGATGCTAATATGAAATTGTTGGGGCGGGTAACCTTCGATGATGTAATTGACGTATTAGAGCAAGAAAGTACCGAGGATATGTTAAAAATATCTGGGGTTTCTGAAGATGAAGAATTGAGTGGTAACTGGGTGGAAGCGGTAAAATCTCGTTTGCCTTGGCTCATTTTAAATTTAGGAACAGCTTTTTTAGCTTCATCAGTCATTAGATATTTTGAACCTACCATGACTAAAATTGTGGTTTTGGCTGGTTACATGACCATTATTGCCGGTATGGGAGGTAATGCTGCTACCCAAGCTTTGGCGGTTACCGTTAGAAGAATTACTTTAAGTGATTTAACAGATAACCAAGCTTATAAAACTGTATTAAAGGAACTTACTGTTGGTTTAATTAATGGCGCTGTAAACGGTTTAATTGTTTTTGCCTTTGCCTATTTTTATGATGATAACCTGCTATTAGGTTTGGTAATTTTTATCGCCATGACAGGGAATTTATTAATTGCAGGAGTCACCGGGGCAGGTATTCCTTTACTCTTAAAAAGAGTGGGGATAGACCCGGCAATTGCTTCATCTATCATTATTACCACTTTTACAGATGTGTTTGGATTCTTACTTTTACTTGGTCTGGCCTCCAAATTATTATTATAATTGCAAAGATTTAGTTGATGGACTATCGACCATAGTCCATGGACCTTATAAAAAATACAACATGCAAACAAAACACAATTGGACAAAAGAAGAAATTCTGAACATATACAATAAGCCATTTTTAGATTTAGTATTTGAAGCAGCAACTGTACATCGTGAAAATAAAGATTACTCGGAGGTACAAATTAGCTCGTTAATTTCTATAAAAACTGGTGGTTGCCCTGAAGATTGTTCTTATTGTCCACAAGCTGCCCGTTACCATACCGATGTGGAAGTGCAAGCCATGATGAAGGTTGATGAAGTGATTGAGATTGCGCAAAAAGCTAAAGATGGTGGAGCATCTAGATTATGTATGGGCGCTGCCTGGCGTGAAGTACGTGATAACCGTGATTTTGATAAAGTGATTGACATGGTTAAAGCTGTAAACGGAATGGATATGGAAGTTTGCTGTACTTTAGGAATGTTAAATGCTCACCAAGCACAACGTTTAGCTGATGCTGGTTTGTATGCTTACAACCATAATTTAGATACTTCAGAAGAGGATTATAAGAGAATTATTTCTACCCGTACTTATGATGATAGATTAAAAACTATTGAAAATGTACGTAAAGCAAAATTAACGGTTTGTAGCGGTGGAATTATAGGCTTAGGTGAAACCGTGAATGATAGGGTAGCCATGTTAAGAGTTTTAGCTAATATGCCCCAACACCCAGAATCTGTTCCTGTAAATGCTTTAGTGCCCGTAAAAGGAACGCCATTAGCCGAGCAACCCCGAGTGCCAATTTGGGATATGGTGAGGATGATTGCCACTGCAAGAATTATAATGCCAAAAACCGCCGTACGTTTATCAGCAGGAAGAAATGAGATGAGTGTTTTAGACCAAGCTTTTTGTTTTATGGCAGGCGCAAACTCCATTTTCGCAGGAGATAAACTTTTAACCACTCCAAACCCCGAGTTTAAAGATGATATGGCCATGTTTGAATTATTAGGTTTAACTACTCGTAAAGCTTTTAAAAACGGCAGACCACAAGGAAAAGAAGAAGTAACTCAATAAACACGGAATAGAACACGAATTTCTCGAATTTCACTAATTAAAAACGAATTGGAACACGGATTTCACAGATTACACGGATTAATGTTGTGCTACTTTGTGAAATTTGTGTTTTTATAATACGTCCAGAATCTGTGAAATCCTTATCATCCGTGTCAAAAATGAAACATCCAGCATTAGTGCTCATTCGTGAAATTCATGTTAAAAATCTCCACTTAGAATCCGTGAAATCCTTATCATCCGTGTCAAAAAGAATAGTTTAAAATTTGTGTTAATTCGTGTCACAAAAATCATCTCTCATGTTACACCTTATTCCCTTCACAAAAAATCATTATCAAACCCTAATTAACTGGATTATAGATGAAGAAATCCTACTTAAATTTGCAGGAATAGGCTTTCAATATCCATTAACCCAAGAACAATTAGATCAATACATTGCTAAATATCCTGATAGAAAACTTTATTTAGCTTTAGATGACCAAGAAAATCCGGTAGGCTATGGCGAAATTATACCGCAAGAAGAAAACTCTGCAAGGTTGGGGCATTTAATCATCGGCAAAAGCCAAAATAGAGGTTTAGGATTAGGACAAAAATTAATACAAGCCTTAAATAATGAATCTAAAAGCCATTTGCAAATTAAAAATATGGATCTTTTTGTGTTGGATGGAAATACTCCGGCCATAAATTGTTATTTAAAAAGCGGATTCAATTTTATTCCAAACAACTTTTCTATTTCTTATAAAGACAAAACTTATCAAATTTTAAAAATGACAATAGTTTTGTAAAATCAATTCTAATTTGACGGTCTGTAAACATAAGTTGAAACCCTTTGCTTTAGTTTTGTTTTATGGAAAACGGCAAATTTCGTATCATTTATATTTATGACGCTTTATGTGGTTGGTGCTATGGTTTTAGCCCGGTAATGAAGCATATTTATCAAAAATATCAAGACAACTTTACCTTTGAAGTGATCTCTGGCGGCATGGTTTTAGGCGAAAGAGCCGGACCTTTAAGTGGCATGGCTGATTTAATAAAAAGCCATTATCCAAGGGTAGAAGAAACTGCTGGAGTAGTATTTGGACAACCTTTTTTAAATGCTTTAGAAGAAGGAACAGCTTATTTTAGCTCAGAAAAACCATCTATTGCACTTTGTGTTTTTAAACATTATCTGCCAAATCAAGCCATACTTTTCGCTCATGATCTACAATCAGCCATTTATGAGCAAGGTTTAGATCTTTCTAAAGATGAAAACTATATCAGTTTAGCCTCAAAATACGGGATTAATGGCGATGAATTTATTCAAAAGCTAAATACTGATGAATTTAAACAAGCCGCTTATTATGATTTTGCTTTAGCTCGTCAACTTCAGGCAACAGGTTATCCGGCAGCTTTTATTAAAACTGGCGAACGTAACTTCCACATGATAGCCAAAGGTTTTGCTGATATAAAAACCATGGAATTACGTATTCAAAACGTACTTAAAGAAGTATCAGCATGAAAAGAATAGCCGTTATTGGTGCCACCGGATTGCTAGGAAAACCCGTTACACAAGAATTAATAAAAGCTGGTTTTGATGTCACGGTAATTGCCAGAGATATAGAAAATGCCAGAGATTTATTTCCACATGCACATATAGTTTACGGCGATTTAGAAGATAAAATGAGCCTTTTTGAAGCCTTAAAAGGGCAGGAGCTGGTTTATTTAAGTCTGCATATTCCTCAAAATGCTAGTCCTAAAGATTTTATGCCCGAAACCGATGGCTTACTCCATTTAATAGAGGCTGCAAAAATTAACCATATTCAAAGAATTGCCTATTTATCATCCTTGGTGAAAGATTACCAGGGGCAAAACGGATTTAATTGGTGGGTTTTTGAGGTAAAGAAAAAAGCCGTTCAAATTTTAAAAGGAGCAGGCATTCCTTCCACTATTTTTTACCCTTCCAGCTTTATGGAAAACTTTGATAAAGGAGGTTTTATGAGCGGTAACCGAATGAATTTGGCAGGTAAATCTAACGTTAAATTGTATTGGATTAGCGCCTCAGATTACGGAAAACAAGTGGCAAAATCGTTTGAAGTTTTAACAGATGAAAACCGAGATTACCCAATACAAGGTTTAGAGGCTTATACTTCAGAAGAAGCCGTAAAGATTTTTATAAAAAATTACCAGCTTAAAAAACTAAAGATTGTGAAAGTGCCTATTGGTTTGCTAAAAATTATGGGTAAAGTATTTAAAAAAGTAAATTATATAGCACATATTTTAGAAGCGCTCAATAAGTATCCCGAAAAATTTGTCTCTCAGCAATCATGGGACGAATTAGGTAAACCTACCGAAACCATTAAAGATTATACCTTAAGAATTCAAAAAGGAAAAGGTTAGAAAAGCAATACCCGTAGTGCTCTCGTTCCGCTAGTCCCACCATACGCTCATACGCCACAGGCATTAGGCGCAAAGGCCGGTAAACGCTGCTGTTGGGTTTATTTAAGTAAATGCAATGGTTATTAAAAAACAAGCTTCACTCAGTTATCTGCTATCTTATATGTTAGTGTAAGCGCATGCCGAATTTATTAATTAAGTGGATTTGCAAATTCACTTAGACAAAATTTAATTGTTTTAACAATCACGCAACAGAGGTTTAAAGCGGATTACAAATCCTTTTCATTTGCTAGTTCGAGATGCGCTTAAGCTAACATCTAGAACAGCTTGGGTACTCATCCAAAAACCAGAAAAAGGCCAACAATATAGAAAATGTAGCTGCTGTAAAATAGGGAATTTACATACCATTGCTTTGTTTGATAGTCGTGGGCCGCCTGTTTATTACATCGGTAATAGCCAAAATACATTTCCCTCGCTCAACTAGATTTGTGGGTAAGGGATGCTATGTGCCAAAAAATCGGAAATGATGAGAAAATGAGTTGATGAACTACCTGAAAAAACGAACAGCCTGAAATTGATTGCTGAAATAGAATTCTACCAACGATAAGTCCATAACAAATGTGAATATGTCCGGTTCCGTTCAACCACGGTTTCATTGTTGGCTCTCCGAGCCCAACGAAACCTTAGCTGTTATGTGCTGGCTTTTTCCTCATATTTTTTTTCGTTATAAATTGTCGTTAAGTAATGTTTTGCACTTTCAAATATCTTGTCGTTATTGCCTTTAATTAAACTAACATTCACAGTAAATGTCCCGTGAAATATTTTTGATTTAAGTCGATAAAATATTTTTGTCAAAGGATTTTTAAATAGTGAAATGTATTTCTCTTGGTCTAACAGTTTAATTGAAATATATGTCGTTCTTGTTCCGCCTAAATTTAGATCCTTTATATCTGTCCAGTCGATTTTCAGCCCAGTTTGATAGTCAATTAAACTTTTTTCAGTCAATGATAATGCAGGTCGGCCTGTAACTAATCGAATAAAGTATTTTATAATTCTTATTGCAAGAATAACAGTCAGTATTGTCATAAATAAAATGAAGGCGTAACCTTCAAATGATGTCACTACTGTCAACAAACTTATAATGGGTATTGACATTACAAATGGAAACAATAAATAAGAAGGAATAACTATTGGATGGAAGTAAAAATTTGTAGTCGTTTTATAGTAAGTCATTACTTGTAGTGTCGTTTTTTAAGCTTGCACATAACTAGTAGATATACGCTACCTATAGCGCATATTTTTCATATATGTGATGCAATATATCAATTGATTTTAAATATTTAAGCTGCTTAATTTTCTTTTAATTAAAATTGCTGTATGGCTTCACCCAACAGTTGTCTCTGTAAACTTTGCGAAATTTCTTTGTGCTCATTGCGGTTAAAAAACCTATTTTTGTTAAAAATCAAATAACATGTCTAAAACAAAACTTACGGTAAATAACAATGGCTCTTTAAAGGTAGAGGGAGATTTCGAAATTGTAGATAAAGAAGGAAACGTATATAATTTGCAAGGAAGAGAAATAGTTTCTATTTGCCGTTGTGGCTTATCACAAAACAAACCGTTTTGCGATGGTTCTCACAAAGGTCATTTTGAGCATGAAGCTGTAGCATTTGCTTTGCCTCCAAAAAAAGTTTAAGTCTTAAATAATTTTTTCAAAATATTTGTAACGGTAAATCAACTATTTGGTTTACCGTTTTTTTTATCACAGTTTCTCACTAATTTTAGAAATATCATTAGAAATTTTGGTAATCATCTCTAACTGTTCTGTAATATGTGGGTCAGATTTATTTTCTGATAAGTGAATATGTAATTTGGTTTTATTTTCTTCTGCTGGCATCTTATTTACCTTTTCAATGGCTTCTTCCAAGTAAAACCTACATTTTCTAATCAACTTTAATTGCTCTGAATTTATAGAAAATGTGTTTTCTGCAAAACTTGCTGATAAATTAGCCAAGTAAGAAGAAAGGATATGGTTAAGTACCACAAACTTGTGAACCTCTTTAATTTTATGCTGCTTATTTTTAGGCTCATTCATCATTCTTTGAAAAGCCGCCGCCAAGTTTGCCGTATGCACATAAACTTCTTTTCTTGATAATTTATATTCTATAGCAGTAATTGGAAGTAGAGATTGTCTCAAAATAATATGTTCAAAATAGCCCAAATTAGCTTTTAGAATTTTTGATAAGTGAGTTTTAATTTGGAAAGATTCCCAATGCGGGAATATGAAATAGCTAAATACGATGGCAATAAAAGAGCCTATTAAAGTATCAATAATACGTTCGCTTGCTATTACAGTAGAATTATCGGTATTATTTATGAAGCTAAAAAATATCAGAATTAAAGGCGTCATAAAAATAACGCTCACAATGTACTTCACTCTAATAAAGCTATAGGTGATGAGCATAGAAACCAGTAAAATGATGAATTTAGCTGTTTCATCATGAATAAAAGTTAAAATAATGGCTCCTAAAATTCCTCCAATTAAAGTTCCAATTACCCTTTCATAGTTTCTTTGTTTGGTATTGCTAAAACCAGGTTTCATAATTACCAAAATGGTGAGTAAAATCCAGTAGCTATGGTCGCCTAATGAAAAAAGTTTACCCACAAAAAAACCAATTAAGCAAACAATAGCCAATCTTAAAGAAAACTTAAAAACTCCAGATTTTAAATTCAAATTATTTTTGAATATTTTAAAATCAAAGCTTTGATGGTTCACAAATCTTGATAATTCTAAGGGCGTTGAAGTACTTTTTAAATCGTTTGTTTCCTTTTCAAAATAGTTGAAAATAACTTCGGTTCTGTTAAAGATATTTCTAAGATTGATTAATATTTTTTTTAGAATAAAAATGGAAACTCCAGTTTTTTCTAATTCATCTAACTTCAGTTTTAAATCGTCTAAATCTTTAATAGAGATGGCATGTCTTTGAGGTTTTTCTTGGTGAATAAGACAAAAACCTATATAATCTATTTCAGTCGATAATTTTTCTATGGTGGCAGCAAAATCTAATAAAATGGTTTCGCCTTTGTACCTCTGCCTAATGGTTTCATAATCATTATGAGTGGCCATAGTTTGCTCAAAAAGATCAACCATGTCAATAAAAATCATGATCATCAATCTACCGGCATTGGTAGATTCGTTCATTAATTTTCGAGTCTTAAATAAGGCTTCTCTCACATTATCCAAAAGCTCATTTACCTTAACTTGTTGGTCTACTAAATCTTTAAAATTATTTTCTACCGTAACAGCATCGGTGTAAAACCTAGCCCTTAATTTTAAATATTCAGCAATTTCGCCAATGCATTCTCCTAAAGTTTGTTGAGCATATCGGTAAGGTCTAATGGTTGAAAACAAAGTACTTAGCAATAAATACCAAATGCCGCCTCCTAAAATTAAAAAGGAATGTTCAAATAATTTTAACGAAGTTCTATCAGGGCCTACGTTTAAAACCATAACAAGCAAAGCCGCAGTTCCTACAGATGCAGCTCTCACTCCGTACACATTAAACATAGAAAACAGGAAGCATAAAGCAAATATTTCAATGGCCAGTAAATATGCATTATGGTTTATAGAAGCAGTAAGTAAGGCAGTTAAAAATATGAAGATATTGGTATAGATCATCCCGTTTTTACGGTGTAACCAAGGCCCCGGACTATCAGCAATACTCACACATAATGCGCCAAGAGAAAGGGTTATGCCAACTTCTAATAAATCAAATTGAAAGAAAATTAAGGAGGGGAGAAGTGCGCCTAAAGTGATTTTTATACCATCAGAGAAATACTGGGTATAAACAAAGTTTTTAAAATCATCTAGGGGTTTTGTCATTATTAATTAATCCAATATAATGTTTATTTAACTACCTTGTAAATGATAACCTTTTTTTATGAAAAAAATTACCCTTTGTATTTGTGCTTTATTGGTATTAATCTCCGTTTTTTCATTTCATGCTAAAAAAAATGAAAAGCAAGTATTAGTTTTTTCACTCACTAAAAAATACCGACACAAAAGTATCGAAAAAGGTATTGAAGCCATTAGAAAAATTGGTTTAGCGCAAAATTTTTTAGTGATTGCTACCGAAGATCCAAGTTATTTTAATGAAGAACAGTTAAAAAGATATAAAGCAATAATTTTTTTGAGCCCAACGGGCGATAGTTTATTTAACGATCAGCAAAAAGCAGCTTTTAAAAACTATATCAACAGGGGAGGTGGTTTTATTGGAATTCATGCCGCCACAGATTGTAATTATGAGTGGGAGTGGTATGGTAAATTAGTAGGGGGTTATTTTCAAAAACATCCAAAAATTCAGGAAGCTAAACTGGAGATTTTAGATGATAAACATTTAGCTACAAATGGTTTAAAAAATCCTTGGATAAGAACTGATGAATGGTATAATTTCAAAAAAATGAATCCTAGTGTAAATGTCTTAATCAATTTAGATGAAAAAAGTTATACAGGTGGAACCATGGGCGCATCGCATCCAATAGCTTGGTATCATAAATTTGATGGAGGAAAATCTTTTTATACAGGTTTAGGCCATACCGAAGAATCTTATAAAGATGCTTTGTTTTTAAAACATTTAGCCGGAGGAATTGCCTACGTCTTAAAATAATAATTAAATGAGTTTTATTAATTGGCTATCTTTGGCGTTTATTATAAAATCTCAATATTTTGAATACTTTCCAAGATTTAGGAATTTCTAGTCAGTTTGTTAAAGCGCTAGAAGAAAATCATATTAATACACCCACAGAAATTCAGCAAAAAGCAATTCCATTTTTATTAAAAACTGGAACAGATTTTATTGGTCAGGCACAAACCGGAACCGGCAAAACTGCTGCTTTTGGCTTACCTATATTAAGCAGAATTGACCCTGAACTGCAAAAAATACAAGCTTTAGTGATTTGTCCGACTCGCGAATTGGCACAACAAATTGCTAAACAGCTTTTTAAATTCACAAAATACGCCGATTATAAAATATTTACTGAAGCAGTTTATGGTGGCGAAAAAATTGATATTCAAATTGGTAAATTAAAGCGTCCAACTCATATTGTTGTATCTACGCCAGGCAGGTTAATAGACTTATTAGAAAGAAAAGCCATTGATTTAAGCAAAGTAAAAACTATTGTTTTAGATGAGGCTGATGAAATGTTAAGTATGGGCTTTAAAGCTGATATTGATAAGATATTAACTTTCACATCCGGAAAAAGTAATACTTGGCTTTTCTCTGCTACTATTCCTTTGGCATTAAAAGAAATCATAGACGAATTTATGGCTGATGATGCTTTTAGAATTGAGGTTGATAAAGAATCTATTGTAAATCAAGATATTAGCCATCAATATGTGATTTGTGATATTAAAGATAAAGTAAACGTTTTGAGTAAATTTCTTCAGGAGATGAAAGACCAAAGAGGAATTATTTTTTGTAGAACTAAAGCTGGCGCACAAACTTTAGCCAAACAACTTATTGCTAAGAATATTTTAGCCGAAGCCATTCATGGTGATTTGGGGCAAAGAGACAGGGAAAAAGTAATGCGTGGATTTAAAAATAAACGCTTGCAAATTTTAATTGCTACCGATATTTCTGCTAGAGGTATTGATGTAGATAGCCTATCTTATGTGCTTCATTATCAGTTACCTGATCAGTTAGAATATTATACACATAGAAGCGGTAGAACAGCAAGAGCCGGTAAACAAGGTTTTTCTTTGGCTTTTGTAGCACCTTCAGAATTAAGTAAAGTGACAGAAATTTCTAATGCTTTACACATCTCATTTGAGAAAATTGATATTTCATTTAGATCATAAATTGATATTTATTTGAGTTGATGATAAAAAAAAGCGTCGATAAACTTATTGATAAATACGTTTCTGATAAGGAATTAAAGCCTTATTATTTTAAAATTTCAATTTGTTCAGTCACTTTTTTAATCAGTTTAATATCCTTTGTTAGTTTATACATTTTGCTGTATTTCAATTCTTTAAATGAATTTGATGAGCAGGTTTCCAGCGCTTTTGTGTCGCTAAGATCGCCTTTTGGCACTAAAATAATGAAATTTATAAGCGAAGCAGGAGATGCTTTGGGCTACTTATTCATAGTTTTTCTTACAACTATGATTTTATTTTTTAAAAAGGTTTGGAAATTAGCTCTACAAGGCGTTTTAATACTCATTCTTGCATCTGGCTTAAATATATTATTAAAGGGATTTGTAGCCAGACCAAGGCCATTTGAAGATTCATTGGTTTATGCAAGTTTCTATAGTTTTCCAAGCGGCCATGCCATGAGTGCCATGGTATTTTATGGTTTTTTAATTCACATTGTTTTCTCTTTAGAAATTAAACCATTTTTAAAGTATCTGTTCACCTTAATTTTTGTGTTTATTAGTTTTATAATTGGCTTAAGCAGAATATACTTAGGTGTTCATTATGCATCAGATATTTTAGGTGGATACTTTGCCGGATTAATTTGGTTAATGTTTTGTCTTATGGTTATTTATAGCTTAAAAATAAGAACAATTAATACCAACAAAACCTAGTCTTTTTGTTTTGAAATAAATGTCTTATAATTAATATTATGTTAAGTAATATTTTCGCTAATCTTTAGTACTTATCCTATCCATCTGTTTTAAAGCTTTAGATAAGTCTGTTTTATTCATTTTGATGTCTTTCCAGTGATCTTCTCGTTGCTTAATAATTTTTGGGACTGATACGATATTAAACTCATGAAAATCTAAATGCTCATTTACCTCATCCCATTTTAAAGGCATTGAAACTGTTGCACCTGGTTTTGGCCGAACAGAATATGGCGCTGCAATGGTTTGACCTCTGTTATTTTGCATAAAATCTAAATAAATCAATCCTTTACGCTTAGCCGGACTTCTCACCACACTTGTTAATTCGGGTAAATTCTCATTAACCTTATTGGCTATATATTCAGCAAATTTTCTAACTAAACTATATTCATATTCTGCTGCTAAATAAATATAAATATGTAATCCCGTTGATCCAGAGGTTTTTATAAAAGATGTAATGTCCATTTCATCTAATACCAATTTTGCAGCCAACGCTACTTCTACAACTTCCGTAAATGGATTTCCATCAGGATCTAAATCAATCACCATAAACTCAGGATGATCTGGTTTTTTGTAAGAACTTAACCAAGGATTAATCTCAATACAACCTAAATTGGCCATATAAATTAAAGAAGCTTTATCATTACAAACCAAATAATCAATATCCTTATTATTGCTTTCGGAGTGCATTACGGCTGTTTTTGCCCAACTGGGTAAATGCTTTACCTCAACATCTTTCTGAAAAAAACTGGGTTCTTCGGCCCCATTCGGATGCCTGTTTAAAGAAAGTGGCTTATCCATCAAAAATGGCAAAATATAATCGGCAACAGCCTCATAATAATGAATTAAATCTCCTTTGGTGTATCCCTCCTTTTTCCAAAATACTTTCAGAACGTTGGTTAATTTAACTTTTTTACCGTCGTAAATTCTTTCTTCTTCATTCGCTTTTTCAGGAAAATCATTAGATTCAATTTTTTCTTCTTTCATCACTTCTGAAGGTGTTTTATCAATTCTTAAACCTTTAAATACCGGATGTCTTAAAAGCCCATCTTTTGTCCATTCAGCATAATTTACCTCGCAAACGTATTGAGGAGTTACCCATGTCACGTTTTTTTCTTGATTTACTTTCTCTTTAAAGGGTTTATTATCTGTTTTAAGGACACTTAATTTCCCATAAATGTCTTTTAATTTTTGGTCGTTAAAGCCTGTGCCACAATTACCTATGTATTTAAGTTCATTATTTTTATCATATACTCCTAAAACCAATGCGCCAAAATATTTTCGAGATCCTGCCAAAGCGGTATAACCACAAATAATAGCATCCTGACTATTGTTTAATTTGAATTTTAACCATGAATTTGTTCTTTTTCCGGCATAATAAACATCATTTGCTTTTTTTGCGATGATACCCTCCCACTTTTCCTTTTTTGCTTTTTCAAAAAGTTCAATCCCTTTTTCTGGGAGGTGCGGATGGTAAAAAATTTGTGAAAAGGAATAATTGCTCAAGAGTTTTGCCAGCAGTTCTTTACGTTTAACGAGTGTTAAATGTGTAATATCATTTCCATTTAAGCTCAATAAATCAAAAACAAAGTATTTTAAGTGATTGGTTTTATCACCATTCAAATAATTTTGTAACCATTGAAATTGATGCTCGCCATCATCATTTTCGGCTATAATTTCGCCATCTAAAACAGCAATTTCTTTGATTTTATTAAGTTCTTCACTAATAGATTTGAAATTTTCAGTATATTTTATTCCATTTCTGGATAATAACTCAACCGTTTCACCTGTATAAGCAATTATACGGTAACCGTCTAACTTACGCTCAAAAAACCAATCTTTTTCATCAAAAATTGCTGATGAAAGTTTTGCCAACATGGGTTTATAATCATGCTTAGTTTTTTCAATAATGAGGTTCTCATTTTTTATGATCGCTATATTTTTAACTTTTTTTTTAAAAGCTTTTCCGTTGGCTATAATTTCTTTGGGGATAAGCTTTTCAATATCAAATTTATCAGCTACTGCAAACTTATCTTGGTGTTTAATTAAAAGCCAACTATTTTGCTCCTCACTTTTTATTTTAACTAATGCAAATTCTCCTTTTAATATTTTTCCTTTTAATCTGAATTTCAAACTTCCTGTTTCTAATCCTTTGAGTAGCTCCTCTTCATCATTTTCATGCTGTTGTTGTAAAGATTCATATTCTCCTTCATCAAAAATATAAACAGTGCCGGCACCATAATTTCCTTTAGGAATTTCTCCTTCAAAAGTTCGGTATTCATAAGGATGATCTTCTACCATTACCGCCAATCTTTTGTCTTTTGGATTAAGTGATGGACCTTTAGGAATGGCCCAACTTTTTAAAACGCCACCCATTTCTAATCTAAAATCGTAGTGTAAATGAGAAGCATCATGCCTTTGAACCACAAATTTTAACCCTTTTTTTGGTTTTGATTTTTGAAATTTAGGCTCAGAAGTGTTAGTGAAATCACGTTTTTCATCATAGGTTTTTGTGTTCATGTTAAGCTCCTTTCTTATTTAAGCTTTCCAACAATTGTTCGTACAAATCGTCGCTTTTGGCCTTTTTTGGATTAATTTTTTTAATGGTTGGACGTTTTCCTTGTGCTTTTAATTTGATGATATTCAATAGCTCATCCTGATAATTGTCTTTAAATTTACTGATGTCAAAATCTGAAGTATATTGATTAATTAGGGTTAAAGCAACATCTAATTCTCTTTTAGGAATAGTGATTTGATCGGGTAAATTAATTTCTGAAGGACTTTTTATTTCTTGAGCATATCTGATTCGGGAAATAATTAAGACATTATTTTGAGGATAAATCACACATAAATTTTCTTTTTGTCGAAGTACAAAAGATCCCAAACCAGCTAATTTTGATTTATTAAGTGCATTTACTAGTAAAGAATAAGCTTTTTGTCCTTGTTTGCTGGGTTCGGCATAATAAGAAGTTTCAAAAAGCATGGGGTTAATATCTTCCTTTTTAACAAAGCTTTGAATGTCTATTACTTTTGTCTTTTCTGGGCTTGCATCTTCAAAATCTTGCTCTTCTAAAATCACATATTGCTCTTTTAATTGATAGCCTTTAACAATTTTTTCATAAGGAACTTCCTCATTAGTTTTCTCATTTACTCGTTTAAATCTAATGCGAGAATGATCTCGGCCATCTAACATATCTAAATCTAAACCGCTACTTTCTATAGCCGAATAAAGTTTAATTGGGATATTAACTAAACCAAAGTTAATAGAGCCATTCCAGATAGAACGCATAGTAAATGAGCTGTTTGATGATTACCTGACTCAATATTTATTCCAAAAAAAAAGCGTCCATTTTTGGGCGCTTTTGTGTTTTTTTGATGCTTAGATTTGTCAACTCTCTAATTATGTGGCAAGAGAGTTGACAAATCTTTTCAATATTTTTTCATGTTTTAAGTTTTGCGTTAACGATTGAAGCGCCATCCTTTTTATTGTGCGCCCTTCGACTCCGCTCAGGGTGACAATAAAAAGATACCTTGCCTGCGGCAGGCAGGTAGCGAAAAGCGTGTTAAAACGCCCAAATCAGTATTAATAAAATAACCTAATTATTTGGCTTATGCCGAATTTCTTGCTGCATTTACAATTCCGTAAAGTGTACGTAAAATAAGTTTATTGTAAACCAATTTCTCTTTCTCGGTAGTTTTAGGATCTAAACTTTTTATAATAGCATAACGCTGAATAATTACTAATGGTAAGGTTATTTTCTCTCTAACAGAGATGGATTGCTTGTCTGTTGGATATTTTTCCATCAATTCTGTAGTATCTGTTAAATCTAATACTAAGCTTTCTGTTAAATCATATTCGGCTTTAAGCATTGTCCAAAATTCGCCAAAAGTTTCATCGTCTTTTAAATAAGCAGTTAATCTAAAATCAGCTTTACTCATAGACATCATACAATTGTCTATTACTGTTTTAAAGAAGCCCGAATTTTTGTACAAACTTTTTGCACTTTCCCAGTTTCCATCTTGTTTTATGGCTTTTAAAGCCGTCCCTACTCCATAAAAACCTGGAATGTTTTGTTTTAACTGACTCCATGATGTTACAAAACTGATGGCTCTTAAATCCTCTAATTTAAGTTCTGTATCGGTATTTCTTTTTACTGGCCTGCTGCTGATGTTGATTTCAGAAAGCATTTTTAGCGGACTTTGAACCTCTAAAAACTTTAAGAATAAAGGATGCTTTCTTAAGGCCATAAAAGATGCGTAGCTCTTATCTGCCATTTGGGCAAAAAGTTGCTTTTCATCTTCAGCCATGGTATTTACATTTTGCCTTTCTAAGGCCGAAGTAATACCAGCATGAATTAACTGTTCCATGTTATTGGTAGAACTTTCAAATGTGCCAAAATGAGAGCTAATGGTTTGCCCTTGAACCGTAATTTGTATTTGCTTATTGGCTACATCTTTACCAAAAGAAGCATAAAACTTATGTGTTTTACCTCCACCTCTAGACGGCGGACCTCCTCTCCCATCAAAAAATGCTAAATCTATCCCGTTTGATCTTGAAACTGCTGTTAAATTAGCTTTTGCATCATAAATAGACCAATTAGCCATTAAATAACCGCCATCTTTAGTACTGTCAGAAAAGCCAAGCATAATTACCTGACGGTTTTTTCTGATCTCTAAATGCTTTTGATAAACAGGATGCTGATACAAGCTTTTCATAATTTCATCAGCCACTTTTAAATCATCAATGGTTTCAAAAAGTGGAACAAAATCTATATCTAACTCGTCCATTTGCCAACCGCTCCATAAAAAAAGCTGCATTAATTGTAAAATATCAGATGCTTTTTGGCAATTGCTAATAATGAAACGATGACAAGCTCTTTTGCCATTTTTGCTTTGCATTTCTTTAATTAGTCTAATCACTTCTAAGCTATCAATGCTTAAATCAGCAAAGTGATCAAATGATTTAAAATCAGCGGTTTGTAATGGTATGGCAGCAATCTTTTCTGCTTCAGAAAGCGAAGAATAATTTGCCGGAACTTTATCTTTTAATAAATCTGTTGCTATACATTCTTCAAATAACGCTCTTAGGACACGGCTATCTTGTCTGATATCTAATGACGCAAAATGACATCCAAAAAGTTTCACTTTCCATATCATATCATCTACTATATCAGTAAATAAGCTATCGTGATAAGTGGCTAAAACTTCTCTAATGTTTCTTAAATTTTGTAAAAGTTCTTCTTTGATATCTTTTTCTTCAGGCTGAGAATCAAAAGCGTTTTTATAGATGAGTTTTTCTAAAACATCCATGTATTTGTCTACCCCGTTAAAAGTAACGCGGCGTTTCATGTTTTTAAAATCTCGGTAATAGCATCTAAACAAAGCTTTTCTTAAAAAAGAAGAAACTTGTCTGGTAGTGTCGGCAGTTACAAATGGGTTACCATCTCTATCGCCACCTGGCCAAAAACCTAATTCAATTAAACTATGGTTACCTAAATTAAGTTTAAAAACTTCTTCTAAATTGCTATGAACGTTAGAGGCTGTTTGATATAAAATATTTTCTAAATACCAGTTTAAGCTGATGGCTTCATCTACTGGAGTTGGTTTTTTCTTTTTAAAGAAAGGAGTTTTGCCAAGCTGCTGTAAAAGTAAATTAATGGCACTTACATCATTTATTTTGATAGCCTCGGTTAAGTCGGTCATGATTCCTAAAACCGGACCGGGATAAAATTGAGTGGGGTGAGCGGTTAAAACTAATCTTAACTTAAACTCGCTTAAACAATCTTGAATTCTTTTGTACAGATTTTCATCTTCTAAAGCCTTACTCATTAAGTTGCTTAATGAACCCGCCTCATCAAAACCGTTTACTTTTGAAAATGCGGCATCTTCTACCGCATCAAACAATACAACTTGGCGTTCTATGTATTGTATAAAGCGAAATAATAAATCAATAATCTCTTGTTGATCTGTTAACCCTTTTTGTTTGGTAAAAAAAGTTGAAATAATTTCATCGGGTCTTAAATGTTGTTCAATTCCTTCTTCACAATGGTTAAAGAAATATGGCAATGCTAAACCCGTATTTTTTACCGTGTAAAATGGTAAAGTTAAAAACAGACTATTGTAAAGTTCAAATTTTGTGGTGACCTCATTTTTGAAGACCATTTTTTTTGAACCTAATGGAGTGATAAGTTTCGACATGATGTGTGAAAAATACACTAATCTTTAGTTTTAAGCAAATAAAACAATAAAAAAGACCGAGAACGATTTCGGACTATGGTAGTTTTATTGCTTAAGATAGATATGAAGGCAATAATGATGGTATTATAATTAAGCGATTAAACGCTATTTAAAGTGTTTTGTAATTTTTTTTTTAAAAATTAATATTCTGATGTTGAATTGTTTACCTCCCATAAGTGAGAAAATAGTATACGAATTGAAAAAAATATTTGTGATAATGATTCCCTTTTGTACTTTTGTCGCGGAGAGTTGGCAGAGTGGTCGATTGCGGCAGTCTTGAAAACTGTTGATCTGTTAAAGGGTCCGCGGGTTCGAATCCCCCACTCTCCGCTAAAATGTGTATCAAAACACGCCAAAAGCCTGCAAATCAAATGATTGCAGGCTTTTTTGTTTAATCAGAACTATCAAGAAATATACTCTTTTTTAGCTAAAAAATGGATTTTAAAGAGAGTTCACTGATTGTTTATCATCTGCTCACCAGAAAGCGTGTAACATATTGTTTATCAACATTTTAATTGCTTGATCATCTTGAATTACTTAGGCTACAAGGGTAAATTTGTTTAATTTAAACTGTACAAAAGTGAGTAAATTAATGTGTCTACTTTTCTACTTGAAAAAGCCAAAAAACTATCAATATGGTTCTCAACCTGTCTATTTAAGGATTACCATCGATAAAAAAAAGAGCTGAGCTCTCTTTAGGTCGAGAATGCGAACCGCATTTATGGTCTAGAAAAGCCAACAGAGCTTAAGGTAAAAGTGAGTTCTTTAGAACCCTCAATGCTTTTATTTATCAGTTTCAATTCAAGAGATAAAAGGAAAATATTTTCCTCTTTATCTCAATTAATTAATGTAAAAACTTAATATTAGATATTTATAGATAAACTCTTTTATAGGCTTGTTATTTACAATATTATAGGATTATTAGTAATTCGGATATACAAAAATATTAAATATCTAAAGTTAACATCAAAGTCTTTATCTCTTTATCATATAAAGGATTATTCTAAGACCTAAAAATTCTAAATTAATTCAGAATTGAGTTGCATATTTACCCTTAAAAAGGATGTTCAATTCAATTCTAAAAAACCGGTTCAGTTTATTCATTTCATTTGCAATTTTCTTTTTAAGCTTTTCATTTATTGTTAGGAGTATATTATTAGTTATTTCCTATAGCAAAGCTGATTTTATAATTCTAAATCTATTAGAAATTTATACCAAAGGCTTTATTTATGATTTTGGTGTAAGCCTTTATTTTTCCTTTTTTTATATCTGCTTTATCGTTCTTATTCCACAAAAATTTAACAACTCGCTATTCAATAAAATAGGCACTTACTTTTTCCTTTTTTTAATGGTAATGATTAGTCTTTTCACCTTTTTTGCTGAACTTACTTTTTGGCAAGAATTTGAAAGTCGCTTTAATTTTATAGCTGTTGATTATTTAATTTATACATATGAAGTAATTAATAACATCAATGAATCTTATCCACTTCCTATTTTAATAGGATCTGTTATCGGTTTAACCATTATTGTGCTTTATACCTTTAGTAAATTGCATCTATTCGATTTTACTTTTAAAAGCGAAACCAGATTTAAACCTAGGCTTGTTGCTTTTTCAATCATACTCATCACACTATTTTGCTATTCCTTTTTTATCACTAATTCTTGGGCAGAAAAAGGTGATAACCGATATAAAAATGAATTGGCTAAAGCTGGCGTTTATTCATTCTTCTCTGCTTTCAAAAACAACGAATTAAACTATCAAGAATTTTATTCTTTATTAAATGATGATGAAGCCTTTAGGGATATTAAAGCGCAATTGAATATCCAACAGGAAAATCAATTCAAAGCTAAATCTATCCATCGTTATATTAAAAGTACACATACCGAACAGCAGCCCAATGTAATCATGATTACCATTGAAAGTTTCAGTGCTGATTTTATGAATCATTTTGGGAATACACGAAACATCACACCCAATTTAGATTTGCTGGCAGATAGTAGCATTTTGTTTACCGACATGTATGCAACTGGTACGCGTACAGTTAGAGGGATGGAAGCATTGACATTGGCTATACCACCAACACCAGGGAGCAGTATTGTTAGACGCCCAAACAACAATCATTTATTTACTATAGGCTCTGTTTTTGAAAACAAAGGTTATCAATCTACTTTTTTCTATGGGGGCGACGGCTATTTTGATAACATGAACCAATATTTTAGTGGCAATGGGTATGATATTGTTGATAGAGGAAGAAACTTAACGGTAGGCGATAAATACGAGACTAATAGAAAATTGATACCCGATGAAGAAGTGAGTTTTGAAAACGCTTGGGGTATAAGTGATGGAGATTTATACAATCAAGTAATTAAAGATGCTGATTTAAAGTTTAGCCACCACCAAAAGTTTTATGATTTTGTGATGACCACCTCTAACCACAGGCCATTTACCTATCCATCAGGAAAAATTGATATCCCATCAGGTAGCGGAAGAGAAGGAGCAGTAAAATATACTGATTATGCCATAGGCGATTTCATCAATAAAATTAAAAACAAAGCTTGGTTTAAAAATACTGTAATCATTTTTGTTGCCGACCATTGTGCCAGTAGTGCGGGTAAAAACGAGATAGATATTTCTAAATATCATATTCCGTGTATGATTTATAACTTAAAAGGCACAGCTCATCAAAACATTAACCAAATGACTTCTCAAATAGATTTGTATCCAACTCTGTTTGATTTATTAGGATGGAATTATGATAGTAATTTTTATGGTTTAAACGCTTTAGTACAAAATTATTCGCCAAGAATAATTTTAGGTACTTATCAAAAATTAGCCTATATGAAAAAAGATAGTTTAGTGATTTTGAGTCCTCAACGCCAAGTAGAAACATATATTTATAATAAAGAAAGTAACGAGCAAAAGCCGGCCCATTTTCCAAAACCAATAATCAAGCATGCCATTGCTAATTATCAAACAGCTTATGATTTATTTAAAAATGACGGTTTAAAAATAAAGTAAAAATATATTTTTATTGTGATGAGAGACTTAGCCTACAAAAGAATTGTTCAATTTTTAATCATAATATGCGTTGGCTTTTTAATCCTCACATTACTAGTAATTACTTCTCCCACATCTTGGATAGATTTAAAGTTTACCGAAGAAATACAAGAACACCAAAACCAATCTCTTTATTTTTTTATGAAGGTGGTAAGCTGGTTTGGAAATACTTGGGAATCCATAAGTGTGGTTGTAATTACAACTATATTACTTCTACTTTTCAAATTCAAAAGAGAGGCTTTTTTTTGTTTCTTAACACTGGGAATAGGTGTTTTAACTTATTCTATTAAAGTATTTATAAATAGACCAAGGCCCAACAGTGATATAGTAAAAGTGTTAACAGAGGCGAAATATCAAAGTTTTCCTAGTGGGCACACTTCTTTTTATGTGGTTTTCTTTGGCCTAATCTCCTTTTTTATTTACCATCATAAATGGTTTAAAAAGAGCTATAGAATATCATTAATAGGTACGTTAATGAGTTTAATTTTTTTAGTACCTATTTCAAGAATATATTTAGGAGCTCATTGGTTTACTGATGTTTTAGGCGGTTTTTTTATTGGTGCGGCTTATCTAACAATTCTTTTAATGTTTTATTTTAAAGAATCCACTTTTTATAAAAGACAGCACTTTATCTGAAATTCAATCTTAATAATATCATGAGCCTCATAGTTCAGAATTTCTACAAAATTGTAATTGATATTTGTTTGCATGAATATTGATCAAAACATGGTTACAAAAGTTTCGGCGTATGTGATTCATTTACTTACTCAACATCTTCCTTCTTATTTACATTTTCATAACTTATCTCACACCAAAGATGTGGTAAATGCAGTTGGAGAAATTGGTAATACTCAACAATTAAGCAAAAATGATTTAGAAATAATAGAAATTGCTGCTTGGTTTCATGATACTGGATATTGTAAAGCATATGTTGGTCATGAAGAGGAGAGTAAAAAAATAGCATTTGATTTTTTAGGTTTTGAAGGGTATCCAAAACCCAAGATAGAAGCTATCATGACGCTTATTGAGTCAACAAAGTATCCTCAAAAACCAACAAATTTGTTTGAGATGATTTTATGTGATGCTGATTTGTTTCATCTTTCTTGTGAGGATTATGATAAACACGAGCAACGCCTAAGAATAGAATGGGAAGAATTTTTTAATAAGAATTATTCAGATAAAGAGTGGGCAAAAGAAAATTGTGAGATGTTACATTTGCATCAATATTTTACAGATTATGGTAAAACTATTTTGCAAGAAAAAAAAGAGATTAACATTAATAAAATGCAATGTAGATTTTAATTAAAAAGTAGCATGAAAATTTTAATAGTTGAAGACGAGGAAGAGCTAGCTAAAGATATATCTAACTATCTATCGGGAGAAAGTTATTTATGTGAAATTGCTTCCACTTATCAACAAGGGCAAGAAAAAATTGCTCTTTATAATTATGATTGCATTCTATTAGATTTAATGTTGCCCAACGGAGCTGATGGATTAAACTTATTGGAGAATCTAGACCATCAAAATAATCAACAAGGTGTTATCATCATATCGGCCAAAAACTCTTTAGAGGATAAAATTAAAGGACTTAAAATTGGTGCAGATGATTATTTAGCCAAACCTTTTCATTTGGCAGAACTTTCTGCCCGCATCTATTCGGTAATTAGAAGAAAGCAATTTGACCACACCAACCTATTAGAACATAATGAATTAACGGTTGATTTATTGGCTAAAACCGTAAAAGTGAGCGGTACTATATTGATGCTTACTAAAAAGGAATATGATCTTTTACTCTTATTTTTAGGTAATAAAAACAAAGTGATTTCTAAAAACGCACTGGCAGAACATTTATCTGGCGATATTGCAGATATGTTTGAAAACCAAGATTTTGTATATGCACATATTAAAAATCTAAAAAGAAAATTAACCGATGCAGGCTGTAAACCTTATTTAAAAACAATTTATGGTACTGGTTATAAATGGGAAATGTGAGTAAACTATTAAATAAACCGTTAAAAGCTTTCACGCTATATGCACTAATCATTTTAGTTTGCAGTATTCCAGTTTATTTTTTGGTGGTCGATTTTATATGGCAACAAGAATTAGATGAACACAACCAGATTGTAAAAGAACGTATAGTTGAAAACTTTAAACTCATTAAAACATCTGATGAAGAGTTGGGTAAGACTTTAGTCTTATGGAATATTTTACAACCAGGCACAAAACTTATAAAGGTTGATGAAAATGTAATAAAAAAGGATAGTGTTTACACGATTACAAAAGCTTCAAATTATACCAATGATGCTCAAAAAGATAGGTTTAGGGTATTAGAAAGCTACTTAAAAATTAATAAAAAAAACTACTTCCTATCGGTAGAAACAAATGTGGAAGAAGCGGATGAAACCCTCTTAGCTATCGCAATAGTTACTTTCATCTTTTTTAGTTTATTGGTAGTTGGTTTTGTTTTACTGAATAAACGTATCTCTAAGAAAATTTGGTTACCCTTTCAAAATACACTAGAAAAACTTAAAAACTTTGATTTAAGCACTCATAAAAGTATCGAGTTTATTAAAACCGATATTGAAGAGTTTGAACAACTGAATCAAGAGCTGAGTAAACTCATTTTAAAAAACATATCTGTTTTTGATCAACAAAAAGTTTTTTTAGAAAATGCTTCTCATGAATTACAAACACCCCTAGCTGTTCTAAAATCTAAAATTGATTCCTTACTTCAAAGCAAGAATTTAAGTAGTGATCAGCTTGATTTAATTAACCAAATAAATGTTCCTCTAGCTAGAGCATCGAGAATAAATAAAAATTTACTGCTATTATCTAAAATAGAAAATCATCAGTTTGAAGATAAAGAAGTTATAAATTTCGAATCTGTTTTAACAGATAGTTTAACACTTTTAGAAGATTACATTATTGATAAACAATTAAGTATTTCACAATCATTTGAAAACAATGATCAACTGTTAACTAATAAAGTTTTAATAGAGGTATTGGTTAATAATTTATTAATCAACTCCATCAAGCATACAGAAAATGGTGGTAAAATAGTAATTGAGCTCAAAAACGGAATTTTAATAGTTAAAAACAGTGGCATCACACCCTTAAACCACGAAGGAATGTTTAATAGATTTTTGATCAACTCAAATGAGCCAAGTAATAGTGGTTTGGGTTTAGCTATTGTAAAAGAAATAGCAAATAGATACCATTGGAAAATAGCCTATGATTTTAAAAATCAAATGCATCAATTTTCTGTAGTTTTCTAAAATTCAAAATGTCTTCAAAATTGCTATTCATCTTTGAGCTTAAAATTTAAAGAAATGAAAAAGACAACATTAATAATTTTTGGTTTACTAACAACAACAGGTTTGTTGGCTCAAACCAAGCCCAATAAAAACATCCCTGCAGTAGTTCAAAATGCTTTTACTAAGCAATATCCTACAGTAAAAAGTGTAAAATGGGATAAAGAAGAAACTGATTTTGAGGCAAGTTTTGATTTAAATGGTTTAGATAATTCTGCATTATTTGATGCAAAAGGAAATCTTTTAGAAACTGAAACGGAGATAAAAGAATTGCCAAAAGAAATATTAGCCTATATTAAAGCGAAATATCCAAATCAAAAAATTACAGAATCAGCTAAAATTACAAATGCAAAAGGTCAAGTAAGTTATGAAGCAGAAATTAAAGGAAAAGATTTAATTTTTGATAGTAAAGGGGCGTTTTTAAAAGAGATAAAAAAGTAGAAATACTTTAAATTTTATATTTCAAAATATAGCAAGAAGAATAACATCGGCTCAGTCTTAAATACTTTATCTACTAACATTTAATAATTATAAATGATGTTCTAACGCATTGAACAATTTATAATCTATAAAAACAGAAAAAAATCTAATGAAACATTTAACGTTAATATTATCATTTTTAATTTCAACACTAAGCATAAATGCGCAAGAAATTGATAGTCTTTCTTTTATCAAATCAAAAAGAATGTCTGATGCCGACTTAGAGAAAAAGAAGGAAGGAACTTTTTTTACAGGCATACCCGATTTTTCTTCAGACCCTGTTACTGGTTTTGGTTTTGGATTGAGGAGCAATGTTTATTGGAATGGAGAGAAAACAAACCCTCTTTTTCCATATACACCATACCTTGCCAAGCTTAAAGCAAATGCAGCTTACTATACTTCTAATGCCCGTGAGCTTATTTTATCATTAGATATTCCGTATTATAAAGGCACTCGTTGGCGTTTTAAAGTAGATTTTAAAGCTCAGCAAAATCCTTCTAACTTGTATTTCGGTTCAACACAAGCTACTCTTGGAGATTTAAGATTACCCTCTGATGAGAACACAACTTTTCCTACTTATGATGAATATGACGAAGCGAGAAAAACACTACGTCCAGGCGAACCCGGTGAAGCATCTTTTGTTACGGATGCGCTGTCGAATCGTTTTAGGGAAACTGAGTTTATGCTAAATCTTAAAGCAGATTATGCTTTAGGCAATGGGAAATGGCGAATAATGGGAGGCTATGAAATTCAGAATTTACAATATGCCACTTTTGAAGGAAGGGAAGCAGAGTCTGTAAATCCGGTAACAGGTCAAAACACTAATTCCCCTAATGGATTCTCATTATTGAGAAGAGATTTTGATCAAGCAGCTATTTCAGGCCTTGATGGTGGCTGGATTTCTATTTTACAAACAGCTTTAATTTTTGACACTAGAGATTTTGAGCCCGACCCTACAAAAGGAACGTATTTTGAAATTGCTAATGAGTTTTCTAATCCAATAATTGGTTCTCAATTCAATTTTAACAAACTTTTTTTACAAGGGCGTTTATATAAAAAATTACCTTTTGGTAATAGAACAGTTTTGGCTGGGCGTTTAGGTGTTGGTAATATTTTTGGAAATAATGCTCCATTTTTTGAATTTCAAGACCAATGGAGTCCAGAAGGAAGCATCAACGCTCTTGGAGGGAGACAATCTTTACGTGGCTATAGAGCAAACCGATTTTTAGCCCGTTCTATGTGGTTTACAAACATAGAATTACGTTACAGATTTGCAGAAGCTAAATTCCAAAAGCAAAGATTCGCTTTTGGTGTTGCGCCGTTTTTTGACGCAGGTACAGTTAGAGACCGTTGGCAAGATTTAAATTTAAAGAATATCAAAACATCTTATGGAGCTGGTCTTAGAGTTGCTTGGAATCAATCAACAATCATTTCATTCGATTATGGCGCATCAAAAGAAGATAAATTATTTTACATAGGAATTGGTCAAGCGTTTTAATAATTGCTTTTAATTAGTACTTGTAATTTTTTTAACTAATTAATCATCTTTAGTATTTAATTTATTACCAATATTATAGTTTAAACACTAAAAAAATACCGTTATTAGTTCAATTTGTTTTAGGTAACAAAGGGAGAAATTATGAGATTAAAATTAATATTATCAATCCTATTTATCTTTATTACAGGTATAACAATAGCCCAAAACACATCCGTAACCGTCTCTGGTACAGTGAAAGATAGCACCACAAAAGTAAATTTACCTTTTGTAAACGTTCAGCTAAAAAACGCTGCAGATGCAAGTTTTGTAACGGGTACAGTAAGTAATGATGCAGGATTGTTTACCCTTACCAATGTAAAGCCTGGGAATTATAGCATCGAGTTATCTTATGTAGGCTACATCGCTAAAAAGCAAAGCTTATTTATTGGGAGTTCAACCCAATTTTTAAACATTCCTGCTATTGAAATTCAAGAGAATAAACAATTATTAGGCGAAGTGGTGGTAACCGCCCAAGCAGAAGATGTGAGTTCTAAAATGGATAAAAAATCCTTTTCAGTTGATGATAACATTAGCCAAAAAGGAGGGTCGGTTTTACAAGCCATGCAAAATTTACCAGGCGTAACCGTACAAGATGGGAAAGTGAATTTAAGAGGAAGCGATAAAATTGTGGTATTGATTGATGGTAAACAATCAGCCTTAACAGGATTTGGAAGTCAAACAGGTTTGGATAACCTACCAGCATCAGCAATTGATAGAATCGAAATTATCAATAATCCATCAGCGAAATATGATGCAAACGGAAATGCTGGCATCATCAACATCATTTATAAAAAAGAAAAACAAGAAGGTTTTAATGGCAAATTGGGTTTAGCATCTGGCTTAGGTGCCTTATGGGAGAAGCGAGCTAATTATCCAACCATTCGCCCACAATATCAAGCCACTCCAAAAGTTAACCCTTCTTTATCGCTTAATTACAGAAAAAATAAAGTCAATTTATTCTTTAATGGCGATTATTTATACACCGAAACGCTAAATAAAAACGAGTTTGTTGAACGTACCTATGATAATGGAGACATCGTTTTTCAGCAATTAAAGCGCAATAGAAACACCACTTTTATCACCACAAAAGCAGGTTTAGATTATAATTTGGATGACAATAATTTATTTACCGTTTCTGGATTGTTTGGTACTGAAAAAATTATTGATAACGGAGATCAACCCTTTTTTGAAGACAATTTAAATAACCGTTACAGGCTTTGGCAATTTTTAGAAGACGAATTAAAAACCACCGTTGTTGGCTCTGTAATTTATCAGCATAAATTTAAAGAACCCGGTAAAGTATTAAACGCAGGCTTTAATTACACTTTTCACAGAGAGGATGAGCAATACTTTTTTGATAATATTTTGCCCACTACTACTGGGAGAGATGCTTTTAAATTACTATCAGATGAAAGCGTTTATGATTTCAATTTAGATTATATCCAACCTTTAAAATATGGCCGATTTGAAACTGGGCTGAAGTTTAGGAGACGAAACATTCCAACTAACATGCAGTTTTTTCCGGGTGTTAATTCTCCTATTGATGCTGATGCTGGCGGAGCAGCAACTTATAGTGAGACTATACCTGCCGTTTACGGAACGTATATTTTTGAAACTCAAAAATATGAAGCAGAGGTTGGTTTAAGAGTCGAGTATTTTAACCTAGATTACTTTGTAAACCCAGATCATCCTACTTATAAAAGCGATGGAAATAGCTACACCCAACCTTTCCCAAATTTAAGATTAGCCTATAAAATTAACGACGCTAATAAAATCTCTGTTTTTTATAACCGCCGAGTGGATAGACCAAACGAGGTTGATATCAGGATTTTTCCTAAATATGATGATGCCGAAATTATTAAAGTGGGTAACCCGGCTTTACGACCACAATTCACCAACAGCCTAGAGTTGGGTTTTAAAACCAGCTGGACAAAAGGTTATTTCTATTCGGCAGCATATCATCGTTTTGCAAATGGCACCATCACCCGTATTGGCAGCACAGTTGGCGGCAGCAATATCATTTATAACATTTTCCAAAATGCAGGTAAAAGCTACAACTCGGGTTTAGAAGTAGTTTTTTCTCAAAAGCCATCTTTTTGGTACGATTTAAACGTGAATGTAAACGTTTATCGTAATCAAATCAACGCTTTTACGGTTCAAAATCTTTATCCTACGCCCAATACTTTTAGCGCTGGTCAGGATGATATCATATCAGGAAACGTGAAACTGAATCAAAGTTTTAAAATGAAGAATAATTTTGATACCCAATTAACAGCAACCTATTTAGCTGCTGATATCATTCCCCAAGGAAAAATTGGAGCTCGCTTTTCATTAGATTTAGGTTTAAAGAAGGGCTTAAAAAATGGGAAAGATGAATTCTTTTTAAACGCTACCGACATTCTAAACACCATGGTTATTAACCGTGAAATCTTCGGAAGCGATTTTAAATATACCAGCAAAGACTATTACGAAACACAAGTAATTAGGCTAGGCTATAGCAGAAAATTTTAAAATGATATGATGCAAATTAGTAAGTATAATTATTTTTTGTTTGATATTCTCTGTGCAATTTCAGCCACAGGACATAGAGATTTGGTTTATTCAATTTGTAGCATGAAGTATCAAGGATAAAGAGATTTTTGTGGAATTAAATACAAAATCACAACCCCTACTCTCCGCTGATGAAAATCAAAGAAAAGCTTTAGTTGAAAAACTAAGGTTTTTTTGTTTAATAATCATTTCAAAATATTTTTTAGCCTTTGAATACCGTATTTTAGAGTATGACTTTATCTAAGAAAGAAAAAGACAGGTATCACCGACAGATAATTTTAAAGGGCTTTGGTTTAGAAGCTCAATTAAAATTGAAAGCTGCGACGGTTTTAGTTGTTGGTGCCGGAGGTTTAGGTTGCCCCTGTTTGACTTATTTAGCTGCTGCAGGTGTTGGTAAAATTGGTATTGCTGATGCTGATAAGGTGAGTTTATCAAACTTACACCGACAGGTTTTATACGGCACCGCTGATATTGATAAAAGTAAGTGCGAGATAGCTAAAGA
The DNA here is from genome assembly GCF_005116455.1 of Pedobacter cryophilus. Taxonomy (GTDB): domain Bacteria; phylum Bacteroidota; class Bacteroidia; order Sphingobacteriales; family Sphingobacteriaceae; genus Pseudopedobacter; species Pseudopedobacter cryophilum. The sequence continues at coordinate 95,788 of NZ_SWBP01000003.1, forward strand.
AAAGCTGATTTCTAAGAATGAAAATGTTGAAATTATTACGCATTCTGTTTATATTAACGAAGAAAACTGCTTAGAAATTCTAAAAAATTATGATTTGGTGATTGATGCCAGTGATAATTTTAATACTCGCTATTTATTAAATGATGCTTGTGTAATACTTAAAAAGCCTTTGGTTTTTGGAGCTTTATTTGAATTTGAAGGGCAAGTAAGTACTTTTAATTACCATGATGGCCCAACTTTGCGTTGTTTATTTCCAGAGAAGCCTAAGGAAGGTGTGATTAATAATTGTGCAGAAGCTGGAGTTTTAGGTGTTTTACCCGGAATTATTGGTAATTGGCAGGCTTTGGAAGCTATAAAAGTAATTACACAAATTGGCGATGTTTTAAGTGGTAAATTATTAATGATTCATGCGCTTTCTAATGAAGTGAAAACCATTAGTTTTAAAACCAACCCAAAAAATAAGGAAAAAGACAGCTTAAACCATTTTTTCAAAATTGAAGATGCTAAAAATCAAGAAGTAGATAATTATTTGTTAAAACATTGGATGGATGAAGATGATATTCAGATTATTGATGTTAGAGAAGATTTTGAATTCGAAAATACTAATATTGGAGGATTAAATTTACCCTTATCCATTTTAGAAAAAACACTTTCTAAAATTGATGGCAAACAAAAAACGGTGGTAGTTTGCCAATCTGGAGTTCGCTCTAAAAAAGGATTAAAAATTATTTTAAACCACTACCCTTCTATAGAAATTTATCATTTAAAAGGTGGTTTAAGTACTTATTTATTGTAGTTATTAAATGCTGTACTTTCTTGTTTAAGATTTATGACATAGGTTTTGTAGGTTTCAAAAACATGTTGCATACTGTAATTATCTAGGTTATTATTTAGATAAGAAGCTTGAAGTTTCGCTAATCCTTGGGCAGTATAAATGCCACAAAAAGGTTCGTAAAATTTATCGTTTTGGTAAACGTAAAAATCAAAATCTTCATGGGTTTCATAAGCATTTATCATATTTTGAATGGTTTGTTTGTCCATATCAATCATATCACAAGCTAAAACCAACCAATTTTGTTCGGGATACTTTAAATGAGCACTTAAAATGCCTCTTAGCGGTCCGGGAATAGTGATTTGATCAAGGATGAGGTCATCTTTTTGAAACAAGTTTTGGTAGCTTTCTAACTGAGTAATGTTGATACTTACCTTAACTGGAAGGGTGATATTGGCGAGTTTATTTGCCACAATGTTTACCCAATATTCTCCGTCTTTTGATTTGAGGCCTTTATCTGTCCCCATTCTTTTACTTTCTCCGCCAGCTAATACTAAACCTTTTAAATTTATCATGATCTGCTATTTATGATCGGTATGGCCTAAATCTTTTTCGGGACTCACTATATCTCTTACCAGTTTTTTTAGCTCTTTAATTTCTGGAAAACGTTGCATTTCCTTTCTGTCGAAAATAAGTGTTTCGTTAATTTTAATGATAAAAGTGCCGCCCATTTCACTGGGAATTAATGTTAAGCCTTTAATTTCGTCTGTAAAAGTGGTTAAAAGTTCTTGCGCCATATAAGCTGAGCGTAAAAGCCAGCCACATTTTGGGCAATATTCTATGCTGATTGTTGGTTTCATTTAATGATGATTTTAGAAGCATTAATTTAGTGTTTTTTTGTAGATCAGTTTTTAAATGCACTGCCCGCAACAGGGATTGGCAAGGTTTAGCCGCAGGCTAATTACGAAATGCAATGGAGTACCGAGCGATAGCGAGCCTGAGAAAGCCCGGCCGTTGCCCAATTAAATATCGTAAATATGTTGGTTTGGATTGCCTGTAATTTCTTGGCAACTGCAATTTCCACCCCATTTTTTTGTTCCATCTGTAAAATATTCACATTTCCATAAAGGGAGCTCATGCTTAATTTTTTCAATGATGTACTGGTTGGCGTCATAAGCTTCTTTGCGGTGCGGAGACGATGTAATTACCACAACTGCAGATTCGCCAACGTACACCTTCCCTATTCTATGGACTGCAAAAACAGTGGTTAAATGCCATTTTTCTTGCGCTTCTTGCAATAAATCGTTAATCATTTTATACGCCATGGTTTCTGCAGCTTCATAAAATAAATAGTCAACAGGCTTGCCTAAACTTTGATTTCTAACCGTTCCGTTAAATAAAACTACGGCTCCGGCAGCCTCATCTTCATATTGCGATAGCAAAGCAGCCACATCAATAATTTGATTGGTGATATATGTTGGCTTATCCGCCGCTGCTGGGTGGGATGATACTGATGGTGTCATTTTCATTAATTTGATGATTGTTTTCTACAAAAGCATCGTTTACGGCAAATCTAGATAGGTTAATTACTTCTTTTGCTGATGGATTAAGTTGGAGCAATTGTTCTTTTAAATCTGTAATGTTTTGAGCCACAATTTCTGTTTCTGCTGCAAAATAATCTTTTAGTACGGCGTACACTTTTACTTTCATTTTAACCTCCAATTTGTAGCATACTTAAATTGCTACCCGTAAAACTGACTTGTTGTTTATGACTTAGCGCCTCTAGCAAAGCATCATTAAATGCCTCTTCTGTAGGTTTATTTTTAATATTTACGGGTTTGTTTGAACTTAAACAGCCGTAAATATTTCCTTCCTGATCTAATCTTAAACGGTTACAATCATGACAAAAAGGTTGGCTAGTATTGGCTATAATTCCAAAAGTAAAGCCTTCTTTAGTTTTCCAATAGTTGGCTGTTGCCGATGTTTTCCTATTTAAAGGTTCAAATTGATATTTAGAAGCTATTAAATCTAAAATTTCTTGTTGCGAAAAAAGGTATTGCTCTTTTTGCTGATGCAAATGCCCCATGGCCATTACTTCTAAAAAACGAATGGTAATTTCTTTTTGTTGCGCTAAATGCAGCAATGGCAAAATCTGATCATCGTTTTTACCTTTCATAATCACAGCATTCAATTTAATAATGATATTAGCAGCTAATGCAGCGTCTATTCCGTTTAAAACTTCTTGCAACTTATCTCTGCGAGTCATTTTAAAAAAAGCAGCATCTTCTGCAGCATCTAAAGAAATATTGAGTTCTTGTAAACCAGCTGTTTTAAGTGCTAAGGCTTTTTTACCAAGTAAAAAAGCGTTGGTAGTCATTTTAATTTGAGGAATTCCTATGGTGTTTAAACCTTGTATTAATTCTTCTAGTTGAGGGTATAATAAAGGTTCTCCGCCGGTTAATCTTACAGATTCTAAGCCTAAAGTAGTATGTAGGTTTTTTACTATTTCTAATAATTCTGATAAACTGAGGTTTTTATTTTCTAAAGGAAAGGTGCCATTTTCATCATCAGTACAGTAAATACAGGCGAAATTACAGGAATTTAGCAAGCTGATTCTTAAATTTTTAAATGTACGTTTGCTTTGATCTACTATCATTTTAAAAAAATAAAAGTTTAGCACAAGCTATACTCATTACTGATGCCAACACGTATCTCACTGTTTTTTGTTTGTATAAATTACTACCAAAGTAAGCTCCGGCTAAGCCACCCAAAGTTGCAGCAAAAAACCATAAATAAGCGTATTCTGACACAAAAAAAGATTGACTTTTTATAGAGATTAACCCTGCAATAGAATTACAAAGTATAAAAAAGGCTGATGCCGCAGCAGATTCTTTTGCGTTTGCCCAGCCCATAAGTATTAAAGCCGGACTCAAAAAAATGCCACCACCAATATTTAATAATCCAGCGGCAAACCCTAAAAAAGCTCCTGTTATTAATGCACCAACAAAGTTTATCTCTTTAGTTTCCTGCTTTTCTGCAGGGCTTATTTGTAAAAGCCTAAGTATAGGAAATACCAAAGCTATTCCTAACAATACATTGTAAATCTCTCCTTTTATTGGGAATTTAGCGCCCAAAAATGCAAAAGGAATAGAAGTGATTAAGAAAGGCCAAATGAGTTTCCATTTAAAATAACCTGCTTTTTTAAACTGTATAAACGCAAAAAACGAAACGATTATATTTAATAATAAAACCAATGGTTTGTAAACAAAAGATGCAATGCCCGAAAGTGAAAATATGGCTAAATAGCCACTTGCACCGCCATGACCCACAGAGGCATAAAGAAATCCTAAAATAAATAGGCTTAATGCTATCAATAGATCTACATACATTTTTGATTTAATTAGTTTTTAATTTTTTTAAGATATAATCTTCTTTTGGAGCTTCACAAGTTGGGCATAAATATTTTTCAATAGTTTCAAATTTTACGCCAACGGCCACTTCATTAAAATCATCCCCAAAGGTATCATCATAAATGGTTTCACAATGTTTACACTGATAAACATTTAACCAATTTTCTTTCTTTTCATTAGTTTTTTCGGGATTTAAACTAGGTAAAGTGAGGTTGTTTTGTAAACTGTAATAATGTTCTGTTAGTGCTATTAAACTTTCGCTCAATTGCTCTTCTGTACAACTTTTATTAAAAATTATGTATTCTTTATTATTAGGGTTGAAATTTTTGGTGTGTAATAATTCATATAAATGCTTTCCGCTTTGGTTGGTTTGGTTTCTTTTACGAATAATTACCGAACCAAATAAACCAGTATTGGGTTTAGTTTTTATGGCAAAACATAAACGATAGGTTCTTAAATCTGCTTCTTCAAAGCATTTTACCAAATTGGTTTTTAAATTTACAGCTTCATCACAAAGATCTTCTATTTGCCAGTTAAGCTCATTTGCTGCATGCCTTACATTTACCCGGTATTTGTTTAAAAGCTGACTCCAATATATTCTATCATCAGCATGAATATTTTTGATGATAATTGATTTCCAAGCAGTTGTATATAATTGACCCAGCCTTGTTTTTGCACAGATATCGCAAATTTCTTTTAAAAAGGAAATAGAAAATTCTTCCCTACGGCGATAAATGCCTAACCAAAATTTATGATCTCCATATTTATTAAGCCCTTCGTAATAAGGAAGTTGAAAATCTGTATGAACCAATGGATTTTGATATTCTTGAGTTACAAACTTATTTTCTTGGTTTATTTGTAAGTAAAGTTGTTCTCCATTAATTTCTTCTTGCTGATAGTAAACGTCAGGATTACCTAAAATTTTATCTTCTAAAGATTTACTGATGATTGAAATATCTTCTGTATACACCAATGTTGGCCAGCGATACATGATATTTGATTTTGGAAAACGGATGTATAAATACCAAAAATTACTGGTTTCTGAGGATATATAATTGAGGTGACCAGTAAAAAATGGAATTAAATTTTGCGTACAATCTACAATATTTATTTTAAGCTGTGGCTGATGATTAAAGCCGTTTAAAATATCTTTATAAACGCCTTCTCGTAACCAATTAGAAGGATTAAAAATTTCTTCGGTAACATAAGAACTAATAATATTTGGATATTTATCATCATTAATTTCATAATTAACATCGGCAACTAAAAGGGAATCTTCAAAATCCTCTAGCTGTGGCTGATTTACCCAAAAAAGTAATTGCTGTCGGTTACCAAACCTTACATTTTCTACTCCAGCTTTTTCAGCAATAGTTAATATATCTAATAAATCTCCGGGAGATACAATGCCACCAGGTAAGTTTATTTTGATAAGCTGCGTATTTAATTGTTCTGGCTCTTTCATTATTTAAAGTATTACTAACGATTGATCCGAAATTTCTATATCATCTAAAATTCTCTTTACCTCTGGTTTACAAGAGCCACAACCTGTACCCGCACCTGTACTGTTGCATAAGTTTTTTAAATCTTTACAGCCGTTTTGAATAGCCATTTTAATATTCCCTTCCCCCACATTATTGCAACTACAAACCAATTTACCAATAACGGGTTCTGGTGTTTTACCGCTTCTTAATAATGAGAGCCTTTTATCGCTCAATTCAATTTTATTGGAGATGAGTTCTCTAAATTCTTGAAATTCATTTTTATCACCTATTAGTATAGCTCCAACCAATCTATCTTGGTGGATAATGCATTTTTTATAGTATCTTTTTGCTTTATCAATAAACACAATCTCCTCATAATGATCATCATTAGGACATTCAGGTAAACCGATACTACATAAGTCAAAACCATGAATTTTAATGATATTCATAAAAACACTGCCTTCATAAAAGCTGGCCACATCTCCGTTTAAATATTTAGCCAAAGCATCAGCTTGTTGTTCGGCAGCGGCTGTAATGCCGTATAAAGTGCCTTTAAATTCGGCAATTTCACCAATGGCAAATACGGAAGAATCACTGGTTTTAAGATGTTCATCAACCACTACTCCTCTTTTGCAATCTAAACCACAATCTTTAGCTAATTCTATATTTGGGCTGGTACCAATAGCAATAATTGCGGCATCACAATCTATTTTACGACCACTTTTTAGGCTTACTCCTGTTAATTTAGAACGACCGTAGAAAAGTTCTACCTCATCGTCATAATAAATATCACAACCTTGGTCGGTCATTTCTTCATGCAATAATTGACTCCCCAAAGCATCTAATTGGCGACTTAAAAATCTGGAAATACGTTGAACAATGGTGATTTTAACGCCCATTTCTCTGAGAGAAGCAGCCATTTCTAATCCTAATAAACCACCACCAATAATTAAAACATGACTTTCTTTAGGTAAGTGTTTTTTAAAGTTATCAGCATCAGTACGGGTTCTCATAGAAAATATACCTGGAATTTTAGGCACATTTTTAGGAATAGCAGCTCTACTACCGGTAGACATAATTAAAATATCGTAATAGGTTTTCTTGCCAAAATCATCTGTAACAAATTTATTTTCTCGGTCTATTTTGCTTACGCCGATGCCTCTTTTTAGATGAATATTGTACTCTGGTTCTTCTTCATCGGTCATTTTTACCAATTGCTCCCACTTTTGTTCGCCACTAATATAATCTGGCAACATTACCCGGTTGTAAAAAGGATGATTTTCTTTACTAAAAATGGTGATATCATCTTCGGAGTTAAGTTCTCGGTATGATTTTACAAAGCCAAAAGCACCAGCGCCAGCACCAATAATTACAATATGTTGTTTGGGTTTTTTATATTTTGATACCTGAACGGCACAATATTTAAAATCAGGCTCTTTAGAAATAGCATCAACTAAAGTACTGGTTACATTATTTGTTCTATTTAAATCATTTCCTAAAATTTTACCATAATGCATGGGTAAAAACACCACGCCTTGTTTAATAGATTTGGTAATTTTAGCTTTAACTCTTACCTCGCCAAATTTAGATTGAATAATGGTGACATCATCTTCCTTAATTTGAAGTTTAAAGGCATCATCTGGATGAATCTCTAAAAAAGATTGCTTAATATGTTGATTGAGCTTGTTTACTTTACTGGTTTTACTGCGAGTGTGCCATTGATCTCTTATTCTTCCGGTGGTTAAAATAAAAGGGAAATCTTCATTTGGAGCTTCACTTTTATTTACATCTGGTACAGTATTAATAATGGCTTTTTTTGATGGAGTATAAAAGGATTTATCGGTAAATAACCTTTCTGTTCCTTTATTTTTCTTTTTAATATAGGGCCATTGAACCGTTTTTTCTTTTTTAAGAATATCATAAGTTAAACCGCTGATATCTATATTGGTATTTGCAGTTAAGCGAGTATGTTCAATAAAAATCTCTTCCTGATTTTTATAATCAAAACCGGAGAAACCCATTTTTTGAGCAAATTTATAAATGATTTCTGCATCGGGAAGCGCTTCACCAGGCGCATCAACTATTTTGGGCAGGTAAGAAATTCTACGCTCAGAGTTGGTCATGGTGCCTTCTTTTTCTGCCCATCCTGCTGCTGGTAGAATCACATCGGCGTAAGCCAAACACTCTGATTTATTACTAATTTCTTGAACAACAACATATTTTGCTTTTTTAAGTGCTTGCTCTGCTTGTCTTACATTGGGTAAACTCAAAAGTGGATTGGTACAAATAATCCAAATGGCTTTTAAGCTGCCATTATCTAAGGCATCAAACATTTCTGTAGCCGTTAAACCTGGTTTTGGGTCAATTTGAGTACCGCCCCAAAAATCTTGCACTTCTTTACGGTGAATAGGGTTTTGCAAATCGCGATGAGCTGCTAACATATTTGCTAAACCACCAACTTCTCGTCCTCCCATTGCATTAGGTTGGCCAGTTAAAGAAAATGGGCCCGAACCTGGTTTGCCTATTTTACCAGTAATTAAATTGAGGTTAATTAAGCTTAGGTTTTTGTTTACACCGATGGAACTTTGGTTTAATCCCATTGTCCACATAGAAATAAAGCCTTTTGCTTCGCCAATATATTGCGCCGCTAGTTGAATATCGGCTATAGCCAAACCACAAATTAAAGCCGATTCTTCTAAAGTTTTAGAGAAAACCATTTGTTTGTAGGCTTCAAAACCTTCTGAATGGTTGGTGATAAAATCAATATCTATATCTCCATTTTCTATCAATAATCTTCCAATAGCGTGGTTAAGGGTAACATCAGTCCCGGGGTTGAGCTGTAAATGTAAATCTGCAATAGAACAAGTGTCTGTAACTCTTGGATCTACAATAATGATTTTTGTATCGGGATTTAAGGCTTTGTGAGCTTCTACTCTTCGCCATAAAATGGGATGGCACCAAGCCGGATTTGCGCCGGTTACGTAAAAGCAGTCTGCCAGTTCAATATCATCATAACAAATAGGAACGCTATCTTCTCCTAAAGACATTTTATAGCCCACAACTGCGCTACTCATGCATAAACGAGAGTTGGTATCAATATTATTGCTGCCAATAAAGCCTTTCATTAGCTTATTTACTACATAATATTCTTCGGTAAGGCATTGGCCTGATACATAAAATGCAACAGAATTTGGACCGTATTTTTGAATAAAAGTTTTAAAAACAGCTGCTGTACGGTTTAATGCATCATCCCAACTTACCTTTTGTAAAGGCATATTTTTGTTGTAGCGCATTTGTGGGTAAAGTAACCGATCAGAACGGTCGTTTACGGTATAATGCAGGTTTAAGCCTTTACTACATAACATTCCTTTATTTGTAGGATGATGGGTATCACCTTTTAAATTAAGCGTATTATTTTTTTCTTTACTAACAATTACACCACAACCCACCCCGCAATAGCTGCAGGTAGAAGAAAAATTGTGTGATGAATTTTTAGGATTAGACATTAGAAGTTTTTATATCAATCTGTAATTGAAACGATTAATTAGGTTTAACGGTTGAAAGAAAGATCTGGAGAAACTAACTTTTCATCGGCATTCTTTATGGTGAATTTTGTGATAAAAATGATGATAGATACTGCTATGGCCATGATGCCGATATATTCAAATGCTTGCACATAAGTGATGCTTTCAGATTTAAACAGAAATCCAAAAACCATTCCTCCAAGGTTTCCACCAGCGCCAACAATGCCGCTTACTAAACCTACATTTTTTTCGTCAACAAAAGGTACAATTCCATAAGTTGCACCGTTGGACATTTTTAGGAACAAGGCGAATGATAGCATAGAAACAATTGCAATAACAAATGAGCCTGATTGCGCAAACAAAATAATTCCAAAGCCTTCTAATAAAAGCATTAAGGCTAAAAGCATTCCTTTACCCTTCATTCCAAATTTTAAACCTACTTTATCAGAAACAATGCCGCCTAAGGCTCTGGCAAAAATGTTCATGAAACCAAATATGCCTGCCCAAAAACCAGCGCTACTTTGCGATAATCCAAAGGCATCAACAAAATGTAAAGAAGCTACGTTATCAAAAGTGATTTCCATTCCAAAACACATGGCATAAGCTAAAGTTAATGCCCAAACTCTCCAATCGGCTAAAACAGTCCAATCGGTTTTACTAGATTTTGCTGTAACATGTTTAATTTCATCAAAGTTACCTTGAGGAGTGTCTTTGGTGTATTTCCAATACAAAACTGCAGCTCCAAGCATCATTACGCCTGGTAAAATCATGGCATAACGCCAAGCTTCTGCTGAGGTATAACCAAAACCCACAATGGTGGCAAAAACTAAAGGCATTACCATGTTTGTAATTCCACCACCAAGGTTTCCCCATCCGCCGGTAACGGCATTTGCTGTCCCTTTTATGTTGGCAGCAAACATCATAGAAGTATGGTATTGCGTAATTACAAAAGATGCCCCTATTACTCCAATAGCTAATCTAAATAACAAGAAGGTTTCATAACTATGCGCTAAACCCACTAAGAAAACCGGGATAGAACCAATAATTAATAATAAAGTTGCAGATTTACGAGGGCCCCAATAATCGCATAACTTGCCTATAATTAAACGGGCAATAATAGTTGCAGTTACAGATGCGATAATGATATTCCCTACTTGTGCTTTACTTAAGCCTAACTCTGCTCTAATAGTTGGCATTAGTGGTGCTAAGCCAAACCATCCAAAAAAACACACAAAAAACATTAACCATGTAATATGGAATGTTTTCATTTGAACGCCTTTTGCAGAGAAAATATTGAGTTTTTGAAGTGGTTTTTGATCTAAATTCATTTTAAAAAAAATTAAGCTATTATTTATAAGAAATTATTCGGTGTAGTTTTTGATTTTTATATTAAAAATATTTAAAACAATATTTAAATCGATTATTTGATTATAAAAATAGCATATTATGTTATATAGATTATATATTTTGATAACTTTTCAAAAAATACTTGGTTTTTAATAAAATTTAACTGCTTTTTTATGCTTTTTATTAAATTATTAGTGTTTATTATGATTTTTATAAATTAAAAAGTGCTATTATCTTTAATTTAATCAATAAATTATAAATAATAGCACTATATTATTGTGTTATTGAGTTGTTTTTTAATTAAAACAGATAAAATTGATCTTATTTTAATTGATTAATCTAATAATCTGCAATAGAGAACTTATCTATTAACAAATTAAGTAGCTTATCATGTATCTCCATGTATTTAGGATCATGAACAATATCTTTTTTGTTTCTTGGGCGTTCTAAGTTTACTTCAACAATTTCTTTAATGGTTGATGCCGGTCCGTTGTTTAAAACCACAACTCTGTCTGATAAAAATATAGCTTCTTCAATATCATGGGTAACCATTACAATTGTTTTTTCGCGATGATCTAAATTCCATAATTTTAAGAGCTCTATGTGCATAGAACTTTTTGTTAGAGCGTCTAAAGCGCCAAAAGGCTCGTCTAAAAGCAATATTTTAGGATTGATAGCAAATGCTCTTGCAATGGCAACACGTTGTTTCATTCCGCCAGAAAGATGCCCGGGTAGTTTATGATGATGCTCCCAAAGATTTACCATTTTAAGGTTTTTCTCTACCATTTCTATTTTCTCTTTTTTAGAGATATTTTTAAAGGAAGAATCAACAGCCTCATAAATATTCTGAAAAACGGTTAGCCAAGGCAGTAAAGAATAGTTTTGAAAAACAATCCCTCTATCAGGTCCGGGACCTTTAACTACATTTCCATTAGCAATTACTTCTCCATGTGATGGCGTATTCATTCCAGAAATGGTATTCATTAAGGTTGATTTACCACAACCAGAATGCCCGATGAATGAAACAATCTCACCCTTTTTTATGTCTAAACTGATGTCTTTGATAGCCGTATAAATGCCGTTTTTACTTTTAAATGAAACCGTTACATTGTCTATCTTAATGGCAGATGGCCCAAGAATTTTTTCGATTGCTTTTGAAGTTTCTATTTCAGAATCGTTTAATGTTTGTATTTCTTCTAATGATAAACTTTTCATAATCCTGTGTTTTTAAATCAATAAATTATTTGTTTTCCCATGCAAATGCATGTTGTACTACGTTAAATAGTTTATCTAACAGTAAGCCTACGGTTCCAATAATTAAAATGGCAACCAATATTTTCTCAAGCGAAAGTCCATTCCAGCTATCCCAAACAAAAAAGCCAATTCCTGATCCACCAGATAACATTTCGCCAGCCACAATTACCATCCAGGCAATGCCAATAGATAATCTTAAACCTGTAATAATGTGAGGTAATGAGTAAGGGATAAGTATTTTGGTAAGGTATTTAAGCTTAGAAAATCCAAAAGCTTTACCTACATTTTTATGATCTTGAGGAATGCTAGATACGCCAAAAGAAGTGTTGATTAATGTTGGCCATAAAGAGGTAATGGTGATGATAAAAATAGTTGCACCAGCGGCAGCTTTAAAAGCTAATAATCCTAGAGGGAACCAAGCCAATGGAGAAACTGGTCTTAAAATTTGAACAATAGGATCAAAAAGGCGCATCATAAATTTTGAAGATCCCATGATGACCCCTAAAGGAATTGCAATTAAGCTTCCAATGCCAAAACCTATAAATACTCGCCATAAAGAACTCATTAATTGGTTGCCAATGCCCTTATCATTTGGGCCGTTATCATAAAATGGAGTGGTAAACATTTCTTTACAAACCACCCATGTTTGCAAAGGGCCGGGTATTTCTTTTTCTGTGATGATAGAAACCAATTGCCATATTAAACCTAATATGATGATGCTGCCTGTGAAAAACAGGATGCTGTATAAACTTTGTATGTTAAATATCTTTTTCATGTGGTTATTTTTTAGTGGTTTTTAGATAAGCACTGATATTTGCTGGGTCAAACATTACATCGTAAGTAGTTTTAAAAGGTTTCATATCTGGCTGTACAGGAACAGCCATTTCTTTGGCAACTTCAGCAAACAAATCATCTAATATTAATTTATCGGCAACAGCTGCATAATTTGGTTCTGCTTTAAGCATTCCAAATCTTACAAATTGAGCTAAAAACCACATTCCGTTTGATTTTTTTGGTGTATTAACAATACCGCCTTTATAAAAAGTCATAAAATCATCTTTATACCGCTTTACACCTAAATCGCAACCTAAATCGCTAGAACCCATTAATCTGGCTTCAATTACTGCAAGTGGCGCATTTACATAATATGGCTTTGTTAACCAAGCAGCTGCTTTTTTTCTGTTGGCCATTACATCAAGCCATTTGCAGGCTTCTAAAATAGCTTTCATCACTTTTTTAAGATCGGCTTTATCGCTATTTGCAAAAGCAGAATTTACCACTAATGCTTTTTCTGGGTGATCTTTCCAAATATCTTGTGAAGCAATATGAGTAAAGCCAATTCCTTGAGCTGCTGCAACTCCGTTCCAAGGTTCTCCAACAGAAAATCCTTCCATGTTATCTACTTTCATATTAGCTACCATTTGTGGAGGAGGAATAGTAATAATCCCTACAGATTTTTGGTTTATACCAGCAGCCGCCAACCAGTTACGTAACCATATATCATGAGTTCCACCGGGGAAAGTCATGGCAAAAGTCACTTCTTTTTTAGCTTGAAGCTTTTTAATAGCCGCACCAACTTTGGCTATTTCTTTGTACCCTAGCAGGCCACAAAAATCTTTTGATAAGGTAATAGCTTGTCCGTTATTATTTAAAACCATGGCTATTTTCATTTCTGAGCCAGCTTTACCGCCTATACCGGTATAAACCGAAAACGGCATAGAGAATAAGCAATGAGCGCCATCTAATTCGCCGTTTAGAATTTTGTCTCTGATGTTTGCCCAAGAAGCTTCTTTAGAAAGTTCTACATCTACACCATATTTGGCAAATAGGCCTAATTCTTTGGCAACCACTAATGGGGCGCAATCTGTAAGGGGAATAAAGCCTAATTTTATTTTTTTTGCTGATGCCTGAAAATTAGACAGCACTAATACTACTATAGTTAAAGCGCAAAATGATAAGTTTTTGTATATTTTTTGATTTGGTTTCATGATTTTAAGTTTAAAGAGTGAATTATTTAATGGCTACTGGTTTTGTGTATAAGAAATCAGGACGAATATTTAACATCACATATCCAAACTGACCAGTTTTATTATAAGTAGAAGCAGCTCCTGCTTGTGCTTTTGTAGCTACTAAAGTGTTAGTGCCTTTCATTATAGAATAGCCTAATTCTATAGTTGTAAATTTGTTTACCGTATAATTGATGGCTAAATCTACCTCATCACCTAGTTTTTTGGTATTGCTTACTGCTATTGCATTTGCAGTTTCAAATAAATGATAATCAGCGATGATGTAAAAAGTATTTGCAGTAAACTTGGTTTTAAAATAATAATCTTTTAAGCCAGCTGCAGGAGAACCTGTTGGAGCGTAGAAATAATCTAAACTTCCCCAAAACTTATGAGGTGTGCCATATAAGGGATCAAATCTTTTACTTTCTGTTGCTGTAGTGGTGGTTTTATTTCCTGATAAATAATCAAAACCCGGACCTACAGTAAATTTGCCTTTGCTGTAATTTGCCGCAATGGTGTAGTGATAAGCTTTTAAATCTTTTCCGTCTCTGTCATTTCCTGTTTGTTGATAATAAGCAGCCTGAACAGCTACTTTTCCAAAGCCAGACGAGTTACCAAATACTGGAGAAACCATGGTACCAAAAGTATTTCTGTTGTTTGTGCCAGTTACATCAAATGATCTTCCGTACACTTTACCACCTCCGGCTGCCACACTATCTAATTTATATTTACCAAACTCATCATGAAAAAACAGGAATGAAACTTTGGTTTGATTTAACTTTTTGGAAATATATAAACTGGTAAAGTTTTTATAATCTTGATTTCCTCCGTTGGTATTAGGAGGATTGGTAAAGGTAGGATTGCCTACTTTAGCGCTATTTCCAGCGCCATTGATTAAAGGAATAAAATTAGCAGGTGTAGGTACTAAAACACCAATATCATTTTTTACATATTGAGGGATATTTGCGGGTACATAACTGGTTTTTGCTAAGTTTTCATTGTTCTGATTAAAAGCATAACCTAAGTCTATTTGCCAGCCATGATGCATTGCTTTTAATAAAGCCATATCAAAGCGCCTACCCTGTTGTAGCCAGTCTAAATTTCCAATTAGGCGGGCATCATCATAAATAAGTTCTTGCCTGCCAATTTTAAGAGATAAGTTGTCTAATAATTTAAACTTAATGGTGGTATCAGCCTTATTAGCTAAAGTAACTTCGGCCCAGCCTTCATGTAACATTAAACGGCTACCATCTGCGTTAGAAATAGACGAAGCATCTTGTCCCCAAACCCTAACATCTTGGGCGGTAACACCAAAAGTTAATCTATCCCATTTATAGCCAAAATTTAAACGAGTTCTTTGAGAAATAAAAGCTGCGGTTTTAGTATTTAAAGGAACAAGATTTGCAAAGCCCTTTCTTACTTCTCCCCTGGCTCTTAATTGACCGGTTAAAGAAAACTGAGCCTGAGTTTTTATAGATGAAATAATTAAAAGTGACACAAAAAGCATTTTAGATAAAAAGGTTTTTGTGATTTTCTTCTTCGATTTGGTGAATCGAGAACCTGATTTTACAGATTGAATTGGGTTGGATAAAATTTTATACATTTGTTAAAGTTTAAGGTTGTGAACGCAATTTGAACTAATCGCCCATTAAGAATTTCGACTTCTTAGTGGGTTTTTTTGTTTTTAAATCATTATGAAGTGTTGATCATGATTTTCCTTTTTAAATATCTTATTTATGTCTCTGTTTTGTGATTTAAATATATTAAATATCATATTAAATATAAATTGTACGATTAAAAAAGACAATTAATATGATTTATACCAAAAAAACATCAATTTTTAAGTAAAATGTTAAAATATTATTAGTAAATATTTATGTAATTATATTTTTAACAATAAAAATTAAACTAAAACACATTATTTATGTATCATTTTTATATAAAATGTTATTTATTTATGAAAAAATACTTTAATTGTATAACTTTTTATAAAAAGTATCATTTATGTAATTAATTAATTGCTGTTTTTGGTTTTATTATTAAGAATAGACGAGATTTGAATATTAGTAAATTTATATTGCCTGATTAGGTTATTTATTCGATAAAAATGAAATTAACAAAGAAAAAACATGATGTTACCAACTGTTATTTAACTAATAACTGTATTGCAGAATGGTGGCCAGCCATTGAAGCCAATAAAAAGATTTATGAGGTAAAAAAAGGCGAACTAATTTTTGAAGAAGGTGATAAAGTTGAAGGAATTTACTTTGTTTATAAAGGAAATGTTAAGGTTCATAAAAAATGGGGTGCAGATAAAGAATTGATTTTAAGATTTGCAACCGACGGAAGTATTTTAGGACATAGAGGATTAAGCACCGTTAGTGATATTTACCCTATTTCTGCCACAGCTTTAGAAAACGGTATAGTATGTTATATATCTATGGATTTTTTTAACAGTACTTTAAAGGTGAATCCTCAGTTTACTTATAAGTTATTGCTGTTTTTTGCTGATGAGTTGCAAGAATCAGAAAGAAAAATGAGAAACATTGCGCACATGTCTGTAAAAGGAAGATTATCAAGAGCTTTAATCTCATTTAAAAACCAATTTGGCATTTCAGAAGATGGAACTTTAAAAATAGAGCTTTCTAAACAAGATATTTCTTCTTATGTAGGTGCAACTTATGAAACCTTATTTAGAATAATTAATGAGCTTACAGAAGATAAAGCAATAGAAGTTTCTAAAAGAAACATCACTATTTTAGATGAAGAAAAATTATTAGTATATTCTAAAACCGAAGAATAATTTAGAGCGGAAAATAAGAAACCATTGTCCCTTTTTCTAGCTTTTTTTGTGCTGCTGACTGCATAGCTAAAGCATTGGCTAAATTCCCTAATCTGATATCGCCAGAGCCATTAATGCTGATGGCTTTTAAAGTGGATGATGCTTCTACCGGAAAAAACTCATCTAGATTTGAGTTTTTGCTTCGTAAAAAATCTATAGGTAATTGCAGCATTTCTTCCTTTTTATATCTGGTAGAAGCTTTTATGTATAACTCAACAAATAACTTAAAAGTAACCATGCAAGAAAATGGATTGCCTGGAAGTGCAAAAACCATTAATTGATTAGATAATTTACCGCACCAAACTGGTTTCCCGGGTTTAATAGCCACTTTGTGAAACAGTTTTTCAATGCCAATTTTCGCTAAAATTTCAGGCACATAATCTGCATCGCCGGCAGAAACTCCACCAGTTAAAATTAGAATATCAGCATCCAAATTTGCGCTAATGGCTATTTCTAATTCATTAACATCATCATTTACATGCGAACAGTTTTGGTTTTTAATTTGGTTTTGCGTTAAAAGTGCCTTTAAAACATATAAATTACTATTGTGAATTTGAAAAGACGAAGTCGAATGATTTAAATCAACCACTTCATTTCCGGTAGTAATGATATTTACTTTAGGTAATTTTTGAACACTAATTTGAGATTTTCCCAATGATGCCAGTAAACCAATAGTTGGTATATTAATTAAAGTGCCGTTTAAAACTGCAATATCTCCTTTTTTTAAATCCTGCCCTTGCAATGCAATATTTTGATACTCTTTATAGGATTCGCTATTCAAAATAAAAGAGCCATTCTCTTCAGAAATATCTTCTCGTTTAATAACCACATTGGCATCTTTTGGTACCGCAGCGCCGGTCATAATTTTATAACATTCTCCGGTTTTTAAAGGATTTATATTTGCTTGTCCGGCAAAAATAATTTCGATGAATTTAAATTGATTAATGCCATTTTGTAAATCATCAAACCTTACGGCAATACCGTCCATCGCCGATCTGTTAAATGGCGGATAATCTCTTTGCGCAAAAATATCTTCTGCTAAAACCCTATTTAAAGCATCGTCTAAAATCACCAACTCCACACCAAAAGATTTTGCTTTTGATAAAATAATAGATTGAGCTTCTTGAAATGAGATCATGTTTTGATTTGAAATTTGATGATGCTTGTTGATGGGTATAAAATGATTATTGATTTAAAAATTTGATAAGCCTATCAAACCAACAAACTAAAAAACTAACTATCTAGTTTAATGTCCCCCACCTTTCATCATTTTACGAGCATGAAAAATTCCGGGTAAAATAGCTTCTAAAGATTCTCTTGCACCATCGGTGCTTCCGGGTAAAGTAACCACTAAAGTATGCGCAATGGAGCCGGCTACTGCCCTACTCATCATGGCCATTGGTGTTCTTTGCTGACCAAAATTTCGCATCGCTTCCGTAATTCCATCAGCATCACGCTCTAAAATTTCTTTTACAGCTTCTACCGTTAAATCTCTTGGCCCTAAACCTGTCCCTCCGGTAGTAAAAATAAAATGAACGTCTTCTTTAACCCAATCTAAAATTTGATTTTGAATTTGAACTTTTTCATCGGGTAAAATTTTATAGTATTTAACAGTTGCATTTACACCTTCCAACATTTTTTTAATCAAAACACCACTTTTATCTTCTCTTTTTCCTTCAGCAGTAGAATCAGAACAAACCAAAACTGCACAAATTGGCGAAGTAGCAAAAAACTTACTCCTATCACTTTTTCCGCCTTTTTTATCTAAAAGTCTGATATTTCCAATTTCTAATGATTTATCAACTGGCTTCAGCATATCATAAATTTCTAAAGCCGCCACAGAAATTGCGGTTAACATTTCCATTTCAATACCTGTTCTACCTATAGATTTTGCATTTCCACTAATTACAATACCCGTTTTAATAAAAACGTTCTCATCAAAAAAATCACTATGGATATCTGCATCTAAAAACTCAAATTGTAAATCCATCCCATCAATTTGTACCGGATGGCAATGAGGCAATAATTGCGGAGTGAGTTTAGCGCCAATAAAACCGGCAGCCTTTGCCACATCAAACAAGTTTCCTTTAGGTAATTGCCCGGTTTTTATCAACTCAATAGTTTCTTCAGAACAAAATACAATTCCTATAGCTTTTGCGGTTCTTAAAGTAATTTGTTTGCTGGTAATGTCTCGCATAATGATTGTGCTAATTTGGGGATAATCCGAGGATTATCCCCACAAAAACTAAAATGTCTAAATATTTTTAGAAAAGATAATCCGAGGATTATCCCTACTGAAATTTATAAATATTTTTAGAAAAGCAAAACCTGTATTTCTAACAAAAGATAATTCGGCTTTTTCTTAATCTATTTTAATAAAAACTTTCCCATCATTAATAACAACCAGATAGGTTTTTAGTTGATAATCATCTCCGCTTAAGCACTCCCCTGTTTTTAAAGAAAAAGTCTTTTTATGAAACGGACAAGCTACTTTAGGTTCGCAATCATCACCAGAACTACCAATCATTCCTCTGGATAAAGCCATTTGTTGCTTATGCGGACAAAGATTCTGAGTTGCAAACCACTCGCCTCTTCTGGTGAAATTAAAAATTGCAATTTGATCATCTTTGTATTTCACACAAGCGCCACCATTTTGTGGAACATCATCTGTGTAGCAAGCAAAGAACAAATTAGCTGATAAAGTTGATTTCTGAATTTCTTGTTTTAAATCTATAATCTCGCTCATAATGTTAGTTTTTTTGTTAGTTTTTTAAATGGTTAGTTTTTTACCTAATAAATTACCACGCTTCTGCTTTAATTTGAGTTCTCATTTCTTCAAACTTTACGGTTGGATCTTTTTCTTCCGGAGCGTTCACAAAATGATTAAATCTCTTTCTCATTTCAGGGTTTTCAATTGCCGCTTTCCACTCGCATGTGTAAGTGTTTACAAAAAATGCCATTTCTTCTTCTAAATCAGCAGCAATACCCAAGCTATCATTCACAATTACATTTTTTAGGTAAGCTATTCCGCCATCCATTTTATTTAACCAAGTTGCGGTACGGGTAAGTGGATCAGCCGTTCTTACATAAAACATTAAGAATCTATCCAAGTATTTTATACAAGTTGCATTATCAATATCTGTAGCAATTAATTGAGCATGTTGAGGTTTTGAACCTCCGTTGCCACACACAAATAAATTCCAGCCTTTTTCTGTTGCTATAATTCCAAAATCTTTTGATTGGGCTTCTGCGCATTCTCTAATACAGCCAGAAACACCACCTTTTAGTTTGTGCGGAGAGCGTAAACCTTTGTATCTGTCTTCTACTTCTATGGCAAAACTTACGCTATCATGTAGCCCAAATCTGCACCAGGTACTGCCTACACAACTTTTTACTGTACGTAAAGATTTTCCGTAAGCATGTCCGCTTTCAAAACCAGCATCAATTAATTTAGACCATATAATAGGCAAATCACTTAAATGTGCTCCAAATAAATCTATACGTTGGCCGCCTGTAATTTTAGTGTAGAGGTTGTACTCTTTAGCCACTTGTCCAATCACTATCAATTTATCAGGAGTAATTTCGCCACCCGGAATACGAGGAACAACGGAATAAGTGCCTCCTTTTTGAATGTTTGCCAAAAAGCGGTCGTTGCTATCTTGTATGGTGTCTTGTTTTAAAATTAAATCGTTCCATAAACCGGCCAAAATACTGGCTACGGCAGGTTTGCAAGTTTCGCAACCATCACCTTTACCAAAAGTATCTAGCACTTGGTCGTAGTTTTTAATCTTATTCATTTTAATTAAATCCAGTAATTCCTGGCGTGAATAATCAAAATGTTCGCAGAGTACGTTTTTAATGTATTTGCCATTTTCGGCTAAGGTTCCGTTAATTAAATCTTTTACCATAGGTACGCAACCTCCACAACCAGTACCGGCTTTGGTGCATTTTTTCATCCCATCAACGGTGGTAATATCTTGTTCTATTACGGCACCGCAAATAGCGCCTTTAGTAACGGCCTCGCAAGAGCAAATTAAAGCATCGTCAGGTAAACTCATTACGCCAGCACCTTCAGCCGCTGCACCACCTCTAGAGCCTAAAATTAAATCTTCTGGATTTGGTGGTAATATAATTTTGTTATTAACGGTTTGCAAAAGCATGTTATAAGCATCGGCATCGCCAATTAAAATTCCACCTAATAATTGCTTACCATCATTACTAATGTTAATTCTTTTATAAATGCCTTTATGGGTATCCTCAAAAATGATAGAAGTACAATCTGGTTCGGATATAAAAGCATCTCCAAAACTTGCAACATCAACACCAATTAGCTTTAGTTTGGTGCTCATATCAAAGCCTTTAAATTGTTTATCTATGTTGCATAACAATGATGCGGCAACATCAGCCATTTCATAACCTGGTGCAACTAAGCCATAAATCATGCTTTTAAATAAGGCGCATTCGCCAATAGCTAAAATAGATTCGTCACTGGTTTGCATAAACTCATTAACCATAATGCCGCCTCTTGAGCTTACTTCTAAGCCGCAAAGTTTGGCAATTTCATCTCGTGGGCGAATGCCTGCAGAAATTACCAGCATATCTAATTCAAGTACAGAACCATCGGCGAAAGCCAAACCTGTAATTTCATTTTCTCCCATTATGGAAGAAGTATTTTTATTTAAGTGAACTTGAAGATTTAACTGTGCTAATTTCCCCTGTAATAATTTACTACCAGCATCATCAATTTGACGAGGCATTAAGCGAGAGGCAAACTCTACAATATGTGTTTCTTGCATACCTAAGTCTAATAAAGCTTTACCGGCTTCTAGGCCTAATAAACCTCCGCCTAATACAGCGCCGGTTTTACATTTAGAGGCATGAGCTTTCATTTTATCTAAATCTTCAATGGTTCTATATACAAAAACACCGTCTTTTTCTACGCCAGGTATGTTGGGTACAAATGGAGCAGAACCGGTAGCTAAAATGAGGTAATCATAAGATTGAGTTTTTCCGCTATGCGTATGAACTATTTTATCAGTTCTGTTGATTTCTGTAACGGCATCTCCAAGATGTAGCTGTATATTATTTTCTTGATACCAACCTATAGTAGATAAACTTAAGTCTTCTATAGTTTTGCCATCAAAATAAGAACTAAGATGAACCCTATCATAAGCAATGCGTGGTTCTTCTCCAAAAACTACTAATTGATATTCATCTGTTTTGGCAATCAATTTTTCGCAAAATTTATGACCAACCATTCCATTTCCAATAATTACTACATTTTTCTTTGCCATTTTCAATATTTTTTAGTTTTTGAAGCTAAATGTTACTTCATTTTATATAAAGTCATTCAAAAAGTTGTTAATAATTTGTTTATTTATTATTTTAACAATAAAAATGATTGATTTTATTTAATAAAATTATAAAAAAGTATATCTTTAATCATATTTATATTAGATTTTGTTTAATTTTTATAATTATCTAAATATTAAACATAAATAATGTGTGTTTTTTGATAAAATTTTAATAAAAAACATTAAAACACAAAAAAATACAGAAATATGAAGGCATTTTTAAATCAAAAAATATGAATAAAGTAGAATCTCAACTCATAATAGTAGGTGCCGGACCCGGAGATCCTGAGTTAATCACTCTTAAAGCGATTAAAGCTTTGAAAGTTGCAGATGTTATTTTGTATGATAATTTAGCGAATAGAGAGTTATTAGATTATGCTAAAAGCGATTGTGAATTAGTTTATGTTGGGAAAACGCCCTACCAGGAATATACAACCCAAGAAACCATACATGAGCTGATTAAACATTATGCTGCCAACAATGAAATTGTAGTAAGGCTTAAAGGTGGAGATCCATTTATATTTGGACGAGGGATGGAAGAAATTATGTTTGCCCGGCAATTAGGAATAAAAGCCAGCTACATTCCTGGTATTACCAGTATGCTTGCCATTGGCTTATGTGATATTCCTTTAACGCATAGAGGCGTAAGCGAAGGTTTATGGATGATTACCGGGACTAAAAAAGACGGGAGTCTTTCTAGAGATATTTGTTTGGCTTTACAAAGTAAAACAACTTTGGTAATTTATATGGGGATGAAAAATTTACCTTATATAATAGAAGAAAGTATAAAATGTGGTAAGCCAGAAACTCCTGCGGCATTGATACAAAATGCATCATTACCAAATATGAAAATTGTTAAAGGGCCGCTTTCTCAACTTCAAAAATTAGCAAATGACCACCAAATTACTCATCCAGCTTTAATTGTTATTGGTGAGGTTACCAATTTAGAAAATATAGAAATTGCTTAAATCTATAAATGAACAAACCTTTGCTTTTAGGTTGTTCTGAATGAAAGAAATTATGATTTTACTCATTTTTATAATAGTGATGATAGTCACCATTTTACCTGATTATTATCAGTTATCTAACTGTTAAAATTTGATAGTTTTATGATACTAAATTATAAACCAATAAAAAAGTATTAAGTATTATTGATATGTCTTTTTCTAATTAATTAAGCTTAAGGAGTTTTAATTTGATAATAGTTTGTTTTCGTAAATAAAAATATATCTTTATATGTATTATTTTTATTTATGAAATAAATAGAGATTTATAATACTCAATAATGTTTATTAAAACTAATCTTAAGATTATTAATTAAACGTTCTATGAAGAAAATCTTACTTATCGAAAATGATGAAGCTTTAAATGAAGACTTATTCCTTTTACTTAACCTTTCTGGTTACAAAGTTATAAGCACCACCGACGGAAAGAAAGGTGTTGAATTAGCCTTAAAAGAAAATCCAAATCTTATTATTTGTGATATTAAAATGCCCGAGTTAGATGGTTATGGGGTACTTCATATTTTGAGTAATCACCCAAAAACATCTGCTATTCCTTTTATTTTTCTTACCGGAAGTGCCGAATTTGAAAATCAACGAAAAGGGATGACTTTGGGCGCTGATGATTATTTGATTAAACCCTTTAATGTAACTGATTTATTAAATTCGATAAGCATTAGGTTATTAAAAAATGAAAATTTAAAGAGAAAATTTCATAGTTACGAAGTAGATGCTGGGGCTAATGATTTTAAAAATGTTGTTAACCAGAAAAAGCAACATATAGACCTTATTAAAGATAAACACGAGCATCAGAATTATAAGAAAAAGCACATACTTTACACACTTGGGCAGCGCCCATCTGTTTTATACTATGTAAAAAAAGGGAAGATTAAAGAATTTTTAATTAACGAAGATGGTAAAGAACTGATTACAGGAATTTACTCTGAAGGAGATTTTTTTGGATATACCGAGATATTTAAAGATGCTAATTATAGTAAAAGTGCAAGAGTAATAGAAGATGCTTCTTTAGTTTTAATTCCTAAAGAAGAGTTTTTACAAAAAGTGCATAGTGATTCTATTATTGCCAGGGAGTTTATTAGCATTTTGTCTAATAATGTGAGTGAAAACGAAGAGGTTTTAATTAATATGGCTTACAATTCTTTAAGGAAAAAAGTAGCCCAAGGAATTACTAGAATTATAGACAAATTTAAAGATACCAAAGATGGTAAGCACATTATTGATATTTCTAGAGAAGATTTAGCGAGTGTAGTTGGCTCGTCTCAGGAATCAATGATTAGAACTTTAAAAGAGTTTAAAACCGAGAAATTGATAGATGTTGGAGAAAGCGGTAGAATTATAGTGCTTAATGAGTCTAAAATTAGAACGTTAAAATATTAACACAAATTAAGAGATCTGATTTTAAACTAATCAACAATTTTTATTGTTGATTTTTTTTGAAATAAAGAAACCCTAAAACAGGAAATATTATTCCTTTTTTAGGGTTTTAAATTTTATTTGAAAGTGTAAATTTTATACATATTGTGATGCCATGGGGTTGTAACTTAAAATTTCATTATGTTTTTCTAGCAAATTAATATACTTACTTCTCCAGTAACTTGCCGAGTTTTGCGCCTCTTCTAAATTTCTATCTGTTGTGATATATTTAATCATCCGGCTTTCTCTTCCGTTAAATAAATCCGGAAAATCAGAAGAAAAATCATACCCTAAGGTGTCTCCTATTTTACAAATGATATCAAAACTTAAATTTGGTTGCGTAAACCAGTTGTAAATAGACCTTCTACTTACATGAAGCCTTCTTGATAATTCGCTTATGCTTAGGTTGTTTCTGCGAATTACAAGCTCTACAATTTCACCATTATTCATAACCTTTATAAATTTAAAATTTGTTAATTTTTAAATTCACATCACTTTAAGTCCCTGCCATTCATTCCCTTATTTTATCTTTTTATAAAATTTCCCAACGGTTGATGTAAATAAAATTCATTTATTGAATCTCTTAACAAAGAAAAGCTTTAATGCTTATTTTCTTGTTGAGGTTGGTCAGGTAAGGACTTGACATTTATCAAGTTTTTTTACTAATTCATGACCATTTTATCTAGTTTATTATAGATTGAATTATTGCTTTTAAATTCGGGTACAATTTCTTTCATTTTTCTAACCATTTCTATGTTATCATCCAACTCATTCAGCTCTATTAATTCATCAATTACCTTCTTTACGTAGTAAAAATGGCAATTAATTACTTTTGAAATTTTAATTTTTGAATGATAAGTTGGTATTACGCTTTCTTCTTTATTTAAAAGCTCTTCGTATAGTTTTTCTCCTGGTCTTAAGCCGGTATAAATAATTTTAATATCCTTATCAGGAGTTAAACCTGCCAGTCTGATCATGTTTACAGCCATATCAAAAATTTTGATAGGTTTTCCCATGTCAAAAATAAAAATTTCGCCACCATTACCCATTGCCGAAGCTTCTAACACCAGTTGAACGGACTCTGGAATGGTCATAAAAAATCTTGTAATTTGAGGGTGAGTGATGGTTATTGGGCCTCCTTTTTCTATTTGCTCTTTAAAGCGAGGAACAACAGAGCCGTTAGAACCTAAAACATTACCAAACCTTGTGGTAATAAATTTTGTATGACCATTTTTAGAACCAGATATTTGATAAATTTCATCGAGCGGAAGCTCTCGGGCTTGATGAAAATTTAAGGATTGAATATACATTTCGGCCAAGCGTTTTGAAGCCCCCATAATATTAGTTGGGTTTACTGCTTTATCTGTAGAAATCATAATGAATTTTTCTACTTTATGCTCCAGAGAAATATCAGCCAAATTTTTTGTTCCTAAAACATTAGTTAAAATGGCCTCGGCAGGATTATTTTCCATCATTGGGACATGTTTAAATGCCGCAGCGTGAAAAACAACTTGAGGTTTATAAGTAGAAAACAGTGTTTTAAGTCGCTTGGCATTTTGAATATTAGCCATAAAAATTTTTGTTGGTGCTTTAGAAAAATAATCTTCAATTTCTAACTGTAGCTCATGCAAAGGCGTTTCTGCTTGATCGCAAAGTATCACCAATTCTGGATTATAGCGCAATAATTGTCTTACAATTTCAGATCCTATAGAACCTGCCGCACCAGTAATTAAAACCCTTTTTCCAGAAAGTTCTCTAAAAATATTGTCTTTTTGCAAAATAATAGGATCACGTTGTAAAAGATCTTCAATTTTAAGATCTCGCATTTGATTTAAGCTTAAGCGGCCGTTTATCCATTGTGTAGATGGAGGCACAGAAATCACCTTAATTCCTAAATTAATACATTTCTCAACCGCATTTTTTTTTCCATCTTCATTTAAATGATCATCCATAATTACCATTTTTTCTACCGCATATTTGTGTCTTAAAAACTCAATTGCAGATGAAGGATAAACTTTTATTTGTTCTATATTTTTATTGATTCTATCAGGATAATCATCAACAAAACCAATAATTTTATATTGTTTTTCTTGTGAAAATTCAAAGGCTTGTTTAATAAGAATGGCTTTCTTATCAGAACCGTAAATAATTACGTTTTCTATATTTTCTGATTCTAAATCTTTTAAATAGGCAAAAAGGCTTTTCACCATAATTCTTAAAACAATAAGCAATGACGCAGCAATAAAGAAATTTAAAATAGAAATGATATTTAGCCATTTTAAATGATAATTTAAATACGGAATGATGAGCAATTTACTGATCATAAAAAAGGAAATACTGCTTAACATAACTGCTTTAAATATTCTAAAAATATCTTCAGTATTAGAGTATCTGATGATACCTGTATGGATGCGCATGACCACAAAAATTAGCATGGTTACGGCACTGTAAGTGGCTAAGAAGATGGTAAAATCACTTTGAAAAATTTCTTGATATTGAAATTTATGAGCAATAAGAAATGATATGGAAAATGCCCAGGTGATGATAAAAAGATCAATTAATAAAACCAGCCATCTTGAATGTGCTTGATCACAAAATAGTAACTTTTTCATAGGTAGTATGAATAAAATAAGGGTAGATAATTTGTTGGGAAACGTTTAAACAGCCATTTGGCAAGAAAGGATTAGGGATTTGAATTTTAAAATTTACAGGAGAAGAACTTTATTACCTTCTTGTAATAGCTCTTATATTTTAAACATTACATTATAAAAATGCCATGAATTCACGAATTTTTACTGATAAGAAAATTTAGAATTTGAGACGGTAGAGGCAAGAAAATAATTGTTTTTTTTTGAATTAATTTAAACTTCTACTTCTAAAACTTTTTCTTTAGTTAATGAGCACTTTTTAAATGATTTGTAGCGGTAAAGAGGAAAAAAATCTACGTTGCTGTTTGGGTCTATATTTGATTCTTGAAGAAGTAAATTATAGGTGTATTGATCTGCAATATATCTCCAACTTTTAAAGTCCATAAATAATTTAGAATAGGTAGATTTAAAAGCGAAAAGCGAATCTTCTTTAAAACCTAAACCGCCACCTAAATTAAAGTAATGCATCCCCAATTCTCTGCCTAAAATTGTAATTTCATCTGTTAATAATTTTGCTGGAGAATTTCGATAATACTTATCACTAGCGGCCAGTAAATGAGATTGCATTATCTTTTGAGTACAAATAATTAGCTCGCCTGCTACAGGTTCATCTTCATAATAAAGCATAAATAATTTGGCTTTAAATTCTTCGGCGTTAAGCAAATTTTGAAAATAATCTTCGGTAAACATATAAAACTCACTTGCACCTAAACGCTTCATGTTTGCAATATAAATGTGGGTAAAATCTTTTATTCCTTTAAGGGTGTTTACTTCTTTCATATAATACCCTTCATTCTTTAATTTTTTAATATGACGCCATAATTTTCTGTTGTAATTGCTTCGTTGTTCTTCAATAGATACTTGTAAATCAATTACTACCACAAGTCCGTTATCATAAATTCCGTCAAATTTATCCATTAACGAAAGTTGATTTAATAATGGATTAAAGCGTGAAAAGACAGAAACACTCCCGTATTTTTTTAAAAAAACAGAAAATTCTGTTTTAAAATTTTCTTTCATTTGAGTGGGAATGTTTTCAAATGGTAAGTTAGATATAGGGCCTGAATAGCCATAAACACTTGTTAAATCAAATAAATTTGAGTTTGGAATATTTCGTTTAATTAATGGAAAAGCTATAAAATTTGTATCCTTCGTGTAAACAAATAAAATAGGATCGCCAGTTTTATCCATATTGTGATAATACCAAGTATGATAAAAATCATATTGGTTTGATTTTTCGACAAACTGTTTCCATTCATTTTTTTGGTGGATGGTTATTATTTGAATCATAACGCTAGTTTTTAATAAGTGTGGTTGTATTTTAATTTTTGGGTAGAAAGAATAACATCAAATTTTAAAATAGTTTATGATGAATTATGATTTGATTAAATCAGGTTTTTGTAGAGTTGTTTTTTGTAATCTGCTTAATTTTTGTAGTCTGTAATAATAATCTTTAGCAAGCGCCATTTCCATAAAGTCGCCGTTTTTATCAATAATTTGAAAGCCCATTTTTTTATAAACAGATAATGCAAAAGAATTGTCTTTATGAACTCTTAGAGTTATAAAATCTAATTTTAGATTGTTAAAGCCATGCTCCAATAAAAGTGCTGTTGCTTTATTACCTATACCTTTGCCCCAAAAAGAAGTTTCTCCAATAAAAATATGGAAACAAGCCGTTTTATTATTCACGTTTAGTAATTGAACATTTCCTAAATATTGACCTGTTTCTTTTAAACAAATTGCAAAACGATATTCGTCTTTGTTTTGTAAAATGCGGTATAACCATTCGGTTTCTATTTCTACAGTAATGTGTTTATTAGGTTTAAACTCTGTAAAATTCCAAATTTCGGGATTGTTACGCCACCTATATGATGTCTCTGCATCCTCTAAATTTAGTGGCCTTAAGTAAATTGAATAGTTCATATAATTTGTTTTAGATAATTAATTAAACGTTGCATATCGTCATCATCATAACGATGATCTATGGGCAGAGAAACCAAGTGTTGAGTTAAATAATTTTCAAACATTTTAGTGGTAGTCCATCTTAAAACATTAGGCCAAAACGTTGGAATATAAACTCTTTTACTAATTAGCTTTTTTGAGATTGTTTCTTTTTCTAATAGCAAAGGATAACACATGGGGGCGTCATCATCTGCAAAGTTAATTTCTAAATTATTTTTATCGGAAAGCGCATGATGAAGCGTTTTAAAATTTTGATTTCTTATTCTTCGGCAATCTTCATAATCTATGCTAGAAAGAATTCTTTTTGTTAAAGAAGACATCCTTTTAATAGGGTTTTTGTCTAAAACTAAATTATTTTCAACAAAATTTTTATATCCTTCCTCTACACTTAAATCAATACTTTTTGTGAGGTGTGATATTCTATCATAAGAAATATCTTTTTCAAATTTTGCAGTACTCAAAATATTGCTTTGTAAATAAGCCCCGTCAGCTACTCCAAAAAATTTTCGACACGAATAAAAAGTATCTATTTGTGGTAAGGGTCTTGAAAAAAAAGCTTGTGAGGCATCAATAATAAGATTAGGAATTTCTTTACTTAACCTGTTTACTGTTAATTGTTTAATTCCAAAATAATTGGTGTACAAAAAGCATTCTGTGGGTGCGATATGAAAATCTATTACCGGATCTAAATTTTTATCAATGGTATAAAAATAGTACTGAATACCTAGTTTTTTGATAGGCTCTAATACTACTTCGCAAGTGAAATAAGGAATATAGATAGACGAGTAATTATTAACCTTAAGAATATACTCTAAAGCATTTCTACCAGTGTTTAATTTAATTAAAGATGGATAATACTCCTCGCCTTTAGGCAATTGCAGTTCTATGTATCCACCAATCGCTTTTGTTCTTTTGGGATAATGTCGCATTAAAATGAAATTAATTTAAAAGGGAAATGAGTAAAAAAGCGTAATTAAATAAAGTAGAATAGCTAAGGCAAAAAATTAAGGGTGGGTATTTTTAACCTTGTCCAGGTTGGTACATACGCTTATTTACAGGCTGATAGTATTCAAAAAGATTTGCCGGTATTCTAGATTTATAGCCAACCACTTGTCTTAAACCATCACTTAAGGTTTCGCCATATTCATAACCTAAAAAACGAGGATAATCTAATTGCTGCTTAAAATGCGGACGAGTAAAACTAAGTGTGAGCACTCTCCTATTTTCTTTGGTGGTATTTTTACCAGCGGCATGCCATAAGTTAGAATCAAAAAGAATAATACTGCCTTTTTTAGCTATTGCTCTATCTGCGTTTTCATAAAAATATAATTCATCAGGTTTATCGGCTATTTTGTGAGATCCTGATAAGATATGAGTGGCGCCATTTTCTGGTGTAAAATCGTCTAATAAAACCATCATTTGAACCATCATCTTTTCTTTTCCCCAAAATGTTCTCACATCACGATGAATATTTTGAACATAAGGCTGTACATTTTTTGAGTTCATTACTCCTCCAAAAGCGTTAATAATATAATTACCGCCTAAAAAAAGTTTCATCTCATCATCGCAATATAAACGGTCTAAAAATTTGAGCGCAAAATTATCAGCCTCTAAAAGGTGATGAAGCGTACCCTCCATATTTTGATCTATACCATTCAAAATTTGAATTTGTCTTCTTCTTTCATAAGCATCTTCTAAAGAGTTATTTATTTCGTCAACAAATTCTGGTTCTAATGCATTCTCATACACAATCCAGCCATATCGATCCATAGTTTTTAAAAAGTCGGCAGTAGCAACTTTATCTGAGTAGTTAAATTTATTTTTCATGATAAATTATATTTATTTAAAAATTAATGAAACAAAAAAGGGCAAAGCATAGCAATCAGACTATTAAAATAGCAAGTGCTTTAGCTTTAGAATAGAAAATTTATTTTTCTTTTAGTGGCTAAGTAAGGGCCATATTAGATGATTTATTTGCCTGTACCGAGCGATATAATGGAAAGAAACCATCATCAACATTTATATTTTTTTCATTTACTATAGCCTGATATCTTTCATCATCTACTATGTAACACCAAATATGATCTTCTAAAAAAAGGTTAGAGAAATAAGATTTAAAGATAAAAAGCGAATCGTTTTGACCTCTTAATCCACCACCCAAATGAAAATATTTAGCGCCCATTTCTCTGCCAATAATGCTTATTTCATCTGTAAGTAATTTACTTGGCGATTCTTTAATATAATTGGCATTTGTAGCTGATAAATGATTTCTGATGATATTTTTAGAACAAATAATTAGCGCTCCACAAATGGCTACATCACCATCATAAACAAGTATTAATTTGCAGTTTAATGCGCTATTTTTAAGCATTTCAGAAAAATAATCTTCACTAAAATAATAACTTTCTGATGCCGATAGCCTGTTCATATTATCTGCGTACATTTCTGTAAAAAGCCTTATTTCTTGTTGATTAGCGGCTTCTTTAACTAAATAATTGCGTTTTCTTAATTGTCTAATTTGACGAGCCAATCTTTTATTATAGTTTTCTCTTTGAGCCTCTAAAGAGATAGTTAAATCCATATAAATAGTTTTTCCATTGGCTTTAATATCACCCAAGTTGTTTAGTAATTTAGTTTGATTAAAAAATGGATGCAGCCGAGCAAATACGGAAATGCATTTTTCGTCAGCTAAAAAATCATTGAAACAAGTTTCAAAATCTTCTTTGGTTTGCGCATCAATATCTTCTATTTTTTTATTAGAAATTGGCCCACAGTAACCATAAATGGATGTGAGATCAAATAAAAATGAATTTTCAATTTGCCTTTTAAGTAAAGGAAATGCTATAAAATTATTTTCATTTTGAAACACAAAAAGTACTGGAGTTCCTCTTTTATCTAGGGCATGATACTCATAAGTGTGGTAAACATCATGATCAAATGATTGGTCAATATATTTACTCCATTCTTCTTGAGCAGTCACCACAATTGGAGCGTAGGTCATTTCAATCATCATAGCGTTTTAAGATTATTAATTAGATTTTAGGCGAAGAATTTATTTTATTAAGCGATGCTTACGGTATTGGCTTCTAAAATGTAAAGCATGTGGCGGTTTACTTTATGAACATCAAACTTTTCAAAAGCATAGTCTCTACCATTTCTACCAAATGAGATGATATCACTAGGGTTTAAAATAAAATGTTGCATTTTTTCGGCTAAAGCCTGAATATTTTTTATTGGGATTAAAAAACCACTTTGATGACCATTAGTTAAATCAATAGTTTCTTTGCAACCTACAGAATCACTGGTGATAATAGCCCTGCCCATTGCCATAGCTTCTAGTAAAGACCGGGGAACTCCCTCACCGTAATAAGAAGGTAAAACCACGGCTGATGAATCTTTAATATGAGGCCTCACATCGTCAACTTCGCCTAAATAATCAATCACCAATCCCAATTTAATTTCTTTGTACAAATCTGAATGAATAGCATCTACATTATGATCATAAGGACCTATTAATTTGAATTTTACATCTGGATATTTTTGTCGAATTAATTTTGCGGCTTCATAATATTCTTTAATTCCTTTAGCATTAATTAACCTGGCAATCATTAAAAAACTTAAAGTGTTTGCTTTAGGTTTAGAATATTCATAGTGAGATAAATCAACACCAGAGCCGTTTACTACAAAGGTTTTGTTTTTTTTACTGATAATTCCGCTTTGAATTAAAGTATTATAATCATCCTTGTTTTGTAAAATAAGACGGGTTCTATGGTTGGCTTTTAAACTATATTTTAATAGCGTTTGAGTAATTTTTTTTAATAGACCTTTACTTTTGCTCTGATCTAAAAAGTTGTAACCCAAGCCAGTTAGCATAGGCGATATATTATTTACATTGCAATAATTAGCTATTAATGAGCCATAAATTACAGGTTTAAACGTATAAGGAAAAAATACATCGGGTTTAATTTGTTTAATGAGTTTGTATAATTTTATGATATAAACCACATCAGAAAATATAGAAACATTGCTGCCATCTAAATTATTTTCATAAACACTTACTCCCATTGCATCAAGCTGATCTCTAACCTCATCTTGATGAATTTTTGGCGTAAAAACAGCCACTTTATTATTAACTAATAAGGCCTCCATGAGCTTTCCCCTGAAACCAAGCAGAGAGCGAGAAGAATCGCAAGCGATAAGAATTTGTTTTTTTTTGTATTCCACGATAGAGATATTTTTAGATGTAAAAGGCTAGGTGAATTTCCTGATAAGATTGAATTTTAAATTAGCGAAATTTTAACCACAGCTTACGCAGAGCCCACAGAGCTGAGTGATATATAATCATTATTAATAACGAGTTGGAGCTTTTAAAACCCTCCAAATCTCTTTAAGGCTTCATCCTTTTTAATTCACGATAAACAGATGATAACAATAGTTACCGAAAAATAAATTATCAAAAAATCAATCAAAAAATAGAAACCTTATTAGGGAAATAGGGATTTAAAAAATTAGATAGAAGGTGTTTTAAGGTAGAATTCAAATAAATAATGAAGCGCTAAACTCTTAAGAGATAGCGCATCATTACAAGCAATAATATAGTTTAACTTATTTAAAAAAGCAATTTAGTACTTAGGTCCCGCTTCGCTCAATACTCTGGCTGGTACATCAGCAGCACCAATTAATATTGATTTATATTCGTATTCAGGAATCCAGCTAGATGCACTTGTAGATATTTGGTTAGCTCCACAATTTTTATAAATATTGGTAGAAGCACCACTCACAAAACCTGGTTTTGCATTAAACTCAGTGTAAATTGGAATGTTCTGATTCTCGAAATAATTATTATCAGTTCTTACAGTTGCATTCATTGTTACACCTATTCCATAACCACTTCCATTAGAAATGTAGTTGTTAAACACATGCATATAACCAAATCTGGTACAAGGCTGTCTTTCAGATACGTTATAGAAATAGTTACCATATAAAGTCACTCTTAAATGGCCAATATCTGTAGTTTGTAAATCTCCACTACCAATTAATAGGGCAATATGGGTATCGTGAAATTTGTTATTAGATATAGTTACAAAATCTGATCTGTCTGTTACTTCTAACAATTCGTCATAATAATCCCATCCGTGGGTTCTATCTTGCCAAAATTCACAATGATCAACCCAAATATGGTGAGTAGTTTCTTTAATGGTAATACAATCGCCACCAACAACTTTATTAATCTTCATGTTTTTGATAATGATGTTGTTTACACGATAAAGTGCTAAACCAACACCATTTAAAGTTGCTCCGTTTAATCCTATAATAGTTTTATTAGAAGCCACATCTATAGAACCTGTTCCGGTAAAATTACCCGAAACCTGTATAATTAACGGCGAACTTGATTTTGCTGCAGTCCTAAAATCAGCAAGGTTAGTTACGGTTACGGTTTGTCCACCTTGTCCACCAGTTGTGGCACCACCTACCATAGCATACCCAATTGGCCCGGTTGTAGAAACAGGTACTGGCGTTGGCGTTGGTGTAGGAGTTGGTGTAGGAGTTGGCGTTGGTGTAACAGTTATTGGTTCTTCTACCGTTACGGTTGAAACTGTACTAATGGTATAAGTGTACTTTCTTCCATTTCTTTTAGGATTTGTATTATCAGAAGATGAAAAATACAATTCTTTACCCCAATGGCTAAACCTGCCTTTTCCATAAGTTCTTATCGCTTTATGAGCAGAATGAGCAGGACCAATCTCTTTTCCGTTTTCAAAAAGTTTAACGGTAGAAGTTGTTGGGGCAGATTCTGTATCTCCGGCAGTTGCGAAATTAGGTTGAATGTAAAAAGCATAGCCAGAATCTTTGACTGCTTTTGACATATCCAAAGTCCCTGATGAAGTCACTGTACTTGTTGTTGTTGTTGCGCTTAAATCGTTAGTGCTTAGAGGAACAATTTCTTCAGAGTCCTTTTTACACTGTGTAAACAAGATAATTGCTAGTAATAGCATTGACATTAGGCTTTTACTTTTGATGCTGATTTTTCTCATAATTCTAATTTTTTTAAATACATCAGCTTAAACGGGGTGGTAAAAGCTTGGGATATATTCAAAAAAGTAGGATTAGAGTACTTTTTTATTAAGGAATCTATTAATAAATAGGTAAACCTCAATTAAATAAAACTAAATATTTCTTTTAAAGAAAAAATACTTTTTTATATAAACATATTTTGAAAGAAAAGATTAATTAAAAATTATAAAAGATTAATTTATGAGTAATTAGAAATTTTATTGCGGTTAGAAATGTTAATAACTTTATTAAAGTTTACAAAAAACACCTTATACCTGACCTGATTTTGGTTGGAAATTTGGTGATTTTGGTCATATTCAGTCACGGTAATGCAATAATTAAGTCATTTAATTGCAATAAACAATTGTTGGATTCCTAAAAGCAGCTTTGATTGTAATATTGTTGTTTTAAATAATGAAATATTTTGTGATTCCAATTGATTTTGGTCAACTAAGCGAATGCTTCTAGTTCTTTATAAGCGTAGTATTCTTTATACCATTCTACAAAGTTTTTGACCCCTTCTGCTACAGAAACTTTTGGTTCGTAATTCAGTTCAGATTTTAATTGTCCTACATCAGCCCAGGTTTCAGAAACATCACCATCTTGCAATGGCAAATAGGTTTTCTTTGCCAATATGCCAATGTTTTTTTCTATTTCAGAAACAAAATCCAATAAATTAACCGTATTGCCTCTACCAATATTAAAAATACGATATGGCGCTTTAGAACTTGCTGGATCTGGTTTTTGACCATCCCAATTAGGATTACTATTTGCAGAATGATCAAATACTTTTGAAATTCCACCAATAATATCATCTACATAGGTGAAATCTCTTTTCATGTTTCCGTTATTAAAAACATTGATATTTTCACCATCCATAATGGCCTTGGTAAAAAGAAATAAAGCCATATCGGGCCTACCCCAAGGGCCATAAACGGTAAAGAAACGTAAAGCCGTTGTGGGTAAATTAAATAAATGACTGTAAGCATGAGCCATTAATTCGTTGCTTTTTTTAGATGCAGCGTAAAGCGAAACAGGATGATCTACGTTATCATTCACAGAAAAAGGCATTTTCTCATTTAAGCCATAAACGCTTGATGAGCTTGCATAAATTAAATGCCCTACTTTTTGATGTCGGCAACACTCTAAAATATTTAAAAAACCTTTAATATTTGAATCTATATAAGCATTTGGATTAATTAAGCTGTACCTCACTCCTGCTTGAGCTGCTAAATTGCAAACAGCATCAAATTTATATTTCTCAAATAATTTATTTAAGCCTTCTTGATCGGTTAAATCAAGTTTTATGAATTTATAATTAGGCAAATTTTCACTCTTTACTTCTTTACCATAAGCAATATCTTCTTTGTGAATGCCTGTATTTGCTAGTCGGTTGTATTTTAAATTTACATCATAGTAATCATTGATATTATCAAGTCCTACTACTTCTTCTCCACGATTTACAAGGTGTTTCACCAAATGAAAACCAATAAAGCCGGCGCTGCCAGTTACTAATACTTTCATGATAGAATTATTAAATGTTTTAGATAGGTTAAAAAAGGAAATGTATAAAATCCTGATGAAATTGGGATTGGTAAATACTTGATTTTAACAGGTTAAACCAATGTTGAAGCTGTTTCTGTTCGTGAAAAAGCGGGTTTTTTATTTGTGTTATTTATGTTTTTGTACCAAACTTCTAATGCAAATACATCAAACAAAATTTTGGCTCTTCTTTCTTCAGAAATTTTCACTTTTCTAACCCATAAATCTTCTACAAATTTCTTTTGAATAAGGCTTGGATAAATGGTGTTGTTTGAAAAAAGGTAATCGCCAATAATATTTTTGAGTTGGTTATCTACCCAATTTTTTAGCGGAATTTCAAAGCCTCTTTTAGGCTGATCTATCAACTCGGCAGGTAAATATTTTCGACCTAAGTCTCTCAAGATAAATTTGGTGCTTAAGCAGTTAATCTTAAAATCATCTCTTAAACCCGGTACAAATTCTATAATTTCTTTTGCCAAAAACGGACTTCTACCTTCTAACGAGTGCGCCATAGTTGCAATATCCATTTTGGGAAGTAAGCCACTAAACAAAATGGTTTGAAAATCCATTAATAAGAGCTTGTTTAAAGGAGATAAATGCAATTGATTGATACGCCCCAAATCTTCATAAATGGCTGTTAGGTTTGGTTTTTGTAAAAATTGGTTTTCAAAACCTACAAATATATCTGATGATGCAGAGCTATACTGATGAAGAATATCTTTATAACTGGCAAATTTTAATAACCTGTATATATAATTGTATTTGCTTTTTTTCTCATTTGCAACTGGCAAAATACTTAATAAAGTTTGTGCAGCAATTTTAGAAAAGCCTCCTGCGTTAAAAAAATCATGGTATTTGTAGGGTACATAGCGGCGGTAACCTCCAAAAAGTTCATCGGCACCATCGCCATTAAGTACTACCGTAACATGTTTTTTTGCTGCTTTTGCTACATAATAACTTGGAATAGCAGAGCTATCACAAAAAGGTTCACCGTAATTAATCAGTATTTTTTCGATATCATCTTTCAAATCATCAAAAGAAATATCTACTACAGTATGGTTGGTTTTATACCTATCTGCTACTTTTTGAGCCAATAAAGATTCATCATAAGCCCCTTCTATTTTAACGGTAAACGTTCTTAAAGATGGTTTATGCATTGCTGCCATTGCTGTTACAATGCCGCTATCTATGCCTCCGCTTAAAAAAGATCCTACATCTAAATCAGAACTGTCTAACCTTCTTTTTACGGCAGTTTGTAACTTTTGGTCTAATTCATGAAGTGCAACCTGATAAGACATTTTGCTTCTGTTGAGGTAGCAAGTGCTCATATCAAACCATTTTACAATTTCTTTTTTACCTGTTTGCGTATCAATTTTTAGGTAATGACCATTTTCTAATTCGGTTACGGCTTTATAAGGCGTTGCTTTACGGTAATGATAACCTAAATACAAGTAAGCAGAAAGAGATGATTCATCAATTTCTGGTTTAA
Source organism: Pedobacter cryophilus (assembly GCF_005116455.1). GTDB lineage: Bacteria > Bacteroidota > Bacteroidia > Sphingobacteriales > Sphingobacteriaceae > Pseudopedobacter > Pseudopedobacter cryophilum. The sequence continues at coordinate 133,908 of NZ_SWBP01000003.1, forward strand.
ATATCTGATAAAGTGTATTTAATTCGGAAGAAAAAGCAAAATCTTTGTCTTTTTGATAAGTGTATAATGGTTTTTTGCCGGCTCTGTCTCGGGCTAAAAATAGTTGTTTTTGCCGCTGGTCATACAAAGCAAATGAAAACATCCCATCTAATTCTTCTAACATTTTCATGCCTAATCGTTCAAAAAGCATTAAAAGTGTTTTGGTATCAGAATTAGACTCAGCATAAAGCTGATATTTTTCTCTAAGCTCTAAATGGTTATATATTTCTCCGTTAAATACTATAGAAAGCCCGTGATGGTGCATAGGTTGTTGCCCAGCCGGACTAAGATCTTGAATTGCTAGTCGGGTATGATACAATTCTACATTGTCTTTTATGGTAAATCCTTTTTCGTCGGGACCGCGATGAGCCAGACCGTTGAATATCTCTGAAGCTTGATTGGCTATTTCGAGATTTAATGTTCCAAATATTCCACACATTGATGTTGTTTTTTTTAGGTTGAAAGGCAGTTTAGCCTTTTGATAGATTTAATTTTTTAGATGCGTTAAGCGATAAAAGATTTACGACCTAATGAAATTAGATTTTTCAACGCTTTAATAATTTGGTGATAGCGCTTACAAATCTTCTTTATACTAAAAGATCCTCATGTGGCGAATGCTGTTTAATGATATTTAACCAACTATTCATTACACCGGCTTCAGAGAAATTTTCTTGTACATGAATTCTTCCTTTTTGGCCAAGGTTAGCTCTTTCTTGAGCCGTCATTCGCATCATTTTAAGCATTTTAGCTGCTAAATCTTGTTCGTTTTCTTTTTCAGAAAGGAAGCCGCATTTAGAACCATGAAGCAACTCGTTATTGCAATCTATATTAGTTACCACAACTGGTTTGCTGTAGGCCATGGCTTCTAAAAGTGCATTAGGCATTCCTTCAGAAAAAGACGATAAAACAAAGGCATCGGCATATTCTAAATATTGTGTGGCGTTTTGTTTAAAGCCTAAAACCCTTACGTATTCTTGTATTTTTAACTCATTAATGAGGTTAAAAGGACTGTTTTGATTGTTGTATTCTCCAATAATATCTACTCTAAAATTTAAACCTTTAAGTATAGCAATGGCTTTAAAAAGTGTTTTATAATCTTTATTCCACCTAAAATGTGCCACACAAACCCAAACAAATTGTCCTTTTGGAAGGCTTAGGTTGCTGTTGTTTTTTAAATCGGGAATAGAAATTCCGTTGTTAATTACAATTCCTTTTTTATCTATCAAACCATTGTCTTCAAAATTTAATTTGGATGCCAGCGAATTGTAAACAACAGCATCATCTAAACCAGTAGTAGCTCTAAAAGGGATGTACCATTTTTTGGTGAGTACGCCAATGCGTATAGATGATATCAGTTTAAAATGAAAAATCTTTTTTAACAAACGGGCAAAAATGATGGCAATAAACATGAATGCAATTACGGTATCGGGCTTAAATGCTTTTACAGTTTTATATAGTAAGCTAGCATTAGAAAATGCCTGGAGTTTCCAGCTTTTTAAAAAAACCACAGGGATTCCTTCTTTTTGGTAATCTATATCAAATTCATTAATAGGCGTTAAGGATATAATGAGGACGTTATACTGAAGAGATCTTAAAAATAAGGCAACTTTTATGAGCTGTGTTTCGGCACCGCCTTTACACATACCCGAAGTAATAAATAAAACTTTTTTAGTCATAACCAACGTTTGATAATTTTTTTTGAGGATTTTACTTACTACACCAATGATGGTTGAAGAATTACAGCAGGGCTTTCTTTTTGCTTTTTAAGCCATTGCGAGAAAACCAATAATTTCCAAATTTGTGGATAACGGTTCCAAGTACCATTCATGTGTTGCTTAATAATTTCTTGAGTTCTTTTTACATTAATGCCTGGTATTTTTTCTAATTCTGATTTTGATAAATTATCTAAAACATACTCTTTCAATTCATTTCTAAACCAATCTTTAAAAGGCATGGTAAAACCAGATTTTGGTCGTTTAAACAATTCTGCTGGCAAATGGCTATAAAGTATATCTTTCAAAATTCTTTTTTGATTGCCATTTTGATATTTAAAATGAGTAGGCAAGCTGCGGCTAAACTCTATAATTCTATAATCCATTAAAGGAGCTCTAGATTCTAATGAAAAAGCCATAGATGCCCTATCTACTTTGGTATTGATATCGCCATTTAAATAGGTTTTAATGTCAAAATCAGAGACTTTTTCTAATAGAGATTTGGTTTTATGGTTAAAAATTTCTGTATGAGAATTACCTATTCCAATTTCGGGATCTGTAATCCATGAGTTTTCCATCCCACCAAACATTTTTATATATAATACTTCTATATCCTTCATAGAAATCCCCATGGCAATTAACTTATGGACATAGTTTGGAGATAAATTTAATGCGGAACCCAATGATTTACGTATTGGTAATGGTAGCTTAAACAAGGTATTTACCATATTTATCCATTTATACCTTTGGTAGCCAATAAAAGCTTCATCGCCACCATCGCCACTTAAAGCTACGGTTACCTGTTTTTTAGTGTATTTACTCAAAAGCATGGTAGGTATAGCGCTAGAATCGGCAAAAGGCTCATCATAATAAGTAGAAAAATTTTCTATTAATGCTATGCCCTCATTGTAGTTACATTCTATGGTATGGTGTTCTGTTTGTAAATGATGAGCTACTTTTTGGGCGTATTGGCTTTCATCAAAACCTTTTTCGTTAAATTTTATAGAGAAGGTTTTAACATGATTTACTTTTTTAGATGCGATAGCGGCTATTAAAGAAGAATCTATTCCGCCAGAAAGAAAAACCCCTAAGGGAACATCGGCATGCATACGTATTCCTACGGCATCGGATAGTAATCCATCAAGGGTATTCTTAGCATCATTATAATTGCCTAAAAAGTTGTTATTTCTGTTATAATCCAGATCCCAGTATTTTTCTGTTGTTAAAACACCTGAATTAAAATGATAAGTAAAAGTATGTGCAGCAGGTAGTTGCTTCACTTCCTGCCAAATAGATCTGGGCTCGGGCACATATCCCCAAATCAGGTATTCGTTAACAGCTTGTTGATCTAGCGTAAAGTTTCTTTCTATTTTAAGTTGCGAAGGCTGACTGGCAAATTCAAAGGAATGTCTTTTGTGGTAATAGTATAAAGGCTTTTTGCCTAACCTATCTCTAGCGCCAAAAAGCTCGTTTTTTGCCACATCGTAAATCACAAATGCAAACATGCCGTTAAAATGATTTACGCACTCTTTACCATATTCTAAATAGGCGGCACAAATTACTTCGGTATCTGAAGTGGTTCTAAACAAATAACCGGCTTTTTCTAAACTGGCCTTTATGGTTTGATAATTATAAATTTCGCCGTTAAATACAATTTTAAGATGCAGGTAACTAAAGGGTTGGTTAGACCGATGATCTAAATCTATAATTGATAAGCGGTTATGCCCCAATATAATGTCGTCTGTATTGATGAAATGAGTATAATCTGGTCCGCGGAAATTGATGACAGCTAATTTAGCCCGAATAATTTCATCGCTATACCTGATGGTAGAGCCGTAAATGCCACACATAAGTAAATGGTTAAAGTTTATTGAATAGATAAAATGATAGATAGAAATTACCTGTAAGACAGTAGTGTTTCGTACTGTTTTACCACTTTTTGAACACTAAAGCGAGTGTTTACATCTTGTTTTATAGCCTGATGATCCCATTTTTGGTTGCAAGCTTTAATAATGTATTTTCCAAAACTGTTAAGATCGCCCTGATCTATAATATAGCCATTAAAATTAGGTTCGATAATAGCTTGCACTCCGCTTACGCGAAAAGAAACAACAGGTATGCCTACCGATAAAGATTCTAACACCACATTAGGAAAACCTTCTGTAAAAGAGGGTAAAACCATTAAATGATGGTTGGCTATTAGTTTTGTAATATTTGGTATTAAACCTACTAATTGAACCCTGTTGTGCAATTGTAAATGATTAATTTCTTTTAAAATATCTTTTTTAAGCGGCCCCTCTCCTGCTATAGTTAAGGTATATTCTTCAGGAAGGTTTTTAAATATTTTTAGTAATCTTAATATTCCTTTCTCTATGGCTAAACGAGCTACAAGAATTATTTTTTTCCCATCCTGTGGTTGATTTATTGCTGGTACATCAATAGATAATACCGGATTTGGAATTACCACTAGTTTTCTTTTAGGAATTTGATAGTGATTAACCAGTGAGTATTTGATTTCTAAGGATTGACAAACGGCGATATTAAATCTTTTATAGGTGATGCCAACAAAAAGATCCCAAAATTTTTCTTTAAAGCCGCCCATTTTTGTCATCACATCCATCACATTAGATTCTCTACCTATAAGCGTTGGAATTTCTACAAATAATGACACAAAAGAAAGTAAGGTATTAATGTGCCCACCTGTAGTAAAAATAGCAAAAGGCTTTTCTTCTTTAATTAGTTTGTATAATTTAAAGAATGAATGAGAGGCTCTAATAGAGTTTAAGTTGATGATGTTTACGCCTTCAATATCTGTTGAGAAAAACGGGTTACGGGCATCTAACAACACCAAACTCACTTCATAAACAGATTTATTAAAATACTGAGACAAAATCCAAAAAACCCTTTCAGAGCCGCCAGCACCCAAATGGCTTAATATAAAATACACTTTCTTCTTCTTCATAAAATAGAAATTTGGGAAGTGTATTTACTCGGTTTCGCTTTTTGCAAAGCTGAAACTCATTAAGTAATAACAAAACAGTTTAAAATTTATCTTTAAGTATTCGGTGTAATTCACATATTTAAGATCTAAGCCAAATTCTTTTAAATACAAAGCATAACCATCTCTCATTTTATTAGAATTTTTTATGCCGCTAAACCGGTTAGATATTCTGTCGGTACCTTCCATATCATACAAACGTATGGGCTCGCTATCAAAAAATAGTTTGTAGCCTTTTTTTGCTAAACTTAACCAGGTTACACTTTCATATCCTCTAAGGTTTCGCAACAAATTATTTTGCATTAATTGCGTTTTACAAACAGGTAAATATTCCCCAACAGATGAGGAAAGCAAATCATAATAAGTTTTTTGGCCCTTAAATTCAGGATCATACATCAGCTTTGTTTCATTCAATATTCTTGTTCCACAAAAAAACAAATCAAATTTGTTTTGCAAAACCAAGTTTTTTAAATGGATAAGACCATTTTTATCTAGTAAATCATCCGAATCAAGTAATACTACATATTCATTTTTGGCATGTATAATTCCTGTGTTTTTAGCACTGGCTACTCCTTTATTTTTTAAATGTTTAACTAGTTTGATTTGATGTTTTGATAAATATTTTTGAAGCATCAATTCGGTATCATCAGTAGAACCGTCATCTATTACAATTATTTCTGCATAAAGATCCCATTGTGGCTGACTAATGATACTATCTATGGCTCTGCTTACTTTATGAGAGCGGTTATAAGTTGGTATTACAAATGAAAAAAGCATCTTATTTATAGGTTTAGTTTTATACTAACAATTGGCTATTTGTTTCAGATTTTACTTTATTAAAATGAAGAATACTGAAATAGAGAAATAAAGTGGGTCCATCGGCACTTATGAGCCAAGCATTATGAGAAAGCGCATTAATAGATATTCCCAAAAAGGAAAAGCATAAACAAATGAGTAAGGCATTTTCTTTTAATCTGATTTCTTTTATCGCATTAAAGCCAATTCTTAAAACTTTTATGTAGATGATGATTAATAAACCCAAGCCAAGAAATGGACCTAAATAGGTGATAAACATTAAATAAGCATTGTGAGAGGTGATACCTGAAGCAAAAACCTGATTTCTATAGATTACATCGCTCCAATTTTTACCGTAAAATATCAATCCAAATGGGTGATCGGCGTAAATTCTGAGGTTTTCTGCAACTAATAAAGTACGGTTATGATCTGGATCATTATCTATGTTTTTAGCAAGAATGTTGGTACGAGGATCTACGTTTTCTTTTAAAACAAAATTGTAAAACATTAAACTTAATACTACTGCCACTCCTATAATTAATACTGCTTTTACACGATAATAAAACAATAGAAATAATGCTACCGAGCACACAAAAGTTAATAAAACCGACCTTTGCATTCCCAAATAAATAAAAAGTAAACAGCTTAGAAAAACACCCACCTTAATTAAAAATGGTTTATGAAATACAAAAGTGTAGATTAAAATAAAAGGAGCTAAAGCGGCCAACTGGTAGCCAAAAGTAAATTGAGAAATGGCAATACCTGATGGACTTTGCAGTACTTTTTCGTCCATAATTAACTCTCTAATTCTATTTACCTGTGGATAAAAGTGGTTTAAAACCATAATTACAGATGAGAACGAGAGTAATAAATAGAATATTAAAACCGAAAAGTTGAAACGCTTTCTGTTAGTACTCACAAAATAGTTAAAGTACAATACACAAACTACAATACTAATTACGTAGGCACCAAAAGATTTTACGTTAGAAAGCCCAATTACGTAATAAGCGAATACGGCTATTATTAATACAGTTAGTTCTTTACCATAATAAAAGGTGGTGTTGCGTTCTTTAAACAGAAATATTAAAGGGAAGCAAAATAATAATGGGGCTGGTATTCTGAACAATTCTGTCATAAAAACCCCAAATGATAATGCATACATATACAATATCATAAATAGAATGATAACTAGTTTCATAAGTTTAAATTTGAGTTTAGGCGCTGTTTAACAGCTTAATAGGGTGGTTATTTATTGTTATACTATATAGGCTTTGTTATACTTAGACAATAGCTTTTAAAACAGTATGTACAAATCCATCAGCATCATTGCTAATTTTTTTATACAACTCTTGGCCATTTATTGCAATTTGTTGGTGCTGCGAATAATTTGCTTTTATATGTTCTACTTTTTCTTTTAAATCTGATAAATCCCAAGAAACCGGGATGTAAGTTTCGTTAGGTAAGTACACATCAGGATAAGTCACTAAATGTTTCATTGATGGCTTAATTAATAAAGCACCAGCTATAAAAGATTCAAAATCGCGGTAGCATACTTCGCCCCAGCCATAAGGGCTTATACTAAGTTTAGAATCTCTTAATTCTTTTAGATAATTGGCTTTGGGAATAGAAAATCCACTGGCTACATTCATACTTAGTTGAGGGAGAAGTTTTAGTATTGTATCTCGCTGTGAAGAAACTTTATTTGACCCATTTTCTTCTACAGGTAGTGTTCCTCTAAAGGTTAAATCTAAACTTCTTTTTTTTGTTACTTGCTTATAATTAAGTGGATATAAGCTATAACTTAAATAATTACTTAATCTAGCCATTTTATAACCAAAGTAGCGGTAATCATTTAATCCAAGATTCCATCCTACCCTTATTTTACCCAACTGATTTGCCGGGCAAGGATCAAAAGGAGTATTTGGATGCCCGTCTTTTGCTGTGTTTAGCCAAATTCTTAAATCATTTTTTACAGGTTGTTCTGTGTAGTATTTTTTATCTTTTAAAACCTGTTTCTTTAAAAAAACATCGGTATAAGGGATAATAGAAAAATCACTCGAACCAGATGAATCTGCGGCATCAAACCAAATGAGTTTGCCTACCTTTTGTTTCATTTCTAAAAGATAGTTAATGAGCTCGTCTTCATTTTGGCTATTTCTTGTACTCAATTGTTGCCATCCATCTTCAAAATATCTGGAATGAATGATGAGGTAATCGGCGTCTTTTAAATCTTTATCTAAATGGTTAAAGTAGCACTTCACATCTAAACCACTTTCTCGGAGTTGTTTTTTCCATCTGTAAAAAGGGTGGGTTTCACAATAATATCGTTGTTTAGACCAATCCAATATTTTAAGTGTTTTCATTCAAATTGATTAAGATTAGAGCAATTTATTTAAAGCCGGTGTGAGCTTTCTATCTGTAAATAATGCTCTTAATGGTTAATAAGATGATTTTAACATCTATCCATAGGTTATGATGATCTATATATTTAAGGTTTTGGGTAATCTTATGAGGTACAATATTTTCAATATAATACTGCTCGGGGTTATCTGATGTTGCTAAAAGCTGATTTTCATCTATAAATTCTATAGAAGCCCAATCTGTTAAACCTGGCTTTACACTTAAAATTCTTTGCTGCCTAATATCATAAAGTGCTACGTATTTACTTACTTCTGGCCGTGGCCCAACAAAGCTCATTTCACCTTTTAAAACATTAAACAATTGAGGCAATTCATCTAGTTTGTATTTTCTTAACCAGTAACCACTTCTTGTAATTCTACTATCGTAATTACCAATGGTTAATAAACTGCCTTTATCTGCTCCAATCTTCATGGTTCTAAATTTCAGCAGCTTAAAATTCTCTTTAAAAAGACCTACTCTATTTTGCTGATAAAACACACCTCCGTTAGAATCTATGATGATCCATAAAGAGATTAGAAAAAATAAAGGGAGAAGCATGATGATCCCCACAAAAGAAAAAATAACATCAAAAAGTCGTTTAACAGCCATTATTTTATATTTAAGACACCACTTCTAATAGTTTACTTTTATTGGCTTTGATGTTTACGCCATCAATCACGTTTTCTACAATATAATTAACTTCCTCATCTGTTAATTGAGGGTAAATAGGCAGTGAAATTTCACAAGCGTATTGCTTATAGCTGTTTGGATAATCTTCTATTTTATACCCAATACTTTTAAAATAAGAAAGCATTGGCATTGGAATAAAGTGAACATTTACATTAATTCCTCGGCTCACCAAAAAATCAATAATCTGGTCTCTATCTGCTTCGGTAATGTTTTTGATTCTTAAAGGGAATAAATGGTATGATGATTCTCGGGTTTTATCTTTTAAAATTGGATGAATAAACCAGTTAAACATTTTTAGTTTGTGGCAATATTTCATGGCTATTTTTTTGCGCAAAGGCAATAAATGGTCGTTATACAGCCTTATTTGAGCTAAACCAATAGCCGCACAAATATCTGGCATATTAATTTTTAGGCCTTTAAAAATAATATCATATCGCCAGTTGGCACCCATAGATTTTGCAAAAGCATCTTTTGTTTGTCCGTTTAAAGAAAACATTTTCAAGAAGTTATACTCTTCTGTGTTATCAAAAACTTCGGGTAGGTTTAAACATATACAACCACCCTCAGCAGTAGTGATATTCTTAACCGCATGAAAAGAAAAAATAGTAATATCACTTTTTACAGCCGCCGGCAAATTTCTATAAGTTGCCCCAATAGAGTGCGCTGCATCAGAAATCAATAATATACGGCCCAATAAATTTTGTTTATCCGTTTCGGGATTAAATAACTGATTGATATCTGGATCTTTAATGATAGAGTTAATGGCTTCATAATGGCAAGGTAAACCCGCAATATCTACAGCTATTATAGCTTTTGTTTTACTGGTGATGGCTTGCTTTATTTTTAAGGGATCTATAGTTAAATCATCTAAAATATCAACCATAACAGGCGTAGCACCACAATGTAAAATGCTTAATGCGGTGGCGCAGTAAGTATAAGCGGGTACAATTACTTCGTCGCCTTCTTTTATTCCAAACCATTTTAACATCATAATGGCGCCAGATGTCCAAGAATTTACGCAAACAGCCGCTTTAGACCCCGTTAGTTTTAATATTTCTAACTCAAGGGCTTTAACTTTTGGACCAGATGTAATCCATTTGTTTTGTAGCGTATCTAATACTTGATCTATAACAGATTGATCAATAAACGGTGGTGAGAATGGAATATTCATATAGGTAGTTTTTAGATGTTGTGAGAGATGTTTTAGATGCTTTAATATTAGATGCAACTTTTAAAACCAATTTGGTTGGTTAATTTTTATAAAAAATATATTGCACAGCGTGTTAAAACGCCCAAATCGTTTAAAATAAAACTGTGCTTTTTGAAGACTAATTAATGCTAAATATTAATTTTTCCCATTGGTAAGAAATATAATTTAGGGAATTGGTATTGTTAATTAGTTTGGCATTGGCGGCTAACTTATTTTTTAAAACAGGGTCTGTTAGTACTTTAACAATGGCTTTAGATAATTCTTCTATATTTTTATCAGCAATTAATAATCCATTATTTTCATGATTGATGATTTCTGATGGACCAAATTCGCAATCCATGGCTATACAAGGGCATCCCATGCTCATGGCTTCAATTAAAGCATTTGGATAACCCTCGTTTCTGGAAGGCAGCACAAAAAGTTGCGCTTGTGAATAATAGTCTTGCAAATTTTGTTTAGCCCCAATTAGTTTAACGCGGTTTTGAAGATTTAATGCTTCAATTTGAAGGTTTAATGCTTCAAGCTCTGCCCCTTCACCTGCAATTAAAAGATCGGTATCATAAAGATTTGAGTTGGCAAAAGCAGCAATTAACTGGTCGAAACCTTTTTCATAAGAAAGTCGTCCCACACCCAAAATAAATTTTTTTGAATGTATTGGTGTAGATGATACGTTTCCAAGCGTATTTACTGGGTTTTTTATGATTTTGAAATTGCCCAATTGTTGGTATGCTTTATTTTTTTTTATACAGTCTTCAATTCCCTTAGCCGGGAGAACAATGGCTTTAGATTTACTGTAAATTTTAAAAGAAAACCATTTTAAGAAACCCGTAAACTGGTTAATGGTATGGTCTGGTGTTGTTCTTTCTGATACGATGTAAGTGGTTGAGGTAAGCAAACAGGTTAAACCTGTCCAAAGATTTGCGGTGGTCATAAATGAAACCACACAATCTGGCTTTTTCTTCATTAATAAATTTAATAACCTAAAAAATGATTGTGCGGCATAAAATATTCGGTATGCCAGGTGTTCACTTTTACGATTTACCAAATAGGTGATATTTATATCATTGGGCAATTTATAAATCGATATAGCCGAATTTAAGCAAACAATTTCTACCCGGTATTTGTGCTGATGAAAGTAAGTGGCCAGCGTACTTAGTACCCGCTCTGCCCCACCGCCTTGTAAAGTATTGATCACAAAAAGAATTTCGGTACTCATTTTTAATGAAATTTATTTATTGAAATTGGGTTAAACTAAGGTAATGATGGTATTTAAAGCTTTTTGGAAATTATAATGCCTGATATCAAACAAAAAATATTGGGTGATATATATTTTTAGAAGTTCTTTTTTATAATGAGCAGAGTAGCTGAAGTTGTTAATCAAAATATTAAAATCATTAATCATTTTGCTTTTTCTTACTCGGCCATCTATCAAACTATATACACCATCTTTATGTAAACGGTAAACAGCCATTACTTCTGGCAAAACATAAATTTTTTCGTTGGTATTAGCCATAGCATATAACTTCAAAAAAGTATCGGCACCAAAAGTGTTATAATACCAATTTTCTAAGCATATTTTTTTGATTCCACAATTGTTTTTAATCATTAATGAACAAATTCTTGTTTCATCTTTTTTGCCCAAAAGAACATCTTCATAATCAAATTCTAAACTTATCGGCGATGGATTTTCATATATTAATTCGCTATTATCATCAATCACTCTGCTGTAATGGCAACAAATCACATAATTAGGGTTACTCTCCATAAAATCTACTTGTTTTTGTAGTTTTAATGGATCTGTCCAGTAATCATCACCATCACACATGGCAACGTATTTACCTTTAGAAATATTAAAAGTCTCTATTTGATTTTTTATCCCTCCAATATTGCTTTCATAGGTTAACAATTGAATTTTGTTGGGATATTTTTGGCAGTAATCTTCAATTATAGCTCTAGTGTTGTCTTTAGAGCAATCTTCGCCAATAATAATCTCATATTTAAAGTTGGTTTCTTGCATTAGAAAACCATCTAGAGCCTGTGCAATATATTTTTGGTGATTATAGGTAATGCAGCAAATGCTTACCATGATTTCAGAGTTATTCATTTGTAAGATGTTATAATCAGATTATAATTGTTTAAGATGCATTTTCATTAGCGCTCACTAACATATTAGCTATATCTTCTTCAATACCTACGGGTACTTGTGTTTCCATAACATCTTCAATATCATAATGTTGTACTCTTAATATTACTCTAGTAATTAAGTCTAAATCTGAAAACGTAAGTGCATGGTAAAGCGGTAAGCAAATAATTCTTTCAACTACAGAATCACAAACCGGAAGTGCTGTTTGCTGCACATAAGGTAAAGAAGATAGTGATGGATAAAAATACCTTCGGCAGTAAACTTTTTCTGCTTCTAATGCCACTAAGCATTTATGCATCAATTCTTTAGTATCAAAAAGAACCGGAAAGTAGGCGTAGTTATAGTCAAAATCTTTATTTAGTTTAGGATAGCTTGCTTTTAGATTTTGCAATTTATCTAGGTAGTAAAGAGAAAGTTGTTTTCTTTTCTTCAAAATTTCATCAACATATTTTAGGTTACATAAACCCATGGCTGCATGAAATTCGCAGTTTTTTCCATTAATGCCTAGTTCACTATAATCTTCGGGGCCGTTATGCCCAAAATTTCGCATGTGAGACATTTTCTTTAGTAAATCTGGATCTTTTGTAAACACAGCGCCACCTTCTATGCTATGAAACAATTTGGTAGCGTGAAAACTTGTGGTACTAATATCCCCATATTCATAAACAGATTTGTTTTTGTATTTGGTACCAAAACAATGTGCACCATCATAAATCACTTTTAGGTTGTATTTATCGGCAATAGCCTGTATGGCATCAATATCACAAGGATTACCGTAAACATGGGTAGCTAAAATAGCCGATGTTTGAGGTGTAATAGCCGCCTCAATTTTTTTAGGATCAATGTTAAAAGTTTCGGGATCAATATCCGTATAAACAGGTTTGCATCCCTCCCACACAATACTGCTGGTGGTGGCCACATAAGAAAAAGGCGTGGTAATAATCTCACCTTTTAGATCTAAAGCTTTAATTGCAATTTGTAAAGCTAAGGTGCCATTAGTTACATAAAGTAAATGCTCTACCTGGAGATAGTTCTTCAGTTTAAGCTCTAGTTCATTCACTAAAGGGCCGTTATTGGTAAGCCATTGGCGCTCCCAGATGCTATGTACATAGTCATCATATTCTTTGGCTTTTGGGAGAAAGGGTTTGGTTACTGGTATCATCTTTTTAGAACTAATTGTTTAAAATCATACATGGCATTAAACTGCAACAACTGACCAAATGCGAGATAGAAAGAGAAAAAGAAAATGGGTTCAATCATTATTCTTCCTAAATCAGAAAGTTGAAAGGTGCGCAGTAAAAAAACGTCGAGAAAAAAGCAAATTAATGCGGTAAAGGCAGATAGAATGATGGCAGGCGTAATATCTGCCAATTGCTCTTTAGCCGGGTAATTAATTAATTTTCCACTATAGGTGGAGTTAATGTAAAAGGCTATTAGATTAAAAAATAGCTGAAAATATAATAAACCGTATATGCCGTAAGGAATAACTAATAAAATTCCTATTACGCTGAGTACTTTTTTATAGACTTCTAATTTTAAAAAAAGATCACTTCTACCTTTTACTTTTAAAATATTGAGGTTATAAGCATGTAAGGGATAAAAAATGCCGGCTAAACATAATATTTGAAAATAAGGTACTGCAGGCAACCATTTATCAGTAATTAAAAACCTAAAAAGAGGCTCGGCAATTACAACTAGCAACATAAGTATAGATGCATTCCAAAAAATTACCTGCTGCATTAATTTTTTATACACCATTTTTAACCTAAAATTATCTTCAGAAATGGAGGCAAACATGGGATAGGTTACACTACTTATGGCTACCGAAATGTTGTTGGTTGGTAACTGACTTATAGAATCTGCTCGTGAATAGAAACCTAATTGTGCTGCCGAGTAATTTTTACCTATAATAAGTACATATATATTTTTATAAATGATATCTATCAAACCTGATAAAGTCATTTTATAACCAAAATTGAAGTGTTTTTTAAAGCTGGCTTTATCAAAAATTAAAGATGGTCGCCATTTAGAGTATATCCAATGAAAAATGGTGGTTAAAAATGATTGAAATATATTCATCCAAACCAAACTCCAAACTCCAAACCCGTTTAAAGCCATTACAATTCCCAACAAACCACCGGCTAAAACAGAAGGAACTTGAATAAGTGCTTGTGTTTTAAAATTCATCACTTTCACCAATCTTGCATTTTGAATTTCATAAAATGCATTGAGAATAAATACAATAGAATAAACCCTAATTACGGGTGTTAATATGTCTTGTTTATAAAATGAAGCTATATATGGTGCTGATAAATAAACTATGGCGTAGATGATTAAGCTACCTCCCAGGTTAAAAAAGAACACTGTAGAATAATCTTTTTGGTTAGCCATTCCTGTTCTAATTAAGGAAGAAGAAAGGCCGCCGTCTACCAGTAAACTCCCAACGGCAATAAAAACAGATAACATGGCGATGATACCAAACTCTGCCGGAGCCAAAATTCTTGCTAAAATAATGGTGATAAAAAAACTGATTAACTGCACTCCAAATTGCTGGCTAAATGTCCATACCAGTCCTGATAATGTTTTTTTTCTTAAACTCATAAAACATAGGTAAATCAGGTTGATTCAATTATTAATGAATCAATCATGCTTAGAAAAAGGAAATGCGGAGGTGCTTTTTTTGTTTAGCTAAACCTAGTGTGTTAAACTATTCACTTTATTAGGAACCAAAACTGGTATATTTTTATCTGTTAATTCTGGCTCCTTTTCTGTTAAGATTGGCTGTTTTTCTATTAAATCTGGCTGAGTTAAAGTAACCGCTTTAGCATAATATTTAGTTTTTAAATAATTAACTATTGGTTTTTCTAAATAAGTTTTAACAATCCAGGCTAATAAGAAGATCAGCGAAAGCGTTAACATTAACACAATAAACTCATTATGAATATAAAAATTTAATGAGTTGATCATTGAATAACCAATTTCTTGATGCAATAGATATAAAGGATAAGAGATGTAGCCTAAAAACAATAATGGCGAATAGGTGAAGTTTTTTAGTTTACCGTAAATAAATAAGTAAAATATACCAAATATACAGGGATAAACATAAGCACTACCAGGCCTGTTATTTACCCAAATTGCTGTAAAAAGGCATGATAATATGAGAAAGTGCTCTATAAAATTTCCTTTATTAAATCTCAATTTATAAAAAAGAATACCAGCCAAAAGAAACATCCCATACTTTAGGTTAAGAAAATAGGCTCCATAAGGTAAAATACCTTGTCGGTTTAAAATCATAATGGTAAGCCATATAACGGCTATAATTCTAATATTTTTTAGCCAACCCATGTAATAAATTAAACCCATTGAAGCATAAAAAAACAATTCGGGTATAAGCGACCAGTATGCACCATCTACATTTGGGATTTCAAAAACACCTTGTATCATGGTAAAGTTCATCAGTATTTGAGAAATAGTAAATTCTTGTATCCTGGGTGATTTCCACAAACTGGTGAGTATCAAAGTTAGGAGAATGCAAATCCAATATGCCGGATACAATCTAACAAACCTTTTGTAAGAGAATTCTTTTAAACTTGATACCTTTTGAAGGGTCATATAAATTACAAAACCACTGATTACAAAAAACAGCTCTAAACCATAATGACCATAATCCCAATCAAAATTAACCGAAGATTGACCCTTAAAAATTTCTTTATACCTACTTGTGTAATGATAAATTACCACATTAAGTGAAGCAAGACCTCTTAAAATATCTAATTCTTTTAAACGTACCATGGCCTATTTATTTATAAATATTTATGATTGGCTTTATTTGAACTATTACGGTTTAACTATAAACCTTTACTGCTTTAAGCTCATCTACATAAGATTTTACGGTTTCTTGCAATCCCTCTTTAATAGAGAAGTATGGGAAATAATCTAACAAATGTTTGGCTTTTACAATAGAAGCTAAAGAATGTGGAATATCTCCGTTACGCTCTTTTCCATAGTTAAAATGTACACCAGCAATATCTGGGTCAACTTGTGCTAATTGGTCTCTTAGTAAAATAGCCAATTCATTTAAAGAGGTTTGCTCGCCATAAGCCACATTGTAAATTTGATTTACAGCAAAAGAATTTTTACTTAAGGCTGCAATAATATTGGCTTGCACCACATTTTCTATATAGGTAAAATCTCTAGAGTTTTTTCCATCTCCGTTAATGATAGGTTCTTCATGAGCTATTAAACTCGATATGAATTTTGGAATAACGGCTGCATAAGCTCCATCTGGGTTTTGCTTTGGGCCAAATACATTAAAATAACGTAGTCCAATATATTCTAAGCCATAAAGGCGATTAAAAACATCGGCGTAAAGCTCATTAACATATTTTGTAATGGCATAAGGCGATAACGGTTTGCCAATTTTGTCTTCTACTTTTGGTAAATGATTGCAGTCTCCGTAGGTTGATGATGAAGCTGCATAAACCATTCTTTGCACCTTAGCATCTTTTGATGCGATTAACATATTTAAAAAACCTTTGATATTTACATCATTGGTAGTAATTGGGTCTTCTATAGAGCGAGGTACCGAACCTAATGCGGCTTCATGAAAAACAATATTTATTCCTTCAACCGCTCTTTTACAATCATCTAAATTTCTGATGTCTCCTTCTATCAATTCAAAGGAAGAATAGAAAGAAAATTCTTCTAGATTTTTCATAAATCCTGTCGAAAAATTATCCAGAACCCTCACTTTTCCGGCACCAAATTTTAATAAATAAGCCACCAAATTAGAGCCTATAAAGCCGGCTCCACCTGTTACTAAAAAACTACATTTAGACAAGTCTTTTTCTCCATGATAAGGTATATTGTACATTTTAAATTGCTTTTAAGAAGATTAAAAATTATAAACGAATGTCTACTATGGCCTGAGGCAGGGCGGCTTTAATATCATATACTACGGTGTTTTCTTTGCACATTTTAGACAAATCCATGTCTTTAAATTGATGGTGTGCAACCGCTAGTAATATGGCATCATAAGTTTTCTTTTTTGATTCGCCATTTTGGCAAATCACCCCATAAGTTTCTTTTACTTGTAAAGCGTTAGCCATGGGATCATGTATGTTTACCTTTATTTGGTATTCTTCTAAACGTTTTACAATATCAATAACCTTGGTATTTCTCACATCGGGGCAGTTTTCTTTAAAGGTAAAGCCCAAAATAAGTACCTCACTGTTAGCTATATGAGTGCCTTTAGCTAACATAGATTTCACCAACTGATCTGCCACATAAGCGCCCATTCCATCATTAACTCTTCGGCCTGCTAAAATAATTTCGGGATGATAACCCACTTCCTGTGCTTTTTGGGCCAAATAATAGGGATCAACGCCAATGCAATGCCCTCCTACCAAACCCGGACTAAAATTTAAGAAGTTCCACTTTGTGCCGGCAGCTCTTAATACTTGCCCAGTGTCTATACCTAATCGGTTAAAAATCATGGCAAGCTCATTCACAAAGGCTATGTTAATGTCTCGTTGCGCATTTTCTATCACTTTTGCCGCTTCGGCAACTTTTATAGATTCGGCTTTATGGGTGCCTGCAACAATAATTGAACGGTATAAGCTATCTACAAATTCTGCTACTTCTGGTGTAGAGCCCGAAGTGATTTTATGGATTTTTGTAACCGAATGTTCTTTATCTCCAGGGTTAATTCGCTCTGGCGAATAGCCTGCAAAAAAATCAATGTTGTACTTTAAACCCGAGTTTTTTTCTAAGATGGGCACACATTCATCTTCAGTTACGCCAGGATATACTGTTGATTCATAAATCACGGTATCGCCTTTTTTAAGTACTGATGCAATCATTTTACTCACCTTTAAAAGTGGATTCAAATCTGGCCGGTTATGCTTATCAACAGGTGTTGGAACAGTAATAATAAATACATTACAAGATCTTATTTTTTCTAATTCGCTGGTGCAGTATAAACCTTTAAGGCTAGTACAATCTGTAGTAAGTACTTCTTCTAATTGGTTTTGCTCTATTTCTTTGGTATGATCAAAACCTGTTTTTAACTCATCTACCCTGTTGTTATGCACATCAAAGCCAAATACTTTATAATATCTTGCAAATTCTACGGCTAAAGGCAAACCAACATAACCCAAGCCTACTACGGCAATTTTGGTGTTTTTAACGATCTCATTTTTCATTTTAGGAAGGAATTAAAGCTAGGTTTTCAACCGCAACACGACTTACCAAAGCGCATTCTAAATTATCAAACACCATTAAAACAGTTTTACCTGTTACCTTAATAATGCTACCTTCTTGGTTACATAAAAGCCCATTTTTAATGGTTACCCTATCACCAACGTTAATATCTTTTAAGCTCATTATTTCCACATCCGGAGTTTCTACTAAAATTTGTTTGATCATATCAATTTCATTAGATCTAATGATTGCTGGCTTTCCCATATAATAAATAAAATTTAATACGCCGTGAGTTTGTCTAACTACTTGTTCTTCTTTTAAATTGATGTTTACAAAAACATAAGAGCTGAATAATGGAAACTCTACTACTTTCATTCTATCAGCCCATTGATTTTTTACTTTTCTTAACGGACAAAATGAATTGATCCCCTGTTGTTTTAATAGTTGATCAACTTTTTTCTCCCATCTGGCTCGGGTATAAATCACAAACCAGTTTCTCATGGTTTGTGATTTTATATTGATATTGTTTTCCATAGTTTTTTATAAACTAATTTGATAGATATGTGGTTCAGATACAGCTTCGCTAACTCACTTACATGATTATTTTTTTTTAAAAATTTGTTCTTTTTAGCTTTAGAAACCTCTTTTTTATTGTAGAGACTTCTGTTTTCATGTTTTAATCTAGCGCACTTATCTTCCGTCTGTTTGTTAAACAAACAGCATCTATCGGGTAAATTATATTTCTATACTGGTACAAATAAGGTTTACCAGTCTGGCTTTTTCACAGGTCTAATGTTTTGAATAATCTTTTTAAACTTTAGGAAGCTTCATAAGCATATCCACCGTATCCGTAAGATTTCATGTTTTCTTTCTTAGCATCGTTAAATACAATCATTAAGTTTTTAAGCTTTTTGTTTTCACAAATATCTTCTAATACACCTAATTGCATTTTTCTGGTAAAATTGTATCTGATTAAGTAAATACTAGCATCAGTATATTGGGCAAGGCTAAACGCATCTGATACTAAGCCAACCGGTGAGGTATCTACAATGATGTAATCAAACTTTTTCCTAAGCTCATCAAACATGCTTTTTATTTTTCTACTGTGTAATAAATCTGATGGATCATCAGGTAATTTACCACAGCCTATTACAAACATATTTGGTGACACTCCAGAGGGTTTAATTACTTCTGATAAATCCATATTATCATCATCTAAATAATCAGTTAGGCCTTTTTCATATTTCATGTTGATGCCTTTGATTAAATCGGGTTTGCGTAAATCAAATTCTATGATGATTACTTTTTTATCAACCATAGAAAGGGTAACACCTAAGTTTATAGAGAAAAATGTTTTACCCTCTCCTTTGCTTCCTGATGTAACCAATAAAACCTGACTAGGTAAATGGTTATTCATTAAACCCAGGTTAGATCTGATGTATCTAAACAATTCTGAAATGGTGGTACGGCTACCTTTTTTAATCACAACTGTATTGTTCTCTTCTTTATGGCTTAACTCGCCTAAAATTCTTGTGCCTCCAATCAATTGTACATCATTTACATCTTGCACTTTTGTATTTAACTTATCCTTACCAAAGAATATAAATAATGGTAAAAGGAAACCTGCAAATAAAGAGCATAAGTAAATTAAAGCTTCTTTTGGCTTAGCCGGATTGGTATTATAAGCTGGTTTATCTACTACCTGAGAAGTTGGAATAGTTGCAGATAAAGACAAGGCTGTTTCTTCTCGTTTTTGTAAAAGATATTCATACAAACCAGCCTGCACAGCTTGCGTTCTGTTGCGCTCCATTAAACCACGCTCAATAGTAGGAACATTCCTTATTCTAGATTCATATTGATTAGATTTTGATAAGTAATTGTTTCTGGCTAAAGAAAGTCCTCTTCTTACATTTCTTAGGTTTTCTTTTAGGTTAGATTTTAACGCTACCAATTGATCATCAATATTTACAATAAGTGGATTGCTGCTTTTATTACTACGCAATAAACGTTGCCTGTCTATTTGCATGTCATTATACCTGTTTATCAGGTTGGTTAAAGTAACATCTCCTATACCAAGTGTGCTAGGTACAATTTCATATTTGCTATCTTCTTGGTTAAGGTATTCTTCTAAAGATTGTATAACATCTAACTGAATTTGTGATTGAGATAATTCTTGATCATAATTACCTGATGTTTTTAAATTTATCTCAGCATCAGCATTAAAATTGGTTACTCGGTTGCGTTGTTTGTAATCTTCTACATCTTGTTCTACTACAGATAAATCACTAGAAAGACTTCTTAAACGATCATCAATAAAGCGAATGGTATTTCTTGCAACTATGTTTTTGGTATCAACATTTCGCCCATTATAATTTTCAATCAATTTATTTAAAATGTCTACCCCTCTTTGCGGTACATTATCTAAAAGACTAATTACAATGGTGTTGGCATCTTTAACAATTGGCAAAATAGTAAGTGATGTTAAGCTATAATATTCTGCCATAGAATATAAATCTTTAAAAGCTATATCAATAGGCTCAAAATTGGTTTTAAATGCAGGGCCTTTAATTACTTTTATGCTATAACCTGGTCCGGTAATGAGTTGGTCGAATCTGTAAGTCACTCTTTTTCCATTATTAGTGATAGAAAAAGTATCTTCATTTTTTATAATAAGGTTTAATTTTTGAGCATAGGCCTTATTATTTAAGTTGTAAATAACTACTTTAATGGGTAAAGATTGATCATACAATTCTTTATCGTTAATTTTTCCTACCTGGTGATAGCGTGTTTCTAAGGAAAGATCTTTTAAAGTTTTATAGATCAAATCTCTTGATCTTAATACTTCCATTTCATTATCAACGGTTCTGGCAGCATGAAACATATCTAAATCGCTAAAAGCTGTTCCTTTTAATAATCCATCACCTTTAAAATCGTTTTGGATTAATAAAGTGCTGCTTACTTTGTAAAAAGGAGTTGCGTAAGTAATATATGCATAAGCTGCACTTAGGCATAATACAATAGCAATTGCAAATACATACCAGTATTTAAGATATTTTAGCAGTGATTCTGTGGTGTCTTCTTTTGTTGAAAAAGACTGATGTTTTTTTGATGGTAAAGCCATGATTTTTTAATTTAATGGTACTTTAATAAAAAATTTAGTTTGATAATAATGCTGTAGATAATACTGCTATTGCAGATATTGTGGCGACTACAAGTGGCATTAAACGGTTATTTGGGCTGTATTCTATTGATTTAGATTTGTCTGGTTCCACATAGATTACGTCGTTCTGCTTTAGGTAGAAGTAGGGCGAATTAAGGACATCTCTGTTGTTAAGGTTCATACGTACGATAGTTCGTTTACCATCTATTTCCCTTATGACTAATACATTTTCTCGTTTTCCGTAAACTGTTAAATCTCCGGCCATGCCTAATGCTTCTAATAAATTAATTTGTTCATTAGGGATGTTAAATGTTGCGGGGTTATTCACTTCACCAATAACGGTGATTCTGAAATTTTGAAATTGGATGTTAACAATGGGGTTCTTCACATAATTACTTAGTGTTTTAACCATTCGTTGTTGGGCCTGTTCTAAGGTTAAACCTTTTAAAGGAATAAGACCGGCAACTGGCAAATTGATATTGCCTTCCTTATCTACCCGATAACCGTCTTTCTCAAAATAACCACTTTTGTTAATGTTGTTGGTGTTTGATGAAAATAAGATGTTAGACTCGCTACTAAGTGTATTAATGGTTACACTTAATAAATCATTGGTTTGGATTTTTGGCTCTGTATCAGCGATAATTAACTGGTCGTTTCCAGTTTTGTTAGATAAATCACTAAAATAAACAAGGTTTCTCCTCGGAGCACATGATGAGCTTAATAAAATTAAGCAGAACGAATAAAAAATATAAAATCTGTTCATAAAATTTACTTTTATTTAAAATTAAACAACCTATTATTAAATATTATGATTTAAATGTATAGACTTATCACAAGAAAAATGATAGACTTTAGGTGGTTGTAAATCGAATTGTGTAATTTTTACAGGTATTTTTACAGGTTTGAGTACTGCATTTCACACATCCCACAAAAAATATTTACCAAAATAAGTTTTCGATAAAAATTTTTCGTGGTTTCTACACCCAATTACATTTAACTCAAAGTAAATAGATTGTTAAGATGTTTTTCTGAGGGTTATTTCAGTTTGATAAGAATATCATTCTTAATGGTGTACCTAAAGCTATAGAGAAGTACTCATAACATTATTACAAGCCTTTATTAGAAAAAGCAAACCAAAGAAGAAACTAGTATTTTATTTATTGGCTTATTTATAAATGATTAAAAACGATGTAATTAGGTACGTATTCAATCCTTAAAAATTAGATTATTTAAATGTTTTTTTATTAAATTTGATAGAACCTACCCGTTATAATATCTTATGAATAAAAAAATAGAACTTAGCTTAAGTACATTATGTGAAAATGTATCTATGGGCGTAATTGTAACAAATGATGATGGGGTCATTGTTATGGTGAATCGTTTTTTACTCAAGCAATTTGGATATACAGAAGATGAGTTAATTAATACAACTATAGAAAACCTAATTCCCAACAAATTTTTAGCTCTCGATCCTAGAGAAGCTAAAACAAACAAACAAAATTTTATTGATGATTATGCTGGACTAGAAATAGAGGTTACTGCCATTAAAAAAGATGGAACTCAATTTCCTGTAGAAATCTCATTTGATTATTCTAACTCTAATGAAGGCAATTATATTATTGTACTTGTTAATGATATTTCTAAACGTAAAAAAGCAGAACTGGATTTAATAGAATTAAATGCCGAGCTAGAAAAAAAGATTGAAGAAAGAACTCAATCCATGAGTCAAACTGTTAAAACCCTGGCCAAGTTAATTGCCGAAACTGAAGTTAAAGACGCAGAAATTAAGAGGGTAAATAGTTTTCTTAAAAACATATTAAACTTTACAGAAGCTATTTTATTTGTAACAGATAGTGAAGGTATTATTAAAATGTTTAATACTAGTGCAGAAACACACCTAGGTTATAACGCAAATGAAGTGATAGATAAAACTACTCCTATTATATTTTTTGATAAAGAAGAACTAGAAGAAAGGCAAAAAGAATTAACTAAAGAATTTAAAAAGGAAATAGGTACTGGGTTTTCTACTTTATTTGCCAAAACAGATATGGGACTACCAAACGAGTACGAGTTCTCTTTTGTACGTAAAGATGGATCTAAGTTTCCGGTATTACTTACCCTAAACAGAATAGGCGGATGCGGTTCTCATTCATCTAAAGAAGGTTATATAGGTTTTTGTAAAGATATTTCTAAACGTAAAGAAGCAGAAATTGAAATGAAAAAAGTTCTTGAAAAAGAAAAAGAGCTTAGCGATCTCCGATTTAAATTTCTTTCCCTGGCCTCTCATGAATTTAGAACCCCGTTAAGTGTTATTCTTTCTTCCGCTTTTATTATTTCTCAATATAAAGAATCCAAAGATCATGATAAAAGAGAAAAACATGTAAAGCGTATTGTTTCTTCTACAAACTTGCTAAAAGATATTTTAAATGATTTTTTATCAATCAGTAAAATAGAAGAAGGTAAAATACAAGTACGTAATACCTCATTTAATTTAAAAACTCATATTAAAGAAATTATTAATGAGTTAAATGGTTTGCTTAAAAAAGATCAAATTATTATATACAGGCATGAAGGAGATGTAAACCTATTTTTAGATGCAGGTATGCTAAAACATATTGTAATTAATTTACTATCAAACGCTATTAAATTTTCTCAAGAAGGATCTGCCATTACAATAAGTACAAAAAAACACGATCGTGAATTTACACTTGTGGTTAAAGATAGAGGCGTAGGTATTTCTGACGAAGATAAAGAACATCTTTTCGATCGTTTTTTTAGAGGTTCTAATGCTAGTCAGATACAAGGTACCGGTTTGGGTTTACACATTGTAAGTAAATATGTAGAACAAATGGATGGTAAATTAGAGTGTAAAAGCAAATTAGGCATAGGTACAAGAATTGAAGTTTCATTCCACGAAATAGATCATCACTAGCGTTTTTTACCGTTTATATTTCTAACAAAAAATCATAATCATTTAGTATTCTGACAGTAATCAGTAAGCGGAGCATTCGTTTTTCGCATTTTTGATAAAAGATATTTTTTGAATAAGATGAGCTATTTAACTCTTAATGATGCTGTATTTGATCTTCGTAAACGAGGTTATAGGTTAAACTTTTATTATTATGAAGATAATATTATTTGTTTCCCTTTAGAGTTGGTAGTGCCTATTGATAACGTTAATATTGATGAGGTACATACTATCCCAGTATCAGATGAAAATGAAAAAAAAAGTGTGCTTTATGCAATTAGCATTAAAGAAGGACAACATGGGATACTTTTTGATTGTAGCGGCGAGGTGAACCTACAATCAACAGTTGATTCTGAAGATAATCATCACCAAGAAAATCATTAAAACATTTTATATTTATTAGCAGCCTAAAATTAGATATTAGGTGAAACTGTTTTCTTTGAGCACTAATAAAGGCTTTACGCCACTTAAGGCTAATTTTTTAGTGGTACTGCTATAAAATAAATCATGAAATAGCCCATGTTTTTTATGAACGGCTATTAAAACATCTACATTTTTTTCTTTCGCAAAATTCTCGATGTTTTCTGCAATATGGCTACCACTGGTATAATAATATTCGGGATTAATTTCATCTAATAATTGATGTAATTTTTCTTGTGCCAATATGGTTTCAATATCGGCTCTCTCTTCTTTATGAGGATCAACGTTTAGCACATAAAATTTACTATGAAAAGCCTTAATAAAAGAGATAATAGTATCGGCAGGAATTTGTTCTATATTTTTAAGTTCGCAGGCATAAGCCACCAATTGTATGGGGTGATAAACTACTTCAGCCGGCACTACTAATAAAGGAAGTGGAAACCTATAAATAAGTACAGAAGTTTGGCTTCCGTATAATATTTGAGCTGCATTAGAATGCCCTTTGCATCCCATTACGCATAAATCTATTTCTTCTTCTTTACATAAATCTACCGCATCTAATAATGGATTACCGTCTGTTACACTCATCATGGTAATTCCGCTAGTTATAAATGGTGTTAATGAAGTTTCTAAGTCATTAAGTTTAGCTAAACTCTCGGCCCTTAATGTTTCTAAATCTACCGGATAGGGCAAATAACCTTCATCTGTTGGGCTAAACACATAAGAATGATAAAGTACAATTTTTGCGCTTTCAAAAGTACTGGCCAACATTAATGCATACCTGGCGGCATTAAATGAGCGGAATGAAAAATCAGTGAAAACAAAAATATTTTTCATAAATAAATTTTTAATCAAATTTCTTAAATCTTAAACAAAAATGTGCTGAATAATATCAATTACAAAGTTGATCGTGATTTCTAAAAAACTTTAAAATTCAATCATAATCAATCTATGACGTGATCTTTATCAAAATATATATAAAAGCAGATGGTTATTTTTAGTTAATAGAACAAGATTGAAAAAGTGAATAATTAAATCACCTTACTTAAATTTAGAAATCATGAACATATTTAAAATGCAATTTTGCCATCCTATAAAAGGAACCATGCACTTAATGGGCGTAGATGCTAAAAATATTCAACACATTTTACCGGTAGATAGCCAAGGAAAAGATGTAATAGAGGTTCCTTTAGATGGGATTGAAAAAGGACAATGGAAAATTTTACTAGAATGGGAACATGAAGGAAGAGAGTTTGTGTTTAAAAAAGATATTACCATTTCTTAATTATACTTTTTTTTGACAGTAAATTATGTAATTAATTGATTTTAAGCAGATTATTATCCAACTAAAATCAATAAAATACCTGATAAAGATCATTTAATTAGACAGTAGGTTTCTACATATTTGTTTAAAACAAACCCTAAAACTATAATGAAAACTTATTCATCTTTAAACACTGCCATTTATGATCTAAGAAAAAGAGGTTATAGATTAAATTTTTTTCATCACCAAAATGATTTTTTAATAAGTTTAGCGCTTGGATTAAAAATCCCTTTTAAAGATATTATTATTGAAGAAACTCATTCTTTTCCATCAGTACATCAAAAAGGGAGCATGAGCATTTTATATGCCCTTACCACCAAAGACGGAACAAAAGGAATTTTGTACGATTTTAAGGAAAACACACAAAGTAAAGATCAACCCATACCTAGCTTTACTATTATGCAAACCCATCATTTACACCTATCAATTTAACATAAACTAAACCGAAGGATGAATATTTTAGGAGAAGACTAATTATAGTTTTCTCCTAATTTTTCACCTCATTTCATGCTGTAAAGCTAGTTTAGAAACTAAATCTAACCCTTTCAAAAACATATCAGGGTTAAAAGAAATACTATCTATCCCTTCTTCTACTAAAAATTGTGCAAATTCTACAGAATCTCCAGGTCCTTGGCCACAAATACCAACTTTAGAACCGCATTTATGCGCTGTTTGAATTAATAATTTAATCATCTCTTTACTGGCTAAATTATTTTCATCAAATAAAGAAGCCACCAATGCCGAGTCTCTATCTACACCTAAAATAAGTTGAGTAAGATCATTAGATCCGATAGAAAATCCATCAAATAAACCAGCTAATTCTTCCGCAAGTAAAATATTAGAAGGAATTTCGGCCATTACATATATCTCTAGCTTGTTTTTTCCTCTTACCAAGCCATAGGTTTTCATTAATTCTATCACTTTTTCACCTTCATCTGGGGTTCGGCAAAATGGAATCATTAGCTTCACATTATCCAATCCCATATCATCTCGTACTCGTTTAACAGCTTCACATTCTAACTTAAAACCGGGTTTATATAAATCATTATAATAACGGGATGCCCCTCTAAAACCAAGCATAGGGTTTTCTTCTTCTGGTTCAAATTCTTTGCCTCCCAATAAATTAGCGTATTCATTAGTTTTAAAATCACTCATCCTTACAATTACATCTTTAGGATAAAATGCGGCTGCTATAATGGCTATTCCTTCTGCAAGTTTATCAATAAAGTAAGTGCCCTTTTCTGGATATTGTTGCGTTAAATCTCTAATAACTTTTTTATCCTTTAAATTTTTTAAGGTATTAAAATTAACCAAGGCCATTGGATGTATTTTAACCTGATGACTAATAATAAACTCCATTCGCATTAAGCCTACCCCATTATTTGGGTAAAATGAGAGGTTAAAAGCTTTTTCAGGGTCGCCAAGAATAAAACATATTTGAGGATGATTTGGAAGATGCACATTTTTAAAATCCAGTACTTTTTCCTCCCAAGTTAAAACCCCATCATAAACTAATCCGGTGTTTCCTTCGGCACAGTTTACGGTAATGGTTTGGCCATCTTTAATTAGCTCAGTTGCATTGGCGGTACCAACTATTGCGGGTACTCCTAATTCTCGGGCAATAATTGATGCATGACTGGTTCGCCCACCTTTATTGGTAATAATTGCCGAAACTGTTTTTAGAATGGGATCCCAATCTGGGCTGGTTAAATTGGTAACCAATATATCTCCGGGTTCTAAATCATCAGACTCTTCTGGAGACTGAATAATTCGGGCTTTTCCCGAAATAATTTTACTGCCAATGGCTTGTCCTTTTAACAAAGGTTCTTTGGTTTCTAAAAGCTTAAATTCTGTAATCTCTAAAGATTTTTTTTGACTGTGAACAGTTTCTGGTCGGGCTTGTAAAATAAATAATTCGCCACTTAAACCGTCTTTTGCCCACTCTATATCCATTGGCTTTTTATAATAATCTTCAATAATAAGCGCCCAATTCCCTAATAAGGTGATTTCCTCATCATTTAAAATAAATTGATTTTGGAGTTCACTTGGTGTAGTAATGTTATTTGTATTTTGAGCGGTATCATCAGCATAAACCATCATTTGCTGCTTAGAACCTAGTTTTTTTTGAATAATTGGAAATTTCTTTTTTCTAAGCGATGTTTTAAACAGCAAAAATTCATCAGGGTTAACCGTACCCTGCACCATGTTTTCTCCTAAACCCCAAACGCCTTCAAAATGAATTACCCCGGCAAATCCAGAATCTGGATCTAAAGTAAATCCTACACCAGAACAGCCCTTATCAGCCCTTACCATTTCTTGTATACCAACAGATAAAAACACCTTAGAATGGTCAAAACCTTTATCTTCTCGGTATTTTATGGCTCTATCTGTATATAAAGAGGCAAAGCATTTTTTTACCGCTAATATTAATTTTTCGTTTCCACTGATGTTTAAATAAGATTCATGCTGACCGGCAAAACTTGCTTCGGGTAAATCCTCGGCTGTGGCGCTACTTCTTACTGCTACAGCCGGATCATTATTTGCAAAAACTTCTGAATAAGCAAAAGAAATAGCTTCTATCAAATCATTAGATATTCTAGCATGTAGTATTAATTCTCTGGCTTTCTCTCCTATTTGCTTAAGGTTAGAAAAGTTTTTTCGATCTAAATCTGCCATCAGGCGGGTATGTACTCCATCAAGCTTATTGTATGCTATAAAATGCTTAAATGCAGAGGATGTAACTGCAAAACCATTAGGAATGGCAATATTTTGCGATGCCAACTTATTATACATTTCACCTAATGAAGCATTTTTTCCACCTACTTCACTTAAATCTTTAATAGAAATTTCAGAGAATTTTTTGATATAACTCATCATAGAAAGTTTAATTTTCAAAATTTTTAGAATTGTAGAATGATATCTTCTGGTGATTTTTTAAATGTTTTATAAGGGCTGATGATGAAATTTAAAGCAATGATATCATTAAAACATTCTACTATAAAAGTCTATTTTTAAAGCTTTTATAGTGTTGATGGGCATCAAGCACTAAAATGATTCTAATCAAGCTTGTTTGGTAAATCTTTTTTCGAATAACCATTTTGCTGGTCTAAATTTTTTCTCTTCTCTTAATTTAAACTTCTTTATACATTTTTCTTTCACCAGTGCAACAGCATCCTCTAAAGAATCTGTAATGAGGTAAAGTTCCCTGTCTTGTTTTGATATGGTTCCTTCTTTTACCATTTTAGCCATGTGTTGCACCAATTCTTGATGAAAATCTTTATAAAAAACAATTACCGGAAAATCTTTAATAATATTAGTTTGCATTAAGGTGAGCGCTTCAAAATATTCGTCCATAGTACCAAAACCGCCAGGCATTACCACAAAGGCGTAAGAATATTTTACCAATAATATTTTACGAATAAAAAAGTATTTAATACTCACCCATCTATCTAAATATTGGTTTCTATGTTGTTCTAAAGGTAATTTAATGTTACAACCAACAGATCGTCCGCCCACATCTTTTGCTCCCCTGTTGGCGGCTTCCATTAAACCAGGGCCACCACCAGTAAGAATAGTAAAACCTAGTTTAGCCATTTCTCCGGCTGCTTCTCTGGTAAATTTATAATATTCGTGGTCTTCCTTAAACCTTGCCGATCCAAAAAATGTAATACAAGGCCCAACAAAATGTAAGATTCTAAATCCTCTTACAAATTGAAAAAAGGTAACAACAATAAATTTAAAATCCCTCCATCTGGATTGTGGACCTGCTAAAAACTTAATTTCACTAGTAGAATGTTGTTGCCTTTTCATAAAATCAATTAAGTTTTAATGCTTTTATTAGGTTTTTATCTTTTTGATACAAGTCTTTATAAGTTTGTAGTTCGCCATTTTTCACCTCCATTGTTAAATAGGTTACCGTAATTGGAATAGGTTTTTTTAGGTAAACCCTTTTCCTTTTGTACTTTTCCATAGCGTTTAACACCTCGGGTAATATTTCAGTAGCCTGATCATTTTTTAAAAAAAACTCTACCAGTTTATCCGGATTTTCTACCCTTATGCAGCCATGACTTAAAGCTCTTTCTGATTTATCAAAAAAACTTCTGTTTGGCGTATCATGTAAATAAACAGCATAAGAATTATCAAAATTGAATACAATTTGCCCTAAAGCATTATCGGGTCCGGGAGATTGCTTTACCGTATATTCAGACGGATTAGCCCTCACCTTTAACAAATTATTATGGGTTGCTGGTATGTAATTTCCATATTTATCATAGATGTTAAAATTATTATTTGCCATGTAAGAATTATTTTTGATAGCACTTGGTAAAAGCTCTTTAACAAGAATGCTTCGTGGAACTGTCCAATCTGGGGCGGTGGTAAAAAATCTGATTTTACTGCTTAAAACCGGGGTTTTTGTATTTGATTTTCCAATAATTACTTTAAAGTTTTGCTCGGTAATTCCATCATAATAAGTAAGATTAAAAGCAGGGATATTAATAATAATGTAAGGTTGTTTTACCGGACTTAACCATCTCCATCTTTCCATATTTGCAAAAAAAAGTTGAATGTGATGATCTGTTATCCCAACACAATCGCCAGTTTGGTTTTTTACTAAGTTCTCTAGCTGTTGCTGAAGTGTTTTATAGCCTAAATAATTGGGTTGTGCACTTAATATGGTGTTCTTAAAATTTGGATTTTTAATAGCTACTTCTAAAACAGAATCTACTTTAAAACCCTTAAATGTTTCTTTATCTATAGCTAATAATGGTGTAGATGGGTTGATTGTTCCATAACGTAAATGCGCTGTAAAAGCTAACATAGCATCGGTAATCAACACATCAATTATAGGTTTAACATCATCATTAATAGGTATTTGTATAGCGTTATTTATAGTGTTAATAGAAAGCTGGTTGCAATGATAATTTGTTGGGTTTAAACCGTATTGAGGTGCTGCTTTTAATAAATTTACAGCATCCCATATTAATGGAGTTTTACCATTTATATTAAACCAAATAGATTGATAGTTTCTATCTCGGTAAATTTTTTGAGTGAGTATTGGAAACTTTAATTGATGCTCTTTTACAGCTTTATTTAATTGATTTTCTACGTTAAATTGAAAACCTTGGGCAGGTATTGAAATTAAGTTTTGTGTGAGCAACAAAACCATAATCCACAATATTTTTAGGGATGATAAATAGCAATTTGGGGTTTCCATGTATCAAAAAACAAGTTTGTATAATTTTCATTTTTGAATAAAAAAAATAAGGATAAAGCTGTTAAACTCTATCCTTAAAAAAAATTAATCACAAAATTTTGGATGTTATTCAATAGGTATCAAGTTTTTCTTTGCTTCCTTAATTTCGGCCTTTTTTAAGGTTAAATACAAAAGTCCATTTTCATATTTAGCCTGTACTTTTTCTGAATTTACGTTTTCAGGAAGGGTAAAAGATCTGTTAAAAGACGAATAAGAAAACTCCTTTCGGGTGTAATTGGTGTCTTCCTCGGCTTTTTCCTCTGATTTTTCAGCACAGATATTCAAAATACCATCTTGAACATCAATTTTAAAGTCCTTTTTCTCATAGCCGGGTGCAGCTACTTCTAATTCAAAACTTTGGTCGTTTTCTTTAATATTTACCGCCGGTAAAGAATCCTTTCTTAAAAGGGATAGGTCAAATAAATTTTCAGTGTTCCAAAAGTCTTCTAAAAGCGACCTAAACGTAGGCATAGTGGATGTTTTCATTAAAGTGTTCATAGTTCTAATATTTTGAATTTTTAATATTTTATTATTGATGTAAAGTTGCTAAGTAAAGCTTAAAACCAAGTTGATTGAGGTTGTGTTTATACCTGATATTGATCAATTTAAGAGTTATTTGAATGTTTATTTATGTGCAATAAATAAAGGAATATCTAATTCTTCCATCAGTAAATCTGCCATACTCGCTTTAAAATACATAGAAATAGCCCCTCTTTGGTAGGCACCTAAAACAACCAGTGTATTATTGGTAATTTTCTTTAAATATGCGGGAATCTCTTTCTTTTCATCACCTTTAAGTACCGTATATATGGCTTTTGGATAATGACAATCAACAAATTCTTTAATTAAATTAGCCTGAGGGATATGTTTTTCTTTTTCAGGATCTAAAACGGTGACAACTTCTGTACCTAAATTTTGCATCCAAGGCATCATATAATTAAACATTTTAATGGCAAAAACAGACGCAATGCTACCATCATAAAGCAATACCACTTTTTCTATTTTATGATACGTTCTAGGAATAATCATTACCGGGCATTCTACATGCATTAAAAAATCTTTAACAAAACCTGTGGGTGGCTCTTCTTCAAAATGTGAAAGTGTTTCGTCTGCACTAATTAAAACTATATCAGAGTAAATGCTCTCTTTAATTAATTCATGTATGGCTATATTTTTATCATGATGAATAACATAATTAATTTGAGCCTTTTTACACTCATTTTCATAATGATCGGTTGCTTTTTGTCGGGTTTGTTTATCAGCAGTAAGCAAATGTTTCATTTTATCTTTAGATACACCTTGGCTACCAACCATATCAAATAGCTTATAACTGTGATAGGTAAAATCATCCAAAAAAACTCCAGAAAGTAATGATTTACTTTGTTTAGCCAGTTCTATTGCATGTTGAAGTGTACCTTCAGAGAATTTTAAACCGTCAAAAGCAGCACTAACTTTTTTCATATTGGAGCTTTTTCTTAGTTGTTTTTTGTTTTGTATCTTCTTCTAAACGAAAATCAGACGGAAAAACTAACAAAGGTATTTTATGATAGTCTAACATCTTTTTGGTGGTACTGGTATGAAATAAATCTTCAAAAAATGGATATTTTTTATGAATAAGGGTAATTAAATCAATATCCTCAACATGAGCATATTTCATAATAGCCTCTGTTACCTCTTCTGATTTCATTTCATGAAAAGACAGTTTCTTATATTTCATTTCAGACCAAGCTGTATAAACATCTTTTGGCAGTTTAGTTATTTCATCTTCTTTTTTATGCTTTGGAGAAACATGAGTAACAATAATTTCTGATTTAAAAGGATCGGCTAATTCGGCTAAAAAATCTAACGTTTTTAAGTCATTTTGGTCAAATTCTGCCGAGGTAAAAACTAACTTTTTAAATCCTGTAAATTGTGCATGTTGCGGAACCAGCATAATTGGGCATTTAGCTTTAGCAATAACTTCTCTGGTATCACTGGTATATATTATATGATTTAAAAAACCATCAGTTCTTTTGTCACCCATAACAATCATCCAAATATCTTTTTTATCTAAAAAGTTATGAATGTTATCTCCTAAATCGCCAATTTCATTTTCACATTTAATTTGTGGAATGTGCTTTACTTTGGTGTGTGCAAATTTTTCTTTCACTTTTTCTGCCTGAAATTTTAGTTTTTTCATGCTTTCTTTTTTAAAGCCTGTAAAATCTGAATAATAAGAGGTATAAATTCCGGCAAAAACTGTCCCTTGAGGAACGTAATAGGCATTATAAAAAATAAGATTAGCATTTGCATTTGAAGCTAATTGCCATGCAAATTCAGCAGCGTTTTGTGATTTTTCAGAAAAATCTGTTAGTAACAATATCGTTTTCATAATTCTTATTATTTTCTATAAAGTTCTATCAGCTTAAGCATTTGTTTATTGATCAAAATCAATCATCCTATTGATTCATATTAAACTAAAGGGATATTAAAATTAGGAAATTGCAACATTCTTATTCTTTCTATCTATTTACAAAACGATTAATCTTTTAATTGACATATTTCTTTTAAAATGCTATCAATTAATCATTTAAATGGATTTAAAATATTTGAAATTCTTGGTCACCTAATATATTTATCCTGATGAAAAAAATACTGATTATAGAAGATGATGATTTTTTGAGAGAGAATATTGCCGAAATACTTTCATTATCAGATTATACTGCAATAACCGTTGCAGATGGAAAAGCAGGAATTGAAAAAGCGTTAAAAGAAAGTCCGGATTTGATATTATGTGATGTGATGATGCCTGGCATTGATGGTTATGGAGTTTTACATATTTTAAGCCGCTACCCCGAAACTAAATTTATCCCCTTTTTATTTCTTAGTGGAAAAAAAGATTTGATAGACATACGTAAGGGAATGGAGTTAGGTGCCGATGATTATTTAGTAAAACCTTTAAATGAGGTGGATCTTTTAAACGCTGTATCATTAAGATTGAAAAAAGCTGAAACCAATAAAAGAAGCAATTTTTCTAATAATGCTAAAAGTACCGAGGTTTTAGAACATCTTGTTGGTGCAAGAGATAAAGAGCATAAAACCGAAAACAGAGAAATAAGAACTTATCTTAAAAAGCATTTACTTTTTTCAGAAGATCAGCGTCCTTCAGTGGTTTATTATGTGGTTTCTGGAAAACTTAAAGAATACCGCCTGCATGAGGATGGAAAAGAATTAATTACCAACATGTACACCAGCGGAGATTTTATTGGTTACAGAGCAATTATTGAAGAGATAAATTATACAGAAAGTGTTCAGGTAATTGAAGATGCTGAATTGATATTAATTCCCAGAAATGATTTTATTGAATTGATTAATCATGATATTAATGTAGCCAGAAAATTTATAGAATTGCTATCGCATAACGTACATGAAAAAGAAGATAAGCTGCTAAATATGGCTTATAATTCGCTAAGAAAAAAAGTGGCATTTGGTATTATAGAAGTAGCAGATAAATTTAAGAATAAGATTAAGGGAATGTCTGTGATAGAAATGTCGAGAGAAGATTTGGCTCATGTAATTGGCTCGGCACCAGAATCTATGATAAGAACACTTAAAGAATTTAAAGGCGAAAAACTGATAGACGTACAAGATGGAGGCAAAATTGTTGTTTTAAATGAGGCAAGATTGAGAAATCTACTCTATTAAAATTTCACTATTTTGTTATTCTAACGCTTACTTAAGCTGTATCATCTTAAACAAGCTTAAAACATCTTTTTTTTTGCAAAGCTGTGTACCTAAATTCATGGTGGCAGCGGTGCCACAAGCCACTCCATATTGCATAACCTCTGTTAAATTTTTATGATTAGCCAAGCTTAAAACAATGCCAGCCAGCATACTATCACCGGCACCAACGGTACTATTAATTTTAACTTTTGGAGGCATTACCCTAATGGTTTCATTTTTAGTAATTAATAACGCTCCAGAGGCACCTAAAGAAACCACCACCACCTCACATTTACTATTATTAATCACTTCTTTAGCTACTTCTTCTACCTCAGTCACTTTTATCTCCTCTTTACCTACCAAAGAACTAAGTTCTTTTAAATTGGGTTTTATTAAATAAACGCCTGCTTTTATGGCCTTTTTTAAAGCTTCACCAGAGGTATCAATAATTAACCTTGCATTTTTTTTACGAGCAATTTTTGATAACCGTACAAAAATATCATCGGGTAAATTTGGAGATAAGCCGCCGCTAGAGACAATGTATTTTACATTTTTTAAACCTTTAATGATGCTTAAACAAGTTAACCATTCTTGCTTATACAGTTTTGTAGAAGGCATACCAAAACGAAATTGTTGGTTAGATGCTGTTTCTAAAACCATTAAATTTTCTCGGGTATTTTCTTTAGTTTCTATAATAATAGATTCTACCAGCTCATTGGCCAATAATTTACTAAATGTTTTACCGGTATAGCCACCTGCAAAATAGATAGCGGTGGCGTTTCCGCCAAGTTTATGGATGGCTCTTGCTACATTAATACCACCTCCACCGGGTTCATATACTGGGTTTGAACAGGTTAATTTTTTTTCGGGAATTAATTTTACCACAGTAGTGCTTTTATCAATTGCCGGACTAAAGGTGATGGTAACAATTGCAGCCATTTCTGGCTTTGTAACCTCTGTGTGTCTTGTGGTTAAAATTTCACCTCGCATAAAGCACCTTATTTTATTGGGTTTAAATCAAATAGTGTCTTGTTTTTACGAATTAATTTTATTTGGAAAACGCTGAATCTTATTACTCACTTGTTCTAAATTATCTTTTAAAACATCTCTAATTTCTTCTAAATTCTCTTTTCCATCGGCTAAACTATTACTAAAAGAATTAAAGAGTCCTTTACCTTTTTTAACAATTTTTCTTCTGGTTCTTTTTCCTTTATCAGGAGCAAACAAAGTTCCTAAAGCTGCCCCTGCAGCAAAAAGAATAATAAAACCCAACAATATTTTCCCTGAATTTTTCATGGTGATTAAGTTATTTTTCATGTTACAAACATAAAGATTGATGGTTTTTATAGCGCTGATTTACATCAAGCGTTAATTTGATTTTACTCAATTTTGATTTAAAATGGTTTTGATTTTTTAAGCTAAAATGCTTTTTAAAATCATAATCAACCGTCTATTTGATCTGCATCAATACCAATATCTTAACTATATGATAAGTTTATATTCAATACAATTAGCATTTAATTAGAGTATAGAAAATGAAAAGAAATACCTATCACCCTGACAGAATTGTAGGAGTTTGGATGGATTACAAACATGCCTATTTAGTTAAATTAACAGATCAAGTATTGGTTGAAGAGTTAAAATCAGAAGAACATATAACAGGCGAAAATAATATCACTCGCCTTAATAATATACCTTTTAGTCAGGCTGATAAACAAAACCATGAACGACTTAATCAGCATAAATTTTTAAAAAAGATTATCAATCGTTTAAAAGAAGAAGAATACGCCTATATTTTTGGCCCTGGTGAAGCAAAACAAGGCTTAGTGAATTTGATTGATAAAGAAGGTCGGCATTTTCCATGCAAAATTGTAGGTTTAGAAAGTGCTAATAAATTAACGCCTAACCAATTAATACAAAAAGTTAAAGATTTTTTTAGGAGCCTTAAATTTGAAGATACTAAAAGAAGGCTAAATTTAGGCATCAAAGAAAACGCATAAATCAGTATTTAATTCTCTATCAAATTTATAAATCAAGCTTAATTTATTTTGGCGTCTTATGATGTAAATCACTATTATTTGATAAGATGTTGAAATAAATTGAGTTTGATAAATAGCAATATATTTTTTCTGTGTGGGCTTTGTGGTTAATTTTTAGACACGGATTTCACGAATTTTCACGAATGCTAGATTGTCGATATTTCCTCCGTTCTCTTTGTGAATTCTTTGTGGGCTTTGTGGTTAATTTTTGCCACAGATTATTGAGTTAATTCTATTTGGTTGTTTTTTGCCACGAATTTCACGAATTTTCACGAATGATAGATTGACGACTTCCCTCTGTGGGCTTTGCGGATTCTTTGTGGGCTTTGTGGTTGATTTTTTGCCACAGATTATAAGGATTTCACAGATTATTGAGTTAATTCTATTTGGTTATTTTTTGCCACGAATTTCACGAATTTTCACGAATGATAGATTGACGACATTCCCTCTGTGGGCTTTGTGAATTCTTTGTGTACTTTGTGGTTAATTTTCAACTCGAATTTTCACGAATGCTAAATTGCCGACATATCCTCTGTTCTCTTTGTGAATTCTTTGGGTGCTTTGTGGTTAATTTTAGACACAGATTATAAGGATTTCACAGATTATTGAGTTAATTCTATTTGGTTATTTTTTGCCACGAATTTCACGAATTTTCACGAATGCTAAATTGCCGACATTTCCTCTGTTCTCTTTGTGAATTTTTTGTGGGCTTTGTGGTTAATTTTTAACACGGATTATTAGGATTTCACGGATTACTTTGTGGTTAATTTTCACCGCAAATCCATAAAAAAGCTGCCTCAATCTAATGAGACAGCTTTTCGACAGGGAATTAGCTCCATGTATAACAGGAAGCCAACTCCCTGCCTGTTCATTCATAGGTAGAATGTTTCTTTATTCCTCAAAAACAAATTCAGGAACTTCAATTTCTATTTTACTGATCACACTGATCACACCAGGTGCAGCCCAAGCGGCTCTTTCGGCATCTTCTTTTTCCACAAATGATCTTACTTTTCCGGTAAGGGTAACTTTACTGCCCTCTACTTCTACCGTTACTTTTCCAGCATCTATAGTTGCGCTTCTATGAAAAGCAGCGTTAATTTTTTGCTTAATATCTGTAGATGTAATTTTAGGTTTTACGTTAATTAAATTAATTACAGACCGTACACCAGATAAGTTTTCAATAGCTGTTTTGGCATTGGTACGTTGGTATTCCCATTCTACCTCTCCTTCTAACTTCACAATACCATCTTCTACCTTAATTTTAATTTTTTCTTCTTGTACTGCTGTATGCCATTTTAGAGCATTTAATACCGCTTCGGCAATTTCAGTATCTGATTTTTTAAAGCTTGGAGAAAGACCAACCTGAATTTCTTCGGCCACTGCTTTTACGCCAACTACTCTTTTAGCGGCTTTTTCTGCCGATGCTTTTTTAGAATAATTATCAACCATTCCTGATAAGGTTACGATACCGTTTTTAACAGCCACTCCTATTTCCGAAGCATTTAAGAATGGTTCCCATTTAATTTCTTCCATTACATCTCTTTGGATTTCGATATCAGTTTTCATAATCTGAAATTTTAAAATTTTGTTAATTTATTTTGTTGAACAAAGTAACAGTTAATTGAATTTTTGCGAGATGATCAGAATCAAACTGATTGTTGATTGTGATAGGTAATATCGCTGATTCTGTTTCGCGAAATTCTTAAACCTGATCAATTTTAATAGGCGCTTTAGCTTTACGATTGATTTCATACTCGGCCAGTTGAGATAAACGATCGTCAATTTGCTTTTCATTAATTTCGGCCTCGTGAAAAACAACAGCAGCTCTTTCCATATCTAACATGTTGGCGTAAGCTGTTGCAGTACCGTATAAGCTAATTTTGTAATGATTAATTACTTGAATAAAAGCTAAAATACAAGCATCTTTTACTTCAGCATCTGTACAATAAGACAGCTTTTCATCAGCATCTTCAATTAAAGCCTGCATTACTGGATTGTTAAGACTTAGAGAACTCATTTGCTCGTCTTCAAAAAATTTCTCCATCTTTTTAACATGTTGATCTACAAAATCAAGATATTTTTGGAGTACCATTTTTAATTTTACCGAATCGGCTTTCATAAGCCATTCTCCTAAACTGGTTTTTAAACGTATTTCTGCATTTGTAAACTTAGAGGCATCAAAATCCAATAGATGATGCAGGGTGGCTATTGAAGGCGTATTTTCCATGATTTATTTGTTTTTATAATCACAAAAGTATAGGTTAAGCCACAAGTAGAGCCTGATTTGAATCAAACAGCAGAATGATAAGTGTCAATTTTATAAAGTAAATTGATTCATCTAAATCATAATAAATTTCATAAGTTATCCTAAATATTTCCTTTTCAATACCCAATACAAACCTTTAACATTGGCTTCCCATTTTGGTAATAAATAAGCTAAAACAATTTCTTCTAACAAATCTAAAGCGGTAACTAAAACCATGAAATAAAACAGCGGATAAATAGGCCCGATGATGAAAAACAAAATCAAAAATGCAGCTTGTAATACAGCGGCTACTTTAGCCAAATAAGTATGAAAACTGCTCATTTTATGATATTTAATTAAGGAAATAGAGAGCTGTAAAATATATAATATCAATAATGTGATTACAAAAATGCTTTGATCCCATAAAAAATCGGGTTCAAACGCTATGATACCAATAATAGCTACCGCAATAGTAAAATCATCAGCA
The DNA here is from genome assembly GCF_005116455.1 of Pedobacter cryophilus. Lineage (GTDB taxonomy): Bacteria > Bacteroidota > Bacteroidia > Sphingobacteriales > Sphingobacteriaceae > Pseudopedobacter > Pseudopedobacter cryophilum. The sequence continues at coordinate 173,695 of NZ_SWBP01000003.1, forward strand.
ACAGAATCTAATTTGGCACCCAATAAACTATTCACATCATATTTTCGGGCTAAATAACCATCTATGGCATCGGTAAAAAAGCTAATGCAAAGCAGTATTGAAAATGTTTTTAGCTGGTTATTTGTTATTAACAGCAGCAATATGGGTGCTGCTATTAATCTATAAGCAGTAATGGCATTTACCATATAATAAATGTGCTTATTCATATTTAAAACACAATAAATAGCTAAAAACAAAAGGGGCTGATCCTAAAAGAGAATCAAAACGATCTAACATTCCGCCATGACCTGGTAAAATATTTCCGGTGTCTTTAATATTAAGATTTCTTTTTAAAAGCGATTTAATAAAATCTCCATAAGTACCTGTTACAACTACAATTAAGGCCATAATTAGCCAATCTAAAGGACTAATAATGGTGAAGTATAAACTAATAAGATAGGTTATCCATAAAGTAGCCACAAAACCACCGGCACTTCCCTCCCATGTTTTTAATGGTGAAACGCGTTTAAATAAAGCTAAATGACCAAAGCTTTTGCCTACTAAATAAGCAAAAGAATCGCTGGTCCATAGCATCAAAAAATAACCTAAAATAATTTGATATTGATAGCTTCCTTGCCTATCTGTTAAAAAAGCAATGGCTACTAAAAAACAAAGAGGAATAGTGATGTAAAAAACGCCTAAAAAAGTAAATGCTAAATTGTAAAATGGATTTTTTGCAAAGTGATACAATTCTGTAAGGTAAATGCCAAATGCCAGAGGAATGTTAATGAGTAAAATTTTCCATTGGCTATGATCAATACTTACTAATAAAGTAGTAATTATTAACCCGATTGATAAAAGAAGACCTGCAAATTTTCTAGATGTAACTTCTTTAGTGCTAAATAAACCATAAAACTCTAATAAAGCGAGTGTATTAATGGTTAAGAGTAAAACAATAAAACTGTAAACACTAAAATAAATTGATGGTATAATCACCAATATTAAGGCAATTCCGGTAATTGTTCGTTTGATAAAATTATTCATGGTGAACAATTTAGAATAGCATTAATGATGTTTTGAGCAATTATCTGGCTAAATAACCTCCATCTACCGGGTAATAACTACCGGTTACAAATGATGCTTTATCGCTGCCTAACCATAAAATTAATTCGGCAACTTCTTCACTTTTCCCAAAACGCCCAATAGGATGCAATGCTACAATTTGGCTTCTAATCCCATTATCTAAAACCTTTAACATGGGCGTATCAATAAATCCAGGGCCAACAGCATTCACCCTAATATTTAATGCCGAATATTCTAAAGCTGCATTTTGAGAAAGCCCCACTACCCCATGTTTTGCTGCCGCATAGGCTGATGAACCTGCAAAACCAACGGCACCTAAAATAGATGAAATGTTAATTATGCTACCTCTTCCGTTTTTAAGCATGGCAGGTATTTGATATTTAAGACCGTAAAAAACGCTGTTTAAATTCACATTAATTACATGCTGAAAGTCTTCAATGGTGAGGTCAATGAGTGGCTCTATTTCGCCAGATATTCCAGCATTATTTACAGCTATATCAAGCTTTCCGTAAGCTTTTACAGCAAAATTAACCAGTTCTTTCATCTCTTCTGGCTGAGAAACATCGGCTTTAAAAGACGATGCATTTCCACCCAAGTAACGTATGTTTTTGGTAACAGCTTCTACTTCATATTCATTAATATCAGACAATACCACACTTGCTCCCTGCTTTGCAAACAACTCTGCTGTAGCTTTCCCAATTCCAGAAGCAGCTCCAGTTACAATCACAGTTTTATTTTTCATTTTGGTAAATTTTATCTTTCAAATTATATTAAAAGACAAATTTATGTTGACACCCTTAAAGGTTACTTAACCAAAAATAGCTTAGCAATTGATATTCATCATATTAACCGTATTTTAAAGTAAGGGAGAGTTGCCCGGCATGGTAAGCAGTATGAGAAATAATGCGGCCTACGGCTTCTGCTTTAGTTTTTGTACCAAACTCTTTTGTGGTAATAATTTGAGCCCAATCTGTATCGGTTTGTTTTTCTATAATTGATTTTAGTTGATCAAAAGCCTGTTGTTGATAAGCTAACAGTTCTTCAAGATTTGTCCATTCGCCAGTATCATGTTGAGCAATTACCGTTTTTGCTTGTACAGATAATTCTAAAAAACCAAATACGTTTTTAGCGAATAACAATTCTACATCAGCAATATGGCGTATTAAAAAACCAGCGCTGTTTTTTGTATTTACTAATTTTTTGGTGAGTTGATCTTCTGTTAAACCGATAAGCAAATTAGAAAATCTTGTTCTTGCTTCTGTTAAGGTTTGCAGGTAAGCTTGTGTGGTATTCATAATCTATTATTTTTAGGTGTATTGGTCTATATTGATAATTTTCCCATCTTCCATTTCAATCACTCGGTCTGTTCTTTTTGCAAAGCCTTCATCATGGGTAACCATTAATAAAGTTTGATTAAATTCTTTAGTGAGTTCTTCAAAAATATGAAAGACCAACTCCCCATTTTTCTTATCTAAATTACCAGTAGGTTCATCGCCCATAATAATATTTGGATCATTTATTAATGCCCTGGCAATAGCCACTCTTTGCTTTTCTCCACCAGAAATATGGTTAGCACTCTTTAGTGCTAAATGCTCAATCCCTAAAATTTTTAATTTTTCTATTGCCCGATGTTCTACTTCTTCTTTGGTGTATTTATTGAGTTTTAAACCGGGTAACATCACGTTTTTTAAAACGCTAAACTCATTAAGCAGGTAATGAAACTGAAATACAAAGCCAATTTGTTCATTTCTAACTCGAGCCAATTCTGCTTCGCTTTTACCTTTCATGCTCATTTGATCAATAAAAAGTTCGCCTTCAAAATCGGTATCCATGGTAGAAAGAATATATAGCAAGGTAGATTTTCCGCATCCAGATTTCCCTACTATAGAAACAAATTCGCCTTTGTTGATAGAGACATTAATATCTTTTAATACCTGTACGGTTAAAGGTTCATGAAAATATTTTGAGATATTATGGGTCTCTAGTATAATTTGCTTCGTCATTATTTACCTCTTATAATAATTACAGGATCTATTTTACTGGCTTTTCTAGAAGGAAGGTAACCGGCTAAATAAGTAGTAATAATAGAAAACACGATGCCTATGAAATAAAATTTTGGATTATAGTTTATTGGATAGGTTTTTACGGTTGGCAAAGCGGCCGTATTAAACGGAATTTGATCTATAATGGATGATAAACCTAAACCAAAAATCAAACCTAGCAGCCCACCAAAAATGCCAATACTTAAGGCTATGGTTATAAAAATATGATGCACATCGCTACCCGAAAATCCTGTTGCTTTAAGTATGGCAATTGCATCCATTTTTTCATAGATCATCATATTTAAAATATTATAGATTCCAAAACCTGCAACAATTAGCAAAGTAATGCCCACCGTATAAGAAATGAGTGTTCTTATGGAGCTTCCTGTTTCAAACTGAGAATTAGCGGTTTGAATATCTATCGCATCTACCTCAAATAATTGTTGGTACTCTTTTGCTAGTTGTGGGGCTATTTCAATATTTTTTAGTTTTACCTGAATATCAGTAATATAATTATTAGATACGCCAAGCAATTTTTGAGTGGTAGCAATAGACGCATAGCTTTGTACATTATCAACATCTTGTAAACCCAATTCAAAAAAACCAACTACTTTTAACTGAACCCGTTCGCCTTTTGAGGTGGTTACTCTTATTACATCACCCATATTGGCCAACATTTTTTGGGCAACTCCTTTACCTAAGATAATGCTATTGGGTATGTTTTTAAGATCTAAGTAATTACCCTCGGTTACATTTTCATTAAAGAAAAACAACCTGTTTTCTTCTTCAATATCAATTCCATTAATTACACCAGTTAAATCTATGGCGCCAACATTATAAAAAATCTGAGCGGTTAATTTTGGTGCAATGCCTAAAACCCGATCATCATTTTGCAAAGCTTTTAAAATGGCAGCATTATTTTGAATTTCTAAGCGCTCTCTTTTAGGTTTTATAGAGCTTACAAAATTATAATCTTGTTTATATTGTTGAGATTGGTTTATAGGTTGCTTTTGGGCAGGTTTTATTTCTTTATATAACCTTACATGTGCGGTGTGGTTAATAATTAAGCCGTCTAATAAATCATTTAAACCTGCCATAAAACTTAGCAAAGTAATAAACATAGTGATGCTAAAAGTAACACCAATAGCAGCCACTAAAGTTTGTTTCCACCTAGCTAATAATAGCGATTTAGATACGCTTGCTATTAATTTATACATCTTATAATGGCTTTATAAGTTGATCTGCAGCGGTTAAACCTGATAATATCTCCACTTTTTGGTAATCTTTTAATCCGGTTTTTACAGTTACAGTATCACCATTTTCTTTAATTACTTTATTATCTTTCATTAAGTAATTTCTGGGGATAAGTAAAGCTTTCTTTTTAGATTGAACCACAATATTAGCCTCAAAAGAGGTATTGGGATATATAGTTTTAGGCGTAATTATAAATTGGGCTTCCACCAAAAAAGTCTTACTTTTTTCGTTCATTAAAGGATTAATTTTAGTAACCGAAGCTTCAAAAACTTGTCCTTTATAAGTATCCATGGTAACCAAAACCGGCAAACCTTTTTTTACTTTTAAAATATCATATTCATCAACCTGCATTTCCAAAATAAAATTTTTAGCATCGCCAATAACGGCAAGCGGTAATTGCGCATTTACAAATTCCCCTACTTTTAATGGAATTTGATAAACTATCCCATTAATTTCGCTTTTAAGCAGATAATCTTTTTCTAATTTATTTGATATTTGAAGGTTGTTTTTGGATTGTGCCGAGTTAAAGTTTAACTGACGTTTTAAATCATTAAACCTCACCAAAGCGGAATAATAGGCGTTTTTAGAATTTTGATAAGCTAATGCTCTTTGTTCTAATTCTACTTTTGTACCTACATTTTGATTCCATAAAGTGTTTTGTCTGGATAGTAATAAAGAATCGTTTTTCATTTTATCTCTGGCTAAGCCAATAGCTAATTTGGCTTCTTCGAGTTTACCTTTATTAGCCTCAATAGCTGAAAAAGCGGCAGTAAGAGCTGCATTATCTTTATTTAGCTGTTGTGTTTCATTAGAGATGGTTAAAATAATTGCACCTTTTTTAACAGTATCGCCTTCGGCCACAAATATTTTATTGATGATGCCGTTTACAGTTGCAAATGCTTGATATTGGTTTTCACTTTTAACCATTCCAGATGCATAAATAGATTCTGAAATGTTTTCAATACTGGGCTTAATTTTTTCTTGTTTCCAAGTACAAGAGCCTATAAAAAGTAGTAAAATAAATAGAATTGGTTTGACCATTAATTTGAAGAATTAAGCATCTCTTTATCATCAAATTTACCTTAAAAATGCCTCAATAATTCTTTTAAATCAAAATAATCAATTGCTTTTAGTTAAATTATTATGCTTATTTTCTACCACAAGCTCATCAACTATAGCATATAATTCTCTCTTAATTTTTTTGTCATCCGCAAATAATTTCTCTATATGATTTAATTGCTCTTGAGTGCTTTGCTGAGATTTTTTTTGAGCATAATCTTGAGTATGAGCTATTATTTTTTTTAACTCGTTGATAATTTCATCAAGTTTAGAAATTCTGGAATTAATGTCTTTAATTTTTTTTGAGGCATCATCTAAAGGAGAAATAAGCATTACTTTTTGTAATAATCTGTTTATAAAACGAGTTTCGTTTTCAACAAATATTAAATCGTAATTCCATTTCTGATTTTGCTCACCAAAATCAGGTAATATTTGGGTAAATGGTTTAATTAAGGTAGTATTCATCAGCTGTTATCTTTAAAATCTAAAGATCAGCAGCTAAAAACAAGAATCAGCTGATGATTATCAAATGGATTTATGATAATCATCAACAGAGGCTTTATTCTTTACTCATTTTGTCTAAATAAGTTGCAAATTCTGTGTTGGTATAATCGGCACCGCCTTCATGTTTAAAAACTATTTCTCCTTTTTTATTGATAAGTAAAGTTGTTGGAATAGAGCCACCCAAATAATTTGGCGGAATTTGACTAGCGGGTGTAAAAACCTTTAAATCAAACTTTTTACTCTTCATAAATTTCATCGATTTCTCTAGATTATTATCTACATCAACCATTAAAAACACAACATTTTTATTGTCTTTAAATTGTTGCTGAAGCTTATTAATAGAAGGCATTTCGGCAATACAAGGAGGGCACCAAGTAGCCCAAAAATTAATAAAAACTACTTTACCTTTTAAATCTGCAAGATTCACCATTTCGCCAGCTTCATTTTTAAAAAGGATAACTTCACTATTTTCTTCAACCAAAGCCTCTGAAGTTGAAGCTGTTTCTTCAGATTGTTTAGGTACATCTGGCTGAAATAATCCAATTTTCATTAAACCCTGTATAAAAAAACCTTTTACTTGAGGGCTTACCAGTAAGGTGATTAAAAATATCAGCATAATTGCTGTGGTAATGTTTGAACTTGTCAACCATTTCTTTTTCATGATCATAAATTTAATTGAAAACTAGTTTGTACGATTTTTTAAGAACGGATAACTCAATTGCGTACCTAAATCTTTAGGAAATTGTTCATCGTTTTTAAAGCCTAGCTCTAGGTCTCGGCCTTCTGCTGGGATATAATTGGTCTTAAATATATAATCCCAAATACTTAATGTTAACCCATAATTTACTCCGTAAGAGCCATCAGGTAATGTTTTAGCATGATGCCAGATATGCATTTTTGGGTTGTTAAAAATGTATTTTAAAGGTCCGTAAGAAATATTAAGGTTGGAGTGGTTAAAATGGCCAATTGCAGTGGTAAAAATATGCACAATAAAAAAATCTTGTAGTCCAAAACCAATCATAGCTAATGGAATATATTGAGCCGTTTTATAAAAAACAGATTCCATCCAATGAAAACGTAAATGTGCAGCAAAACCCATTTCCTTTATAGAATGATGGACTTTATGAAATTCCCACATCCATGGAATGCGGTGCAAAGTGCGGTGAACGTTCCATTGAATAAAATCTGCAAAGACAAATAAAAGCAACAGTTGCGCCCAATTTGGCCATAATTGTATTTGAAAAGCGATTAAGTTTTTTACGCCAAATAATCCTATAAAATCATTAAAAGCAGTAACAGCTACATTTGAAATGGCATTGTAAGCAATTAATGAAAATAAAAAGTAGTTAAAAAACATATAGAAACCATCCATCCAAAAATCCTGACGAAAAACAGCTTGCTTTTTTCGCCAGGGGATGATGATTTCAAGCATCCAAACCAATAATGAAAGACCAATTAGCCAATAAAAATAGTTACTCCATGATGGATACAATATTTCATTAACCAAGTAATTCCAATAACCGGTATAAGATTCCTGAATGATTTTTAGATATTTATCCATTTAATAAACTCTTTTTTGAGGCTACAGTATCTACTTTTTTAGTGCTTATAAAATTCGTTAATCGCTTCACCTAAATCATAAACTTTAGTTTTATCTCCTATAGCTTCATTTACAATACTGCTTCCGGCTGCACTTCTATAACCTCCGGCACAATGAATAATTACTGGTTTATCAGTTGCTATCTCTCCCGCCCTTTCTCTTAACTCGCCTAAAGGAATGTTTTTGGCGTTCTCAAATATGGGTTGAGTTTTAAACTCGGTAGTATTTCTGATATCAATAATGCTGTAATCATCTTGATGGTTTTTAAAATGATTAACATCAACTAAATCAATTTGTTCATTTCCGGCTACGGCAATAAAAGCGGCCTCAATAAAAGATTCATAGCCAATACTTGCAGATCTTTCTATCAATTCCTCTAATTGCTCTTGATTTGAAGCCGATAAATAAAACTTTTCTCCCGGAGAAATGATACTGCCTAACCAAGTTTCAAATTTGTTTCCGGCTTGTATATTATAAGAATTTGGTAAATGCCCCTGCTTATATATTTCTTGAGACCGGGCATCAATAATCACATATTCTGGATTTAAATCTGCTACTGCTGGTTGATTTAAGATTTTTACTTTTTCTATAGCCGATTTAAATTCTGGAGCTCCTTTTCTATTCAAATCAACATCATAACCAAAATATTTAGGAATAAATGGTTGATCTGTAGTTAATTCGGTTACAAAATTATCAATACTCATATCTTGTAAAGACCAATTGGTGATTTTTTCGGCACCAATAGTACTGCTGTTTGCACTACTTAAAGCTTTACCACAAAGTGTACCCGCACCATGAGCCGGATAAACCAAAACTTCATGATCTAAAGTCATTAATTTATCTCTTAAAGAGTGATACATTTGCTGCGCCAACTCTTCTCTTTTTGCCTGTAAATTACCAGCTCCTTCACGTAAATCTGGACGGCCACAATCACCAATAAATAAAGTATCTCCTGTAAAAACAGCATGATCTTTACCTTCAAAATTTAATACAATTGAAATGCTATCTGGCGAATGCCCGGGGGTGTGCAAACTTTTAAATTTAATATCGCCAATATTTAACTCTGCGCCTTCATCAAAAGCTTCAAAAGGATAACTTACTCCTGTTAAGCTATGCGCATAAATTTTAGCACCTGTTTTTTGATGTACCTCTAAATGGCTACTTACAAAATCTGCATGAGGATGCGTTTCTATTACGGCTACAATTTGTGCATTGTTTTCTTTTGCAAAATCAAAATATTGCTGTGGATTTCTTGATGGATCTACCAAAACAATTTCCTTTTTTGATTCATTTAAAACGGCATAACTGTAATGTGCCAAATATTTATCTTCAAACTGTTGAATCTTCATAATCACTTTTAATTTATTTGATATGCAAATTTCATTATAAAACGAAGCCAACTGTGTGATGTTTATCACTTAGTTGACTTCTAAATGTCAATAATTTGTAATAACCTTTTTAAGCACCAAAAATTAGCTTAAATAAATTTATAATCATACCCTTCTAGTTGCGATAATACATTTTGAGGCTGATCTGTTGCGGTTACCCTTCCTTCTATTTTAGGAGAAACAGGCGAATGTACAGCTAAATATTCTATCATAATTTGATGCAAGGTATAGCCTAACTTTTGCGGGAAATTTACATGATCTATTCTACATAAAGTATCATCAGGATCGCCTTCTCTTTCGCAAGCAACTACACTATAAACTTTATCTTCTTTTACTTTTTTACTTTTTACTTTTACCCAATTTAATCGGCTTCCTTTTGGCTTACCCGCTGTAAAGTTAATTTCCATCCCACAAAAACGAATCACCCAACCACCAAAGCGTTCGGCCGGATTATCAGCAAAAACATTATGCAATTCTTTCTCTAACCAATCCCAAAGTTGCTTACCGGTAATTTCACCAGTTTTTGCTACACTTTCTACCGGCAACATACTCCATAAAAATTCATAAGTAATATCGGCCATCCCGGTTTTTGAATCTGGCACTAAAGGCGGGCAAAATCTAAAACCATTACTTAAAGCAATATCTGGCTTAAATTTCCACATAATGGCATCGGTAATCATGTTATCCATTGGGTTTTCTAATACATAATACCTCACCAACGGAACTTTACTTTTACCAATTACCACATCTAATCTGTTTTGATAAGGGGCTCTGGCTTTTTGTACCAAGTCTAACATTTCTGGATCAGGCTGATACTTTTCTGGGTCAACATCTAATAACTGATAGCTATGCTCCTTTATTTTTCCGTTTTCAATCACAATATCCAGCTTAGATATAAAAGAACCAAAAGCTCCTGGCTCGGTAACCTTAGTATATTTTGTTTCTATTGGCTTTCTTACTCTTTCATGCGTATCGGCACCTAAAATATAATCTACGCCATCAACAGCTATATGATTTCCTAAATCTACTTGTTGGGCAAGCCCCATGTGGGTGACTAAAAAAACCATTTCGCATTTTTCATAATCTCTTAAAATACGTACATACTTTGCAACATTAAGCTCGGGTTTGGTAAAGTTGATGCCTTCGCTATAAGCTGGAGATTGCCTTTTTGGGGTTAATGGATCATTATAACCTATAAAACCAACTTTAATGCCAGCCATGTAATTTGTCCAGTAAGGTGGAAACATCAAATCCCCATTTTCTATGTCTTTGGTTTGATGAAACATGTTGGCACAAATTTTTTGAGCATGGTAACCGCCCATATCTTTGCGCATCATTTCTTTACCATAAACTACTTCCCAATTTCCTGGCAATACCAAATCGTATCCAATGTTATTGATTAATGGAACTATTGCCTTTCCTTCACTTAAAGCAGCTACCGCTCCACCTTGAAAACAATCGCCACCATCAATAACTAAAGTATGTTCTGGATTTTGAGCTTTAAGAGTGTTAAGCATCGTCTTTAAGACTGCAAAACCACCTCTTTGTTTATAAATGGCTTTTTCATTTTCCCAAAAGAATTCATCATGAGTGTACAATTGAGCATGTATATCTGCGGTATGCAGTAAAGTAATATGTTTTGCTTTTCCATCTTGGACGGCTTTACTTTTCAGAATTTCTTTTTCCTGATTAGGGTCTAAAGAAATAGCTGATGCTACCTGTGGCAAACCAGAAAGTGCTAAACCGGCTAAACCAGCTGTCTTTAAAAAGCCTCTTCTATTGCTGCTACAATTACATGATTCTAATTTATTTTCAGACATATTAAATTTTAAATATTATTAATAAATACTTTAGGTGGTTTATTTAGATTTTAACTTTTGAGCTGTCACAATTTCTTCAAAAGGGCCATATTTATGCTGCTTTTCGGTAAACTGATCTGCATAAGGGCCAAAAGGAAAATCAACAGGTTTTTGGGCAAAATCTTTCCAATCTTTAGATTGATTTTTATGCGGACGAGGTTGAGAATTAACAAAAGCAGCTACATCCCATGATTCTTCATCTGTTAATATTGGGTTTTGATAGGTAACTCCAAATGGCATATTGGTTTTTACAAAACCAGCAAAATTGCTGATGCGATAAAGTCCAGCACCGTCATTATAGCTATTTTTACCCCACATAGGTGGATAAGTATATCCGGTTTTATCAACGTTTAACAAACCTTCGCCATTTTTGCCATGGCATGATGCACATTTAGTATCATATATAGCGGCTCCTTTTTGCGCATCAGCAGCTCTATCTAAAAAAGCAAGTTTTTGTATGCCCACTCCTTCTGGCTTTTCTCCTTTTTTTACATTGGTGCCCAACCATTTTATATAAGCAATCATGGCGGTCATTTCTTTAGAAGTGCTGTCTAAGGCTTTTCCATTTAAGCTGCGTTCAAAGCAATCATTAATTCTTTTTACAATAGTTTCTTTAGTGCCAGAACGAGCTCTAAATTTTGGATAAGTAGAATAAACTGCCGAATAGTTGTTGCCCCAAGGTTTTTTACCTGCATCATTATGGCAGTTTTGGCAATTCATTCCGTTAGAAATTGCAGCAACTTTGCCATTAGGACCTAAATAAGTGGAAGTATTGGCAATTAAATCTTTCCCATATAAAATTGCTTCACCTTCTTTACCAGCAGGAATGGTGCTTTCTAAGGGTGCTTTCCAGGTATTATCTACTTGCGCTACGGTTTCTACATTGGTAATTGCAGTTTCGGAAGTGACTTGTTTAGCTAAGAATTCTTTTTTGCCAAACCCCGTATCTATAATTACGCTAATGAAAATTCCTATAATAACCATAAAAAATAAAGCAATCAGCGCTGTTGTTCTAGACAAAACCACTATCGCTTTTTCAGTTTCATTAAGGTGTTGCTGACTTTTCATTTTCCTTGAAATTTTATTTAATTAGTCGTAGTTATTTTAACAACATTTTAATAGCAATCTTAAAATTGAATTTCATAAAATGAATTTCAGTTTAAGTCTGTATGCTTTTAAATATCTTAAGCTGTAATATAATTGATTTGAATGTGAAAATAGAGATAATAAATTGTCTTTATAGTGACAAAAGTCACATAGAAGGCTAACCAAGGTTTTTGAGATTGTCGATAAATTTTAGTCAAAAAAATAACTACTTATTTGATTAATAAGTAGTTAAAATATATTCAATAATAAAATTGAAAAAGAGAAGAAAAATTAAGGATGAATATAAGCCCAGCCTTGCTGTTGTCTGATAATTAATTCGGCGTTGCCACTTTCTACATAAAATATAAAAGGAAACATTTGTTCTTTAGTAAGTTTCCTTTTTTTCATAGAGTTTAAGCACTGCACCATAATTACTCCTTTTTCTTTAAGGGCAAGTAATTGTTTTTCATAAGGATGATCTTTCATAAACAAAACAGAACCACCGCCATGTACTACCAATTCTACTTTTAGCTTATCTTTTAAGGTAACATCAGCTAAGGAATTGCCAATATTATTTAAAGTGCTTTCAATCACCTGAGCGTTATCTGTATTTAACTGATAAACTACTTTATATTTTGACTTTTTTGAAACCGCATCATTAAACTGTTTAAGCTCTTCATTTGATTGAGCGTAGGTAGGTTTTACCATTACAATAGCTACCAGCAAAAAAAACAACACTTTAATATTCATCATCATCTATATTTTAAAAATTGTTAAATTAAATCATCACTCAAAGCAAGATACAGTTTTCCATAAAACTTTTTTGGTGCAACACATTCTAAACTCCGAATATATGCCTGCCAAAAGTGTAATTCCTGCTACTGTTATTAAGGTATAATTTAAACCTAAATAAGTATAAGTTAATCCGGCTAAAACGGCACCTGCAACATAACCCATATCTCTCCAAAATCTAAATATACTTAATATTTGGGGTCTTTGTTTAGGATTTGAGTTTTCGGCAATTACGGTGATAAAGTTAGGGTAAACCAAAGCTGTCCCTAAGCCTAAAACTACCAATATTACAGCGTGATAAATAAAACTTTGATTAAAAATAAGTAGAAAAATAGCTAAGGCCTGCAACATCATCCCTAAACTAATCAATTGCTTTTTACAAAAAACATCGCCCATTTTGCCTGTAAAAAGTTGCCCAATTCCCCAAGCTGTTGGGTAAATACCTGCCAAAATACTGATTTCTGTGATAGAGAAATTTTTAGTGAGTAATAAAATGGGCAAAATGCTCCATAAAACGCCATCATTTAAATTATTTGTAAAGCCACTTAAGGTAACAGCGCCTAAATTACGATGCTTAAAAGTGGTTTCTTTCCAAATATTTTTTAGCGGATTAACATTATTGGTTACGTTTTCTAAATCAACTAATTTCTCGGTGTTTTTTACAAAAAATAGGGTAACCAATAAACCCATTACGGCAAATAAAATCCCCGGAAAAAAAACATAAGTCCAATTAGAAAAAGTACTTAAGGTGTAGCCCGTTAAAGCACCTGCTAAACCAACTGCTAAATAGCCCGAAAACTCATTTAATCCCATGGCTAAACCCCTATTTTTTTCGCCAACCAAATCAATTTTCATCACCACTGTAGATGACCAGGCCAAACCCTGGTTAAGCCCCAATAAAACATTAGCAAAAATAATCCAATTCCAACTGGGGGCGTAAATAAGGATAATGGGTACGGGTAAGGCAAAAAGCCATCCTAACATTAAAATACTTTTTCTACTTAATTTTAGAGTTAAATAACCCATAACCAAATTGGCTATAGATTTACTTAATCCAAAAGCGATGATAAATGAAAATACAGCAAAGCCAGCATTGATATTGAATACTTGGGAAGCAAATTGAGGAATAACAGATCTTTCTAAACCTACCATTGCACCCACAAATGCATTCACCAATATTAATAACCAAAACTGACTTAAATTTTCTTTTAATCCTTGCTGTATCATAGAAGATAAATGATTTTAATGAGGTAATTTATCTTTTATTAAACCGTAAAGGTAAGTACCAGATAAAGCCCCAAATATGACAACCAACATAGCAATGTAGCCATAACCTAAGTTTACAAACATTGGACCCGGACAAGCACCTGTTAAAGCCCAACCTAAACCAAAAATAGTTCCGCCTATGATGTAACGAGCATAAGATTGTTCTTTATCTTGAAATACGATAGGATTTCCTGCTGTGTCTCTAATCTTTAATTTTTTGATAATAAAAACAGATATAGCCCCTAATATTACCGCTGTGCCAATAATGCCAAACATGTGAAATGATTGAAAACGAAACATTTCTTGAATTCTAAACCACGAGATAGCCTCTGATTTACTCATAATGATGCCGAAAAGTATCCCAGCTAAAATATATTTAATAGATTTCATTTCTTTAGAAATTAAGTTGTGTGATAAAATTTATATTGTGATAATTGATATTGTAATATTGATTAGCTAAAGGAATATTCTCTTTGCTCCCTTGTTTGCTAACATATAGCAACTTAAAGTTGAAACCATCTAGCAATTTAGTTTTTGGAGTATAAACTAAGTTTAACACTGCATTATGATAGCTAGATGCACTATATTTATTCTGCTCAAAATTATTGTAGGAAGGAAGCCATCCCTCTCCTAAATCTAAATCCAACTCCCATTGCTTATTAAAATGAAATTTTGATTTAAACATTAAAACTGAGGTATTTGATAAACCCTCTATCCTACCCCTTGGTACGGTTACAAAAAATTGTTCTCTACCAAATTCTCTTGGGAATAAAAATCTCCCTTCATCTGTTATTTTCAAATAATTTAAAGACAATTCTAAATTATCCTTATGAAAACCTATTTTGGAACCGTAAAGAAAACTGTGGTTTTGTGCAAAATAAGTTTTAGATAATTCGTCATTACCCCCATTGTTCATCTGGTTTTGCTTTTGTACTTCTAAACCTAAATCAAACGAATTGGAAATCATCAGCTCGCTTTTTAAGTAAATAGTATTCACCACATGATCTAACAAATAATCCCAAACCTCAATTTTTAAATGATTAGCTATGTTTTTTTCTATACCGGCTATAAATAAAGCTTTAGAATGTACCTCTTCTTTATAACCTGAAACAGTTCCATCAGGATTATTGCCAGTTGAATAAATCCCTAAAACTTCGTTTATATTATACCATTTTACAGTACCTCTAGGAGAAAAATTATTAAATACGCCCAATTTTAATTTGCTTGAATTGGATAAATTAAAATTAGCATTTAAACCTTGCAAACTATAAGGTTTCATTCGCCCATCCTGAGAATTAACTAAAGGA
Source organism: Pedobacter cryophilus (assembly GCF_005116455.1). GTDB lineage: Bacteria > Bacteroidota > Bacteroidia > Sphingobacteriales > Sphingobacteriaceae > Pseudopedobacter > Pseudopedobacter cryophilum. Next base: position 188,914 of record NZ_SWBP01000003.1, read on the forward strand.
GAATCAAACGTAAACCTGCCTATAAGTAAATCAAATTTTTCATGCTCATATTTTAAGAACAGTTCATCTAAGCGGTCTAAATCAGATTTATTTGCTGGATCTTCTATATCAAATAATTCTGTTTCTAATCTTGCAGTCTTATTTGTTACTGTATCTAATTTATCTAATGCTGAAGAAAAAGTATTAAATGTAAAAAGCCCTGCAATTCCTAAACTGAATCCTTTCACTTTAGCTGTTTCATAAGCCAATTCAAAACCAATTGCATTTGCATAATGATCTGTAAGTTCTTTATGGTTAATGGTACTCATAAAATAATTTCTTAAATGCCCATTAACCTTTCCTTCCGCAAAAAACGATTTAGCGTTTTTAACGGTATCTATTTCGGACGGATCATTTACAGAAAATCCATTTGCATTCACCAGTAAACTGAATCCTAAAAAAAGAAATGTTGCAAATAAAAATTTCATTTTTAAAAAACTAGAGGCATAATTAAAAATGTCATTACTAATCCACCAATAAAAAAGCCAACAACCGCTATTAATGAGGGAACTTGTAAATTTGATAAGCCAGATATAGCATGCCCAGAAGTACATCCACCTGCATATCGGGCTCCAAAGCCTACTAATACCCCTCCTATAAGCAAGAGAGCAAGCATTTTTGGACTACTTAAAGATTCTAAAGAGAATAGTTCTGATGGGTTTAAACCTCCATTAAATGAAATTCCAAGTTTTTGTAAATCTTGGATGGTATTAGCCGACAATTCCATATCTGCTGGATTAGTCAAAAAATTTGAGGCTATAAAACCTCCAATTACAGATCCTACTAAAAAGAATAAATTCCATTTTTGTGTTTTCCAATCAAAGTCAAAAAATTTAACTTTTTTACCGGCTCCGGCAATGGTACACATGGTTCTTAAATTGGCTGAAAAGCCAAATGATTTTCCCCAGAATAAAAGAATGAGCATTACAACTACAATCATAATTCCCGAAAAATACCACGACCAAGGTTGTTTAATTAGTTCAAGTATCATATTTATTTTAAATGAAAGGTTAATAAAGGTTTAAGGCAATGATTCACTAATCTTTCGGCAATGCTGCCAAAAAGTAAATGACTAATGCCTTTTCTGCCGTGTGTTCTAATACAAACTAAATCCATTTCTGCTTCTTTATTGAAGTTTCTTACGCCTTCTGCTATTTTTTTATCTCTGTAAAAATGGGTTTCAAATTTCACCAATTGATGCTCTTTAGCAAAAAACTTCATTTGTTCTAAAATCTCATCAGCATAAGGCTCATCTCCTTCTTTTAAAATTTGAAGTAAATGAATAGTGCTATCAAAGGCATCAGCTATTTGCTTAATCATATTGATTTGCTCACCTTTACCAAAATGCTCATAATCAGCAACTAAAAGAATATTTTTTAATTCGTTTAAAGATGTTCCTGGTCTTAAAGTAAGTACCGGAACTTCCAATTGTCTTACCACATGTTGTGCTTCTGATCCAGATATTTTCTCCATAAAACCTGATGATCCTTTGGTTCCCATAATCACCAAATTAGCGTTAAGCTCCCTTGAGGTTTTATTGATTTCTTTGGTTAATAATCCAATTTTAACGTGAGGTTCAAAATCTAAACCGGCTTCTTTTAAAGCATTAAATTTTTGGATTGCATTTGCTTCTTTTTTATGAAAAGCTACTAAATCAACAGCTTCAGACAAATCTGGATTTTCGGCTATAATGGCATCATTTGCTTGAATTACATGCAGTAAATGAATGTTTGCATCTAAATTTTTAGCCAGCACAATTGCAGATTGAAACGCTTGTTCACTTTCGGCAGAAAAATCAGTTGGAATTAAAATATTAAAGGTTTTCATCAATTTTTTTTATTTAATAATGATAAAATTTAGAGAACGCTGCTGTTATATAATGGGTACAACAGCTTCTCTAAATCTCATTGAGCTTAGTTTTTTGGAAATGCGCCAATACCGCCTACTAAATTAAAAGCATTAAAGCCTTCTTTTTTCATCATGTTTACAGCATTGCCAGAACGATTTCCGCTTCTGCAGAAAACAAAATAGGTTTTAGATTTATCTAGCTTTGATAGCTTAGTATTAAAATCTGAAGCCATTACATCAATGTTTTTTGCTGATAAAATTGTTCCTGATTGAAACTCACCTGCCGTACGCACATCTAAAAGAACAGCATTTTCATCTGCTAAAAGTTGATTTTTGAATTCCTGACCATCCAGATCAGTTAGATTCTTTTTGAAAAACATTTCAAACATATTCTTGATTTTTAAATTCGTTAACCTTACAATTATTTTAAAGTAGTTGGACAAACAAAATCAGTTACCTTAATTTTTTCGCTGTCTTTTATGGCTTTAAAGCCACCTTTTACATCTATTAAATTATCAAAACCTCGGGCTCTTAAAATGGAGTTAAAAATCATAGATCTGTAACCACCTGCACAGTGCACATAATAAGTTTTGTTTTTATCTATAGCAGCTAAATGATCGTTAATATAATCTAAAGGAAGATTTGTAGCATTTTCTACATGTTCGCTTAAATATTCGCTGTTTTTACGTACATCTAAAATATTAATTTCTTCTTTAGCTAAGATATTGGCAAGTTCATCAGCATCAATAGATTTAATAGCATCCACTTCCATACCTGCGGCTTTCCAACTATCAAAGCCACCTTTTAAGAAACCTAAAGTACGGTCGAAACCTACTCTGGCTAATCTGGTTACCACTTCTTCTTCTCTGTCTTTATCGGTTACCAATAAAATATTCTGATTCACATCTGGAATCATAGCGCCTACCCAAGGAGCAAAATTTCCGTCAATCCCTATATTTATTGAATTAGGAATAAATCCTTTGGCAAAAGTTTGAGGATCACGAGTATCTAAAATTAGCGCATCAGTTTCATTAGCAACTAACTCAAAAGCTTCTGGCGTTAAGGCTTGCTGTCCGCGGTCTAAAACTTGATCTATGCTTTCGTAACCATGTATGTTCATCATTACATTTTGAGGAAAATATGATGGTGGAGGCAAAAGACCAGCTGTAACTTCTTTTATAAACTCTTCACGAGTCATATCAGCTCTTAAAGCGTAATTTGTTTTCTTTTGGTTGCCTAAGCTATCGGTGGTTTCTTTACTCATGTTTTTACCACAAGCACTACCTGCACCATGAGCCGGATAAACTGTAATATCATCAGCTAATGGCATAATTTTGTTTCTTAAGGAATCAAATAAATAGCTTGCTAATTTATCTTGAGTTAAATCGGCCACAATTTTTTGAGCTAAATCTGGGCGACCAACATCACCAATAAATAAGGTATCGCCAGAGAATAAGGCTACATCTTTACCAGTTTCATCTTTTAACAAAAAGCAAGTACTTTCCATGGTATGCCCAGGAGTATGCAATACTTTAATGCTGATGTTTCCTAGCTTAAATTCTTCGCCATCTTTTGCTCCGTAAAAATCAAAATCTGGACTTGCATTGGGGCCGTAAACAATAGTTGCTCCGGTTTTTTGAGCTAAATCTATATGCCCAGAAACAAAGTCGGCATGAAAATGCGTTTCAAAAACATATTTGATTTTAGCGTTATTCTTTTCTGCTTTTTCCAAATAAGGTTGAACTTCTCTTAATGGGTCAATAATTGCAGCTTCGCCATTGCTTTGGATGTAATATGCACCTTGTGCTAAACATCCAGTATAAATTTGTTCAATTATCATCTGTTTTTAAATTTGTTAATCAAATATCTTGAATATAGTGAGTGTAAAAGGTGACTTTGGTCACTGAGTTCATTATTTCGAATAAAATATTTTGTGCTGATCTTTTATTTACATTATGGTGATAAAGCTTTTAAACGAGGAAAAAATCTCCCAGTATGCTTTTGATAATTTTTATACTCAGCAAACTTATTAATGAGCATGGCTTCTTCATAGATACTTTTAAAAGAAAACAAGCCATACAAAAGGAGGGCTAAAAATAATCTTGGTAAATGATGTGTATGTAGTGCGTAAAAGAAAACGAAAAAAATAATACCAGTATAAATGGGATGCCTTACGTAGCGGTACAAGCCTTCCTTAATTAAAACAGCATTAGCTTTTGGACTAGGAAAAGGTGTAAGGTTTTTGTTGAGTTGGATGAGTGCTAAAACAATAATAAACAAACCAAATATGGATAGAATTAGCGCAAAGATTTGAATATAATTGGGCAGTTCAAAAGCAAGAAAACGAGGGATAAAAAAATAGCCTAAAATTAAAGAGAATTGTAAGGTTACGTAAACCAAGTCTTTAATTTTAGGCATATCAATTTGTTTATTGTTTTTCTTTAATTGGGTTTGGATTTACTGAACAGCCATTTATCCCGCATGTAGAAACATTAAATATAGCTTGATATAAGAATAAGACCGCCAATATGAGCAAGAAGTATTGTTTTGATACTATGGCATCATAAGCTACGTAAATTCCTAAAAGTAATTTCACAACTCTCATGAAATTCCAATCGTTTAATAATTTATCTTTCATGTTCTATTTACTTAAAAAATAATTCTTTAACAATAATGTAAACACCCATTACTAATACAAACCAACCAAATGCTGGTTTAAGTTTTTCTCCGTTAATTTTTTTAGATAGTGCAGTTCCTACAAATATCCCGACTATGGCAAATGCCGAAACGATGGATAGAAATTGCCAGTCGATGATACTTTCTCCTCCTTCACCAAAAAAGCCAATTAAAGATTTTGCTGCAATAATAACCAGTGATGTGCCTACTGCCTCTTTCATGGGTAGTTTACTTAATATCACCAAGGCTGGGATAATTAAAAAACCTCCACCAGCACCCACTAAACCTGTAATTATACCCACAACCGCCCCTTCTATCAATATTAATGGGTAATTAAATTTTTGCTCACCCGGCTTTTCATTTGCATTTTTCTTGTCTTTTTTAATCATACTGTAAGAAGCTAAAATCATAATTACAGCAAAAAACAACATGAGTAACAGGTTTTTAGAAACCATAAAATCGCCTATAGAAAACACTTCTTTTGGGATAGCCGGTACAATAAAAGCCCTGGTAGAAAAAACGGCAATAATAGAAGGAATACCAAAAACAATGGCTGTTTTAATGTTAACTAAACCTTTTCTAAAATAACCAACTGAACCTACTGCACTAGTAAGCCCTACTATAAAAAGCGAATAAGCAGTTGCCAAAACGGGTTCTACTGCAAATAAATAAACTAAAACAGGGACTGTTAAAATTGAACCGCCACCACCAATTAAACCTAATGCTATACCAATGAGAATTGATGCTAAATAACCTATGTATTCCATATTTTTAAAATCTTATTCTACAAAGATTCTGAGTTTAATTTCTTTTAATGGTGACTTAGGTCACATCAACACTTATTTTAACCATTCAATATAATTTCTTTGTAAAGAAAGTTCTCCTCTTTGCTCCATTTTTTTTAATAATCTTGATATCACCTCTCTTGAAGAGTTAAGATCTGTAGCAATTTCTTGGTGTGTGATACTTAATTGACGTGTTTTTAACTTTTTGTATTGATTGGTTAAATAAAACATTAGCCTTTCATCTAAACCTTTAAAAGTAACGCCATCTATTACTTCTAACAATTCCTGAAACCTTGTTCTATAGGTTTCTAAAACAAAATAATACCAAGTTTTATAATTCTTCATTAAATCATCCATCATCCCTATAGGAATCATTAAAACGGTAGTATCTTCTAATGCTTTAGCCATTACTTCGCTAGTTTCTTGCTTGGTAGCACAAATTAATGACAAAGCACAAGCGTTACCCGGCTCTAGGTAATACATAAAAAATTCCCCTCCTTCTTCTCCTTGTCGGTATAATTTGGCTCTACCTTCTACAATAAGTACGGTAGATTTAAAATACTGACCAGTTTCCATCATCATTTCTCCGGCAGCAAATGTTTTTAAAGTGGCTACTTCGGCTAAAAGCTGTTTTAAAGCGGGCTCAAATTGAGGGAAAAGGTTATTGATATATTGGCTTATAGTGGTTTGCATAAAGATTTAATTGATGACTCAAATTTAGTATTTATAAATAACTTATGGTTTTATAAGCTTCTACTTTTATTAAGTCTTGTGGCTTGTAGCTTAGAGATTGCCCTCGTTGTTCTTCGCAATAACAATCTTTATATAAAAATAATCACAATTGTTGGTTTGGTAACATTACAACTTTAAAGGCAAACTTGAAAACCTTTAGTTGAAGATTACACTCTTAAACCTTTGAGTTTTCAAAACTGACAGCTAACAATTATTTAATAAAAAGTTAATTTTTGAGCGAGTAGTTTTGATTTTTATTTATATAATTAAATTAAGATGAAAATTTTAGCTGTTAGTTTTACCATTATCTTATTCAATGGTTTCTCTTTAAGCCTTTTTGGGAAGACTCCACAAAATTTAAATTTTAATCAAACAGAAAAACTTTTACAATATGAGCCCTATTTAGCTTTTAATGTTCTAAACAAGTTGCTTCATCAATCCTTACAAAATAAGGATGAAAAAACAACGGCTCAATGCTATAGCCAGATTGGTTTAATATTCTATAATCAAGGTGCGTTTACACAAGCATTAGATTGCTACAATAAAGCTGGAAAGATTTTTAAAAATTTTAACGAATTATTTTACGCAGAAAACTTGAATAAGATTGGTCAAACCTATTATTACAATAGCAAAAGAGCTACAGCTTTATCTAATTATAACAAAGCACTTCAAATTTTTAAGAAATTAAACTATAAAAAAGGTTTAGCTGAAACTTATGGACTTATAGGGCAGATTTATGAAAAGGAAAAGAAATTAGACTCGGCCTTATATTTTCAAAATATTGCTTTTAATGGTTATCTCAAATTAAATGACTTAAAAGGTTTAGCAAAAATAAACGAAAATTTAGGAAGCATTTACGAGGATAAAAGTGAGTTTAAAATTGCCTTAAACTATTATCAAAAAGCTTTAGCGATCAATCAAAAAGAAAAGAATAAAATAGCTCAAATTGAAATTCTTAACAATTTGGGTGATATGTACCGAAAAACCAATCAGCTTGATACGGCTCTTAAATATAGTTTTAAAGCTAAAAATTGGGCATTAAATTACAAAGACTTTTACGAGCTGAGCAGTGCCTACAGAGATATTGCCAAAACCTACAATTTAATGGGAAGAGCTGACAGTGCCTATTTCTACAGCCTTGAGGAGAAAAAAATATATGCTCAAATTTTTACTGAAAGCTCTAACAGACAAATGGCATTATTGGAAACCATTTTTTCTTTTCAGGAAAAAAATCAAGAAATACTGAAGCTTGAAAATGAGAAAAAAATCAACAAGATTGTTATTTATGGTACGCTAGTAGTAATTATGCTTATTGTTTTTATTGGGTTTAACACCATCAATAAACAAAAAATAAGTATTGCTAATAAATCAAAATTAGTGGAGAGCAAACGTGTTTTACATGAAACTAAAAAACGAGCTTTAGAGGTTGAACTTAGTAATAAATTGATAAAAGAAGATAGCCTTAAACTTGAATTAGAACTTAAAAGTAAAGAGCTCACTACCCACACTCTTCACATTATCCAAAAAAATCAGTTGTTAGAGGATTTGAAATCTAAACTCAACCTAATTTTAAAAGATGATAAAAGAGACCAGAAAAAAGAAATAAAGATGGTTTTAGGCTTAATCAACCAAAACAATAATCAAGATAATAATTGGGAAGATTTCAGAATTATTTTTGAACAAGTACATGAGAAATTCTTTACTGAGCTTAAAAAGAGAGCTAACAATTTAACCCCATCAGATTTCAGATTATTAGCACTTTTAAAAATGAATTTAAACTCGGCTGATATTGCTACCATGTTAGGCATTTCGCAAGACAGTTTGAGAACATCAAGATATCGTCTCCGTCAAAAACTTCAATTGGCAGAAGGCGAAAATTTATTACAATTTATACAGCAGCTTTAATTAAAATTAAACACACACAATTACCTAACATAACGGTAACAGAATGGTAATGGAGTATTATATATTCATAAAGTACTGTTTTTCAATAATTTATATATCCTAATTTTTCATTGTTTACGGTCTGTTAACGCTTTAAAATTACTTGTAGCTTTTTTGTAACGGTGTAAAATTGCCTCACAAATTTTACTGATTAATCTTTGCTCAACAAACAAAAACTCTCAAAAATCAAAACAAAAATTAATTAGAATTATGAAGAAGAATTACTTAAAATCTTATCGTTTAAAAGAAAAGCTTTCTAGCCTCATCACCATGGTTATTATGCTTTTTTGTTTTCAAGCTGTTGCTTTTCCGTTAGCTGAAGATGCAGTAGTTTCTGGTAGAATTAAAGACAAACAAACAGGCGAATATTTAATAGGTGTAAATGTTCAGTTAAAAGGTACTACACTAAGATCTACTACAAATTCTGAAGGATTTTTTAGGTTTTCTAACTTACCTGAAGGTCGTCAAATGTTGGTAGTTACCTATTTAGGTTTTTCCAACAAAGAAGTTTCGGTTAATGCATCTCAAACTCCTCAAGAATTATTTGTAGAACTAGAAGCTTCAACCACAACCTTAGGTGAAGTTGTGGTTACTGGCTTGAGAAGAAGTCAGATTCAAAGTATCAACCAAAAAAAAGAAGCTCTAAATATTAGGGAAGTAATTACTGCCAACGAGGCTGGTAGGTTGCCAGATATAAACGTTGCAGAGGCTACTCAAAGAGTTTCGGGTGTTTCTATTGAAACTGATAGAGGTGAAGGTCAATTTGTATCTATCAGAGGTATTCAACCATCATTAAATAATGTTACTTTAAACAACAGTACGTTAGCATCAACTAGAGATAGCAGAGCTACTGGGTTAGATTTATTACCAACCGAAATTATCTCTAGTATTGAAGTGATTAAAACCAATACGCCAGATATGGAAGGTAATGCCATTGGTGGAACAATTAATGTAAACACCTTATCGGCATTTGATAAGGCAAAGCCTTTTGTGAATTTTGCTGTTGATGGCTTAGTACAAACACAACAAGTAGATTTAAGTGGTTTTGATAATACTAGAGCTCCTTTTAGAGGTGCCGTAACTGCTGGAAAAAGATTTGGTAAAAATGAAAAATTTGGAGTTGTAGGTTCTGCAAATTTCTTTAGAAGAGATTTTAGTGCTTCTATACTAGACCCTGATGGATGGGAGTTTTTTAATTATTTTTACCCTAATGAAATTGAGTTACAAATAGAAGATATTGAAAGAGACCGTTTAGGTTTATCAGCTGATTTTGAATATAGACCATCAAAAAACAGTTCTATTTATTTAAAATCATTGTACACTCAAACAAAAGAAACACAGTTAAATTCTGAATTTGAATTAACCTTACAAATTGGTAGTGCTAGACCAACTAACCAAACCCCAACAACAGGCAGATTTGTGAGAGGTTCTGGAGAATTAGACCAAGCTTTTACAAATGAAATAGAAAATTTATACAGTTATACGTTAGGTACCAAAAATCGTTTTGGTAAACTTTCAACAGATGTATATGGAACTTTCTCAAGAGCTAAAACCAACCTTAATAACTTTGACGCAACTTTTGAAAATCCAACTGCAACAGAACCTAGTTTATCTTCCACTTATGATACAGCTCCTTTCTTTTTCACAATAACGCCTGATAATATTGCAACGGCTAGTGATCCTGAAATTTACAAACTAAGGAATTTAAACTTTACAACTGGCTTATTAACAGAGAATATTTATGAAATAAGTACTGATTTAAAATACGATTTAAATGTTGGTAAAACTAATGCGTTTATCAAATTTGGTGGTAGATACAGAGACAGATCAAAAGAATCAGACAGATCAAGAGATTCTTATGATTTGAGCTATGGCGGAGTAACCATACCAAATGCTAATGCCTATTCATTAACTCCATTCTATTTTCCTGTTTCTGTTCCTTCGCAAGGTGGAGCCACTCCTTTTGTTCACGGAAATGTAAATAAATTTAAAGAATTTGTTGATAACCCAGCGAACGTAAATAACACTTCAAAACTTGTTTTTGATAAGTTAGTAACTGATCAACAATTATATTTGAATGATTTTAAAAACAGTGAAACAGTAACTGCTGGTTATGCAATGGGTGTTATAGATTTTAAAAAATTAACCATTATTACTGGTTTAAGAGTCGAACACACACAAACTACATCAGAAAACGCTGTAATAGCAACTAATAGAGGTGTTGCAACTCCTAGTACTACAATAGCATCAAACAACTACACAAACTTTTTACCATCGTTACAATTAAAGTTTACACCTATTAAGAATTTTATCACCAGAGCTTCTTATACAAATACTTTGGGTCGTCCTAACTATTCTGATTTATCAGGTGCAACAAATTTAAACTATACAGAATTAGCAACACCTGGGTTATTTACTGGTTCAGTAACTTTAGCAAATCCAGGATTGAAGCCATATTTATCTAGCAACTTAGATTTAGCTTTTGAATATTATATTCCAAACGGTGGTATAGTGTCAGTTGGTGGTTTCTACAAAAAGATTCAAAACCAAATTTATAGAATAAGTCAGGTTCAAAGAGATATTTTTTATGATGGTAGACAATACCAACAATTAACTTTCTCACAAACCACAAACGCTGATGATGCTAATTTATATGGAATGGAATTTTCTTATGAGCAAACATTAATTTTCTTACCAGGATTATTAAATGGTTTAGGTTTTTCAACAAACTTTGCCTTAATAGACTCTAAAGTAACATTGCCAAATAGACCAAACGAAACTCTACCATTATTTAGACAAGCAAACAATGTTTATAATGGTGCTTTATATTATCAGAAAAAAGGTTTCGAATTTAGATTTGCTACCAGTCATAGAAGTGATTTCTTAACTCAAGCTGCAAGTCCAGAATCTGCTAACGTTTTATTAGCAGTAGCAAGTGGTTATTCTGTGGCCGATTTTGATAGATATGATGCAGCCCGTACCACCTATGATATATCTGGTAAATATCAATTCCCAAAGAAAAAATTAAGTATTTCTGCACAAGTAAGGAATTTAACAAATGCTCCAGAACAAGGTTATCAAGGGGTAACGACTAGATATGATCGTCATGATTTAACTGGTAGAAGTTTCTTCTTAGGTTTAGCATTAAACTTATAATTCTATTTCTCTAGGAGGAAGCATTTTTAACAATGCTTCCTCTTATTTATTTTACCCGATTTTAAATATCAAATTATGAAAAGATTACTTTTCACTCTTGTAGCACTAGCATGTCTTCATTATTCATCACTAGTATTTGCACAAAATTCTATTTATGATGACTTACCACAATTTGCGAAAAATTGGAGTAAACCAACAGAACAGCCAGACCATATCATTTTAACATTTTCAGGCGATCCATCAACACAGCAAAGTGTAACTTGGCGAACTGATGCAACAATAAAAAATGCTGTAGCCCAAATTACCATTGCTTACGCCGCCCCAAGACTAAGAAAAACTGCTGTTAATGTTATGGCAAAAACAGAAACAATGGATGCAACTGCTATAAAAACTGCTGAAGTTGTTTCAAACTACCACTCGGTTACTTTTGAAAACCTTTTACCTGATACACTTTATGCTTATAGAGTTGGAGATGGCAAAATTTGGAGCGAATGGTTCCATTTCAGAACTGCCAGTAAAACCGCAAAGCCATTTTCTTTTTTATATGTTGGAGATGCTCAAAATTTCATTTTAGAACTATGGTCAAGGTTGATAAGAACTGGTTTTAGCAAAGCACCCGAAGCAAGTTTTATCATTCATGCTGGTGATTTAGTTTCTGAAGCACACAGTGAACGCCAGTGGCATGAGTGGTTTACAGCCGGAGGATGGATTCATGGAATGTTACCAAGTGTACCAGTTCCGGGAAATCATGAATACCGCCCATTAAGTGATGCTCCACAACCTGATAAAACTAAAAACCTATCCGTTCAATGGAAACCTCAATTTACTTTACCAGAAAACGGACCTAAAAGCCTATCAGAAACTACTTATTTTTTCGATTATCAGGACACAAGATTTATTCTTTTAAACTCAAACACCAATCAGCAAGAGCAAGTGCCTTGGTTAGAATCTGTTTTAAAAGATAACCCCAATAAATGGACAATAGTAAGTTTCCACCACCCTATTTTTTCTACTGCTAATGAGCGAGACAACCAAGAACTGAGAGAAATGTGGAAGCCTCTTTTAGACAAATATAAGGTGGATTTAGTGCTACAAGGGCATGACCATACTTATGCCAGAGGACAAGCAGGTTCGGTTGCTAAAAATGAATTAGCTGGAATTAACAAACTCGACCCAAATGCTGGAACTGTTTACGTAGTAAGTGTAAGTGGTGGTAAAATGTATAATTTTAGAAAAGACCTTTGGAATAATTATGATGCTAATTTAGAACGTAAAGCAGAAAATACGCAGCTTTTTCAAGTGATTAAAATTGATGGTGACCAATTGCTTTTCGAGGCTTATACAGCAACTGGAGAGCTTTATGATTCATTCTCTTTGCAAAAAAAGCAAAACGCACCTAATAAATTTAAGGAGCAAGTGCCAAGCACCAGCGAAAGGTTACACAACAACACTATTCCCAAATATTAAAATCAAACGAGATGAAACATATCAAATCAATCATAGTAATTCTTTTCTTTCCTTTGCTTTGTTTAGCTCAAGAAAATGCTACTGCTCCAAAACCTAAAAGAAAGCAATTAATGGGTGTTCAACCCGAATTATTGCGAGCACCTTATTTACAAATGGGTGGTCCAACAACTATGTCTATTCGTTGGAGAACCAATGTTTATGACAGAAGTAGAGTTAAATATGGATTGAACCCTAATCAGTTAAATTTTATAAAAGACGACTCTACATTAGTAAGTGAACATGAGATAAAATTATCAGGCCTAAAGCCGATGACTAAATATTATTATAGCATTGGCGGTATTGCCGATACTATTTTACAAGGTAATGCTGATAACTATTTTTATACCTTACCAGAAAATGATAGTGAAGAACTGATAAGAGTTGCTGGGTTTGGAGATTGTGGTAATAATTCACCAAATCAAATTTTAGTGAGAGACCAAGTTGAAAAATATATTAAATCTAATCCGTTAAACGCTTGGATATTAATGGGTGATAATGCCTATTCAGATGGAACGGATGCCGAGTTTCAAGCTAAGTTTTTTAACATTTACAAAAACGATCTCTTAAAGCATTATCCGCTTTATCCAGTACCTGGTAATCATGATTACCATGATTTTGCATCAGCGTCAGCTAAAGATCAAAATAAAATGGCTTATTATCAAAATTTCACAGTTCCAATAAATGGTGAATTAGGCGGTGTACCATCAGGAACTGAATCTTATTTCTCTTATGATATTGGAAACGTTCATTTTTTAGCATTGGATTCATACGGACCAGATAACAAAGGGATGTATATGTATGACCAAATGGGAGAACAAACTGCTTGGGTGATTAAAGATTTAAAAGTAAACAAAAAGAAATGGGTTGTGGCTTATTGGCATCACCCACCTTACACTAAAGGTTCTCATGATTCGGATACTGAAACGCTATTGGTTAAAATCAGAGAAAATTTTCTCAAAAACATTGAAGAATACGGAGTTGATTTAGTTTTGAATGGGCATAGCCATGTTTATGAGCGCACTAAATTAATTAGCGGCTATTTTGGTAAAGAAGCTGATTTTGACGCTAAAAAACATGAAATAAGTTCGTCAACTGCTAAATATGACGGTTCAAAAAATTCTTCTCCTTACCTAAAAACTGCTACTAACAACAAAGGAACTGTTTATGTAGTAAGTGGTTCGGCAGGTGCTTTTGGTGGTCAAAAAGAAACCTACCCTCATGATGCCATGGTTTACTCAAATAACTCAATTGGCGGAGCAGTAATTTTAGAAGTAAAAGGCAATCGTTTAGACTTAAAATGGTTGAGTAGTGATGGCAAAATTAGCGACCAGTTTACCATGATGAAAGATGTAAGTAAAGCCGATGAAAAACTACTTAAACAAGATAAAAGCTTAAAATAAATATTAAAAACCTTTTCTTTTCTAGTGTAACATGCAGTGTGAAAGCACTGTGTGTTTTTTAAACAATTTTAAAATGAAATATATCTTCATCCTATTTTTTTACGTATTTATAGTTTCTTGCAAAGGTCTAAATTCTAACTCTTCTGTTGATGCTGTTAAACCTTTATATGTTTCTGATGCCGTTGATTTTGATACAGATGATCCGGCAATTTGGATTAACCCTTTAGATTCTTCAAAATCATTGGTCATTGGAACTGATAAAGATGCCAATGGTGGATTATATGTTTTTGATTTAAAAGGAAAGTTAATTCCTGATAAAACAATCAAGAACTTAAACAGACCAGATAACGTGGATATAGCTTATGGAATAATAATAAACGGAAGTAAAGTTGATATTGCAGTTACAACCGAAAGATTTACGCACAAACTGCGCATTTATGAATTACCAAGTATGAAACCATTAGATAATGGCGGTATACGGGTTTTTGAAAGAGAAAAAGGAACCGAGTTTAGAGATTTAATGGGTATTGCTTTATATACAGATTCGGTTAATAATATTTATGCTATTGTTGGTAGAAAAACTGGCCCAACTGATGGTTCTTATTTATGGCAATATTTATTATCTGATAATGGAAAAGGAAGTGTACAAGCTAAATTGGTACGTAAATTTGGAAAATATAGTGGCAAAAAAGAAATTGAAGCCATTGCTGTAGATAATGAAATGGGTTATGTTTATTATTCTGATGAGCAATTTGGGGTAAGGAAATATTATGCCGATCCAAAAAAAGGAAACCAAGAATTAGCATTATTTGCCACAGAAGGATTTACTGAAGACAACGAAGGCATCAGCATTTATAAAACTTCAAAAAACACAGGATACATTTTAGTATCAGACCAAAGTGCCAACGAGTTTAAGGTTTATAGTAGAGAAGGTAAAAAAAATCCACATGATCATCCATTAATAACATCTATCAAAGTTTCAACCAACCAAAGTGATGGTTCTGATATAGTTTCTGTACCCCTAAACAATGATTTTAAACACGGATTATTTGTAGCAATGAGCGATGATAAAACTTTTCAATTTTATAGATGGGAGGATTTAGCAAAAGCTAATAACTTAAAAGTGAATTAGACAACTAAAATAATTTCATAAAAAAAGCCCTTAAATTCTCATTTTAAGGGCTTTTTTACTTTTTTAATAAACTTATTTACGGCTTTATCTCAAACTGCTTACTGATCTGATTATAAACTCCTAACAGAGAATTTGAATTTCCTTTTTCATCAAAAACCTTTTCCCAAGTGTTTAAGGGTTCCCAAATGCAAGTTCCTTTACCTTTGTTATTAGGTAGATTTAATACAATATCGTTCACTTCTTTTTTCAAAGCAGAGTACTCAACCAAAATAATATCTTGGTTATACTTTTTGCTCATATTGGTTAAATTGTCTCTTAAATCGGCTAATGTGCCATGCCATTTAGGGTAGTATGACATGCCAATTACATCAAAATTTATTTTTCGAGCTAACATTTGGTCGAAGAAAAACATTGATTCATCTTGCTGTCCGCCAAGAGCTACATGCAACATAATAGGAATATTTGTATCAATGGCTTTTACACCTGAAATACCTACTTGAACCAACTGAGCCAAGCTATCTAAATTAGAAATATGCCCTTCTGGCCAAACCATTCCATGATTGATCTCATTACCAATTTGAACCATATCAGGCGTAGTGCCTTGCTGTTTCAAAGATTTGATTACGTAACTGGTATATTTGTTTAAAGAATCTTTCAAAACCGAGAAAGGCAAATTCTCCCAAGCCGCTGGTTTAAATTGCTTTTCAGGATCAGCCCAGTAATCACTGTAGTGGAAATCTAATAACAATTTCATTCCAGCTGCTTTCACCCTTTTAGCCATTTGCTTGGTGTGCTCCAAATTACAAAAGCCTTTTTCTGGAGAATATCCTTTCGCATTGGCTGGTTGATTAAATATCCTTAATCTCACATAGTTAAAACCGTTTTCCTTTAAAATTTGAATGGCATCCTTTTGTACACCTTTATCAGAAAATTTCATTCCTCTTGCTTCTAATTGAGGTAAGAAGGAAATATCAGCGCCAACCATGTTATTGACAGGTAATTTAGAAGTGCTTTTGTTAGTTACTGCAACAACATTGCCGGGTTGAATGGTATGAATGCCTGTACTTCCGGCTTTTAAACCTTCGGCTTTAGCTTCAAATTTAATGATGTCTACTTTTTTTCCAGCTTGCAAAATCACTTGGGCTTTGCCATTAAAGAGTTTCCTGTAAGAATTTCCTTCAATAAATTTATCTACTTCATGACTACTTGGGTCGCCATTACCAACGCCTATTATTTTAGCATCTCCTGTAAAAGAAAACGAAACCAATTGATTGGCATCTGGCACTTCTCTACCTTCTTTATCTACTACAGAAATATTGATGATAGAAATATCTGTTCCATCAGCTTTCATGGTGGTTTTATAAGGAGTTACCACAATTTCATCGGCTTCGCCAGTTGTTTCTACTTTGGTAGCTAGTTTTCTACCCTTTTTGTAAGCAATTGCTTCTAAAGTTCCAGCCTCGTAAGGTACGTTCCAAGTTAAATGGCTATTTCTAGGCATCACTTTTTTACCTAAACTTTTACCGTTTAAAAGTAGCTCTACATCATCTGCATTGGTATTTACCCAAACTTCAATAGGTTCGCCTTCTTTGCCTTTCCAATTCCAATGCGGAGAAATATGGAGAACATCTTTATCTGTCCACCAAGATTGGTAGTAGTAATAAATATTTTTTGGAAAGCCGCAAACATCCATCACTCCAAAGTGCGAATTAATATTAGGCCATTTGTAAGGCGTAGGTTCTCCCCTATAATCAAAACCTGTCCAAATAAAACCGCCCATCCAATAAGGGTTTTCTGCTGCTAATGTCCACCATGTTTCGGCTTTACTTGCCCACCAAGGCGCTGTAATATCCTGATCAGGAACATAAGCTCTTATGGAATCTGCCACATAAATTCCTCTGGTAGTAACAGTACTTCCCATTTCTGTACCAATTACAGGCTGATTTGGATGTGATTTATGATAATCTGCAACAGCATATTCCCTGTAATTAAATCCTCTTATCGGAATTACTTCATTAACACCTTGAAAAACATTACCTAAATCTGCGGCGTAAGTGCTGGTACGTGTAGGGTCTAATTCTTTTTGCTTTGCTAATAAAGTTTGCGCTAATCTTTTACCAACAGAATTACTTTGAATATAACCTTCCTCATTCCCTATAGACCACATAAAAATGGAAGGATGATTTCTATCTCTTTTAATTAATTTTTCAAATTGATTAATGTATTCAGGGCTGCTGTTTAACAAGCGTTGCTCATCCATTACCAACATCCCCAAACTATCACAAGCGGCTAACAATTCTGGTGTTGGTGCATTATGACTGGTTCTATAAGCGTTAGAACCCATTTCTTTTAACAAGTTAATTCTATAATATTGTAAAGCATCTGGCATTGCGCTACCTACACCAGCGTGGTCTTGATGGTTATTTGTTCCTTTAATTTTTACATGTTTATCATTTAAAAATAAACCTTGCTCAGCATCAAACCTAAAAGTTCTAATTCCTAATCGGGTTTGTACCGAGTCGATTACTTTTCCTTTTGATTTTACAATAGAAATTACTTTATACAAATAAGGATCTTCTAAAGACCATAATCTTGGGCTATTTAAACTCACCTTTTGTTTTACAGTGAATTGTGCATTAACTGCCAAGTTTAAAGGTTGTTCTGCAGTTTGAATAATTTTTTTGCCATTTCTATTTGTTACATAAGCATAAACACTTGCTGTTGACGGATAAAGACTTTGATTTTGTACTGAGGTTTCAATATTCACTGTAGCCATTTTATTTGCAACAGTTGCATTTACAAATACGCCATTTTCTAAAATATTAACGTTGTTGAATTGATTTAACCAAACGTGGCGATAAATACCTGCTCCTTCATAAAACCAACCTTCGTACTGGCTGGCATCTGCCCTCACTACAATTATATTCTCTTTTGTAAAGTTTAAATAGTCTGTAATATCATAGCTTACGCCGAGGTAACCACTTTTGTTGTTTCCTAAATAAAATCCATTTATCCAAATGTTTGCATCTCTAAAAATACCATCAAATTGAATTTGATATCTCTTACCCGAATCGGCTTTTGAGATCAAAAAATGTTTTCGGTACCAGCCAATACTGGTCTCAGGATAAAGCCCGCCAACAGGTTTGTAACCATGTGCCATAACATCAAAATTATCTGAATTTACAAAGGGAAGTTCTACTGCCCAATCATGCGGAAGATTTAATTTTCGCCAGGCTTTATCATTAAATTTTGGATCTATAGCGGTAGTTTCGGCTTTGCCAGATTTTGAAAAGATATTGCCAAGATAATAGTTAAAATCTTTTGGTGCATCGGCAGCATGCCCCAAACTAAAGCACCAATCTTCATCAAAATTGGTAGATTTTCTAATATTTGTTTGTGCAAAAACAATGGAAGTAGTGAGGATAAAAATAGATAGGCTTAATGATATAAATTTAAAAGGCTGTTTTGTACTCATTTTTAAATGTACTTGTTATAATGTAGAAGCACAATCTTATTTCTCTAAAGCCTTAAAAATTTATAGATTAACTATTTAAATTTTATTTGCTTTTTAATGTTTAGGGGAGTTTAAGGATGAAAGTTGTAGGTTTTTATCCTTTTTCACATTTCAATTGCTATTTTGTTTTTCAATTGAAATTCTCGCCGCTCATAGCCGCGGTTTGCCTAGTCCTTTTGCTTCAGCGCAAAAGGACCAAAACGCCGCCGCTACCTGCCTGCCGGCAGGCAGGCGCCATTAGCTACAAAGTTTCTTCTTTAACCTCTTCATCACTACCGCTAATGCCAAGGCGGGATTAGACGGTGTACTTTGGTTTGTATGGCTACTTCTAAGGCTAATTTTGAAATTCACTATTCCAATGGAGTTTATGCCTTTGCAAAGTCGTTATGCAGAGTAACAATGCAGAGCGGCAAAGCAAGGCCGGCCTTTGAAGATTTGGAAAGGAAGGCCAATAAATCTTTTTCAGAAACTTACCTAAAGCAGTGCCCTCAGCAAACCGACGAGTGTTGCATAAACTTTGTTGATTCACTGCCATTCCCACGGCTTCGGTTTGCCTGCCGGCAGGCAGGAGGTTAAAGATTTATTGAGGCTAACTGAACAAATATTCATCCGCCTTGATTTTTTGGTTACTTTTTTATCAAGAAAAAAGGAACTAGGCTTGTCCCGCCATTAGGGACGGAAAGCCCTTTGAGCGTTTGGGAAATTATCGTCAAAATTGAAATTTAGTATTTTATTTCATAATCTCGCCGCTCATAGCCGCGGAGGCCTATTACTTTTTCTTTAGCAAAAAAGTAACAAAATGCCACCGCTACGCCGATTGCTACAAAGATTCTGCAAATATTTCTTCAATGCTACCCGCAATCGCCAAGGCGGAATTAGACGGTGTACTTTGGTTTGTCTGGCTACTTCTAAGGCTAATTTTGAAATTCACTATTCCAATGGAGTTTGTGCCTTTGCAAAGTCGTTATGCAAAGCGACAAAGTAAGGATGGCCTATGAAGATTTGGAAAGGAAGATTGTTTTTTTTTGGAATTAAATCGAATTTAGTTTTCTTATTGCGGAAAGTTGAGAACCAAAATTAAAAAAACGCAGGGTCCTCTACGAGAGACCCTGCCTGAAAATTAAGCCTTATAAAATTTAGGAAATCAGCATTTTACTTCTGATCAAAATTCTTCTCAATCAAAAGCTGAATAATCCCATCAACCAAACCCACTTTAGGCACAAATATGTGTTTAATACTGGCCCATTTCATAATGGTTAGGAAAATTTCGCAGGCTGGTATAATCACATCGGCCCTATCTTGATTTAATCCTAAAGTGTTTATTCGGTCTTTTAGAGAAAATGAATTGAGATATGCAAAAAGAGCTTTTAACTTAACATAACTTAAAGGTGCACCATCTTTTTCTTCTGAAAGCTTAAATAACTTATTAATGTTACCACCCGTTCCAATGCCGGCAATTCCTCTAAAGTTTTTGGTTTCTACTTTTATCCATTCCTTTAAACTTTCCCAAGTTTCATCTTTATCCTGATTATCTAATATCCTAATGGTACCCAAATCAAAAGATTTTGAAGCCAACATTTCACCATCGCTAAAAACAGATAACTCTGTACTGCCGCCACCAACATCAATATATAAATAGTTCTTTTTTCTATCTAAAGTTTGCTCAAAATGACTAGAATATATAATATTGGCTTCTCTTTGTCCGCCTATAATTTCTAATTCAATATTGGCTAATTCCTTAATTTGTTTTACCAGTTCGGGGCCGTTTTCGGCTTCTCTAAGGGCTGATGTAGCACAGGCCATATAATCAGTCACCTTATAAACATCCATCAGGTTTCTAAAGGCCACCATAGATTTAATTAACTCTTCCGATTTTTTATCAGAGATAAAATGATCTAAAAAGGCATTATCTCCTAATCTTAAAGGCACTCTAATTAAGGTGTTTTTCTTAAAAGAAATAATTCCGTCATTATCTGTAATGTCGGCTATTAAAAGTCTAATAGCGTTAGAACCTATGTCAATTGCTGCGTATCTCAATTTAGTTTTTGTTTTTTAGATAGTTGTAAGTATCTATTTGTGTACGGTAAGGAATCTTAATTTTAGTTTTGCGATATTTATTATTGTTATTGCCGTTTATTTCCCTTGACTTGGTATTATCCATCAGTTGAATATCAATCATATCTCTAATCTCCTGACGGATTTCAGGATCATAGATTGGAAAACCTACTTCTACCCTATGGTCTAAATTACGAGTCATCAAATCGGCAGAGAGCAAATAAACTTCTTCTTTATCCTGATTGGCAAAAATCCATATACGGGCGTGTTCTAAAAATTTATCGATGATAGAAATCACTTCTATGTTTTCGCTAAAGCCTGGTTTACCTGATACTAGGCAACACATTCCTCTAATAATTAACTTAATAATTACACCAGCATTACTGGCATCATATAACTTTTTAATGGTTTGTTCATCAGCTAAAGAATTCATCTTTAAAATGATATAAGCCTTTTTACCCGCTTTAGCATGTTTAATTTCTCTATCGATAAAGAAAAAAAGCTTTTTACGAGTTTCTAAAGGAGAAACAATTAAATGCTCATAACCTTTAGAAATACTTTTCTTTTCTATGTTTACAAACAGTTTATTTAGCTCGGTGGTAATTCTGGTATCGGCAGTAAATAAGCTATGATCACAATAAATAGTAGCTGTTTTTTCATTGTAATTACCGGTTGACAAATTGGCGTAATAAACGTTTTTATCTTTCTCTAAGCGGGTAACCATACAAATTTTGGTATGCACTTTATAACCTGTAATGCCGTAATTTACTTTAATGCCTTCTTCTTCTAATCTGTTTGTCCAGTTAATGTTGTTTTGCTCATCAAAACGGGCTTTTAGCTCTACCAAACAAATTACTTTTTTGCCGTTTCGGGCGGCATTAATTAAGGCGTTTACAATTCGGGAGTTTTGCGCCAAGCGATATAAAGTAAT
This sequence comes from Pedobacter cryophilus, assembly GCF_005116455.1. GTDB lineage: Bacteria > Bacteroidota > Bacteroidia > Sphingobacteriales > Sphingobacteriaceae > Pseudopedobacter > Pseudopedobacter cryophilum. Next base: position 210,632 of record NZ_SWBP01000003.1, read on the forward strand.
GTGTATACTGGTTACCCGAGGGTCTATGGCTGCTTCTCTTAAAAAATGGATGATATAATCAAAAGTTTGATAAGGCAAATTCACCATATAATCTCGCTTCTTAATCATCTCAAACATTCCTTTATAAATGCTAAGGTCTTTCACTAATAAAGGAGTGATTTTCTTATACTCCAGATAGTCTTCTCCTACATTAGGAAAACCAATAAAATCTTTAAAGTTATGGTATTTATTACCCGGTATTAAACTTTCTGAATGCAGTTCTAATTTAGAAACCACCGTAGTTAACATATCTAAAGGCATGGCGGTATCATACAATAAGCGCATGGGTTTACCTTTTTTTCTTTTTTGTAAACTCTTAGATAAAGCCTCAATAAAACGCTCACTCACATTTTTATCTAGGTCTAACTCCGCATCTCTGGTAACTTGGATAGAGTAAGCAACAATTTCATCATATTCAAAAACAAAGAAAATTTCGTCTAAGCTGTAGCGGATGATATCATCTAAAAGGATAATAAACTTTAAGTTATTGGTTTCTGGAAGTACCAAAAAACGATCTAAGCTTTCGGGAATTTCTATTAAAGCATATTTTACTTTATTTTTCTTTTGGTGACTAGTTAATTTCACCAAAAAATAAATTACCCGGTCTCTTAACTCTGGAAAAGGTTGCTTATCATCAATAATGATGGGCACTATGGTTGATAAAATTTTCTCTCTAAAATATTTCTTTACAAACTGCCCTCGGCTTACGTTAAGTTGATGTTCATTTAAAATAAATATTTTATTATCAGCCAGTTCTTTGATAATATCTTCATAAAGCGCATTAAATCTTTTTTCTTGCCTTACAACAATGTTTTTTATTTGATTTAAAATCTTTTTAGGGTTATAACCTAGTTCTTCTTTTACTTTACTTACCAAGTTAACCAACCTATTAATGGTGGCTACTCTTACTCGGTAAAATTCATCAAGGTTAGAAGAAAAAATAGCTAAAAAACGTATTCTTTCTATCAATGGTACAGATTTGTCTGCCGCTTCTTGTAACACTCTGTCGTTAAAAGATAACCAGCTTATTTCTCTGTTAATTAAGGGTATTTTAGATTCAATCATTGATATAAAAAGAAATCCCGAAATAGCATTTCGGGACTCAAAACTGCAAATTATTTTGTTAAATAAATATTAAATTAAAGTTAAATAAGGAGTTCTTAATATGCCTTAGTTTACCTTTTTTGGAGTGCTTTTTTTGGTAACTGGTTTTGCAGGAGTTTTTGCTTTTACAGCAACAGCTTTTTTCTTAACCGCAACAGTTGGTGTTGGAGCTGCTTCTGGTGTTACCGGTGATTTTAATTTTGGACTTACAGATTTTATAGAAGTAACCTGCTTTACTACGGGTTCAATTTCTTTTTTCGCCTTGGTTTTAATTCCTTCGGCTTTTTTTTCTACTTGCTTTACAACTTTTTTAACTTCTTTTTTTGCTTTACTGATGTCTTTTTTAGTCACTTTTTTAAGTTTTGCGACATCTTCAGCAGCATTATTTAGCTTAGTATTAATTGTTTTTTTAACGTTTTTAATTTTTGAAGCTAGTTTTTTAGCTAAAATTTTACTCGCTTTTTTAATCTCGTCGCCAATTTCATCAGCATCATGACCTAAACTTTTTACAAATTCTTTTATTTTTTTACCAAGATCAACCTCAATACTGGCTTTAGCCTTTTTTTGAAGCTCTTTTTTTATAATTTTAGACTTTGGAGATTTCATAGTTATTTCGTTAAATAATTAATTCTTTTAAATCTATCTTTAATTTTTCTAAAATCAAATAAAATTCAAATTATGCCTTCTTTCGATATTGTAAGCAAAATTGATGCTCAAACCTTAGACAACGCAATTAATAATGCAAAAAAAGAAATTTTAAATCGTTATGATTTTAATACTTCTAAAAGTACGGTGGAGTTAGATAAGAAAACCAACACCATCACCATTATTACCGAAGATGATATGAGGTTAAAAGCAATTACAGATGCCATCATCTCTAGATTTGTAAAACAAAGCATAGATCCTAAAGCACTTGATTTTGAAAAACCTTTTATAAGTGTTACTGGCAACATGATTAAAAAAGACGTGATTGTAAAAGAAGGAATTGATAAAGAAGCCGCAAAAAAAATCGTGAAGAAAATTAAAGATTCGGGCTTAAAAGTGCAAGCTGCTATTATGGAAGATCAAGTAAGGGTAACCGCTAAAAAGATTGACGATTTGCAAGCTACTATTCAGCTTTGCCGTACCGACGATTTTGGGCAACCTTTGCAATATATTAATATGAGAAACTAATTACCCCTCGTCTTCTGGCTCCTTAATATCTTCTATATCAATAATATACTTATTTTGAATTAAGAAATCAAACAAAGGTTTGGCTGATGCCGATACATCTAAATTTTTGGTAGTGACGATGGTTTTATTTTTGATATCTCTATAAGGATAAGTTAACAACTTTACGTTGCCACTAAATAAATCACTAATGTAAGCCAGTAATTGATTGGTGTAGTTTTCTCCGTAATTCTCTGAAGAGAAAATGTGTTTTAAGTTAGAAATGCTGGTAGTAATGCCCACACTTTTAGGCTTGCATTTGGCCAAATATTTAGCCAGTTTATTATGGCGGTTAAAATTAGAAATGATAACGGCATGTCCCATTTCCATAATTTCGTTAGCTCTTTTTGCTACCCTGTTTAACAGATCACCATCCTCTACCTGAATTTTTTCCATCATGTTATTCAGCGTAAGCTCAGCCATGGTTAATAATTCTACATCACCAATTTCCATATAAGCTTTATATTGAACTACGGCATGGTTAAAAAAATCAAAATCTGGTTTAGATTTTTGGTTAAACCGCGTTCTTAAAATCATTACATGTTGCTTATACATTAAATCTTTGGCCTGCATTACTCCCACTTTTGGAATAAAAACTGCGGCACTAGAGAAACCTTTTTCTATCAAAAAAAGATTTACCAAAACTTCATCTAAGTTTTCAAAAGCTGGGCCTTTAACACTTATTAAATCTATTTCTACAGAACCTGTACTTAAGTTATCAGCCAAAGATTCTATCATTCTTTGCGGCTCGGCATAATAATTAAAAGCGGCGTAAACCAAATTTACCCCTAAAATACCCAATACATTTTGCTGTAATGATGCATCACTATCTAACAACCTTACGTGGAAAATAATTTCATTAGCAGGGCCAAAAGGTTCTAACTGGAATTTGATACCCAACCAACCATGCGGATCATTAGATTTATTATAATTTAAGGTAGTTACGGTATCAGCAAAGGAAAAGAATGTACGCGTTTTATATTTATCGCCTAATAATCTATCACCAAGTAATTGAAATTCATGATCAAGCATTTTCTCTAACCTAGATTTAGAAACATACCTGCCCGATTCTTCTAAACCATAAATTTCATTACTAAAAGTCATGTCATAAGCCGACATGGTTTTAGCAATTGTACCAGATGCAGCACCAGCAGTAAAAAAATTACGAGCCACTTCTTGCCCTGCACCTATTTCGGCAAAGGTTCCATAAATGTTCTCGTCTAAATTTATTTTTAAAGCTTTACGGCGGGTATCTAATACTTCTAAGATCATAGTTACAAATGTAGAAAATATTGAAGAATCTATCTAAAAAAAGCAATCCCAACTATAAATAGTCGGGATTGACTCACCTAAACCACCACACAAAATTTTACTTTATTGAAATTTCTCTGGTTTGAATTTTAGCTTCTTCTTTTTTAGCAATGTCTATTTTAAGAATACCTGCATCATAAGTAGCCTCAATATTTGAGTGATCTATTAAATCTGGTAAATTAAAAGATCTTGTAAATGAATCATAGCTAAACTCCTTTCTATTTATTTTTTGCTGCGCTTTGTTTTCTTCTTTTTTACCTTCAGATGAAACCTTTAACACGTCTTTATCAATAGAAATTTTAAAATCTTCTTTTTTTAAACCTGGTGCAGCTAATTCAATATGAAAATGATTTTCTGATTCTGATATGTTTACTGCTGGCACTTTAAGCATTGGTCTTTCGTTAATAAATTCATCTTTTAAAAACGAATCAAACAAATGGTTAAAAGTTGAGTAGTGGTTTAATTTTTTACCGTCGTTAAATTTTACTAAAGTCATTTTTATATCCTCCTTATTTTATAATATTGTTAGATATTTAGACTTTTTCAACTCTTATACCAATGCCTAAAAACCTTATTATTACAGACTTTTTGTCTGTTTAAGACAAGATAAAGCGACATAATTACCGAAATGAATAAAAACACCAGTCTAAACGACTTTAAATACAAAACACCCATTCCCATCAGGTTTTCTGATATGGATTTATTTGGACATGCAAACAATGCTATCTTCCTCACCTATTTTGAACAAGCCCGCTCTAATTACTGGAACGAAATTATAAAGTGGGATTGGAATGAAATGGGGATAATACTGGCTAAAGCGGAAGTTGAATTTTTAAAACCTATTGTACTTGCTGATGAACTATTTGCTTACGTTAAAACCAGCAGAATTGGCAACAGCAGTTGGGATTTAGACTATTTATTAGTCACCCAAAATAATGATGATACTGTAATTAAAGCCAAGGGCAAAACCATTCAGGTTTGTTTTGATTATAGAAGTAACCAATCAGCTCCCATCCCCGAAAGGGAAAAACTAGCCATGATAAATTTTGAAGGCTTATGAGTTTTAGTTTAAATTTTGAAGTGAGAGATTATGAATGCGATCTGCAAGGAATTGTAAATAATGCAGTTTATCAAAATTATTTAGAACACGCCAGGCATAAATTCTTACAATCTGTGGGTTTAGATTTTGCGCAGTTGCATCACGAAGGTATAGACCCTGTGGTGTATAGGATAGAAATTGATTATAAAAAATCTTTAAAAAGTGGCGATCTGTTTTCTATTACCTTATTGGTAGAAAGAGAAGGAAATCTGAAGTTTATTTTTAACCAAAGCATTTTTAAAAACAACAACGAATTGGTTTTAAAAGCTAAAGTAATAGCCGTTTTTACAGCTAACGGAAAACCTATTGTTCCTCCACAAAAAGTAATTGATGCTTTAGCTATATGAGGAAATTAATTTTAAGTATCCTTATTTTAGTTTCCTTCATTTCATTAACTTTTGCACAGCAAAAAGATTCTACACGCTATAAACTTACTTGGAAAAAAGCCGCCCTGCCAGCAGCATTTATGATTGTTGGTTTTACACAAGTTGGGCATGAAAGCAAAGAATTACAAGTTGATTTAAGAGAAGATTTTCCGTTTTTTAAATCGCAATTAGATAATGTAGCCCAATACATTCCTGCTGGTGCTTTTTTATTGAATGGATATTTACCTCATCAAAACTTTAAATCTAGGGCAATAGTTACCGCTATTAGTTATGCAACCATGGCCATAACGGTTAATATCCTTAAAAAAACAATACATGAAACCAGACCAGATGCATCAGGCGATAATTCTTTTCCATCTGGCCATACGGCAACAGCATTTACCGGTGCCGAGTTATTTCATCAAGGATTAAAAAACAGTGCTCCGGTTTTAAGTTATGCGGCTTATCCAATAGCTGCCAGCGTAGGCATTTATCGTTTACTGAATAACAAACATTACCTGTCGGATGTTATTGTAGGTGCAGGAATTGGGATATTAAGTACAAAGTTAGCTTACAGCATTTACCACCCAAGAATGAGTATTAAACCAGAAAAATTCATTTTAAATTTCTCTCCTGCTAAAGTATTAGGACAAAATGGGTTTTCTATTTCTGGTAGGTTTTAAAATATCTTATCGGGATTTAAAATTCCGTTTGGATCAAAAACTTGCTTAATTCCTCGCATTAAGTTTAAATGAATTTCAGAGTATTTAATAGGCATGTATTCTTTTTGAACCAAGCCAATGCCATGTTCGCCAGAAATTGTACCTCCTAATTTTACAGTTAATTCAAATATTTCTTTAATGCCATCTTTAAGCTTATGCGTCCAATCGTAGTCGCTCATGTTTCCTTTAATGATGTTCACATGTAAATTGCCATCGCCAGCATGGCCATAACAAACAGAATCAAAACCGTATCTGAAACCAATTTCTTTAATTCCGTTAATCAGTTTAGGTAATTCGGCTCGGGGAACTACGGTATCTTCTTCTTTATAAACCGAATTAGATTTTACAGAAACCGCCATGGTTCGTCGCATTTTCCATAGCTCTTCTTTTTGTGTAGCGGTATCGGCAAATAAAACCTCTAAACATTGGTATTGTTCTAAAACTCCATTAATAATTTCACAATCATTAAAAAGCATATCCATATTGGCGCCATCAACCTCTATCATTAAAAATGCTTGAGCTTGCGGATTCAAATTAAAATTAATTCCATCATTTTCTACCACCCACTCCACTCCTTTTCTCTCCATAAACTCCAAAGCCGATGGGGTAATGCCAGCTCTAAAAATTGCCGATACAGCTTCGCAAGCTATTTCATTAGTAGGAAATGACCCTAGCAATAATATGTTATGCAAAGGCTGTGGAATTAATTTTAAAACAATTTTGGTAATGATCCCTAAAGTACCTTCAGAACCAATCATTAACTGCGTTAAATTATATCCAGATGCGTATTTTAATGTATTAGCTCCCGTCCAAATAATTTCGCCATTGGCTAAAACCATTTCAAAGTTTAAAACATACTCTCGTATGGTTCCGTATTTTACTACTCTGGGGCCGCCACTACCGTGAGCCATGTTTCCACCAATAAAACAAGAACCTTTACTAGATGGATCTACCGGGTAAAGTAAACCTTTATCTGCAACGGCATTCATAAATACTTCGGTTATTACGCCGGGCTCTACTGTTGCTTGAAGGTTTCTTTCGTCTATTTCAATAATTTTATTCAGTTTTTCTAGGGATAAAACTACGCCTCCATGTACAGGTAAAGCGCCACCACTTAAACCAGTTCCCCCGCCTCTTGGGGTAACCGCAATATGATGCTCATTACAGTATTTTAAAACAGCAGAGATTTCTTCGGTAGTTTTAGGTTTAAGTACCACTTCTGGAAAAAAACTTAAATCTTCAGTTTCGTCTTTACTGTATTTTAAAAGGTTTTCTTCATCAGTAAAAACAGCATCTTTGCCTACTAAAGCAGTTAATTCAAGAATGATATGTTGACTTACGGGCGTAAATGGCATGTTATTTTTTATAGTTTAACTCGATAAAAGAATATTGAATTTGGGCTTTAAGCGGTGGATTTAACTTTTTAATGCGCACCATAATTTCATCCACAAAAGTAAAATCACTTTTTATATTTTCTAAAATAGTTTGAGCTAGGGTTTCTATCAATAAAGCCTCATTTTCAAAAGCTTTGGCACAAATATCATATAAAAGGGCATAATTAACGGTTGTACTTAAATCTTCGGTATTTGAACCTTCTGCTTGTTCAAAAGCCACTTGCACATCTACCAAAAAGTTGTTTTTAAAAATACGTTCCTCAGCATAGTAACCTACAGCTGCGTTAAACTTCACTCCTTCTAAACCAATTCTTCTCGTGATCTTACTCATTGCCTCAAAGATGAAAGTAAATCCAAATAATTCAAAATTATACCAATTTAACCTGATTTTTTTGTTTTGAATGCAATCCTTTGTTAATAGCAGAGAGCGTTAACGATTGAAGCGGCATCCTTTATCCCCTTTTCGGGGATGAAGATAAAGCGGAAAGCGTGTTTAAACGCCCCCATTACAAAAAATTAAAATTGATTTATTAGATTTGAAACAAACCAATTGTTATGCTAGAAGAAGCTATCCATAAATCTGCCAAGAAAGATTTATACGAACATCCAGATTATTATTTACTAGACGAATTATTAACCGAAGAGCATAAATTAATAAGGAGTACGGTAAGAGAATGGGTTAAAAAAGAAGTGAGCCCAATTATAGACGATTACGCTCAGAAAGCTCAATTTCCTAAACATTTAATTAAAGGCTTGGGAGAAATAGGTGCATTTGGACCAACCATTCCGGTAGAATATGGAGGTGCGGGATTAGATTATATTTCTTACGGTATTATTATGCAAGAAATTGAAAGAGGCGATTCGGGTATTCGTTCTACCGCTTCTGTTCAAGGTTCTTTGGTAATGTATCCTATTTATGCTTTTGGATCTGAAGAGCAACGTAAAAAATACCTTCCAAAATTAGCTACCGGAGAATTGATGGGTTGTTTTGGTTTAACCGAACCCGATCATGGATCTGACCCAGGCGGCATGACCACCAACATTAAAGATGCAGGGACTCATTATATTTTAAACGGAGCCAAAATGTGGATATCTAACTCTCCGTTTGCTGATATTGCCGTAGTATGGGCTAAAGATGAAGAAGGAATTGTAAGAGGCGTGATTGTAGAACGTGGGATGAAAGGTTTTTCTACGCCAGAAACTCATAATAAATGGTCGTTAAGAGCATCGGCTACTGGCGAATTAGTTTTTGATAATGTAGAGATCCCTAAAGAAAATATTTTACCTAATGTAAAAGGATTAAAAGGTCCGTTGAGTTGCTTAAATCAAGCTCGTTTTGGCATTGCTTGGGGAGCTTTAGGTGCTGCGATGGATTGTTATGATACTGCTTTACGTTATACCAAACAAAGAGAGCAATTTGGAAAACCAATTGCTAAGTTTCAGTTACAACAAAAGAAACTAGCCGAAATGATTACCGAAATTACCAAAGGGCAGTTATTGGTGTGGAGATTAGGAATGCTTAAAAATGAAAACAGAGCTACTCCGGCACAAATATCTATGGGTAAAAGAAACTCGGTAGAAACCGCTTTAAATGTTGCCAGAGAAGCCAGACAAATGTTAGGCGGAATGGGAATTACTGGCGAATACCCAATTATGCGCCACATGATGAATTTAGAATCGGTGGTGACTTATGAAGGTACACATGATATTCATTTATTAATTACCGGTTTAGATATTACCGGGGAGAATGCTTTTACCTAGTAAGTGGTATAATGTTTGTTTCAGTTTAAAAAATTAAACCTTATATCATGAACAAAACGCTAGGAATTATTTTAACAGTTGTAGGAATTGCAATGTTAATTTGGGGAGGCTTTTCTTACACCAGAAAAGTAAAAGTAATTGATGCAGGCCCTATTCAGGTTTCGGCTGATAAACAAGAAAGTGTAAACTGGCCTCCTTTTGTAGGTGGAGCAGTTTTAGTAGTTGGAGTGGTACTTATTTTAACCGGCAAGAAAAACTCCAATTAATTTTAAGGAACAAAAATTTAGTTCTCCTTAGAATAAAATCTTATGTTAATTTTGAGCATTCCAAACTTACAATTTGGGATGTTTTTTTTTATTTAATCACTTAGCCTGTCGACTTTAGTCTGCGGACTGCGGACTCCCAAACATGAAAGATTTTAAAAAATATTATACCATTCCAGCTCCACCAGAAGAAGTTTATTTGGCTTTAACCAACCCATTAAGTGTGAAATTATTTACTGGTGCAGAAGCAGAAATGAGTACTGAACCTGGTTCGGAGTTTTCTTTATTTGATGGAGATATTACTGGAAAAAATTTAGAGTTTGAAGAAAACAAAAAGATAATACAACAGTGGTATTTTGATGGTCAGGATGAAGAATCTATTGTGACTATAAAAATTCATGAAAATAATAAAAAAGGAACTTCTATAGAGTTATTGCACACTAATATCCCCGATGAAGTTTATGATGAATTTACCGATGGTTGGAATACTAGCTATTTTGGAGAATTGGTAGAGTTTTTTCAGGAATAAGGTAAATATTTAGCTTTTTTCTCTTGTTGAAGTGTAGGCAAACTATCATTCAATTTTTCTCCGTTTAATACCTTTTCATAAAGTTTTAGGTATTGATTGCACATTTCATTTGCCGAGAATGTATCTAAAGCATATTCACGGCATTTAGCCGCGTCAAATGACGATGCATTTTTAATAGCATTTGCTAATTCATCTTCAGAGGCAGATAGAAAGCCAAAATCGGCGGTAATTATTTCTTTTAAAGAGCCATAAGGAGTTGCAAAAACAGGGCAGCCAAAATATAAACTTTCTATAATAGCTAAACCAAATGGTTCATGCCAAAGCACTGGGAAAATTAATCCTTTAGATTTAGAAATATATTTTGCTTTTTCTATATCATTCACCATTCCTTTAAAGCGCACATGAGTGTCAAAAGTAAATCTCCAACCCATTTTAAAGTTGAATCTATCTCCTCCTAAAACAGTTAACTTTTCTTTAGCTTTTTTAGTGATAGCGATTGCTCCTTTTACATTTTTCACTTTCCAAGCGGCATTAGCTAAAAAATGAAATCCTTTTTTTGCTTGGTTTAAATCTGTTTTTGGATAATTATCCCAATCTAAACCATTGTAAACAAAAGCTTTAGAACCATATCTTTCTGCATGGTTTTTACTTACAAATACAGTTTGAATATTTAATTTTTCACCAAATGAAGGGTTGCCATGCTCGGTAACCAAAAAAGGTTTTTTTATTTCTTCTAATGGATCTGTAGAAAAATGGACGAAATCAACATCATCAGGAATTTGGCTATTAAAGTCTTTTTTTGGATCATAAAAAAGCACCTCCGCAAAATCACAGTAAGAGCCTTCTTTTACTAAAAAAGAAACCTTAAAACCCTTATTAACTAATGATTTACCTAAATCCCAAATTACCCGCTGAATTCCTCCGTAGAGTAAAGCGGGTATTTTGGCATTGTAAACAATTAAAATATGTAGTTTTTTATCCTTCTGAATAAACATGTCTGATAGCCGACCTTAAATTATAAGCCGAAGCCATTACTTCTCCATAAGCACCTGCTGTTCTCAAAGCTATTAAATCTCCCCTTTTAGTTTCTGGTAAATTCACTTCTTTTCCAAAACAATCAGAAGACTCGCAAATTGGGCCAACCACGTCATAAAAGAGGTTTGAGGTGTGAGGTGTATGGTTTAAGCTACCTTCTACCGTCAATCCTAAGCCTTCAGCCTTACTCAGGTTCTCTATTTTATGATAAGCTTGGTATAAAGCTGGGCGCATTAACTCAGTCATACCGGCATCAATAATGGCAAAGTTTTTTTTGATTCCGTTTTTGATGTATAAAACCTTAGAAATTAAGCTACTGCATTGTGCAACTAAAGCTCTTCCTAATTCAAAATGAACTTCTTGATGAGGTTTAACCTCCAAGAAATCGTTAAATATTTTAAAATAACTATCAAAATCTGGAATCGAGTTTTCATCTGGATGATAATAATCAACCCCTAAACCACCACCTACGTTTAATACTTTAACAGGCATTCCACGCTCTTCAAACCATAATTGCATTTCATTTACTTTAATGCAAAGGCTTTTAAAAACATTCATATCGGTTATTTGAGAACCCACATGAAAGTGGATTCCTAAAAAGCTTAAGTTTTTACAAGCTTTTAAAGTTTCAGAAACTGCAGGTAAATCCCAAGTGTTTATTCCAAACTTATTCTCATCTAAACCGGTAGTAATATAATGATGCGTATGCGCATCAACGTTAGGGTTAATTCTAATAGCTACCGAAGCAATTTTTCCTTTTGCTGCGGCTAATTCATTAATCACCTCTAACTCCTGAATAGATTCTACATTGAAAGAAAATATATCCTGATCTAAGGCGAAATTAATTTCGGCATCAGATTTCCCTACGCCTGCAAATACAATTTGTTCTTTTTTAAAACCAATTTCAATAGCTTTATTTATTTCGCCACCCGAAACACAATCTGCACCATAACCTTTTGATTTAATGATATTTAAAACCTTGTCATTAAAGTTAGATTTTAAAGCAAAATGTACGTGAAAATGGTATTGATCTGCCGCAGTTTTACACTCATTTAAAGTCTCTTTCAGTAAAGAAAGATCATAATAATAAAAAGGTGTTTCTTTAGCTTTAAATGATTCTACAATAGCAGAATTAAACATCTTTCTCATCAACTATTCAAATAAACGATTATGTAAACTTCTTAAAGCTTCTACTTTATCATCAGATTTTACCAAAAGAGAAACGTTATAATTGCTACCCCCATAAGAAATCATCCTTAAAGGAATATGCTTTAAGGATTCAAATACCCTAGAAGCAAAACCATGAGTGTTAGCCCCAAAATCACCCACTACGCAAATAATAGATTGGTTTACATCTACCTCTACAATGCCAAAATCACTTAATTCTCTGGTAATTTCGCCTAAATATTTAGTATCATCTATAGTTACAGAAACGGCTACTTCAGAAGTGGTAATCATATCAATTGGAGTTTTGTAACGTTCAAAAACTTCAAAAACTCGGCGTAAAAAGCCATAAGCCAACAACATACGGCTACTTTGAATTTTAATAGCGGTAATGCCATCTTTAGCAGCAATAGATTTAATTTTTCCTTTTTCGCTTTCGCTGGATATTAAAGTTCCATGTGCTTTTGGGTCCATGGTGTTTAACAACCTTACTGGGATTTTATATTTCTGAGCCGGAAAAACAGATTGTGGATGCAAAATTTTAGCTCCAAAATAAGCCAATTCCGCAGCCTCATCAAAAGATAAATTAGCAATGGGCTTGGTTCCTTTTACAATTCTAGGATCGTTATTGTGCATTCCGTCAATATCTGTCCAAATTTGAACTTCTTCAGATCTGATTCCTGCACCAATTAAAGAAGCCGTATAATCACTTCCTCCTCTACGTAAATTATCAATCTCCCCAAAAGAATTTCTGCAAATAAAACCCTGTGTAATAAACAAATTGTTTTGAGGCGCAGCGTCTAACAAAGGTTGAATATGATCGGTAATGTAATCTACAATAGGCTCATTATCTTCATCAATTTTCATGAATTCTAAAGCAGGTAACAAAACTGATGATACCCCAATTTCTTTTAAGTAAACATGATATAAAGTAGTAGAAAGTAGCTCTCCTTGTGCTAAAACGACTTTTTCTTCTATTGCAGTAAATAAATCATTAGAGAAAGCAAACAATAAATCAAAGTGGTAATCTATTACTTCTTTACCTTGCTCTAAAAACTCAGGTTTGTTAAATAACTCCTGAATAAAAAGTTCATACTTATCTTTGAGGGCTTTAATTAACAGGTTGGCCTTGGGTTTATCTCCAGCTAAAAAAGCCTGAGAAATTTCCACTAAACTGTTTGTAGTACCAGAAACAGCAGATAAAACAACAATTTGTCTTTCTGTTGGGTTGATAATATCAAGGAGTTTTTTCATCCGCTCGGGACTACCTACAGAGGTACCTCCAAATTTTAAAACCTTCATTTTTGATTAGAATTTGCCTTTTTTATTAATTTTTTAAAAGTGGCTAAAAATAGAAAAAACCTTGTGATTATAGGAATGGAACACAAATTTTATTTGGAAAATGGCAATATTTATTGCCTATTTCAGATTTTAATTCTAAAAAAGTAAGGTTTGAAGTTTTATTTAGGAAAGTTTCCTAATCTACAAAAGGATATTGTGTTTATCATAATTTGACAGAACGTTTAGGTGGATTACAAATCCTTCTCATTTGTAAGTTCGAGATGCGCTTACGCTAACATTTAGAACAGTTAAGAATTAATGTTAATTAGTGGATAGGGTAGTAAAATTTTAAAAAAAATTAAATCTATCTTTAAACTTAAATTTCAAAAACATCAAAAAAACCTAAAATGAAAAACATTCTATTTGTAATTGTAGCTTTTTTATCGCTATCCGTAAATGCTCAGGATATGCAGAAATATTTAACCGATACTAGACTATTGATTAAAGAGGGAAAAAATGGAGAAGCATTAGAGCGTTGTATATGGTTTCATCATCACGCTTTAGAAAAAGAGAAAGAAATGACTGGAGTTAGGTTATCTTTTGCATTATCTGACTGGAAGAAACTAGGTGAACAATACCCTCCTGCATTAGATTCTTTAAAACAAATAAGAGATCAAAAAACAAAACGATTACTAAATGGCGAAAAGTCAACAAGCTTATTTCAAGACGTTTCGGGTATTAACAGAACTTTAGATGAAAGCGATAAAACTATCGAACTCTTTAAAACCATACAAGCCACACAACCAAAATTTGCAAAACTTTGCTGGTTATTTGTAAAAGACAAATTATTTCAAGCTAAATCATACGATATAATTAATGAATATATTGGAAACCCAGTTCGAGAATTTAGTGTAATAAAAGAACGCTATGAACTCAATATTAAAATGCGAGAAAAAATATCTGTAGGGAAAGAGCATCTAAAAGCTTACCATGAAAACAGCTTTGTAGAAAAAAGCATGGAGTTAATTGAATTTGCCGTAGCCATGAATGATTCAAAAACAGCTAAAGAAATTAAAAAGATGGCTTTAAATGTGATTGATGATTATCGTTTGAAAAATGCTTTAACTTCTAAATAATCCACATAAACAATTCATTTACTCCACTTTTATTCTTTGGCCAGCTGTTTCCTTAGCTTCGGTAATTACTTCTTTATTTGGCGCTTCCTTTTTTTGAGTTTTCTTCAATTTTGGAGCGTAAATTAAATGGGTGTAAATTGGAAAATGATCTGACCCATTATATTTCAATCTTTTCATGCTAATGAAACCAAAATCGGCAGAACAAAAAATATAGTCTAAAGGAAAGCGAATATACCAGTGATGAGCAGAAAAAGTACTGTAAAATCCTCTTCCCTTTCTAACGTCTAGCAAACCACTAGTTTTGGTTAACAATGAAGTAGTATTACTCCATGCCACATCGTTTAAATCGCCCATAACAATCGTGGGTAATTTACATTGTTTCACTTTTAATGCAATAATAGCCAATTCTTTATCTTTAGCCGTTGAGGTTAAACTTTCACCAGGTACAGGCGGCTCAGGGTGTAATCCCCATATTTGGATGATACTTTCATCATGTAATATCACTTTACAACTAACAGAAGGAATATCATGTTTTACGATATAATTAATTTCTTTATCAATTAATTTAAACTTGCTGTAAAACAACATTCCATAAGTGTTTTCTTTAGGAACTTCGATGCTATGGGGATAATTTTCTTTTAAGCTTTTTACTGCATTTTGCCATTTTTCATCAGTTTCTAAAAGAAAAACTATATCGGGATTACTGACTGAAATCTGTTGTAATAATTTATTGTAAGCAGTATTATCTTGCAAAACATTTGCACTCAATATTTTAATTTCTCTGTTAGCATTTCTTTTCTTTACTCGTTTTATTTCTTTAATACCGAAAATAGAATAGGGAATAATTTTGACCGTAAGATAAACCACACATAAGGCATTTATACAAAAAGCAAAAATGTCAATTTCATTAAATAAAGCATAATAGATAATCCAAAGAAATACTATAATTACACAGATAATAAAGTTTTGAAAACGCGAATATTCTAAAGATCTAAATATCCAGAAGTCACTTTTTACTATTGGCAATAAAACAAAAAGAATGCATAAATAAGTGAGAATAGAAAGTGCAATTAACATAAAGTAATTTAAGATATTTAACCAAGGTAGAATTTAAAAACCAAGAATTATATAATCTTAGTAGATTTTAAAGCCATTTAAAAGTTAAGAAAATTCACTAAATAGCTACTTCTGCTTAACCATTACCCCATTTAATAATAAAGTAGAACCTGCATTGGCTTCAATATTATAAACTTTTTGGCTACCTTCTGTAAATTCCTTTTGCAGCAATACTTTAAATTCTTCTAGCTTTTGGGTAGCATCGTTAATACAAAAAACTTTTTCGCCTAAAGTTATTTTTCCTATTTCTTTATGACCTAAATGAGTTAGCATAGGGTGATTTGGCGTAGCTTTTACCACCTTACTTTGTAAATAAATTTGATTGCCTTCTATCCTATCTTTAATTAAAACCAGCTGTGTAACCGCATAGTTTTTTGCTTCATGTATTTTTAATTCCTTAACTTTTACCAAAGTAGCTTCCTGAGTATTTGGATCAACAGAAATTACTTCATCTCCAGCTTTAATATCTTTCAAAAACTTAGATTCGCCATTTTTCATGCTCACTAACTGGTCTCCTGGAAAACAGATATCATTTCCATAAGTAGCATGTTCATCTTTAATTTCTTTGCCTCCGTTAATGTTCTTAAACTGCTGAAAAGAAAGCTCTCGTGATAACACATAAGAAAGTTTTAAAATAAAGTTTTGCTCTACCTTATCTACCGCATGAATGTCTTCAAAATATTTCTCCCAAACTTTACCATCAGCAGTAAAATTGGGAACTAATACCTGATAAGTTTTTGACTTTTCATTGGTATAAAAAACCATCAAACCCAATTCTTGCATCCCTTCTTTAGCAACCAGTTTATATAAGTCTATTCGCTTTTTATTGCCATCATCTCCGGTGATGAAAACTGGTTTTTTACCTTCATAACGATCTAATATATAAGTATTTTCAAATTTCACATAAGTATCATTATCCAAACTAGCTATGGTAAAGGTTTTGGCTTTTTGATATTCATCAATAGTTAAAGGTCTTGGATTAACAATTTGAGCAGCAACCCTAAAAGAGATAAATACAATGAAAATCAGACTAAAAAAACGTATCATAATAAGGGAATGATTTAAATCAATAAATTAAGAAATTTGTTTAAAAGCTTCAGCAAAAAGCTGCATTTCTGGTAAGGTTCCAATACTTACTCGGCAATAATGCTGCTTATTAAATTCCCAATTTCTAATTCCCACTCCTCTTTTTCTCATTTCAGAAACAAACTTATCACCATCCATTTTAATTGGAAACATCACAAAATTAGCAAACGAAGGAATGTAGGTATAACCCTCTTCTTTTAGGGTTTTATAAAGGAAATCTTTAGAAACTTGTGTCTTCTTTTTGGTATCGTCTAAAAACTCACGGTCTTGATGAGAAGCAATAGCTGCCATTAAAGAAGTTGCCGAAATAGACATGGCGCCATTGGTATAAGCGTCTAAAGTTTTAACCATTTCTGCTTGCGCAATGGCATAGCCAACTCTTAAGCCAGCAAAACCGTAAAGTTTAGAAAATGTACGAGCCACAATCACATTTTGACCTTTTTTAACTGCCGAAAATAAGGTAACAGATTGTGGATCATCCAAATAATCTATATAAGCTTCATCAATAAAAACAGGAACTTTTGCAGAAACTCTTTCTACAAATGCTTTCAATTTAGCAGTATCCACCACGGTGGCTGTTGGGTTATTAGGATTACAGATGTAGACCAATTTAGTATCGGTATTGATCTTTTTTTCCATCCCATCTAAATCTAATTTAAATTCGGCCGTTAACGGAACAGCAATAATTTGCGCTCCAAAACCTTCCGCTGTTGAAGGTAAATCATCGTAACTGGGGTCAGAAGTGATAATGTTACCTCCTTTTTTGGTGAAATGAATGGCTGCCGCTTTTAAAATTGGACTTGAGCCAGCATCTAACATAATTTGCTCGGGCTTAACCCCTTCAAAAACAGCAATTTTATTAACCAATTCGCCAAAGTGGGCAAATGGGTATTGGTAGCTTTTATCAACAGCATCAAGAATGGCTTTTTTGGCTTTCGCCGAAGGTCCAAATGGGTTTTCATTGGCTAACAAACGGGCTTTAATTTCATTAGGAAAAGCCTGCGCTGCCGATTGATCGGATTCAAAAAATACTCGCTTTACCGAAGATTTAATTGCCTTAGTTTTAGCAATTGCCGAAGTAAATGTTCCACTAAAAAAAGTGATTCCTGCTGCCATAAACGCACTAGATCTAATCCAGCTACGTCTGTTCATAGAATTTGCCATATTTTATTTTTTAAAAACCTTTATTTATAATTAAATAACCTAACCCTTTCAAACTATTTATCAACTTTTTTATATTCTCCCCGCTGCTCGCTCAACCTATTATTTACTTCTGTAACCACACTCCTAGCCGATTCAAATGCACCAGCCATCCAAGCGTTTAAATAAGTCATGTGTTCGCCAGCAAAATAAACCTGCTTATCTGGTTTTAATAATGCTTTATACATACTTTCTCTTGTTTCTGAGGTGTATAAAGCCCATCCGCCTAAACTACAAGGCGTTTTATGCCAGCTTACCGAAAAAGATTTTTCAAACTCTTTAAGATATTGAGGATGAATTAAAGCTCCTTTTTCTAAAGCCAATTTTTCACGATCTATTAAAGAAAGATTACCTGTTTTTATCGCCTTATCATTAAAATTATAATAACCTAACAACACCCCTTTATTAGACTGATAATCATTAGAAGGATAAAATATTTGAGTTAAATCATTATTAGTATGAGTAATACCACCATAAATTTGTTCGTCTTCTTCCCAAAAGCGGCGTTTAAATTGCAAGCCTATTTTTCCGGTGGCTATGTAAGATGCATAATCTATTGCCCTACTTACATCAGAAGAAAAATTATGGTTTAAATTGCTCAATACCGTTAAGGGGATGGTGCAAATACAAATATCTGCTGATGCTTCTTGTTTTCCTGTTGTATCTGTATAACTTACTTTTACACCTGCGTCTGTATTGATAATTGAGGTCACTTCTGCTCCTTTTTTGATGAGCGTACCTACCTTTTTCTCTAATGCGGTTGCAATTTTATCCATACCTCCTACCGCCTGAAACATGGTCATTTGCAGTTCATAAGTATATTCGGCCACGTTATAAAAATCAGGGTCGGTTAAACCGGAAGAAATTAAATCGGCCAAACGATGAGCTTCGGCAACTTTACCAGCTTGATTGCCGGTAGATGGGGCAACCGTATATCCTCTTCTTGCTGACGCTTTATATAGGTTATCAATATCCAAACCTCCTTCGGCTCGTAAATATTCTAACACTTTCTCAATATCATCTTTACTTAAAGCCAAATCAAGCTTATCCTGACTGATAGATTTATGCAGCAATTCGCTCATATAACCTCTCATATCATTATGCACTTCCCTCACTTTTATTTTTTGATTAGAAAGCGGTCCTTTTCCTTCACTAAAATAATAGGCACCTTCATTCACATTATTATAAATTTGAAGTGGGACACCCAATTCTTTACAATAATGTAATGTTAATTCATGATGATGTGGAATACGACTTGGCCCAGCGTTAAAATACTGTCCGTCGTCTAATTGAGCTGTTTGTTTTGGTAAACCTGTTTCTGTATTGTGACTCCCTTTTCTCACGCTCCAACATCTGCCGCCCACACGGTCTCTGGCTTCTAAAATGGTACAGCTATAACCTAACTTTGTTAATTCGTAGGCAGTAGTCATGCCGCATAAGCCACCGCCTAAAATGAGTACTTTTTTACCTTTGCCATCTCCTTGAGGGTTAAAAGCATAAGATGGAGCCGCTTTTAACATTCCCAATGCGAGTAAAGCTGGGTAAGCTCCACCAGCAAGCAAGCTGCTTTTGGTTAAAAAATCTCTTCTACTTAAAGATTTCAAATTTTATTGACTTAATAAGAAAATAAATATATGATTTTTTAACTTTTATTTAAAAAATACTAATGAAATTGTTACCTATTTAGCTAAAATTGTAAATTAGTGAAATAAAAAAGCCCTAATCCTTATCAATTACTTAAGTATTTGGTTTTTTAAGGGAAAGAAAAGGTTTAATCTTGAAAACTCATTCTTTATTTGGTAAACTGAACCGAGCTATCATTAATTTCAAAAGGATGCTGTTGCAACAATTTATAAGTTTCGGCACCTGCTAAAAGTACCGGACCGTAACCATGAGCTGCAAAAACATTTACAGGGCGGTAATAATAAAAAGCAGGGTCAAAAGCCATTCCAGTACCTACGCAAGTTCCTTCTACTTGGCCAGAAGAGGTTACTTTTTTACTTACTGCATTCCACGCCAATAATGCCACCGGACCGTAAGCTTTGCTGTTTAACCAACCTTCATTTATGCCTTTAGCAATACAATAAGCATAAATTGCAGTAGCAGATGTTTCTAAATAGCTATCATTTCTATCTACTAACTGATGCCAAAAACCTGTACCATCTTGGTAATTAGCCAAGCCTTTTACATGAGCTTTATACATTTCCATAATTAAAGCCCTACCTAGGTGATTTTTTGGTAAAGCCTCTAAAAGCTCTACTTTTGTCATTAAACCCCAACCGTTTGCCCTAGCCCAATGAAATTGTGGATGAGGATCCATTCCTTCTACCCAACCATGCATATACAAGCCTTTTTCTTTATTAAACATTCTTTGAGAGAACAGTTGATACTGTTTTACAGCTTCATCAAAATATTTATTATCACCCGTTAACACGCCCATCTGAACAATAGCCGGCAAACTCATATATAAATCATCAAGCCATAGTGTATTGGGTTGTGGCCTGTTGCGGGCTAATGTTCCATCGCTCAACCTAAATTCTTTAGTGAGTATATAATTCAAATAATTGTTGATAATAGGTTTTAAGTCTGCTTTTACTTGATTTGTTCTTTGCGCTTTAATCATTACCGCAGCCATAGAACCTGCATCATCTAAGGCTTGTGGCTCTAAAACCGATTTTACAGGTGTTACTGCTTTTGGATTTTTCTTAAGGTATTCTTTATAATTGACAACCACATCTGAAATAAAATCAAGTCGTTTGGTGGTATAATCAATATATTTTTGATCAGCCATTATAGTACCAGCAGCTAACATTCCGGTGTAAACCACACCCCACTCATAGCTAATCAATCTAAAATCACCTTTTTGAAAAATACTGTTACCATTAGCTTCGTTTAATTTGCTTATGATTTTGCCAGAGCTTTGGTCTATCAAATTTACGGGCGTTCCTTTATCTAAATAATTAAAAACTCTATCCAACACTAGTTTAATATCAGCGGGTTTAGTTTCTCCGTAAGGTGTAATATAGGCTGGTTTTAAAAGATGTAAAGGTGTAGTTACATCATTGCCAACAATAGTAGTATATTGAGAAAAAGCGGGTAAAGAGAGAAATAATGAACCAAATAGGCACAAAAATTTAATTTTCATATTGTAATAACATTTAAAGTTAAAAGCTAAATTCTCATTCAATAATTGAATTCAAAACAGCTAAAATAAAATAACAAGGATTTTTAGTTCACTTATAATTAGGTAATCTAAAATTAGCAGAAGTTAATATAAAGTCTATCCTGTTTTATCCTGTACAAATTTTTTAATTGCTTTTTGGATAATTGGCTTAAATTAATTCTTAATATGAATACTTTAAGCTTATCTGCTTTGCTTTTTGTCTTTAAGTATTAACTTTGATGACAAGAAACCACCTAAATATGCAAGAATTAGAAAAAGCTACAGCTGATAAAATTAACCAATGGCTTACCGGTAATTACGATAGCCAAACAAAAAAAGAAATTCAAGATTTAATAGATAATAAGGCTTACACCGATCTTACAGATTCATTTTACAGAGATTTAGAATTTGGAACTGGCGGTTTACGTGGCATTATGGGTGCGGGCTCTAATCGTGTAAATAAATATACTATAGGAGCAGCAACACAAGGTTTAAGTAATTACCTAAAAAACAAATATCCTGGCGAAGTAATAAAAGTAGCTATTGCACATGATAGTCGTAATAATTCTGATGTTTTAGGCAAAATCACAGCAGATGTATTTTCTGCAAATGATATTCATGTCTACTTTTTTAAGGCTTTACGCCCCACGCCAGAATTATCTTTTGCGGTACGTGAATTAGGCTGTAAAAGTGGAGTAATGTTAACAGCTTCTCATAACCCAAAAGAATATAATGGATACAAAGCTTATGGAGCAGATGGTGGGCAGTTTGTTGCGCCAGATGATAAATTAGTGATGAATGAAGTGGCTAAAATTGCTAGTGTAGATGATATTAATTTTACTGCAAAGCCAGAAAATATCACCTATATAGGCGAAGAAATTGATGAAGATTATTTAAATAAAATCACTTCTCTTTCTGTTTCTCCTGATGCCATAAAAAGACAAAAAGATTTAAAAATTGTGTTCTCTCCTATTCATGGTACCGGAATTACTTTGGTTCCTCAAGCTTTAAAGCGTTTTGGTTTTGAAAACGTAATTTTAGTAGAAGAACAATCTACGCCTGATGGCAACTTTCCTACTGTAATTTATCCAAATCCAGAAGAAAAAGAAGCTTTAACGCTTGCGCTGAAAAAAGCAAGAGAAACTGATGCAGATTTAGTTTTAGCTACCGACCCAGATGCTGACCGTGTGGGTATTGCCGTAAAAAATCATAAAGGAGAGTTTGAATTATTAAATGGTAACCAAACAGGTTCACTTTTGGTGAATTACATGTTAGAAGCTTGGGAAAAAGAAGGAAAATTTACAGGTAAAGAATATGTAATTAAAACCATTGTAACTTCTTATTTGATTGATAAAATTGCCGCCTCTAAAAATGTAACCTGCTATAATACCTTAACAGGATTTAAATTTATTGGTCAGATAATGACCGAAAAACAAGGTAAAGAAACCTTTATTGTAGGTGGCGAAGAAAGTTACGGTTATTTGGTTGGTGAATTTGTAAGAGATAAGGACGCCGTAATTTCTTGTGCTTTTATTGCCGAAATGACTGCTTTTTACAAAGACAAAGGAAGTAGTTTGTATGATGCCATGATTGACATGTATTTGAAATATGGTTTCTATAAAGAAAAATTAGTTTCTATTACCAAAAAAGGAAAAGCAGGCGCCGAGGAAATTGTTGCAATGATGGAAAGGTTTAGAAACAATCCACCAGCAATTTTAGGGGGTTCTAAAGTGGTCACTTTAAAAGATTATACACTAAGAAAAGAAACTGATTTACTTACCGGAACATCTTCTGAATTGGCTTTCCCAAAATCTGATGTTTTGCAATTTATCACAGAAGATGGTTGCATTATTTCTGCTCGTCCGTCTGGTACTGAGCCTAAAATTAAATTTTATTGCAGTGTAAATAAACCTTTAGCTTCTAAAGCTGATTTTGATAAAGTGAATGATGAGCTAGAGCAAAAGGTAGATCAAATAATGAGCGATTTAGCTGTTTAAGAAAACAAATATTTAAATTTAAGCTGTTGAGAAATGAGTCTCAACAGCTTTTTTTGTTTTATGAAAGATCATTTTAAAATGATGTATTTCAATTTACTAATTTGTAAATTTGGTTATGACAACAATTACGGTAGAAGTTGATAAAGAAAAAGACCTTCCGGCTTTAAAAGCTTTATTTAGTAGATTGGGATTAAAATATAAAATTGAAGAAAATGAATGGATAGGCTTGTCGGAAGCTGAAATTACTGGAATTGAGGCAGGTTTAAAAGATGTTGAAGCCAGAAGAGTATATTCACATGCAGATGTATCAAAAATCATTAATGAAAAAATAAATAGATTAGGTACTAAAAATGAAGGTTAAATCAATAATTTGGACACAAAGAGCTTTGTCTGAATATGATTTATTGGTAGAATATTTATTTGATGAATGGGGAGAAAAAATTACTATTGAAATATCTCAGTCAATTGATAAATATTTAATTCGGATAGAGAATTCCCCAAAACAATTTCCAATAATAAACAGAGAAAAGATAATAAGGAAATGTGTGATTTCTAAACAAACCTCTTTGTTTTTCATGGTATTAGAAAATCGTATTGTCATTCTATCTTTATTTGATAATAGGCAAAACCCTAAAAATCTAAATCTTTAAGCAATTGAAGTCCCATTTTATAAATCTCTTTAACTATGAAGCTTGGGCAAACCAACAAATTTGGACTTCTATTGAAGAGAAACCTTTGCTTAATCCAAAAATAGAATTACTCTTTTCTCATTTATTAACCGCTCAAAAGGTTTGGTTAAACCGATGTTTAAATCTACAGGCAGATATAAATATTTGGGAAGTACAACCCAATTTAAATGAAATGAAGCTTCAAAATAAATCAAATTGGACTAACTATATACTACAATTAGAGGATATTGATTTTGATAAAATGATATCCTATAAAAACTCTAAAGGAGATTCTTTTAAAACCTCTTTAAGAGATATTTTAACACATTTGGTAAATCATGGCACTTACCATAGAGGGCAAATAGTGCAACTCCTAAAAGAAGAAAGAACACAATTACCCGTTACAGATTATATCTTTTGGGTGAGATAATTTTGTTTTCTTTGTAAATCTTTTTAAATATTATCTCAAAATGATTCTTAAAATATCGAATTGCTTCTACGCATTAGTCTTCTTATTATTTGCTTTATCAGGATGCCAAAATCAAAAGGCCGAGCAACAAAAACTTCAAAAAGAAGTGATTGATCAGCATGATGTTTTAATGGGTCGGATGGATTTACTCCAAGAAAATAAATCGGCTTTAAGCCTGATAGAAAACAAATTAGATAGTCTAAAAAAAGTAAAGCCAGATTTAGATACTGTTCAGCTAAAAACAGAAATGATCGATTTAAAAATAAAATTAACCAATGCTGATGAGGCCATGATGAAATGGATGAATAATTTTAATACTGATTACACTGGTAAAAACCATGATGAGGTGATGAGTTATTTAAAAGATCAGAAAATAAAAATTGATTCGGTTAAAACATTATTTGATCAATCTCTTTCTAAAAGTGGAGCTATCATTCAAAAATATAAATAACATGAAATATAATATTAAAAGCTGTATTCCTATTTTTTTTGTATTCATCATTTCTGCTTGTAATAACGAGACTAAAAAGCTGCCAATACTTGGTCAGAGAGAACCTATTGAAAAAATAGTTAATGGTAAAACTGTGGTAGATACTATTTATCAAACTATTCCCAATTTTAGTTTTATGAATCAGGATAGTATCATCATCAATAATGATTCATTAAGCAAAAGCATTTACGTTGCCGATTTCTTTTTTACATCCTGCCCTTCCATTTGCCCAATCATGAGCAAAAACATGTTATCTATATATAATAAATTCAAGGGAAATGAAGAGGTTAAATTTTTATCGCACACCATAGACCCAAAGCATGATACCATTCCTGTTTTAAAAAAATACGCTACAAAACTAGGGGTAAGTTCAAAACAATGGCATTTTTTACTAGGCGATAAAGACACGGTATATCAATTAGCTAAAACCGGGTACATGTCTTTTACTGCCGAGGATAATAAAGCGCCAGGAGGCATCACTCATTCGGGTTATTTTTTATTAATTGATAAAGAAAAAAGAATTAGAGGCGCCTATGACGGGACTGATGAAACCCAAGTAAAACAGCTAATGGAAGATATGGATGTACTTTTAAATGAGTACAAAACTAAGAATTGATGCGTAACTATATTGTGTATTCTTTCTTTATTTTGTGTTCTGTAGCTGCTTTTATGAGCGCTTGTGTTAACGCCGAAAGTGTAAAATACCAACGTTATTATGCAGATGGCTCGCAGGTTTATAAAGTACATTGCCAAAATTGCCACATGGCTGATGGTAAAGGTTTAGCTCAATTGATTCCACCTTTAAATGATAGTACATTTTTAAGAACAAACCGAGCAAAACTGGCTTGTTATATTGTTTACGGTTTAAATGATTCTATTAAAATTAACGGAATAGATTATCAATTTGCTATGCCTGCCGAAAAGCATTTGGCGCCAATAGATTTAGCTAAAGTGTTAACTTATATCACAAATTCATTCGGAAATAAGCAAGGTATTTTTGATGTTAAGGAAGTAGATCAGAATTTAAATAACTGTCAATAATTTTATCCTTAACTTTGCAAAGCAAATTGCTCTATCGCTGTTCCGCTATTAGCGGGATGGAGGAAAGTCCGGGCAACATAGAGCATCCTGCTTCCTAACGGGAAGGCGCCCTTGTAATAAAGGCGACAGAAAGTGCTACAGAAAACAAACCGCTTTAAGTCTTTGGGCTTTTAGTAAGGGTGAAAACGTGAGGTAAGAGCTCACGACTTTGCATGGCGACATGTATCGTGGTAAACCTCAGGAGTTGAAAGGTCAAATAAGTTTTGAAAGAGTTGCTCGCTCTGTGATGTGAAAGCATTGTCAAAATGGGTAGACCGATAGACCATAATAGCAATATTATGGCAAGATAAATGGTAGAGACATCTTGAATTGTTTCAGGATGACAGAACCCGGCTTACAAATTTGCATTATTACAAGCATTTTGAAGTCCTGCAACAATTTGCAGGACTTTTTTTGTTTAAAATATTGTATAAATTTGTATACACTTTACCCCAAACCTTAAGAATTTAATTATGGCCAAAATTTTAATCATTGATGATGAAAGAGCAATTAGAAGCACTTTAAGAGAAATACTAGAATATGAAGATTTTAAAGTAGACGATATCGATAATGGCATTGATGGTCTGGAGTTAATCAAGAAAAATGATTATGATCTTGTGCTATGCGATATTAAAATGAACCGCATGGATGGTATGGAAGTACTAAGCAGCGGCTTAAATTTAAAGCCAGACCTCCCATTCATCATGATATCTGGACATGGTACTGTAGAAACTGCTGTAGAAGCTTCAAAAAAAGGTGCTTTCGATTTTATATCAAAACCACCAGATTTAAACAGACTTTTAATTACAGTTAGAAATGCTTTAGACAGAGGTAATTTAGTTACCGAAACTAAAGTGCTGAAGCAAAAAGTTAATAAAACAAAAACGAGAGAAATTTTAGGAAATTCTCCTTCTATTGCTAAAATTAAAGAAACTATTGAAAGAGTTGCTCCTACAGATGCCCGCGTTTTAATTACAGGTGCAAATGGAAGCGGTAAAGAATTGGTTGCAAGGTGGTTACATGAAAAATCTAATCGTTCTAACGGACCTTTAATTGAAGTAAATTGTGCCGCTATCCCATCAGAACTGATAGAATCAGAACTTTTTGGTCATGAGAAAGGATCATTTACTTCGGCAATTAAGCAAAGAATAGGAAAATTTGAACAAGCAAACGGCGGTACTATTTTTTTAGATGAAATTGGCGACATGAGCCAATCTGCACAAGCAAAAGTATTAAGAGCCCTGCAAGAAAATAAAATTACCAGAGTAGGTGGCGAAAAAGAAATTGATGTAAATGTGCGAGTAATTGCAGCTACTAATAAAGATCTTTTAAAAGAAATTGAGGCTGGTAATTTCCGTTTAGATTTATATCACCGTTTAAATGTAATTCATATACATGTTTCTCCTTTAACAGAAAGAAGAGATGATATTAGCTTATTATCTCAAAATTTTTGTGAAGAAATTTGTAATGATTATGGTATTCCGATTAAAAAAATAAATAGTGATGCCCAAGAAGCATTAAAAGCTTTACCGTGGACAGGTAATATCAGAGAATTAAGAAATGTAATTGAGCGATTGATTATTTTGAGTGATAAAACCATTACCGCTGATGACGTAAAATCATTTGCAAATCCTATGGGTAGTATTTACGAACCTCAAAACAACAACAGCACCACATCAAGTGGTTTTGATTACGATTCATTTACTAATTTTCAGGATTATAAAGACCATGCAGAAATGGAATTTATCAAATATAAACTCGAAAAAAACAATTGGAATGTTTCTAAAACTGCCGAAGATATAGACATTCAAAGAAGTCATTTATATAGTAAAATTGAAAAATTTGGTTTAAAAAGAGAATAATATTCTTCTCGTTTTCCTTTATAAAAAAATGCAAGCTGTTTATCAGTTTGCATTTTTTTTGAATAGATATTCTTCTAATCTTAATTCTATTAATTTTTACACTTATTATTCTGAAGAAAAACGTTATACGTTAACGATGGTAGCGGCATCCTTTTTGGCTTTTTTCGGCAAAAAAAATACCTTGCCTGCGGCAGGCAGGTAGCGGACAGCGTGTTATCCAGATAGCTATCGGGACGCCCAAATTATTATACTACTCATTATTAATCATCAAAACATGTTTCTAAATAACCTTTTTAAATATATGTACTCTTAAAAATTACTCTTAAGTAAAAGGTTAAAAAATGATGAATGATTCAAAAAAATACTCAAAAAAAATAGCCTTAATAATCTATCTTTGCAGATCAAATGAAGCATATACGTAACTTTTGCATTATTGCACACATAGATCACGGTAAGAGCACTCTTGCAGATCGATTATTAGAATTCACCAATACCATTACTCAGCGTGAGTCTCAAGCTCAATTACTGGATAATATGGATTTGGAAAGAGAACGTGGCATCACTATTAAAAGTCATGCTATACAAATGAACTATATTCATGAAGGGCAAGAATATACGCTTAACCTTATTGATACTCCAGGCCACGTAGATTTTTCATACGAAGTTTCTAGATCTATAGCTGCTTGCGAAGGCGCATTGTTAATTGTTGATGCTTCACAAGGAATTCAAGCTCAAACTATTTCTAATCTATATTTAGCTTTAGAGCAAGATTTACATATCATTCCGGTATTAAACAAAATGGATTTACCTGGTGCAATGCCAGAAGAAGTAAAAGACCAAATTGTTGATTTAATTGGCGGAAAAAGAGAAGATATTATTCCAGCATCTGGCAAAACGGGTTTAGGCATTCAAGATATTTTAACAGCCGTAATTAATAGAGTTCCTCCTCCGGTTGGAGATCCTGACGCCCCGCTTCAAGCCTTAATATTTGATTCTGTTTTTAATTCCTTTAGAGGGATTATAGCCTATTTTAAAGTTGTTAATGGTGAAATTAGAAAAAACGACAGAGTAAAATTTGTGGCCACAGGCAAAGAATACATTGCAGATGAGGTTGGTATTTTAAAATTAAATCCATCACCAAGAGATGTAGTTAAAACCGGAGATGTTGGTTATATTATTTCGGGAATTAAAGAAGCCAGAGAAGTTAAAGTTGGAGATACTATTGTATTAAAAGATCGTCAAGCTCCCGGGATTCAAGGTTTTGAAGAAGTAAAACCCATGGTATTTGCCGGAATTTATCCTGTAGATACAGATGAGTTTGAAGAGCTACGTGAAGCCATGCATAAGCTGCAATTGAATGACGCTTCTTTAGTTTTTGAACCAGAATCATCAGCTGCTTTAGGTTTTGGTTTTCGTTGTGGTTTCTTAGGAATGCTGCACATGGAAATCATTCAGGAGCGTTTAGAAAGAGAATTTGATATGACAGTAATTACTACTGTTCCTAACGTTTCTTACATTGCACATACCACAAAAGGCGATCCTTTCGTAATCAATAATCCTTCGGAATTACCTGATCCCTCAAAATTAGAATTTGTAGAAGAACCTTTTATCAAAGCAAATATCATTACCAAGGCTGAGTTTGTAGGTCCGGTAATGTCATTGTGTATTCAAAAAAGGGGGATGATTATGAATCAGCATTATTTAACTGCTGATAGAGTAGAGTTGGTTTTTGAAATGCCGATGGGTGAAATTGTATTTGATTTCTACGATAGATTAAAAACCATATCTAAAGGTTATGCCTCTTTTGATTATCATCAAATAGGATACAAACAATCTGATTTGGTGAAATTAGATATTATGCTTAACGGTGAACATGTTGACGCACTTTCTTCTTTAATTCATAGAAGTAATTCTTATGATTTTGGTAAGCGTATTTGCGAGAAATTAAGAGAATTAATTCCTCGTCAGCAATTTGATATTGCTATTCAGGCATCTATTGGAGCTAAAATTATTGCTCGTGAAAACGTAAAAGCTTTAAGAAAAGATGTTACTGCAAAATGTTATGGTGGTGATATTTCTCGTAAACGTAAATTATTGGAAAAACAAAAGAAAGGTAAAAAACGTATGCGTCAGGTAGGAAACGTAGAAATACCACAATCTGCATTTATGGCTGTTTTAAAATTAGATTAAGTTTTTGTAATTAATAAATTACATGATAATAATTTAATAAAAAAACAAAGCACTCGTATTTTAATTTATCTAGAAGCATCATTTAAATGATGCTTTTTTTTTGTAAATACTCATAAATTTCAGTTACAAAAAATCATTTTATTTTCTTTTGTAAATAATGATTTTTGTCAAAAAGTATTTTAATTAATATTTAGTATTTATAATGATATATTTGAACCTATTATAAATCATAGTTATGCTTTCTTTTCAGCGTTTTTATTCTTTTGCAGCGCTTATCATTTTTATTGTTATAATTATATTATTTTATTTTCCAAATAATAGCCCACAACCTCAATTCATAAAATTATCTAAAAATAGTGAAGCTAGAATCTCTGATTTTCTTTCAAAAAGAATATCCTATTCAAGTACAGATCCTATTCAGATTTATAGATTAAAACTTCCGCAAGATGTTAAGCAAAAAAGAAATGTTTTAGAGATTGATGAAGTAAATATACATGAAGTAGCTATTTTTTACAGATTAAATGGCAAACTTGAAACAAAGGATTGGTTAAAATGCGAACCAGATGAAAATTTAAGTTTAAACTCTAATCCTTATTTTATTTTTGAAAATAAAATTCCAACCACCATTTTAATGGTTTCCACAGGTGCTTCTTACACCAATATCCCGATAAAACTTTACGATTTTAATAACTTCTTTAAGAAGAAAAACAATCAGGAAATGGTGAAAATCATTAACATCATTGTTTTATTTTCATTTTTAATAGTATCGGTATTTGTTTATTTCAGACTGCGAAGTGTTTTTTCATTGTTTTATATTTACTATGCCATACTTAGCTTAGGAACATCTTTATTATACAACGGATTTTTAAATAATTTTTGGTTAGTAAATCAAGCTTATTTTGCAGATCATTCGGTTGGATTAATGCTTTCTTTACATATTCTATCCATGTCTGTTTTTCTTTTACATTTAATTAAGAGGTCTCAGATTTATAAATTCTATTTATGGATATCTTATATATTGATAGTTATTTCAGCAGCTTTTTTTATTACGTGTTTCTTTCTAAATAGCTATTACACCATCAAATATTTAATATTTTTATGTTTAGTTGTTTGTTTAGTTTTTCTTTTTTTATATCCTAAAATCTTCACTCAGTATCAAACTAAATATGCTTATTGGCTTAATTATCTTTCCATTTTATTGTTTACAACCTTATTTAGCATATTAACTCTAAAATATACCAACATTATAATTCCAGATTTTTTTATTCATGTAGTTGTTAAAACACTTTTTGTAGGTCATATTATTTGTTTATTTACCGCATTTATATTGATGAATAAAAACAAACTGCTCACCTCCTACCTTTATAATAATTTATTGCTGAATGAAAATGACAAGGAAATAGTAGATAGAAATCCTGAATTATTGGCTTCTTTAACTGAACGAGAATATACCGTTTTAGAATTAATAGCTAAAGGTTTTAAAGATCAAGAAATTGCCGAACAGCTTTTTGTTTCTGTTTCTACAGTAAAAAGCCATAAGCAAAAAATATACAAGAAATTAGAAATCAGCAATAAATCTCAGGCCACTCAGATCTACTTTAATTTCAATATAAAAGCAATGGATTTTTTAAATAATTAAAAATTATTGTTAATCTTTTTATCAGATGCTTTTATAAATTAAATAAGCGCATTAACAATTGAAGCGATATACTTTTTGATATTTTCACTAAAAATATTTAGCCCCCGCCTAAATGGTACCAACAAGGAAAGCATATTAAAATATCCAAATCACCATTAATTATTTCGCTAATCCAACATGTATTTTAAAATTTAGCGTACATGTTATTTGGAACAATTAATGGCACTTATTCTATTAAAATTTTTAGTTTTGCAGGAGCTGATCAGAATCTAATGCTTTAGATTTGAGTAAAAAATAGATTAGCAATCATAAAATTATTATCAAATTATCTTAAAAAGAATTAGCCAATCATGACACTTTTAGACGGTAAACTAGTATCAGAGGAGTTAAAAAAGCAAATTGCAATTGAAGCTGCCGAGCTTCTTGAGCAAACAGGGAGAAAGCCACATCTTGTAGCTATTTTGGTTGGAAACGATGGTGGCAGTGAAACTTACGTGGCTAGTAAAATGCGTAATTGCGAAAAGGTTGGTTTTAAATCTTCTCTTATTCGTTATAATGATTCAGTTTCTGAAAACGAATTATTAATCAAAATTCAAGAATTAAATTTAGACTCCTCTATTGACGGTTTTATTGTACAACTACCATTACCTAAACATATTAACCCCGAAAAAGTTACCGAAGCAATAGATTATAAAAAAGATGTTGACGGCTTTCATCCTATTAATTTAGGCAGAATGCAAAGAAATTTACCCTGTTTTTTACCAGCTACTCCTTTTGGGATTATGCTGATGTTAGAATTTTATGGAATAGTTACGGCAGGAAAAAACTGTGTAGTGATTGGCAGAAGTAATATTGTAGGAAGCCCTATGAGCATTTTAATGGCTCGTAATGCAAATCCTGGAAATGCCACCGTAACCTTAACACACAGTAAAACCATCAATTTAAAAGAGTTTACGCTTAAAGCAGATATTATTATTGCAGCTATTGGTCAGAAAAATTTTGTAACTGCTGATATGGTAAAAGATGGTGCCGTTGTGATTGATGTGGGTATGAACAGAGAAATTTCTACCGAAACAAAATCGGGATTTAAACTTTACGGTGATGTTGATTTTGATAATGTAGCGCCAAAATGTTCATACATTACACCTGTGCCAGGTGGAGTAGGTTTAATGACCATTGTAAGTTTATTAAAAAATACTTTATCTGCAGCTAAAAAAGAATTTTACAACTAGTACGTATTTTAAATTTTAATTTTACGTGTAAACTATTTATCTTTATGACATAATAAAATTATTGATGCCATGGATACAAAATTAACTTTAAGCTTTGATGAAGATATCATCTTAAAAGCCAAAAAATATGCAGAGAAAAACAATATTAGTCTTTCTCGTTTAATAGAGTTTTTATTGGCTAACGTAGTAGAAAAGCAATATCAATCTTTAGAAGATTTCCCTATTTCTGATTGGGTTACCCAAGTAGCAGAAGGCGAAGCTATTTATAAAACAAGTAAAACTAAAAAATCAATAGATCATGATTTTTTTGCATCAAAAAAATGAAAATTTTCTTAGATGCAAATGTTTTAGTAGCTGTTTTAAATAAAGAATATCCTGTTTTTTCTTACGCTTCTAGAATTTTAAGTTTAGCAGATCATCCACAACATACTTTATATACTTCTCCAGTTTGCTTAGCTATCGCTTATTACTTTGCTGAGAAAAAGACTTCGGCACATGCAGCCAAAAATAAAATAAGCATCTTGCTAGAACATATCAAAATTGCAGAAAATTCTAAAAATGCAATTTTGAAAACCTTAGAAAATAAAAAAATACTCGACTTTGAGGATGGTTTAGAGTATTATGCTGCACTAGAAAATAAATGCGATTGCATTGTGACTGAAAACCTAAAGGATTTTCATTTTTCTGAAATACAGGTAGTTAACTGCAAAGATTTTGCTTTAAAGTATTTTGTTAAATCCTAAATAACCTCTTCCACCATTTCTCTGGTAATTCAATATATAATCCATCATCACGTTTTTCAATTTTATAAACAGGCAAATAATCTCCTTGTCCGGCTGCTCCTCTCCCATCATTTAAATCATATTTATGCCTATGAAAAGGACAAACTATTTGATTGTTCTCTAACCAGCCATTAGAAAGATCAGCGCCTGCATGAGGGCATTTTACATTGCAAGCGACATATTTGCCATTAGTATTAATGAGACAAATAATTTGATTATTAACCTTTATTTTTTGAATACTAGCATCAACTTTATTAGTTTCAGCTATTTTAAACCATTTCATAAACTTATATAATTGTAAAAATGCTTGCGTGGTTACTTATCATTTATCTGCAAAATACCCTTATCTTTGCCAACTTGAAAACAAAAAATATAATTCCAGAAGACGGCACTCTTCTTCCCTTAATGGAAGAGTTTTATACCATACAGGGCGAAGGTTTTAACTCTGGCAAAGCAGCGTATTTTATTAGATTAGGAGGTTGTGATGTAGGATGCCATTGGTGTGATGTGAAAGAAAGTTGGGATGCAGATTTACATCCACTCACTCCTATAGATGAAATAGTTTCTAATGCTACTAAATATCCGGGTAAAGCTGTTGTGGTAACTGGTGGCGAACCTCTTTTGTATAATTTAGATGCGCTAACCAAAAAACTAAAAGAAGCTGGAATTGCAACTTTTATAGAAACTTCAGGTGCTTATCCGCTTTCTGGATATTGGGACTGGATTTGCCTTTCGCCAAAAAAATTCAAAGCCCCAAGAAAAGATATTGCACCTTCTGCAAATGAGTTAAAAGTAATTGTTTTTAACAAAAGTGATTTTAAGTGGGCCGAAGAATATGCAGAATTGGTAAGTCCTAATTGTAAACTATACCTACAACCAGAATGGTCTAAATCAGCCGAAATGATTCCTTTAATTATTGATTATGTAATGAATAACCCAAAATGGGAAATTTCATTACAAACGCATAAATACTTAAATATTCCATAAAATTTCTTAGTTTTAATTTATAACCTTTATTAATGAAGTCTCTCTGTTTTTTTGTGTTAATTTTTTTGACATGCCTCTGTGGTTATGCTCAAAAAAAGTATACTAGCAGTGATAGGTCAGCAATTAAAAATTATGAAATTGCCAGTGCTCAGATTGATTTAAATAACTTCAATGAAGCTATTAATGCTTTAAATATAGCTATCAAAGAAGATGATAAATTTATTGAAGCTTATTTATTACTAGCAGACATTCATAGATCTTTAGGTGATTATTTAAAAGCTAAAGAAGCCTATAAAAAAGCATTTACAATTTCTTCTACTTTTGCTCCTGAACGACTTTTTTATTATGCTGAATCAGAATTAAATACAGGTGAATATGAAGCTGCCCTTTTACATTTTACATCATATAAGAACAGTGGGAAAGCTCAATTCGATAAAATTTCAATTGTCGATAAATATATTAATGATTGTATTTTCTCTATTGGGGCAATTAAAAATCCAGTCGCTTTTAAGCCTGAGAATTTAGGTCAAAGTATAAATACCAATGACGAAGAATATTTTGCAGCTTTAACTTCTGATGAAAGTACTTTAATTTTTACCAGACAAATAAAAGGTAAAGAAGATTTTTATAGAAGCCTTAAAGTAAATAACGAATGGACATCATCGAATTACCTTAGTCCAAACATTAATACTCCCGAATTTAATGAAGGTGCACAATGTTTATCGCCTGATGGCCAATTTCTGTTTTTTACTGGCTGTACAAGACCTGATGGTTATGGTAAATGCGATATTTATGTTTCACAAAAAGAAGGTAACGGTTGGAGCACACCAGTTAATTTAGGTTTTCCTATTAATACAAAAGGATGGGAGTCTCAACCATCATTATCTGCTGATGGTAGAACCTTATATTTTGTAAGTGATAGAAAAGGCGGTTTTGGTAGTTATGATATTTGGAAAAGTACCATTAGTGATGATGGTAAATGGACAATGCCTGAAAATTTAGGATCAAATATTAATACTCCTTATAGTGAACAGTATCCATTTATTCATCCTGATGGAAGAACTTTTTATTTCTCCTCTACCGGTTGGACAGGTTTTGGTCGAAAGGATTTATTTATTTCTAGATTAGACACTTCAAACGTTTGGTCAAAGCCACAAAATTTAGGTTATCCTATAAACACTTACGGAGATGAAAGTGGCTTAACCATCAACTCCAGCGGTACAAAAGCTTTTTTCTCATCAAATAATTTTAATGGATTTGGAGGATTTGATATTTACTCGTTTGATTTACCACAGAATATCCGTCCATCGGCTGTAAACTATGTAAAAGGAATTGTTTTTGATGATCATGATAATAAAAAGTTAGGTGCATTAATTGATATCATTGACTTAAAAACTGGAAATTCTATTTATACATCTTATTCTGACGCCATTGATGGAACTTTTTTAGGAACACTACCCAAAGGAAACGAATACAGTTTAAATGTTTCTAAAAATGGATATTTATTCTACTCAGAAAATTTTTCATTAGAAAAGTATAAACCAGGTAAGCCCATTGTTTTAGAAGTGCCATTGCAGAAAATAGCAGTTGGTAAAAAAGTTGTGCTCAAAAACATTTTTTTTGACAGTAACAAGTTTGATCTTAAACCAACATCAAAAGCCGAACTTCAAAAGCTAATTGATTTTTTAGGAGAAAATCCAACTGTTTCTATAGAAATTGACGGTCATACGGATGATATTGGTGATGATCAATCTAATTTAACCTTGTCTCAAAATAGGTCTAAAGCTGTTTTCCAATATTTAATAGAGCATGATATTAATTCTGCAAGAATTAAATACAAAGGTTACGGAGAAACCATGCCAGTTGCAGATAATAAAACATCATCTGGCAGGGCAAACAACAGAAGAACCGAATTTGTAATTATTGGAATTGGCAAATAAAAAAACGCTTATATTATAGCTTCTCTCACCCTAACTAATTTCACCAATAAATCTTCTAATAAATCTAAGTGAAGCATATTGGCACCATCAGATTTTGCGTTTTTTGGATCTGGGTGTGTCTCAATAAATAAACCATCTGCTCCTACAGCAATTGCAGCTTTTGCTATAGTTTCAATTAATGCTGGTTTGCCACCAGTTACTCCAGAAATCTGATTGGGTTGTTGTAAAGAATGTGTACAATCCATCACCACAGGAACATTAAAGCTCCTCATTTCTGGAATTCCTCTAAAATCCACAATTAAGTCTTGGTAACCAAAAGTGTTTCCCCTATCGGTTAATATCACATTGTTATTTCCGCTTTCTATTACTTTATCAACAGCAAATTTCATGGAGGCAGCTGATAAAAACTGACCTTTTTTCACATTTACTACCTTTCCCGTTTTGGCAGCAGCAACTAATAAATCAGTTTGTCTGCATAAAAATGCAGGAATTTGTAATATATCTACATAAGCAGCAGCCATTTCTGCTTCTATACTTTCATGAATATCTGTAACCGTAGGAATATCAAATTCTCTTCCTATTTTCTCCAAAATTTTTAAGGCTTTTTCATCCCCAATTCCGGTAAAAGAATCAATTCTAGAACGATTTGCTTTTTTGTAAGATCCTTTAAATATGTATGGAATGGAAAGTTTATCTGTAATTTTTACTATTTTTTCTACAATTCTTAAAGCTATTTCTTCGCCTTCAATGGCGCAAGGCCCAGCCATTAAAAAGAAATTATTTGATTGGGTATTTTTTAATTTTGGAATGTTTAACATGATGTTTTTGTTTTGCGTTAACGATTGCAGCGATATCCTTTTTGGTTTTTTCTACCAAAAAGATTTAGCGGAAAGCGTGTTAAAACGCCCTTAAATGTTTAATTGGTTAATTCCCAAGTTCAGACATGAACTTTATCCGCATCAATTGTATTTCTTCACGGTTATAATCGTCAGAGCCTAATTCATCTAAAGCTTTATCAATAGAATCTACATCGGCAGTTTTAAAATAATCAAAAACTTCATCCTGACGATCTTCATCTATCATTTCGTCAATAAAATAACTCAAGTTAAGTTTAGTTCCCGAACCTACAATAGATTCTACCTCTTTTAAAATGTCTTCGTAAGAAATACCTTTAGATGCAGCAATATCTTCCAGTGATATTTGCCTGTCTATATTTTGAATGATAGAAACTTTTAAAGCAGATTTATTGGCAGTTGTTTTTACCACAAAATCAATAGGTCTGTCAATATCATTTTCCTCCACGTAATTCTTTATCAATTCTATAAAAGGAGTTCCAAATTTAGCCGCTTTTCCATTTCCAACACCTGAGATATTTTTAATCTCATCCATTGATATTGGATAATGGGTACACATTTCTTCTAAAGATGGATCTTGAAAGATAACAAACGGGGGAAGATTTTTTTGCTTTGCTAATTTCTTGCGTAAGTCTTTAAGCATTTGCAAAAGCTGAGTATCTACAGCACTTGTGCCTTGTTGTGCGCCATCCTCATCATCATCTGCTGTAGCATCCATTTCTCTGTTCATTATAAAACGGATAGAGTGAGGATTTTCTAAAAATTTATTACCCGATTTACTTAGTCTTAATAATCCAAAATTATCAACGTCTTTTATCACAAAATTATCAAGCAAGGCTTGTCTGATTAAAGATTTCCAAAGAATTATTCCTTCTTCTTTTCCTGAACCAAAATATTTGGTTTGATGATGTTTGTATGATTGTATTTGAGCAGTTTCTAAACCTAATAGTACATTTATTAAATAATGATCATCAAACTTTTCTCCAAAATCTTTAATCATTTGAAGTACCAATTTTAAAGGTTCTTCTGCATTAAAATGTTGCTTTTGCGATCTGCAATTATCACACATATTATTGCAACCAACTTCATTAAAATTCTCTCCAAAATAATGAAGAATTTGCTTTCTTCTGCAAACAGCAGATTCTGAATAATCTATTACTTCTTTTAAAATTTGAGTACCAATTTCTCTTTCAGAAACTGGCTTATCTTTCATAAACTTGGCAAGCTTATCAATATCTTTTTCAGAATAAAATGCTATACAAACTCCTTCTCCTCCATCTCTACCAGATCTACCTGTTTCCTGATAATAACCTTCCATACTTTTAGGAATATCATGATGGATAACATACCGGACATCTGGTTTATCAATTCCCATCCCAAACGCAATAGTTGCAACTATTACATCTACATCTTCCATTAAAAATTTATCCTGCGTATCTGCCCTTACTTTTGGATCTAAACCAGCATGGTATGGTAAAGATTTTATACCATTTATTTCTAAAGCGTTAGATACTTCTTCTACCTTTTTTCTACTCAAGCAATAAACAATACCTGATTTTCCGGTATTACTTTTAACGTATTTTACAATTTCTTTGATTACATCTCTTTTTGGTCTTACATCATAAAACAGGTTGGGCCTATTAAATGAAGATTTAAAAAGATTAGCATTAATCATTTGAAGGTTCTTCTGTATATCATATTGAACCTTTGGAGTAGCCGTAGCAGTTAAAGCTATTAAAGAAATGTCTTCTCTAATATTATTAATTACCTGTCTAATTTTTCGGTATTCAGGTCTAAAATCATGACCCCATTCAGAAATACAATGAGCCTCATCCACCGCAACAAAAGATACTCTGATTGATTTTAGGAAATCGATATTTTCTTGTTTGGTTAAAGATTCTGGAGCAACGTAAAGTAATTTTGTTTCCCCTAATAACACGTCTTGCTTAACTTTTGCTATTTCTGTTTTGTTAAGCGATGAATTCATGAAATGCGCAATGCTATCTCTCCCACCAAAAGCCCTTAATTGGTCAACCTGATTTTTCATCAAGGCAATTAAAGGAGAAATCACTAAGGCTGTTCCTTCACTCATTAAAGCGGGTAGCTGGTAACAAATAGATTTACCACCGCCTGTTGGCATAATTACAAACGTATCATTGCTTTCTAAGATACTGTTAATGATAGCTTCTTGGTCTCCCTTAAAGTTATCAAACCCAAAAAAAGTTTGTAAATTATCAATTAAAGATTTTTTAATCTGCATTTTTATAGTCGAAAAATCAGCTCATGCTGATTTTAGACATCAAAATAACATATTTTTGTGAAATAAAGATATTTTAATTAAAATTTTTCATCTTGAAGTCATCCCTAGAAATTTTAGACATTGCAAATAAAACAATATTAATTGAGTCTAAGGCTATTCATCAGCTTACTAATCAGATCAATGAAGATTTTAGTAGGCTGGTTCAAGAGATCCTAAATCTTAAAGGAAGAGTAATTGTAACTGGCGTTGGAAAAAGCGCAATTATTGCTCAAAAGCTAGTGGCCACATTTAACTCCACCGGTACACCTTCTATTTTTATGCATGCCGCTGATGCTGTTCATGGAGATTTAGGAATCATCCAAAAAGATGATTTAGTGCTTTGTTTATCTAAAAGCGGTAACACTGCAGAAATAAAAGTTTTAATTCCGCTGCTTAAGCAAGGTCAAAATCTTTTAGCTTGTATTGTAGGAGAGAAAAATTCATACTTAGCCCAGCAATCTAATTTTATTTTAGATGCAACAATTGAAGTAGAAGCTTGTCCAAATAACCTTGCGCCAACAACCAGCACTACGGCACAATTAGTGCTTGGAGATGCTTTAGCAGTTTGTTTAGTAGAATGCCGAGAATTTTCTAAAGAAGATTTTGCTAAGTTTCATCCTGGTGGTGCTTTAGGTAAAAAGCTTTACTTAAAGGTTGGCGATTTATCTGATTTAAACGAAAAACCACAAATTGGCTTAGATGCAAACATTAGAGAAGTCATTTTAGAAATCACAAAGAAAAGATTAGGTGTTGTGGCCATTATAGATAAAAATGAATTAAAGGGTGTAATTACAGATGGTGATTTAAGAAGAATGATGGAAAAACATCCATCGTTTGAAAATTTGCAAGCTGTAGATATCATGAACAAAAACCCTAAAACTATTGATCATCAAGAAATGGCTGTTAACGCACTTCAAATGATGAAAAACAACAATATTACTCAACTCATTGTAAAAAGAAATAATTTATATGAAGGAGTTGTACATTTACACGATTTATTAAAAGAAGGAATTATCTAAATTAATTTAAATGAAGAACAATAATTATGCGCTAATTATGGCTGGCGGTATTGGCAGTCGCTTTTGGCCAGTTAGCAGAACCACTTATCCAAAACAATTTTTAGACGTTTTAGGTACTGGTAAAAGCCTTATTCAAAATACATTTGAAAGATTTAAAAAAATTCTTCCGGTAGAAAACATTTACATTTTAACCAATGAGAACTATTTTGATTTGGTAAAAGAACAAATACCTGAGTTAACTGATAATCAAATTATTGGTGAGCCTATTATGAGAAATACAGCTCCTTGTATTGCTTATGGCTGCTATAAGATTAAACAATTAAATCCAGACGCATTAGTTGTTGTTGCTCCCTCTGATCATTTAATTTTAGAAACAGAAAATTTTATTGACATCATCAATAAATCTTTAGAAGCGGCTAAAGAAAATGATTGTTTAATCACCCTTGGAATTAAACCATCAAGACCTGATACAGGTTACGGCTACATACAATATTCTAATACCGCTTTAGCTGATAACTTATATAAGGTGAAAACTTTCACAGAAAAACCTTCTTTAGAAATTGCACAAACTTTTTTAGCAAGTGGAGATTTTCTTTGGAATGCTGGTATTTTTATTTGGTCGGTTGATGCGATTATTGCAGCTCTTGATAAACATCTTCCAGAAATGAGTGAGATTTTTAGAGACGGAAAAGGTGCATACAATTCAGATACCGAGAAAGATTTTATTCAAAATGCTTTTCAGCGTTGCACCAATATCTCTATAGATTACGGTATTATGGAAAAAGCAGAAAACGTTTACGTAATGCCTGCCGATTTTGGATGGTCTGATTTAGGTACCTGGGCTTCTGTTTATGATTTAGCGGATAAAGATTATGTAGGCAATGCGGTTATTCACCCAGAAAAAGTGATGATGTACGATTCTTCAAATTGTATGGTAAACGTACCTGGAGACAAGCTAGTAATTTTAAATGGCTTGCATGATTATATAGTGGTAGAAGCAAATAACACATTAATGATTTGCCCAAAAGACAAGGAGCAACATGTGAAACAAGTTGTTGCTGATGTTAAACAAAGATTTGGTAATAAGTATATTTAGTAAAAAGCGCTCAAAATTTTATGATTTGAAATTTTGGGCGCTTTAACAGGCTTTACGCTATATCTTTTTTTTAACAGATAATCCAAAAACTATCCTTAAAAAAAGGATGCCGCTTCAATCCTTAGCGCAATTCAACAGCATTAAGAATTTATACGTTGCCTCACCGCTTCGTACAATATCACCCCAGCAGAAACAGAAACATTTAGAGAAGCTATTTTACCGACCATAGGTATTTTAGTCAGGTAATCTGCATTTCTCATTAAATCAAAAGAAATTCCTTCATCTTCTGCTCCCATTATAATAGCTGTTGGCGCAGTATAATCTGGCTTGTAAATAAAATCTTCTGTTTTTTCTGTACAAGCAACAATTTGTAAGCCTGAGTCTTTTAAGAATCTTAATACTTGAATTAAACTATCATGTCTGCAAATTGGAATTTTATACAATGCACCTGCCGAAGTTTTAACAGCATCTGGATTTACTTGTGCTGATCCTTTTTTAGGCACCACAATAGCATGTACTCCAGTACATTCGGCAGTTCTAACAATTGCTCCAAAATTTCTAACATCAGTAATGCCATCCAAAATCATAATTAATGGCGTTTCCCCTTTTTCAAAAATATCAGGAATAATGTTTTCTATTTTTTGATACGTAATTGGCGAAATAAACGCAATAACACCTTGATGGTTTTTTGTAGTAATTCTATTTAATTTTTCTATTGGAACTTGCTGCGACGGAATATCGTATTCTCTCAATAATGTCCTTAATTCAGAAATCAAACCACCAACTAAGCCTCTTTGAAGAAAAAGTGACTCAATATCTTGACCAGATTTAATGGCTTCAATCACCGCTCTTATACCAAAAATCATTTGATTTACCTCTTTGGGCTCATTTTGAAATCTTTTTTCCATAATTGCCGCAATTTAGGTAAAAAACGCTTTACTCATTTAATAAAAAGTATAGCATAAAGCAATAGCCATAACTTAGCTAACATTTCCATTTTTTATTAACAATACCTCTACATACAATTAGAGCCTAATTTTGAAGTTTACCAACAGGTTATCCACAAGCATTGTTGAAAATTATATACAAAAAGGCCTTAAAATCAGATATGTGTATCTCATACACTAATTAAGCTGTTTATAACTCTTAAATTAAGGCGTCCAATTTTGTATATTTTTGTAAATATGAGTTTAGAATCTGATTCCAATAAAACATCCCTTTCAAAAGATAAAAGAAGTAGACTAGGAAATTTAGTTTCTGGTTTAGGAAAATTACCTCCACAAGCTTTAGACTTAGAAGAAGCAGTTTTAGGTGCTTTAATGTTAGAAAAGGATGCCCTTTCTGCCGTTATAGATATCCTTAAACCCGATGTTTTTTATAAAGATGCTCATCAAAAGATTTTCCAATCTATTCAAACACTTTTCACCGCTTCTTCGCCTGTTGATATTTTAACGGTTACCGCTCAATTAAGACAACAAGGCGACTTAGAGATGGTTGGAGGAGCCTTCTATATTACAGAGTTAACAAACAGAGTAGCATCAGCAGCTAATATTGAATTTCATGCGAGAATTATTTCTCAAAAATTTATTCAAAGAGAGTTAATTAGAATTTCTACTGACATTATCAATCAATCTTATGAAGATACCAGTGATGTTTTTGAACTATTAGATTATGCAGAGAAAAATCTTTTTGATATTGCTCAAAACAATTTAAGAAGAGATTCTAGAAAAATGGACGATATCATCAAAGAATCTTTAAAGGTTTTAGAATCTTTAAGAGGGAAAGACGAT
The DNA here is from genome assembly GCF_005116455.1 of Pedobacter cryophilus. GTDB lineage: Bacteria > Bacteroidota > Bacteroidia > Sphingobacteriales > Sphingobacteriaceae > Pseudopedobacter > Pseudopedobacter cryophilum. The sequence goes on from NZ_SWBP01000003.1 coordinate 254,003, forward strand.
ACTTTAACAGGTGTGCCATCAGGTTTTACAGCGCTTGATAGAATGACAAATGGTTGGCAAAAATCTGATCTTATCATTATTGCTGCTCGTCCGGCGATGGGAAAAACTGCCTTTGTGTTAACCTGTGCAAGAAATGCCGCTGTACAATTTAATAAACCGGTTGTTTTCTTTTCATTAGAGATGTCATCTGTTCAATTAACCAATCGTTTAATTTCTGGAGAAGCAGAAATTGAACAAGAAAAAATTAGAAAAGGACAATTATTAGATTGGGAGTGGCATCAAATGACTTCTAAAATTGGTAATTTAAGTGAAGCGCCTCTAATTATAGATGATACTCCAGCTTTAAATGTATTTGAATTTAGAGCAAAATGTAGAAGACTAAAAGCACAATACGATATTCAAATGATCATTATTGATTATTTGCAATTGATGCAAGGTAAAGCAGATGGTAAAGGAAGTGGAAATAGAGAACAAGAAATTAGTAGTATCTCTAGAGCTTTAAAACAAGTTGCCAAAGAATTAAACGTTCCGGTAATTGCACTTTCTCAATTAAGTAGAGCGGTAGAAAACAGACCTGGTGGATCAAAAAAACCAATGCTTTCAGATTTACGTGAATCTGGAGCTATTGAGCAAGATGCCGATATGGTTTTATTTCTTTACCGACCAGAATATTATGGTTTAGACCAAGATGAGAATGGCAACCCTACTGCCGGAATTGGAGAAGTAATTATTGCAAAACATAGAAATGGCGAAACCGGAACTGTGCCTTTAAGATTTATTGGTAAGTATGTTAAATTTGCCGATTTAGAAGATGGATTTAATGGTACGCCAAGCACAAAAGATAGCGGAGCCGATCCTTTTTCGAGCTTATCTCCTTCATCTCAATTTGAAAGCATTACACTAAAACCTAAAAATTGGGATAGTGAAGATGAAGATCCTCCTTTCTAAATCATTATTTAGACCGATTAGATGATTTTTAATGTCGATAAAAACTAAGAGAACTTTAAAAAAACAAAAATTAATAACATAAAAAAGAGCCATTTTGAATTTCAAAATGGCTCTTTTAATTTAATAAAGAATTTGTTATATAGACTTGATGATATCTCTTAAGCCTAATGATTTGATAATAGCTCTGTATCTGCTGATATCTTTTTTGAAAAGATAAGCTAATAATGCTCTTCTCTTACCAACTAGTTTTTGAAGTGATAACTGAGTTGAAAAATCTTTTTTATTCTTTTTTAAGTGACCAGTTAAATGCGCAATTCTATAAGTGAATAATGCTACCTGACCTTCTGCTGAACCGGTGTTGGTTTCAACTTCTCCGTGTTTTTGGAAAATCTCTTTTTTCTTTTCTGTACTTAAATACATTACCTGAATAATATTAAAGCTGTTAAATAATTAATTAATAGAATGCAAAAGTAAGGTTATTAATTCAATAATCAAATTAATTACTCAGCAAAGTTATTGATATCTAAAGTCCAGTCATAATTTCCAAAAGTTAAGTTGGGGTTGCTATCATCCGGAATTAAATTAAATTCTTTTAAAATCTTTTTCGTTCCATATTTTCCTCCAAAATCACCTCTAAACCAACTCATTAAAGTACTTGTTTCTACGGTATTGTTTTCTTTATTGTATTTGGTAAAGTCTGTTAAATACATTTTGGTTGCATTTTGTAATTGCTCATTAACTGTTTTAGCAGCATATATTCTAACTGGCGGGCAACTTTTAGCTCCGCAATTAATTGCAAAATGAATTCTAAAATCTCTTTGTTTTACTCTAAGCTGGCGTTCAAACGCAGGAGGAAATACCTTGCCAACATAACCCAAACCAAATTTAAATTGAGATTTTCTAATCATTCCATTTTCAATATCATCAAAGCTTAATGTCTCCCCAGCAATTTTAATCTGTTTTTTGGTAAAGAAAGCTCCCCTATCATCAAACAAACTTTTATCTTTTCTTAATAGCGCAATGATATATCCATTATAAATATTTATCCAGAAGGCTTTTCTTTGCTCATCTAAAACTAAAATTGTATTCAACTCGTCTTTAGTGACATTTGCAAGTTTCGTTTGAATATCCGTTACCTCTTTGTTGGCTTTTAAATTTTTGAGCATATTTTCAGACCAGCCATTATAAACTGTAGACTTAATCTCCTTATTGACTTCATTAGGTCTTTTTATTCCGCAGCTAATTATGCTTGAAATCAAAAATGCTATTACTATTATTATTCTCATTTTATTTATACTCATTGTCTTATTTTTTTCAAATCTTTATCATCCTAATACACGTATTTAGTTGTAGTTTGGTTTTATCATAACATTATCATGACTTTAAGATTAGTCTGCAATTTATGTTTTACTTTATAATAACATGTTTATAAGCATTATTATTCCAACATATAACGAAGCTGAGCATATTGCCAACCTTATTTTACAACTACAAAAAAATAATTCTAAAGATTACGAGATTTTAGTGGTTGATGCGGGAAGTTTAGATGACACACAAAATATTGCGAAAAAATCAGGTGTTCAAGTACTTGAATCTCCGGTTAAAGGTAGGTCAAAGCAAATGAATTTTGCAGCTAAACACAGTAAAGGAGATGTTTTATACTTTGTTCATGCAGATACCTTGCCTCCACTTTCATTTTTTGAAGATATTAAACAATCTATAGCTGAGGGTTTCCAAATTGGATGCTTTAGATTTAAGTTTAATTCGGATAAAACGATGCTGAAATTGAATTCCTATTTTACTCGCTTTGATAGGTTAATGTGCCGAGGGGGAGACCAATCTTTATTTATAACCAGAAAACTTTTTGATGAACTAAATGGCTATTGCGAACAACATAAAGTGATGGAAGATTATGATATTATTATAAGAGCAAGAAAAAAATACGCTTTTAAAATTATTCCAAAAAATGTGCTAGTATCTGCCAGAAAATACGACTATAACAGTTATTTGAAAGTAAATATTGCCAATTTAACAGCTTTTATGATGTTTTATGCAAAAGCAGATCATGATAGAATTATAAAAGTTTATAAGAAATTATTGAATCACGAAAAGAGTGAGCTGAAATATTAATATGAAGAAAAAAATCTGCGGAATTCAGCAAATTGGGATTGGTTATGGTGATATTCAAGAATCATGGAAATGGTACAGAAAATATTTTGGGATGAATGTCCCTGTATTTGAAGATACTGCAGAAGCGGCATTAATGTATCAATATACTGGAAACAAAGTTTATAAACGCCATGCAATTTTAGCCATGAATATGCAAGGCGGTGCTGGTTTTGAATTATGGCAATTTAAAGACAGAAAGACACTTGCGGTAAAAGAACCCATAAAAATTGGTGATTTAGGTCTTCAAATTATTAAAATTAAAACCTTAGACATCAATAAAACTTTTCAATTTTTTAAATCAGAAGGTTTAGATTTAAAGAGTGACCTAGAGAAAAACCCAAAGGGAGATTTACATTTTTATTTACAAGATCCTTATCAAAATTTGTTTGAAATTGTAGAGAGTAAAAGCTGGTTTTGTGATAAAAAGAAATTGACTGGCGGTGTAAACGGAATAGTAATTGGCGTTTCGGATATGGATAAATCATTGAAATTATATCAAAAAGTTTTAGGCTATCAACAAATAGTTTACGATGAAACTGGATCTTTTGCTGATTTAAATGGCTTAAACGGAGGGGCAAGCATTTGCAGAAGAGTTTTACTAAGACACCATGAAGAGCGTACCGGCGGATTTTCTAAATTATTTGGTGCCACAGAAATTGAATTGATTGAAAGAGTAGATAAAGCTGGGGTAAAAATTTACCAAAACCGTTTTTGGGGCGACCAAGGTTTTATTCATGTTTGTTTTGATGTTATTGGGATGAAACAACTAAAACAAGAATGTGCTGAAGCTGGATTTCCATTTACTGTAGATAGTGAAAACAGTTTTGATATGGGAAAAGCTGCTGGTCATTTTTCTTACATTGAAGACCCTGATGGCACTTTAATAGAATTTGTAGAAACACATAAAGTACCTATTTTAAAGAAATTAGGTTTGTATCTAAACTTAAAAAACAGAAATCCTGATAAGAATTTGCCAGATTGGATGGTGAAGTTAATGGGCCTGACAGCCGTTAGAGATTAAGGGATTTTATCAATTTTTCTCTTTCTTCAACAAAATTAACATTTTTAGATTTCATTAAATATGCCTGTTTCATTAATTTAATTTGATGAAAATTGGCATTATAAAAATACAATAAGCCAAATAAATAAATGCTTCCAAAATCAAAAAACAGCGATGCTAGTACAACAAGAATGGGTACATAAATTAAATAAATAAACATCCCAATAACCATTCTTACTGCACTTTTAAATTGAATTTCTTTAATGTAATTGCATACAATATATCTAATAATTGACGTAGGCAGATAATGAATAATAACTCCAAATAAATAAAAAGAATAAGTTAAAAAAAGCAAATTTTGATTATAATTATCGCTAAAAACAACCGCTTCATCAGTAATTTGATGATGGCTTAACTGATTAAAGTAATGCTTTAATTTTTCTTTTAAATTGTTATAAAACAATAAGTTATCGGTTTTTAATTCATTTAAAAATTTAATTGCTTTGAGCTGATCTATCAAAAAACCTTCTTTGAGATTATTTTTGGTTAGTTCTAAAAATTGTTCATAAAATTCATCCTCTTCTTGATTAGGAATTACAATCATCCTTTCAGAAATTCTAACTCTGGTTTCAGCAATTAAGGCTTTAGAAAACCTAATATAATCATCTTGTGCTTGTTTCTTAATTTTTAAAACATCAATAGGTTTAGAGAAATCTAAAGAAACATCTGTATAAAATTCTAGAGGTTTGCTATAATTTAGGGTAACGGGTAAAATTTGTAATCCATCAGTTTTAGCCTCATAAGCTAGTTGTACAAAACCCGCTTTAAAGGTTCTTAATCGTTTTTCTACCACACAATTCCCTTCAGGGAAAATCAAAATGGCACCGTTATTTTCTAAAATACGTTGGCATTTTTCAAAAATAGCATCGTTATTTTTTACTTCATCTCTCCCATCTTTAATTCTATAAATAGGCATCATGTTAATTTTAGAGAGAAACCATCTTTTAAATGGACTATTAAAAGCATCGGCTCTAGCCAAAAAATGAAGCTTTCTTTTAAAAAGAACAGCAATTAAAATGGCATCCATAAATGAATTACCATGATTTGCACAAACAATTAGGGGATTTTTTGATGGGATATTTTGTGTTTGGTATAACCTTATTTTTCTAAAATAGAGGTAGCAACTAAGCTTTAGTAAATAATAGAAAAGGTTGTAAAGCATAAATATGAAAGTTTAAAGCTAATAATTCTTATTAATTTATACTTTCGGGATGAGGATTTAATTTGCAGTTCTAATAATAACCATGAATAAGATTGAGATTAAACATTTCTTTAATAAAGAGTATCAGCTTAATGAGGAACAAAAGCTCTATTTAAAAATTCATGCAAAGAGATTTGAAATTATTTTATCAAATATTACCCACTTACAGTCTGCAAAAGTTTTAGATATAGGTCCTTCATTTTTAAGCTATTTATTGTATCAACAATTTGATAAAAACTTAAGTCTGCTAGGTTTTGATGAACAAGAAAGCTTTGGAGGGCATTTACCAAATCATTCCATTTTTCAAAATGTAACCTTAATAAAGCAAGATTTAAATTTTTGGAAAGTAGATGATGAAGCACAAAAATTCGACCTTATTATTTGCGGTGAAGTTATTGAACACTTATATACCTCTCCTGATAAATTATTCGATAACTTTTACAAAAGCTTAAATAAAGATGGAATACTGATTATTCAAACACCAAATGCTGTTTCGTTTAGAAAAAGACTTGCTATTTTATTTGGCAAAAATCCGTTTGAAATGCCAAGAGAAAACCTTTCTAATCCGGGGCATTACAGAGAATATACCGCAAAGGAATTGACAGACTTAGCGATTAAAAATAAATTTAATATTGAAACTGTATTTTTGGACGAATATTTTGAATATCCTTCTACAACTTCAAAAATTTACAGGAGCTTTAAAAATATGATTCCAAAAAATTTTAGAAGCGGAATTACCATTATCTTAAAAAAGAATGACTAAAAAATACTCGAGATTTACCACCACCCACAAAGTGAGACCAGATGATATTGATATGTTTAACCATGTACACAATAGCATTTATTTAGATTATGTTTTAGCAGCCAGATATGAGCAAATGGAGCTTTATTACGGAATGTCTATGGAGAAATTTATGGAAATGGGTTATGGTTGGGTAGTACAATCGGTTCAAATTAACTATAAAAGACCTTTGGGTTTAGGTCATTTATTTGCAGTGGAAACGGGTATTGAAAGTATTAATAATAAAGGTTGCCGAGTAACTTTTATTATTACCAATCTAAAAAACAATAAATTAAGTACTGATGGCTGGTTTGATTTTATAATGATTGACTTAAAAAACGGCCGTGGCGTAGCTGTAAATCAAGAAATGATTGATCTTTACAGTATCTAAGCCAAAGCTTCTTCAATTAAGAGGGTATAAAAATCTTTCACTTCCATTCCTGCTGCTCTAACTTGTTGCGGAATGATACTGTTTTGAGATTGCCCTGGAACAGTATTTATTTCAATAAAATAGAAGTTACCTGTATTTTCTTCTAAAATAAAATCAACTCTCACCATTCCTTTACAATTTAACTTGTAAAAAGCTGCCGTTACAATTTCCCCTACTTTATTGGTGATTTCTTGGGGCAAAACAGCGGGGGTAATTTCCTCAGTTATACCGGTAGTATATTTAGCTTCAAAATCAAAAAACTCTTTTGAGGATATAATTTCGGTGATGGGCAATACTTTAACTTGGTTTTTGGTTTTATACAATCCAACTGTAAACTCTCTGCCTTTAATAAATTCTTCTACTAAAATTTGATCATCCTCGGCGAAAGCCTTCTCTAATGCCTCCTTCAAATCTTCTAATTTATTTACTTTAGACATCCCAATGCTGCTTCCGCCACTATTAGGTTTAATAAATAATGGTAATTTTAATTGTGATGAAATCTCTAATTCTGAGGAGCCTATTTTGGTAAACAACTGTAAAGATTTAGCCACATGCAAATCTTTTATTCCATTCACAACCGCTTTAGTATAGCCTTTATTCATGGTTAAGGCCGATGTGGTGGCATCACAAGTAGTGTACGGAATGTTTAATAAATCAAAATAGCCTTGGAATTTACCATCCTCTCCGGGCGAACCATGGATGATAATAAATACTGCATCAAACGTTATTTTTTGTTGATCTACGGTAATACTAAAATCATTTTTATCAATGATGATTTTTTGATCATCAGCAATTAAATAATACCACTCTTCTTTGGTAACAATGATTTTATAAACGTTAAATAAATTATAATCTAACTGAGATTCTATCTGTTGAGCACTATTTAAAGACACCACAGATTCGCCTGTAAAACCACCTGCCAGAAGAGCTATATTTTTTTTCATGGAAATTTTAAACTGATTTAAATTTTTTATGATACTGACTTATTGATACAATCTCTTATCATCAATTAAGCCCAAATATAAATTTATTCTTTAATTGTGAATGATCCTTTATAAATTTTTATTAGTTCAATTTCTTTAATTTTGGCTAAGTTTGAGGTGATAATTTTTTGAACAATCTATTGATTAATTAATGAGCAAATTCTTTAAATACTTAGCCACATCAGATTTTAGAAAGCAATTAATTATTGCTTTTGTAGTAATAGTTATTCTGGTTTTTAGCTTGTTTATAAGTTTAAGATTTTATACAAGACATGGAGAAGGCAAACCCGTACCAAATTTAAAAGGTTTAAGTGTAGAAAACGCCGTTCAATTATTAGAAACAGAAGGGTTTAGATATCAAATAGATTCGGTTTTTATATTAGATAAAAAACCTGGTTTAGTTTTAGAGCAAGATCCAGATCCAAATACCAATGTTAAAACTAACCGTATGATTTATTTAACCATTGTGAGTTCTCAAACTCCAGATGTTAATTTTCCGGATATAGAAAACAAAACATTAGTAGAGGCGCAAGCTATGTTAGAAAATTATGGTTTAAAAATTGGGGATACTACCTATACTCCTGATATTGCCAGAGATGCAGTTTTAGATTTTAACTATGCTGGGCAATCTGTTAGTGTTGGTCAAAAAATACCTAAAGGCTCTAGAATCAATTTAATTTTGGGAGATGGTTTTGGAGCAAGCGAAGTAGAAGTTCCTGATCTTAAAGGCTTAACCTTAAGCGAAGCTATGTTTTCTATAAAAGGCGCATCACTTACTTTAGGAACAGTTACTTATGAAGGTGTGGTTAGAGATTCTGCAAGTGCAATAATTATTATGCAAACGCCAACCATAGTTCCAGATTCTGTTATAAAAGTGAGCATAGGTACCAGAATAAACTTGACACTTTCTAATCAATAATTTATGCAAGATATTACGGTTGAAGAATTTGCTCAACTGCTTTCATCTAAAAAAGAAATTCAATTATTAGATGTTAGAGAGGGAATAGAATTCCATACTTTCAATATTGGAGGATTGCATATTCCATTAGGAAAACTAGCTCAAATATTAGAAGATGATGAATTAGATTTCAATCCCGATCTCCCCATTATTGTAGTTTGCCAACATGGAGTAAGAAGTAAAACAGCAAAAGTTATTTTACAAAATGCGGGCTTTAAAAACACTCAAAATTTAATTGGAGGGCTTATTAAACTTCAAAGAATTTCTTAAAGCTTTCTATATTTGTGAATCAATTTAGAAGAAAAACATTCAAAATAAACAGCTCATTAAATGGTAAATCAAAATAAAAAAAGCGCCTTTTTAAAAATTGCAATAGCTATTGTTGTGGTTATCGTTATAGTTGGAGCATTCATTTTACCTAAACTTTACAGCAAGTATTTAAAGGCAAACACAAATGTTTCTAAAAAAACCTATTTATATATTCCAACAAATGCAAATTTTCAGCAGGTTTTAGATTCTATTGATGTAAATCAACTCCTAATTAATAAAGAATCTTTTTTAAGTTTGGCTAGTGACAGAGATTTAAGCACTCGTTTTAAATCAGGGAAATATCCTATCGAAAAAGGAATGAATAACAGGCAAATTTTAAATATGCTTGTGGCTGGAAATCAAGAACCTGTAGATCTGTCTTTTAGAAATATAAGATTAAAAGAAAATTTTGCCGCCCAAGCTTCAAAAAAATTAGAATTTGATTCCTTATCATTAATTCAACTATTAGATTCAGCAGATTTTGTGAAAAGTTATGGTTTTAATACCGATAACATTTATACCATGTTTATTCCAAATTCTTATCAAATGTATTGGAATATATCTGCAAAAGATTTCTTTATCAGGATGAATAAAGAATACCTAAAATTTTGGAATGCAGAGCGATTACAGAAAGCGAAAGCGCTAAATTTAACCCCACAGGAAGTTACAATTTTAGCTTCTATTGTAGATAGTGAAGCTTTAGTAGATAAAGAAATGCCCATTATTGCCGGCCTTTATTTAAATCGATTAAAAAGAGGAATTAAATTAGAAGCAGACCCAACCGTAATTTTTGCAAACAATGATTTTACGATAAGACGAGTTTTGAACAAACACCTTAGAAAAGAATCTCCTTACAATACTTATATGAACCTTGGCTTGCCTCCGGGGTCTATTATGATGCCATCTATTAAAGCTATTGATGCTGTCTTAAACTACGAAACTCATAATTATATTTACATGTGTGCTAAGGAAGATTTTTCTGGCTACCATAATTTTGCCACCAATTTATCAGAACATTTGGCTAATGCCAGAAAATTTCAAAACGCATTAAATCAAAGAAACATTAAGAAGTAACTATGTTTGTTTTTGAAACCAAATTAAGGGTAAGATATGCTGATACTGACCAAATGGGCTACATGTATTACGGTAATTATGCCTCTTTTTATGAAGTTGCCCGTACAGAAATGTTGCGTAGTTTAGGTATGACCTATAAATCTATGGAAGAAGACGGCGTAATGATGCCTGTTTTAGAAATGAAAACCAAATACATTAAACCTGCTTTATATGATGAACAAATTAATATAAAGGTAACTATAGATAAAAAGCCTGGTGTTAGAATTATTTTTAATTACGAATTGTATAATGAAAAACAAGAATTGATTAATTTAGGAGAAACTACTTTGGTTTTTGTTGATATGAAGAAAAACAAACCTTGTATGCCTCCATTAAATTTCCAACAAAAGATTAATGTTTATTTTTCTAACTTAGATTAATGCAGTGGTTACACGAATTCCTGTTTAAGTTTAAATTTTATCGCCGTTTTATAGAATGGACAAAATTTATTATTTTACCTGGATTTAGTCCTCTCCCTTTATATACCGTAGCCTTATTCTTCTTTCAAGAAATACAAAAAGATTCATTAGTAAATAAAGCATCCTCATTAGCCTATAATTTTATGATGGCTATTTTTCCATCCATCATATTTATATTTACACTCATTCCTTACATTCCTATTAAAAATTTTCAAAATCAGTTGATGTCTATCATTTCTCTTTTACTACCAGAGAATGCATATTTAGCTTTTGAATCAACTTTAGAAGATATTGTGAAAAATCAGAATGGCAAATTATTGTCTATTGGTTTTATTTTAGCTTTGTTTTTTGCAACCAACGGAATTCATACTTTAATGCAAGCTTTTAATAAATCTTCATTAATTGTAGAAACCAGAACATGGCTTAAACAGCGATATATTGCGCTTAATCTAACTTTACTAATTGCATTTTCACTTTTATTAGGAGTTGCCGTAATGGTGATTGGAGAATTTGTGATAAACTATTTAAAGGTAGGTTTAAATTTAAAAGAAGGTAAATTTTGGATTTACTCCATTATGATTTCTAGATGGGCCATTATTATTGTAGTTTATTTTGTGACCATTTCTTTACTATACAGATATGGACCTGCCAATTCAAAAAAGTGGAAATTTTTTAGCGCTGGTTCTTGGCTAGCTACCATATTAGCTGTTTTAAGCTCGGTAGCTTTTTCTTATTACATTAATAACTTTGGGACATATAACAAACTGTACGGCTCTATTGGTACGCTATTGGTGATGATGTTATGGTTATATTTAAACTCCCTAATTTTATTAATAGGCTTTGAATTAAATGCCAGTTTAGACCTTTCTAAAAGGAGTATTAAAATAGTTAAACCTAGCTTTAATAGTTTTAAGAGCGACGCCGTAAAAGAAAGATTAAATCAATAATCTTAGTAATTAAACCATAAAGGTCTCCCCTTCATTTGCAAGATAAGTTTCTGGAAAAACCGTTCTAGCTTCTAATAAAAGCGGTGTAAGATCTCTGTATCTGGCAGAAAAATGACCAATCAGCAGTTTACTAATATTCATTTCTCTAGCTATTTGTGCAGCTTCTAATGAAGTAGTGTGAAAGGTTTCTTTTGCTCTATCTTGCATATCATGCATAAATGTAGATTCATGGTAAAGTGTATCTACATCTTGTAAATATCGAAAATAAGATCCATCTGCAAGGGTATCAGAGCAGTAAGCATAAGATCTAGGTACATCCGGGTCGGTAGTTAAATCTTCTGCCTTGTGGATATTTCCATCTTTATCTATAAAGTCAATTCCTCGTTTTAAAAGTGGAAGAAATTGAGATGGAATTTCTAACTGATTTACTTTTTCTTTGATGACTTTACGCAGTTTAATTTTCTGCTTAAAAATAAAACCAGTACATGGAATGCGATGATTTAAAATAATGGTTTCTACAAAAAAATCATTTGTTTCTAAAATCACTTCTGATTTTTGTGCTTGAGTTGCATGAAATTCAATGGGAAATTTAATAATTGTTCCCGAATATTTAAACTGTATATCTAAAATCTCTTGAAGTTCTGGCGGTGCAAAAAGATATAAGGGTTTAGTTCTCCCATTTAGATGCATAGAAGATATCAAGCCAATTAAACCAAAAAAATGATCGCCATGTAAATGGCTGATAAAAATATGATCTATTTTGTGATATTTAATTCCGTAACGAAGCATTTGTTGTTGAGTGCCTTCACCGCAATCAATCATCAAAATTTTTTCGTTGATATTAAGTATTTGAGAAGTAGGATTTCTATGAAAAATAGGAGTCGCTGAACTACTGCCCAATATTGTGACTTCAAATTTCATAATTGGTAAAACGTTGAGAAAGAGATTATTTCATCTCCTTTTTTAATTCTTTTTCGATCTCTTCCATAAAGATCAAATCTATAGCTTCATCTACTTTAGGAACAATAGTGATGACATTGTCTAATTGTGAAATATTAATTAACCTTGCTACGGCCTCATTTATACCGGTAAGAATAAAAACACCTTCAGCATTTTTACATAATCTATGACCAACTAAAAGACTACTCAAACCACTCGAATCAGCATATTTAACATTAGACAAATCAAGAATAATATTCCTTTGACCTTCTGTATTTGTTAAAATCAACTCAGATTTTAATTGTGGAGAAACCAAAGAATTTAATTTTCCTTCGTTTAACTTAATTAAAATGTACTTCTCGTGTTTGTCTACTGTAAATTTCATGACGAATGTTAATGCTCTAAGGTATGAGTTTTTTATTCAATTATAAAACGATTAAGGCTAAAGATTTTCTATAGCCTTTAAAATATTACTTTCTACTCTTTTGTAAACATCATTTGAAGCTTCTATCAAAAAAGAATTTCCAGTAATTTTCTCATAAAGCTCTATATATCTATCAGATATGGCTTTTACTTTATCGGCAGTCATTTCTGGTACATTTTGGCCATCCTTACCTTGGAAACCGTTTTCTATTAACCATTGCCTTACAAATTCTTTAGATAATTGCTTTTGTGGCTCGCCTTTTTGCTGTAATTCTTCATAACCATCTTTGTAAAAATAACGGGAAGAATCTGGCGTATGAATTTCATCAATTAAATAAATTATACCATCGGCTTTGCCAAACTCATATTTGGTATCTACTAAAATTAAACCCCTTTCTGCTGCAATTTCAGTTCCTCTTTGGTATAATTTTCTGGTATAATCTTCAAGTTGTAGATAGTCTTCTTCAGATACAATTCCTCGTTTTAGTATTTCTTCTCTAGAAATATCTTCATCATGCCCAACTGCTGCTTTGGTAGTTGGTGTAATAATAGGCTCTGGAAGTTTATCATTTTCTTTTAAACCATCAGGTAATTTCACACCGCAAACTTCTCTATTTCCTAAAGCATATTCTCTGGCTGCATGTCCGGCTAAATAACCTCTAATTACCATTTCTACTTTAAACGGATCGCAAATTCTACCAATGGTAACACTTGGATCTGGAACAGAAATTACCCAGTTAGGTACAATATCTTTAGTAGCTTCTAAAAATTTAGCTGCAATTTGATTTAAAACTTGTCCTTTATAAGGAATAGCTTCGGGCAAAACCACATCAAATGCAGAAATTCTATCACTTACCACCATCACCAAATATTGGTTATTGATGGTGTAAACGTCTCTTACTTTACCTTTATAAAACCCTGTTTGATTAGGGAATTTGAAATTTGTTTCTTTTAATGCTTGCATTTTATTTGCTGAATGCAGAAAGCTTAAGGCTAAAAGCTACCTAAAACTTTCAAATAATAAATTACTGTTAATAAATTTGGAAAAGGCAGCTTTTAGCTTTCTGCCTTTCGCCCTATTGAATATCTCCGTAAGCTTCTAATATTTTTCTTACCAGTTTATGTCTTACAACGTCTTCTCCGGTTAAATAAATAACATCTATACCTTTAATGTTTTCTAAAATTCTTAGGGCGTTATTTAAGCCAGATTGTTGTTTTTTAGGTAAATCTATCTGGGTAACATCACCAGTAACTATAAATTTAGCCGAAGGTCCCATTCTTGTTAAAAACATTTTTAGCTGCATATCTGTAGCATTTTGGGCTTCATCTAAAATCACAAAACAGTTATCTAAAGTTCTGCCACGCATAAAAGCTAAAGGTGCAATCTCAATAGTTCTGTTTTCTAAATATGTTTTTAGCTTATCTGCCGGAATCATATCATCCAAGGCATCATATAAAGGGCGTAAATACGGATCAATTTTCTCTTTTAAATCACCAGGTAAAAAACCAAGGTTCTCCCCTGCTTCTACAGCTGGCCGGGTTAAGATAATTCTTTTAATCTCTTTATTTTTTAATGCTCTTACTGCTAAAGCTACTGCGGTATAAGTTTTTCCGGTACCTGCTGGCCCAATAGCAAATAAAACATCATTATGATTTATGCTCCCCACCATTCTTCTTTGGTTGGCGGTACGGGCTTTCACCATAATACCGTTAGGTCCAAAAACAATAACTTCAGAAGAACTTGCTAATTCACCAGCATCTGCAGCTCCTTCTGGCTTTGTTGGCATACTTGCCGATGAACCCAAAATGCTCACTATATCATTACTAGATAAATTTTGATATTGATCTAAATGATTGATGATCTGATTTATTTTATCATTAAACAGGGTTAATTCCTTTTCATCACCTAAAGCTTTTAATTCATTGCCTCGGGTAACAATTTTTAATTTAGGAAAAGTTCTTTTAACCATTTCGAAGTACTCATTATTGGGACCCCAAAGTACTACTGGATTTACAGATTCTAAGGTAATTTTAAGTTCGTTCAAGTTATAGATTTTTTGTTTCTGATATTAATATCGATTAAAAATTTAATATTTGTAGCTTCAATCTTCTATTACAAGATTAAGAATAAATATTCACAAATTTAATGGCAATTATTACTTTAACCACTGATTTAGGTTATAAAGATTTTTATCAAGCAGCATTAAAGGGCAGTATATTAAATACGTTGCCAAATGTGAATATTATAGATATTACACATGAAATTGAAGCGTTCAATATTTCTAGAGCTGCCTTTATTTTAAAAAATTGTTTTTACTATTTCCCAAAAAGCACCGTACATTTAATAGGTATTGATACTGTTTATAGCGAATCAAATAAATATTTGGCAGTAAAATACAGAGATCATTTTTTTGTAGGATCTGATAATGGTATTTTTTCATTGATTTTTGAGGAAGCGCCTCAAGAGATTGTAGAAATAAATATTATGCAGGATTTAAAATTTCTTCATTTTCCGTTAGCAGATATTTTTGTCAAAGCAGCATGTCATTTAGCATCGGGTAAACCATTAAATGAAATTGGAATTGCTACTGATGAAATTGAAGAACGAATGAATTTACATCCTGTGATAGAAAAAAATCAGATTAAAGGAAGTGTGATTTTTGTAGATTCTTTTGAAAACGTAGTGACTAATGTAACCAAAGAAATTTTCACTAAAGTGCAAAACGGCAGAAATTTTACGTTGTACTTTAAAAGAAATGAAAGTATTAATCAGCTAAGTTGGCACTATAATGAAGTACCCGAGGGAGAAAAACTATGCTTATTTGGAATTTCAAACCATTTAGAAATTGCTATAAATAAAGCAAATGCAAGCGGATTATTGGGTTTACATAATGGAGATATTATAAGAATAGAATTTCACGCCTAATGACCAGATTAGTGAAAATGTGCTTAAAAGAAGAAAGTATTGAAGAATTCTGTTCCATATTTAATGAAGCAAAATCCAAAATAGAAAATATGGATGGCTGTATAAAAGTGTATCTTCATCAAGAAATTCATCAATCCGAAATATTTTTTACCATTAGTGAATGGCAAAATGAACAAAGCTTAGAAAACTATAGAAATTCTGAGTTATTTATTAATACCTGGAAGAAAGTGAAACCTTTGTTTAAAGAAAAAGCTGAAGCCTGGAGTTTATCCTAAAATAAAAAATGAAATTAGCCCTGTTTTTAATATTATCTATCATTTCTGTTCCTGTTTTTGCTTACCAAGATGCAGACTCATTAGCTTATCAATTACAAAGAAATAAAATTAACGAAATGCTGAATGCCAGAACTCAAAAATTTGGACAATACGACCAAAGTTTAGTTCAAAAAACCGGAATTTTTGGCTTGAAAACCAAAAGAGACATGCAAAACAGCATTAATATTCTTACTGAAATTATTGAAACAGATAACGCAATATTAAAAGAAACCAAAACATTGTTGGATTTTAAAAATTATCAGCAAGAACGGGTAGAATCTAAATCAAAGGAATCTGAAACCAGAAGTTTATCATACATGTACACCATTAATAAACTTCAAACAGAAAACGAAAAAAAGAATGCTCAACTTAGTGAGTATAAAAAAGATAAAAAATTCTACCAAATTATTTCCTACGCTTTAGGCTTGGCTATTATCAGCTTTGCTCTGTTTGCATTCCGTAAAATTTCTTTGAAATAACGGTTAATCTTAATAATTCAGCTAATTTAGACCTTCAAATGCAAATTATCTGGCATTTGTTTAATTTTATATTGAGAACAAGATGGCGAGAAATGGATTAAATAGTAGTTCTGCACCTGCACAAGAATTTACTAAATCTAAAATCAATAAAGAAAATCTACAAAAAATATCAGGTTTACTAAAATACATCAAACCCTATAAAAGTAAGTTTGGTATAGGAATGGTTTTCCTTCTAATTTCTAGTATCACAGGTTTAGCTTTCCCCATTTTAATTAAAATGATGGTTGATTTAGCTCAAGGTATTACACCAGAAAGTTATCTTCCACAAACCATCAACGGAATTGGTCTTTTAGCTTTCGGTATTTTATTTATTCAATCTTTTGTTTCCTTTTTCAGGATCAGATTATTTGTAGAAGTTGCTGAAAAATCATTAGCAGACATTAGAAGAGACACTTATTTTACGATGATTACCTTACCCATGAATTTCTTTGCTAACCGCAGAGTTGGGGAGTTAAATAGTAGAATATCATCAGATTTATCTCAAATACAAGATACCATTACCACTACCCTAGCAGAAATGATCAGACAAATTATTTTGCTGATTGGTGGAATAAGCATTTTGGTTTGGGTATCAGGGAAATTAACATTGTTTCTTTTATCCATCCTCCCAATTATTGTAATTGCCGGTGTGTTTTTTGGTAAAGCTATTAGAAAAGTATCTAGAAATGCCCAAGATAAATTAGCCGAATCCAATACCATTGTTGAGGAAACATTACAAGGAATTTCTAATGTAAAAGCTTTTGTAAACGAATCTTACGAAGCCAACAGATATGACAAAAGCTTAAGAGAAGTGGTTAAAATTGCCATGAAAGGAGCTAATTACAGAGGAGGATTTGCTTCATTTATCATATTTTGCATATTTGGAGCTATTATGGGCGTTATTTGGTACGGAACTGTTTTGGTACAACAAAATAATTTATCAGTTGGAGACCTTTTAGCTTATATGTTGTATTCTGTTTTTGTAGGTGCTGCCATGGGAAGTTTTCCTGAGTTGTATGCTAACGTTCAAAAAGCTATTGGTGCATCAGAAAGAGTTTTAGAAATTTTGGACGAGGAAAATGAAGATATATCTATCCAACATAAAAACAATGAAATTAAGCAGATTATTAAAGGAGATTTAGCTTTTGATAATATTTTATTTAATTATCCATCAAGAAAAGACATTACCGTTTTAAATGGCGTTTCTTTTACCGCTAAAGTGGGAGAAAAAATTGCAATTGTAGGTCCATCAGGAGCCGGAAAATCAACTATTGCCAGTTTAATTTTAAGATTTTATCATCCTCAAAATGGACAAATTCTTTTTGATGGAAAAGCAGCAAATGAGTTTGCGATAACCGATATCAGAAATCAAGTAGCTATTGTTCCTCAAGATGTAATTTTATTTGGTGGCACCATCAAAGAAAACATTGCTTATGGTAAATTAACAGCTACTGACGATGAAATTATCGCGGCAGCAAAAAAAGCTAATGCCCATCAATTTATAACGGGTTTCCCCGAGGCTTATGAAACGGTAGTTGGAGAACGTGGCGTAAAACTATCAGGCGGACAAAGACAGCGAATTGCAATAGCCAGAGCTTTATTAAAAGACCCAGCCATCTTAATTTTAGATGAAGCTACTTCTTCTTTAGATTCTGAATCGGAAAGATTGGTGCAAGAAGCTTTAGAAATTTTGATGAAAGACAGAACCTCTATTATTATTGCTCACCGTTTATCTACTATTAGAGAAGCTGATAAAATTATTGTTTTAGATAAAGGAAAAATTGTTGAAAGTGGTAATCATCAAGAACTTTTACAGCATGAAGATGGTTTATATAAACATTTGAGTGCACTGCAATTTGAGTTTTAATGGAGGTGAAAGGTTTAAGGCTTGAACTTTAAAAAAAATCTGTGTAATCCGTGAAATCTGTGTCTAAAAAAATCTAACGAATCTGTGTGCAATAAAATCTGTAATCAGGGACTAAAAATATTATAAATGAAGTTAACCATTTGGGGTGCAGCCGAGCAAGTGACGGGTAGTATGCACCTTTTAGAAGTTGAAAACTATAAAATACTGATTGATTGCGGTTTAAATTATGAAGGTGGTGTAGAACTTGCCGCTAATGAAAATTTCCCCTTCAATCCTTTTGATATTGATTTAGTGGTTTTAACACACGCTCATATTGACCATAGCGGGAATCTCCCAACCTTGGTTAAAGCCGGTTTTGAAGGACAAATTTTATGTACTTATCCAACTGCTGATCTTACCCAACTTTTACTTTCTGATTCGGTAAATATCTTTTTAAGAAAGCAAGATAAAAAACGTGGAAGAGGAAAGTTTAGAAAACATCAATTCATTAATAATCAGCCACTTTATTTGCAAAGACATGTAAATGATACCGCAGATAGAATTGTGCCTTTAGCTTTTCATAAAGAGTTTAAAATCAATAAAAATATTACACTTACGCTGATCCCAACTGGCCATTTATTAGGTGCGGCGGCGGCTCATTTTACCATAAAAGACGAAGAAGAAATAAAAACAATTGCCTTTACCGGCGATATTGGCAGAAAAAATTACCCAGTTTTAAACGATCCAGAATATTTACCAGGAACTCAATACTTAGTATGTGAATCAACCTATGGAGGTCGCCTTCATTCAAATTCTGATAACATCCATGATGTTTTGGTTAAAGTGATAAAAGAGGCTTGTATCAATCAAGCTGGAAGATTAATTATTCCTGCTTTTAGTGTTGGCAGAACACAATCTTTGGTTTTCTCACTGAATAAAATATTTTCTAACGGAGACTTACCTCCAATTCCTGTTTTTGTAGATAGCCCAATGGCCACTTTAGCTACAGATATTTATAGAAAACATCATCAACAGGTAAATGATGAAGCCCGATCATTCTATCAAAAAAATGGAGATGAATTTGAATTTGAGAATTTGAGCTATGTAAAAGAATTAAGAGAAAGTAAAGAAATATCTGATCATTTTGAACCTTGTATTATTATTTCATCTGCCGGAATGTTAGAAGGCGGAAGAATTCAAGATCATCTTTTCCATAATATCCAAAATTTTTATGCCACCATTTTCTTTATTGGCTTTTGCGCCAAAGGAACTTTAGGACACCGTTTGTTAAGAGGAGATTCAGTGGTAAATATCAAAGGTCGTGAGTTATCTGTTTTTGCAAGTATCAAAAAAACAGACTTGCTAAGTGGTCATGGTGATCATCAAGATATTATCAATTATATTGAACAAATACCTGCAGGTTCTCTTAAGAGCGTTTTTCTAGTGCATGGCGAACCAGAAAGTATGGCAGCCATAAAAGCTGATTTATCACAAAAAAACTATAGTGTGGTTATTCCTAAAAAAGGATTAGTTTTTGAGTTGTAATACAAAGACTAGCTTTTTAAAACCTAATAAGTACTGAATTAATTTTTATTTAATACACATTTTGCAATATCGGCTTGATCAACTTTACTAAAAAAATTGACCATTTCTGAATAGTTTTCTGCTGGATAAGTCCCTTCTTTTAAAATTAAGGAGCGAGTTAATTTTAAAATATTCCCCTTTATCTCAATTTTCAAAAAATAACTTCCCATAGAACAGTTTAGATTTTTACTTTCTGGTAATAACTCGGGCTTAAAATTTTCAGGAATAATTAATTCAACTATATCTTGGTGTGTAAATCCACTTCTAATAAAGACCTCATTTTTACGATTTCTTACTTCTTTTATTTCTAAATCACTTGGATTTAAAGGATTTAAAGAGAAGAATAATCTATCACCTGTTTTACCGGCATATTCTCTAGCCTTAAAATCAAAACTCTCTACAGCTTCAGGTAATATTCCTTTATTCAATTTTAGTTGATAATTTATAAAATCAATATTGCTTAAAGGATATATTCTTTTTAGATACTTTACTTGATCGTCTTTACTTAATTCAGTTAAAAATGATTTTGAATCATATTCAAAAGCTTTAAAAGATGTCTTCACATTTCCAGATAAATTTCCAATACTATCCAATTTTAGATAGGCATTTCTAATTTGCATATTATTAGAATAATTGTAAGATGGTGTTCTTACTACTTTACCTCCTTCTTCTGATATCAAAAGAACATTTCTATCATCGGTAAAATCACCTAAATAACCAAAAGGAGTTTCTTTACTTGTGCACTCTAACCAAACAGTATCTTTTTCCATTGGCAAACAAAGAATAATATGATTACCCTGAGAAGAACTGGCAAAATCAGGTATTAATCCAATCTTTTCATCACCGGCCAACACTTCTGTATAAATAGATTTTATTCCTGCTGCTTTAAGTAAAGAGAGTGTATAATTAGTTAAAGCTTTACAATCTCCATAACCCAATTGATCCACTTCCTGAGCACTCATTGGCTTAAAACCACCAATACCAACTTGCACACTTATATATCTACATTTTTGTTGCACATATTCATATATTAACTTAGCTGCTGCTAGTTGATTAGGAGTATCTTTTACTAATTCCTTTATTTTTTGAACTGTTTCATACTTTAACTCATCTCGTTTATACAACATGTTTTTGTAAATCCATTTTCCATAATCATCCCAATTTTTCATGCTACCTGAAACACCTTCATAACTAAACTGATTAGGAGAAATTAACAAATGAGGCAATCTTTCTCTATATGAAATACTAAACGGCTCTTGACGTAAGGATTCTTCATCATTAAAACTCCATGTCAAAGTATCAATATCACCCAAAGAACTTTCTAATGGTTTACTTAATAAGTGATCTTTATATCTAATTTGAAACAAAGATGGTTTAATGATTTTATAACTCGATTTCATCACACTTACACCATAAGCGTTTTGTGGATACCAATCTGGAATAAATAAACTGTTGCTCTTTCTTACTTCGTACTCGTAGGTAAATGTACAAGGATAGCTAACTATTGATGGTATATAATTTTTAACTCTAACATCTTCAAAAAGTGAAAAATCATTTCGGTAAGAGTTATCTGAGATATCACTAATTTTTACTTTTTTGGTTGGATTGCCTAAGGCATCATAGCTAATAATGCTTAAGCCTTTTATTTTATCAGATGGTAGATAGAATAGTGTAAAATCAGCAAAATCGTCTCCGGTTTTATTTAATATTGTGAATGTAGTTTTAACACGATAGTAGATCTCTTTTTCATTTTTAATTTCTACCTGCCGCTCGTCATTTTGTATTACAACATTAGCATAACTTTTAAATTTGGTTGCAATTAAAGATGTATTAATTACTGTTTGAGCTTTGCAAAGACTACTCAGTAATAAAAGTAAAACTAAAATTCTTTTCATTTTGAGCGCTCTAATATTAGATCTACTTTATTGTTTAAGATCATTTTATTCATTAGTTCTTTTAAGTATGGATATTCATTACTTTGAAAAATAGGCTTTAATGACAAGTTCTGACTTATAGTTAACATGTTTCCATTTTTAGAGGCTGAAAAAAGATATTTACCGCCATCATTAGGAAGTTTTAAAGCAACACTTTCAGGCAAATTAATAATGTTGAATTTTTCTGGAATCTCTAGGTTAAGTATATAAATTTCTTCTGTTGGAGTAAAAAAATCAACAGGATAATCCCTTTTAACAAGTTTAAAAGGGTTTTCTTGTCGTTTTATAAGGATAAAAGGATTCAAAAATAATTTACCAGTATTTAAATTATCAAAACCATCTAATTCAATTTCGAACTCTTCTATTAGTATCTCAGAAGGGCTATTTAAATTATTGATTTTGTAATTATTGATTTTTAATCTTGGTTGCTTTTCATCTAAATTATTTATAAACTCCTCTTCGGTCGCAAACTTTTGAATAGATTTTCTTTCATCATAAGCGGCATAATCATAAAAATATTTTTTCAATACGCCATAGAATTTACCGTCTTCTTTTAATTTTAAGTCGAGCTGAGTTAAATCTCTTTGCTTTCTTACCGGAATAAGATTAACCCAATAAGTAGAATCCTTACTGATTGCTCTTCCCTTTCCATTTAAGGCTTGATAAGGTAATAGTCCAAAATCTAAAGTTTTGTCGGTTGCATCTAATAAATAAGTATTATCATCAATATTAACTTTTGCAATAACATAATTAAAATCAGTAATTACAGGATAAATTTCTACTGGTAAGCCGTTATTTCTAGTTGAAAGTAAAACTGGTTCTGTTTTTATTCCTGCATATTGTAATGCAGCAACTAATGCTAAATTGATGTCGCCAATATTACCTGTGTGTGTTGTATATGCTTTTTTTACTCCGTTCTCAGTCCCATATCCGTAAACATTATTCCAATTGAACCAATTTTTAACAAGGCTGTACACACTTTTTGCCTTAGATAGTTCATCAATTTCTGGAACGATTTTAATAGAATCAATTTCTGTTTTAAATAAGTCGCTACCTCTTTTAATCTGACCAAAAAATTCTGAATCAGCTTTTAAATCTTGATAAATATTTTCCCAAGTCTTAGTGAATTTTCTTGTAGCCCCATTTAAAAAAACTTCCATTAATTCAAAGCTTACACTCGATATGAAATTCTTTGGATTAGTCATATACTCTTCTGTTTTAAAAGCAGGAATATTAAGCATGGTGTACCTTAAATCAGAACAATCGCATGTTATTCCTCTATCATTAAAACAAGCGCTAATAATAGTTGCTTTCTGATCAGACAATTTTAAAGTCCCTTTTAAAGACGCATTATAATTGAAAATACCAGGGATAACAGCCCTAAAAAGACTTTTAGTTTTTGGAATAGATTCTTGAAAATCCCAAGAACTTAAATTAAAAATGTACGGTGAAATTATATTATAAGAATATTCAATAATGCACCCGTCTTCAAGATGTGGCATTGTAAACTTCACTCTATCGGTATATTTATTTAGTTCCTCTTTATAAATATTTGTCGGTTTTAATTCGGCTCTTTGAATTACACCGTTTTCTAAATAATAAGTAACTGCTTTGATCTCACTAATTTTTTCAAACTTAAATGTATCAGATTTTTTAAGAATGATTTCTATTGTTGCTTCATCAAATCCCTTTTTATTAAGCATTTTAATTTTTGCATGACGCATATAGCTAATGTTATAACCATCATCATTAGTATTTAAACTGGCATACCCAAAATCATCTATGTAGAATGCATTTGCAGTGGTATCTATTGGACAAATGTTTTGTTGTAAATCTTGGATGCTTACGGCACCAGGTAGAAAATCAGCAGAAATGTCTTGTGCACTTGTAAAAAAAGGCAACAGTAGGATAAAGTAAAAAATTCTTTTCATAGATAAATTTTAGTCAATTTCATGTATAATCAAGCCTGCCGGAAACTTTGGTTCAAACCAGGTAGATTTAGGAGGCATAGATTCGCCAATATCAGCAATTTTCATCAAATCAGAAATAGATGTTGGAAAAAGAAAAAATGCCAGATCAAAAATCCCATCATCTATCATTTTGACATGGGCTGCTAAGTCTATTTTCCCACCTATAAAATGTAATCTTTTGTCTTCTCTTGGGTTGATGATATTAAACAAAGGTTCTAAAATATAATCCTGCAATAAGCTCACATCTAAATCATTTAAAACATTATTATTTAATTGTTTATGAATAGAAATCATATAAGATTTGCCTGCTATATATAACCCAAATTGATGTGCTATTTCAGGAATTAAATCTTCTTTTTGAATTTCTGTCAAGTCAAATTCAAGCCTTAGAAAATGAAGGACTGATTCTATATTAATTTCTTCTGAAAGTTTTAAAAAACGGTGAAAAGGAAGAATTGCTAATTGATTAGAGTTGATATAAACAGACGAGAAAAAATTATATTCTTCTTCGCCATGATGTTTTAAATTCAATTTTCTTCTTTCTATCCCAAAGGTTGAAGCGGCAGCAGCCCTATGGTGACCATCAGCAATATAACTGCTTTTCATTACTACAAAATGAGCAACTAATATGTCTAATTGATTTTCATCGACCACTTTCCAAACTTGATGACGTTCATCGTTTAAATGAAAATCTGAAGCAGGATGATTAAATGTAATATCGAGAATCAATTGATCAATAGCTGTATTGCCAGGATAAGTGATTAAAACAGGATTAGCATCTATACCAGTTTGTTGAAGATATTCTATTAATCCTTTTTCTCTTTCTGGCCTAGTTAATTCATGCTTTTTAATTTTGTTATTTAAATAATCATCTATAGAAGAAACGGTCCAAATTCCGATATAAGAATGCCCATTTTTCTCTTGTCTGTAAACGTAAATAGAAGGTATTTTATCTCTTATTAAAATCTCTTTCCCTATAAAATCTTCAAAGTTTTCGGCAATTTTTTTAAAAGTTAATTCTTGCTTAGAACCCTGTAAATAATAGTTTTCTAATTTGGGAATGAGTAAATGTACAAAGCTATTTTTATTGCTATTTCTAATGAGCTTGGCATTTTCTATCGTCAAATTCTCTAGATCAACTACCACTTCATTAACCAATAAGGGAATTGGCAAAACAGCTCTAAACGGTTTAATTTTTGGCATATTAAAATTGGCGTAATCTCAAAAATAGTCTTAAAAATTAGTTTATAAAAAAAGTCTTTACCTTTTTACAGGTAAAGACTTTATATCGTAAAAAATAAACGGCTAACTAACCTTTAAGATGACCAATAATTAAGTTAGCTAATTCTACACCTATTCTTTCTTGAGCTTCGTTTGTAGAAGCACCAATATGCGGAGTTAAAGAAACCTTAGCATGTTGTAATAAATCTAATCTTGGAGTTGGTTCGTTATCAAAAACATCTAAACCTGCAAAAGAAACTTTGCCGCTATTTAAAGCTTCAATTAAAGCATCTTCATCAATAGTTCCACCTCTAGAGCAGTTTACAATTCCAACACCTGATTTTATTTTAGCAAATTCTGCTGTTCCTAAAACTGGTTTTTCTGTAAATGGAATATGTAAGCTAATAAAGTCTGACTGAGCCAAAAGATCATCAAAACTTACTTTTGTAACTGGCACATCTACTTTTAAACCTCCTGAGAGTTCTAAAGGTAAAGTAGCAGGAATATCGTAAAGGTCAAATGCTAATACATCCATTCCTAAACCTAAAGCAATTTTAGCAGTTTCTTTTCCTATTCTACCAAAACCAATAATGCCCATTTTTTTGCCTTTTAGCTCAATACCCTTGGCATAATCTTTTTTCAATTGATTAAACTGAGTATTTCCAACAACAGGCATTTTTCTGTTGGCATCATAAACAAATCTTACACCGTTAAAAAGATGCGTAAAAACTAATTCGGCAACAGATTGAGAAGAAGAAGCTGGTGTATTTTCTACTGCAATACCTTTGCTTTTAGCATATTCAACATCAATGTTATCCATGCCTACACCGCCTCTACCAATAATTCTTAAGTTAGGGCAAGCATCAATCAAGTCTTTTCTTACTTTGGTTGCACTTCTTACCGTGATACCATCATAAGCATTTAATTTAGAAGCTAATTCCTCTTGTGGAATATGTTGAGTATCTACTTCTATGCCGGCTTCTTCTAATAGTTTTTTTCCTATTGGATCTATACCGTCGTTTGCTAAAATTTTCATTATTTATTTTGGGTTGGTTGATTTTTTAAAATATTGATATTAAGCGTTTTGCTCAGCAAATTCTTGCATTGCTTCTATCAAAACATGTACGCTAGTAATTGGTAAAGCATTATATTGTGAAGCTCTAAAACCGCCTACACTTCTATGGCCTTTTATACCTATACAACCTTTATCTTCAGCATATTTCAAAAATGGTTTCTCCAATTCTGGATTTTCCATTACAAAACATATACTCATTTTAGAACGGTCTTCTACAGCAGTTGTTCCTTTAAATAAAGGGTTTCTATCTATTTCCATATAAAGTGCCGCTGCTTTAGCGTCATTTTCTTTAGCAATTTGAGCTACACCACCTTTTGCTTTTAACCATCTTAAATTAAGCATGGATACAAAAACAGAGAAAACTGGCGGAGTGTTGTACATAGATTCTCCTTCTATATGGATTTTATAATCTAACATAGAAGGAATTTTACGTCCTGATTTTCCTAAAATTTCATCCTTTACAATCACTAATGTTGCACCAGCTGGACCAATATTTTTTTGAGCACCTGCATAAATCAGATCAAAATCTGCTACATTAATTTCTTTGCTAAATATATCAGAAGACATATCACAAACTATAGGAACATTAGTTTGTGGAAAAGAATGCATTTGGGTCCCAAAAATGGTATTGTTTGATGTACAGTGAAAATAAACGTTATCTTCTGAAATGCTGTAATCTTTAGGGATATAACTGTAATTTTTATCTTTTGATGATGCAACAACCTCTACTTCGCCAAATAATTTAGCTTCGGCCACAGCTTTTTTAGCCCATACTCCTGTTTCTAAGTAAGCTGCTTTTTTGCCTTCTGGTAACAAGTTCATAGCTACCATACAAAACTGTAAACTTGCGCCTCCTTGTAAAAAAACAACCGAGTAACCTGCGGGTACATTTAAAAGTTCTTTCACTAAATTGATGGCTTCATCCATTACAGCTACAAATTCTGGAGCTCTGTGTGAGATCTCTAAAATTGATAAGCCAGTATCATTAAAATTTAAAACTGCCTGAGAGGCTTGTTTAAACACTTCCTGTGGTAAAATGCAGGGACCTGCACCAAAATTATGTTTCATTTCTTTTAAATATTTATTAGGTCAAATTTATGATAAACAATGTGGATACCTATATTTATTTTAAAATTTGGTAATTAATCTCACATTAAGTTGTCTTGCTGTTAAATAATTAGGAATAGCAAATTGAAAATTATTCACATCGGTAATCCATAAATAAGAAACAGTATTGTTAATATTGAGGAGATTAAAAATCTCGGCATATACAATCATTGATTTTAAATATTTATCCAATAATCTGGGTTTATGCGTACTTTCTGGATCTAATATATCTTTAGAAAATCCTATATCTAACCTTTTATACGCTGGAATATTAAATTCTTGTTGGTATTGCTGCGCTCCCGGAGGGCCTGTTGGTAACCTAGATCCAAAAAGTAAATTCATGTGTACTTTATAGGTTGGACTTCTGAATAATTTATCCTGAAAAAAAGCTGAAAAATTTACTCTTTGATCGGTTGGTCTTTTTAAATAACCAGGATAAATAGTTTCGGTACTTCCATTATCATTTTGTATAATGTAAGAATCATTTTCTATATCTTCTCCTGTTTTCATTATCGAAAGCCTGAATGACGATTCTAAATCTTTTATAAACTCTCCGTTAATTCTAAAATCAATACCGGTTGCATAACCTTTAGATTGCTGATTAGCATAATACCTTACCCTCAAATTTTCTATGTTATATGGCGTAAGATTATATAGATATTTAAAATAAGCTTCAGTAGTGAATTTTAATTGCGTACCTAAACCTTTAAATTGATAATCTGATGATAGCACAAAATGCAAAGATTTTTGAGACTTAACTTCTCTATTAATACTACCGTTAAAGTTTCTTGATTCTCTGTAAAAAGGTGGCTGAACGTATAAACCTGTAGCCAATTTATAGATAATATCTTTTGCAAAATTTGGACGATAAGCAAAAACTATACGTGGACTTGGAATAAATTCTTTAGTAAAATTGTTGTAATTGAATCTTATGCCACCGGTAAAAGAAAGCTTTTTATTTATATCTGATGAATTTTGAACGTAACCAGAATATCTGATGGTGTTCACTTGATTGGCAGCTTCTACAGATTGTGATAAAACAAAATTTGAAAAGTTATTTGGGATAGAAAAACCTGCTGAATCTATCAATTCAAACTCTTTTAAATTGTCAGTAATTTTATCATACTGAAACCTAAAACCTGTTTCCCAGTAAGATTTTTTTGTGGTATAATTAAGTTTTAATTCGCTGGCATAAATATCTGCTTTAAGCTCATTTCTTCCATAATTTTGATACGCTCCTATTCCTCTGTTGGCTCTTACTCTGCCGAAATTGTTATTGGCAAAATCATTTTCAATTTCATCAAAAATATAAGACCCAAGAATATCAAAATTCTCTTTTTCGGTCATATAAAAAACCGAGTTTACCCACTTAAAATTTAGTTTATCACTAATTTCTGAATTTAAAGTAATAGAAGAAACTAAGTTATTGTACTCGTCTTTTTCTTGCCCTTCATAATTCACCCTTAAGCGCAAAAGTTCATTAAAAGTACCAAATTGGGTTTCTCTAGATTGGGGAACTAACCCAAATTTGCTACTGTTGTAAATTCCTAAAAAGCTTAAACTTGTTTTTTTACTGATTTTAAAATTCAATAAAGCCTGAAAATCATAAAACTGCGGGTTATAGCTTCCTTCTACAGGTTGAGAATTTAGAATAAACTTATTTTGTTTATTTCTAAAACCCACTGCGCCATTAATATTTTTGTAAGAAAAAAAACCAGTTGCCGATACTCCATTAGTACCCACACCAGCAGTGTATTTTACCGTATCGGTGTTTTTATATTGAACATCTAAAACGGAAGAAAGCTTATCTCCGTAGCGTGGTGTAAAACCTCCGGCAGAAAACTTCACATTCCCCACCAAATCCGGATTAATTAAACTTAAACCCTCTTGTTGGCCATTTCTTACTAAATAAGGTTTGTAAATTTCCACATCGTTAATGTAAATTAGGTTTTCATCAAAATTACCTCCTCTTACAGAGTATTGAGAACTCAACTCATTATTGGTAGAAACACCAGGAAGTTGTTTTAAAATGGCTTCAAAGTTTTGAGAAACATTAGGATTTTGAGAAACAATTTTAGGATCAATCCTAATCATTCCTTGGCTTCTACCAATTTGATCCTGTACAATAACTTGTTCTAAGTTTTGAAGATCTCTGTTTAAAGTAATTGATAAATTAAAATCTTTACCAGCTGTAAGTTTTACTTCTACATTACTGGTTGTAAACCCTAAAGAACTAAAGGTAACCACATAATTACCTGGTTTTAGTTTAATTTCATAAGCTCCATTTTGGTTGGTATTGGCAAAAATTTTGGTGCCTTGTATTACCACTCTCACATCTGCTTGTGGTAAATTTAGCTCGTTATTTACAACACCTTTTATGCTTTGTAAAGTTTGAGCTTTGGTAAAAAACGGAAATAATAAGAATAGAAATAAGAGCTTCTTAATCATTGAAATACCGACTATTAAGCGCTTAAAATGTTAGGGGATATTTTCTTTAATTCGGCAATAGCATGATGTTGATCTACTGCACTAAAAATTGCATTTCCGGCTACCAAAACATTAGCGCCAGCTTTTAATAAAGCTAAAGAGTTGTGTATACTTACGCCACCATCAATCTCTATGTATAAATTAGGATTACTTTCTAAAGCCATCTTTTTAAGTTGATGAATTTTATGATAAGTATGATCTATAAATTTTTGTCCGCCAAAACCAGGATTTACCGACATAATTAATACCAAATCTAAATCATGAAGAATATCGGACAAAACAGCAACCGGCGTATGTGGATTTAAAGCCACACCAGCTTTGCAACCTAACTCTTTAATGGCTTGTACGGTTCTATGTAAATGAGTGCAAGCTTCATAATGTACAGTAATAATTTCGGCACCAACATCTTTAAATTCTTTTAAATACCTATCGGGATTTACAATCATTAAATGTACATCTAAAGGCTTTTTAGCGAAGTTATTTACCGCAGCAATTACAGGAAATCCAAAAGAAATATTAGGAACAAATAACCCATCCATTACATCTACATGAATCCAATCGGCATCACTTTTATTCAACATTTGGATATCTTCTTCCAGATTGGCAAAATTGGCAGAAAGTATTGAAGGAGCAATTAAGTGGTTCATGCTTCAAATATACTAAATAAGCTTTCTTTTGAAAATTATCAGAATGAGAGGAAATCTAATTCTATAATAAGTATATTTATAGTGATTCAAGTATATGAAATACCTCTTATTAATAGCATTTCTTGTTTTTCAAATTTCTAAAGTAGAAGCACAAACTTATAGTGCTAAGGAAATATACATCCATTTTTTTTCACCCGCACCAATTGCAGATATTGAAGCCATCACCAATTCTGCTTCTGTTATTTTAAATACAGATAAAAAAGAAGTGGAAATTGACCTAAAAGTAGCTGCTTTTAAGTTTAAAAAAGCCTTAATGCAAACTCATTTTAATGAAAAATATATTGAAAGTAAAAGGTATCCTAATGCTGGTTTTAAAGGAAAATTTAAAGAAATCATCAATCTAGAAAAAGATGGTACTTACATGCTCAACTTAGACGGTAAATTTAATATTCACGGAGTAGAGCGACAAAAAAATATTACCTGTAAAATTGTAGTGAAAGACCATGTAGTGGCATTTGAAACTGCTTTTAAATTATTAAGTGCCGATTACAAAATTAAAGCTCCTGATGTAATTTACAGAAAAGTTGGTCAAGAAGTAAATATTGATTCTAACGGAATTTTAGTTAAGAATTAATCAATATTACTTGGTTTATAAATTCCATACACCCATATCCTATTTCTATCTTAAAATCACATTTTAATTTAAGCATGGTTATTGCGTTAATTGTGAAACCACCAATTATTTTTCACAATTAAAAAAACCAAAATGATAAAAATTAAAAATTTATTCGCAATTACTTTAATAGCTGGTTCTTATGCGCTTACATCTTGTTCAAATTCTGATCAAAAAACCAGTAACAATAATGAGCACATGAATCATGATAGTATGATGAACTCGTCGAAGATGAATAGTGATAACCCAATGATGAACGCCATGAACAGCAGTATGAGCGGTATGCATGAGATGAAACCATCAGGAGATTTTGATTGCGATTTTGCCAATATGATGATCTTACATCACCAAGGTGCCGTTGCCATGAGTAACCTAGTCATAGAAAAAGGCGCAAACGAAGAAAAAAAATCATTAGCCACAAATATTAAAACCAAACAGGAAGCTGAAATTGCAAAAATGCACACCATCATCAAAAATTTTAAAACCATAGCACCTGATGGAAAACCTGTTGAAATTCATGAAGAATTAACAGAAAGTATGAATAGCATGATGAGCGGAATGAGTAGTATTAAAACAACCGGAGACGTTGATAATGATTTTGTAATGCTCATGATTCCTCATCACGAAAGTGCCGTAAAAATGGCTAAAGACCAATTAAAATATGGTAAACAACCAGCATTAATAGAAATGGCGCAACAAATGATTACAGATCAAGAGAAAGAAATTAATATGTTTAAAGCATTGCTTCCTAAATAAAAATAGCGGTTAAAATTAATTAACCGCTATTTTTATTATTTAAAAGGAGCGTTGAAAATTTCAACGCTCCTTATTTTTTAATTATGCTTTTGGAGCTTCTTCTGCTTTTGGTGCATCTTCCCTTGGTGGGCGAGGCAATAAAGCTTTTCTAGATAACTTCAGTTTTCCTTGCTTATCTACTTCCAATAATTTCACTTTCACTTCATCTCCTACCTGGAAAATTCCGTCCATAGATTCGTAACGTTTCCAATCAATTTCAGAGATGTGTAATAAACCATCCTTACCTGGCATAATCTCTACAAATGCACCAAATGGCATAATAGATTTTACTTTTCCTTCATAAGTTTCACCAACTTCTGGCTTAGCTACAATATTTTTAATTCTTGTAACGGCTTGGTCAATGGCATCCTTATTATCAGCAAAAATTTGGATGATTCCTTTGTTATCTTTTTCTTCAATAGAAATAGTAGCGCCAGTTTCACGTTGCATTTCTTGGATAATTTTACCACCGGGTCCTATAATGGCTCCAATAAATTCTTTATCGATAGTTAAAGAGATAATTCTAGGTGCATGAGGTTTGAAATCTTCTCTTGGCGTAGCCATAGTTTTTTCAATCTCTCCTAAAATATGTAAACGTCCTTCTTTTGCCTGATCTAAAGCTTCAGATAAAACAGCATAAGATAAACCGTTCACTTTCAAGTCCATCTGACAAGCAGTAATTCCATTTCTAGAACCAGTTACTTTAAAATCCATATCTCCTAAATGATCTTCATCACCTAAAATATCAGATAAAATAGCGTATTTTCCAGATGCTTCATCAGAAATTAATCCCATTGCAATACCAGAAACCGGAGCTTTTAATTTAATACCAGCATCCATCAAAGCCAATGTACCCGCACAAACGGTAGCCATAGATGAAGAACCGTTAGATTCTAAAATATCAGATACTACTCTAATTGTATAAGGATTTTCTGCATCAGAAGGTAAAACTTTCTTAATCGCTCTCATGGCTAAATTACCATGGCCAACTTCTCTTCTTCCAGTTCCTCTGTTGGGGCGAGCCTCACCAGTAGAAAAAGCAGGGAAATTATAATGCAATAAGAATTTGTTGTATCCGTGAATAAAAGCACCATCAATTAGTTGCTCATCATCTTTAGCACCTAAAGTAACCGTAGTTAAAGATTGTGTTTCTCCACGAGTGAAAATTGCCGATCCATGAGCAGAAGGTAAATAACCAACTTCACTCCAAATAGGGCGAATTTGACGAGTACTTCTACCGTCTAATCTAATTCCTTCATCTAATAATAAAGTACGCACAGCATCATACTGCACATCATGAAAATATTTCTTGGCTAAAAACTTAGTCGCTTCAGAAGGGTTTTCACCTAAAGCATCAATTACATCATTTTGGATAGCTTTAAAAGCTGCAGAACGATCATCTTTACCTTGGTTAGATTTTGCAACTGCATAAACTCTATCATAAGTATCAGCCGTAATTTGAGCTTTTAACTCTAAATTACTGTTCTCATGTGAGTAAGTTCTTTTTTCAGTTTTACCAACCAATCTGGTTAATTCTACCTGTGCAGCAACTTGTTTTTTAATAGCTTCATGTGCAAATTGTATAGCTTCAACCAATTCAGCTTCCTGAATTTCGTTAGCTTCACCTTCCACCATGTTAATATCCTTTGCAGAACCAGCAACAATAAATTCTAAAGTAGCTCTTTCTAAATCTGTACGACCTGGGTTAATCACCAATTTGCCATCAATTTTAGCCACACGTACTTCAGATATTGGACCGTTAAACGGAATATCAGATACTGCTAAAGCTGCAGAAGCCGCTAAACCAGCCAATGCATCAGGCATAATATCTTTGTCTGATGAAATTAAAGAAATCATCACCTGCGTATCAGAATGATAATCTTCTGGGAATAATGGACGTAAAGCCCTATCAACGATTCTCGAAATTAAAACTTCGTAATCAGATAATCTGGCTTCTCTTCTTAAGAAACCTCCAGGTATACGACCAGCTGCCGCATATTTCTCCTGGTAATCAACGGATAAAGGAAGGAAGTCGACACCCTCTTTTGCATCTTTATTTGAAACAACAGTAGCTAATAACATCGTATCACCCATTTTAACCACCACCGCTCCATCAGCTTGTTTAGCTAATTTTCCGGTTTCGATTTCAATGATACGGCCATCGCCTAAATCAATCGACTGTTTAAACACATTTAAACTCATATTTATTTTTTTATCGTTGCGAAATTACGCTTTTATATCTGTTTTTCAGACGGGTTACGTAAATTCTTTGTTTTGTTGTTTTTTGTCATTCCGAATTCATTTCGGAATCTCATTTTATAAGTTTCTTCGCTAAAAATAGAATGCTCGACCTATTGAGCAATCAAGAGTTGAGCAAAACAATAGTTTAAGATTTTTTTTAAAAAAGGTGCTGTTCTGCAATAAGCAACCGATAGTCTGGCTTTTCACTCATACGCCACAGGCATTAAGCGCAAAGGCCGGTAAACGTTGCAATCCAGTTTATTAAACCTAGGTCTTTGCTAACCAATTCTAAATGTGGACAATTGTGTAGGGATAATCCTCGGATTATCCTTATTTAAACATTCCATAACGGATAACCCAAGGGTTATCCCTACTATTACAGTTTGGCTTTAGCCAACTGAAAAAAATATTTCTTTATTGTGCTTTAGCATCATTTTATTTTGCAATTGTGTGGCTCTAGCTTTTGAAATTCATATGTGACTAAAGCCAACAATTGATTGATTTCTTTTAATCAGTTGCTTAAAAGCAACAGCAATAAATGCTTTATAAGTTGCATTATAATCTATTCAACATATTTAATCAATTTCGCTTTTACAGTCATTCTATCTCCAGTTTCTTCATTTACCCGTTCTACATAACTATCATAAATAATAATTCCATCTGCACCGTTTTCTTTTGCTGCTTTTATCATATCATTCTTAATTGTCTCTACAGAATAATTGATGAATTTCCCATTAGTAAGTTGTCCTATAGTTTTATATTTTTTAGTCACATCTTTTTCTGCGTAGTAAATATCTACGCTGTTAGTTTTAGGAAATGAATCTCCTAAATAATATACCGAAGATGAACATGATGTGATTAAGAATATCCAGCAGCAGAAAAAAAATGGTGTTAATAGATTTTTCATGTTCTTTTATTAAACTTAAACTTAGAAAATATTTATTGATAAATAATAAAAGATTCCCTAAACTAATTTCAAGAAATATCTAAGAAATTTTAAATCTTTTCAAGAAAAAAAATAATTTTCAACCTTTTGCTTTTTATTTAAAGTCATTATTTTAGCTTCATAAACAATGATAATTTTAAAATATGAAACTAAAACATTACACCGCTTTTTTATTTTTAATAACCTGCACAAATCAATTAATTGCTCAAGATTCTCCACAGCAATCAATCCCTAATATTACAGAAATAACAAACAAAGAACCTAAACTTCGTTTTCTATTAGGTGCAGCAATTGAATTTGGTGGAGATGAAATTGCAAAGGTTTTTTTTACCAATGGTGAAGATCAAAGCGTTAACGCAGGGCAAGGCGGAAGTGTTTTTGTTGGTGGCCAATTACAATTAACGCAAATAGAACTTTTGTTTTTAAGAAGCTCTATTGGGATTAAATATGTAACTACACAAGCTAATAACGCCAACATTAGATTAACCCGATTTCCATTTAACAATACATTAAACGTACATATTAACAAAAATTTAAGGTTAGGTGCTGGTGCTTCTATACAAACAGGTATTAAATTTAACGGTGATGGTTTTGTACCAAATATTAATTTTGGTACTGCCGTTGGACCTGTTTTTGAATTTGCTTATAAAGGTATTGGTTTATCTTATACCATGATGACTTATAAAGACGAGAATAACTTTAGCTATAATGCCAATGGATTAGGTTTAACGATCTCTGGTGCGCTATCTGGGAAAAAGAAAAATAAATCTTAAAAATATTAATCTAGAACTAATCAGAATTAAAAAAAGCAATAGTGAAAAATGCTATTTTATTGCTTTATAAATTTTTTTCTGTTCCATTTTTTAATTTCAAAAAGTAAATACTCTGTTTTTATTATATGAATTTATGTATTCATTTTTATTATTGATTGTCTTAGTTATACCTCAATCTACATCTAAGTATTAAGTATTTAAACATAAATTAAGCTAAAAGCTTAGTGGCATTGTAGTTGTAATTAATCAATTATCCATATTTTAAACTAAATTACTATATATGTAATTATTAAAAATCCCCCTATGAAAAATGAAGAAATATTAAACGAGAACATAAAACTCAACCAAGAAAATAAAATATTACTTTTTCAAAACGAGGAAAAGACGTCTGAACTAGAAAAAATTAATTTAGAAATGCAATACCAAAAAACAGAAAATACCAATCTGTATTTGGATCAAAAAAATAAAGCTGCCGAATTAGTAATTGCAGACAAAGAATTACATTTTCAGAAATCAGAAAAAGACAAAAGGGCTGCTGAACTTGTTATTGCAGATGAAGAATTATGCTTTCAGAAATCAGAAAAGAAAGATAGAGCAAAAGAATTATCTATTGCTTATGAAAATCTTTTGATTGAAAATGAAGAAAAAGAAAAGCAAATGATCGCTTTAAAAATAGCAAACAAAAAACTCCATAAAGCAGAAAAATTCCAAAAAGAATATATAGAAGGCTTAGAAAAAGTGATTTTTATTATTTCACATAAAATAAGGCATTCGATTGTCCAATTATTAGGTTTGGATATCTTGTTAAGCTTCACCAAAAACTCTAAAGAAGAATTAATAAAAATGAGAGTTTTTTTCAAAAAGTCTGTTACAGGTTTAGATATCTGTACCCAAGAATTAACCCAATTTCTTGATAAATTAAAACAAAGAATAATTGGAGTTAAAAAGTAATTTCTACAATTTTCATCTAACTATCAAGTGTTTAAGTCCTAAAAATTGATTTATTAACAAAAGGAATTTTTCAAACTCGATCAAATACGAACGCCCAATTCCTCTGTAAGAGACCTTGCTTTAAGAAAGTTTTATATTGGCTAAACGCTTAAATACTATTTATAAAGAGATGCCACAAAAGCTCTGCCTTCGGGTGTAATAACTGCCGAAAGCACACTTTCATTCCAATTAATTTTAATGTAACCCATTTGCTCTAGCTCTTCATATTCTTGTTGCATCCCACCTAAAATTGAAGAGTGTTCTTGATGCTCAATATTTTTCATAATTGATTCTAATTCTGCTCTTTCCATTATGATTTTAATTTAGTGCCAAAAGAAATATTGGTTACACAGTATTGACAAAATTTGAGCCAATAATTTAATGAGATATAACTATTTATGACAGAACTTTATTAATTGGTTTTCACAACTTAATAAAATTATTTGCATTTTTTTTCACACTAATATCTTTCAACTTACCATACAATTCCTTTGGGTTAAAAGGCTTGTACATATAATCATTCATCCCAACATCTTTAACTTTTTCAGAAAGATTATTAGAAACAGAAGCGGTAAAAGCAATGATATGAACAGTTGAGTGATCCACATTCGGCAGGTTACGAATAGCTTTAGCTGCTGTATATCCATCCATTACAGGCATGTGTAGATCCATTAAAATCACATCAAATAATTGTGAAGCTGATTTTTCTAATGCTTCCTGACCATTTTCGGTAAAAACGGGTTCATTTTTCCATTTAGAAAGCACTTTCTTTAACAAAATCCTATTCATGAGATTATCCTCGGCTACCAAAATTCGTAAATCGCTTAAATTATCATCCAATTCGGTACAACTAGCTGATGGCTCCAAAACAACTTTCTCGGTTAATTTAAAAACTATTTCAAAAAAGAAATTTGATCCCGTATTTAATCCACTTTCTAAATTTATATGGCTATTTAATAATAACAATAAACGTTTAACAATAGCTAAGCCTAAACCTGTACCGCCAAAATCTCTAGTTGTACTTGTTGACGCTTGATTAAAGGGCTCAAAAATTTCTTCTTGCTTATCTTTGCTGATGCCTATACCGGTATCAAGAATGGAGAATTTTATATTAATATTTTCCTCGCTGATGCTAATTGCTTTTAAACAAACTGTTACACTGCCTTTTGATGTAAATTTTAGGGCATTCCCAACCAGATTATAAATAATTTGAGTAATACGGGTTGGATCAGTAATTACTTCCTGATTTTTTATAACCTCATCAATATCCAAAATTAAGTCTATTCCTTTTTCATTGGCCTGATAGCGTAAGCCCAAACAGATATCATTAATTAATTCATAAAGATTAACATTAATAGCTTCCAAATTCAGTTTATCAGCGCCAAGCTTATTAAAATCAAGAATATCATTAATTAAAGAATGAAGGCTTACGGCCGAAAATTTCAAAATATTAAGATTCTCTGTCCTATCACTACTATTTGTATCATCTAAAAATAAATTGGTCATTCCTATTACCGAATTAAGTGGGGTTCTTAACTCATGCGACATGGTAGAAAGAAAATCTGATTTAGACTGGGCCGCTTGATTGGCTTCTTTAACAGCAATTTTTAACTGCTCATTTAAAGCTTCTTTTTCTTTAACATTAGCTAAAAAAGCCTGTTGAAATAAATAATGTGAAAAAACAATGGTTGTAAAATTTAAAAAAGCGATAATCTCAAAAGCAGGAGAAAATAAAGTGTCTTGATTAGTGGGGAAATAATTTAATTCATTTCCAAATGACATATAAATAATAACGGGTAAAATACCCAAAATAGAATATATAATACCGTAGCGTGTTCCTAAAAGATAAAAACTACTAAGAGTAACCATAAATACAAATTGTAGAGAAACTAAGTTTACTGTTTGTGAAAAGAATAAAATATTAGAAATAACCAATAAAATACCTAACCAGATAAGGATGTGTGCTATTACTTTAAGTTTAATGGTATTATTAAGTAATAATTTTAGTAAAGCCACATAAATTACCAATAGTACAACCGCCCTACCCAATTGCAGGGACTGACCATAAAACCATGTTAAAAAAAGTACAACTAAAACTTTTAAGATGGAGAAAAGTAAAACCGAGTAAACTATTTTGATCTTGGCCTTACTAAAAGAATCTGATTCGGAAAAAAGTAGTTTTTTTATCGACCAGTTAAAAAATGACAATCGTTGCTCCATATCTACCTCACTAAAGTAGGTATTTTTAGAAAATAATGAAAGAATTTGAAAGTCTATTAAATTTCCCTCTTTCGTTAAACTTCCTTCAAAACGTTATACAAACTGGTTCCGGCAGCTAATAATTCTTGGGTAATGGTTTTGGTATAGTCGGCAATTTCTGCTTTAAAATCTTTTACTGATGCGCCTGATCTAATTTCTTCTAATCTTTTTTCCCATTGACCGGTGAGTTCTGCCTGAGCTATTTTTTTATCTTTAACCACATCATAAACTGCTAATCCTTTTTTAGAAGGCACTAAGTTTTTCTTTTCTCTGCCAATATATTCACGCTTTATGAGTGTTTCTATTATAGATGCTCTAGTGGCTGGTGTACCTAAACCACTTTCTTTCATGGCGTATCTAAGCTCTTCATCCTCAATATCTTTACCGCAAGTTTCTAAAGCTTTTAATAAAGTAGCTTCGGTGTATAAAGGTTTAGGTTTTGTTTGCTTTTCTAATATGGCTTTATTGGTGATATCTAAATTTTCGTCTTTAATAACTTTAGGAAGTGTAGCATTATCTTCATCTTTCTTTTCATCATCATCGTCGTTAAAAACAGAACGCCAGCCAGCAGATTGAATTACGGTTCCGTTAGCTACAAAATCAGTTCCAGAGGTAATAATAATTTTAGTGGTTTCTTTTAAACACTCTTTATGAAAAGCTTCCAACATTCGCCCAACTACCATGTCATAAACAGCTTGTTTATCTTCTGAAAGATAACCGGCGTTTTCTCCGGTAGGCAAAACAGCATGGTGATCGGTTACTTTTTTAGCATTTACACTACGTTTGTTGAGCTTTTGGGTAGTCAAAAAAGTAGCTTGTTTTCCAAATTGCGGATGATTGGTGAATTTGGCAATTAAATCAGGAACTGTTGCGAAAACATCATCACCTATAAAACGACTTCCGGTACGTGGATAAGAAACCAATTTACTTTCGTACAAATTTTGCAAAATGCCTAAAGTTTGATCAGCAGTATAACCTTTTTTTCTATTGGCTTCTTGCTGTAAACTACTTAAATCATGCAATAATGGAGGAGGTTCTTTTTTAGCTTTTGCCTCTACACTTTTGATATGTCCGCCTAAAGAATGGCCATTTGCTAAATCCAATACCTGATCTAAAATGGCTTGAGCAGCTTCTTTACTTTTAAAATTAACGGTAGAAATGGCTCTAAAAAGTTGTCCTTCTTTACTTAATTGAATAGCAACCTGGAAATAAATTTCGGGAACAAAGTTTTTAGATTCTAAATATCGGCTGCAAATCATCGCTAAAGTTGGAGTTTGTACTCTACCTAAAGAAAGTACTGATTTGTTACCAGCAGAAATACTTAAGGCCTGGGTTGCATTCATCCCTACTAGCCAATCAGATTCTGAGCGGCAATGTGCCGAATTAAATAGCGTATCGTAATCTGTACCGGGTTTTAAATTTCTAAAACCTCCTTTAATGGCTTCATCTGTTTGTGATGAAATCCATAATCTTTTAAAAGGCTTTTTACACTTCAAATAATAATAAATGTATCTAAAAATGAGTTCACCTTCTCGCCCAGCATCAGTAGCAACAATAATCTCGGTACACTCATCAAACAGCATTTTTATCACATCCAGTTGCTTACGCACCGCCGGATCTTCTACCATACCATCTTTTGTTTTTATTTTTCTTATCGCCAACTTAAACTTTTGTGGCAACATGGGTAAATTTTGCTGTTTCCAACCGTAAAAGCCATAATCTTGTGGAGGTGCCAATTGCAATAAATGCCCAAAAGCCCAGGTAAAAGAATAGCCTTTACCTTCTATATAACCAGCTTTTTTTTGGTTAGCACCAAATACTTTGGCTAATTCTCTTGCTACAGATGGTTTCTCGGCTATTACAATTTTCATTGAGGAATATACATTTTCAGTTGGCTGCAAAGTAAATACTAAAGCTTCATATTTGGTAAATACGTGGAAAGAAAAATATTAAATAAAATTAAAGCAAAAATATTCGGCTATTATCACAATTTTCGCAATTATTTAAACCTTCTCAAATGAATATATTTCCAGTTTCTAGTTCAATTTTATCAAGTACTCATCTCATCCATTTATTAATTGAAAAATACGGAATGAGTGATAAAACAACATGTAAATTATTAAAAGCAGGAATTAACCACAGCTATTTGTTGACAGATGGTGAAGAAAAATTTGTGTTTAGAATTTATAGC
The DNA here is from genome assembly GCF_005116455.1 of Pedobacter cryophilus. GTDB lineage: Bacteria > Bacteroidota > Bacteroidia > Sphingobacteriales > Sphingobacteriaceae > Pseudopedobacter > Pseudopedobacter cryophilum. The sequence goes on from NZ_SWBP01000003.1 coordinate 295,180, forward strand.
TTAAACTGGCGAAGTGAAAAAGAAATTTTAGAAGAAATTCGTTTATTAAACGATCTAAAATCAAATCAAATTTCGGTTTCTTATCCCATAACTGATCAAAAACAAAACTATATCCAAGTTTTAAACGCCCCTGAGGGAAAAAGATTTGGAGTATTATTCTCTTTTGCCAAAGGAGAAAAGTTATTAAATTATTCTACTGAACTTCATTATAAAATGGGTACAATGATGGCGCAATTACATCAAAAAACACATAATTATAAATTAGAACGGGTTAATTACACTCCAAAAATACTACTGCAAGATTCCTTAAAACATTTAGCTGATTTTTTGCCTGCCCAATCATCAGAAATGGAATTTATGCTCACTACTCAAAAATATCTGTTAGATGAATTTAAAAAAGTAAATACCAACGAGATTAGGTTTGGTGCTGTTCATTTAGATATTTGGTTTGATAATTTTAATATTTCTAAAGATAATGAAGTCATTCTTTTTGATTTCGACTTTATTGGAAACGGCTGGTTATGTATGGATTTAGCTTATTATATTTTACAATTGCATAGTACAGAGCGGGATGAAAAAGAGTGTACATTAAAAGTAGCTAGTTTTTTAAGTGGTTATGAATCTGTAGTTAAAATTAGCGAAGAAGAAAAACGGATAATCCCAATGTTGGGTGTGAGTCTTTACTTTTTCTACTTAGGTATTCAGTGTGAGAGATTTGAAAACTGGTCTAACACTTTTTTAAATGAGATGTACCTTAAGCGATTTATTAATTTATTGGTAAAAAGGTATTTTGATTTAAATAAACTAGGTATCAATTAAACATTATAAAAAGCATTTTTCTAATTTGGCAGTGTGAAAAACTATTTTTTGGTTTTAGATACAGAAACATCGGGCTTACCAAAAAAATGGGATGTACCTTATGATGTAAAAAATAATTGGCCTCATGTTTTACAAATTGCCTGGATCATTTATAGCCAAGAAGGTAAGGAGCTAAAAAGAGAAAATCATTACCTTAAAAACACTGGTTTTAAAATCAGTAAGGCTTCTGCAAAAATTCATAAAATTACTCCCGAATATTTACTACAGCGAGGAAAAGACCCAAAAAAAGTATTTATAAAGCTTTTAGCTGATTTAAAAAGATACGATCCTTTAGTTATTGGGCATTTTGTAGAACTTGATTTCCACATGGTAAAAGCCGAATTTTTTAGAGCCGGAATAGAAAACTCTTTTGAAGACTATCCCTTGTTTTGCACCATGAAAGCGAGTGTGCCTTACATTAAAAACCCAAGCTTTAAATATCTAAAACTGAACAGGTTTTACAAAACTTTATTTTACAAAAGTGCCTCAGGTAATTTACACAATGCTTTGTCTGATGCAGAACTTACTTCAGAAATTTTCTTTCATCTGCTAAATAATGGCCAAATTAATGATGAGGTAATTATTAAACAGCAAGAAATTTCAAATACCAATAATTTAAAAGGGAAATTAATTTACAGATGGCTTTTTCCACTGTTGTTTTCCATCTTAATTGCACTTGTAATTTGGTTATGTTATGAATAATAAGATAAAATTTTTAAAAGCAATAGCACCTTTTAACTTATTACCCGATGAGATTTTAATTGGTATTGCTGATGTATTACAAGAAATTCACTACCCAAAAGATGCTTTAATTTACAAGCAAGAACTCACCAAATTAAAAGGAGTTGATATTATTATTGATGGCGAGTATGAAACTTTCTTTTATGATAGCCAAAAGAATAAGCGGGTATTAGAAAAACACCACAGCGGGCATTGTTTTGGCGGCATTTCTGTTTTATTAAACAGAAAAAGATCTCTAAAAACGGTAATTGTAAAAAAAGGAACCAAAGTTTATTTTTTGCCCCGTAAAGATTTTAGAAATTTATGTTTAGCGTACGAAGACTTTTTCCAATACTTCACCAGCAGTTTTGGTGTAAAAATGCTAGATGAGGAATTTGCTCATTTTTACAAAAAACCAGCTTCTTTTGAAGAAAGTTATATTGCTTCTGAACAGTTGTATTCTCGTAAAATTGAAGGCATTACTTATCGTGATATTGTGAGCTGTTATTTGCTTACGCCGATTTTTGAAGCCGCAAAATTAATGTCGCAACAAAAAGTAAGTTGCCTTTTTATTAGAAATGACGATGATAAAATTATTGGTTTTGTAACCGATATAACTTTAAGAGACCGCGTAATTGCCAATCAACTGCAAACTAATTTGCCCATTAATGAAGTAATGGATAAAAACATCGTTGCTATTGCTAAAGATGCTTATGTGTACGAAGCTATTTTAATGATGTTTAGAACCAAAACCCGCTACCTTTTGGTAGAAGACCAAGGGAATTATTTAGGTTTTTTAAGCAGAAACAGATTGCTGAGTGAGCAAGCACAATCTCCATTGGTATTTATACAATCTGTAAAACTGGCTGTTTCTATAAAAGACTTAAAATCTAAATGGCTAAAAGTGCCAGATATAGTTTCACAATTATTAGGAAGAGGCGTACATGCCGAAATTGTAAATCAAGTAATTACCACCATTGCCGATACCATTACCCAAAAAGTAATTGAAAAAGTGATAAACGAAATTGGACCTGCTCCTGCTCAGTTTGTTTTTATTGTTTTAGGTAGCGAAGGTAGAAAAGAACAAACCTTAAAAACCGATCAGGATAACGCAATTATTTACGAAGACAAGGCAAATGAACAAAGAGAATTAGTAAGAGCTTATTTTTTAGAGTTTGCAACAAAAGTGTCTGATTATTTAAATGAGATTGGTTTTGTGTATTGCTCTGGTGATTTTATGGCTTCTAACCCAAAATGGACGCATTCTCTATCTCATTGGAAACGAAATTATAAAAGCTGGATAGATGATGCCTTACCAGAAACAGCCATTAAGTTTTCTACTTTTTTTGATTGTAGAGCCGTTTACGGCGATTTAACAATTATGGATGAATTAAGGGAATTTGTGAATAAAGAATTACAAAACCCCATGGAAAAGTTTTTTGTTTATTTAACTAAAAACGCTTTACAATACGAGCCTCCACTTACTTTTTTTAAAAATATTAGAACACAAACTATAGAAAGTAAAGAGGTTTTTGACATTAAAAAAGCAATGACTCCAATTGTAGATTTGGTACGGGTTTATGCTTTAGAGAACAGAATATTCCAAAAAGAAAATACAGGCGAAAGATTAAAAGCCTTAAAAGAACTCGGTATTTTTACCGAAATTCAGTTTAATGAATTAATGCAATCTTATTATTACTTAATGGGTTTAAGATTGAGAAAACAAGCCCAACAAATTATTAGCGATAAAAGTGAACCCGGTAATTTTATAGAACTTGAATCTTTAACCAAAATAGAACAAGTTACCCTCAAAGAAATCTTTAAAACTATACAAAATTTTCAGGCTGGGATAAGAATGAAGTTCACCAATAGCTTGTAAATGAAATAAAGCAAGGCTTTTCTTCTTGTTTTTCTAAGTTTTTATTTTTTATCACAAACAATAATTTTAACCTTTAAAAGCTAGGTAACGAACATTAAATAATTATTAATCTTCAAAGGCGATTAAGATTCTTGAAAAAAGGACACTTTTAGCCCTAAAAAAAGTCCCAATAAACTTAATGCCATCATTTTTGGCACATATTTTAATACAATAGGTATTCATAATGTTCATTTCTTTACCGAATTAAAATATGAAATTAGGATACATTTCTACCTCCATGCCAAGATCTTGTGGATTGGCAACATTCAACGAAAACTTAAAACTAGCTATTGAAAAAAATTGGGATATTGACGCTGAAAGAAGCCTTGTTATTGCCATTAATGATTCGGAACAATTAGATCAATACACTTATTCAAAGGAAGTTAAGTTTATCATCAGACAACAAAATCAAAAAGATTATATAAGGGCGGCTAAATTTATCAACTCAAGCAAATTAGATGCTTGTATTATGCAGCATGAGTTTGGCATTTACGGTGGTGATAGCGGAACTTATATTCTTCCTTTAATTTATAGCATCAATAAACCATTAATTACCATTTTACATACAGTTTTAAAAGAACCTAATTATTTACAAAGATTAATTATCAAAGAAATTGCCCGCCAATCGGCTAAAATTGTGGTAATGGCTCATAAAGCAGTAGAATTTTTAGTAGATATTTATGGAATCTCTCCTGATAAAATAGCTTTAATAGAACATGGAGTTCCAGATTATGAAGCAAAAGCAGAAAATCCTGTTAAAGAATTAGATAGCTTTAAAAACAAAAAAGTTCTACTAACATTTGGTTTAATTTCTAAAAATAAAGGTTTAGAAACCGTCATTAAAGCTTTGCCAGATATTGTTAAAAATCATCCAGATGTGATTTATACCATTATTGGAAGCACACATCCTCATGTAAAAAAAACACAAGGAGAAGAATATCGCGAAAGCTTAAAATTATTAGCTAAAAACTTAGGAATGAGTAAGCATGTTAATTTCATCAACAGCTTTGTCCCCGAAGATGAGTTAGGAGATTACTTAACCGCTGCCGAAATATACATTACGCCTTATTTAAACGAAGCCCAAATTACAAGTGGAACATTATCTTACGCTATTGGTGCTGGGGCAGCCGTTGTTTCTACTCCTTATTGGCATGCACAAGAATTATTAGCTCAAAATAGAGGCAAATTATTTGATTTTAGTAATCATCAGCAACTTTCAGATATTGTAAATCAGCTTTTAGGAAATGAGAACGAACTTAAACAAATGAAAGCTAATGCTTATGAGTATGGCTTAAATTTAAGGTATCCTAAAATTGGAAAATTATATGCCAATTTACTCACAGAAATTATTTCGGAAAGTAAAAGCAAACCCGTTTCTAACGAATTTTCTATTGATACAGAAATATTGCCCACCTTCACTCTTGAGCATGTTAAACGCTTAACAGATGATACCGGAATTATACAACACGCCAGATTTGGGATTCCTAATTTAAAAGAAGGTTATTGTATGGATGATAATGCCAGAGCTTTAATAATGGCTTTAATGGCTTATGATCAATATAAAAGTGAAGATGCTTTACGCTTATTGCCTATTTATTTAAGCTTTATCCAATACATGCAATGTGAAGATGGTGATTTCAGAAACTTTTTAAGCTTTAAAAGAGAATATTTAGATGAGAATGGCACTGATGATTCTTTTGGCCGAACATTATGGGCTTTAGGTTTTATGATAAATAATGGGCCTAATAATTCTTATAAAGAATTTGCTAAAGATTTATTTCTTAACTCTATACCTCATCTTGATAAATTGACTCATTTAAGAGGTTTTGCCAATTCGGCAATTGGACTTTGCTATTATTTAAAATCATATCCTGATGAAAATTTAGAAGCCAAATTGGTATCGCTTTGCGATAAATTAATTGATGCTTACCAAAAAAACAAATCAGAAGATTGGTATTGGTTTGAAGAGAAGTTAACTTATGATAATGCTATTATTCCGATGGCTTTGTTAAAAGCTTATGAAATTACAGAAAACTACATTTATAAAGAAATAGGCTTAGAAGCATTAGAGTTTTTAGATCAGGAAACTTTAGATAAAGGCTATTACAACCCAATTGGTAACGAAGGTTGGTTTTTTAAAGGAAAAGAAAAATCTCTATATGACCAACAAGCTATAGAAACCATGGCTGCTGTAATGCTATATTTTCAGGCTTATACAGCTACGCTTGACACCAAGTTTATCAAAAAAATGTTTCAAACTTATTTATGGTTTTTGGGAGAAAACTCTTTACGTATTCCACTTTATGACCACGAAACTAATGGCTGTGGAGACGGCTTAACACCTGTAGGATTAAATAGAAATCAAGGTGCCGAAAGTACCTTGGCGTTTTTTATTTCTCATTTAACGGTATTAAAAGCTTTTGAAAAAGAATACGAGTTTTCTAATGTGAAAGAAGATATAAACGTTTACGATAAATGAAGGCAGCAATATTAGCCCCAGTGGCCTGGCGTACTCCTCCTGTACATTATGGCCCTTGGGAACAAATGGCTTCTAATCTCACAGAAAACCTGGTTAAACAAGGAATAGACGTTACTTTATTTGCTTCCGCAGATGCTATAACTACAGCAAAATTAAATGCGGTAGTAAAGTTGGGGTATGAAACAGATAAAAATCAGGATGCTAAAGTTTTAGAATGCTTACATATTAGCAATTTAATGGAAAATGCTAATGAGTTTGATATTATTCATAACCATTTTGATTTTTTACCACTCTCCTATTCTAAGTTGATTAAACCGCCAATGATTACTACTATTCATGGCTTTTCATCAGAAAAAATATTAGCTGTTTACCAAAAATATAATGCTCATTCAAATTATGTTTCTATTAGTGACGCCAACAGACATGCATCTTTAAACTATTTAGCTACCGTTTTTAACGGACTAAATTTAAATGAATTTGAGTTTAATGAAATTCCTGAAGATTACCTTTTGTTTTTTGGTAGGATACATCCTGACAAAGGAACAGCGGAAGCCATAGAAATTGCTCAAAGAGCAAATAAAAAACTCATTATAGCTGGAATAATTCAAGATAAAAGCTATTTTGATGAATGTGTAAAACCACATTTAAATGATAAAATTACGTTTATTGAAGCTGCCGGCCCTACCTTAAGAAACCAACTTATGGGAAAAGCATTGGCGTTACTACATCCCATAAATTTTGAAGAACCTTTTGGCTTAAGTGTGGTAGAAAGTATGTTGTGTGGCACTCCAGTAATTGCTTTTAACAAAGGTTCTATGCCCGAATTAATTAAGAATAATGAAAATGGTTTTTTAGTTGCCAATGTTAACGAAGCCTTAGAAGCTATTCAAGATATTCAAAAAATAGATAGACAAACATGTTGTGATTTAGCAAATCATAAATTTTCGGCAAAAAAAATGACCGATAAATACATCATGCTTTATTACAAAATATTAAGCAAAAACTAATTGAATATCTTTCAATTAGTTTTAAAGGTCGCTTTTTAATTTATCCAATAAATCTCTCAAATTAACGCTGGCAAAAGAAGAAGAATAATCTGATAAACCATAAGGGATAATTAATTCTCCGTTGTTAATAATAGAACCACAAGAGTAAACCACGTTAGGTACGTAACCTTCTCTTTCATCTTTATTAGCTACCAAAATAGGTTCTTTTAATCTGCCAATTTCTTTACTAGGATCATTTAAATCTAATAAAGATACACTCAAACAATATCTTCGCATGGCACCAACGCCATGAGTAATCATTATCCAACCTTCTTCTGTTTCTATTGGCGAACCACAATTTCCTATCTGCACAAATTCCCATGGATATTTTGGTGATTGCAACAAAACAGGATCGCTCCAGATGTGCAATTTATCAGAATACATGATATAATTATTCCAGCCATCAATTCTAGATATCATTACAAACTTTCCGTTTATTTTTCTAGGAAAGAGCGCCAAATTTTTATTCTTAGCCCCAGTACCATAAATGGGTCTTACCCTAAAATCACAAAAATCTGAAGTTTCTAAAAGCTTTGGCATAATCAATTGGCCATCATAAGCGGTATATGTTGCGTAATATTTAATACTGCCATCATCATACACAAACTTCACAAATCTGGCATCTTCAATACCATTTTTTTCAAACTCAGAAATTGGATAAATAATTCTATCTGAAAGATCGGTATCTAAAGAAAATAAAATCTCATGATAAGAATCAGCTAACCAAAGTAATCTATCTAAATCTAAAAGATCAGGATTACTTAATTTTTGTTGATCTATTAATCTTTTAAAAGTGCGGTAATCATACTTTTCTTCTAACAAAGGATAAATTAAATCAATAACCTCCTGCGAAATTTTGGTATCTCTAGCCTTTTCAAAAAATAATTCTTTAGTGTAAGAATTATTTTTGATGATCTCGGCTTCATCTACATATCTGCCTGATGGCATTACCTGGATAGAATTATCACTGCTTATGAGTGCTTTTCTAAAAACAATTGATGAAATATGACCTTCGCCAACTGCTCTAAAACTAATAATAATTCTTCTCTCGCCTTCTTCTAAATCAGATTGATCTGGATCTTCAACAATAGAGGGATTAAAAAACGCTGCTGATTCTATTGAATATTCATGAGTAAAATAAGAGCCCACTAATAATTTTCTAAAAGGATCTAAATCACTCATATTTAAATCAATCAAATCACTCAGTTTTTGAGCATGCTTGTTTAAAATTCTGGTGATGTTTCTATGTCTTTTAGAAAATTCTTGAAGAATAGGAGAAATTAGCGCATAAACCTCTGCATCTGATAAATTATTAATGTGTCTTAATATTTCTCTGGCTCTCTCCTCTCCGTTAAAAAAAAACCTGGCAATCACTCTGTGTGTATCAGGAAGAACCTTAACATTCATTCTTTTAACTGGAATTCTCATAAATTAGCTAGTAAAATTTGTTGGTATTAATATAACTAAGATTTAAGATAAATGTTATAACTGTTATCTTAATCAAGTTCAATTTTTTTAAATAATTTGCTTAAAGTATTATTTTTTAATGATTATTATTTATTGTAAAAATGAAGTAATCAATCCGGTTAAAATCCCTCCTAAAATAATATATGGTATTTTAATTTTGGTAAATCTTAAAATTAAAAAAGTAATTAATATGGTAATGATGTTTAAATAATTTAAACCAACAGGCGCTAACAAAAGAAAAAAAGCGGCAATCATAAACCCTAAAGCCACAGCATTAACTCCACTTAACGACTTTTTTATTCGAGTAATTTTTTTTAAATCATTCCAAAATGGAACTATAAAAAGAATTAAAATTATACCTGGGGCATTAATTCCAATCACTGCTATCAAACTACCTAAAATTTGACCAGCAATACCATAACCTTGGTTTCCTAAAGTTAATGCACCTAAAAAAGAAGTGAATGAAAATGTTGGGCCAGGTATCATCTGCTGTAAAGCAAAACCTGATAAAAATTCTTGTCCAGATAAATAATGTTTTACATCTACAAACTCAGTGTACATTAATGGAACCAACACTTGCCCTCCTCCAAAAATGATAATTCCGTTACGGTAAAAATTCTCAAAAAGCCTGATTGGTAAGCTAAAAGGCGATGTTCTATTAATTACAGCTCCAAGCAATGCAAAGAAAAGTAGTATACCAATAAAATAAGCCACTTTTCTGGTATTGATATTAGAAAATAACCTCACCCTTAATTCATTCTCTTCTGGTCTGGCTTCTATTGCCGAGCTAATGATACCGCCTAAAAGTATCAATAAAGGAAAAGCATAAGGACTTCTTAAAATTAAGCTTGCGGCTACAGAGCAAACGGTTAAAATGATGCTGATTTCTGACTTTAATATACTTTTACCAAAAGAATAAGCTGCAAAAGCTACCGTTCCAATGGCTATAGGTTGTATAAAGGAGAGGACCTTTATAAATTCTGGATTTAAAGAAAACGTTTTGTAATTAATTGCAATTAAACACATTACCGCAGCAGAAGGTAATGCCCAAATAAAAAAGGTAATAATGGCTAAAAAAAATCCACCAAATTTATACGCAATCCCTATTAAAGTTTGGGTAGATGAAGGCCCAGGTAATATCTGCGAAAGCGCATATAATTCCATTAATTCATCTTCTGTTACATAAGCTCTTTTTTTTACAAAATCATTTAGCAATATAGCTATATGAGCCTGTGGGCCACCAAAAGAAGTGAGCATAAACCACAAAACATCTCTTAAAAATATTAAACGTCTTAATCTCAAATCACTTATTCATAAAGTTCATCCTGCAAGCTATTAAAAACACCCAATAATTCATTTAAAGCATGTTGATCTTTTATTTTTTTTGCAACAGCAATACCTTGTTCATAAACCTTTAAAGCCTCTTCAGGCTGTTGCAATACCTCGTACAATTTACCTAAATGGTAATAAGTTCCTACATAATCCGTATGTTTGTTTACCAATTCTAAATAAAACCATAATGCTTTTTCGTGGTTATTTAATCTTAGATATTCGGTTGCTAAAGCATATTTTAAGAATGGGTCGTTAGGTTCATTTTCATGAAACTCTAGCAAGCGTTCTAATCTGTTTACAATCATTTTATAATTGGCTTAATTATTTAAATTTGAAAAAAATCATAATCGTATGAAAATTTTAGTTTGTATAAGTAACGTACCAGATACAACCACAAAAATAACTTTTACCAATGATAATACTGAATTTAATCAGGCTGGTGTGCAGTTTGTATTAAATCCTTATGATGAAATTGCATTATCAAGAGCTATAGAGCTTACAGAAAACGGTAATGGAACGGTAACAGTAATTAATGTTGGTGAAGTAGCTACAGAACCTACCATTAGAAAAGCTTTAGCCATTGGCGCAACAGACGCTGTAAGAATTAATGCGGTTGCCCGCGATGCTTATTTTGTGGCTTATCAAATTGCAGCATTTGCAAAAGATAAGGGCTTTGACATGATTTTAACCGGAAGAGAATCTATTGATTATAATGGCGCAAAAGTAGCCGCTATGTTAGGCGAATTGCTAGACATTCCTTCTGTATCCATTATTAAAAAATTAGATGTGGATGGAAGTACAGCCATTGTTGAAAGAGAAATTGAAGGTGGTAAAGAAGTATTAAGCATTCCTTTTCCGTTTGTAGCTGGTACTGCAGAAGGTGTTGCCGAGTGGAAAATTCCAAACATGAGAGGAATTATGTCTGCCAGAACAAAACCATTAATTGTGGTAGAACCTGTTGAAGTAAAAAAATTATCAGAGATCGTTAAATTTGAAACTCCAGCTCCAAGAGGAACCGTAAAACTTGTTGACGCTGCTGACCCAGAAAAACTAATAGACTTATTACATAGCGAAGCAAAAGTTATTTAATAATTATTTAAAACCATTTAAACAAAGGATTATGTCTGTTTTAGTATATGTAGAAAATGCCGAAGGCAAATTCAAAAAATCAATATTTGAAGCTATTTCTTATGCAAAAGCAATAGCCAACCAACTCAATACAAATTTAGTAGCCATTTCTATAGGAAACGTAGCTACCGCCGATTTAGAAAATTTAGGGAAATATGGCGCTGCAAAAGTGCTTACCATTAATAACGATCAATTAAAAAGCTTTGTAAACCAAGCTTATGCCTCTATAATAGCCGAAGCTGCAAAAAAAGAAAACGCAAATGTTGTGGTGTTATCCAACTCTTTTTCTGGAAAAGGATTGGCACCAAGAATAGGCGTAAAATTAGAAGCCGCCGTTGCTGATGGCGCAATAGAATTACCACAAACAGATGGCGGTAAGTTTATTGTTAAAAAAACGGCCTTTTCTAACAAAGCTTTTGCAATGGTAGAAATGCAATCAGAAAATAAAGTAATTTCTTTAACTCCAAACTCTTATAAAGTGGTAGAAGATGGAGCTGCGGCAACTGTAGAAAACTTTAGTTTTGAAGCAAAAGCATCTGATTTTAGAACCATGATTAAAGAAATTGTGAGAGCTACAGATAAAATTTCATTGCCTGATGCTGAATTGGTTGTGAGTGCAGGAAGAGGCTTAAAAGGTCCTGAAAACTGGGGAATGATAGAAGAATTGGCTGATCTTTTAGGTGCTGCTACTGCTTGTTCTAAGCCTGTTTCTGATGCAGATTGGAGGCCACATTCAGAACACGTTGGTCAAACCGGAATTGCCATTAGTCCAAACCTTTACATTGCAATTGGAATTTCCGGAGCTATTCAACACTTGGCTGGAGTATCATCATCAAAAGTAATTGTGGTGATAAACAAAGACCCAGAAGCACCATTTTTTAAAGTTGCAGACTATGGAATTGTAGGCGATGCCTTTGAAATTGTTCCAAAAATGATTGAAGCTGTAAAATCTTTAAAAGCTAATGCTTAAATTTACATAGTTCAAAACAGGTTATCAATAAATTTATAACCTGTTTTGAATTTACATATACAATGAAAAAACTAAAATTAGACATTATAGGCCTTTCTTACAGCCAAACACAATCAGGCGCTTACGCATTGGTTTTAGGCGAAGTTACTGGCCGTAGAAGGCTTCCAATTATAATTGGAGGATTTGAGGCTCAAGCTATTGCCATTGAAATTGAAAAAATGACCCCAAGCAGGCCTTTAACTCATGATCTTTTTAAGGCTTTCGCCGAAGCTTATAAAATCAGCATTAAAGAAATAATAATCTACAATTTAGTAGATGGCATATTCTACAGTAAATTGATTTGTACCGACGGTAAAAAAGATTTAGAAATTGATGCTCGTACTTCTGATGCCATTGCTTTAGCTGTTAGATTTGAGTGTCCAATTTATACCTACGAATTTATTTTGGCCTCAGCCGGAATTGTTATTGAAGGAAATGATTTTGTGTTTTTAGATAATATTGAACCTGTTGAAGAATCAAAAACTGCAGTGCAAAATTTTTCTTCTTTAAGTCCAGAAGAACTACAATCAAAACTACAAGAAGCCTTAAATGAAGAGGCTTATGAAAAGGCAGCCAAAATTAGAGATGAGCTAAATAAAAGAAAAACGTCTTAAATTTTTATAAAATTTATTTTTACGTTCCTTTTTATCATCTTAGCACTCTAAACAGAACTTTTTTTCTTTTATGGAAAGATTCACCGGTCTTATTGGTATCGCACTTATTTTAGGTATCGCTTTTTTATTATCCAACAACAGAAAGGCAATAAATTACAGATTAGTCTTCACAGGATTATCTATTCAACTTGGCTTAGCGCTATTTATCTTAAAAGTTCCTTTTGGTCAACAACTATTTAGTAAGTTAGGTAATGGCGTAACCAAAATCCTTAGCTTTTCTGATGCAGGTGCAAACTTTGTTTTTGGCGCCCTAGTTAATAAAGGTTTTATGGATAAAGCTTTTGGCGCCGGTAACGATTTTATATTTTTCTTTAAAATTATTCCTACCATCATATTTGTTGCTGTTTTAGTTTCGGTAGCCTATTATTTAGGGGTGATGCAAAGAGTAGTGAAATTTATAGCCTACATTGTTTATAAAGTAATGGGCGTTTCAGGTTCAGAAGCTTTATCTAATGTAGCTAGTGCTTTTGTTGGGCAGGTAGAAGCTCAAATCATGATTAAACCATACCTAAAAGGAATGACAATGTCTGAGTTATTAGCTTCTATGACAGGTTCTATGGCTTGTATTGCAGGTGGTGTAATGGCAGTTTATATTGCTTTAGGTGTGCCAGCCGAATATTTAATTGCAGCTTCATTAATGGCTGCGCCCGGTGCTTTAGTAATTTCTAAAATTGTTTGGCCCGAAACTCAAGTTTCTGAAACACAAGGAGTCGTATCTTTAGAAATAAAAAAAACCAATGCAAATTTGGTTGATGCAATTTCTCATGGCGCATCTGATGGTTTAAAAGTAGGTTTAAATGTAATTGCGATGCTTATTGGCTTTATCGCTATTATTGCTTTGTTAGATTATGTATTAGCTTTTATTGGAAGTTCTTTGGGTAGTTTAGGTTTATCTCTGGCTTTTATTGGAATTGATATCAATACATTAAGCTTAAATCAAATATTAGGATCGTTGTTTTCATTATTTGCAATGGCCATGGGTGTTCCGTTAAAAGATGCTCAAATTGCAGGCTCTCTAATGGGAACAAAAATGGTGATTAATGAGTTTGTTGCTTATTTAGATTTAGCTAAAATTAAAGACGTTTTAGATCCAAAAACATTATTGATTACCAGTTTTGCTTTATGTGGATTTGCAAATTTCTCTTCTATAGCCATACAAGTTGGTGGAATTGGAGAATTAGCGCCAGAACGCAGAACAGATCTTGCTAAATTAGGTGTTAGAGCCTTAATTTGTGGAACTTTGGCCTCTTACATGTCGGCAACAATAGCAGGTATTTTAATGTAATTTTCACTTTTTTATGAGTAAACATTACAGAAAACAAAGTAATTGTTTAAACTGCGGCGCAACTGTAAAAGGTAAATTTTGCGGTAATTGTGGTCAAGAGAATTTAGACCTTCATGAGCCTTTCTGGCATTTTTTAAGTCATAGCATAGGGCATTATTTCCATTTTGATTCTAAATTTTTTAATACAATTATTCCTTTATTTACTAAACCAGGGCAACTTACAATAGATTATATTAACGGCAAAAGAACTCAATATCTACAGCCAGTAAGTTTGTTCATTTTTATCTCTATTGTTTATTTTCTATTCAGACCCATTTTAAATCCTCAAAAAGAGAGTTCAAAAAAAAATAATGTACCTGAACAAATTAGTATTCCTTCAGAATATGAAAACAATTTGAATTTTTTACCTAAACAGCTTCAGCCAGAAGTTAAAAATGCGGTTAGAAAAGAACAAATAAGTTTATTTAAATCTTTAAAAGAAGAAAGACAGCAAGTAATTATAGATAGTTTTAAAAATATTGCTAGTAAACAGAAAGATGCTGTTTCGTTAAATAATTTTATCACCGAACTTGAAAAAACTAAAGGTGAGCCTTATGAAAAAGAGATTGAATCGTCTGTTAAAAGCTCAAGTAAAGATATTATAGAAAAATATGGCTCTAAAGTGTTTTTTATCCTTACCCCTATTTTCGCTTTCTTTTTGATGAAAAGTTTTAGAAAAAACAAACGGTATTTTATTGAACATGTAATTTATACCCTTCATTTTCATTCTTTCGCATTTTTAGTACTTCTTGTTTACAATATCTTACATTTTATAATTCCAAATTTTATTATCTACTACATAGCCATTATAGTTTTTGGAGTTTTTGTTTGGTATATCTATAAAAGCCTAAAAGTGGTTTATAAAAGATCTGGTAGCGTCACAGTATTTAAAATGATTACTCTTGGTATCTTATATTCTATTGCTTACGGGCTTTCTACCTCTATAGTTCAAACTATTGTTAATTCTGTAGCTCATTAATTTCCAAATTATCTAAAAATTAAAATTTTCCTTTGAATAGTAAAATCTTGTTATTAATAGATTCAAAATATTTACAAATTTTTAGTAATTTTAAATACGTTTTGAAGAAGTTAACCGCCATACTGTTTTTAATTATTTATTTAGTTTCAACAACTGAAGTATCACAGTTTTTGAAACTAAATGTTTTTTTTGAACATTTTTCTGAACACAAATCTCAAGATAAAGACATCTCTTTAATTGCATTTTTTGATATGCATTACCTAAATGGCAACCCAAGAGATAAAGATTATGATAGAGACATGCAATTGCCTTTTAAAACTAGCTCTGATAACATTTCTATCATTAATAATCATTTTGTTCCTCTTACGCCAACTTTCTCAATTAAGAATCCTATAGAAATTCTAAAAAAGAAAAACTATATACGTTTAAATCAAAGTTCTATCTCTACATATCTTTCTAATATCTGGCAACCGCCAAAAACTGTTTAATTTTTAACCATTATTTTTAACACAAATTTTATAAATAATGGCTCATTATTAAGCAATCAATTTTAAATTCTATTTAATTATACCATTATGCTAAATGCAATAATTGGGTTTGCTGTAAAAAACAAACTCGTTGTTGGGCTATTTATCATCGCCCTTATTGGTTATGGCAGTTACCAATTAACAAAACTGCCTATAGATGCTGTACCTGATATTACAAACAATCAGGTACAGGTGATAACCATTGCCCCATCATTTGGTGCTACAGATATTGAACGTTTGGTTACCTTCCCTATTGAACAAGTCAATAATAATATTGCAGGTTTAAAAGAAATCCGAAGTTTTTCTCGGTTTGGTTTATCCTTGGTTACTATTGTTTTTGATGATGATACTGATATTTACTGGGCAAGGCAACAAGTTTCAGAAAGATTACAGCAGGTTCAATCTCAAATCCCACAAGGTATTGGCCGGCCAGAATTAGGCCCCATAAGTACTGGATTAGGAGAAATATATCAATACGTGGTGAGGCCTAAAGATGGTTATGAAGATAAATTTAACGAAACAGATTTAAGAACCATTCAAGATTGGATTGTACGTCGTCAATTATTGGGTGTAAAAGGTGTGGCAGAAGTGAGCAGTTTTGGTGGAAAGCTAAAACAATACAGTATTGAGGTTGACCCAAACAAATTACTTTCTCTGCAAATTACCATAACTGATGTATTTAAGGCGCTCGAAAACAATAATCAAAATACTGGTGGTTCTTATATAGAAAAAGGTCCAACGGTTTTATTTATCAGAACAGAAGGATTGATAGGAAACATTGAAGACATCAACAATATCATAATTAAAAACACCAATAATGACGCTCCAATATTTATAAAGGATGTAGCTGAAATAAAAATTGGTCATGCAACCAGATATGGAGCAATGACTTATAATGATAAAGGTGAAGTTGCAGGTGCTATCGTAATGATGCTAAAAGGAGCAAATAGCAGCGATGTGATAAAGGATGTAAAAAACCGAATCGCTCAAATTCAAAAATCATTACCAGAAGGGGTTGTTATAGAACCATTTTTAGATCGTACCAAAATGGTGAATAATGCGATTGGAACTGTCGAAAAAAACCTACTTGAAGGGGCATTAATCGTCATTTTTGTGTTAGTGTTATTTTTAGGAAATTTTAGAGCTGGTCTTTTAGTAGCCTCGGTAATTCCCTTAGCCATGTTATTTGCCATTATCATGATGAATTTATTTGGGGTAAGTGGCAACCTAATGAGTTTGGGAGCTTTAGATTTTGGGTTAATTGTAGACGGTGCTGTTATTATTGTGGAGGCTGTAATGCATCAACTTTCACACGGAAACAAGTTTACTGGTCTAAATAAATTAACCCAAAACCAAATGGATGGGGAAGTTAAAATATCTGCCAGTAAAATGATGAATAGTGCTGTTTTTGGTCAGATTATTATTCTGGTAGTTTATTTACCCATATTTACTTTAGAGGGAATTGAAGGAAAAATGTTTAAGCCAATGGCGCAAACTGTAGCATTTGCATTATTAGGTGCATTTATACTTTCACTTACTTATATCCCAATGATGAGCTCAATTTTTTTAAGTAAAACGATAAAAACCAAGCAAAACATTTCAGATAAATTGATGATTAAAGTGGAGATCATATACCAAAAAGCGCTCCATAAAGTGATAGGTTTTCCTAAACTAGTGATGTCTTTGGCTTTTGGATTATTTATTTTCTCTGTTATTCTTTTATCAACTTTAGGTGGCGAATTTATTCCGGCTTTAGAAGAAGGAGATTTTGCCGTAGATACTCGAGTTTTAACAGGTAGCAACTTAAATACCACCATAAAAAATACGACACAGGCAGCTCATATCTTAAAAACGCAGTTTCCGGAGGTAGAAAAAGTAGTGACTAAAATTGGTAGTGGTGAAGTCCCAACAGACCCTATGCCTATGGAAGCCAGCGATATGATGGTGATTTTAAAGCCTAAAGCAGAGTGGACATCAGCTAAAACATTTGATGAATTAAGCGAAAAAATGGGTAAAGCGTTAACAGCTGTCCCTGGTATTACAGCTGGCTTTCAGTTTCCTGTTCAAATGCGTTTTAATGAATTGATGACAGGTGCAAGACAAGATGTAGTTTGTAAAATTTTTGGCGAAGATTTAGATACACTTGCTGCTTATGCAGAAAAATTAGGTAGCATTATCAACTCTGTAGAAGGCGCTAAAAACCTATACGTGGAAGCCATAGCTGGAATGCCGCAAATTGTAATTAATTACAATAGAAATGCAATAGCTCAATACAATTTAAACATTGCTGATATTAATAAAATTGTAAATACTGCATTTGCAGGCCAAAGCACAGGCTTATTATTTGAAGGAGAAAAACGTTTTGATATTGTGGTAAGGTTAAAAAGTAATCAAAGAGCAGATCTTAAAGATGTACAAAACCTTTTAATACGTACCCCAACAGGCGCTCAAATACCACTTTATCAATTAGCTGATGTTCAAATTAAGGATAGCCCTAACCAGATACAAAGAGAAGATGCTAAAAGGAGAATTGTGGTTGGCTTTAATGTACGTGGAAGAGATGTACAAAGCATCGTAAATGAACTACAAGAAAAAATTAATAAAGAGGTGAAATTTCCAACAGGTTATTATGTGACCTATGGTGGTGCGTTTGAAAACTTAAATGCAGCTAAGCAACGTCTAATGGTTGCCGTACCTGTTTCTTTATTGCTTATACTCATCCTATTATATTTTGCTTTTAATTCTATAAAACAAGGTTTACTTATTTATTCTGCAATTCCATTATCCGCTATTGGCGGGATTATTTTTTTAGCTTTAAGAGGCATGCCATTTAGTATTAGTGCTGGTATTGGTTTTATAGCTTTATTTGGAGTAGCCGTATTAAATGGAATTGTTTTAATTGCCGAATTTAACAGGCTAAAATCTGATGGATTAACCGATGTAAAAAGAATAGTTTTAATGGGGACAAAAGTAAGGCTAAGACCTGTATTGATGACTGCTTTTGTTGCCTCCTTAGGATTTTTACCCATGGCAGTTAGTGATGGCTCTGGAGCCGAAGTACAAAGACCATTAGCTACCGTAGTAATTGGCGGTCTATTAGTAGCTACATTTTTAACCTTATTTGTTTTACCTGTTCTTTATATGACTTTTGAAAAAGGATTTATCAAAAAGAAAAAATCAATAATTGCATCATCCATTATTCTATTTTGTTTGAGTTTTGGCTCAAGTTCATTTGCACAACCCCCAATAAAATTAGATGCAGCAATTGAAATGGCAGTTAAAAACAATTTACATTTTAAGAATGAGCAGTTAAAAGCTCAATATCAGCAATTACTAATTAAAAGCGCTGCAACTATTCCTCAAGCAAATTTATATGGCGAAGCAGGCCAAATCAATAGTAATTATAACGATACAAAATTTGGTATTGCTCAATCGTTTAGTTTCCCCACTGTATATGCAAGGCAAAAAAACCTATTACAAGAAGAATGGAAAAGTAGTGTTTTAAGTGCCTCAGTAAAAGAATCTCTACTAAAGAAACAAGTTACAGAGCAATTTTATGATATCATTTACATTCATGAAAAGAAAAAGTTGCTTCAGTTTGCAGATAGTTTGTACTCCTCTTTTTACAAAAAGGCAGAGCTTCGTTTTACAAAAGGAGAAAGTAATATTCTCGAAAAAACGAGTGCCGAAATACAATTAGGTCAAATTAAAGTCCAATTGAATAATTTATCAGAAGATTTAGCCATCATGCTAATACAATTTCAATTGCTATTAAATTCTGATATCCCTTTAATGCCAGATACAGGTGGTACTTATGAAATGGCTATCGTTCATCAAACAGATTCGGCTGCTTTAAAACAGCATAGCTTAGTAAAAGTAGTGGAACAACAAAAGTTAGTAGCTTATTCTTTTGTAAAACTAGAGAGAAGTAAGTTATTACCAGATTTATCATTGGGTTACAGCAATACTAGCATTCAAGGAACTGGAGCAGATAATAATATATATACTGCTTCAACCCGCTTTAGTGCCGTACAATTTGGTATTGGAATTCCAATTTTTATGCAGGCACAAAAGGCAAAAATTAATAGTGCTAAATTTAATCTGGAAATTGCGGAAAACAATTACAACGTCGTTCTTCAATCAATACAATCAGAATATCAAATAGCTTTAAATCAGCACCATAAATATTTAAAAACTGTTACTTACTTTAAGGAAATAGGTTTAAAAAATGCTGATTTAATTAATAAAACAGCAAACCTACAACTGGCAAATGGAGAAATTAATTATTTAGATTGGGTTCAATTAATTAATCAATCTACCAATGTAAAAAGTGATTATGTTGATGCTGTTAAAAGCCTTAATCAATCTATAATTCAACTTAACTATTTAAAAGCAAATAATTAAACATCATGAAACTGACCATATATCTAATATTTATCTCCATCCTGTTTGCAGGATGCAGCCAAACTCAACCCGCAGAAGAAGTAGAAAATAAACTGGCTAACAATTTAGTTTCGCTTTCGGCTATACAAATGAAAAATGCAGACATTTCTGTTGCAAAAATGGAGTTAAAATCCATTTCCTCTATTTTAAAGGTAAATGGAAAAATTGATGTCCCTCCGCAAAATGTGGTTTCTATTAGCATCCCATTAGGGGGATATTTAAAATCAACTAAACTTTTACCCGGAATGCATTTAAATAAGGGAGAAGTAATAGCGGTAATAGAAGATCAACAGTACATTCAATTACAACAAGATTATTTAACAGCTAAAGTGAAAATCATTTATTTAGAAAAGGAATATCAAAGACAAAAAGAGCTAAATGAGAGCCAAGCGAGTAGCAATAAAGTGTACCAGCAAGTAGAAGCAGATTACAGAAGTCAGAAAGTTTTAATTACCGCACTTTCTCAAAAACTAGCATTGGTAGGTATTAACCCTAAAAGTATAAGTGAAAACAATATTACCAGAAGTATAAATGTTTATTCGCCAATTAATGGATATGTATCTATGGTAAATGTAAATATTGGGAAATATGTATCGCCTACAGATATACTATTTGAGTTGATTAATCCTAAAGACATTCATTTAGCGTTAACCATATTTGAAAAAGATATAGAAAAACTTTTTATTGGGCAGCAATTAGAAGCGTACACTAATTATCAACCAGAAAACAAACATCAATGTGAAATTATTTTAATTGGCAGAGATTTATCTAACAATGGAACTACTGAAGTGCATTGCCATTTTGAAAATTTTGACAAAAAGCTAATTCCTGGAACTTATATGAACGCCGAAATAAAGGTGAAGAATAAACAAGCGATGACGCTACCCGCCGATGCCATTGTACGTTTTGAAGGCAAGCAATATGTATTTGTGAAAAAAAATAAAAGTGAGTTTGAAATGGTGGAAGTTAAACTTGGAGATAGTGAAAATGGCTTCACAGAAATAATTAATCAAAAAAACAATTTAGAAGCCGAAGATTTTGTTGTTAAAGGAGCTTATTCATTATTAATGTTGATGAAAAACACCGCTGAGGAATAAATTAACAAACAAAAAAAGCTACCATTTTTGATAAATGGTAGCTTTTTTTGTTTAATTGAGCTAAGAAAATTATCTTTTTTCTAGCGCCACAAAATTCCTGTTAATTTCACCTACATAAATCTGACGAGGTCTGCCAATTGGTTCTTTATTTTCACGCATTTCTTTCCATTGAGCAATCCAACCTGGTAAACGTCCTAAAGCAAATAACACAGTAAACATTTCTGTTGGGAAACCTAAAGCTCTATAAATAATTCCAGAATAGAAATCTACGTTAGGATACAATTTTCTTTCTACAAAATAAGGATCGCTTAAAGCAACTTCCTCTAATTTTTTTGCAATTTCTAAAACAGGATCATTGATACCTAATTTCTCTAAAATATCATCACAAGCCTTTTTGATAATTTTAGCTCTTGGATCAAAGTTTTTGTATACACGATGACCAAATCCCATTAAACGGAATGAATCATTTTTATCTTTCGCTTTATTTACCCATTTATCAACATCTCCACCATCATCCTTAATTTTTTCTAGCATTTCAATAACCGCTTGGTTAGCTCCACCATGTAGAGGTCCCCATAATGCAGAAATACCGGCAGAAATTGATGCGTATAAATTACAGTCAGAAGAACCTACAATTCTAACTGTAGAGGTAGAACAATTTTGTTCATGGTCTGCATGTAAAATTAATAACTGATTCATGGCGTTAACCACAACCGGGTCTATTACAACATCTTCCGTACGCTGACCAAAGGTCATGTAAAGGAAATTTGTAACATAATCAAACTTATTTTTAGGATAAATTACCGGATGCCCTAAAGATTTTTTATAAATCCAGGATACTATAGTGGCCATTTTACCTAATAATTTGATAATGGTTAACTCAAATTCTTCTTTAGTTTGGTTTGGATTTAAAGACTCAGGATAAAATGAAGAAAGTGAACACACTAAAGAAGAAAGCTGACCCATTGGGTGAGATTTTGATGGAAAACCATCAAAAAACTTCTTCATATCCTCGTGAACTAAAGTATGGCGACTAATTTGATGTTGAAAGTCAGCTAATTGAGCTTCTGTAGGTAAGTTTCCGTAAATTAAAAGATAAGCTACTTCTACAAAAGATGCTTTTTCTGCTAATTCTTCAATACCATAACCTCTGTATTTTAAAATACCTTTTTCGCCGTCTAAAAAAGTAATAGCACTTTTTGTAGCACCTGTATTTTTATAGCCTGTATCTAACGTAACAAAACCTGATTGATCTCTAAGTTTTCCAATATCAATTGCTTTTTCATTTTCTGTTCCTTCTATAATTGGAAGATTGAATACTTTTCCGTCTAATTTAAGTTCTGCTGTTTCTGACATATAATAAGTGGCTTTGCGAACAAATTTAATTAATTCTCCTACATAACATAAAAAATATGCATTAAATAACATTTACTTTACATTTCGTTATTCAATATTTTTTCAAAACAGTATTGAAATAATAATCAATCTTGAATTTTAAATGGTTTAACAACAATGAATCAGAATGTTAAGCTAATTTTAACATTTTAAACTTCTTCTTTTAAAAAAAATAGAATTAGCCTGTTTTTATCTCTAATAACAGTTATTTATTAAAAAATATAGCTGATAAACCCAATATTGTATATAAATATGAATAATTAATGGTTATTAAAGTCGAGAAAATATATTAAAAAATGGTTTTATAATTTATAAGAATTTGTTATTGCAAGGTACAATCAGGTATTATTTGATATTAAAAGGGAATTGTAACATTTACATGATATTTAATAAATTTAATTAGATAAAAAATCTAAACTTAAAATCAATTCGTTATTTCTAACATCTTTAAACAAATTTCAAAAATCGAAGATGAAAAATCTGAAATTTAAAATTATCATTTCAGTGTACGTATGTCTAATTGTTTTAGCATTGTATAACGCATTTCACTCCTATCAAAACAATATTAGCCATGCTAAACAAACTGTTTTTGCAAAATTATCAACCCTCTCTAATTTATTAGCAAAACAGATTAATGGCGATTTGCATGAGAAAGTTATTAATCAGTACAAAAAACAAGATGATATAAAAACATCACATCAAGATGCAGATTACCAATCTATACACAACATTTTAGCACAAGCACAAGCTTCAGCAGGAATTAATACTCCTATATATACATTGTTTCCCTCTAATGACTTTAAAAAATTCTTTTTCGGGATAACTTCAAGTGTTAACCCATACTATAAACACAGATACCACACGCCTCCAAAAGAACTTATAACCGATTATGAAAAAGGTGGTTTTATTGATGAATATTTAGACGAAAATGGAATTTGGCTTTCTTCATTTGCACCCATAAAAAATAAAGCAGGCAAAGTTGTAGCCATTATACAAACCGATCAAAATTTTGAAGAGTTTATGATTGATGTTAACAAAAAATTAATAGGCAATATCTCTTTTATCGCACTCATATATTCGGTTATTGGCTTTCTATTATACCTTTTCTTAAAAGAAGTGCTTAAAAAAGAAGAAGTATATTCATTAACACAGCAAAAATACAAGCAAGAATTAGAAGAACAAGTTAACCATAGAACAAAAGAACTAAGTGTAGTAAACAAAAAGTTGATCGATGTAAATAAAGAATTAGAATCATTTTTTTATAGTACCTCTCATGATATTAGAGGGCCTTTGTGCAGAATTTTAGGTTTAACATCTTTAGCAAAATGTGAAGATGATAAACAAGAATTGGTTGAAATGATAGAAATTGAATCTCAGAAAATGGATAATATGCTAAAGAAAATGATTTTAGTAAACAACCTGAGAACCAAAGAATTAAAAATAGAACATGTATTTGTAGGTGATACTGTAAATACCGCTTTATCTCAAATTAAGAAAAAGTATCATCAGTCTAAAGCAGAAGTGGTGATTAAAACAGAAACTCAAACTTTAAAACAATTTAATTCTGATACCCAAATAGTAGAATCTATTATCTGCAATTTATTAGACAATGCATTTAAATTTAGCGATAGCTTAAACCCAAAAATAGCCATCAGTTCTTTTATTGATAAAAACGGAATATTGAGCTTAACGGTGGCCAATAATGGATTAGAATTTACCGAAAAAGAGATGAAACATGCTTTTGAACTTTTTAAGAATGCAAGTTTAAAAGATGGTGATGCAGATGGAATTAGATTAGGACTTTACACTATAAAAACTGCTTTAGATAAATTAAATGGCCTTATAGAAATTAATACCAATGCCAAAAACATGACAGAAATTAAGGTACTTATTCCTGATTTTTACATTGGCCATAAAATTGATTTGTTGATTGCTAATGATCAAATTATTATTGCATAATATTCTGTAAATCAATTTTTTCGATATTCATTAGGCGACATTCCTATAGTTTTGGTAAACAATCTAGAAAAATACTGCGGATCAAGTATTCCTAACTTAAAGGCAATCTCTTTCACTAAAATATCTGTAAACTTTAGGTATTCGCAAGCTTTCTGCATTTTTATAGTGTTGTAATAATTAACAGGAGAAGTACCAGTTTTCTTTTTAAACACCAAAGAGAAATGCGAAACAGACATATTTACATTCTCGGCAATTTCGCTTAAGGATACATTTTGCTCGCTACGCTCTTTCATAAATTGAATGCTACTGTTAATTAAGTTTTGTGATTTATCTTCTTTTGGGCTACTATTATGAGTTACCAAAACAAATGAGGAAATCAAATTTAATAAGCACATATTCATCATGGTTAAATTTTCATTACCATAACCACGTTCTAAATTCTGATAAATTCTGTTAAATAATTTAATACGTTCTTCATTATAAGGCAAAAATCCTTTATGTGCTTGCGCCGATTTGATAAACAAATCGGCAATTTCTTCAATGGCATTTCCTTTAAAAAAAAACCAGAAAATACTCCAGGGCTTTAAAACATCAGCCTGGTAAGAAAAAGGAGTATGTGCAGGAATAATAAAAAAATCGCCGGGAGAAATGTGATAAATTGTTTGGTTAATTTGAGCTACGCCATAACCGTTAATGCAGTAAATTACAATATACTCTTCCCTGCCCCTATTATTTTCTATAAACTGATATTTAGCATCGGGAAAAAAACCAATTTTAGTAAAATGACCGTTTATTGCCGATGGATGCTTTGCGCAAAAATCCTGTACCATTTCTGGTGATAATTCTATAGTTCTTTGCCCCGCAAAACCCTGCTTTTTCTTCATCTTAAGTTTATAATCTATCCTAACAATTTATAAATTAAAGCAATTATCATTATTTATGCAAGAATATTATCCAACACTATAAGAATATTGTACATACTACTGCATTTTTCATCCTTTAAATTTGATTATTATTAAATGCCATTTATACAGACTGTTAGCAAACAGTTTTTAATTGATTTGATAGCCAAAATTTAAAATAATTTCGAGAAAACAATTATTAACGTTTATAAGTGCGTTAACGATTGAAGCGGCATCCTTTTTTTGGTCTTTTCAGGACAAAAAAAGATACAGCGGAAAGCGTGTTAAAACGCCCAATTTAATGATTAAAACGCATAAGAATAGACCAATTTAATAACCTAAAATTTATAAAATCTTAATTTATTACAATGAGAGATCCACAACATCTTGTTAAAAGCATTTTCTTAAAAACCTTTAATGAAGAGCCTTTAATAGTAAGATCACCAGGCAGGGTAAACCTAATTGGCGAACATACCGATTATAATATGGGCTTTGTTTTACCTGCAGCCATTAATAAAGCAGCTTATATTGCTATTAAAGAAAGAGAAGACGATACCATTTTTATTGTTGCCGCAGATTTAGAAGAAAGCTTTTCCACTACGGTAAGCCATTGCAATTATTCTGATAAAGGATGGCCTAACTATGTGATTTGCATTGTAGAGCAATTGTTAAAAATTAATAAAAAAATTGGAGGTTTTAATGCGGTAATTTCTGGAGATGTGCCTTTAGGAGCTGGAATGTCATCATCTGCGGCTTTAGAATGTGCTACCGTTTTTGCATTAGACCATATTTTTGAGTTGGGTTTAGATAAAATGCAAATGGTGAAATTGGCTCAAAAAGCCGAGAACGAATTTGTAGGTGTAAACTGCGGAATTATGGATCAATTTGCCAGTGTTTTTGGTAAAAAAGGACATGTGGTAAAATTAGATTGTCGTTCGCTAGAATATGAATATGTTCCTTTTGAATTAGAAGGAATTAAAATAGTATTGTTTGATTCTATGGTGAAACACTCTTTAGCTTCATCAGAATATAATGTGCGTACAAGCCAGTGTGGCGAAGGCGTTTCTATCATCCAACAAAAATACCCTGATGTAAAAACCTTAAGAGATGCCACCATAGCTATGGTTGAGGAATGTTTAGCCACTGAAAGTACTGATATTTACCACCGTTGTAAGTATGTAGTAGAAGAAAACAACCGTTTATTGGCCGCTTGCGAAGATTTATCTCAAAATAAGATAGAAGATTTTGGACAGAAAATGTACGAAACCCATGCTGGTTTAAGCGAATTATATGAAGTAAGCTGCCCCGAATTAGATTTTATTGTAAGCTGTACCAAAAAAGAGGAAAACATTTTAGGAGCCCGAATGATGGGTGGTGGTTTTGGTGGCTGCGTAATCACTTTAGTAAAAGAAGATGATTTAGACAACGTGGTAAAACGCATTAAAGATGCCTATTGGAATAAAATGAACATCGGAATGAATGTTTACATCACTCAAATAGAAAACGGCACACACATAGTGAATTAATATGAATTTTAATTTTGAAGAACACCCACACCAACGTTTAAATATATTAACTGGCGATTGGATTTTGGTTTCGCCACACCGTACCAAAAGACCTTGGCAAGGAAAAGTAGAAGCAGCGGCAGTCAACAAGCGTCCGGCTTATGATGAAAAATGTTATTTATGCCCTGGTAATGAAAGATCTGATGGATCAATCAATCCAAAATATACAGCTCCTTATGCTTTCACCAATGATTTTTCTTCTCTTTTAAACGATACGCCTCACGGAGAAATTAATGTAAACGGTTTATTGCAAGCTAAAAGTGAGAAAGGAATTTGCAGGGTCATCTGTTTCTCTCCTCGTCATGATTTAACGCTTCCGCAGATGGAAGTTTCAGAAATTACTCAGGTAATTGATTTATGGAAAGCCGAATTTCTAGAACTTTCTAAAAACGAATGGATTAAATACATTCAGATTTTCGAAAACAAAGGCGATATTATGGGTTGCAGCAACCCTCATCCGCATGGGCAAATATGGTCGCAAAGTAGTGTGCCAGTAGAACCTAAAAAAGAAACCGTTCAGTTTGCAGCTTATTATAAAGAGCATCAACGCAGTCTTTTAACTGCTTATTTAGAAGAAGAATTAAAAACCCAAGAAAGAGTAGTGGTAGAGAATGAACATTTTGTGGCTTTGGTGCCATTTTGGGCAGTTTGGCCTTATGAAACCATAGTAATTAGCAAAAGACAAGTTCAATATACGCACCAATTTAATAGCGAAGAAACACTGGCTTTAGCTCAAATTTTTAAAGCCTTAACCATTAAATACGATAACCTTTTTGAAACCTCATTCCCCTACTCGTCTGGTATTCACCAAGCGCCGGTAAATGATGGCGAACACCCCGAATGGCATTGGCACATGCACTTTTACCCACCGTTATTACGCTCGGCAACGGTTAAAAAGTTTATGGTAGGTTATGAAATGATGGCTAATCCGCAAAGAGATATTACGGCAGAACAAGCTGCTATGAAACTGAAAGAATTACCCGAGTTACATTATTTGAGTAAATGATTTTTGGATTGACTTAGGTTTGTGGAAACATCAACTTAGGATTTATAAATCGCGATTGGTGAAAACCGATTGCGATTTTTTTTGTCTAATTTATTTTAGCATTAAAAGTTAAACCCTGTTAAAATACCTATTCTTAAATCAAGGAAACCTATTCTATTTCTATCTCCTGACTGTTTTATGAAACCACCATAACCCGCACCAGCAAATAAGTCTAAATTATATATCTTATTTCTAAAAACCTCGTATCCAATAGTCTGACCCATAGAAATGCCTTTACCTTGAAAATCTCTACCATTATCTAAAGAAATAACAGGATGAAAGACATAGGGTCTATAAACATCTTTTTCTATATACCTAAAATAAGTTGAGGTATATAGTTGTTTATCTATTTTGTGTTTGAAATCTAAAATTGCAGTTTTATAAGAATAGTTATTCCCAATATTTATCTCTCCTTTTGAAGCATAAGCCTGAATACTCCATTTTTTTGAAAATTTATATTCTAAAGATAAAGATGGGCCTTTGGCTGCTAAATTAGCAAGGTTTGTATTAATAGAAAATCTTTTTATTTGAGCAAATGAAGTTTTATTACAAAGTATTATAACAGATAATAAAAGAAATATTAAATTTTTCATGACAAATTATTTAACTAAATATACAATATCATTCTTTTAATATGGTTTTATTAGGGTGTTTTAACTAGCTTTAAGCTACCTAATTGCCCAAGTCTATCTTTTATTTTACCCGTGAGCGAAGACGAATGGCACACCAATAAAAAGTATACCTCTTCAATCAAGAACGCAAATCCTACTCCGATAAAAATTTAGATATTCAACCACTTCGTGGTTGTCTAAATTCATTAATTTAATTCGCACCGTATAAAACACTATGCTATTCATATTAAATCCCTTCAGGATTTTTAAGGATTTGCACATACAGCCTAATTTGAGAGCCAAATAAACCAATTTGGTTTATCTACTTTATAATTTTAACAGAAAATGAAATCGCTATTATAAAAAACTCAATTAAATAGTAAACAGTTGAAATGATGACTTACTACCTCAGTTAAAAAAATAAAATCCGTGAGGAAACAAAATTATAGAAGAGACAATCTAAGCCCGAAGGGCTTAAATATGAATAACCACAGGTGCAACCGGTGGCCAAATAACAAACCGATAGAAAAACCCTGAAAGGCTTCAATAAAAAACACCAAACAATGCGTACTTATACCCCCCAAGTTTATTATTCCTTTTTCAGGATCAATAAACCTTTTAAACAAAAATAAAGGAAGTGTGCGGCAAATTGAAGAAACAAAGTCAGAAAGCTAATACCCAGCAGAGTCCTCGGTTTTCTGGCAACATTTAAGTGATCTTGCGGAACAAAAAACGAGATTTGGATTACAATCTCAACCTAACGGCAAACCCGTAAATTATCAATAAGTTAGACATGCGTTAAAGCAAACACATCAAACATCACATTTTATCTTATTTAATCTCGCTTAATCTGAGTTTACTCTATCACCACCAAATTTCCATTCCCATCTTCAGTAATAATCAAATTAGCCATATTCACAAATAAACCATTCTCCACCACTCCTGGTATCGCATTCATTTTTTCCGAAAGTGCTAATGGATTTTCAATTTTATCAAATTTACAATCAACAATCAGGTTTTGGTTATCCGTTACAAAAGGTTTCCCCTCTGCCAATCTCAATTTTGGCTCACAACCTAATTTTTCAAGTTGATCTATAGAAATATTTAACGCAAAAGGCGTCACTTCTACCGGCACCGCATAATCTCCTAATACTTCGCAACGTTTGGCTCCATCAGAAATAATTACGTAAAATTTAGAGATAGACGCCACAATTTTTTCTCTCAGCAAAGCTCCTCCACCACCTTTAATCAGGTTTTTATAAGCATCAAATTCATCAGCTCCATCAATAGTTAAATCTATATGCATCACATCAGCAATATCTAATAGCGGAATATTCAGCTCCAAAGCTAATTTCTCGGTAGCTTTGGATGTAGGTACACCAGTAATTTTTAAACCATTTTTTACCATTTCCCCTATTTTCATAATCGCCCAATACGCAGTAGAACCTGTCCCTAAGCCTACAATCATACCGTCTTTGATATATTCTGTTGCTTTTTCACCAACCAGTTGTTTCGGATTTATCATGGTTTTTTTAGTTTTTCCAAAGATAGAAAACCAAAGGATTTTAAAGATTTTGAAATACAATAATTAGAAAATTTAATTTGGGCGTTTCCACCTGCCGGAGGACAGGCGGGCGGGCTATGCGTTCATACTGCACAAGGCATTATGCGTTTGGCCGGTATCCACTTCTATCCCTAACGCAGTACATAATCCGTTAATTATTGTGGAGGTTAAACAAATTACAGCTACTTTTAAATAGCTATTAAACAGATATCTAAAATTGAATAGCTAGCCCAAAGAACTTAAATATGAGTAACCACTGGCGCAACCGAAACCCTAAAAGGAAAAAGCATTAAAACTTTAAAGAAAAATATAGAGAATTACTTACCGAACATAGAATTGAATTTGATGAAAAATACTTTTTGTAGGTATTCAACAACTTCGTGGTTGTGTTAATCCCATAATTTTATCTATTCATATTAAATCCCTTCGGGATTAATACAAAGGCATGTTCTTTTTTAAATTCATATTAAATCCTTTCGGGATTAATAGAAAGGCATGTTTTTTTAAATTCATATTAAATCCTTTCGGGATTAATAGAAAGACATATTTTTTTAAATTAATATTCAATCCCTTCGTAATTATTTCAAAGGCATATTATATTAATCAATTCATATTAAATCCCTTCGGGATTATTTCAAATGCAAATGGACAAACTATAAATAATATGATAAATTTATAATGACTTGAATGAAAATTTGTTTAAGAACAATTAACTTTAATTTAGTAACCTTTTAAAAATGAATAAAGACTTAATTTTAAGAGAGAAATTAGCTCTGCAAAGAACGATACTTGCAAATCAGTCTACATTTTTGGCTTTCTTAAGAAGCTCCATGTATTTTTTAATTGCAGGAATTAGTATAAAAAATTTAACCACTTTAAAGTATGGCTATTTAATAGAGATAGTCTTTATTGTTATTGCAGCTATTCTTTTAATAACAGGAATAATTAACTACAGAAAACAAAAAATAAAAATTAAAGAGAGTGAAATACATATCGGAAATTATAAAGACGAATATTTAACACCAAACAGCTAAGATTAATTTCTCAAACATGCTGTTTGTGATGTTAACTCAAGAGCTCTCAAAATTCAAATAAATGTAATTTGCAATGCTCTTAAAACCCTCTTAACAAAATAAAAAATCAATATTTATCAGCAACTTTCAAAAAGTCCTTTGCTTTGATTTAACGCTCATTCGTGTATTCGTGGCATAAAAAACACATTGCTATTCGTAATGTTGTAAAATCTAGAACTTCCTAAACAAACCAAAATTAAAAGTGAGATGAATTATATTGTAAAAGATGAAAAGTTGGTTATTCAATACATTCCGGGTAATGGTGCTTGGACCTATCAACTTATTATTCCTAATACAAAAAACATTAAAGGTAAATGGGGCGATTTAAAAGTTTCGGGAACAATAGATAATTACATTATAAAAAATAAAAATTTAGGTCCGGTAAAGAATGCTGATAAAAAACTATCGCTAAATGCTGATCTAAGAAATAGCATAAATAAAGGAGCAGGCGAAATTGTAACGGTTACCCTATTTCTAGAAAATCAAAATAATGTTAAAGATCTTTCTATGATTATGGAATGTTTTAAAGATGCAGAAGTATTAGCAGTTTTTAAAAAATTAGAAATAGAAGATCAAAATGAAATATTAAAAAGCATAACCAATTCCGCTACCGAAGACCAAGAAGTTGAAAAAATATTGAAAGCAATAGAAAGACTTCAAAAATTAAAATAAGAACCCAACCAACCAACCAACCAACCAACCAACCAACCAACCAACCAGCCACAAATAAAACTTTCCGTATCTAAAACCCAATATATCTTGTAAATTCACTTTATGTTAGAACAAATCGACCTACAAAACATTCTGATATTGGATATTGAAACTGTCCCTCAATTTGCAAGCTTTGAGGAACTGCCCAAAAACATGCAAAAACTATGGGATTCGAAAACTTTTTATCAGAGAAAAAATCAGGAAACACCTAGTGAATTTTATGAGCGGGCAGGAATTTGGGCCGAGTTTGGAAAAATAGTTTGCATTTCTGTCGGTATTTTTAAAAACAACCAAAGCTTTAGGGTAAAATCTTATTTTAGTCATGATGAAAAGGAATTATTGGTAGAGTTTAATCAATTATTAAACAACCAACCTCCTCAATTAATGCTTTGTGCGCATAATGGTAAAGAATTTGATTTTCCTTACCTATGCAGAAGAATGCTGATTAACGGCTTAGCTATCCCTAACCAGTTGAATATTATTGGCAAAAAACCTTGGGAAATTCACCATTTAGATACCATGGAATTATGGAAATTTGGCGACTATAAAAACTATACCTCTTTAAATTTATTAGCTGCTATTTTTGGGATTCCCACCCCAAAAGATGATATTGACGGCAGCATGGTAGGCGGTGTTTACTGGCTAGAAAATGATTTAGAACGCA
The DNA here is from genome assembly GCF_005116455.1 of Pedobacter cryophilus. Taxonomy (GTDB): domain Bacteria; phylum Bacteroidota; class Bacteroidia; order Sphingobacteriales; family Sphingobacteriaceae; genus Pseudopedobacter; species Pseudopedobacter cryophilum. The sequence continues at coordinate 327,670 of NZ_SWBP01000003.1, forward strand.
TTAAAACCTATTGCCAAAAAGATGTGATTACCACCGCCCGTTTATTACAAAAATTTAAAGGTTTAACGCCTTTAAATGATACGCAAATTACCTTAGTAGATTAATGCAAAAACTCCAGATTAAAGATTTAAACATCCATTTTAAAACCGAAGAAGGTAATTTTCATGCAGTAAAAAACATCAGCATAAAGATTAATAAAGGTGAAATTGTAGGTTTGGTGGGTGAATCTGGCTCTGGAAAATCGGTAACTTCTTTAGCTATTATGCGTTTGTTAGAGAAGAATGCGAGCATTAGCGGTCAGGTTCTATTTGATGATCTCAATCTTTTAACGCTCACTGAAAAGGAAATGCAAAAGTTTAGAGGCAACCAAATTGGGATGATTTTTCAAGAACCCATGACTTCTTTAAATCCGGTTCTTAAATGTGGGAGTCAGGTTGCCGAGAGTATTTTATTGCATCAAAAAACCAATCAAAAAATAGCAAAAGAAAAAACCATTCAGCTTTTTAAGGAAGTTAAACTTCCAAATCCCGAAGAGGTTTTTAATAAATATCCTCACGAACTATCGGGCGGACAAAAACAAAGAGTGATGATTGCCATGGCTTTGGCCTGCGACCCTGAACTATTAATTGCTGATGAGCCTACCACCGCTTTAGACGTAACGGTGCAAAAAAGCATTTTAGAATTGTTATTGAAGCTTAAAACAGAGCGCAACATGAGTTTGATTTTTATCTCTCATGATTTAGGCGTGATTGGTGAAATAGCCGATCGTATTTTAGTCATGTATAAAGGCGAAATTGTGGAGGAAGGATTAATTAAAGATGTTTTTATTCATCCTCAACATGCTTATACCAAGGGCTTATTGGCTTGCCGACCGCTGCCAGATTTACAACTTTCTAAATTGCCAACCATAACAGATTTTGTGCATTTTGAAGATGATAAAATGGTAAGTTCTGCTTTAAGCATTGGCACTTTACAAGAAAAATACGCTATCAGCAGCCAAGAAATTGAAGCAAAAAGAACAGTCTTATACCAACAAAAACCATTACTGCAAATACAAGATTTAAAAACCTGGTTTCCTAAAAATGAAGGCTGGTTTAGCCAAGCAAAAAACTTTACTAAAGCGGTTGATGGTGTGAGTTTTGAAGTTTACCCAGGAGAAACTTTTGGTTTAGTGGGAGAATCTGGCTGCGGAAAAACCACATTGAGCAGAACTATTTTAAAACTACTTGACCCTAGCAGCGGTGAGATTATTTTTAATCAGCAAAATATAACAAAGTTAAATGCCAAAGAAATGCGTCCGTTAAGGAAAGACATTCAAATTATTTTTCAAGATCCTTACTCCTCTTTAAACCCAATAAAAACCATTGGTGAAACCTTAATGGAGCCTTTAAAAGTCCATCAGGTTTTTGCTAACCAACAACAACGGAAAGACTTTATTATAGATTTAATGGCTAAAGTAGGTTTGCAAGCAGCACAATTTAACCGCTATCCGCATGAATTTTCAGGCGGCCAAAGACAAAGAGTGGTAATTGCCCGGGCTTTAGCTTTACAACCTAAACTCATCATTTGTGATGAATCTGTTTCGGCCCTAGATGTTTCTATTCAAGCTCAGGTGCTTAATTTATTGAAAGATTTACAGCAACAATTTCAGCTCACTTACATTTTTATTTCTCATGATATGACTGTAGTAAAACACATGGCAGATCGTATGATGGTGATGAATAAAGGAAAAATTGAAGAAATGGGTTATCCCGAAGAAATTTATCATCACCCAAAAACAGCCTATACCCAAAAATTGGTGAACGCTATTCCAAAAGGGATTTAAAAAAATAGTTAGCCAAAATTAACAAACAGCTAACAAACCGTTTAAAAAACAATGAGGTAATTAAGTTACCTTCGCAAAAAATTAAATCTGATCATTTTAAATGAATCAATCACAAATTACGGTAAGTGTATTAATGGCCGTTTACAATACGCCTTTTGAATTTGCAAAAAGAGCCATTGATTCTGTCTTAAACCAAGATCTTCAAAACTTCGAACTTATTATTTTAGATGATGGAAGCAATTTAGCTTTGGGCGAACAACTGCTTCAATATTGCCAAATCAACGAATCTAAGTTAACTTATATCAGAATTAAAAATAACGGACAATCACAAGCTATTAACCGTGGTGTTCAATTTACCAGAGGAAAATACATTGCAATTATAGATGCTGATGATGAATACAAGCCCAATCATTTATCCAGCTGTTTAAAAGAGATGCAATTTGCCGATTTAACTTCTTCTCTTACAGAAACCATTGTAAACCATGAAGATGATTATTATGTGCCTGATAAACATGATTATAAAAAGAATATCCATGTAGATGATTGTATTCTTTTCGCCACCCTTTTTGGTAAAAAAGAGGTTTTTAAAGAAATTGGTTTCAAAAATATGTACGCTGCCGATAGCCATTTTTATGAACAAGCCGCAGAGCAATATTTGGTTAAAAAACTAAATATCCGTACCTATATTTATTACCGAAACGTATCAGGAAGCATTACTGCAAAGTTGAAAGAAGAACAACTTCTAGCTTCTTAAACCATGCTTTCATCTATTAAACAAATCATTTGCGCTACCCTACTCACAGGCGTTTACGATGTAAATAGAAACGAATTATTAGCCGAAGATCATTTCGAAATCATTAAAGATTGGTACAATTCTATCGTTAAACTTCAGTTAAGAGGCATAGTTTTTCACAACACCTTTTCTGATGAAACAATAAATACCTACCAAAATAAAAACGTATCGTTTATAAAGGTAAATTATGATGGCACTTTAAATGCAAACGTTTATCGCTATTTTATTTATAAAGATTTTTTAGAGGCTTACGCCGATAAAATAGACCATCTATTTGTAACCGATATTGCCGATGTGGAGGTGATTAAAAACCCTTTTATAGAGCCTTTATTTGTCAACCATCCTGAAGATTTATTTTGTGGTGATGAACCTGAAATATTAGCTAATGAATGGATGCAAAACCACAACACTCATCTTAGAAATTCAATCTCGGGTTTTTCAGCTTACGAAGAAGAAAACAACGCCCAAACACTACTTAATTGCGGTATTATTGGAGGAAGTGTTAAAGTAATGAAAACCTTAATGGATGAATTAGTAAACATCCATTCTACTTATACCATTCACAATAAAAGCCCTTACACTTTAGACATGGGCGCTTTTAATTATGTTGCTCGCACTCAATTTAGTCAGCATTTACAACATGGCGAACCTATAAACACTATTTTTAAGCAATACCAAACCACACGTTCTGATTGTTGGTTTAAGCATAAATAAAAAAGCCGCTATTTGAAATTTCAAACAGCGGTTTTTTATGATTTTTAATTTACTTATTTCTTATTCTTCACATAGGTTTCTAACCAAGTATCTTGTTCCCAAAGCATGTGCAATAAATTTTCTCTTCCTCTATAGCTATGCGCTTCATAAGGTAAAAAGGTAAATCTAACTGTACCACCGGCACCTTTAATAGCAGCAAACAAGCGCTCACTATTAATTGGGAAAGTTCCTGGATTATCATCACTATCACCATGAATCAATAAAATTGGCGTCTTAATTTTATCTGCATAGCTAAACGGACTCATTTCATAATACAATTGAGGAGCTTGCCAATAAGTACGTTCCTCGTTTTGGAAACCAAAGGGAGTTAACGTTCTATTATAAGCGCCACTTCTTGCAATACCGGCAGCAAACAAATTGGTATGCGCTAATAAATTAGCAGTCATAAAAGCACCATAACTATGTCCGCCAACAGCCATTCTGTTTTTATCTCCAACACCCATTCCAGATAATTTACCTATAGCAGCTTCTGCATTTTGCTTTAATTGCTCTACAAATGTATCATTTGGTCTTTTATCACCCTGTGCAACAATTGGCATTTCTGCATTGTCTAAAACAGCATAACCTCTGGTTGCCCAAAAAATTGGAGAACCCCAACTCAAAGTGGTAAATCTGTTTTCAGAACCACGTACTTGAGCAGCATCCGCAGCCGAATTAAACTCTCTTGGATAAGCCCATATTAAAGTTGGCAACGGTCCGTCTTTTGCTTTATCATATCCCTTTGGTAAATATAAATCGCCGGTAAGGTCTATGCCATCAGCTCTTTTATAAAATACTTTTTCTTTTGAGATGCCTTCTAAGCCAGGATAAGGATTAGTGAAATTAGTAACTGGCACATCGGCAATTTTAAGTATCAAATTTTTGATGTAATAATTAGGCACCATCTTCTGACTTTCTCTACGGGTAAGCAAAACCATTTTATTAGGATCTAAAACTTCGCTTACAAACTCATAAGTACCTGCTGGGCAACGCCAAATAATTTCATTCTTTTTAGTGGCTAAATCAAACTTAGATAAAAAAGGTAAATCTCCTTTTTCAGATGCGCCAGTGGTATTATTCATCAATATTTTGGTATTGTTATCTACCAAAGTAATTACCTGACGGTCAAATTTATTCTTGGTCGTAACTGGGCTTCCTAAATCACCATAAGCATCAGTTTGGTTACGATTGTACAATTCTTCCAAAGCTCCGGTTGTTGGGTTATATCTGCTTGTTTTTGTAGTTTGTTTGCTACGTAAACCTTCTACAACCAAAGCCAAGTTGGCATCTCCCCACTGTATTCCTCGAAAGCGAGTGGTAGTTTTAAAAAGTTCTTCTTCTGAACCTGTAAATGGCGCACTTAAAGAATAAACAGCATCATGAAAAGGCACTTCTGCTTTTATTAATCCGCCATCTAAAGGTTTTGCCCAAGTAATGGTTGCAGCTTCATCATCTCTCCAATCAAAACTACGAGGCACATTTTGGGTATTATCATATCCAGAAGGTGTACCTTCTCTTGATGGCAATTCGGCAATAACTTTTACGGTTTTACCGGTTAAATCTTGAATACTTACCGTAGTTGGAAAACCACCAGCAGTAACCAAATAAGAAAATGGTTTACGAATTGTATTTACCAACATATATTTTTTATCTGGAGATAAGCTTACCGAATTATAAATAGCTGGCTTGCCTACCGGAGTTTCTACACCATTAATGTTTTTCACTAATTGTGAAGTTCCAAAAAACTCAAACAGACTTTCATCAAAAGGTGTTTTAATTAAATCTTGAAAAGTGGCGCTTGGGGCAGCCTTGCCTAAACTTAATTGTACCGTTGGGCCTTTAGGTTTTAATGGTTTTTGAGGCGCAGCACTTGCTGGTTGGGTGATGGTTCTGTATAAAATAGTTTGATCATTTAACCAGGTAATTCCACTTCCTAAAACCACATTTAAATATTGCTTATTAATTTTAGTAGCTTTTTTGGTAGCAACATCAATTAAATAAAGGTCTACTCCTTTTTGCGTGGTATTGGTAAAAGCAATTTTATTTTCTGATGGATTCCAACTGGCATTACCTGCTAAAAGTGGTTGCGGTAAACCTGCAATCTGAAAAGTTTGTCCGGTTTTAAAGTTTTTTAAACTAAAATTATTCACGAAAATCTGACGACTAGGTGCAAAATTATTAGGATTCAATCTTAATCCCGCAATCCTGTATTCTGGCAAAGCCAACTCCTCAACAGATGGATAAGAATTTCTTTCGCTAAAAAGTATCCATTCGGCTTTACCATCCATACTAATAGACGGTGTTGGTTTGGCCAAAAGTAAATCTGCAATTTCTTTGGGAGGTAATTTATAGCTCAAATCATCTTGAGCATAGGTGTTTAAATTAAAAAAACTACCTGCAACCAAAAAGTAGAGTAAGGTTTTCTTGATCATATATTCTTAATTAAATTTGAATTTGATAAACTAAATGTAGCTTTAAATGAGGCTATTTAACAGTTGTAACAAAATATTTATACAAGTACAATCAAAGCTTTTACATTGAAATTTAATACGTTGAGGAGCTAAAAATGTCTTTATTGGTTTTTAGTGTTTATATTGTTTAAATGCTCATTAATATTTTCATCACTTTCCAAATCTTTCCTTTAAATTTAAAATATCTCATTAAAATCATTTTCAATCACTAGTTTAAAACATGTATCCATTCATTAAAAATAAAATCGTTTTTGGATTTTTATTAATCCTTAGTTTTTCTACTGTTTATGGGCAATCTGTTTATTTTCCTGATGCAAATTGGCAAACAAAAAAGCCTGTAGAAGTTAAAATGAATAGTAAAATGATTGATAGTGCAGTAAATTTTGCCTTAAAAAATGAAATTAAATTAGATGTTGATTTAAGGTTGGCGCTTTTAAAATCATGGAATAGAGAACCAGGTTACCATATTATTGGCCCTACAAAAGACAGAGGCAAACCCACCGGTATGATTATTAAAAACGGATACATTGTAGCCCAATGGGGCGATGTAAACCGAGTGGATATGACTTTTAGCGCCACCAAAAGCTACCTTTCTACAATTGCTGGTTTGGCCATAGACCAGCGCTTAATTAAAAGTGTTGATGATAAAGTAAACCAATATGTTTGGGATGATAAATTTGAAAGCCAGCATAATTCTAAAATAACCTGGAGACATTTATTAACACAATCATCTGATTGGAGCGGTAATTTATTTGAAGTGGAAGATTGGGCTGACAGGCCACCAAGAGAAGGAGGAATTGATACCTGGAAAACCCGCAAATTAAACGAGCCTGGCACTTTTTTTAAATACAATGATGTAAGAGTTAATTTATTGGCCTATTCTTTATTGCAGGTTTGGAGAAAACCCTTACCACAAATATTAAAAGATAAAATAATGGATCCTATTGGTGCATCAACCACCTGGCGTTGGTATGGTTATGATAATGCCTTTGTTAATATTGATGGCGTAATGACACAATCTGTAAGTGGTGGCGGGCACCATGGTGGTGGTTTGTTTATTAGTGCTTTAGATCACGCCCGCTTTGGGTTATTGTTTGCCAGAAATGGAAAATGGAATAATCAACAATTAATATCAGAACAATGGGTAAAATCTGTAAATCAACCATCTGCAGCTAATAAATCTTATGGTTTTATGTGGTGGACAAATCACGAAAAACAATTAGGTAATATTTCTAAAGATATTTATTACGCAGCCGGCTACGGTGGAAATTACATTATTGTAGATAAAGCAAATGATTTGGTAATGGTAGTAAGATGGATAGATACTACTAAATTAAATGAGTTTATTGCTTTGGTGGAAGGGGCTTTGGATAATGTGAAATAGGATGAAAACATTTAGCGCTTTATTAGAAGATTATAATCATTTAGCTCTGTGAACTCCGTGTCCTCCGTGGTTAAAATTTCATCATCATGCATAAAGTACTATATCTTATTGTTTTTTAAGGCTTTAACTGGGTGTTTTTTTTACCACAGAGATTCAGAGAGCACAGAGTAAAAAAGATAAATCTCTGTATGATTCGCATTAGGGATAGAAAGGGTTTAGTACCCATTTTTTATGGGTACCGAAGCGCAGCGTAGTCCGGGCGTGAACTGCACCCCAAAAAATCACCTTCAAAGTTTCATCATTTTAATCCTTAATACAGCCTATTAAATCAAAATTTCGCATTAAAGAATTGTTAAATCAGAAGAATTTAGAAACATATTGTTTATTTTGAGCTTTAAATAGTAATCAACATTAATAAGTATGTCAAATCACCAAGGAAATTCTATTAAACAAGTACTTACGCAGTTGATTTCCAATGTATTTGAGAAATCAGGCAATCAACCTATGAATTTTAGACAGGTTGCAGGCAAACTAAATATTATAGATCCAGATTCTAAAGCTACCATTTTAGAGATTTTAGAAGACGAAACCCTTAACGGTGTTTTTATGGAGAAAGAAAAAGGCAAATACCAATTACATGTGGTTAATGCTTTTTTAACCGGCAAAATTGATATGGCTAGTGATGGTTCGGCATTTTTGATTCCAGATGATGAGTTTGAAAAAGACATTTATATTGCTCCCCGTAAATTGCGCACTGCTTTACATGGCGATAAAGTAAAACTTCACGTTTATGCCAACAGCAAAGGAAAGCGTAAAGAAGGAGAAGTGGTAGAAATTACCGAAAGGGCAAAAATGGAGTTTACCGGAATTGTTAAACTCTCGCAACATTTTGCATTTTTTATTCCCGATGACCGAAAAATGCTTCATGATATTTTTATTCCTTTAGAGGATTTAAATGGCGCTAAAAATGGCGTAAAAGCATTAGCCCGAATTGTAGATTGGCCTGATGGAGCTAAAAACCCAGTTGGGATGATTAAAAGTGTTTTGGGCAGACAAGGCGAGAATGACACAGAAATGAATGCCATTTTAGCCGAGTATGGTTTTCCACTAAAATTTCCGGATGAAGTGGAGCAAGAAGCTACCGCTATTTCTAAAGTGATTGAACAAAAAGAGATTGATAAAAGAAGAGATTTTAGAGATATTTTAACTTTTACAATTGACCCTTTTGATGCAAAAGATTTTGATGATGCCATCTCTTTTAAAAAACTAGAAAATGGAAATTATGAGGTGGGTGTACATATTGCCGATGTTGCGCATTACGTAATTCCGGATACGGCTTTAGATAAAGAGGCTTTTGATAGAGGAACTTCTGTTTATTTGGTAGACAGGGTAATCCCGATGTTACCAGAAAATCTTTCGAATGGCTTATGTTCTTTAAGACCAAATGAAGAGAAGCTTTGTTTCTCGGCAGTTTTTGAATTAGACCCTGAGGCACAATTAGTGAATGAATGGTTTGGTAGAACGGTAATTTACTCCGACCGTAGGTTTGCTTATGAAGAAGTGCAAGAAATTATTGAGGCTAAAGAAGGCGAATATGTAGAAGAAATTTTAACGCTGAATGATTTAGCTTATAAATTAAGAGACCGTAAATTTAAGCATGGTGCCATCAGTTTTGAATCTACAGAAGTGAAATTTAAACTAGATGAACATGGCAAACCCATTGGCGTTTATGTGAAAGAACGTAAGGATGCGCATAAATTAATTGAAGATTTTATGCTTTTAGCGAATAAAAAAGTAGCCGAATTTATTGCTAAAAAAGGTAAAGGAAAAAATAAATACACTTTTGTTTACAGAGCTCACGATTCGCCAAAACCAGAAAGTTTGGCGAATTTCGCTCAGTTTGCTTTAAAGTTTGGGCATAAAATATCCACCAAATCTGATAGAGATACCGCAAAGTCTTTAAATAAATTAATGGCTGATGTGGAAGGTACTAAAGAACAAAACGTTTTAACTCAGTTGGCCATTCGTTCTATGGCAAAAGCCATTTACACTACAAAAAGCAGTAGTCATTATGGTTTAGCATTTGATTTTTACACTCACTTTACCTCTCCTATTCGTAGGTATCCGGATGTGATGGCGCATCGTTTATTACAACATTATTTAGATGATGGAAGTAGCGTAAATGCAGATCATTACGAAAAAATGTGTCAGCATGCTTCTCAAATGGAGAAAAAAGCCGCTGATGCAGAAAGAGCTTCTATTAAATATAAACAAGCCGAATACCTGCAAGATAATATTGGTCAAACCTATTTAGGAATTATTTCTGGCGTAACAGAATGGGGAATGTATGTAGAAATTCAGGAAAATAAATGTGAGGGAATGATTAGGCTGAGAGATATTTCTGATGACTTTTACACCTTAGATGAAAAGAATTATTGCATAATTGGGCAGAAAAAGAAGAGAACCTACCAATTAGGTGACGAGGTGAGAATTAAAGTAAAACGAGTGGATTTAGGGAAAAGACAAATTGACTTTAGTTTGGTGATTGATTGATTTGAAAATTATTAATTTGATGATTTGATGATTTGAAAATTGCCCATCAAACCGCAGAGTTTATTTCAATTTTATGATTTGATAATTTGATAATTTGAAGATGTCCTGTATAACCGTAGACATGATTTGGAAATTTGAAGATGTTTTTTTTTTAAACCACAGAGAGCGCAAAGGACACAGAGTTGATTTGGATATTGAATAAGACCGTAAATAACAATTTAACAACTACGCTCTTCTTGATACTCGATACTTGATACTTAATACTTTATACCCAGTACCCAATACCCTATACTAATATGCATAGCATCAAAGAATTACAACAAATTATAGACCAAGCGGTAAAAGAAACCACCTATCCTGCCGAACCTAAAGAACTTTATGAGCCTATCTCCTACTTAATGTCTTTAGGAGGAAAAAGGTTGAGACCTGCATTGGTATTAATGGCTACAGATTTGTTTAACGGAGATATTAAAGCCGCTTTAGCACCTGCACTAGCGATAGAGCTCTTTCATAATTTTACCTTAATGCATGATGATATTATGGATAAAGCACCATTAAGAAGAGGAAAACCAACGGTACATGCTAAATGGAATGAATCTGTTGCTATTTTATCTGGCGATGTGATGTTTGTTAAAGCTTACAAAATGATGATTCAGGTTAAACCCGATATTCTTATTCAGGTATTAGAGATTTTTAATACTACGGCTGTTGGAGTTTGTGAGGGGCAGCAAATAGACATGAATTTTGAATTGAGAGATGAAGTTTCTGTTGCTGAGTACATAGAAATGATTAGGTTAAAAACTGCTGTTTTATTGGGTGGAGCTTTAAAAATTGGAGCTTTAATAGGCGAAGCTTCAGAAACTGATGCACAACATCTTTATGAATTTGGCGAAAACCTGGGGATTGCATTTCAATTGCAAGATGATATTTTAGATGTTTACGGTGATCCTGAAAAATTTGGAAAACAAGTAGGCGGAGACATCATCTCTAATAAAAAAACCTTTCTTTTAATTACAGCATTAGCATTAGCCAAAGGCGATGTCTTAGAAGAATTAAACCATTGGCTTTCTTTAAAGGAATTTAATCCCGAAGAAAAAGTAATGGCGGTTAGAGCCATTTATGATCAATTAGGAATTAGAACTTTATCTGAATCAAAAATGCAGTCTTATGCAGAAAAATCTATTACTGAATTTAATTTAATTAATGTACCTGGGGAGAATAAAGGGGTATTACTAGAATTTGCAGAGATGTTGGTGGAGAGACAACATTAAAAGGTTACTAAAATTTAAATTAAACAAAAGGCTCTATTGAAAAATCAATAGAGCCTTTTTCTTGACATAAAAAATTTATAGAAGATTTTGAGCATAAAAAAAGCCACTCAAATTGAGTGGCTTTTTTATAATTAGCTTGTATTTAATTAATTAGTACAAATCATTTTGAACTATGATATTACCAGAAGTTAACACTTCTCTTTGTGGTATTGGCCATAAATTTCTAAATGGTTCGCTAATACCCAATGCGGTACCAGTTTTGTCATATCTTCTTAAATCAAAAAGTCTATGACCTTCATGCGCTAATTCTACTCTTCTTTCAGCTAAAATAGCATCTAAAATAACGGTAGAAGAAAGTGATATAAGAGGAGTAAGACCCGCTCTTTCTCTAACAACGTTTAAATCAGCTAAACCACCAATAATATCTGGAGTTGCTTTTCTTAATCTAGCTTCTGCTCTAATTAAATAAAGTTCTGCTGACCTTAAAAGAATAACGTTATCATCACCAGTGGCAATACGAGTTATTTTTCTAGTTTTAGCTAAAGGCGCTACAGTTGAGTAATTAATAGATTTTCTAACATCACCAACTTCATGAACATCATTTAACGCAGTTGAAGAACTAATTTCATTTCTTCCACCAAGAGTTGTTGTATAGTAAAAGAAAGCTAGTTGGCTTTGATCTGCAGAGTTAAATTCTAATTCAAAAATAGACTCAGAACTATTTTTAGCACTCCACATGGTACCGTAATTAGCTGTAGAAACCATAGGATATCTAGCAGAAGTAATTACAGCAGTTGATAAAGCTTCAGCTTCAGCATATTGACCTCTATATAATTGTATACGAGCTTTTAATGAATTAGCATAATCTTTACCTATTCTATTAACTGAGCTTTGTTTGTTTGCAAAAGTACTCACACCTATAGCAAAGTCTAAATCTGCTAAAATTGCAGTATAAACTTGAGCCTCAGTACTTCTTGCAATTGGAGCAGCTTCTGTTAATGAAGAAGTCGGTGTTAATTTTAAAGAAACACCAACACCATCTGCTTTACCGTACCCATTTTTTGAACCACCCCAATATCTCAATAAATCAAAATACATTAAAGCTCTTAATGTTCTTAATTCAGCTAAGGCATTATCATTAACAAGCGTTGGATCAGAAATGTTAGGTACTGCAGCAATTACTAAATTTGCAATATTAATAGCACTATAAATGCTGTTATACATATTGGTAACTTCAGCATTATCTGTTAGGATACTTTTGTTTGATATTTGTGCAAATGAAGGAAATGTACCTACATGTGATAAATTATCAGCACCTAAATCAGCCATTACTTGATAACGTAAACCATAATAATTTACGCTTTGTAAACCACTATAAACGGCATTAATACCCGCTCTTATGTTATTTGCACTATTAAAAGCTATAGAAGCATCTAAGGATGCCTGAGGCTTTTGACTCTCTAATTCTTTTTTACAAGAACCTAGTAGAACTCCCGATAATAACATCGTTATCAGGAATGATTTATTTTTTATGATCTGTTTCATAATTCAAGCTTTAAAAAGTTAGATTCAACCCGAAAGTATAAGTTTTAGACTGAGGGAAAGTTAAGAAATCTGTACCAGGTGCAGTATTAGTATCACTAAAAGTACTTACTTCTGGGTCTAAACCTGAGTAATCTGTGATGGTAAATAAATTTTGACCAGCTACATATAATTTTAAATTACTAACCTTTAATTTAGTTAGAAACTGAGGAGAGAAAGTATAACTTAAACTTATATTTTTCATCCTTAAAAAATCACCGTCTTCTAAAAACCTATCAGATGTTCTTCTATTGTTATTAGGATCTTGATAAACTGCTCTTGGCATAGTGGTGCTTGGATTGGTTGGTGTCCATCTGTTTAAAACAGCAGTTGTTTGACCAAAAATACTATTCATACCTTCAGAAAAACCTCTTGTGTTATTGTAAATCTGATTTCCTCCAGAGAACTGAACAAAAGCAGATAAATCAAAGTTTTTGTATCTGAAATTGTTAGTGAAACCACCAAAATAAGTTGGCATACCATTACCAATAATCTCTTGATCATCAGCAGTGATTCTTCCATCACCATTTAAATCTTTAAATCTTTGATCTCCAGGAGCTGTTGAAGTTAATGCGCTAGCTGTAACAGTATGAATTGGTGCAGCAGCAATTTCAGCAGCACTTTGGAAAATACCGTCTGTTCTATAACCTCTAAAATCCCCTAAAGAGCCTCCTGGTGCAACCCATGAAGCAAAACCAGAAGCAAACGGATTACCAGAAATGGCTAAAACTTCATTTTTGTTAAAGCTTAAATTAACATTAGAAGTCCAAGAAAAATCTTTTTTATCTAAAATCACACCTGTTAATCCAAATTCTAACCCTTTGTTTTCTAGTTTACCAATATTAGATTGGATAGATAAAAAACCAGAAGAACCAACTAAAGGCTGACCTAGTAATAGGTCTTCAGTCTTCTTTTGATAAGCATCAAAAGTAAAAGTTAATCTATTTTTAAACATTCCTAAATCAAAACCTAAGTCAATTGAGGCTGTGTTTTCCCAGCTTAAAATGGTATTACCTAATTGAGATGGAGCTAAACCAGATTGCTGTAAATAGTTTGCACCACCACCAACTAATTGAAGTGAAGTAAAGTTACCAATCTCTTGGTTACCCACTATTCCATAACTACCTCTTAATTTAAGATTACTAATTTCATTAACATTCTTTAAAAAAGATTCTTCAGTAACATTCCAAGCCGCAGAAACAGCTGGGAAAGTACCATATCTTTTGTCTGCACCAAATCTAGAAGAACCATCCACACGTACAGAACCTTGTAAAACGTATTTATTATTGAAAGAATAATTAGCTCTTGCTACATAAGATTCCAACGCATAAGAACTACCCCCAGAAGCAGTCGTAACTCTTACAGCTCCAGAAGATAATCTTGTAAAATCATTAGTTGGAAATCCTGTTGCAGCAGCAAAAAGATTTTCGTAATTAGATTCTTGATAAGAAAAAACACCTGTTAGGTTTAAAATATGTTTGCTCGCAAATGTTTTGTTAAAATTCAAAATATTTTCAGTTACATAATTAACCTCTTGGTTTTGACCTTCAGAACCAGCACCTGCAGAAGCTGCACCAGTATTGGTTGTTGTTGGATTGTAATTTCTATCCTTAGAAGTAAGATAATCTAATGACAATTGAGATTTAAACGTTAAAGAAGGCAAAATTTGATACTCTGCAGATCCAGAAGTTAATAATCTATTATTAGTATTCAAGAAAATCCTTTCTAAAGCTGATGCAACTGGATTATCAACTGAAGAAACAGCGTCTTTACCATAAGTTCCGTTTGCATTGTAAACAGGTATATGTGATCCTAATAATATAGAAGCACTTACTACTCCGTTTATATTATTATCATTATTAATTCTATTAGACACAGAACTGTTGAAACCTGCATTTAAAGATAATTTCAATTTCTCTGTAGCTTGATTATCAACATTGATTCTTCCGCTCCATCTTTTAAAACCTGAGGCTATCACGATACCTTCTTGATCAAAATAAGATCCTGAAATAGAAAACTTAGTTTTATCGTTACCACCTCTTGCTGATAAATCATAATTTTTAATCGGTGCAGTTCTAAAAATTTCGTTTTGCCAATCTGTATTAGCATAAGTTGCAGGATCTGCACTTAAGCCGGTAAGTGTACCATAATTATTTCCAGGTCCTCTTCTGTTAAGAACAGCTTCATTCATTAACTCTATATATTGCTGACCAGAAATTAAAGGGAGTAATTTATTAACTTCTTGTTGACCATAATAAGAATTGAAACTAATTTTTGTGGTTTGATTAGCTCCTCTTTTGGTATTTACAATAACAACTCCGTTAGCTGCTCTAGAACCATAAATGGCACTTGATGCAGCATCTTTTAATACTTCAATTGATTCGATATCGTTTGGATTGATATCTGACAATGCATTACTTGTTTGACCACCTGCACCAATTTGAGTATAAGAACCCGTAGAAATAGGCACTCCATCTACTACATAAAGTGGTTGGCTACTTGCACCTATAGATGATGTACCTCTAATTCTGATAGAAATTCCACCACCCGGAGTTCCTGAAGATTGAGTTACTTGAACACCGGCAGCTCTACCTTGCAACGCTTGCTCTGGACTTAAGATTGGCGTATTAGCAATGTCAGCAGCTTTTATAGATGACTGAGCACCTGTTACATCAGCTCTTCTTTGCGTACCATAAGCCGTAACTACAATTTCTGATAATTGTTTAGCATCAGTAACAAGCGAAATGTTTATTGCCGTTTTGCTACCAATAGCTACATTTTGTGATAAAAACCCAATAAATGAGAATTCTAAACTTTTTGCAGTTGCAGGAACACCAATAGAGTAATTTCCATTAGCATCAGTTTGAGTAACTACATTTGAGCCAGTTGCTTTAACTGAAACCCCTGGTAATGGTAAGCCATCTTCTTTGGATGTAACCTTACCAGTAACTCTTTTGTCTTGCGCAAATGCGGCACCTGCCAACATCAGACAAACAAAGAACATACTTAGTAATTTTTGTTTCATGTGTTTTGTTTTGGTTAAAAATTTATTTGGTTATTTGTTGATTTATAAAAGTTGTTCAAATGATATTAATTTTGAACTTTAATTATAAAACCAAAAATCTAAATTCTTAAAAAAAAACTTAATTTCATAATTTATATTTAACAAAAATTTAATGATCAAAAAAATAAATAATGTAGCCGTAATTGGTTCGGGGACTATGGGCAACGGAATAGCCCACTCATTTGCTCAAAATAAGTTTAAAGTATCTTTGATAGATATTTCTGATGAATCCTTACGTAACGCAATCATTACAATTACTAAAAATCTTGATCGGCAAGTTTCTAAAGGAATGATCACATTAGAGGACAAGGAAATGACATTAAAAAACATCACTTGCTTTACTGATTTAGAAAAAGGAGTGAAAAATGTTGATTTAGTGGTAGAAGCTGCATCAGAAAACTTAGCTATCAAGCTAAAAATATTTCAAGATCTTGATAGATTCACTATGCCAGAAACTATTTTGGCTTCTAATACCTCTTCTATCTCTATTACAAAAATCGCTTCGGTTACGCAAAAACCAGATAAAGTAATTGGAATGCACTTTATGAATCCGGTTCCGGTGATGAAATTGGTTGAGGTGATACGTGGTTATGCAACATCTGATGAGATCACCAACACCATTATGGATTTATCGAAAACTTTAGGCAAAATCCCAGTAGAAGTGAATGATTATCCGGGCTTTGTAGCAAACAGAATTCTAATGCCTATGATTAATGAAGCTATTTATACATTATATGAAGGAGTAGCTGGCGTAGAAGAAATTGACACGGTAATGAAATTAGGAATGGCTCACCCGATGGGGCCTTTGCAATTGGCAGATTTTATAGGTTTAGATGTTTGTCTTTCTATTCTTCAGGTTTTAAATGAAGGATTTGGTAATCCTAAATACGCAGCTTGTCCGCTTTTAGTGAATATGGTTAATGCCGGAAACAAAGGTGTAAAATCTGGTGAAGGATTTTACAATTATACACATGGAACAAAAGACTTGGTAGTTGCAGAGAAGTTTAGGTAAGAGGACTCAAGGTATAAGGCATAGGGCTTAAGATTTAGAAAGTCGATAAACTTCTTTGATTTTAAACCCGGCGCCTTAAACCTTATACCATAAACCTTGTACCCTTTTTTAAATTACATCCTCTCTGGCATTTCAATTCCTAAAAGGCTCATTCCTTTATTTAGGGTAGCTGCCGTATGACAGGAAAGCTGCAACCTAAATTGTTTAATATTTTCTTCCTCTACCTTTAATATACTTTCTGTTTGATAAAACTTATTATATGATTTAGCCAAATCGTAGGTGTAATTTGCAATAGCAGCAGGATTATGTTCCTTTGCCGCAGAAGCTAACACTTCAGGATATTTACTTAATATTTGTATCAAATCAAGTTCTGTTTCTGCTAAGTGGCTTGGATAGGTCACTTTTAATTCTTGATAATTAGCTTTTGTTAGTACAGATTTTATTCTGGCATGAGTATATTGAATAAAAGGCCCCGTATTTCCCTGAAAATCAATTGATTCTTTAGGATCAAACAATAAACGCTTTTTAGGTTCAACCTTTAATAGAAAATATTTTAATGCGCCCATCCCAATCATGCGGTATAAATTTTCTTTTTCGGCATCTTCAAAATGATCTACCTTACCTAAAGCTTCGGTTTTTTCTTTGGCAGTGTCCTGCATTTCTTGTATTAAATCATCAGCATCAACTACCGTTCCTTCTCTCGATTTCATTTTTCCACTTGGCAAATCAACCATGCCATAAGAAAGATGATACAATCCTTTAGCCCAACTTTTACCTAGCTTAGCTAAAATTAAGAAAAGCACCTTAAAATGATAATCCTGTTCATTACCCACTACATATATAGACTGCTGCATTTTAAAATCATCATACTTTAATTGAGCGGTACCTAAATCTTGTGTAATGTAAACCGAAGTACCATCTGCCCTTCTCACTAATTTCTCATCTAAACCGTCGGCGGTTAAATCTATCCAAACAGAATCATCAACCTTTTTAAAGAAGACTCCTTTTGCTAAGCCTTCCTCCACAATATCTTTCCCTAATAAATAGGTATTAGACTCGTAATAAAATTTATCAAAATTTACACCTAGTTTTTTGTAGGTTTCATCAAAGCCAGCATAAACCCAGCTATTCATGGTTTTCCAAAGCGTTTTCACTTCATCATCACCAGCTTCCCATTTTTGAAGCATTTCTTGCGCTTCTAAAATTAAAGGAGCTTGTTTTTTAGCTTCGTCTTCGGTTTTACCATCGGCTTTTAAAGCTTCAATTTCCTTTTTATATTCCTGATCAAAAATTACATAGTATTTCCCAACCAAATGATCTCCTTTTAAATGAGCGGTTTCTGGCTTTTCTCCATTTCCAAATTTTTGCCAAGCCAGCATAGATTTGCAAATGTGAATTCCTCTATCGTTCACCAAATTAGCTTTGATGACTTCATAACCAGCCGCTTTTAAAATTTCGGCAACAGCATAACCTAATAAATTATTACGCACATGCCCTAAATGCAAAGGTTTATTGGTGTTTGGAGAAGAATATTCTACCATCACTTTTTCGCCGTTTGGTTTAAGAAAGCCAAAATCTTCTTTAAGAATTTGTTGTTCAAAAGTGTTTAACCAGTATTCATCATTTAAAACAATATTTAAAAAGCCTTTAATTACATTAAAATCAGCCACCTGAGTACAGTTCTCTTTTAAATATTGACCTAAAATATTAGCTGTTTCTTCGGGAGATTTTTTGGTATGACGTATAAAAGGAAAAACTACAAAAGTGACATGACCGTCAAATTCTTTCTTTGTTTGCTCTAAATTAACTTGATTTTCAGGGATTTGAACATTAAATATCGTATCAAAAGCTTGACTAATGGCCTGGTGTAAAAAATTCATTCGGCAAAAATAATTAATATTGAGTTCATCTGTAGAATTTAAAATTGAATTAAATTCTAATAGCTTTGTACTTTATACAACCAATAATATGCCGACAAAAACACAAGACTTTAAAGTTAATGTAAGTTCAGAAATTGGAACATTACGTTGTTTGTTAATTCACAGCCCAGATAGCGGCCTTGGAAAAGTGGTTCCATCTAAAGCTCAAGATTGGCTTTTTGAGGATATTGTACATTTAAACACCATTAGAAAAGACGAATACGACTATTATTTAAAGTTATTACTTTACTTTTTAGATCCTGATAAGATAAAAGGCAAATTAACTACTATAGACCAAGATAGCACCAGAAGCTTTTACAAACCAGATCATGCTAATTTCCATTCTTCTACAAAAGTGGTAGAATTAGAAAAGCTTTTAGCCGAAATTTTAGAAGATAAAGACGTTCGAAAAAAGATTGTAGCTGCCGTTTGTGCCATTGAAGGCTGTACCTATAAATTACAAACCGAATTAATTGATACTCCAGCATCTGAGTTGGCTAAAATTATTATTTCAGGATCAATAGATACCCAAAGAATGATTTTTGCGCCTATTCCTAATTTTATTTTTACCCGGGATATTGGCATCACTATTAATAATCACATCCTTTTAAATAAGCCTGCAAAAAAAGCCCGATCAAGAGAAACTTTATTGGCCAGATACATTTTCTTTAACCATCCCCTTTTTGCTGCTTACAGAAATAATATCATTGAAATACCCGATTCTTTACAACATTTTTTAAGACCTGGGGAAGAAAACGAAGAGAAAAGTACTTTAGAAGGTGGCGATGTAATGGTGGTAAGTAAAAACCATTTATTAATAGGATTTAGCGAAAGAACATCGGCTACAGCCATTAATGAAACCATTAAAATATTATTCGAAAAAGATGTAGTACAAAAAGTAAGTATTGTTAAAATTCCGCATAAGCGTGATTTTATGCATATAGACACCGTTTTTACTCAGGTAAAAAGAAACATGTGGGTAATTTTACATTCGATAGGAAAAGTAGATAAACGTGGGGATGGTTCTGAACCTATTGATCATTTAATTGAAGAAGAGCATGTAGATAAACCTGAAGTGACTCAATTTATTAAAGGAAAAATTAATACACCAAAGAAATTTGAGTCTATTGAACAACTTTTAGCCGATATCAGCGAAAATGATTTAGGATCTCAAGAAAAAACGCAATTCATTTATTCGGGTAACGAAGAATTCCCTTACGATTCTAGGGAGCAATGGACAGATTCTTGCAACCTTTTAGCCGTAAAAGAGGGCGTAGTTTTAGGTTATGATAGAAACGACCATACCATTAAAGCTTTTATACAAAAGGGCTTTCAGGTGATTCCTGTTAAAGAATTATTAAAGAAATTTGAAAGCGGAGAATTAAGTCCTGATACTTTAGAAAACACTTTTATTACTATGCCATCAGCAGAATTATCAAGAGCCAGAGGCGGTTTTCATTGTATGAGTATGCCGGTTTTGAGAGATGAAATTTAGGTTAGTCCACTGTCCGAAGACCGCTGTCGGCAGTCCGAAGACAGCAGACCGCAGTCAAATTGTCACAAAAACTGCGGACTTTAGACTTTAGACTTCATTAAAAAATATTGGCTCGTCGCTAAAACTGCGGACTTCAGACTTTTTAAAATTAAAAAAATGCAAACAACATCTAACATATTAATGATTCGGCCTGTAGCTTTTGGATTAAACACCCAAACGGCAGACAGCAATGCTTTTCAAGATAAGCAGGCTTCGCAGGATGCGGTACAAGAAAAAGCGGTTAACGAATTTGATGACTTTGTTGCCAAATTAAGAGCTAATGATATTAATGTAACGGTAATTGAGGATACACCGAAGCCTCATACCCCCGATTCCATTTTCCCTAATAACTGGATTTCTTTTCATAATGATGGAGCTATTTTTCTATACCCGATGCAGGCAGAAAACCGCCGTTTAGAAAGAAGAGTTGATTTAATTGAGCAACTCAAAGCTAATTTTAAAATAAAAGCTATTCATGATTTAAGTGCTGCCGAAAAAGAAGGTATATATTTAGAAGGCACCGGAAGCATGGTTTTAGACAGAGAAAACAAAATAGCTTATGCCTGTTTATCTATACGCACCCAAGAAACAGCTTTGAATCAGTTTTGTAAAGAAAGCGGTTACACCTCTGTTAAATTCCATGCTTTTGATCAAAACGGATTTGCTATTTACCATACCAATGTGATGATGTGCGTTGGAGATAAATTTGTAGTGGTTTGTTTAGATACCGTTACAGATGAAGTCGAAAAAGCAGACCTGATTACAAGCTTTCATAAAACTGGTAAAAAAATTATTGAAATTTCTTTAGCGCAAATGAACCAGTTTGCAGGAAACATGCTTCAAGTAAATAATAGAGATGGGAAGAGTTTTATCATCATGAGTGAAAGAGCTTTTTTATCATTAAATGACATTCAAAAAAACATTTTAAGCTCTTTTGCAACACCTCTATACTCCTCTTTAAATACCATAGAAAACAATGGCGGAGGCAGTGCTAGATGTATGATTGCCGAGATTCATTTACCTGCTTTAGAAAGTTAAAAGATTGATTAAGGACACAAACAGGTAAAAAATTTCAAAACCTGTAATTATATCATAATTTAATTACATTTTTGCGAAAAAATAATTAAGAATGCAGAGCTACGAAGAATTTCTTGACCTCAGTGTTGGTTTCCCACAAGAAGGTTTTGATATTATTGATGATGAACTTTATTTCCATGATTTAAATTTAATGGAAATGATAGAAACCTATGGTACTCCCCTAAGGTTTACCTATTTACCTATCATTAGTAAAAAAATTCAACAGGCAAAACTGTTGTTTCAAACTGCCATTCTAAAAAATAATTACAGAGGAAGCTACAAATACTGCTATTGTACTAAAAGCTCACATTTTAGGCACATTGTAGAAGAAGCACTAAAAAACGATATTCACTTAGAAACTTCATCGGCATTTGATATGCCCATGATTGATGCTTTAGAGAAAAAAGGTTCTCTAAATAAAGATGTCACCGTAATTTGTAACGGCTTTAAAACCTACCAATACAAGCAATATATTGTAGATATGTTGCATGATGGTTTCAAAAACATCATTCCAGTTTTAGATAATAAAGAAGAGTTTAATTTATATGATGATGAGATAGATATTGATACTCCATGTAATTTAGGAATTCGTATTGCGGCAGAAGAGCAACCTGATTCTCAATTTTACACCTCTAGATTAGGCGTTAGAATGGAAGATGTAATTGATTTTTATAATTCAAAAATCGTTCATAATCCTAATTTTAAGGTTAAATTACTGCATTTCTTTATCAATTCTGGAATTACTGATACTCCTTATTATTGGAACGAATTAGAGAAATACGTTACGCTATATTGTAAATTCAAAAAGATTAATCCTGATTTAGATACTTTAGATATTGGTGGTGGAATGCCATTTAAAGATTCTTTAGTTTTTGATTTTGATTATGAATACATGATCAGTGAAATTGTAAAACGTATTAAAGAAATTTGTGCCGAGCATGAAGTAATGGAACCAGATATTATTACCGAATTTGGAAAATATACAGTTGCAGAAGCATCAGGAATTTTATATAAAGTTTTAGGAAGAAAGCAACAAAACGACCGTGAAAAATGGTTGATGTTAGATGGTTCTTTCATTACTAACTTACCAGATGTTTGGGCAATGAATCAGCGTTATGTATTGTTGCCTATTAACAATTGGGATTCTGAATATGAGCGAGTTAACTTAGGCGGTATTACCTGTGATGGACAAGATTATTACAATCAGGAAGCACATGTGGGTAACGTTTTTATGCCTAAAACACGTAAGGTTCAGTTTCTTGGCTTTTTTCATACAGGAGCTTATCAGGAAGTATTAAGTGGTTATGGCGGCATACATCATTGCCTTTTACCTTCTCCTAAACATGTAATTATTAGAAGAAACCGAGATGAAACTTTTAATTACGAAGTTTTTGGTGAAGAGCAAAACAGTAAACAAGTAATGAAAATATTAGGATATATGTAAACAAAAAAGCCTCTTTAATCGGAGGCTTTTTTGTTTATTAATAAATCTTAAAAAATCTTTATTAAACTAGCGCTAAAGCTAACTTTTGTTCAACATTTGCAATTGCATTTAGCGTTTTAAATAACGAATCTGGAGTTACAGAAATGCTATCAATTCCTTCTTCAACTAAAAACTCAGCAAAATCAGGAAAATCTGAAGGACCTTGTCCGCAAATCCCCACTTTTACGCCTTTCTTTTTAGCGGATGCGATCAACATTTTTATCATGGTTTTAACAGCTTCATTACGCTCATCATAAATATGAGCAACTAAAGCAGAGTCTCTGTCTAATCCCAACACCAATTGAGTTAAATCATTAGATCCAATAGAAAACCCATCAATATGATCTGCAAAGGCATCTGCTAAAAGCACATTAGAAGGTAACTCGGCCATCAGGTAAACCTCTAATCCATTTTTACCTCTTTTTAAGCCATATTCTTCCATTACTTTATAAACCTGAAGCAATTCTGTTACCGTTCTACAAAACGGAATCATTACGGTTACGTTAGTAAGACCTATTTCTTCTCTCACCATTTTTATGGCCTTACATTCTAAACCAAAGGCATCTTTATACTCCTTAGAATAGTAACGGGAAGCACCACGCCAGCCAATCATTGGGTTTTCTTCTTTAGGCTCAAAATGATTCCCACCTAATAAGTTAAAATACTCGTTACTTTTAAAATCAGAGAAACGCACAATTGTTCTGCTTGGATAAAATGCTGAGGCAATTTTCGCCACACCGTAAGCCAATTTTTTAATAAAATAATCCTCTCCATCTTCAAACCCTTGAGTAAGTTTCTTAATCTGCTTAGTTAATTCATGATCTCTTAACCTATGATGATGCAATAAAGCTAATGGATGAGCTTTAATATAATTATTGATGATAAATTCTTCTCGGGCTAAACCCACTCCTTTATGCGGGAAATGAGAAAAATGGAATGCCTTTTCAGGCGATGCTACGTTGAGTAATATAGGTGTTTGGGTTTGCGGCAAATCGATTAAATTAATCTCATTTTCTGTAAAGTCTAAACAACCGTCGTAAACATAACCCACATCACCTTCGGCACAAGATATAGTCACCAAATCTCCATTTTTGAGTAAAGTAGTTGCATTTTGACAAGCTACAATAGCCGGAATACCTAACTCACGAGCCACAATTGCAGCATGACAAGTTCTTCCACCTTTATTGGTAATAATAGCTGATGCAATCTTCATTAATGGCTCCCAATCAGGATCGGTAATATCTGTAACCAAAACATCTCCTTTTTTAAAGGAAATTTCTTCCATTTTTGAGCCATCAAATGAATGAATAATTTTTACTAAACCAGCGGCAATTTTATCACCAACAGCCACTCCTTTTAATATGATATCATCAGGATTTGGAGCTTCGCTGAAACTGTAAGTCTTAATAGTTTCTTGATTTTTACGGGAATGAATTGTTTCTGGCCGGGCTTGTACAATAAATAATTCACCGCTTAAACCATCAACGGCCCATTCTACATCCATAGGGCACCAATAACCTTTAATTTTAGAATAGTGATTTTCAATAATAGTTACCCATTTGGCCAGCGCTAATACCTGTAATTCTGACAAGCAAAACTTAGATTGCTCTTTTGCTGTAGTATCAATTATTTTTACTCGCTCTTCTGTAGAAGAACCATAAATCATCTTTTTATCTTTAACACCCATCTTTTTTTCTATGATGGATGGATAACCTTGCTTTAAAGTAGGTTTAAATACCAAAAATTCATCCGGACTTACCGCTCCCTGAACCACTAATTCGCCCAAACCAAAAGAACCGTTAATCACCACCACATCTTTAAAACCACTTTCGGTATCTAAAGAAAATGCAACTCCAGAAGCAGCCAAATCCGACCGAACCATTTTTTGGATGCAAACAGAAAGGCCTATTTTAAAATGATCATATCCAAAGCTTTTTCTGTAGCTAATGGCCCTATCGGTAAATAAGGAAGCGAAACATTTTCTGATAGAGATTAATAGCTCATCAATACCTCTGATGTTTAAAAACGTTTCTTGTTGCCCTGCAAAAGATGCATCTGGCAAATCCTCAGCTGTAGCCGATGAGCGAACCGCCACATCAACTTCTGATGTTTGGTAATGGTTTGATAATTCTTGATAAGCAACTTTTAGCTCCTCCACTAATTTTTCTGGAAATGCTCCGTTTAAAATCAGTTTTCTTACTTCGCTGCCT
This sequence comes from Pedobacter cryophilus, assembly GCF_005116455.1. GTDB lineage: Bacteria > Bacteroidota > Bacteroidia > Sphingobacteriales > Sphingobacteriaceae > Pseudopedobacter > Pseudopedobacter cryophilum. Next base: position 352,600 of record NZ_SWBP01000003.1, read on the forward strand.
CCCCTTCTTAAATCTTGAATAGAGTCTGTATCTATTGCTGCTGTTATTCTGGCAATTTCGCTTTCCAAATTATTGAAAGCCACAAATTCTTGGTAAGATTTTACGGTAATGATAAAGCCGGATGGGATTCTTACTCCAAGTTGACTTAAATGTTGTATCATTTCGCCCAAAGAAGCATTTTTACCCCCAACAACCTCAATATCAGCTATTCCAGCCTCTTCTAATTTTAGGATTAGTTTTTCGTTTTTCATAAATCAGCTATTTAAATGTTTTTAACTATACAAAAATCAGTAGAAAAAATTAGGTAGTTTAATTTAATACTTACAATTAATGATACTATCTTAACCTATTTTTTTAATTATATATAAATTAGTACTTAACTTAGTATTAATGAATCCTTATTTAATTAAAATTCCGTTAGCTATAGATGAATCTTTTAGCCTCAGAACAGATATTTCTAGGGGATTTAATAGTCAATGGCATTATCATTCTGAAATAGAATTAATTTACATTATACAGGGCACAGGAACCGGTTTTTTTGGTAATAGCATTAGAAACATTGAAGATGATGATTTAATTTTAATAGGATCTAATTTACCTCACATGCTTAAAAGTGATCCTGAGGTATATCATTCTCATTCAGAAAGAATTACAGAAGCTTTAGTGCTCCATTTTCCACCCAATATATTAACTACATTTTTGCAGCTGCCAGAAAATAAAAAGATATCAAACCTATTGCAGCAAACCAACTTAGGGATTTTATTAACCGGAAATACCAAAGTTGAAATTATAAAAACACTTAAATTACTAAACTTTGCAAAAAACAGCCAAAGGCTTATTTATCTTCTTCAGATACTGCAACTCATTATAGATGAGCAAAATCATACGCTATTAAGTGAAGCTGTTTTAAAACCATTTTTTAACAAGAATGATGAGAATAGATTAAATAGAGTTTACCATTACACTTTAAACAATTTCTCTAGAGAGATTAAATTAAAAGAGATTGCTGATATTGTTTACATGAGTCCGCATTCTTTTTGCAGGTATTTTAAATCACGTACAAAAAAGCGCTATTCCTTATTCTTGCTAGAAGTTAGAATAAGCCATGCTTGCAAACTTTTAAGTAGTACTGATTACAGCATTGCAATCATTTCTTATGAAAGTGGATTTATGAATTTATCTAACTTCAACAGGCATTTCAAATTAATTGTTGGGAAAACGCCATTGGAATATCGTAAACAATTTCATATCAAACATTAAATTTTGCAGCTTTTAAACCATTTTTAATAAATAGAAAGCAATATTTTATTAAACTTTTAAACCTCTTTAAACATGCTAAAATCTTTTAGAAAATTCATTATTTAGGCTCCAAAAGCAGAAAAACAGCTATATCTGATCTTTTTTTATGAGAATCATCAATTAAAGTTTAGGTTTATCAAAATTTAGTTATAAATTCAATTTTTATTCATTAAACCCTATATTCATGTCATCATTTGCAAAATTAAAAGAATTGGTAGCAGCAACAGAAGCAGATGCTACTGCATTTTACGAAAAAGGAAACAAAGCAGCTGGAACAAGACTGCGCAAAGCTTTACAAGAAATTAAAGTTTTGGCTCAAGAAGGCAGAAACGAAGTTACTGCAAAAAAGAACGAAGGATAATTTAAAGCCTTTAAATATTAAACCCCGACCAATAATGGTTGGGGTTTTGTGTTTTTAGGATTTGTTGTTTTGGATCTATTTACCGATACAAAACTTAGAAAATATGTTATCTAACAAATCATCTGTTGTCACTTGGCCTGTAATCTCGCCCAAATAATAAAGTGCTTGTTTAATATCTAAAGCTAAAAAATCGGAGGTTACGGGATTGTCTATTCCGTATAAAACTCTTTCTAAAGCAGCAGAGGTTTTTAATAAAGCATCGTGATGGCGAAGGCTCGAAATGATCACTTCTTCGCTGTTTAAAGATCTAAAGTTTACGGCTTCTAAAAGGGCATCTTCTAAGTCTTCAATATTTAACCGTTCTTTAGCAGAAATAAATAACATCGCCGGATAAGCTTCAAATTTGGCTTTCAATGCTTCTATCCCACCTAAATCTACCTTATTGCAAACCAAAATTAAATGTCCGTTTCTTTCATCCGTTACGGCTTTTAAATCGGTAATAATTTTCTCGAATTCTACCCCTGAGGTTTCGTTGGCATCAAATAAATATAATACTATAGCTGATGATTTTATTTTCTCAAAAGTACGCTCTACGCCTTTGGCTTCTACAATATCTTGTGTTTCTCTAATTCCGGCGGTATCAATAAACCTAAAATTAATGCCTCTGATGTTGATTTCATCTTCAATGGTATCTCTGGTAGTTCCGGCTATTTCAGAAACAATAGCTCTATCCTCGTTTAACAAAACATTCAGCAAGGTTGATTTGCCTACATTGGGTTTACCAGCAATTACTACAGGTACACCATTCTTAATTACGTTTCCTAATTCGAAAGATTGAACCAATTTATTGATGACTTTAAATATAGCCATCACCAAGCTTTTTAATTGATCGCGATTGGCAAATTCCACATCCTCTTCAGAGAAATCTAACTCTAATTCTATCATAGATGCAAAGTGAATTAACTGCTCTCTAAGCTGCTTTAATTCGTTAGAAAAACCGCCTCGCATTTGTTGCATGGCTAGTTGATGGGAAGCTTGCGATTGTGAAGAAATTAAATCGGCAACAGCCTCTGCCTGAGCTAAATCTAAACCTCCATTTAAAAAGGCTCTTAAAGTAAATTCACCTGGTTTTGCTGCCCTTGCTCCTTTTCTAATGAGTAATTTAATGATAGATTCTATGATATATTTAGAACCATGACAGCTAATTTCTACTACGTTTTCTTTGGTGTATGATTTAGGTGCGATAAAGAGAGAAACCAGCACCTCGTCAACAATATTTTGGCCATCTCTAATGGTTCCAAAGTGGATGGTATGAGATTCTTGTTCTTCCAGATTTTTACCTTTAAAAACAGAATTAATAATGGTAATTGCATCCGGACCGGATAATCTTATTAAAGCGATGGCTCCTGTACCACTTGGCGTAGCTAAGGCAACTATAGTTTCTTCTTTTACTGAAATCATGAAGTGCAAAGATAGTAGTTAGTTGGTTAGGTTTTTAATTGGTTAGATGGTTAGTTTGTTGGATGCTGAACTTGATACTTGATACCCGCTACTTGATACTAACTACTTGATACTCGCTACTTGATACTCATTACTCAACTCCCCTTACTCGCTCTAATCATTTCCCCGTAATTTAATTTCTCTATCATAGCGTTTACCGTCAGGCTGAGGCGTTTTACTCGGGTGGCTTCGGTTTTGGCTTCATTAATCCATTTAATAAAATAGTTTTGGTGAGATTTTGGCTGACTAAGAAACTGTTCTAAAGTATGTTCTACATCATCAAAACATTGCAATAAGTCTTCGGGGATTTCAAATTTAAAATCTACATCTTCTGCTAACTCTAATTTTACCATTGCGCCTTTGTATTTACCCAATTTTTTAAGGAGTTCTTTTTTTAAAGCGAGAATAAAATCGCCCTCTCCCATTGGTGTTAACGCAATTCCGTTGATTGACACTTCATCAATTTTTCCTTTTACCCTAAAACTTACTTTACAATTGGCTTTTATTTCTTGAGCTATTGGTGCCGGAATATCTACGTAAGTCCAACCGGTTTTTTCTCCTTTTGTACCAAATTGTTGGATAATAGCGGTGTAGTAAATCATTTGAATACATTAACTATTTTCAAATATAGAGCTTGAACTTATTATACCAAGGAGTATAAAAGAAAAAATAATTAACCACAAAGAACGCAGAGTTCACAGAGCTTATCCGATTAAACTTTGCGCTCTTTGCGAAAAACTTAGCGTCCTTTGCGTGAAGACTAAACTTAATATCAGAAGTGTAAAAGAAAAATAATTAACCACAAAGAACGCAGAGTTCACAGAGCTTATCCGATTAAACTTTGCGCTCTTTGCGAAAAAACTTAGCGTCCTTTGCGTGAAGACTAAACTTAATATCAGAAGTGTAAAAGAAAAATAATTAACCACAAAGAACGCAGAGTTCACAGAGCTTATCCGATTAAACTTTGCGCTCTTTGCGAAAAACTTAGCGTCCTTTGCGTGAAGACTAAACTTAATATCAGAAGTGTAAAAGAAAAATAATTAACCACAAAGAACGCAGAGTTCACAGAGCTTATCCGATTAAACTTTGCGCTCTTTGCGAAAAACTTAGCGTCCTTTGCGTGAAATTTTATTTGTTTATGTAAACTCTTACTTAGAAAACTTATACGTCATTCCCATTCCCTGATAATTTAAACCCATTACCGGATTAACAGAAAGACCTGTTTGATTGGTTTTTTTATGCAATTGAGGAATCAAAATACCAGCTCCTGCTCCTATAGCAAAACCCAAAATATTATCAGATAAAAAATGCTTTCCAGCTCTTAATCTTTGATAAGCTACTACCGTTGGCACTGCGGCGGCGGCGGCCCACACATAAGGTTTTAGCTTAGAATCGGGATTAAAATCAGAAAAAACTTTAGCGGCAAAAAAAGTTGCAGCTGCTGTGGCAGTGGTATGACCGGCAAAAAAAGAACGTTGTGCATCTTTATCTGTTCTATCTGCAATAGGTAAGGAAGTATTATAAACCAATGGGCGACTTCTTTGTACCAAACCAGCGGCAAGCGTAAAGGAAGCTGCTGCAGCCGACATGGTTTCTATAAACATTACCGAAATTTGTCCGTAATGCGATCTTTGGTTTTTAGCTATTAAAGCTACTATTGGCGCAACAGCAAAAGAACCATAAAATGGAATGTAGCTATCTTTATCTGCTTGGTCAGAGAAGTTACCTGCCGAAAACCTATCCATAAAGAAAACATCGTCTTTAGATTTGGCTGCCACTTCTGCAAGGGTTAATTCTTTCTTATTTTTAATTAAGGTTACTCCTAAATAACTCAATCCTACACCTGCTACTATTAAAGGAGCATCTTTTTTAAAGCTAGTTTGATAAGGAGATTCTGATTGTGAAAAAGCATTTTGAGCGACCAAAATAAAGGTCAATAATAAAAGAGAAAAGTATTTATTTCGCATAATTTAAGTTTTATAAAGCCTTTTAAGCTTATTGTTAATATGATGCGAAGCAATGTTCAATTATATTGCCAATTAGAAAAGAAAGTGTAAGAAATTAAATGATTTGGGAGTTTCCAGCCCGAAGAAAAATCGGGACTGGCCGGGCTGTCCGCTATATTCCCGATGAAAAATCGGGAGATGCCGCTTCCATCCTTGCCTGTCCGGCAGGCAGGCCTAACTCAAACCCTCAATTATATTAAATTTCTGTCTTTAAACCAAACATCATCTGGCTCAGCCTCAAAAGCATTCATCAGTTCAATCATTTTTGCGGGTTCGGCTTCATTAATTACTAAACTTCTGTTAATAGGTTTTAAAAATCTTTGTTCCACCATTACATCCATTTGCATAAAAAGCGGGTTATAAAAGCCATTTACATTTAATACCCCAATTGGTTTTTTGTGCAAACCTAATTGCAGCCAAGTTAACACCTCAAAAAATTCTTCTAAAGTGCCAAAACCACCGGGAAGAATCAAAAAGGCATCAGATAAATCGGCCATTTTTTGCTTACGCTGATGCATATTCTCGGTCACAATCATCTCGGTTAAACCTTTATGCCCCACTTCTTTATCCATCAAAAACTGTGGGATTACACCTATTGCTTCTCCTCCATTTTCTAAAACTGCATCGGCTATTAAGCCCATTACCCCCACACTACCCCCTCCAAATACCAGTTTAATATTGTTTTGAACCATTATTTTGGCTAAGCTTTCTACTGCTGATTTTAATTGAGGATCGCCATTAAAATTAGAGCCACAATACACACAAAGAGATTTTATCATTTTAATTTATAATTTTTGATTTAATATAACCTTGATAAAGAAATTAGACTTTAAAACTAATTATTTTTTAGAAATGCGCTGATTAAATTAATCAACATTGCAAACTCGCAAAATGTACAACGTTTAAAACACCAGCTTATCTAATGAATTCCATATTACTCTAACACTAGAAATTAACACAATAACAGCAACTCCAATAAACATTTTTTTGATGGGCAATTTACCTGCTAATTTGGCTGCTAAAGGTGCGGCAAGAATGCCTCCGGCAATTAAACCTATAATAGTACCTAAATGACTGATGCCTAAAATCACAAAAAAGGTTAAAGCACTGGCCATGGTTACAAAAAACTCGGTTAAACTTACTGAGCCAATGACATATTTTGGACTTCTTCCTTTAGAAATTAGCGTACTGGTAACCAAAGGACCCCAGCCACCGCCACCAAAAGAATCTAAAAAGCCACCTGCCCCGGCCAACCAACCTGCTCTTTTTATTTTTTTAGGCTTTACATCTGTTTTAAAAGCATTGGTTAATATTTTTAACCCCAAAATAAAAGTATAAACAGAAATAATGGGTCTAATCCATTGCGAATAGGTTTCGCCAACGGTACCTAATAAAATAGCTCCGCCTATAGCGCCTAAAACTCCAGGGATTAACAAGGTTTTAAACAACTTCATATTTACATTACCAAAACGATAATGGCTAAAGCCTGATGCGCCGCTAGAAAACATTTCGGCAGTATGAATACTACCCGAAATTACCGCCGGATTTAATCCTCCAGATAATAAAAGTGTGGTAGAAATTACACCATAACCCATTCCTAATGCGCCATCAACCATTTGGGCAAAAAAACCTACTGCAAGCATAAACAAGAACTTTTCATCGGCATTAGCCAAAATAAAATCTGTAGCTTCCTTTACCGTGATGAATTGAAAAATACTTAGCGTGATGATAATTAATGCCAACAGCATCAAACTCCAAAAAGCTACATTTTTCCATTTTCTTTCTTCCACACCATGAGTTGTATGATTATAGATTCTCTTACTATTTTTTATTTCTGTCATCATTATATTTTGAAATGCAAAAAAATCTGGTTCCTTCAAAAACCGAAGGAAACCAGATTGGGGGTAGTGTGAATATTTTTATTAGTTTAATAATCCGTCAAAAGTGATGGCTGCATAATACAAGGCCCCTAAAGTTGGGCCACCAGCATATTGTAAATATTTGTTATTGAATATATTAGTTCCTCCAATTTTGATGTTGGCTTTCGCCGATGGAACACGATAGGTTACCTGCGCATCAAAAGTATGGTAAGCCGGCACTTGTCCGTTTACTAAAGGACTTTCCCATAAAAATGATTCTTGCCATCTCCAAACCACATTGAAACCTACGTTTTTAGCAATTTCTCTGTTTCCAAAAGAAATATTGGTGGTATAATTGGGTGTATTAAATCCGGTTACAAAAACATCTTTTTGTTTATTCTCTGTGATGTTATTGTAGCTTACATTTCCGTTTATGGTATATTTCTGGTAAAAATTATAAGTTAAACCCAAAGAAGAACCGTAATTATTGTATTTATTTTTAGCGTTGGTATACACCCTGTACCTGGTTTGCTGATTATTTCTATTAGCTGCTAAAGCGGCAATAACAGCATCATCAGACCCTACCGGAGCTTGTGTAGTTAACCTTGGCGTGGTAGAAGTATAAGGAACAGCTACTTCTACCTGTCCTAAAAAACCCGAATATTCATTACTATAAGCATCAATATCTAACACCAACTTATTTTCTAGCAAAATACTTTTATAACCCACTTCAAAAGAGTTGATACGCTCTGGCTGAGTGGCCGATAAACTGGTGGTTTCTAAAAGTGCTCTGTTTTTTAAAGCCGCTGCATTGGCAGATAAACCAGTAGCCACATCAGTATTAACCGCAGCATTAAAGGTGTTTATAGATGTTAAAGTATAAGAATTATCTAAGTAATTTAATCCTTCATTGATATAAGGTAAACCTCCAACACGTCTTATATTTCCATTATTAACAAAAGAAAGAGCTTCAAACAAGGCTGGGAATCTATATCCATTTTGTAATGAAGCTCTAAAATTATGATGCTCTGCAAGGGTATAAACAGCAGCTATCCTTGGATTTAATTTAGGGTCAAACTCTGGATTATAATCTAACCTTAAAGAACCAAATAACTTTAATTTCTCTTCAAAAAGAGTTTTTGTGACCTGAGCAAAGGTTCCAAACTTTTTATAATAAACGTGATCTCCAAAAGTTCCGTCTGCTAATGGCTTGGTTCTATCAGCATTTGGTCTAGAGAAATCAACAAAATTATTTCCATCAGGTATCACTTCGTAAATTCTAGCATCAGCACCTACCAAAAGACCAAATGATTTGGTGTATTTAGATAAATCTACTTGTGCATCGGTATGGTATGTTCTACTTTTTTGAGTAAGAGCAGCTCCTCCGGTTACAGGTGCATCTCCACCTACTACATTAAAATGATCCCAATTATTAATATTGATGATGGTATTTTTTAGCGCATTAAAAGCTGGAGTTCCAGGTTCTACCCTACTAGCATCTGCAGCAGCTCTACCTATTCTCAAAGCATCTGCCAATGGCGTTCCTCCGTTTATGGCATTTTGGAAAGCCGTTTTATATTTAGCACCCCAAACAGCATTTGTTCCTCCGCTGCTAATGTCTAAATTATCAACCAGTGGTTTTAAATTGTAAGAATCGCCGGTGTTTTCTATAGAAGCATAAGATCTGATGAAATAATTAGCACCTTTTAATTCTAACTTATGATTTTGTACTGATACATTATCCATCTGAATTTTATTGCCACGTTGAAATAAACCATCCAATTTTCCATATCTGTAACCATAAGAAAGCTCGGCCTTATCATTTAATCTGTAATGTAATGAACCGTCAAATTTTAGATTATCTACGGTTGGTTGGGCAATATCTTTTTCATAATAGCCGGTACGTCTAATAATAACACTTTGGTTGCCTGTTCTACCGGGGATGGTTAAACCAGAAATGGTTACCGCATTACTTCCGCCATCATCACCATATTTATTCCAAGCGTCATAAGCCGGATTATCAGCATCCGCATTTAACTCCGAAAATTTAGGATTTGCAGTGTTTAAGCTATTTGGATTTTGATTGATTCTGGTATCAGAAACCCAATCTGTACCCCTCATATAACTTAAATTCAGTTTAAATGCGAACTTGTTATTGTAAGCTTTGGCGTATCTTATTGCTGTTTCTGTTAAAATAATAGCGTCTCTACCGGTGCCGCCACCCACATGGTTTAATCCTGTTTTTTGATATAAACTTAATCCTTGTTGATAAAAAGGACTTTTAGTTAACAAATTAGCCATTCCGTTAATCGCATTCATGCCATATAAAGCAGAAGCTGCTCCAGGAGTAATTTCTACACTAGAAATATCCAATTCGGTTGGGCCAATGGCATTTCCGAGTGGTACACCTAAAGTGCCCGCTTGCATATCTACCCCATCAACCAATTGTACAAATCGGAAATTGTTTGGAATGTTAAAACCTCGGGTATTGGGAACTTTAAAAGTTAAACTTGAAGTGGTCATTTGCACACCTTTCACATTTTCTAAAGCATCGTAAAAACTTGGTGCCGGAGATTCTCTGATGGCTCTGATGTCTAATTTCTCAATAGCTACAGGCGATTTTAAAATGCTCTCCTCTACCCTTGATGCCGTAACAACAACTTCTTGCCCTAATTGGGTTTGGGTAATTAACGCAATTTTTAAAGTTGAACCCGCTCCTTTTACCTCAAATTCTTGAGTTTTAAAGCCTACGCTTGATACCACTAAAGTTAATGGGAAACTGGCTTTTGTTCTAAGGTCAAATTTTCCTTCGCTATTAGTGGCGGTTCCGCTTACTGTATTTTTAATAGCTACGCTTACACCTGGGATAGATTCTTTAGTATCCTGATCTATAATTGTCCCTGATATTACAATGATATTGTTGCCTTGTGCCCTTAAAATTTGATTAGATGCAATAAATAGGAATAATAGTGTAATTACTTTTATTGATGATAGTTTCATGATGGTTCTTTTGAATATTTTGATAATTAATTGATTTGTTATTAAAGAGCAGATATGCAACAGCAACAAGAATTATCCATAAAAAACCTTTTTAAATTGCGCTTGGTGAATGATTGTAAATGTGAATTCATATAAAGTCTACTGATTTAGTCGACAATGATAACACGATATTTTTAAAAAAGCAAATTAAATCTATAGATTTAGTAGAATATATAAAATATTTTGTAATTATGTGCTTTAAATTACTCTAAGCATCATTATCAAAATAATAAGTATGAAAAAAAAATTACTCTTAAAAATTTATCGCATCAAAATCTCATTTAGCGTAATCATTCTTGTCCTTTATAATTTTTGCCATGCACAGGCCCAGCTAGGCAATTCTTTCACTCCTACATCCATTAATTATCCAAGAATTACAGGTTACGTGGGTATCATCCATCCTTTGGTTAATATCACAAAAGATGGAACTACTGCAAATTTTAATAACAGTTATACGGTTGGTATGCCCACAGGCATCAACATTATAAAAAGTGCTAAAATTGGTTTTTCTATTGAAGTTACACCGTTTATAAGGGTAGAAAACGGCATTAGTAAAATGAATAATTTATTGTTTCATCCGGGGGTATTAATGCCCTTAGGAAATGGATTTACACTTGTTGGTCGAGCAGCTTTTGAAACATCAGGAAGGTTTGGGTTTACCCCGATTTTAAACAAAGTAGTTAAGAAAAATAAAAACAGCAATTATTTTATAGCCATACCATTACCAGTAAGGTTTGGGAATGACAGGCCGAGTTCTTTTACTGCTGCATTTCAATTTGGAATTGGATTTTAATAAAGATTATGAAAACAAATATCCCCTACTCATTAAAAAACTTAATCATCTACTTTTTAAAGTTAGGTACATGGGGTTTTGGTGGACCAGTAGCCTTAGTAGGTTATATGCACAGAGATTTAGTAGAAAATAAAAAATGGCTTACCGAAGAGGAATACAAGGAAGGTTTAGCCCTTGCCCAATTAGCACCTGGGCCGTTAGCCGCACAATTAGGGATTTATATTGGATTTGTACATTATAGATATTTAGGTGCTACTTTGGTAGGATTAGCATTCGTAATTCCATCATTTATTATTGTGGTATTGCTGGGAATGGTGTATAAAATATATAGCGGCCTTTTTTGGATGCAAGCTGTTTTTTATGGCGTTAGTGCTGCCGTCATTGGAATAATTACTTTAAGTGCTTATAAACTTACCCTAAAATCTGTGGGGAATTTAAACCTGAATTCATTTAAATCTAATTGGATATTGTGGTTATTTTATTTGTTAGGTTTAGTTTTAACTGTCATCACTCAAAAAGAAGAAGTGTTACTATTTATAGCTTGTGGCTTTATTTACATGATTTTAAAAGCTCCACCTGCATGGCTTAAAAAACCACAGACAATTCCTTCCATAGTATTAATAGCTATTAGTAGTTCTGTACATTTTGACGATACTTTATTTAAAATAGGCTTATTTTTTGCTAAAGCAGGAGCATTTGTTTTTGGCAGTGGGTTGGCCATTGTTCCTTTTTTACATGCTGGAGTGGTACAAGAATACCATTGGTTAACAGAATCGCAATTTGTGGATGCAGTAGCTATAGCCATGATTACACCTGGCCCCGTAGTAATTACTGTTGGTTTTATAGGATACTTAGTTGCAGATTTACCCGGTGCAACTATTGCCGCTTTGGCTACTTTTTTACCTTGCTATTTATTTACCGTTCTTTTAGCACCATCATTCAATAAAATTGCAAAAAACGAAAGTATTAAAGCATTTGTTGAAGGGATTACCGCTGCTGTAATTGGTGCTTTGGTAGGCGCTGTTGTAGTTATTGCAACCCGCTCTATTGTAGATATTACTACCGGAATTATTGCTATTTTAGCTTTATTGGCTTTAATTTATATTAAAAAAGCACAAGAACCTTTAATTATTTTGGTTGCCGCATTATTGGGTATTTTGATAAAACTGGTTATTTTTCAGAGTAGCTAAATTGAGTAAAACATTTTAAAAACTTTTTTAAAAACAAATGGGATGGTGATAAAAAGTCTTAACTTATATCACCAAACCCATTGGCCAACCTAAACCAGATTTTTAATAATTTAATTTGACGCCGGGAGCGGATTCGAACCGCTGTAATAGGTTTTGCAGACCTCTACCTCACCTCTCGGTCACCCGGCTGTTAACATTTAATAATTTTTCTTTTGCTTTGTTATTCGAAGCAAATATATAAATATCTATTTAATCTACAAATTAAGTAGATTAAATAATATTTTGTCATCAATTTTTTGTGAATCTTTAAATTAATATTTTTTACTACATTTAAAATTCTTAGAAAAGCTTATAGTTTAATCATTAAAAAAGGGTTTTAAAATTGCTCACTAAAAAAACTAAATACGCTGTAAAAGCATTAATTGCCCTGGCTAAAAACCCAGAAAACAAGCCGATGTTAATTGCAGAAATTGCAAAAAATGAAGGCTTACCCAAAAGGTTTTTAGAAGCCATTTTGCTGGATTTAAAAAGAGGACAAATTTTAAGTAGCCGTATGGGCGCTGGCGGGGGTTATTTTTTGAATAAGCCAGCTTCAGAAATTATGGTTTCGGCAGTCATCAGAATTTTAGACGGACCAATAGCCCTTCTCCCCTGCGTAAGCTTAAACTTTTACCAGCGTTGTGAAGAATGCAAAGATGAAGTAACTTGTAGCATTAGAGAAATGATGGAAAAAGTACGTGATGCTTCCATTAATATTATGGGAAACACCAGCATTGCTGATCTTTTGAGGAGAGAAATGGAGTTGGAAGAAAAAAGTCGGCAGTCATAAGAGCGCTGTCCGCAGACTACCGACTAAAAATATAAAGTTTAAAAATCAAACTTCGTACTACTGAAATCTGACTAAAATTATAAAGTTTAAAAGTCAGACTGCGGACTGCCGACTCAAATACTATCTACTATAATTTGGTGCTTCTTTAGTAATGGTGATATCATGAGGGTGAGATTCTCTGATACCCGAAGCGGTAATTTTCACAAATTGTGCTTTTTGTAAAGTCTCAATATCTTTTGCGCCGCAATAACCCATACTGGCTTTTAAACCACCAACATATTGGTGCATCACTTCGGCTAAAGTTCCTTTATAAGCTACCCTACCCACAATTCCTTCTGGCACTAATTTTTTAATATCATCTTCTACATCTTGGAAATAACGATCTTTAGAGCCCGATTCCATGGCTTCTACAGATCCCATTCCGCGGTAAGATTTAAACTTACGTCCTTCGTAAATAATGGTTTCGCCTGGAGATTCATCTACACCGGCAAATAAAGAACCTGCCATAATAGAACTAGCTCCGGCTGCAATAGCTTTAGCAATGTCGCCAGTATGCTTAATTCCACCATCGGCAATAACGGGTACTCCAGTTCCGGCTAAGCCTCTGGCGGCTTCATAAACCGCATACAATTGAGGAACCCCAACTCCCGCTATAATACGGGTGGTGCAAATAGAACCTGGCCCAATACCCACTTTTACGCCATCAGCACCGGCATCAGCTAAAGCTTTAGCACCTTCTGCTGTGGCTACGTTACCTGCAATCACCTGTAAATCGGGATAAGCAGCTTTTACCGCTTTAAGCTGATTAATTACACCTTTAGAATGGCCGTGAGCGGTATCAATAGCAATCACATCTACTCCGGCTTTTACTAAAGCAGCTACTCTTTCCATGGTATCATGAGTAACACCAACGGCAGCGCCTACTCTTAATCTTCCGTGTTCGTCTTTACAAGCCGAGGGGAAGTTTTTGAATTTCTGAATATCTTTAAATGTGATTAAGCCACTTAATTTTCCGTTGGCATTTACTACCGGAAGTTTTTCGATTTTATGAGCTTGTAAAATTAATTCGGCTTGAGTTAAAGTGGTGCCTTCTGGCGCTATAATCAGGTTTTCTTTAGTCATCACTTCGCTAATTTTCTGACTCATGTCTTTCTGAAATCTTAAATCGCGATTGGTAATGATCCCAACCAATACATTATCTTCTGAAATTACCGGAATACCGCCAATTTGGTATTCTCTCATAATTTTGAAAGCATCGCCTACTAAAGCGTCTTTGTGTAAAGTCACAGGATCTTGAATCATCCCGCTTTCAGAACGTTTTACTCGACGTACTTCATCTGCTTGTGCAGCAATACTCATGTTTTTATGTAAAATTCCTATTCCGCCAGCTTGTGCAATAGCAATAGCTAAGTTAGAATCGGTAACGGTATCCATAGCCGCAGAAACGATAGGAACATTTAATTTTATTTTTTTAGTGAAATAACTAGAAGTGTCTACTTCACGTGGCAAAACCTCAGAATATGCGGGTACTAAAAGTACATCGTCATAGGTTAAACCTTCAGCTAAAAATTTATTGGGATCAAGTTGCATAGCAAATAAATTAGGGTACTCTATTTGCCGCACAAAGATAGGCTTTTTTTGAAATGAAAAGAATTTAAATCAATATGAGCAGAAATTTAACTTTCTGCTCATATTAAAACTACTTCTTCCCCACAATCACCTTATAAAAATTATCAAAATCTAAATATTTATTCGCTAAATTCAATAATTCGGCAGCACTAATATTTTTGATGGTTGTAATATATCTGTCGTAATAATCGTAATCTAAACCGTAGAAATACAAGTTTTTAAACTTATCAGCATGTGAAAAAGCATTCTCTAAACTGCCCAATAAGCTACCCATCAGGTAATTCTTTACCAATTGCAATTCCTCATCAGGCACTAAATCAGTTTTAAGAATATTAATTTCCTTTGCTATTTCTGTTAAAGTTGCATCGCAAACATCAGCACCCACCTCAGAAGCTATTACAAAATAACCCGACTGTTGTAAACTGGCATTTGCAGATCCAATTCCGTAGGTATAGCCTTTATCTTCTCTAATATTATTCATTAGCCTACTGCCGAAATAACCACCTAAAAGCGTATTTAAAACTTGTAAACCAGGGAAGTCTGGATGTTTTCTATTGATAGAAGGAATACCAATTCTAATAGCCGATTGTATGGCATTTGGTCGGTCTTTAAAATAAAGTTTCTCTTCGTTTATTTTAAAATCAAACGCATTTGGAGTAAATGGATATTCACTATTCCACGATCCAAAAAGCGACTCTAAAGTATATAAAACATCATCTCCTACCTTTCCTGCTACTAAAATGGTGCAATTTTTAGGCTGATAAGCTTGTGCAAAATACTTTACCAAATCTTCCTGTTGCAAAGCATCAAAATCTGTTTCCTCGGCAGTATAGCCATACAAAGTATCGCCAAAAAGTACCTCATTAAACTTTCTTTTAGCCAAAAAATCATTCTTTTCTAAGCTTACTTTTAACTTTTGCTTTTGGTTGTTGATGAAATTATCTAACTCCTTTTGCGGAAAATTAGAAGCAGTTAAAATCTCTTTAACTAAAGGTAAAGTGCTTTGCAAATGCTTGTTTAAGGTAAACAACGTTACCGATGAATGATCATAAGCATACTCCGTTTGAAAAAAAGCACCATAATAATCTATCTGAGCAGCAATTTGCGCTCCCGATAAATTACTTGTTCCATCATTTAACATGGTATTAGTTGCTGATGCTAGCAAAGGTTTGGCGGCATCCCAATTTACATTACCAAAAATAAATTCTATACGCACCAATTCTTGTTCGCCGGCGTTTACCACAAAAACCGGAATGTGATTACTTAATTGGTGTTTTTTGACTTTAATAAAATCAACTTTTTCTATGGCTTTAGATGCCGGTGGATTCTTTCTATCAATCATTGGTTTGGGCTAAATAATATAAGGTAGTTGCTTTTTCACTAGAAAATAACTCATTGGCTTGTTCTCTAATTTGTTGCTGAGAAACTTTTAAATACAACTCGGCTTCGTGGTTGAGCATATCTGCATCACCCATTAATTCATAAAAAGCCAAATTCATCGCTTTATCTAATAAACTCATTTCAGAAAACTCTAAAACAGATTCTAATTTGTTTTTCACTTTGGTAAGTTCTTCTTCACTTACAAAATCAGTTTTTAAACTTTCTAATTCTTTCCAAATGGCTTCTTCGGCAGTAGCAATGCTTACATTTTCATTTGGTTTAGCTTCAATCACAAACATTCCGGTATCTAAACTTCCATAATTGTAAGCTTTAATATCACTAAAAAGTTGTTGGTCTTTCACTAAGTTTCTATACAATCTAGATGATTTTCCCTGAGATAAAATATCGGAAATCAAATCAATAGCTGCATAGTTTTCATCACCTTTTCCGGGCATTTTAAACACCTTATAAATAGCATTTAAAGGTACATCAGCATAAATAGTTTCACTAATCGCTTCTGTTTGTGCAGGCTCAACAGGTAAGTTTCTATGGTATTTTTCACCAGATGGAATTGGTCCAAACCACTTTTCACACAGCTTTTTAACGTCTGCTAATTTTATATTTCCGCCCACAACCATAATGGCATTTTGCGGATTGTAATGCTTCTTAAAAAACGCTTTTACATCTTCAATTTTAGCATCTTCAATGTGCGAAAGTTCTTTCCCAATTGTTGCCCAACGGTAAGGATGTTTTTGATAAACCAATGGACGCAATTTTAACCAAACATCGCCATAAGGCTGATTCAAATAACGTTGTTTAAACTCCTCGCAAACCACATTTCTTTGCACTTCTAAACTCTTTTCAGAGAACGCTAAACTCAACATTCGGTCAGATTCTAGCCAAAAAGCAGTCTCTAAATTGTCAGCCGGTAAAGTGATATAATAGTTGGTAATATCATTGCTGGTGAAAGCATTATTCTCGCCTCCAACCCTTTGCAAAGGCTCATCATACGACGGAATATTTACCGATCCACCAAACATTAAATGCTCAAATAAATGCGCAAAACCAGTTTGTGCTGGGTTTTCATCACGAGCACCCACATCATATAAAATATTTAAAACAGCCATTGGCGTGGTGTCATCTTCATGTACCAAAACCCGCAAACCGTTTTCTAAAGTAAATCGTTCAAATCTTACCATTATCAATAAATATAGCACAAATTTAGTTTTCTGCCGGAGACCCCCGTCATATTAAATCCATTATTTTTTAGAAAAGCAAAACCTGTATTTCAACCGAAAGGCTAGTCCTGCTATCCCTCCAAATCCGCTCGCTCCTATCCTGCGGGTTTTCCGTACTATCAGGTTTATTTAATTTTGAGCATTGCAAAAAACAAACACTTATCAAACCGTTTTTATTGGTAATCTCAAATTTGAAATAATGTCAAATAAATATTACTTTAGAAAAATCAACCAAAAATTCAACTTATGAGAAAAGTTATTTACCTATTGTTATTTCATTTAATATCAATCTCTTACACTTTAAAAGCTCAAGAGCCTACCCTAAAATTGAAGCTTGAAACTAAATCTGATCGTTCCATTGATTTCAATTTCGAAAAAACCGATCCAGGGAGTTACTTTGTAATCGTAACTTTTGTTGATTTAACAAACTGCATAGAGAGTTCTTCCAAAACAGAAGTTGCAGAAAATTTCTCGGGCAAATTATTCACCCTAAAACCTAGTGATGGCACAAAATCTGTAAGTTTCAGTACTTACTCTTACAGGTACATTAGAGGAACTGAAAAAACAAAGCCTGCTAATTTGGTTTATTTATTACCATTTAAAAAAGGAACAAAAGTTACTGCTTATGAATCTACTTATTTAATGACCACATATTTTGGAAAAAGCACACCCGACGATTGGAAAGCATATCGATTTTACACAGAAAAAGAAGAACAAATAAGCGCCTCTAGAAAAGGAATTGTTGTTGATGTAAAAGACAAATTTGCTTTAGATAGTACTTTATCCTATAAATATAAAGATCAAAATAACGAATTAACAATTGAGCATGCAGATGGTACTTTAGCAAGATACTCGGGTTTTAAAAAAGGAAGTATTTGTGTTAAAGTAGGTGAAACGGTATATCCAGAAACAGTGTTAGGAATAAATAGTAAATATAGTATTGATGACCCTCGTTACTCGTTATCATTTAACATCTACTACTTAAAATCTGATGTGTTTTTAAATACAAATAAACCACAAAATGGCTCTTTTTATGGTTTTGTAACACCCCTAATGTTTAGTACAGCAGGTCAAACTACATTAATTCCCAAAAAAGAATATGTAGCAGATTCTAATCAGGAAATAATAACCAAAGAATTTAGTAAAAAAGAATTAAAACAATTACAAGCAAAAATGAAATAGGTTGAAATCATTTTGAAAAAAAATAAGCCACAAATTGATCAATAATCACGAATCTAACCGCATAAAAAAATCTAACTAATAAGAATCAGTGTAATCAGTTTTCAAAAAAAAAGCCACGAATACACGAATGAACACGAATCTAGTCGTAGAGAACAAGAAATACAAATTAATCCTCAATGCTTCGTGAAAATTCGTGTATTCGTGGCAAAAAAACAACTAATAAAACTCTGTCAGAATCTGTGCAATCTGTGTCAAAAGAAAATTCAAGCCACGAATACACGAATGAACACGAATCTGATCGCAGAAATCTAAAATAAAGCACAATATCAATCTCATCTGTTTATTCCGTGGAAACAAATACAAATTAATCCTCAATGCTTTGTGAAAATTCGTGTATTCGTGGCAAAAAAACATCCAATATTACTCTGTCAGAATCTTTTTAATCTGTGTCAAAAAAAAATCAAACCACAAATACACGAATGAACACGAATCTGATCGCAGAAATCTAAAATAAAGCACAATATCAATCTCATCTGTTTATTCCGTGGAAACAAATACAAATTAATCCTCAATGCTTCGTGAAAATTCGTGTATTCGTGGCAAAAAACAACTAATAAAACTCTATCAAAATCTGTGTAATCCTCATAATCCGTGTTTAAAACCCAACTACTCAACATAAGAGTAATTAGTGGCAGAAAAAATCAATGTTTCTAAATCCTTCATCTTTGTTCCTTAATCATTTATATTCGTCATCATGAAAAGCGAAAAAGAAAAAATGCTTGCAGGTGAACTTTACCTAGCTTCAGACCCACAATTGTTAAAAGAAAGACGTCAAGCAAAAAGACTTTTACGCCAATTAAACGTAACAGAATATTTGGTGACTAAAACAGCGAAAACCATCATTAAAGAATTGATTCCCAACACTGGGAAAAACTTTTACATAGAACCACCTTTTCACTGTGATTATGGGTACAATATCCATTGTGGTGAGAATGTATATTTCAATGTAAATTGCGTAGTGTTAGATACCATGAAAATTACTATTGGCTCTCATGTATTATTTGGACCTGGTGTGCAAATTTATGCAGCCTCGCACCCACTCGATCCCGAAATAAGAAAAACCTTAGAACTTTCTAAACCAGTAACTATTGGAGATAATTGCTGGATTGGTGGCGGAGCCATCATTTTACCAGGCGTTACCATTGGCAATAATTGCGTAATTGGAGCTGGAGCTGTAGTTACTAAAGATATTCCTGATGATGTAATGGCTGCTGGAAATCCGGCAAAAGTGATTAAGAAATTAATATCATAAAATATAAAACTCCATTAAAATATGAAAAACGTATTTCAACTTTCAGATAAGAACGAAATCTTAGAACGTATCAATAAATTAACACCCAATACACAAAGAAAATGGGGTAAAATGGAAGTTGCACAAATGTTGGCTCATTTAAATGTTTCTTATGAAATGATTTATGAAGACAAACATCCAAAACCAAACGCCTTTATGAAATTGATTTTAAAACTTTTGGTTAAAAACATGGTGGTTAATGAAAAACCGTATAAACATAACTCAAAAACCGCACCCGCCTTTATCATAAAAGACGATAAAGATTTTGAAACCGAGAAAAAAAGATTGATTGATTTTGTTAATAAAACACAAGAATTAGGCGAAGCTTATTTTGATGGAAAAGAATCTCATTCTTTTGGAGCATTAAATAAAACAGAGTGGAATAATATGCTTTACAAGCATCTAGATCATCATTTAACCCAATTTGGAGTTTAATTTATTAGATGAAAAACCAGCGGTTAATTTTAGTCATTATTGTTTTTGCTCAGTTTTGTTGCACCTCCTTATGGTTTGCAGGCAATAGCGTAATTAACGATTTAATATTAACTTTTCATTTAAAAGCGAATGCTTTAAGTCACTTGACTTCGGCAGTTCAGTTTGGGTTTATCACCGGGACTTTAATTTTTGCATTATTTACCGTTTCAGACAGATTTCCACCTTCACGAGTGTTTTTTATTTGTGCCCTTTTGGGTGCATTATTTAATTTGGGAATTTTATTGCCTCACAACAACTTATTCAGTTTAATTCTATTTCGGTTCTTAACTGGAATATTTTTGGCGGGTATTTACCCAGTAGGGATGAAAATTGCTGCCGATTATTTTGAAAAAGGTTTAGGTAAATCTTTAGGTTTTTTGGTAGGAGCTTTGGTTTTAGGTACTGCATTTCCGCACTTTTTAAAAGGATTTAATTTAGGCTTAAACTGGCAACTGATTGCGGTGTTTACTTCAACCATAGCTGTTTTAGGTGGAAGCTTAATGATCTTATTAGTTCCAAACGGGCCATTTAGAAAAATTGGTCAAAAACCAGATATGACGGCTTGGTTAAAATCTTTTAAAAATCCAAAATTTAGATCTGCCGCTTTCGGATATTTTGGGCACATGTGGGAGCTTTATGCTTTTTGGGCTTTTGTGCCTGTTATGCTTAAAACTTATGCTTTATTTCACCCCCAAGCAAATTGGAATATTTCTATTTTATCTTTCATAATTATAGGTTTGGGTAGCTTAAGTTGTGTTTTTAGTGGTTTTTTAGCGAAGTATTTTGGTGCAAAGAAAGTAGCTTTTACAGCATTGCTCCTTTCTTGCATTTGTTGCTTAATTTCTCCCTTGGTGTTTTCTACCAATAATCCTTCCCTATTTATAGGGTTTCTTATTTTTTGGGGTTTAGCCGTTATTGCCGATTCACCTTTATTTTCATCATTAGTAGCTCAAAATGCCATACCAGAAACCAAAGGAACTGCCCTTACTATTGTAAATTGTATAGGTTTTTCTATCACTATTATAAGTATCCAATTAATTAATATGATGATGAAAAGCTTAAATCCTAATTACGTTTATCTACTTTTAGCTGTTGGACCTATTTTAGGATTGATTGCTTTGTTGCCACAAAAAAAGATAGCACTTTAATATCAAATGTTTAGGTGTTTGTAAATTATTGCTGGCTTTGTACCTAAACCCTATTGCAGCGTATACCGGCCTGTGAATAAGGCCTCGAGTAGTATGAGCGAAAAGAGGGAACAAATTTAATAGATAGCAATTGCCATGCTTTTCTAATAAAAACTAAAGCTGTAAATTTTAACTTCTGTTTAAAGAAACAAAATTAAGTATTAGCTGTACTTTTGGAATATGAATATTCCTGAAATATTAAACAGGGCTCAAAATTTTGAGTTTCTAACTTTAGAAGAAGGGGTGCATTTGTACCACCATGCTACCACACCAGAATTAATGTATGTTGCCAATGAATTGCGTAAAAAACAGGTTCCGCATGGTAAAGTGACTTGGCAAATTGATAGAAATGTGAACACCACCAACGTTTGCATTGCTAACTGTAAATTTTGCAACTTTTTTAGAAGACCGGGGCATGAGGATAGCTACATTACGGATATTGAAACCTATAAAATAAAAATTGAAGAAACTATAAAATTAGGTGGCGACCAGTTGTTGTTACAAGGCGGGCATCACCCAGATTTAGGTTTAAAATTTTATGCCGATTTATTTAAGCAATTAAAAGATTTGTATCCTGAAATTAGGTTGCATTCTTTAGGTCCGCCGGAAGTTGCCCATGTGAGCAAATTAGAAGGCATGAACCATTACGATGTGTTAAAAGCTATGCAAGAAGCTGGTTTAGATTCTTTACCTGGTGCTGGATCAGAGATTTTGAATGACAGAGTCCGCAGATTGATTTCTAAAGGCAAATGTGGCGGACAAGAGTGGTTGGATGTGATGAGAGCAGCTCATAAATTGAATATTGCAACATCAGCTACCATGATGTTTGGACATATTGAAACCATTGAAGAGCGTTTTGAGCATTTAATTTGGATTAGAGAAGTACAAAGCGAAAAGCCAGAAGGTCATTATGGTTTTACAGCGTTTATTCCGTGGCCTTTTCAGGATGATGGTACTTTATTAAAAAAATTAAGAGGAATTACCAATAACGTAACTGGCGATGAATATTTGAGAATGATTGCTTTGAGCAGAATAATGTTACCTAACATTAAAAATATTCAAGCATCATGGTTAACAATTGGAAAACCTGTTGCGCAACTTTGCTTGCATGCTGGCGCTAATGATTTTGGTTCTATTATGATTGAAGAAAATGTGGTAAGTGCTGCCGGCGCTCCTCATAGGTTTACATCAAATGGGATTCAGGAATCGATAAAAGAAGCCGGATTTGAGCCTCAATTGAGAAATCAATTATATGAATGGAGAACTGATGTGAAGGAGCTAACGCAGCAAGTGATCAATTATTAATTTATAAATTTCTTTTTAAGTTTTTTTTTCGATAAAATAGCATTTATCATGGAAAACTTTAATGCCTTAATTGTAGACGATGAAGAGTACAGCCGCTCTTCATTGTATTTTTTACTTCAGGATAACTGTCCGAATGTAAAAGTGATTAATATTTCAAAATCTGTAAAAGAAGCCCAAAATTTCATTCTCGAGAATAAGGTTGACTTAGTGTTTTTAGACATTGCTATGCCTAGAGAGAATGGATTTGTATTGATTCCGTTGTTGCAGGAGAAAAAAATAATGGTTGTATTTACTACAGCCTTTGATCAATATGCTTTAAAAGCTATAAAAGCCAGTGCTGTAGATTATTTATTGAAACCAATAGATATTAGTGAATTAAAAATGGCCGTTGAAAAAGCTTTTACTATTTATAAATTAAGCCTGCTACATCATCAATACCATGATTATTCTAAAACTTTGAGTACGCTGGCCGAAAACCTGGAACAAAAGAGTAAAGAAATAAAAAAACTAACTATTGCGAGTACTTCTGGTTTTAAAATTATCATTCTAACAGACATTATATACTTAGAAGCAGATAGCAATTACTGCATTTTTCACCTAATTTCTGGTGAAAAAGTAGTTGCTTCCAAAACCTTAAAGGATTATGAAGAAATTTTAACAGAAAACAATTTTATTAGGATTCATAAATCTCATATCATCAACTTAATTTATTTAAAAGAGTTTAAAAATAATAATGGCTTAAACGTAAAATTAGTTAACGATATCACTATTCAAGTATCAAGAAGGCGGATGAGTGAATTTTTAGAAAAGGTTAAGAAAGTAAATTTAAAAGGTAAATGAAAAAATGCTTGGTGTTTTTTCTTCTATTTCACATTGTATTGCTCCCCAATGCCATTTCACAATCTTTACAATTTAAAAATCTTAATGTAAATGATGGTTTACTTAGTTCTACTGTTTACAATGTTTTTCAGGATAGTAAGGGATTTATTTGGTTTTCTACCATAAATGGAGTGAGTAAATATGATGGAAAAACTTTTGAAAACTTCACTACCGATAACGGACTAAGTGATAATGAAGTTTTAAAAATTAAGGAAGATTCTAAAGGCAGAATATGGTTTCTAACCTATAATGGTAGGCTATCATATTACTTAAACGGCATTTTTTATAATCCTAATAATAATGCCCTATTAAAAAAAGCTATTTGCCATTCAAACTTTGTTAGCTTTTACGAAGATGTTAATCATACTTTGTGGTTTTCTACTAATATTGGGGAAATAGTAAGCATAAAAAACAATACGGTAACCTTTAAATATGTAGATAATTTTAAATACGTACTTAGCAACTTATTTTATTTTGAAGATGTAAACAAAAATTTATGGTCTTGTAATGATGTAAGATTTCATAAAATAAAAAACACCGAATTTTCTATTTTTAAACAGAAATATTATCCATTAGATGTAAGGTCTATTTATTATTCTAAACAAACCCACACACTTTATTTTATGAGTAAAGAAGGTTTAATTGAGATGAAAAATGGTACTCAAAGAATTATAATAAAAATATCCGCTACTGTATTAAACAAAGGTATATCAAGTATTTTAGTAGAAAATAATAAACTTTGGATTGGACTTTTAGGGAACGGTGTTAAACTTTATGATCTAAAAAATAAGACTTTTGAAAATTTCTTACCTGACAAATTTGTTTCTTCTATAATCAGAGACTCCTACAAAAACATTTGGATATCTACCGTAGATAACGGAGTTTATTTACTTTCAAAAAAAGCAAATAAGTTTAAACATTACACAAAATTAAATTCTTTAACTAATGAATCTATTTATAGCATAATAAAAGATTCTAAAAATAAAATTTGGTTAGGATTAAGAAATGGCCAAATAAACATCATTAATAAAGATAAAATCGAAGTTCTTAATATCAAGGCAGATTCATTAATTTTTAATCCTGTAAAGCAACTTCATTATGATTATAAAAATAAAAAGATATGGTTTTTAAGTAGCACAAATACTGGTTACTTAGATGAAGATTTAAAGGCTAATTTATTAAACAACAAAAAACAAAAACTTCAATACGCATTAAAATCTTTTGATATTGACGCTAATAAGAACCTAGCCATTGCAACTTCTTCTGGTCTTTATATTCACAAATACAAAAAAGAAAACCCAGGTTTTTTTGTATTTGATAATGATAAATTAAACCGTAAAATTTACGATCGAACTTTTTGCCTAGCCTTTGATAAAAATAACAACCTATGGTATGACCAGTTAAATGGTTTGCATATTTTAACGTCAAACCATAAAATACTATCCTTTTCAAAAAAGATAATACCCTTAAACGATCGTATTGGTCATATTTTATGTGATTCTACCGGATTAGTTTATGCCTCTACTAGCTCTAATGGCATTTGTATTTTTAAGGATTATAAACTTGTTAAAGTAATTACTACTAAAGATGGTTTAAACAGTAATAACTGTTTAAAATCCTACGTTTTTAAAAATCAACTTTGGGTGATTACTAGTAAAGGAGTTAATAAAATTGAAAATCCGTTAGGCAAAATTAGAACTACCTCTTACACAGTAGATAACGGACTGTTAACAAATGAAGTAAATGACATTTTAGTTGATAGTGATTACGTTTATGTAGCAACAAACAAAGGTTTAACCAAAATAAACCAAAAAAAAGAGCTAAATAATGTGCATGAACTGCCCATTTACTTTAAAAAATTTATAATTAATGGCAAAGAATACCAAATAAGCAATAATATTATAGAGTTATCACATAAAGACAATAATATTCAAATAAGTTTTACTGCTATAGATTTTGAAGAGCCTGATAACATTGTTTATGAGTATAAAATTAAAGAAAGTGAGGAATGGATTCAAACTTCTAATAATATTTTACAGTTTGCATCATTAGAACCCGGTGATTATGACATCCAGGTTAGGGCTAAAATTATAGGAGGAATTTATAGTAAAACCATAAATATTCCAATTAAAGTTAATCCACCTTTTTATAAAAATCCACTTTTTATACTTTCTTTAGTTCTAATAATTATTACACTAACTATTATCGCAATTAATAAATACACTCGCCTAAAGCGGATTAAAGAGCACAAAAAATTATTATATGAATCAAAAGTTATTGCCTTAGAACAACAAGCTTTGCAAGCGATGATGAATCCACATTTTATTTTTAATGTGATGAACTCTATTCAATACTTTATCAATACAGAAAATAAAAGCACCGCTAACAAGCTTCTCACAGGTTTTGCTCGTCTCATTAGAAAAAATTTAGACATCGTTAATAAAGGACAAATAAGCTTATCAGAGGAAATTGAATATCTTAACCTTTACCTACAGTTAGAAAGCTTAAGATTTGGAGAAAAATTAAATTATAAAATCAATATTCATCCAGACATAGACGATGAAGAAATTTTCATCCCTTCTATGCTATTACAACCTTTTGTTGAAAATGCCATTTGGCATGGAATTATGCCAAATAATGGAAAAGGAAACTTAGCTATTAATATCAATCAAGATCAACAATCATTAAAAATAATTATAGAAGATGATGGAATTGGTATAGATAACTCATTAAAAACTAAAAATGATGGCTATATCAGTAGAGGGATGTCTATTACCAGAGAAAGAATTAAGTTAATGAATTTATTATCTGGTAAAGAATTGCATATTCAAGTTAATCAACAAGAAGAAGGAGGAACCCGGGTTAAACTCACTATTCCTTTAGCCTAAAAGAACTTGCTAAACATTAATTATCTTGATTTTAAATGAGAAAATAAAATATGACTGAGCAATACATAGAAGCACTTATTTTTGCTTCTGATACAAGTATTAGGGTAGAAGAAATCACCATCTGTTTGCAAACAACCTTACAAAAAGATTTTCTTGTTGAAGAAGTATTAGCTCATATTGAAAATATTAAAGATAAATACCATAAAAATTCATCTGCTATAGAATTAGTTAAAATAGCTGGGGGTTATCAATTCTTAACTAGAAAAGAGATGCTCCCTATTATTAACCAATTACACATCCAAAAATCGAAGAAAAAATTAAGTCAATCTGCAATAGAAACTTTGGCAATCATAGCTTACAGGCAACCCATTACTAAGTTAGAAATTGAACAAATAAGAGGTGTAAACTGTGATTATACCATTCAAAAGTTATTAGATAAAGATTTAATTTCTATTTCTGGTAAGGCAGAAGGCCCTGGTCGACCGCTTTTATATGCCCTAAGTCAGTATTTTTTAGATTATTTTGGAATTAATTCTATTTTGGATCTCCCACATTTAAAAGACATTGCAGAAAATAACAACACAGAAGTAGGTGAAAAATCAGAATAATTTCAATTCAATTTTTTGAAATTAAAATTTCCTTATATTTTTGACCTTATGATATTTCGAATTAAAAATTAAAAATATCTTTTTTCGTTTTTAAAAACTTGTTAACTTTAGAAGAGTAAAAAAAATCAAAAAAACATGGGAACGCCAAAGAAGCCGGTTAAAAAACCAATAGCTAAACCAACTGATGAAGATGATGACATCAATGAACTAGAAGACGAAAGTCCTTCAAAAAAGAAGTTTGTAGATGAAGATGATGATGATTTTGATTTACCAATAGATGATATTGGCGGATTTGATGAAATAGGTTTTGATGATGATGATGACTTTTAAGTTATTTTAAATTATATATTTTTGAAGCATTCAAATTTTTGAATGCTTTTTTTTTATCTTTTATCCAAATTACATATATGACCATCTTAGAAGTTGACTCTCCTAAAAAAATAAAAAAATTCTTAGCCGTTCCCCGAATTTTATACGCAGGTGATAATTTTTGGGTTTGCCCTTTAGATAATGATATAGAAGCAGTATTTGATGCTAAAAGAAATAATTTTCATACTCATGGAAAAATAACTAGGTGGATTTTACTTGATCAAAACCAGAAATTAATTGGCAGAATAGCAGCATTTATTAATGAAAAGAAAGCTTTTACTTTTGAGCAAGCAACCGGAGGAATTGGATTTGTAGAATGTATTGATGATGAAAGTGCTTTTAAAATACTTTTTGATACCGCAAAACAATGGCTAAAAGAAAATGGAATGGAAGCAATGGACGGCCCTATTAATTTTGGTGAAAATGATAATTTTTGGGGTTTATTGGTAGAAGGATATACACATCCATCTTACGGAATGAACTATAATAAACCTTATTACAAGAAGCATTTTGATAATTATGGCTTTACAACAATGTATGAGCAAATTACCAATCATTTAGATATTACAAAACCTTTTCCAGAAAGATTTACAAAAATTGCAAAATGGGTAATTAAAAAAGAAGGTTATACTTTTAAACCTTTAGACGTTAAAAACTTCGATCAATTTGCAGCAGATTTTCAGGAAATATATAATGATGGATGGAAAAACTTTGCTAACTTTTCTCCAATAAAATTAGAAACCGTAATGGAAAGCTTTGAAAAGATGAAGCTTATTATGGATCCAAAATTAATTTGGTTTGCCTATGTAAATGGTGAACCTGCCTCTTTTGTAGTTACGCTGCCTGATGCCAATTTGATGATTAAATCTTTAAATGGGAAACTTAATCTTTTAGGCAAAATTAAATTCCTTTACAACAAACTTAGAGGTGTAAATAGGATGAGGGCTGTGGTAATGGGCACTAAAGAGAAATTTCAAAAACACGGCTTAGAGTCTGCCATTTTCATCAAATTAGGGGAATACGTTTTACCCAAAAAGCAATACGATGAATTAGAACTTTCTTGGGTAGGAGATTTTAATGACAAAATGCTAACCCTGCATGAAGCTACGGGAGCCGTTTTAGGAAAAAAACACGCCACCATGCGTTACATGTTTAACAAAGATTAATGTTACTTTTTTGGAGATGTAGCGAAATCAGGGTTGCTTTGAATTTGTTTTCTGGTAACATTGGCCCAGTCAATTAAAACTTTGCGCTGTGCATCTGTTAAAGCTGCATCTCTATGAACCCAAGTGTAAGAATCTAAAGGCATCCAATGATCTTCTTGGCTTTCAATTAATTCTTCTAATTTATGATCCTGTCTTTTTAAAGTATAAGTTGTAAACTCATCTAAATTAAATTTTCTTTTACCTTCTTTAACATGATCATTTAACCACCAAGCTACAGGTTGAATATTGCTATACCATGGATAAACGGTATTGTTACTATGGCAATCTTTACAAGCCACGCTAAGTAATTGGTTAACTGTATCAGGTACGGTATATTTTGTTGAGATAGCATTAGGTTGAGCACCTGCGGCAATGTTTTTTTCTGGCCTGATAAACTGAATAACAATTATAACTACACCTAAAGCAAGTAAAATTTTCTTAATCATGGTTATTAGTATTAAAATGATGTTTTATAATATTGTTTAATTCTACTGATAATTTACCGTTTGTGGCTACAACATCACAAGTTTCTAATGCATTTGTTCCGCCTGAGAAATCAAAATATTCTCCACCAGCTTGTTTTAATATCAAAAGTCCTGCCGCTATATCCCAAGGCTTTAAATTGTATTCAAAATAGGCATCAAACCTACCACATGCTGTATAAGCTAAATCTACTGAGGCCGCCCCTATTCTTCTTAACCCATGGCATTTTTGCATTACATCATTAAAAAGATTAATGTAAGATTGTTGTCTTTTAAAATCGTAGTAAGGAAAGCCCGTAGCTATTAATGAGCTGCTTAAATCCTTGTTTTCAGAAACGGAAATTCTTTTTCCGTTCAAAAAAGCTTCGCTTCCTTTCCATGCATAAAAGCACTCATCTCTATTGATCTCGTAAATTACACCAACAACTAATTCATCGTTTTCTTTTAGAGCAATACTTACTGCGTAAGTAGGAATTCCGTGAATAAAATTGGTGGTTCCATCTAAAGGATCTATAATCCAATTAAACCTTTCTGCTGTAGCATTTTGAGTTCCTTCTTCTGCTATAAAGCCAGAATCTGGTAAGAGTAAACTTAACTCATTTATAATTTTAGCTTCAGCAGTTTTATCAACATAAGATACCATATCATTTAAGCCCTTATATTCTATATGTGAGGAATTAAAAGCCAAAGACTCTTCTCTAATAAAGCCTCCCGCCATTTTTGCTACTTCTATAACCTGCTCACATAAATCTTTATAATTCATACTAATCTTCTACTTTAAATGTAAATAATTTATGGATGTAATAGCTTGCAAAGCCTAAACTTAAAGCAGATAATATTCTAGAAATAATTGGTAAAACATCCCAAAACTCCACAAAAAATCTTAACAAACTATAGTTAGCAAAAAATCCTAAGCCTGCTATTAAAGAAAATCTAAAAAACTGCTTGCTTCCTTTTACGGTTGATTCAGAAAAAACAGCGTATTTAGTTAAGATAAAATTAGCTATTACCCCGCAAGAATAAGAAACAACTAAAGATATTTCATGCGCACTCACCTGGTAATTAAAAAGCTTTATTCTCTCTTTACCTAAAAAATAAGTAATGGCAATAAAATAAACAAACACATCTACCACCATACCAATACCAGCAGAAAGAAAAAACCTGATGACCTTACTTTGAAGAAATTTATTATTGATTACTAATGTTTTAATTTCAGTATTCACTAAGCCACTTCCTTTCCTTTTTTAGCGGCATTTAATGATAAAAATATACCAACAATTCCTCCTAAAACCAAAAGAGTAGAAATTAATTCGGCCTGTGTAAAAGAAAAAGAACCCACATGATATTTAGAATTCACCCTAATCATTTCTACAAAAAACCTTTCTAATCCATTTAAAATTAAATAAATAGAAAACAATACTCCAGGAATGGTTATTTTTTTTCTAATAGACCAAAGAAAGAAAAACAATAAAATACAAGCTACGGCTTCATAAAGTGGCGTTGGATACACAGGAAGTGCTAATTCATAACAAAACTTACCTTCACAACCGGGTATTAAAACCCCTTCATTAATTACGTTATGAGGATATTTAAAAGACCAAACCCAATCTGGAGCCCATGATAGCCAATTTGGTTTTGGATTAAGGTTATTAATTCCCCAATCTCCATCTCCAGATAATTGGCAACCAATTCTACCTACACCATAAGCCAACATTAAGCCCGGTGCAGAAATATCACACATGTGAATAGCCTTTATTCCGTTTTTACCTGAGATATATAATACCGCTATGGCACCGCATATTAAGCCTCCGTAAAAAGTTAATCCGCTAAAAGAAAGTAGGTTTTGAATTGGGTCTTCCATAAAACGATCCCAATATTCTAGATTATCAAAAAGCTTGGCGCCAATAATCCCTGCAATGGCAGCCCAAGCAATTAAAGTCCCCATTAATTGATACGGATGAACCGTTTCTGTTACTTTTTTAGGTTGAGGTAATTGTGTTTTCTTTTTTTCTTGATAAGCCCAATAAACAAATATTGCCCCAACAATAATCCCCGCAAAGAAATTCCCTTTTAAAGACAAGATAAAACCCTGAGGATCATTTACAAATGCACTATAGTTTAATAAGCCATAAATAATTTTATATCCTATTAAAAAACCAAATAAGCCATTTAAAATCAATTCAGATAAGCTTGCTGGTTGTCCAATAATTATTTCTCTTTGAAAAGGATGTACCTGACCCAGCTTTTCTCTCCTTTTAAATTCTTCTGAAAAACCCCAGTACCCTGCAATAAATGCCATGGCAACAAAAAAACCAAAGGTTTGTATGGGTAAAGGAATGTTTATTCCAAAAAGATATTCTATTAAGTGCGAAAGGGTTGGGAACATGTATAAAAATAATGAATAGGTTAGAAATTAATGAGTTAATATTTCGTGTGCTTCGGTTACACTTACCTCGCCATCGGGTAAAAGTTCTGTTAATTTAACAGTTTTTAATTCGTTCACTAAAACGGGATCGTATTTCACTTTCACTTTTACATAATTAGAGGTAAAACCATGCATAAAACCTTCTTTATGATCTGCCTCAAAAAGAACTAAAGCATTTTTACCTAGCTGAGTTTCATAAAATGCTCTTCTTTTTTTATCTGATAAAATATGCAACATTTTACTTCTATCAGCTCTTTGCGAACCTGGCACTACACCTTCCATATCTTTGGCCGGGGTATCATCTCTTTCTGAATAGGTAAAAACATGCAAATAAGAAATATCAAGTTCATTTAAGAAATTGTAAGTATCTAAAAAATCTTCTCGGGTTTCACCCGGAAAACCTACAATCACATCAACTCCAATACAGGCATTAGGCATTAAAGATTTGATGGTGTTTACCCTATCTACATAAAGCTCTCTGCGATAGCGCCTTTTCATTAAACCTAAAATTTTATTAGAGCCTGATTGTAAAGGAATATGAAAATGCGGGACAAATCTTTTAGACTTGGCTACAAACTCAATAATCTCGTTGGTTAATAAATTTGGTTCTATAGATGATATTCTTATTCGGTTTATTCCTTCTACTTCATCTAAAGCTTGTACCAAATCAAAGAATTTATCTGCTCTTTCTCCATTTCTGATTCCAAAATCACCAATATTTACTCCGGTGAGAACAATTTCTTTTACGCCAGATATTACTATTTCTTCGGCTTGTTTAATGATATTTGGAATGGTATCACTCCTACTTTCTCCTCTGGCTAGTGGAATGGTACAAAACGTACAAGAATAATCACAACCATCCTGAACTTTTAAAAATGTTCTGGTTCTATCCCCATAAGAATAAGAAGATACAAATTGATTGGTTTCATCAATTGGTTTATTATGGATGATTGTTTTAGGCTCTTTGGTAAGATCAGAGATAAAATCGACAATCATAAACTTTTCCGCAGCGCCCAAAACCATATCAACACCTTCAATCTCCGCAATTTCTTTTGGCTTAAGCTGAGCGTAGCATCCTACAATGGTAATATATGCTGATGGAGAATGTTTAAGAGCTTCTTTTACTACTTTTCTGCATTTTTTATCTGCATTCTCTGTTACAGAGCAGGTATTGATAATGTAAACATCGGCAGCTTCGGTAAAATCAACAGTTTCAAAACCTGCGTTTGTAAACTGCCTACCAATGGTAGATGTTTCGGAGTAATTTAATTTACATCCAAGCGTGTAAAAAGCAACTTTTTTAGCCATAATTTATTAAGCTGCAAAGATATGAATTTTGAACTAATTCGTTTCTTTTTCTCCCCATTGGTAACTATCCACCTCAAAACCAGCTAAATCTAATACCCTGTTCACTACCGTTGCGGCAACCTCTTCTAAGGTTTTTGGCTTACTGTAGAAAGAAGGTACTGCCGGGCAAATCACTCCTCCAGCCTCGGTAATGGTTTTCATATTATTAATATGTATCAAATTTAAAGGAGTATCTCTTGCTACCAAAATCAGTCTTCTTCTTTCTTTAAGGATCACATC
Organism: Pedobacter cryophilus; assembly: GCF_005116455.1. Taxonomy (GTDB): domain Bacteria; phylum Bacteroidota; class Bacteroidia; order Sphingobacteriales; family Sphingobacteriaceae; genus Pseudopedobacter; species Pseudopedobacter cryophilum. The sequence continues at coordinate 385,665 of NZ_SWBP01000003.1, forward strand.
TGCGGCTCTGGTTGTTAAATCATTAGAAATACCCGATGCTATTCTTCCCATAGTCCCCATAGAACACGGTATAATAATCATGGTATCATAACGGGCGGATCCTGATGCAAAAGGTGCCATAAAATCGTTTTTATCATAAAACTTTACATTAAAATCTTTGTAAGATTCGTCTTCTAACTCGTAGCGCCAAACATCTTTGGCATTGTCTGACATGATAACTGCTAAATCTTGAATTTGAGTTTCTAAAACCGCTAATTTTTGTAACAGAACTTTAGCATAAATAGCCCCACTAGCACCGGTAATTGCAACTACTATTTTCTTTTTTTTCATATAAAGCTTAACAATAAAAATTCAAAAAAGTTGTAAATAAAAAAGGGCCGAATAACAAGTATTCGACCCTACATCTACCTATGAAAAACATGCCCTTTGGGAGGGCATGACAAATATAGAAACAATTATTTGTTTACACAATTAATTTATAGAAATTTAATATAAAATTTAATATTTCTTTTGAATTAAAATTAAACAAAATCATAAATATATTTTTATATACATTTTAACTAAAATGATAAAAATATATTTTAATGTAAAAATGACAGTAATTGATATTTCAACTTAATTCCTCGCTATTAACTCTACAACTTTTTTAGCGCTTAACATGGCGGCATTTATTGATCCATTTAATAGATAATCGCCGCATTTATACACTGATTTAGAAATTTTATATTCCGAATCAGATATTTTTGTTTCCACAGATTTTTGATCTGGTAAAGCATATGGAATGAAATAGCTGTGTAAATATCTCCAGTTTTCTACTCCCTTAAACCAAAAGCTCATTTCAGACTTTACTTTTTGAATCAATTCATCAGGGTGTAAATGACTCACATCATCCAAAATTGAAATAGAAATTAATGATTCCCCACTTTTAGAATACAAGGCAGATACCTGGTTCATCACTGCAATATTATTTACCAAAGCATTTTCATTGGCATTTAAAGCAATTATTGGGTCTTTAAAAGGCGCAACGTTAGAAGTAAAATACATATTTGTAACCGTTCTCTTTAGATGTTGAGTTTGTTGATAAGGAGAGGGAATATGATCCTGATCTGTGGCTATAATAATATAATTAGCTTCATAAGTTTGATTACTTTCTGTTTTTACCTTATTTTCTTCAACGGCAACTACTTTAGTGTTTAATAAAATCTCATGCTCCATTAAATCTTTAGCTAACTGTTTAGGAATCTCCCCCATTCCTTTGGCCGGTATTACAGTATCTCCTTCGCTAAACATCTTAAAAACAAAATTGAACATCCTGCTAGAGGTAAATAAATTCTTTTCTAAAAATATCCCAGATAAAAATGGCCTAAAAAAATAATTAATCATTTTATCACTAAAGCCTTTTCTTAATAAATAGCTATCTGTAGTTTGTTCATTTTCTTCAAAAATTTGTTCTACGCTTTTTTTCTCTAACTGCTTTTTTAATAAAAACATTTGAAGCTTATCTCCCAAAGATCCCGCAGGAGAAAATAGTGTCTTTAAAAATGAAGAAGGTCTACGTAGTGGATCCATAATTTCAGTCATCCCTTTTTCATATAAAATTTTTGCTCCAGGCAAAAAAGGCTTCAAGTTCAAATCTTTATAGTTCAAAAGCTTTTTGGCTTCTGGATAGGCACTTAATAAAACCTGGAATCCTCTGTCTAAAAGAAAACCGTCTTTTTCATCGGTCCTCACCCTGCCACCAATACCGTCTGATGCTTCTATCACTAAAATTTCAAATCCTTTGGCTTTTAATAATTTTGCAGCAGTTAAACCAGCAATCCCAGCACCTACAATAATTACTTTCTTTTCTTTCTCCAACATCTTATTTTAATAATTTGATCCTTAAATTGTTTGCAGTTTTAACAAATTAAACATAAAAAGGCTTTGTTTTTTTAATAAAACATAAAAATGAATAGATATAGAACGTTAAAATCAAGATTTTATACTTTTGAAAGAAAAAAATGAATTTTCATACTAGAAAATGGGTTAAACCCGAGGATCTTAACGCAAACGGAACATTGTTTGGAGGAAGCTTACTGAAGTGGATTGATGAAGAAGCTGCAATTTACGCCATGTGCCAGCTTGATAATAAAAGAGTAGTGACAAAATACATGTCGGAAATAAACTTTTTAAGCTCAGCAGTACAAGGAGACATTATTGAGATGGGAATTGTTGCCACTCATTTTGGAAACACTTCTATAACCTTATTTTGCGAAGTAAGAAACAAAGTAACTAGACACAGCATTCTCACCATTAACAAAATTGTATTTGTAAATATTGATGAGAATTTTAGTCCTGTGCCACACGGAAAAACAAAAATCACTTCTTCTTCAGATAAATTTAAAGATTAATCTTTTTTCTTAAAGTTATTTTTCCATTTTGGTTTAAAACTACCCTGACGCTTTGCTTTTGGATTATAAATAGGTGCTTCACCTAAACCTTCGGGTAATGGTAGTTTAGGAATTTCTTTGCCTATTAATTCTTCAATTCTTGAAAAACGATGTTGGTCTTTATCATTGATAAAAGTAATGGCTGTACCAGTAGTTTCGGCTCTGGCGGTTCTACCAATTCTATGGATATAATCTTCAGGATCTGGCGGAACGTCAAAGTTTACCACTAAGCTAATTCCTACCACATCAATTCCTCTAGAAATCACATCGGTACCAATTAAAACTGCCAAACTTTTACCTCTAAACCTCACCATAATATCTTCTCTACTTTCCTGATCTAAATCAGAATGGAAAGCTTCAGATTTTATTCCTTGTCTGTTTAAAGTGCTGTTCAACTTTTTAACAGTTTCTTTTCTGGATGCAAAAACAATCACACTTTTATATTCGCTATTGGATAGTATCTGCTTCAATAAATCGATCTTTTGCTCGTCGTAAGCTAAATAAGCCTGTTGTAAAATCCCAACAGAAGGCATAGAAACGGCAATATTTACTTCTACAGGGTTGTGTAGTATTTTCTTAGAAAGCGCTCTAATTTTTGGTGGCATGGTAGCCGAGAAAAGCAAATTTTGCCTTTTAGCAGGCAAATAGCTTATAATTCTTACAATATCTTCGTAAAAACCCATATCTAACATCCTATCTGCTTCATCTAAAACTAAATGTTTTAAATGCGTAAGATTAATAGTACCTGATGTTAAATGAGCAATTAATCTACCCGGTGTTGCCACTATAATATTTACGCCATCTGTCAAAGATCTTTTTTGCTGCTCATAGCTAAATCCATCTCCTCCACCATAAACCGCAATAGAAGAACAGCCTGTAAAATAGGCTAATCCCATAATCTGTTGGTCTATTTGTAGCGCTAATTCACGAGTTGGGGCTAGAATTAATGTATCAATAAAAGACTCGTCTTTTTCTTGAATTTTATGCAGCAAAGGCAGCAAATAAGAAGCAGTTTTACCTGTACCTGTTTGTGCGCAAGCAATTAAATCTTTGTTAGCAAGTATATGCGGAATAGCCTCTTGTTGAATGGGTGTTGGCTTGGTAAAACCCATGGTATCTAAACCTTCCTGCAATTGAGGAACAAAATTAAAATCTTCGAATTTCAAAAAATAATGATTTGATAAGGAACAAATATAACCTAATTAATGATGTATGAGTCATTAATTTAATTGCGGCCAATAAGCTAATTATAAATAAAACAGACATACAAATCATCATTAAGCTTTGTTTGAAATACTAATGATAAATTTAGTGCCTTTTTCTAATTCTTATTATAGCTATGCCCAATTATTTTATTATCATTGATTTAATAATTTGCTAAGCAAAAATACCTAATGAGAGAACTTTATGTAAAATCTTTACCTCTACAAGATGTAATTGCTAACCTGGCAGAAGCTTTTGAAACCACTTATTTTATAAGTTGCCACGAGTATAGAATTAACGTTCCGGAAGGTTATGGAAGTGGTTTTATAAGAGGGATTAATTTCTCTAGTGGCTTTGGATTAATTGAGTACAGCTGTACCTTTAAAGAAAGTATTAAAATTCATTTTTCGGTAAATAAAATTCATCCTTTAAAATTTATCTATTGCTCTGAAGGCATCATCAAACACAGGTTTGAAGAAAAAGACAGTTTACATTTGATAGATCAGTTTCAAAATGTGGTTGTAGCCAGTACCGCTCAAAATGGGCATATTTTATTATTCCCTAGCGGGCAAAAAATTCACATGAATAGTTTGGAAATTGCCAGAAAAGACTTTAAAACTAAAATTGATTGTGATTTACATTATGTAGATAAAAATTTACGTAAATTATTTAGAGACTTAAATGCCCGAAATTTATTCTACTACCACGGCAACTACAGTTTAGCCATGTCTGAATGTATAGATGAAATAAAAAATAATACATTGCTTGGATTTACCCGTAGGCTATTTTTAGAAGGTAAAGCAAATGAGATTTTAAGTCTTCAGATTAATGATTTTGAAGATGACCAAAAAGCAGAACCTAAAAGACAGATTTTAAGAAAAGTCGAGATGACACAGATTCAAAAAGCTGCTCAAATTCTTAAAAGCGAATTAGCAAACCCTTTAACCATTAAAGATTTAGCGACAAGAGTAGGCACCAATCCTACAAAATTACAGGAAGGCTTTAGATTTACCTTTGGCGCAACAGTTAATAATTATCTTAATAAATTAAGGTTAGAATACGCAAGAGACCAATTAATGATTGGCGATTTAAACATTAGTGAAATTGCAACTAACATAGGAATCAATAATAAAAGCTATTTTTCCAGACTATTTAAATCTACTTATCACCTTAACCCTAAAGATTTTTCAAAGCAAATTTCTAAGAATGTACTACTAGAAAAGCTCTGATTCATCCCTTTTGAATTAAAAAATAGTCTATTTAACTAAATTTTATCCCGCCTGTTAGTCTAGCGCTAGTTTTGAGTTTTAATATAAAAAACCAAATGCGTTTAGTTTATACACTTACTTTTATTTGTATTATCTGTTTTATTTTAGCCTATTATGAGCTTTATAAACAAACTACCACTTTCATGTTATTCATTTTTTGGGCGGTTTTCTTAAGTTTAATAGTGGTAGTAGTTAAAAATATAATGAAACCTACCACCTAATATTCTATTTCAACTTCGCTTTTATGGCTTTTACCTCTTAAGGTTAATACTGAAGTTTTGTTACCAAAACTATTTCTCACGTAAGTGATCACATCTTCAACTTGCTAATCGGTTAGTTAAATTCTTCCTGTTCCGACTATCTAAAATACCTAAAACAAAAAATCCTCCATCTTTTTGAGATGAAGGACTAATCTGTGGTCGCATCAGGATTCGAACCTGAGACCTTCCCGACTTGACGTCGGGATGCTCTATCCAGCTGAGCTAAAAAACCTCTAAAAACAAAAAATCCTCCATCTTTTTGAGATGAAGGACTAATCTGTGGTCGCATCAGGATTCGAACCTGAGACCTACTGCTTAGAAGGCAGTTGCTCTATCCAGCTGAGCTATGCAACCGTTATGGTTCTTATAAATAAGAACAAATTTAAAAAGAGATATTTCACTCTGTGCACCCACCTGGGCTCGAACCAGGGACCAAAAGATTATGAGTCTTCTACTCTAACCAACTGAGCTATAGGTGCGAAATCATTGCTGATTTGCGGTTGCAATGTTAGTAGTTTTTTTCTAAAAAAGCAAAATTAAAATGATCTATTTTCTATTAAAAAAACCAATTAAAATATCTTGTTATATTTTGATGGATGGGCTTCTTGCATCATTGCATAAACTTTTTCTACCATATCATCTACACTTGGTTTGCTAAAGTAATCACCATCAGAACCATAGGGCGGACGGTGTGCAACTGATGTTAAAGTTTTTGGTTGAGCATCTAAATAAAAATATCCGTTTTGACGCTCCAAAATATCTTGCAAAATAAATGCACTTGCCCCTCCGGGTACGTCTTCATCTATAATTAATAACTTATTTGTTTTTTGTAAAGACTGTCCACATTCCATAGCGGTGTCAAAAGGCATCAAGGTTTGTGCATCTATTACTTCGGCATCAATACCCATGGTCATTAATTCCTCGGCTGCTTCACTTACTAATTTTAAGGTAGAACCGTAAGATATAAGCGTAATGTCTTTACCTTCTTTTAAGATTTCTACTTTACCTAAAGGAATAGAGAATTCTCCCGGATTCTCGGGCATTTTTTCTTTTAAACGGTAGCCATTTAAACATTCAATCACCAAGGCAGGTTCATCGCCTTGTAAAAGTGTGTTATACATTCCGGCAGCCTGAGTCATGTTTCGTGGCACACACAAATGAATACCTTTAGTAGAGTTTAAGATCATCCCTATAGGAGAACCCGCATGCCATATCCCTTCTAAGCGGTGACCTCTGGTTCTAATGATCATAGGCGCAATTTGTCCGCCTTTTGTGCGGTAACTTACCGTTGCCAAATCATCACTAATAATATTGAGTGCAAAAGTAATATAGTCTAAGTATTGAATTTCGGCAATTGGCCTTAAGCCTCTTAAAGCTAAACCTAAACCTTGCCCAATAATGGTCATTTCTCTAATGCCAGTATCTATTACTCTTAAATCGCCATATTTTGCTTGTAAGCCAGAGAAACCTTGATTTACATCACCTATATTTCCTAAATCTTCACCAAAAGCTAATACCAATGGGTTCTTTTCTAAATTAGCATCAAAACAAGCGTTTAAAACCTCTCTCCCATCCACCAATTTAGGATCAGTGGCATAAACTACAGGAACTGGTTTTACTTTTAAGGGAGATAAAGCGGTATCAGAAAATAATTTGGAGTTGAATCTTTCCTGATTCACTTTCAGCTCTTTTTCATACCAGTCAATGAGTTCGTCTCTGGTTGCTGATGGATTTGATTTACTTAATCTGATAGATTTTCTTACCGCTGAGATTACTTCTCTTCTTAAAGGATCTATTTCTGATTTAAGCATTTGAGAAACCTTTTTAACTGTTTCTACTTCATTGGCTAAAGCATCTATTAAAGTTAAAGCATCTTGCTTTTCTACTTTAATTTGGCTCATCAAATCTGTCCAAGCTTCTTTTAAACTAGTTTTAACAAATGCCTTTCCATTATTTTCTATTTCCTGAAGCTCTTCTTCACTAACAATTGCCGAAGAGATCATCCATTCTCGCATTTTAACTAGGCAATCAAATTCTTTTTCCCAATCTAAGCGCTCCTTAGATTTATAACGCTCATGTGAGCCTGATGTAGAATGCCCTAAAGGTTGAGTAATATCCGTAACATGAATTAATACAGGTACATGCTCTTCTCTACAAACTTTTATGGCTTTTTCATAAGTTTCGCAAAGGGCTACATAATCCCAACCACAAACTTTAAAAATTTCGAAACCTGGTTTACCTTCTTCTCTTTGAAATCCTTTTAGAATTTCTGAAATATCTTCTTTAGTGGTTTGAAATTTTGCAGGCACAGAAATACCGTAACCATCATCCCAAACAGAAATTGCCATAGGTATTTGTAAAACTCCGGCTGCATTTATAGCTTCAAAAAACACCCCTTCAGAGGTTGATGCATTGCCAATGGTTCCAAAAGCAACTTCATTACCACTTATTGATAAATGTTTATATTGAGTAAGTGCTTTATTTTGTCTGAACAGTTTAGATGCATAAGCCAAACCTACCAAACGAGCCATTTGCCCTGCTGTTGGAGAGATGTCTGAAGAGCAATTCATCATTTCTGTTAAATTTTTCCAAGTACCATCTTCATTTAAAGAACGAGTAGCAAAGTGGGCATTCATTTGCCTTCCGGCTGATGCTGGTTCTTTTTCTATATCAGGATTTGCATATAGTTGCGCAAATAATTCCTTTATGGTAGACATACCAGTTGCAAACATAAATGTTTGATCTCGGTAATATCCTGCTCTCCAATCGCCCTTTTTAAAAGCTTTTGCCATCGCTAATTGAGCTACTTCTTTTCCATCACCAAAAATTCCGAATTTAGCTTTACCGGTAAGTACTTCCCTTCTGCCTAAAATACTGGCTTGGCGACTTCTAAAAGCGATATCGTAATCACTAATTACTGCTTGCTTAAAATCATCGAAACTAAGCTCAGAAACATCAGTTTGCTGGGTTAACTTATCTTTGGTATTTATCATATTTAATTGGTTAGCGAGGCTTCAAAAATAAGAAAATTACTCATCTTGTCCGAATCTTAAGCTTTAAAATGAAAATTTGTTTTGGAACAGTTTTTGAAATACATATATTTGAATAAACAAAATAAGAAATGAAAAGGATTCTGTTAATATGTTCAGTAGTAATTGGTTTTATAGCTTTCTCTGCAATGCAGGATAATAAAGCCGAATTCAAATTTGTAGAAGAAACACATGACTTTGGAAAAGTTCCACAAGGAAAGCCTGTTTCTTTCGTTTTTAAATACACCAATGTGGGTAATGAGCCATTAATTATTACAGCGGTTGAATCTACTTGTGGTTGCACAGTGCCTAGCGTTGAGCCAAAACAAGGCACTCCGGTTAAAAAAGGAGAATCAGGTTCTATCACTTTAACTTATAATGCTGCAGTAGCTGCTCCATTTAATAAGTTTGTGAAAATTAGCTCTAACTCTAAAACTCCTTTAAAAATGCTTTATGTTAAAGGTGAAGTTGTTGCTGCAACAGGGAAATAAAATTAGATTTAATAAAATAATTATAAAAGCCATCTCTAACCAGATGGCTTTTTTTATGTTTCATATTTTTTTGGGGGATCTCACTCAATTTGGTTAAAAAATAATTTAAGCATTTCAACCTCGATAAAAAAATTGGAATTGATAATGCTGTTGCGATAACAATATAAAAGTGGCCTCTTTTTTTGAGTAGGATTTTAAACCGCTAAACTTAGGTATCACATTCTATAAGTAGTCTTGTTTAATAAGTTACCGAAATAAATTCAGGATAATAAAACCAAAATTCAGGATAAAAAAAATCCTTGACCGATAAAGATCAAGGATTTTAATATTAATGTTTACAGTTAAATAAATAATACTAATTAAAGTATTAATAAAATAATGATGATTACTAATAAAGCAGTTAAAGACAGATAAATTCCTCCATTAGAAATTGCTTTTGCTTCTTTCTTCATAGTGGTTAACTCTGCTTTAAGATCCTGCTTTTCAGCTTGGCTTAAACTAGCTTTATCCATTTTTTTAATCTCTTCTACTCTTTGAGTAATTTGATTTAATTTAACTTGTTGTTGTTCTGTTAATTCTTTTGCTTCTTTACCTTCGGCAGCTTGTGCAACATTTACCGACCCAACTAACATGAACACTGAAAATGCGATGTAAATTAATTTTTTCATTTTGTTATAAGTTTAAATTATGAATTTATTACTGACCATAATCTACTAAAAATAGAGCCAAAAGCATCTTTAAAGACTAAAGTATAACTAATTAAATATTTTGGTGTTTTTAATAAGACGAAAAAAAATTAACGTAGCTTATTGTATACACTTTTAAACACTTAAGTGTACTTGTTTATGTGGATGTAGCATTGCAAACTCCGAAACCAACTTTTCAATATATTTATGAGATGGATAAGGTGTGAGTAAAGATTTTGCTTGATCTAAACTAACAGGTATTTGTTCTTCGGCCAAGTAACCCATTCCAAAAAAACTTCCTTTATCTATTAAAATGCAACTTTTTTCGAGTTTATTTCTACCGCTATCAACTATTAAATAAGAAGGTAATTCTCCTTTTAAGGTTTCCAATACTTCACCTACTCGTAAATTATATTCTTTCGCTGGTTCTAAAGCTTCGCAAGCGCCAAAACACTGTTGATTTTGTAAACCCAAACAAGTCTCATTATTTTTTTGAATATCACATAATTTTGGACACAGATTAAATTTAAGACATAAATCCTGTACCAACAGATGTCCATCTGTTAAGGAATTAAATTGATAAAAAGGAGTCATAAATTTAACTTTTTTGCCAATTCCTAATCTTGTATAACCTCTTTGATCTTCGTAAACATACAATCCATATCTTTTTTCTGGAGTTTTGGATGCCTTGTTTTGTGCTGGCCACAATCTTTTAATTTCTATGTTTTCTAAAATTAAAGCCTGCAACTCTGTTCCACATACTTGGTGTGATATTTTTCTAATTTCTCTTAAAAATTCTTGTTTGTTTTTATGCGGACTATTGTTTGAAAAATGGCTCAATATTCTTTTGTAAAGGTTTTTTGCCTTCCCTACATAAATAATTTTATCTTTTTTATTTTTAAAATAATAAACACCTGGTTGCCTTGGCACTTTATCAAGATCATGTTTAGAAATAAACGGAGGTAAAGCTTGTTCTTTGGTTACTATTGCTAAAGCTTCTTTAATGTATTGATGTTCATCTGCGTTAAGCATTAATTTAAACAGAGTTGCCGTAGCAAAGGCATCTCCTCCTGCCCTATGCCTGTTGGGTATAGCAATGCCCAAATTTCTTGTGAGTTTGCCTAAACTATAAGATGGCAACCCGGGGAAAATTTTTCGGGCCAACCTAACTGTACACAATTTTTTACTTTGAAGATCAAGACCTTCTTTTTTTAAATGATGGTAAACAAATGAATAATCGAAGTTTACGTTGTGAGCTACAAATATTTTTTGATCTAGTAAAGAAAAGATTTTAGGCGCCACCTCTTTAAAAGGAGGTGCTTTTTTTACCATTTCATTGGTGATGCCTGTTAAGCCTTGCACAAATATGGGAATATCCTGAAAAGGATTAATTAGTGTTTCGTATTGCTCAATAATTTCATTTCCATCATGTATAATAATGGCAATCTCAGTAATTCCATGTGCGTTTGCATGGCCACCTGTGGTTTCAATATCTACTACAGCGTAAAGCTTATTCATTAATTCAAAATTAAGTAATATTTACTAAAATTATTAGTAACTAACAAAATATACATTCTTCAAAGTTTATAACGTTATCCATAAGTTATTTTTATATTCGTCGGATTTATTAAAAAAATTTATGATCAAAAAAACAATCTTAACATTGTGCATCAGCACCATAAGTGTAGTTGGTTTTGCACAAACTAAAAAGGCAGCAGCTGTAAAACCAGTGGCAGCAGTAAAACCATTAACTTCAGTAGATTCTGCAAGTTATTCTTTTGGATTAAAAATAGCTATGGGCTTAAAATCAGATGGAGTAGGTAGTTTAAACTATGCTTTATTGAGCAAAGCCATGGAAGATGTATTTATGGGAAATCAATTAATGATATCTGATGAACAAGCTGGAGCCGCCATTAGTGGTTTTTTACAACAAGCCAGTAAAGCTAAATTTTCTGGCTTAGAAGAAGAAGGATCTAAATTTTTAGCACAAAACAAACTTAAACCTAATATTATAACTACAGCAAGTGGTTTACAATATGAAGTAATTACGCAAGGAACCGGCGAAAAACCAAAAGCTACTGATGAAGTAACGGTTCACTATAAAGGAACATTAATTAACGGAAATCAATTTGACAGTTCTTATGATAGAAACGAGCCACTTTCACTTCCTTTAAACAATGTGATTCCGGGATGGACTGAAGGCGTACAACTAATGGCTGTAGGTTCTAAATACCGTTTTTATATCCCTTACCAATTAGGTTATGGAGAAAGAGGTGCTGGGCAGGATATTCCTCCTTTTAGCACTTTACTTTTTGATATAGAGTTAATTAAAATAGGTAAATAAGGAAATATCAAAATATTTAAAAAGGTGTAAATGGTTTAAACCGTTTACACCTTTTTTTTTGAAAAAATATATTTCTCCTAATAAAAGTATTTTCTTCAGTCAAAAAAAATCAAATGAAAATTAGATTTAAAAAAATATTAATTTTTATGAGGGTAAATTAATTTAAACACGGATTAAAATATATCGCTTATTATTGTCTTTACAATTAAAAGATAAATCAGTTAAAGTGATTACCCTAAAACCAATCTAAAATTAAACGTTATGAGGAAAGCAGCAGTTATTACTTTAATTAGTTTTTTAGTTTTACTTTTTCAATTTTGTGCTGATAAAGACAGCGCTATTCCTACCACAAATGGAACTTCTCTATCTTTACCATCCAATACTTTAAATTATTTAGTAAGCTATCCTACTCATGTTCAAAATGCATTAACGGCAACTGATAATACTCCAGCTAACAATCAAATCACAAATGATGGCGCAACATTAGGAAGAGTGTTATTTTACGATACGCAACTGAGTGCAAATAATACCATTAGTTGTGGAAGCTGTCATCAACAAAATAAAAATTTTGATGATCTAATTCCATTAAGTAAAGGTTTTGAAGGCGGTTTAACTGATAGAAAATCTATGCCTTTAATGAATGTGAGATTCTACAGAAATGGTAGAATGTTTTGGGATGAGAGATCAAGAACTTTAGAAGCACAAGTTTTACAGCCTATTCAAAATCATGTAGAAATGGGTTTAACTTTAGCTCAATTAGAAAGTAAGGTGAAGGCATTAGACTATTACCCCGCTCTTTTTCTAAAAGCTTTTGGTAATACCACTATAGATTCGGTTAAAATATCCAGAGCACTTTCTCAGTTTGTGAGAAGTATTGTGACTTACCAATCTAAATATGACAAAGTAAAACAAGGTACTGAAGCATTTAGTAATGCCGAAGCTATTGGAGAGCAATTATTTTTGAATGCTGGCGCACCAAATACTTGTGCAAGTTGCCACACTCCGCCAATGTTTATTACCAGTGACCCTGCTAGAGGATTTGCATTACAAGATATTAACGATGCGGGAATTAATAATCAAAATAGATTTAAGTCTCCTTCACTAAGAAATATAAGTACCCGTACCAATTTATTTCATAACGGGAGCATTGCCAATTTACAAGCCATGCTTACTTCTGGCGCACCAGGAAGTGGCACAGGTCCAATTCCGTTACATGCTGTTGCCCCACAAGATATTCAGAATATGTTAGCTTTTTTAAATACTTTAACTGATCAAACCATTCTTACAGAAGAAAAATTCTCTAATCCGTTTAAATAAAAACCACAAATTAAGCTTGGCAATTTAATTAAGCTTTTAACCAATCAGTTAAAAGTTTAATTAATATAAAAATTTACTACCCTTTAGCCGAATTTTCTGTTAAGCTTAAGGCTAATTCTTTCCCTAAATATTTATCAATAATGGCATGTATAAAATACAATACTGGTGTCATAGATAAAGCGATGATAAACTTATAAGTGTAGTTTACCAAGCCAATAGCAGCCACCATTTGCCAGCTCCAGTTAAACTGGGGGTTAATATAAAAAGCAATAAAAATAACAACAAAACTATCTATCAATTGAGAAACTAAGGTAGAACCTGTGGCTCTTAACCAAAGCTTTTTCTCTCCTGTTATTTTTTTAATACTATGAAATATCCTTACATCAGCAATTTGCCCAATTAAAAATGCAGTAATAGAACCAACTATAATCCACATTCCTTGACCAAAAACACCTTTAAAGGCATTATTCATATTTAAGTTTGTACCATTTACTGTTTGGTTAATCCAAAAATCGGCAGGAACCAGTTTTATACTAAAACCAACCACAATAAATGCAAATACAATTAGAATGGCGGCTAAATAAGAAAGAAATTTCACGCCCTTAACACCATAATATTCATTTATAATATCGGTCATGATAAATACAATTGGCCACGTAACCACACCGGCCGACATGTTGAAAGATAAACCCTCCACACCAAATAAGTTAATATCGAATTTACTTAAACCCAATGATTCTTCTACCGAGAATATTTTTACGCCAATAAATTCGGCAAGGATGGCATTTGCAATTAAAAAACATCCTAATACAATAAACAATTTACTTTCTTTAGATTGATGGCTCATATATATTTGAATGGATTATATAAAATAAATCATAATTTAATATTGGCTCATTTTTAGACAATTATTTAATCAGATAGTTTTTTTATGCGTTAAAAATAATTCTATTTCAAGTAAAATTATCAAATTAGTCCCTATGATTAATCTCTCTTCTAAATTACCTAAAATTTCAAACTCCATTTTTTCTGTAATGAGTGCTTTAGCTGATGAATATCAAGCTATTAACTTATCTCAGGGGTTTCCAAATTTTGCAGTTGATGCGGCCTTGATAGAACTTGTAAATGCAGAAATGAAAAATGGAAATAACCAATATGCCCCCATGCCTGGTATTTTTAGCTTACGCAAAAGTTTATCAACTAAAATCTCCAACCTTCATCAAGCTTACTACTCGCCAGATACAGAAATTACCATTACAGCTGGTGGAACTCAGGCCATTTTTACGGCAATAGCGGCTATCATTCAACCCAATGATGAAGCGGTGATTTTTGAACCTGCTTATGATTGTTACGCCCCTACCATAAAAGCTTTTGGCGGCTTAGTAAAATCTTATGAAATGCAGCCTCCTTTTTATGATATAGATTGGGACATGATTAAAAAATTAATTACAGTAAATACCAAATTGATTGTAATTAATTCGCCACACAACCCTACCGGAAAAATTTTAAAGCAAGAAGATATTGATCAACTCATAAAAATTACTAAAAACACTGATATCGTTATCATTAGTGATGAAGTTTACGAACATATTATTTTTGATAATGAAAAGCATTTAAGCCTGGCCCAGTTTCCCGAATTAAAAGAAAGAACTTTTATTACCGCCAGTTTTGGGAAACTATTTCATGCTACCGGGTGGAAAGTTGGCTATTGTGCAGCTCCAGAATTTTTAATGACTGAGTTTAGAAAGATTCACCAATTTCAAATTTTTAGTGTGAATACCCCTATTCAATTTGCCTTTAATGAATATTTAAAAAACCCAGAAACCTATTTGGAACTCGCTGCTTTTTATCAGAAAAAAAGAGATTTTTTTGCTTCTTTACTTAAACAAACAAGATTTACCCTTTTGCCTTGCAAAGGTTCTTATTTTCAAAATGTGAGTTATGAAAATATATCTGATGAAAAAGACGTTGAGTTAGCTATGAGATTAGTAAAGGAGCATAAAGTAGCCAGCATTCCAAATTCTTCTTTTTACACTAAAAATTCTGATTATAAAACGCTAAGATTTTGTTTTGCCAAAGAAGAAGAAACACTAGAAAAAGCAGCAAGCTTTTTGAGTAAAGTTTAATTTTTGACAAGAGCTCATCATAATTTTAAATAACCTTTTTCATTAAATTCGTATAATAAACCTAAGACAATATTTATGATCATGGATCATTTAAAAGTAACTCTTTTACAAGCCTATTTATTTTGGGAAAACATTGATAAAAATCTTCAAAATATTGGATTAAAATTATCAACTATAAGAGAAAAAACAGATCTGATTATTCTTCCAGAAATGTTTAATACAGGTTTTACAATGAATGCCGCCGCACTTGCCGAAGAAATGGATGGAAAAACAATGCAGTGGATGAAAGACAAAGCATTTAAACATGATGCGGTAATTACAGGCTCCTTAATTATTAAAGAAAAGGGAAACTTTTATAACCGATTAATTTGGATGAGACCCGACGGAACTTACCAAAAATATGATAAAAAGCACCTTTTTACATTAGCCGGAGAAGATAAAATTTATACCAGCGGATCAGAAAAGTTAATTGTAGAATTAAACGGTTGGAAAATTATGCCGGTAATTTGTTATGATTTAAGGTTTCCGGTTTGGCTAAGAAATCATGATGATTTGTATGATTTATTGTTAGTAGTTGCCAATTGGCCCGAGAAAAGAGCACATCATTGGAGAACGTTAATTCCTGCCAGAGCAGTTGAAAATCAGTCGTACATTATTGCTTTAAATAGAGTTGGACATGATGGAAATGAAATATACTACAGCGGCGATACCACCTGCATAGATCCGCAAGGAAAAGTAGTGTATTACAAAAGAGATGAAGAAGATACTTACACATTTACCATTCACAAAAATGAAGTTATTAAAACAAGAAATGAAATGCCTTTTTTGAATGATGCAGATGATTTTAAATTATTAGACTCCTAAAATTCAAAAAGTTTTCTATCGAAGAAATAGCATTAATAACCTTTGAAATTAGTTTTTATGTAATTAAAGATTGTAGAAGCCTGTTTTTGATTAAATTGGCCTCGCTGCTATTCAAATAAAAACCCAATAGAATTATTCTTTACACTTTCATCTAATGTACATCAACTTAAAAAACAAAATTTATCTTTGTTGTTAGCGATAACATTAATTAAACCAAACAAGCCTACTTGTTTTTTCATTATCCTTTACATATTTACAAATGTTTAAAGAAATAAAATACAAACCATTAAGATTTTTAAGTATTCTTTTTTTCTTTCTTATCATTTTTATTTGTGCCGTAGAACTTAATTTTTTATGGCTTTTTGGCTTTTCGCCCAGTAAAAAAGATATTAAATTTCCTTCTTTAAGTGTATCCTCAGAAGTGTATACCGCTGATAGCGTTTTAATAGGAAAATACTATCGTGAAAACAGAACACCTGTTAATTTTAATGAAATTGACAGTACTGTAATAAACGCTTTAGTAGCTACAGAAGATATTAGATTTTACAAACACTCTGGGGTAGATTTATACTCGGTAGTATCTGGCTTAATTTCTACCGCACAAGGAGATAAAAGAGGTGCAAGTACCATCACTCAGCAATTAGCTAAAAATTTATACCGAACAAGATTAAATAAATCACAAGGTTTTATTAAACATGTACCAGTATTAAGAACACTGGTTTCTAAATTTAGAGAATGGTTAACAGCTTATAAATTAGAATCTAATTATTCTAAAAATGACATCATTACTATGTACCTCAATACCGTTCCTTTTGGAAACAACTCTTACGGGATTAATACGGCAGCTAAACATTATTTTAATAAAACAACATCCAAATTAAAGATAGAAGAATCGGCTCTTTTGGTCGGAATGTTAAAGGCTACTTCGACCTATAATCCTATAAAAAATCCAGAAAAAGCATTAGAAAGACGTAATACGGTACTTTCTCAGATGAAAAAGTACAATTATATTAATGATAATCAATATCAAAAAACTATTGCAAAACCTTTAAAATTAGATTTAGGTAATAATAACGAAGGTAGTGATGGCGATTCGTACCTAAGAAGTGCGGTAGCAAAATGGTTAGAGAAATGGTGTGAAGAAAATAATTATGACTTGTATGAAGATGGGTTGAAAATTTATACAACCATAGATTCTAAACTTCAAAAATATGCAGAAGAAGCCGTTCAGGAACAAATGAAAACGCTTCAAAAAAGATTTGATAATGTTTGGGGCGATGAAGAACCTTGGAGAGATTCTGAAGGAAATATCATTGAAAACTTTTTAGAAAATAACCTTAAAAAATTACCTTGGTATGCCGCCCTTGAACGTAAATATCAAGATCAGCCTGATTCTTTAGTTGCCTTTTTAAACAAGCCTAAAAGAATGAATGTTTTTTCTTGGGATGGAGATAAAAAAGTAGAATTTTCTACCATTGATTCTATAAAGTATTATGCCAAAACTTTAAATACCGGGATGATGACTTTAGATCCATTTAATGGAAAAATTAAAGTTTGGGTAGGTGGAGATGATCATAAATATTTTAAATATGACCACGTAAATCAATCAAAAAGGCAAGCAGGATCTACATTTAAGCCTTTTGCTTATTTAGCAGCTTTAGAAAGCGGAATGAATCCATGTGATAAATTTACCGATAAGCCCGTATCTATTAGTTATAAAGTGGGTAATGGAACAGAGGTTTGGGAACCAAAAAATGCTGATTTTAACTTCTCTTACAGAGAAATGTCTTTACGATGGGCAATGGGAAAATCTGTTAATTCTATTACTGCTCAAATTACCGAAAAAGTAGGCTGGGATAAAGTTGTAGAATTTGCGCACAAATGTGGTATCGAAAGTAAGCTTTTGTCCGTACCGTCTGTAAGCTTAGGTCCAAATGATGTTTCAGTTTATGAAATGGTAAGAGCGTATGGTACATTTTTAAATAAAGGAAAAAAAGTTGATCCTATTTTAGTAGAAAAGATTGCAGATATAGATGGCAATATTATTGAGGAGTTTACAGCAAAACATACTGAAGTATTAAGCAAAGAAATTGCTTGGTTGATGCTTTATATGTTTAGAGGAGGCATGGAAGAGCCAGGCGGAACCTCTCAGGCGTTATGGGAATGGGATTTATGGAAAAAAAATAATCAAATTGGGGGTAAAACAGGTACTTCGTCGGATTATGTAGACGGTTGGTATATGGGCATTACAAAAGATTTAGTTACTGGAGTTTGGGTAGGTGCAGATGATAGAAGCGTTCACTTTAAAACTTCGCAAACAGGAGAAGGATCTAGAACTGCGCTACCAATATTTGCTAAGTTTATGGAAAAAGTGTACAAAGATCCATCAACAGGAATAACCTTAGGCCCTTTTCCAAAACCAGATGTTGAAATTACCAAAACTTATATTTGTCCAACAGTTAGATACGAAGCTGACACTTTAACAACTGATAGTTTGTTAACAGATTCTATCTTCACAGAACAAATAGAAGATCCAACGGTTCAACCAGAAATAAAAGAGAATAAGCCATCTGTAGAAGCCACAGATCCAAAAAAAGAAAAAAGTAATACACCAGATCCATCACCAGGTACTATAGTTAATAAAGAATTAAGCAAGCAAGAAGAACGAAAACTAAAAAGAGAAAAAAATAAAGGAAATTAAGTATTAGGTAAGAGATTAAGCGCAACAAATCATCTTAATGTAATTCTTAATTAACAAAAAAATTGTTTTCTTATTTTTTCGTAATTATGATAAAGTCCAAACAAACGCACATATGAAAAGTAGTTTATTTTCCAATAATAGGTCTATCCAATTGATTCGCTTATTGTTTATACTAGTCATCTCATTGGTTTCATTAAATACCCAAGCTCAGTATTTTGGACAAAATAAGGTGAGGTATAAAAACCTGAAATTTAAAGTTTATGAAACTCCTCATTTTCAGTTATATTATTATACTAAAAATGATAGTGTGGTAAAAAACTTTGCAAAAGAAAGTGAAGCTTGGTACGCTTTGCATCAACAAATTTTTAGAGATACTTTTAAAAAGCCCAACCCTATTATACTTTATGGTAACTCCCCAGAATTTCAACAAACCACTACCATAAGTGGCGAAATTGGAGTAGGAACCGGTGGGAAGGATTAAAGAATAGAGTGGTGATGCCTTTGCAAGAAATAAATGGGCAAACAAGGCATGTACTAGGACATGAATTGGTTCACGCATTTCAGTATCATTCTCTTATTGAGGGGGATTCTACTCAACTAGAAAACATAGGAAATTTACCTTTATGGATGATTGAAGGGATGGCCGAATATTTATCTTTAGGAAAAGTAGATGCTAATACCGCTATGTGGATGCGAGATGCGGTATTAAACAAAGACATTCCAACGCTTAAAGATTTAACCACCAACAGTAAGTATTTTCCATACAGATATGGACAAGCCTTTTGGTCATTCATTGGTTCTACTTATGGCGATACTACCATTTTTCCGTTTTTTAAATCAACAGCCAAATATGGTTATGAAATGGCTATCAGAAGAACTTTTGGTTATGATGACAAAACCTTATCTAGTTTATGGAAAAGTTCTTTAGAAAACGCTTACCTACCCTACTTAAAAGATACCACACAAACTCCAATAGGAACTTTAATAGTTGATGAAACTAATGGAGGTGAAATGAATGTGGCACCTGCAATTAGTCCTGATGGCAGGTATTTAGCCTATTTATCCGAAAGAGATGTTTTTTCAATTGATTTATATTTAGCTGATGCCGAGACTGGGAAAATCATCCGAAAACTGACCTCAAAAATCAGCAATTCTCATATTGATGAATTTAATTTCATAGAATCTGCTGGCGCATGGTCACCAGATAGCCGACAATTTGCATTTAGTGTAATTAGTGAAGGCCGAAATAAATTAATTATTGTAGATGTAGAAAATGGCAAAACAGTTTTAGAAAAAGACATGGGAAAGGTAGAGCAATTTAGCAACCTTACTTGGTCTCCTGATGGAGAAAACATTGCTTTTTCGGGCTTAAAAGATGGACAAAATGATTTATTTAGCTATAATATCACTACTTCAGAGATTAAACAATTAACAAATGACGCTTATACAGATTATCAACCTTCTTATTCTTTAGATGGAAAAAAAATCGTTTTTTCTAGCGATAGAGCAAGTCAAAAAAGTGAATCAATTACTGCTGCCATTCCAATGGGGATGGCTGTTTTAGATTTAACAACCAATACCATCAAAAACATAAGTGTTTTTCCGGGTGCTAACAATTTCAATCCTGTTTTTGCATCTAAAGATTCTAAAATTTATTTCCTTTCTAATAAAGATGGATTTAGAAATTTATACCGATATGATTTAGCAGACGGAAAAGTAGAGCAGCTTACAGATTACTTTACCGGTATTAGTGGAATTACAGAAAACTCCCCTGCTTTAAGTATTTCAAACAATGATGATATTCTTTATTCTTATTACAGATCTCAAAAATACACCTTGTATAATGCTAAGGTTAAAGAATTTAAACCTAAAGTTGTTGACCCAGAGTTTGTAGATTTTGCAGCAGCCACACTTCCTCCACCAAAATCTGTGGGAGTGAACATTGTAAATAAAAATTTAGAAAACTTTTTAGCTTATGATGATTTACCTTTGGATTCTATTAAAACTGTTCCATTTAAATCAAAATTTAAATTAGATTATATTGCTAATAATGGCGCAGGAGTTTCTACCAGCAGGTTTGGAACAGGTTTATCTGGTGGTGTACAAGCCATATTTAGTGATATTTTAAGTAGAGATCAAATATTTGCTTCTGCTGCCGTAAACGGAGAAATTTATGACTTTGGAGCACAAATTGCCTATGTAAACCAACAAAGCAGATGGAATTGGGGTGGCTCTTTATCGCACATTCCTTATCAGTTTGGAACTTACGGCATACAAAACACCGACTTAAATACTGCTCAGGGCACAATACCTACTGTAGAAGAATTTTATGATATCATCAGAATATTTGAAGAATCGGCTCAAGCTTTTACTTCTTACCCATTTTCTAAAATAACCAGAGCAGAGTTTGGTGCGGGTGTTTCTAGTTACTCTTATAGAATAGATAGATACAGTACTTACTATGATCGTTCTACATTTTTCCCAATCTATCAAGACAGAAGAAAAGTATCTACTACAGAATATGCACAAACTGCTGGATACAATTTAGACCCTTACACTATTTTCCAAATAAATACAGCTTTGGTTGGTGATAATTCTTTTTCTGGAGTTGCTTCGCCACTTAATGGATACAGATACAGAATAGGAATTGAACAATACTTTGGAACTTTCCAATATACTGCACCAACTGTAGATTTAAGGAAATATGTAAGAGTTAAGCCGGTTACTTTTGCAGGTAGAATTTATAGCTATGGCCGTTTTGGAAATGTGAATAACCAACAACTTTTTCCAATTTTTATTGGCTATCCGTATTTAATTAGAGGTTATGAAGCAAATAGTTTTTATAACAACAGCGGAAGCACCAATTCATCATCAAACGGATTTACCATAGATCAGTTAATTGGAAATAGATTAGCAGTAGTCAATTTTGAAGTGAGGTTGCCATTTACTGGTCCAAAAAAATTATCGGTTGTAGAATCTAAATTTTTATTCTCTGAAGTCAATTTATTTTTTGACGCTGGTTTAGCTTGGGATAAAGGCGATAAAATTGATTTAAGCAAAAAATCACCGGCACAAATTGGAACAAATAATAATGGATTTCCAATTTATGAAAGTGTGAGAGTTCCGGCATTAAGTGCTGGTATTTCTACCAGAGTTAACGTATTTGGCTATTTTGTATTGGAGCCATATTTGGCATTTCCTTTTAACCGAACAGATGTAAGCAAGCCAGTATTTGGTTTAGCTTTTTCTCCGGGTTGGTAAGTGTAAGGTTTATGATATTTAAAAGACTAATAGTTTAAAACTTAACTTTATAAAACAACGTTTATTAAAACATGAAAAAGATATTCATATTATTAGCAATATTTACGGTTTCAACTTTTGCGGCTTGCAGTCAAACTTCAAAAAACGGCTCAACTAACCAGCTTGTAAATGCAAGAAAAGAGAAATTTCCCATTACAAAATCAGAAGAGGAATGGAAAAAAATTCTAAGTCCTGTAGCATTTGAGGTTATGGTTAAAGAAGGTACCGAACCTCCTTTTAAAAACCCTTATCATAACAACCACAAAAAAGGTATTTATGTAAGTGCGGCAACCGGAGAACCTTTATTTAGTTCAGAAGATAAATTTGATTCGGGTACAGGATGGCCAAGTTTTACTAAACCACTTAACGATAAAGGAGTAATTTGGATAAAAGATACTTCTTATGGAATGACAAGAGATGAAGTTGTGGAAGCAAAAACAGGATTACATTTAGGTCATGTATTTAATGATGGTCCTGCCCCTACTGGTTTAAGATATTGCATTAATTCGGCAGCTTTAAAATTTATAGAATCTAAATAAACAGGCTTAGAAACAACCATAAAAAAGGCTTCAATAAAATTTATTGAAGCCTTTTTGCTTTATGAGCAACACCTTATTTAAGACATAAACATTAAAGACGATTGCCTTACCATACTCACTTTTGCTCTATTTTCATAATTCAAACCTAACGTTAAATCAATCCAATCTGTATTTACTGCTCTAATCATTTTTTCTTTTTGAGACCTGGTAAACCTATTAATAGTTTTAAATCTTTGTTCGGCATTAGCTTCAGAATTTAATTCTTCAAAATAAACCAACCTTGTTAATTGCTGCCCAGCATCAAAAAAAAGATTAGGCATTTTTCTATAAAAATCCATTGTACTAATAATGTTAGTACTTAAACCTACATGTAAGTTATTTCTGTTTCTATCTGTTACAATGAATACAAACTTTTTCATATCCTATCTATTTAAATTTCTTAATAAACTATTTTTAAATTCTATTGGTTTCCTCTCCAAAAACATAAGGCGTTTATTTTATTTGTTTGATAATAAAGCCTTTTAAAATTTGTTTCTTTTTATTGAAAGAAAATTACTAATTTTATGAGCATAAAAATACTAATAATTTTAGTAATTCCAAATTTATTTTGAAATGGGTAAAATATCAGACAATATCAAGTACCTCAGAAAAAAACAAGGCTTCACTCAACAGCAATTTGCTGATGCCATGCAAATCAAAAGATCATTAGTTGGCGCTTACGAAGAAGAAAGAGCAGAGCCAAAGTATGATTTGCTGCAAAAATTTGCCGAATTTTTTGAATTGAGTATAGACGAACTCATCAACGAAAAAATTGATGCGCAATGGAAACCTAAACCAAAAGGAGATGCCTCTAACGTAAGGGTACTAAGTATAACGGTAGATAAAGATGATAATGAGAACATAGAATTAGTACAAGTAAAAGCTAGCGCAGGTTATTTAAATGGTTACGGTGACCCTGAATTTGTAAGTACTTTACCAAAATTTTCTTTACCTATTTTTAAACAAGGTACTTACAGAGCTTTTGAAATAAAAGGAGATTCTATGCTCCCACTTACCTCTGGTTCCATTATCATATCAGAATATGTAGAAAACTGGAATGATCTTAAACCTGGAGAAACTGCTGTGGTAGTTAGTAAAAACGAAGGTGTGGTATATAAAAGAATGGGCGCTAAACTTAAAGCTGATAAGGGCTTAAAATTAGTATCAGACAATCCTATATACGATCCATATTTTGTGCCTGTTGAAGATATTATGGAAATTTGGAAAGCAAAAGCTTATATATCTACAGATTTACCACATCCAAATCCAGAACCTACCATGGAAAGCTTAACCACCATGATGGCACAAATGCAAAGATCAATAAGCCAATTAAAAGACGATAAAAATTAATTTTTTTGAGATTAAACTTTATTCTATAAATTTCATCAAACAACAAAAAACTTAAATAAAATGAAAAAATACTTTTTAACTTTTATCCTTTTTGTTTCCATGGTAACAATAGGATTAGCTCAACAAGCGCCAGGTCAAGGTCAAAGACAGCAAGGCACACCAGAAGAAAGAGCAAAAAGAAGCGTTGAAATGATGGAAAAAAATCTTTCTATAAATGCTGATCAAAAAACTAAAATTTATGCCGCAAGTTTAGAGCGTGGAAAATCTATGGAAGCGTTAAGAAAAGCTGCTGGTGAAGGAAACAGACCTGATGCTGCTCAAATGAAAGCTTTAAATGACAAGTTTGAGAAAGTTGTTGCAGAAACTTTAACTGCTGAACAAAAAACAAAATATGAAGAAATGAGATCGCAAAGAGGCAACAATGCCCCAAGACCCGGTGGTGCTCAATAACGTTTATAATAATTGAATTTTAAAAGCAGGATATTTGTCCTGCTTTTTTTATTTTTACAAAAAAAACAATCTTGACCAATTTTCTGATAAACAAAATCAATCAAAGAGTTCAAAATAATTCCTTAAGAGAACTCAAAATACCTAATTCATTGATTGATTTTTCTTCAAATGATTATCTCGGCTTTGCCAAATCAGCTGAATTAAAAGAAAAAATAGAAACCTTTACAAAAGACAACCCATCTTACTTTATTGGAGCTACAGGATCCAGATTATTATCTGGCAACAGCCAATTTGTAGAAGAATTAGAAGCAGAAATCTCTATTTTCCATCAGGCCGAAGCTGGATTAATCTTTAATTCTGGTTATGATGCAAATATTGGTTTGTTATCTTCTATAGCACAAAGAGGCGATACCATTATTACCGATGAATTGATTCATGCTAGTTTAATTGATGGCGCAAGATTAAGCAATGCCAATCGCTATATATTTAAGCATAATGATTTAGAAAGCTTAGCAGAAAAACTAAAAAACAGCAAAGGCAATATTTTTGTGGTTACCGAAAGTGTTTTTTCTATGGATGGCGATTTTGCTCCCCTCAAAGAAATTAGCGATTTAGCTAAGAAATACGAAGCTCATTTAATTGTTGATGAGGCCCATGCCACCGGAGTTTTTGGAGCATACGGACAAGGATTAGTCAATCATTTAAATCTCGAAAATGAAGTTTTTGCCCGGATACATACTTTTGGAAAAGCATTAGGCTGCCATGGCGCCATTATACTAGGCTCTAAAGAATTAAGAACTTACCTGATTAACTTTGCCCGATCTTTTATTTACACTACCGCATTACCCTTTCATAGCTTGGTTAGTGTAAAAAATGCTTATGAATTGTTAAAAACTACTCCAGCCATTAAACAATTGGCTACTAATATTGAACTATTCAGATCATCAACATTAAAAAATTCATTTATAAAAAGTGAAAGTGCTATTCAATGTAAGATAGTATCTGGTAACCAACAATGTAAAAATATGGCCAATCAAATTCAGGCTAATGGCTTTGATGTTAAGGCCATATTGAGCCCTACCGTACCAGAGGGGAAAGAAAGATTAAGAATTTGTTTACATGCATACCATACGCCAAACCAAATTAAAAGCTTAATAAATTTATTAGCTAACTATGAGTAAAAAATATTTTGTAACCGGTATTGGAACGGAGATTGGAAAAACAATAGTTTCGGCTGTATTGGTAGAAAAACTAAATGCAGATTATTGGAAACCTATTCAATCTGGAGAATTAGACAATTCTGATACGCACAAAGTAAAATCATTAATCAGTAATGAGGTTTCTGTATTTCATCCAGAAGCTTATCAATTAACACAGCCTTATTCTCCACATCATTCGGCAGCTTTAGATGGATTATCCATTAGTTTAAATCAAATCAACTTACCCAAAACAAACAACGCTCTTATTATTGAAGGAGCAGGTGGCTTAATGGTTCCCTTAAATGCTAAAGATTTAATGATTGATTTGATTGTTAAACTAAGTGCTGAAGTTATTTTGGTATCTAAAAACTATTTAGGCAGCATTAACCATACTTTACTATCTATTGAGGCCTTAAAAAACAGAGGAATTGCTATAAAAGGATTGATTTTTAATGGTGTCGAAAATAAATCAAGTGAAGAAATCATTATTAACATATCAGGCTTAACCGTATTAGGAAGAATTCCTGAATTCTCAAAGATAGATCAAACTTCTATAAAAGAAGCCACTTCGGCTATTCAACTATAAAATTTGTTCTACAAAAAAAAGCCCTAGAGAATATCTCTAAGACTTTTTTTATATCTTATATTAAGAATTATTCTGCTGTTTCAGCATCATCAGCTTTTTTAGCTGCTGCTTTTTTTACAGGTGCTTTTTTCTCAACTTTTTCTTCAGCAACTTCAACAGTTTCTGCTTTTGCTTTAGTTACTTTTTCTACTTTAGCCTCAACAACTGCTGCCACTTTTTTTACACCTACTTTTTTAGCAGGTGCTGCTTTAACTACTGGTGCAGAAAAATCAAAAGGTACAATTGAAACATAAGATTTATTATCAGCTTTCTTTCTGAAAGCTACTTTTCCATCAACTAATGCAAATAAAGTATGGTCTTTACCAATACCTACATTTTTTTCTGGATGGTGTTTAGTACCACGTTGACGAACGATGATATTTCCTGCAATAGCCGCTTGACCGCCAAAGATTTTAATACCTAAACGCTTGCTTTGTGATTCTCTACCGTTATTCGAGCTACCGGCTCCTTTTTTATGTGCCATGGTTTTATATCTTTTTTGCTAAGTAAAACTCAGCGATTGAACATTGTAAAATTATATTGAAATGCTACTGATCTGAATTTTAGTAAAAGACTGACGGTGACCATTCTTTTTCTTATATCCTTTTCTTCTCTTTTTGTGGAAGACAATAACTTTATCACCCTTTAAATGAGACAAGATCGTAGCCGAAACTTTAGCTCCTTTAACTGCTGGCGTACCTACAGTAAATTTGCCGTCATTTTCAACTAACAAAACATTGTCAAATTCAATACTAGCGCCTTCATCTCCTTGTAATCTGTGTACAAAAAGGTGCTGGTCTTGAGCAACTTTAAATTGCTGTCCTGCTATACTTACTATTGCGTACATGTTTTAATATTTTATTGTTTGTAAAATTGAGGTGCAAATATAGGAATTAAATTCACTTAAACAAATGTTCAGCAAATGTTAAATTTTAGTCTCTTATTTTTAGTTTTTAAGGCATTAACAATTAGAAAAGCTAGGTTTTAACATTGCAGTTACACTAATCCCAATTCACACTCAGCCTCCGCCCCCATTACACATTCCTTTAGCTTGGCATTAGTCACAATTGAGCGGTATAACTTCCGTACGTCGGGCGTTTAAGTTGGGTTTATTTACTCAGGTATTTTCAAAAACAAAAAAGCCAAATAATAATCCAATTTGTTGTTAAACATTTCAGATTTTTACTCGACTTTTAATGGATTCGGCTTAAAGCCAAAATTTATTATTCTTTTTTACCAGCATCTCCAGCATGCTTTTGTTTTCTCTTCTCACCCATTTTCTTCATCTGGGCTTTTTGTTCGTCACTTAAAGATTCTTTAAAATTTTTAGCATTTTCTTTTCTTGCCATCATGTTATTTTTCATCATCTCTTTTTGGCTACTCGTTAAAGTCTTAGATAAAGCTTCTTTTCGTTCTTCAGGCGTTAAATTCTTATTGTCTGTTATTGCTTTTTGTTCTGCTGTTAATGTAGCTCTAAACGCTTCTTGAGCTTGCTTTCCTTTCTCACGGCTTTCTTTCATTTGCACCTTTTGCTCTTCTGTTAAATTTTCTGCCATCTTACCTTTGGCATGATGTTTAGCTTTTTGAACTGGTTTGGCTGTTGATGTTGTTTGTGCCATGCTATTAAAAGCAAATACCACTAATAAAATTGCTGTTGAGCTGATGATTTTCTTTAAATTTCTCATATTCTTAAATTATTAATTGTTTTTAATTTTAGTTATGATGTTATTATTCAATTAAGGTTTAAGGCAACTATTCTATCTTACCTATATTTAACAATTATTAACATTTAACTAATTTAAAACCCTATAAAATATGAATTCATTTCGTTTAGCCTTTTACACATTGGCTGCTATAATAATTACCGCTTGTAATCAAACTGATAAAACATCAAAAGAAAATCCTACAGACAATCCGAACGAAGAAATTAATTTAGACTCTTCCTTATTAAAAGAAACAGAAAAATGTTTTTTAGCTTTTGTAGGAAAAGATTCGGCTTTCTTAAGCTTAAAAAAGAATGGGGAAGCAATATCAGGGGATTTAATTTACCAGTTTTATGAAAAAGACAATAACAAAGGAAGCTTAAAAGGAACGTTAAATGGAGATACTTTAATTTTAGATTATACTTTCCAATCTGAAGGTACAACTTCTACCAGACCCTTAAAATTCTTGATTACCAAAAATCGTATTTACGAGATTTATGGCGCTAACAAAGCCGAAGAAGGAAAAGGATTTATTTTTGATCCGGCGGATTGTAAAACCCTTTAAAAACCTTCTTCATTTCTCTTAAATCATCGCCTCATTTACCTAATCCTTATTTTCTGTTTAAAATAAGAGAAAGGTTTGTATTTTTACGCCTCAATATAAGATCCATTCGTTTATGATAAAGAGAGAAAAAGTTGTAAATATCCTTCAATCTACCGTGTTTAATAGAGAAATAACCGTTTTAGGTTGGGTTAAAACTTTTAGAAATAACCAGTTTATTGCCTTAAACGATGGCTCTTGCATGTCTAACATTCAAATTGTTGTTGATTTTGCCAATACTTCAGAAGACATTCTTAAAAAAATTACCACAGGTGCGGCAATTAGCATCACAGGCCAATTGGTAGAATCATTAGGTAAAGGTCAATCCGTAGAAGTTAAAGCAACAGCTATAGAAATTTTAGGAGAAAGTGACGCAGAAAAATTTCCTTTACAACCTAAAAAACACAGTTTAGAATTTTTAAGAGAAATTGCCCATTTACGTTTCAGAACCCAAACTTTTAATGCCGTTTTTAAAATAAGACATAAACTGGCTTTTGCAGTTCATCAGTTTTTTAACGACAAAGGTTTTGTGTATTTACATACCCCAATTATTACAGCTTCAGATGCCGAAGGCGCTGGCGAAATGTTTAGGGTAACTACTTTAGATTTTGATGCTACCCCAAGAAATGAGGATAATAGCATCAACTACAAAGAAGATTTCTTTGGACGATCTGCAAATTTAACGGTATCCGGCCAGTTAGAAGCAGAATTAGGTGCAATGGCTTTAGGTGAGGTTTATACTTTTGGGCCAACTTTTAGGGCCGAAAATTCTAATACTACGCGTCACCTTGCCGAGTTTTGGATGATAGAACCAGAAGTGGCTTTCGCCGATTTGGAAGACAACATGAATTTAGCCGAAGATCTTTTAAAATATGTAATCAAATATGCTATTAATCATTGCCCAGAAGAACTGGCTTTTTTAACCAACAGATTAGCAGAAGAAGAGAAAAATAAGCCTCAGGCAGAAAGAAGCGATTTAGATTTAATGGCTAAACTTCAATTTTGTTTAGATAATAATTTTGAACGCTTAACTTATACAGAAGCTATTGAGATTTTAAAGCGATCTAAACCAAATCAGAAAAAGCAGTTTAAATACCTGATAGATGAGTGGGGTGCCGATTTACAATCTGAACATGAGCGTTATTTGGTAGAAAAGCATTTTAAAAAACCAGTAATTTTAACAGATTACCCAGCCGACATTAAATCATTCTACATGAGAATGAATGAGCCTGATGAACAAGGCAGAAAAACGGTAAGAGCAATGGATATTCTGTTTCCTGGAATTGGAGAAATGGTTGGTGGCTCGCAAAGAGAAGAACGTTTAGATTACCTAAAAACCCGAATGGGCGAAATGCATATCCCGGAAGATGAATTGTACTGGTATTTAGATACCCGTAAATTTGGAACCGCACCACATGCTGGTTTTGGTTTAGGTTTTGAAAGATTAGTTCTTTTTGTAACCGGAATGACCAACATCAGAGATGTGATTCCTTTCCCAAGATTTCCTAAAAATGCTGAGTTTTAATCTCCAGCTTGATAAAAAACAAAAAAGGGTTTCGAATAATCGGAACCCTTTTTTATTCTACATATATGATAGAGCAGAATTAAATGGCGATTGCCAAATTCTGTTGATTGCTTAATTTTGCTTTTACAAACTGTATATCTTCTTTAATTAATTGATATAATGCTTTGTCAAAATTTATAGTAGCCAAATTGATCAACTTAGTTTTGATTTTAGCTCTTTGAATTTGGACATCTGCTTTTAATATCATTAATAATTCTTGATCAACATTGTTGATGATTTGGCTGGCTATTTTAGCTGTAGTCTTTATCATAAAATTCATTTTAATTTAAAATAATGTAATCCAAATAAATGCCATTATTTAAAAAATACATCCTACTCTTATCAAATCATTTAAAAAAGTTGAAATATTGAATATTTAAGCATGAAATGCATCTTTAAGCTACTTTAAGTATAGATTATAACATTTTAAAACTGTATACTAATACATACAATTGTATGATCATCAAAAAATAAATCAGAATAATTAATCATCAGCTAAAGCCAAAAGTTTTGGAAGGTCTAAATGCTCAGTTATCATGTTTAATCCTCCATCTTTGTCTAATGGCCATTGTTCCTTAGGTTTGTCCCAATACAATTCTACTCCATTTTGATCTGGATCATTTAAATAAATGGCTTCAGAAACCCCATGATCTGCTGCTCCTGTTAATGGATAGTGATGCGCCATTAATCGTTTAAGAATATTGGCTAAATCTTTACGCTGCGGAAATAAAATTGCCGTATGAAAAAGTCCGGGAGCTCTTTCTGGAGCAGGTGCTACCCCTTTAGATTGCCAAGTATTTAATCCAATGTGGTGGTGATAACCTCCTGCTGAAAGAAAAACAGCCTGATCTCCATAGCGTTGGGTAATTTTAAAACCTAATAAATCAGCATAAAAAGCTAAAGATTTATCTAGGTTACTCACTTTTAGGTGTACATGACCTATTCTGGTTTCGGATGGAATTTCGTATTTCATCATTAAAGATAAAACCTTTAGGGCCAGTTTAAAATTATATCGTGAAAATGTTTATAGCTTATTTTTGAGCGAAATGAGGCTAATTTTGTAGAGATAGCAAGGATTCTATCTCGAAAAATTTAACGAAGTTGCAGCCAAAAAGAAGCATAAACAAATTATTAGATAAATTTAAACAGGCTCTTATATATATTATTTATTTTTGCGTATGTTAATTCGCCTTTACGAAGAAAATCCTAATGAAAAAGTTTTAGAACAAGTGGTAACTGTTTTAAAAAAAGGTGGAATTGTGATTTATCCTACCGATACTGTTTATGGCCTAGGTTGCGACATTACCAACCAAAAAGCCATAGAAAGGATTGCTAAATTAAGAGGTATAAAGCCTGAAAAAGCTAATTTCTCTTTTATCTGCTATGATTTAAGTAATATATCTGAATACATCAAACCTATTGATAACACGGTTTTTAGAGTTTTGAAAAAAGCTTTACCCGGACCTTTTACTTTTATTTTTAATGCTAGTAACAATGTTCCAAAATTGTTATCCAGCTCTAAAAAAACGGTTGGTATTCGTGTTCCCGATAATAATATTGCCAGAGGCATTGTAAAAATGCTGGGTAATCCTATCCTATCCACCTCTATTCATGATGACGATGACATTATTGAATACACTACCGACCCTGAATTAATCTTTGAAAAATATCAAGACAAAGTAGATTTGGTTATTGACGGCGGCTACGGCGACAATGTTCCTTCTACCGTGGTAGATTGTACTTCTGGTGATTTTGAGATTATAAGAGAAGGTAAAGGAAAAATTGAAGCGTTTATATAGGTTAATATTATAAAAACTAGGTTTTTATAATATTAACCAGGTCAATTAACCATAACGAAAGCCTTTTTAACCCTTATTTGACTTTAAAATATTCAAATTTTGCTATCATTGTAAGTATGGTAAAAGTGATAAACCTTGAAATTTTCAAAAGATTCTTTAAATCTAATACGGCTGGTGGCATTTTATTAATGTTGTGTGTAGTTGCATCACTAATTATTGCAAACTCTGGTTTAGGAGCAAATTTTGAAAACTTTTTAACACAAAGCATAGGTTTTGAAAGCTCTAGTATTCATCTTAAATATCCTATTCTTATTTGGATAAATGATGGCTTAATGGCTATCTTTTTTTTATTGGTTGGTTTAGAAATTAAAAGAGAACTTTTAGAGGGCGAATTGTCTAGCATAAAACAGGCTAGCTTACCCATTTTTGCCGCAATTGGAGGAATGTTAGTGCCTGCATTAATTTATGCATTAGTAAATCTTAATAGCTCTACTTCACATGGCTGGGGAATACCAATGGCAACAGATATTGCATTTGCACTCGCTGTTATCTCTCTATTAGGGAAAAGGGTTCCTTTAGCTTTAAAAATATTTTTAACTGCGTTAGCTATCGTAGATGATTTAGGAGCCATATTAGTGATTGCATTTTTTTATACCAATGAACTTGATTTAAGCTATTTACCTTACATTTTTGGAGCTTTAATTTTTCTATTTGCTTTAAATTATTTTAACGTACAGTCTATTATATTTTACCTTATACCTGGAATTTTCTTATGGTACTTTGTTCATGGTTTTGGTGTTCATGCTACCATAGCAGGTGTTTTAACTGCTTTCTTCTTACCTACAAATGATGTTGATGCTTATTCTCCATTAGAGAAATTAGAACACGGTTTGGTAAAACCTGTGAATTTTTTAATTATGCCCATTTTTGCACTCGCAAACACGAATATAAAATTTGAAAGTGAAATGGTTAATGGTTTATTTAGCAATTTAAGTTTGGGTATAATTTTAGGTCTTATTTTAGGAAAACCCATTGGAATTGCTTTAATGTCTTATTTAGCTGTGAAACTAAAAATTAGTGAGCTCCCTAATGGAACAAAATGGATACAAATGATAGGCTTAGGTTTATTAGCCGGTATTGGTTTTACGATGTCTATATTTATTGCATTGCTCTCCTTTTCTGAACCTGAATTTCAAACCCAAGCAAAATTTTCTATCCTGTTAGCGTCAATTTTATCTGGTAGTATTGGTTATATCTTATTAAGATACTTCCATAAGAAACAAGAATTAAAAGAAGATTAGGTTAAAATCTGGTTAAATAATTAAGAAAAATGAAATTTCTATTAAAATCAATAGATTAATTCTCTATTTATATTTAATTTTTTATCAAAAAAAACTATGCTATTCCTGTTTATTATTTATACAAATCAAAATTAAACAGCTATTTATAAAATAATCGCAAAATAACAGCTAATTATATTATTTTCTTAACATTAAACATGTTTGAAAAAATATTTTTATAATTTTATACTCATATTTAGTATTAAACTACTGTTATGAGAAAGATTAGCATAAATATTTACAATAAATTCATACAAAATGAGTCGAAAGCTGGGATAATTTTAATTTTATGCATTTTCATTTCCATTTTCATTGCGAATTCTTTCCTTGGCGCTTATTTTAATGACTTTCTAAATTTAAAAATAGGTTTTAATCTTACATCCCTAAATTTTGATCTTAATTTCAGTTCATTAAGCTGGATTAATGATGGCTTAATGGCTATTTTCTTCCTATATGTAGGATTGGAAATAAAAAGAGAAGTTATTGCAGGAGAGCTATCTTCTATTAAACAAGCATCACTACCAATTTTTGCGGCAGTAGGCGGAATGCTAGTTCCAGCATTATTATTTGCTATCATTAACTACAAATCTAATACAGCCACAGGATGGGGAATACCTATGGCTACCGATATTGCGTTTGCTATTGGTATTTTATCTGTTTTGGGTAGTAGAGTTCCCAATTCCTTGAAAATTTTCTTGACAGCACTTGCTATCGTTGATGACTTAGGAGCTATTTTGGTGATTGCCGTATTTTACACTTCAGATCTTCACTTTATTTATTTATTTTTTGCTTTGGGTATTTTTGCTTTGCAAATGGCTTTAAATTATTTTGGAGTTAAAAAACTAGTCTTTTATATCATTCCTGGGTTGGCTTTATGGTATTTCATACATCATAGTGGAATACATGCTACCATTGCTGGTGTTTTAACAGCCATTGCTATTCCATCAACAAGTAGTAAAAGAAAACATTCTCCTTTAGAAAAGTTAGAATCTTTATTAGGCAAACCCGTTAGCTATATCATTATGCCTTTATTTGCTTTGGCAAATACAAATATTAAGTTTGAATCTGAAATGCTAAGCGCACTAACCAACCCGCTTGGGTTAGGCATTATTATGGGATTATTTGTAGGTAAACCAATAGGCATTACCTTAGCATCATGGTTAGCGATAAAATTAAAATTTGCTAAAAAACCTAGGGCAGCAAATTGGAAACAAGTTTTTGGAGTTGGCTTGCTTGGAGGAATTGGCTTTACAATGTCTATATTTGTTTCACTTTTATCTTTTGCATCCCCACTTTTTCAACTAGAGTCTAAATTTTCAATTCTAGTTGCCTCTATTATTTCGGCATCAGCTGGGTACATTTTGCTTAGCTATTTAAGTAAAAAACAAAAAGCAGTACCCCAAGTAGAAACTTCTAAAACGGTAAACGTTCAACAAGTTGCTACTAATGACTTAGAATTTATTCTTTAATTTTTTTTATTGGTAGAAACTTCTTAATCCGTACAATGCTCAACAAGTCTCTACCAAAAAATTAAAAACTTAGCCTTTAATTTTTTTGATGAAAGATGGAATGTGAGCTAAATAATTTGTAGAATCGCTTAGTGTTTTAACAAATGCGGTACCTACAATTGCGCCTGCCGCATATTTATTTGCTCTATCAAAACTTTGCTTATCTGAAATTCCAAATCCTATAATTAAAGGATTGTTTAAATTCATATCCTTTACTCTTTGGTAATAATCTCCAATAGCATCAGAAACGTTTAAATCTTTACCTGTTGTTGCTGATGATGATAATAGATAAATAAATCCAGTAGAAAGGCTATCTATTTTTCTGATTCGCTCTTCTGAAGTTTGTGGGGTTACCAAAAATATATTACTTAAACCGTTTTTGATAAAATCATCTTTATATAATTCTTCATATTCTGATAAAGGCAAATCGGGTACAATTACCCCATCTACTCCGACTTCGGCGGCAGCCTTACAAAAATTTGCCACACCGTATTGAATCATCGGATTGGCGTAACCCATTAACAAAATAGGAATAGAAACTCTGCTTCTTAAGTCTTTTAATTGCTGAAAAAGAATTTTTAAGGTCATCCCATTTTCAATAGCTACCTGTGAGCTGTTTTGTATCACGGGTCCATCAGCCAAAGGATCTGAATAAGGGAAGCCTATTTCTAAAAAATCGGCACCAGCCTTTTCTAAAGCTTCGGCAATTTTTAAAGTCGCACCAATTTCAGGGTAACCTGCAGTAAAGTAAATGGATAATATGTTGTTTTTCTTTTGATCGAAAAGTTCTTTCAGTCTGTTCATTTGTGTTCGGTTATCAGTTGCAAGTTATTCAGTTGACAGTTTTTAGTTGTATTTACAGGTTAAAATATTTCATAAAAGTATCCAAATCTTTATCTCCTCTTCCTGAAAGGCAAATCACCACTACATCGTCTTTCTTTAGCTCCATTTTCTCTAATTGAGCCAAAGCATGACCGGTTTCAATAGCAGGTATTATCCCTTCTAATTTAGAAAGCAGCATACAAGCCTGCATGGCTTCATCATCTGTAATGCTTACATATTCTACTCTTTTAGATTTATGTAAGTGAGCATGTTGCGGCCCAATTCCTGGATAATCTAAACCAGCAGAGATAGAATAAGGTTCTACCACTTGTCCGTCTTCTGTTTGCATCAATAAAGTTCTTGATCCATGCAAAACGCCTTCTTTTCCTAAAACAGAGGTTGCAGCAGAATGTCCAGAATTTACGCCCAAACCAGCGGCTTCGGCAGCAATTAATCTTACTTTTTCATCTTCCAAGAAATGATAAAACATCCCCATGGCATTGCTACCACCACCTACACAAGCCAAAACATAATCAGGTTGATCTGATCCTGTTTGCTCTATTAATTGCTTTTTGGTTTCTTCTGAAATTACCGATTGAAACAAAGAAACCATATCTGGATAAGGATGTGGGCCAACCACAGAGCCAATAATGTAATGAGTATCTACCGGATTGTTGATCCAATCTCTCATCGCTTCATTAGTAGCATCTTTTAATGTTTTACTTCCTGATGTTGCAGGTATTACGGTTGCACCCATCATTTTCATTCTGGCTACGTTTGGCGCTTGTCTTTTAATATCCACTTCGCCCATATAAATTACGCATTCTAAGCCTTTAAGCGCACAAACAGTAGCTGTTGCCACGCCGTGTTGCCCTGCTCCGGTTTCGGCTATAATTCTTTTCTTACCCAGTTTTTCGGCTAAAATAATCTGACCAACCGTATTGTTAATTTTATGTGCTCCTGTATGGTTTAAATCTTCACGCTTTAGAAAAATATTTGCCCCATATTTAGCCGATAATCTTTTGGCCAAGAACAAAGGCGAAGGACGGCCAACATAATCTTTTAATAAATTCTGAAGTTCTACTTGAAATTCTGGCTGAGCAATAATATCTAAATAAGTATTGCGCAATTCTTCAATATTTGGATACAGCATTTCTGGAATGTAAGCTCCTCCAAAATCACCATAATAACCTTTTTCATTTACACGATAATCCATAATTTTCATCTTAAGCTCTAATCAATTCAAATGCTTTTTCTAACTTTTCTATGTCTTTTAATGCAGGTTCAATCTCAAATTTTGAGTTAAGATCTACTCCGTAAAAATTTTTATGCTCTATTTTTAAAACCTCTGCTAAGTTATCGGGGCTTAAGCCTCCGCTTAATAAAAAAGGTTTGTCTAAATTGTATTTTTGAAGAATACGCCAATCAAATATCAATCCTGATCCGCCGTGGGCACTGGTTTTTGTATCAAACAAAAAGAAATCAACATGCTCTACAAAAGCATTTAATATCTCAAAATTAAAGTTTTCATCTACTCCAAAAGCTTTAATCACTTTAAAACCTTTAGCCCTTAATTCTCCGCAAAACTCTGGACTTTCCTGTCCGTGAAGTTGAATGGTTTTCATCCCATACAAATTTGCAAATTCTATAACCTCATGAAGGTGTGCGTTTACAAAAACTGCTGTCCTTTGAATTTCTGGTGGAAGATTAGCAACATCATTTCTTTCAAATTCTACACCAATAAACCTTTGGGAAGGCGGATAAAAAATAAAGCCCATAAAATCTGGTTCTAACTCGGCCAAAGCTTTAATATTAGCTAAGTATTTCATTCCGCATACCTTAATTTTTAAACTCATTTTTAATTACTTAATGCTAATAATTTTTTGAAAGAGGTTAATGCTTTCCCTGAAGTTAAAGATACTTCTGCCTCGTAATAACAATCTGAAAACTGCTTTTGTTGATTGATTGTTTTTATGGCCATTGCCGCATTACACAGCACTACATTATTTTGTTCAACAGAACCTTTTCTTTCTAAAACACTGGTAAATATTTTGGCTGATTCTTCTACAGTACTTCCACCAGAGATGGCACTTGCATCTATCTTTTCAAATCCTAAACCCGCTATTTGATGAATTTGTTCTCCCTCGTTAGAAAAAGTTTTAAAATCGCATGTTAAGGATATTTCATCATAACCTTCTAAAGCATGTAAAATGGTGTAATTTTTATCAGATTGTTGATATAAATAGGCGTATAAACGAGCTAACTCTAAACTAAAAACACCTACAATTTGATTTTGCGGTTGCGCCGGATTTACCATTGGACCCAACATATTAAAAAATGTTTTTACACCTAATTCTCTTCTAATTGGCGCTACTGTTTTCATAGCTGAGTGAAATAAAGGGGCGTGAAGAAAACATATACCTGCTTCATTTAAAGATTTTTTTAATAAATCTTCTTCATTCACAAATTTATAACCCAAATACTCCATTACATTTGAAGACCCACAACCAGAGGAAACGCCATAATTACCATGTTTGGCAACGTGGTAACCCGCTCCGGCTACTACAAAAGATGCTAATGTAGAAATGTTAAAAGTATCTTTCCCATCTCCACCGGTACCGCAAAGATCTATCAAATTAAAATCTGATGTTAAATTAATGGGTACACAAAGCTCTGTCATTGCTTCTCTAAATCCTTGCAGCTCATCAACAGTGATATTTCGCATACAATAAGCGGTCATAAAAGCTGCCATTTGAGAAGTATTGTATTTACCAAGCGTAATGTTGGTTAATATCTCTTTAGATTGTGACCTGCTAAATGTTTTTTGTTCAAATAAGTGATTTAAAATCGCTTTCATGCTTAGTATTTGATATTATAATTCATAAAAAAAGGGTTACCAAATGGCAACCCTTTTATATATCTTGTTTAAAATAGAAATGAGGTTTGCCTTACGATATTTCGTAATGCCACCATCCTATTTTGTTTGTGTTTAAATTTCTCATGATTGTACAGCAAATATGGCAAAGTTTTTAAATATCTAAAAATTAAAAGCAAATTAAACCGAATTTAATTTATTGCCTAACTCTTTTAAAATGAAGGTTTCTACAAACACCTCCAAAAGCTAAAACTTAATTTAAGTTGAATTTCTTTTGATCTAAATTATTGAGCATTCTTGAATGAGCTACCATATTAAGAATGATAAGACCTAAGATGATAGAAATCACAATTTGAATACTGTTAAGAAGGCTAGAATGGTAGGTGTCATTTTTATAATCCCTTAAAAGCTCCTGACCTATTTTAGGTTGTATCTTATTTAATTCGCTCAATTTTTTATTTATAGATATGGAAAGTGATTTAATGGAAGTTAAATATTGAGCGTCTGAATTTTGAAAATTCGCCGTAAGGCTATTAAAACTCACCACTTCTGTTTTTAACTGCTTAAGAAGTTGCTTTTCTTGTTTAACCAAAAAAGTACGCTCATATTTATAAAGTAAGCCGTTAAACTCATTAACAGTTGCCAAAAGTTCTTTATTTAATGCTGCTTTTGATACTGATGAATTTTGTTCACTTAACTGATTTAATAATATTATTTTTTTAGCATTTGCCTCTCGCATTTCATATAAATAGCTAGAAGGCTCTAATCTATCTTCATAAATGGAGGCAAACTTATCGCTGCTATTTTGTAGTATTCTTTTCTCAAAAACATTGCTAATAATGATGGCTATCATTAAAACAGAAAGAATGATAGCTGCTTTCATTTTTTCTTTAAACATCAAAGACCACTTCATAAAAAGAAAATTTAGGTTAATTATAAAAATACTAATTTCTTTTGAGGAATTGAGTTACCCGTTTTGATTATCAAAGAAATAATTAGAATATGATTTTGGCAATGGCATTAATACTTGTTCATAAAACCGATGATTTCATCGTAAAGATTATTCCATCCAAAAACCATGTGAGAAATCATAGCTACATGCTTTTTGTTTTTAATTCTTTGAAAATATACTTCTTTACGATTTTCTTTTAATGCCTGATAAAATGCGGGAGTTTGAATTTTTATAGATGGATAGGTTTTACCTCCTAAAAACAACTGGTATGGATTTGTAATTTGATTAACTGTAAAAATTGGTGATGCTGCTATCCAATTTTTTTCATCGTCACTAAAAACTTTTAAAAAACCCGGTATATATTTATCAGTGGTATTGATTTGGGCTTTTATATAATCATGAATATCTAAGCCAAACGGATCATTCAAAATTACTCCTTTAATGGGATTCTCTATTTTAGCGGCAGCAAAGTATTGAGGATCTTGATTAATTAAAGCGGCCAAATGTGCTCCTGCTGAATGCCCCATCAAAAAAATCTTATTGGGGTTGCCTCCATATTTAGCAATATTACTTTTTACCCAAGCTAATGCTTTAGCACAAGCAAAAGCCATTTCTTTGTATTGAGCTGCTGGAGATAATGGATAATTAATAATAACGGCTACCTTATTTTTGCGGGCAAAGTTGTTTCCTAAAAACCAATAGATGTCTTTAGAACCTCTATTCCATGAGCCACCATGAATAAAAACAATAACGTCTTTTTCTTTTTCAACTTCATCAGCATAATAAACATCTAATAAGTTTGCCTGCCCAGCATCGGCGTAAGCCAAATCTTTTTCTTTTTTTATTCCCGCAAAAGCGCTTATAAAACTTATTAAAAAGGCAGAAATCAATACTATAGCTCTCAAAATTAATTTATTAAATTAATGGATCTTTCTCTTTTTTAAAATGATTATAAACCAAATGATCTAACCATTTTGGAAAAAACTTTTGCATTAAAACTG
Organism: Pedobacter cryophilus; assembly: GCF_005116455.1. Lineage (GTDB taxonomy): Bacteria > Bacteroidota > Bacteroidia > Sphingobacteriales > Sphingobacteriaceae > Pseudopedobacter > Pseudopedobacter cryophilum. The sequence continues at coordinate 426,050 of NZ_SWBP01000003.1, forward strand.
TTAATTTTCCTTGTCCGGTCATAATCAGTTGTCTTTTTCTTTGTTCTACTCCGTCAACAATTCTAATGGCTACTTCTGCCGCTGTCATCATTTTATCTTCTTCCATAGAAGATTCACCTTGTGATTTGGCTTCGCTGTTTAGCGCTACATTTCTTATGTTAGAAGCCGTAAAACCCGGACAAGCCAACATTACATGTAAATTATTTTTTAGATTTTCTGTTCTTAAAGCTTCTAAAAAACCATTCATTGCAAACTTAGATGCCGAATAACCGGTACGACCGGGTAAACCTTTAAAACCTGCTATAGAAGATACCCCAACAATTGAGCCTTCGTTGTTTAATATTTCCTGTAAAGCGTATTTTGTGCAATAAACTGTTCCCCAAAAATTAATATCCATTACCTGTTTTAGAACTTCTAAATCAAGATCTTTAAATAATGCCCGCATAGAAATTCCTGCATTATTTATCAGAATATCAATTCTACCCATGGTACTTATGGTTTGAGCAATTAATTCTTTACAATCTTGTTCTTTACTTACGTCTGTTTGTACAGCTAAAGTTTTTACTTTGTATTTTTCATGAATTTCTTGGGTGATTTCACATAATTTCACATACTGCCTTGCAGCCAAAACCAAATGTGCTCCTCTTTTTGCAAATTCTATGGCACATGCTCTACCAATGCCGCTAGAGGCGCCAGTAATGACTACTACTTTATCTTTTAAATCCATATTAAAATTTTAAAAAATATTTTCTTACAAAGATGTACATCGCACCATAAAAACTTTGAATATATCTCCAACTCAATTTTCTTGTGCTTTGCCCCTTAAAATGAATGATATATGTATCAGAATAATAATAATTCTTATATCCTGCTAAGGTTAATCGGTAAGAAAGGTCAATATCCTCACCATACATAAAGAAAGATTCGTCAAATAAACCTGTTTTTTTTAAGGCTTTACTTCTTAACAACATAAAAGCTCCAGCCAAAACTTCTATTTCGGCAGTTTCAAACTCATTAATCCAACCCATATAATATCTGTTTAAAAACTTAGATTTTGGGAGCACTTTTGAAACCCCGCTAAACTTTGTAAAAGCTGCCCAAGGAGTTGGTAAGCCTCTTTTAGATTCTTTTAAATATTTTCCTTGGGCATTAATCATTCTTACACCTAAGCCTCCTGCTTGCTCTTTGGTATCCATAAAGGATAAAACTTTTGGGATAGTATCTGCACTGGTAATAGTATCAGGGTTAATCACCAAAATATACTCTCCCTTAGCCATTAAAATTGCCTGATTATTAGCTTTAGAAAAACCAATATTTTTTTGATTAGCGATAAGCTTAATAGTTGGATATTTAGCCTCAATCATTTCTACCGTTTGATCTTTAGAAGCATTGTCTACCACAAAAATTTCATACTCAAAACCTTCGGCAGAGTCTATTAATGAGTCTAATGCTTGTTGCAATAGATCTCTAACATTATAGCTTACAATGATAATAGATAGTTTCAAAGGCTATTTTGTAAGGGAGTTTTCATAAGGTACTCTGGTAGTGATAGACCTCCCTAAAGTAAGTTCATCTGCGTATTCTATTTCGCCACCAAAGGCAATTCCTCTAGCCAAAGTGCTTATTTTTAAAGGGTATTCTTTTAATCGCTTATGAAGATAAAAAATGGTGGTATCGCCTTCCATTGTGGCACTTAAAGCAAAAATTACTTCTACGGCCTCACCAGCTTTCACTCTTTCTACCAATAAATCTACCGTTAAATCTGACGGTCCAACGCCATCCATTGGAGAAATTAAACCGTTTAAAACGTGATACAAACCATTATATTGATTGGTGTTTTCTATAGCCATTACATCTCGGCTATCTTCAACCACACAAATTAAAGAATGGTCTCTTTTGTGAGATGCACAAATTTCGCAAATTTCAAAATCAGAAATATTATAACAGCTTTTACAAAACCTGATGTTGTTTTTTAGGTGTATAAAAGTGTTTCCAAATTTTTCTACTGAGGCATAATCTTGATTGAGCAAATGTAAAACCAACCTGAGCGCTGTTTTTTGCCCAATTCCAGGTAGTTTTCCAAATTCATTTACTGCATTCTCTAATAATTTAGAGGAAAAATTCATTTTGCTAAATTAAAAATTTAATGCTAATTAGCGATGATTTTTATACCTTAACCCCATCTTTAACTCACATTAAATATGTCTCCAAATATTCTTTTATCATTTATTATTGGCTACTTCCTTCTTTTGATTTTTGTCTCCTTTATGACCTCCAAAAAATCATCAGATAACTCTACTTTTTTTATCGCCAACAGAAATTCTAAATGGTATTTGGTAGCTTTTGGAATGATTGGTACTGCTTTAAGTGGGGTTACCTTTATTTCTGTGCCTGGGCAAGTAGGTTCTTTAGCTGGTCATCAGTTTGAATATTTTCAGTTTGTATTAGGGAATGCCATAGGTTTTATTGTAGTAGCTACGGTTTTGCTTCCGTTGTATTACCGCATGAATCTTACTTCTATTTATGGTTACATAGAAAAAAGGTTAGGCGTGGTGAGCTATAAAACTGCTGCCGGTATATTTTTAATGAGCAGAACCATTGGATCTGCCTTTAGATTATACTTGGTTGTTATTGTTTTACAACGATTTATATTTGATAGCTATGGTGTTCCGTTTTGGGCAACGGTTTTAATTTCGCTTACGCTGATATGGCTTTATACTTTTAAAGGTGGCTTAAAAACCATTATCATTACTGATTCTTTGCAAACTACTTTCTTGGTTTTATCAGTAATATTAACCATTTACTTTATTTGCAGTAGTTTAAACTTAAACTTTTTTGAAGCTTTTGAGACTATTAAAAACAGTGGCTATTCTAAAATTTTCTTTTACGAAGATTTTTTAACTAATAAATTTCATGTGAGCAAGCAGTTATTAGGTGGGATGTTTGTGACCATTGCCATGATTGGATTGGATCAAGATTTAATGCAAAAAAATCTAAGCTGCAAAAACATTGGCGAAGCACAAAAAAACATGTTCACTTTTACCGCAATTTTTGTAATTATCAACCTGTTTTTTTTAAGCGTAGGTGCTTTACTTTACGTTTATGCCAATAAAAATGGTATCGCTATTCCGGTTGATGCCAATGGAACGGTAAGAACAGATTTTTTGTTTCCAGAAATTGCCCTAAATCATTTAACACTTATCCCTGGAATTGTTTTTATGTTAGGCCTCACAGCGGCAACTTTTGCTACCACAGATTCGGCATTAACAGCTTTAACCACTTCTTTTTGTGTAGATTTTTTAGGCTTCAATAAAAAAGCGGACATAAATTCTCCAAAAAGTATCCAAACTAGGCATTGGGTGCATGTAGGCTTTTCGGTATTAATGTTTCTTACGGTAATATTATTCAATGAAGTAAACAACAAAGCCGTAGTCAGCGCTATTTTCACAGTAGCATCCTACACTTATGGGCCATTGTTAGGCTTATATGCTTTTGGGTTGTTTTTAAAGAAAAGAGGAGTTTATGATAAATTGGTTCCGTTTATCTGTATTTTATCTCCTGCCATTTGTTATTTCTTAAACCAAAATTCGGCCTCATTATTAGGTGGCTATGTTTTTGATAACGAACTTATTTTAATAAACGGAATGATTACTTTTGCGGGCTTGTTTATAATTTCAAACAAACAAGCTAAAATTGCGTAGCATTATAATAGAATTTAGCAGCTGAATATGACAAGTGAAGAAAAAATAAGAAGTGCATTTGAAAATAAGACCTGGCAAGAGATTAAAGTAACAGACTCTTGGCAGATTTTTAAAATCATGGCTGAATTTGTTGATGGATTTGAGAAGTTGGCTAAAATTGGACCCTGTGTATCTATATTTGGTTCGGCAAGAACAAAAAACGAAAACAAATACTACCAAATGGCGGTAGAAACCGGCAGATTATTAACCGAACGTGGCTACGGTGTAATTACAGGTGGTGGCCCAGGTATTATGGAAGCTGGTAACAAAGGTGCTTTTGAAGCTGGTGGAAAGTCTGTAGGGTTAAACATTGAATTGCCTTTTGAGCAGTTCCATAACCGGTACATAGACAGAGATAAAATACTGGAATTTGATTATTTCTTCATCAGAAAAGTGATGTTTATGAAATACTCACAGGGTTATATTGTGATGCCAGGAGGATTTGGTACCATGGATGAACTTTTTGAAGCCATGACATTGATTCAGACTGGTAAAATCGCTCGTTTTCCAATTGTACTGGTAGGTACAGATTATTGGAGCGGATTAATAGATTGGATTAAAGGCACCATGTTAGAAAAAGAAAAAAACATAAACGCCGAAGATTTAAATCTTTTTAGACTAGTTGATACTGCTGAAGAAGCTGCAGAGCATATTTTTAGGTTCTATGACAAATACGTACTGAAACCTAACTTCTAATAAACTTTACATATAATTTTTTGTTACCTCAATTGCGGTAGGCTTATTGCTATCTGCTTGATGAATTTTTATACTATTTAACTATTTTGGATTTTATTAACAACGTTTTTGATGTGCTCTTAAACATAGATCAACATCTAAATTTACTGATCATTAATTATCAATTTTGGACTTATCTTATTTTGTTCATCATTATTTTTGCAGAAACTGGCTTTGTTGTTACTCCTTTTTTACCTGGCGATCCTTTACTATTTGCAGCCGGAGCATTAATTGCTGGAGGTGGTACCGGATTAAACATTTATTTACTCGCATTAATTTTATTTGTTGCAGCCGTAGCCGGAAATCAGGTAAATTACAGCTTAGGCCACTATTTGGGGCCCAAAGTTTTTAAGCCCGAGAATAAATTTTTAAAGTTTAGCTATTACCACAAAACACAAGCATTTTTTGCCAAACATGGTGGTAAATCTGTGGTATTAAGTCGGTTTTTTCCTGTTTTAAGAACTTTTGTGCCTTTTGTAGCCGGTGTAATAAAAATGCCTTTCTACAAATATTCTTACTATAACATTACGGGAGGCTTTTTATGGATAATTGGCTTTTTGATGCTGGGTTACATATTTGGAAACTTACCTTTTGTAAAAGAAAACTTTAGTTGGGTAATTTTAATTATTAGTATTTTCACAACTCTACCTCCAGTCATTGGTGCATTATATTCTAAATACAGTCCTAAAAAAGCTATAATTCAATCTTAAAACATCCAATTTTCTAATTTAAACGTTGTTAAAAGCATGTCTTTAAATTGCTTGTTTTTAACTGTTTTTCTATTTATATCTCCTTGTTTATTTGCGCAGCAATTAGATTCTAATTTAATAAATCAACAATTTGTTGATCGTTATAAAGAAAATGGAGAGCTATCTTATACCTCACCACTTAGCGAAATAGGCGCTCCCTCAAAATATATCATTTCAGGTAAATTAACAACCACTTATATGTTGTTAGGCACTAAAAACTCTCCCATCGCCTTTGCGGTAATTCCAGAATTTACCGTTAGGGTTAGAAATGAGCAATCTGCTGGCGTAAGAACACCAAGTTTTAAATTGGGAGGCAGCACCTTTATTCGTTTAAACAAAAACATCAATAATTATAAATATGCCGAGCTAAGTTTTACCCATCATTCTAACGGACAAGATGGAGAAGCTGTAAACGCTAACAGTACTATTAACACCTATAATGGTAATTTTAGCACTAATTATTTAACTACTTCTTACCGTTTTGGGAGCTTTTCTAATAAAAATCAAGATGAAGATTATAGCTCCAATAACCATAGAATAGGTTTACAATGGAATAAATGGTTTGCTTATGAAAAAGCTTTAGATAATAATTATGGTTTTACCAGATTGTTATACAATTTCTCTTGGCGGAGATATGCTTTCTATTTTTCGGAAAAGAAAAATGGCTGGAAAAGAAAAGCGAATGATGAGCCAAAAGCTCAAAAACTAGAAAAAGAATATTTAAGATTTAATACCGAGATTTCTTATGCGGTAAATAAAATTCAAAATTACGGCTTAATTGCGCCAAAAAAGCGTTTAAATGCCGAACTTTCTATCCATTACAGTTTACCTTTTATGAACAATGTTTTTTTGATGGCTGCCGCCGGATACTACGGAGAAGATCCTTACAACATTTACTTTAATGATAAATATGCTTATACCAGATTTGGGATTTCTACCGGTTTTATAAAGTATAATATCAATTAATGGATAGAGCTTACCCCTCCAGAAACTATAAATTTCATAGCTTGCGCCGATGATATTTTTAAAGGTTTTACCTTATCGGCACTTACAATAAGCACTTGCCCAGCAAAAGAATAAGACCAAGGAAAATAAACAGCCACATCGCCTTTTAAACCAAAAGAACCAAGGTCTTTTTGAGTTAAAAACCCAATGCGTTTAAAGCCGTGTGAATCTTCTACCAAAACAGGCTCGCTTAATTTTTTATCATCACCAACAAAAGCTTCGGTTAAATCTTTGATGGAAGAATAAATAAACTTGAAGAGAGGAATCTTGTTTAACCATCTATTAAACCAATTATAAATAGGCTCAGTAATTAAATAAGTAGCAATAAAACCTGCAACCAAAATAATGATGATTACCGATAGAATACCCAAGCCTGGTATATACAACGGCTGCCCTGTGGCTGGATTAATCAAAAACTTTTCACTAAAATTTAGCGCATCATCTGCCGAAGAAAAAGCCCAAAAAATAACAAAGAAAGCCGCTCCTAAAGGTAAAACTACCAATAAACCTTTTGCAAAATACCTTAATAATGCATTTAATATCCTTTTCATCTTTCTAAATTATTCGTAAAAATAAACACGTTTTACCCTTTGTGATATATTTGTAATTACTTCATAAGGAATGGTATTTAACTGTTTTGATAAATCATAAACAGAAAGTTCTTCCCCAAAAATAATCACATCATCGCCCTCTTTAATTGCTAATCCGGTAATATCAAGCATGGTCATATCCATACAAATATTCCCTATGGTATAAGCCCGTTTACCGTTAATTAACATATATCCTACCCCATTTCCTAAAGCTCGGGGATAACCATCTGCATATCCAATTTTAACGGTAGCAATTTTTCCATCTTTCTTCATTATCCCACTTCGGCCATAACCTACTGTTTCTCCCTTTTTTAATTCTTTAATTTGGGTAATGGTGGTTTTTAAGGTGGCTACATTTTGTAGTGCGGCTCTTTCAGCAATCACACTTTCTATCCCATATAAGCCAATTCCTAACCTCACCATATCAAATTGTGCTTGCGGCCATTTGCTAATGGCTGCGGTATTAGCAATGTGTTTGATAAATGTATAACCTAAAGCTTCAGATAAACGATTAGAAATTTTATCAAAAAGTTGAATTTGATGTTGCGTATAATTGTTGTGAACATCACTTTCGCTTGCCGCCAAATGAGAAAGTGCACTTTTCACTTGTAAAGCCTTATGTGATAATAAAAAAGAAATCAGTTCAGCAATATCTTCATCGGTAAAACCCAAACGATGCATTCCTGTATCTAACTTAATATGAACCGGATAGCTTTCTATTTGGTGATCTGATAGGTAATCGGCGAAAGCCTCTAAAATTCTAAAACTATATAATTCTGGTTCTAACTGATTAGAGATTAAAGCTTCAAAAGATGAAACTTCGGGGCTTAAAACCATAATTGGCAAGGTAATTCCTGCTTGTCTTAGCGCTACACCTTCATCGGCATAAGCCACAGCTAAATAATCTACTTTATGATGTTGTAAAATATTAGCTATTTCATCACTCCCACTGCCATAAGCAAAAGCCTTTACCATAGCCATTAACTTTACACCCGGAGCTAGCTTAGATTTATAATGATTTAGGTTATGCACTAAAGCATTCAGATTAATTTCTAAAACGGTATCATGCACTTTTTGGGTGAGTATTTTGCTGATGCGCTCAAACTCAAAATGCCTTGCTCCCTTTAATAAAATGGTTTCATTTTTAAATATCTGCTTATCAAATCGTTCTAAAAAATCATCAGTGTCTTTAAAAAACCATTTGTTCATTTTAAAGTTACCCTGATGTTTTTGAAGGTCCTCGCCGATGCCTATAAACTTATCAATTCCTTTGTTTTCTACTAATTGAGCAACCTTTTGATACAACTGAACAGCTGGAATTCCGCTCTGGTGAATATCAGAAAGAATGAGCGTTTTGGTAAGATATTGACTTTGCTGATTCAAAAAATCGATGGCAATTTCTAATGAAGAAAAATCAGAGTTATAAGAATCATCAATAATGGCAGTTTGATGGATGCCACTTTTAAGTTCTAAACGCATTTTTACTACCAAAAGCTTTTCTATTCTTTGCGCAATTACTTGCTGATGATAGTTTAAATAAAGCATGGAAGCCCAACAAATTACTGCATTTTCTATTGAAGCTTTATCTGTAAAAGGGATGCGAATAGCAATCTCTATGTTTTTATAAATTCCTTTGATCAGCGAATTTCCATTGTGGGTACTGATATCGGTAATTTTTAAATCGGCATCTTGATCAAAACTCCAGGTAAAGATTTTTTTCGCTTCAGAAAGCTCTGAAATATATTTTGAATTGATGATTAAGGTTTCTGAATTTTTGAAAAGTCTTAATTTTTCTTGCAATTTTTGAGTCCTGCTTTCAAAGCCTTCATCATGAGAAGAAGCCAGATTGGTTAATATGCCAATGGTAGGCTTAATAATTTCTTCTAAATGATCCATTTCTTGAACGGTAGAAATGCCAGCTTCAAATATGGCTAAATCATAATCATGGGTCATTTCCCAAACAGATAAAGGAACACCTATTTGAGAATTATAACTTTTAGGACTCCTAATGAGTTTAAAATCGGCAGCTAAAAGTTGAAATAACCATTCTTTTACAATAGTTTTTCCATTACTACCCGTAATACCTATTACCGGATAATGAAAATGACTGCGATGATAAGCTACTAACTGTTGCAAAGCCTTTAAACTATCCTTAACCCAAATAAAATTAGCATCGGGATAATTTGCGACAGAAAAATTTTCATCAGTGATTACAAAAGACCTTAAGCCTATCTCATAAAGTTGCGGAATGTATTGATGAGCATCTCTTCTAGCCTTTAAAGCAAAGAATACCGAAGAACTTGCTTCTGAAACTTTTCTACTATCTGTTAAAATATGACGAATAATTTGATCGGGATGAGGAAGCACCAGCTTATCAGCAATAATTTTTGATAAATCTTGAATTTGATAAGCTATTTGAGACATTGCCACAAAGTTGACGATTATTCACGAATATCACTAATTTTATAGCGTATGGAGAAAAAAATACCTCAATATATTGACAAACAAACGGCCACTTTAAAAGCTGAATCTTATTGCGCTTACCAAGAAAGAAGCCAATACGAAGTTAGGGGCAAACTGCTTGACTTAGGAATGAGATATGATGAGTTAGAAGAAATTATAGCTTATTTGATAGAAAATAATTTTTTAAACGAAGAGCGTTTTGCAAATGCTTATGCCCGAGGGAAACTAAGAATTAAAGGTTGGGGTAAAAACAAAATAGCCCAGGGACTAAAATTTAAGCAGGTATCATTACCGCTAGTTAAAAAAGCATTAAAAAATTTAGACGAAACAGAATATTTAGAAAAATTAAAGGAAGTTTTAGATAAAAAAAATGAAAGCGTTAAAGAAAAAACAGCTTATCAAAGGAATTTTAAGCTCACACAATACGCTTTGAGCCGAGGTTTTGAGCGTGATTTAATTTTTTTTATGCTGAAAGATAGCGAATTATAAAATGTTGCTGATTTTTTTTCAATTCAATCTTGCAAAGAATATTTTTCTGTCTATATTTGCAACCCGCAAGGGATAGTTCTTTAACACAAATAATAAAATGCGAATTAGCTCAGTTGGTAGAGCGTCCCGAAGAAAGTTCGGGAAGGTCACTAACAATTATAAGAGTCTTAATAATAATGCGAAAGTAGCTCAGTTGGTAGAGCGCAACCTTGCCAAGGTTGAGGTCGCGAGTTCGAACCTCGTCTTTCGCTCCATTGCTATCAAAGCTGCTGAAATGGTGGAACTGGTAGACACGCAGGACTTAAAATCCTGTTCCCGTTAAGGGAGTGCGGGTTCGATTCCCGCTTTCAGTACAAAATCTCTTACATGCCCGTAAGGGATTTTTTTGTTTAAAGCAATTCTTATGTTTCACACCTATATTTTACAATCCTTAAAATCAGGTCGATATTATATTGGGCATACTCAAAATCTTGAGGAAAGATTAGAAAGACATCAATCAGGAAAAGTTACTGCAACTAAAAATAAAGGTCCTTGGAAAATAGTTTACACCGAAGAATTCAATACAAAAATTGAAGCAAACCGTAGAGAACTTGAAATAAAATCTAAAAAGCAGGATTTACATCGAAAAATTGATTGCAGAAAATGGAAACTAAATTCATCAAAATTTAATAATGTCTCTTTATTAGGGAGTGCCCCGATTTTCATTCGGAGCTCTGAGTACATAAACTTCTTACATGCCCTTAAGGAGTTTTTTTGTTTTAAAGCATTTTCTATGTTTCACACCTATATTTTACAATCCTTAAAATCTGGTCGATATTATATTGGGCATACTTCAAGAACATCACTTTAAATCCAATTAGATTTTAAAATTAGAGTAAGTAGCGGCTTTTTACAAAACATTGAAAAGCTGGTTTATTAAAATCACCATGCACCTCAAACCTATATTGCTTAAGCCATAATGCTTATTGCTTTTGGGGCTAAACACTGGTAAACTAAGTAAAAATCTCGTTAGATAAACGCCTATTTCACTATTTAACTCGTTTAGGTTATTCATCTATCTATCAGAAACGCTACATTTAAATTTGAATCAAATAATTCTTGTAGAAACTCATTTAACAAAATCAGAAATATGAAAATAACTAAACCCCTACTTTTAGCTTTAGCGTTTAGCTACAGCATTTCTTTTGCACAAACAAAAGACCCTATTACCGAAGCCATTGTTAAAGAGGCTACAGAAAACTCTCAGCTAGAAAAATTAGGTCATGAATTGATGGACCAAGTTGGACCACGTTTAGTGGGAACGCCTCAAATGAAAATGGCGAATGATTGGGCTGTTAAAAAATATGCAGATTGGGGAATTAGTGCTAAAAATGAAAAATGGGGCGATTGGCGTGGCTGGGAAAGAGGAATTACGCATATTGATATGCTTTCGCCGAGAATAAAATCTTTAGAAGGGATGCAATTGGCTTGGAGTCCTTCTACTTCATCAAAAGGAGTTACCGGCAGTGTGGTGATCATCCCTGATTTAGCTGATTCTATAGCTTTCCAAAACTGGTTACCCAATGTTAAAGGAAAAATTGTTTTAATTTCTATGGCTCAACCCACCGGAAGACCAGATTATAACTGGACAGAATTTGGAACCAAAGAATCTATCGAAAAAATGAAGAAAGATAGAACAGAAAAAACTCAGTCTTGGGCTGCAAGAATTAGAAAAACCGGATATACTGCTCGTACACTTCCACTTGCTTTAGAAAAAGCGGGAGCCATTGGAATAATTACCAGTAACTGGTCGGCAGGATTTGGAGTAAATAAGATTTTCAGTGCTTACACTAAAAAAATTCCTTCTGTTGATGTAGCCTTAGAAGATTACGGAATGTTGTTTCGTTTAGCCGAATCAGGAAATGCACCAACATTAAATATTACTGCCGAATCTAAAAATTTAGGTGTGGTGCCTACTTTTAATACAATAGCAGAAATTAAAGGGACAGAAAAACCAGAGGAATATGTGATGCTATCTGCACATTTTGATTCTTGGGATGGTGGAACCGGTGCTACTGATAATGGAACCGGAACTATTACCATGATGGAAGCAATGCGTATTCTTAAAAAAGTTTATCCAAACCCAAAAAGAACCATTTTAGTTGGGCATTGGGGTAGCGAAGAACAAGGTTTAAACGGTTCGAGAGCTTTTGTAGAGGATCATCCAGAAATTGTAAAAAATATTCAGGCTTTATTTAACCAAGATAACGGAACAGGTAGAGTAGTTAATTTAGCTGGACAAGGATTTTTAAATTCTTATGATTATTTAGGCCGATGGTTAAATAAAGTGCCTGCTGAGATTAGAAGCCAAATTGAAACTAATTTCCCTGGCTCGCCAGGTGGTGGTGGCTCTGATTATGCTTCTTTTGTTGCTGCTGGAGTGCCTGCGTTTTCATTAAGCTCGCTAAGCTGGTCTTACGGAAGTTATACTTGGCACACTAACAGAGATACTTATGATAAAATTGTTTTTGATGATGTTAGAAACAATGCAATTTTAACCGCTATTTTAGTTTACATGGCTTGCGAAGATCCTCAAACTACTTCAAGAGAGAAAATTGTTTTACCTGTAAACCCAAGAACAGGCCAGCAAATGACATGGCCAAAAGTAACTTCTCCAACCAGAAAAGGCGGATTAGATTAGTATTTATTGATGAAGATGAATTTAAAAAAAGCTCGATTTGAAATTCAAATCGAGCTTTTTTTGTTTTTTAAGATTCATAGTATTGAACAGGTTCTAAATCTTTCATTTCTTCATCAGTATATAATCTAGATCTGATGAGGAAACGAATACCCATTGGAATTTCAATCGAAAAACTTGAGCCTCTGCCGGGAGTAACATCTAAAGTTAAGTGTGTATGTTGCCAGTATTCAAATTGAGAAATGCTCATAAAAAACTCGCAGCCTTCTACCTCTCCTATCTTAACGTCGCTACTTCCAATCTTAAAATCACCTTTTTCAAAACACATAGGCGAAGAACCATCGCAACAGCCTCCACTCTGGTGAAACATTAATTCGCCAAACCTACCTTTTAAATCATCAATAACTTTAACTGCTGCTGGAGTTACATCTACTCTTTTAATCATTTTAAATATTTAATATGGGCGTTTTAATACGCTGTCCGCTGTATCTTTTTGGGAAAAAACCAAAAAGGATGCCGCTTCCATCGTTAACGCAAAACCAAGTCTGTTCTTAAAATGCCAATTCAATTAAAAGAATCCAAGTTTATTCTTGTCATAAGAAATCAACATATTCTTTGTTTGGCGATAGTAGTTTAACATCATTTTATGATTTTCTCTACCAAAACCAGATTTTTTGTATCCGCCAAAAGGCGCATGAGCCGGATAATTATGGTAACAATTTACCCAAACTCTACCTGCCTGAATGGCTCTTGGTACTTGATAAATCTCATGAGCATCTCTAGTCCATACGGCGGCTCCTAATCCGTAAAGCGTATCATTTGCAATTTCTATAGCTTCTTCTGTGGTTTTAAAAGTGACAACAGAAACTACCGGACCAAAAATCTCTTCCTGGAAAATACGCATCTTATTATGCCCTTTAAATATGGTTGGTTTAATGTAATAACCTCCACCCAATTCATCAGGTAATTTATTGGCTTCGCCACCAGCTAAAAGCTCTGCACCTTCTTTTTTACCAATATCCATGTAGCTTAATACCTTTTCAAACTGATCATTAGAGGCTTGTGCGCCCATCATGGTTTCAGAATCTAAAGGATTACCCATTTTAATAGCGTTTGTACGTTCAATCACTCGTTTCATAAACTTATCATAAATATTTTCATGAACTAAAATTCTAGACGGACAAGTACAAATTTCTCCTTGGTTTAAAGCAAACATTACAGCGCCTTCTACTGCTTTATCAAAAAAGGCATCGTCAGCCGCACCAACAGATTCAAAGAAAATATTTGGCGATTTTCCTCCTAATTCCATCGTCACCGGAATTAAGTTTTCTGATGCATATTGCATAATTAAACGGCCTGTGGTGGTTTCTCCTGTAAAAGCTACCTTACTAATATTTGGATTAGTAGCCAATGGTTTCCCTGCTTCTGGCCCAAAACCTGTAACTACGTTTAACACTCCTGCTGGTAAAACATCTCCAATTAACTCCATTAAGCACATAATGCTAGTTGGCGTTTGTTCGGCTGGTTTTACAACTATGCAACATCCGGCAGCTAAAGCGGGTGCAATTTTCCAAGTAGCCATTAATAATGGGAAGTTCCAGGGAATAATTTGTCCAACAACACCTAAAGGCTCTTGTAAATTAATACTTACTGTAAATTCATCATGTTCTGAAATAGAACTTTCTTCGGCCCTAATTGCCCCTGCAAAATAACGGAAATGATCTACCACCAAAGGTAAATCGGCAGCCATGGTTTCTCTTATGGCTTTACCATTATCAATAGTTTCTACTGTGGCTAAGTAAGCCAAGTTATCTTCAATAATTTGAGCAATTTTTAATAAAAGATTACTTCTGGTAGTTGCAGATGTTTTGCTCCAGGTTTTAAAAGCTACATTGGCAATATCTACAGCGGCTTCAATATCTTCTTTTGTTGATCTTGCCGCTTTGGTAAATACCTTACCATCTATGGGTGAAATGTTATCAAAATACTCGCCTTTAATTGGTGGAACAAATTTACCTCCAATAAAATTGTCATACTTCTCTTTAAAAGAAGGTCTTTTCGCTATACTCATAATTTAAAATTTTTAATTGGTAACACTAAGTTATGCAGGTACTTCTTAAAATTTGTGCATTATGGTATCAATTACTAGCACAATAGTTTCAATTTTAAATTGTATTCTAATTTGCTAAAACAATTACTAACTTGTGGTTATATAAACCATTTATGAATGAGAGGGAATTTAATTTCACCATTTAACTTATCGGATAAAAAAGGACTTCAAACGCTGGTAGAAAACAGAAAAGCCTACACTTTAAACCATTGTGAGCTTAATATTTTTGAAACTTATGAGCGCAGCGAATTAGTTCCACTAACTTTTAATGATTTGGTAATTACCAGCATGTTAAGAGGTAAAAAAGTGATGCATTTATTTGATAAACCGGGTTTTGATTATTTGCCTGGTGAAACTGTAATTGTACCGCCAAATGTTACCATGACTATTGATTTCCCGGAGGCTTCAGAACTTAATCCATCTCAATGTACTGCCTTAGCTATAAATCATCAAGAAATCAAAAACACTTTAGATTTTTTAAATGAAAGTTATGCTAAAGCAGATGGTGATTTATGGCAATTGAATTATCAGCAATTCCATTTTTTTAATAATTATGAGTTAGCACAACTGATAAACAAGTTGATTAGCATTAGTACCGGAGATTATATTACTAAAGATATTTTAGCCAATTTAACGCTTAAGGAATTGCTGGTTAGAATTATGCAAATGCAAAATTTACAGGAGATAAAAGATAACCTAAACCAATTATCTACCGGAAATAGATTTGCTTACATTATTCAATACATAAAAGCTCACCTTACAGAAAAATTAAGTATTGATGCTTTAAGTCAGATGGCTTATATGAGTAAGGCTAGTTTTTTTAGAATATTTAAATTAGAATTGGGAATTTCACCTGTAGATTTTATAATCAAAGAACGTATTCAGTTGGCCAAACAATTTCTAAAAAATCCTTATTGCAGTATTTCTGATGCTTGCTTTAAAGCTGGCTTTAATAACCAGCATTATTTTAGTCGGGTTTTTAGAAAATTAGAAGGAACTACACCAAGTTTATATAAAGCTAAAGTGATTTCGAACTTTAATAACTAATATTTTTTTAGTTAGTTAGAGCGCCTAATATCCACTCGGCTTTAAGCTTGTTTTTTCTGATTTTATTTTCTGTTTCTATTAGTTTTTCCTGAGTTTCTATCAGCTTACTTTCTCTGGCATTAATTAAAAACAGTGAGCTATCACCAAACTTAAATCTCATTTCTTCTCCTTCTACTAACTTTTTATTGGCCTCAACAGATTGTTTAATAATGACTAACTGAGCTTTTAAAGTAGTAGCCTCTGCCCTGTTTTGATTAAATTTTACTTCTAAATTATTACGCACCAAACTTTGTTCGTACTCGGTATCTTTAATTTTGAGCTTAGCTTCTGCTAAATCGCCTCTGGCAGTTGTAAAAGTGAGTGGGAAAGAAAATTGCAACCCTATTTTATTATTATTTTCCCAATAATTTCTATTGATATTTCTAAACGCACTTTGCCCAGTATTTAAAAGCCCAACTTGTAAATCCAAAGTTGGTCTTAAACTTTCTGCTTTCAATCTTTTTTCAACTTCTAAATCTCTAAGCTTAAACCCATAACTTAATAATTTAGGGTTGTTTGTAATAGCTGGATTTAACGTTTGAGGAATTTCTATTTCTTGTTTTTGAGGCAATATGTTTAACTTTTCTATATCAACAGGTTGATTTTGGGGCAACCACATAAACGAACCTAAATCATATAATGCGCTTTTTAAATTAAGTTGCGCTTGTTGTAATTGTATTTGCCTTTGTTGAATTTGAGTAACTGCTTCAACAGTATCAATAGCTGGTCTATCTCCGCCAATAACACTGTTTTTTACAGCTTCATATCTTACCTCGGTTAACTTTAAAGCTTGTTCATAAATTAAAGTGATTTGGTAGCTGTTTTGCCAGTATAAATAAGCTTCACCGGCATCCAAAATCAAATCGTTAATAATTAATAACTGTTGGTTGGCACTTGCTTCTTTAAAAATATTTGCTTGTTTTACCGCAGCCCTACGCTTGTCTATTAACAAACCTTTACCTAAAGACATATTTAAACCAATAAAACTTAAACCTTCTGCTGGCAACCTACTTTCTGGGTTAATGTAAACACCTTCTGCTTCAGAATAATTCCCTTTTAACTCTAAACCATACCAAAGTGGCAATTTTATTTCTGGTGTTAAAAATTGATAATATTCTGTTCCATCATAAACTTTTTGTTCAAAATTGGCAGATAGTTTAGGATCAAAATTTCCCCAGGCTTGTTTCATCCTGGCTTTAGCCAAACTTTCTACCAAATTAGCTTGCATAGCCACCGGATGATACTTTTTAATAATTTCTTTAAACTGATTCCAAGTTAAAGTGTCTGTATTTTGTTGCGCACAAACAGTTAGAAAAGAGGTGAGTAATAATAAAATTAAAATGATACTTTTTCTCATTTTTTAGCCTCCTTAGCGCTAGAAGTTGCATTGTTATTATTATTACCAGAAGTATAATATTCTGGCGGAAAGCCATTTAGTTTACGCCATAGTTCATAAATAACTGGTACATCTTTAAGTAAGGCAATTCCTTTAGCTCCAGATCCGTAGCTAAGCATGGTAGGCCAAGGTTTTTCATTTTCATCGGGTATAACCCAAGCTCTAAATTTACCATTGATACTGATAGAAGGATCAACAGTTGCTATTTTACCTCCAAAAGTTCCATAAGATGAATTTGGCCAACCCGAGAAAACAATAGCTGGGAAACCATCAAACTGTAACCTTACTTTTTGGCCCTTGTTTACTAAGGGTAAATCAAATGGGTCTATAAAAATCTCTACTGCCTCTTCAAATTGAACAGGTACTATTTCTAATAGCGGGTCTCCATCTTTTACAGTTTCGCCAATGCCCGATTTACTTGTTCTAATTACCTGACCAGATTGTGGCGCAATAATCACATAAAAGCCTCTTCTAATACTATAATTGCTTAATTGATTTTTTAATTTGGCAATTTCGCTTTGCGTAGTAGCCATTTCTGATAATGTAGAAAATCTATCACCCGTTGTTTTCAGAATTTTTTCGGCATATTCTTGATCAATAGCTGCCCTATCAATTTTAACGTTTAAAAGTTCGTTTTTACTATTGTAAAACTTGTTTTCAGCTCCAATTTTTTTGGATAAAGCATCTTGATAAGCTTGTTGACGTTGCTCAAACTCGGTTAATGATTTTAAACCTGCATCATATAATTGCTTTTGACGGGCCAATTGTTGATCAGCAATTTTTAATTGATTTTGTGCTGCCAAATAACTAATACTATCAGATTGTACCAATAAAGTGTATTGCTTTACTTTGTTAGCCAACTGATTTAATTTTAAAATCCGCGAAGTTTCTAAAGTAACGGCTTGAGAGCTTGTGGCATCTGCTTTATTTTGATAAAAATCTATAGAAGCATCTTTAGCTTTTATTTGCTCATCAACCCTAATTAATTGAGATGGATCTAAATAATCTTCTTTAATCTCGGTTATCAATGCTAAAGTATCTCCTTTTTGTACTAATTGGCCATCTTTTACTCTCCATTCAGAAATTCTACCAGCAATAATGCTGTTTATTTGCTGAGGGCGCTGTTTAGGGTTTAAGGTAGAAATTTGGCCTGTAGATTGTATATTTTGGGTCCATGGCAAACATAAAACGATAACCAAACCAACAATCGTAAAAATTATCCATCTATTTCGTCTGCCATATCCTTTTGGCTCAATCATTACAGTTTCTAATGATTTGAATTTGCCAAAAGCATCAGCTGGTATTTTATTTTCTAAAAACATTTAATTTTAAATTGTACTAGTTTTAAATATTTCGTTATCTAAATATAATTTCTTATTGCATTTGCTAATAAAATCTTCATCATTAGTGACAACTAACAAGGTAAATTGTTGATTTTCGTTTGTTAAATATGAAATAATTTGCTTTCTGATGCTAGGCTCAATACCTCCCCAAGTATCTTCCACTAATAAAAGCGATGGTTTATTTACTAAACATCTAGCTAATAAAATCTTTTGTACTGTATTGTAAGATTGCTTTTTACCTTGCGGATCTAAATGAAGTTGATAACCTTGTTGTTGACCAGTTATAAATTCTTCTAACCCAACTATTTTACAAACTAAGTCTAAATCATTAAAATTTACGTTTTTGTTGCCTATTGTAATGTTTTCTAAAAGTGTTCCACTAAACAACTCATCATCAGCAAAAAGCGTAGCAATATTTTGGTAAAGAATTTTCTTAGGTACCATTTTAATAGCCAAGCCATTGAATAAAATATTTCCAGAAAAATCTGGATAAATGCCTGCTAAAAGTTTCAATAAAGTAGATTTTCCTGTACCTTCTAAGCCTGTTATACAAACTTTTTCACCTTCTTTAATCTCAAAATTTACGTTTTTAATAATAGGTCTTTTGTTTGGATAAGCAAATGACAAATCATTGGCTTTAATGCTTACACCTAATTTTTTAGGAATATTTTGATTTAGTACTAAATCAGCACTTTCATCTTGAGGCTTATCTAAAACCTTGTTAAGTTTTTCTAAAGCTGTTAAAACGTCATAAACCACCTCTAAATTAACGATGAGCTTTTCTATAGAGTTTAAAATAGTGATGATGATAATTTCTGAAGCTATAAATTGCCCTAAGTTAATTTGTTGCTCTATAAACAAGTAAGAACCAATAATTAGCATGGCGGCCGTGATTAACACTTTGAAAATGATAAGCACCCTGTATTGTAAAATAAGAACCATAAAATGTGAGGTTCTTGATGATAAGTAGCCAGACACCAGTTTATCTGTTTTTTCTAAATGAAGTTCATTATGCTGGTGAAATTTAAATGTTTTTATTGCTCTTGATACTTCTTCTAACCAATGAGCTACATCATATTTATAATCAGACTCTACCATGCTAGTTTTAAATCCTTTAGCGCTGGTAAAGTAAAAAATCATGTAAACTAAGCTGCAAACTATCAACGCAAAAACAATAAATACCGGATGATAAAAGCATAACAATATTAAACCAAACAAGATTTGTATACTGGCAGCCGGAAAGTCTAATAAAAGCTTAGAGAAACCTTTTTGGAGGTTAGCGGTATCAAAAAACCTATTCACTAACTCAGGCAAATAATAATCATCAATACTAATAAGGCTAATTTTTGGAATGCGATAAGCATAAGCAAAAGTTAATCTGGTAAATATTCTTTGTTGAATGCGTTCTATCACTCGCATTTGTGCAACTTGTAAAATGCCCGTAAAAAGCACCCCAAGTACAACCACACCTATTAAAACAATTAATGATGTACTTACGGTTGCACCAAATAATAAATTTGTAATTGCTTGTATACCTAATGGAAGAGATAATAATATAAAACCGCTTATAATTGCATAAAAATAAACAAAGCCTATTTCTTTTCGCTCTAAACTAACCAGTTGATAAAATCTTTTAACTGCCTTTCTTATTGAATAATTTTCTTTTTCCGATATCATGCGCTAACCAGGTATATTTTTTCTTGAATTTGATAAGATAATTTGTGCTTTTAAATCAATTTGATAAGTAGCTTGGCTAATGTATTCAATAGTTTCATATAAATATTTATGTAGCTCAATAATTCTACTTTCCCTTGATCTTACATATTCCTCATCATCTGAATGAGCTATTATTTTTTGCTCGTGATATTTAATTGCGACATGAATGATTTGAATAATTATTCTCTCAGCATCTTTAGTTAAAAACTCGTCATTTAAAATATCTAAAATCATTTCCTTTTAATATTCACCAAATGTAAATCAGACTATCCATATATTATTATTTATATTTGTTATGCAAATCATTAATAAATTTTATGAATTACACTTTACATCAGTTACAAGTTTTTTTAAAGATTGTAGAGACAAAAAGTATTACAAAAGCAGCCAAAGAGCTTTTTCTTAGTCAACCAGCTGTTTCTATTCAATTCAAAAATTTTCAAGATCAATTTGAGATTTCGTTAATAGATGTAATTGGCAAGCAAATACATATTACAGACTTTGGCAATGAGATAGCTAAAATGGCCGAAAGAATTATTAATGAAGTTTACACCATAAATTATAAAACACTGGCATATAAGGGCATCTTATCTGGCAGATTAAAACTTGCAATAGTATCTACCGGTAAATATATTATGCCTTACTTTCTTTCTGATTTTCTAAAAAAAAATGAAGGAATTGATTTGAGTATGGATGTAACCAACAAATCCAAAGTTTTAGAAAGTTTAGAAAACAATGAAGTAGATTTTGCCTTAGTTTCCTTACTTCCATATACTATAAAGGTTAATGAAGAAATATTGATGGCTAATCAACTTCACTTAGTAGGAAACAGAAATCATCAATTCAAAGAAAATATTCAGAAAAAATCAATCTTTAATGAGATCCCTCTTATATACCGAGAATTGGGATCTGGAACCAGATTAATTATGGAAAGCTTTTTTGAAAGCAGCAAAGTTAATATTAGAAAAAAAATAGAATTAACCTCAAATGAAGCTGTTAAACAAGCTGTTATTGCCGGCTTAGGTTATTCTATTATGCCTTTAATTGGCATACATAATGAGTTAGTTAATGGTGATTTAGAAATTATTAAAGTTGATGGATTACCTATTACTTCTAATTGGAGGTTAATATGGCTAAAGAACAAAAAACTATCACCAGTAGCACAAAGTTTTTTAGAATATACCAGAGAAAACAAAACACAAATTCTTGAAAAACATTTTAGCTGGTTAAATGATATTTAGAATTAATTAAATGTTGTGTTAAACATTATAAACAAAAGATGCTTGAACTTTCTTTTCACCAAAAGTATCAATCTCTGCCACTTCTTCTAAAAACAAATCCCAATCTCCATCGGTAAATAAATTCCCTTCGTATTCTCTAATTTCATCATGATAATGAAAATACCATTCTTCTAATTCATCTAAACCATCTAAAGTATAAGACCTTACACTAAAGCCGTCTTCATTAAATTGTGCCAACCATATACTTGTTAAATTAGCTATTGAAGTTTGAATTTGGAACTCAATTTCAAAGGAATCAGAAAACTCGGGTAAGTTTTCCAAAAAATCTTTTACCATCGTAGATTTTGCCAATTCATTTGGTGTAATAATTTCTTTGTCTTCTATCAATTGATAAAACTCTAATAAGTAATTTTGATAGCGAGTAAGCAGACTTCGGTAAATGGTATTCATCTCTAATTTATTTTTTCCAAAAGTAATATTATTTAAGGTTTTTCTATTTGCTTAAAACGATTAATAATGGCTCAAGCAAAGTAAAAAAATCATAAAAACAGGTTTTCAACATTTCTTATTTGCTCACATGTAGTACAGAATCGAAAAAAATATCTAATTTTGAATCCCGTACAAACAAATTTAAAAAATGCCTTTTTAGCGCTTCTTTTTAATTTTTAAAACACAAAATTCATCATGACTAAGTATATTTTTGTTACGGGAGGCGTTACATCGTCTTTAGGAAAAGGTATTATTTCCGCTTCATTAGCTAAACTCTTACAAGCCAGAGGTTACCGCGTAACTATCCAAAAATTTGATCCCTATATTAATATAGATCCAGGAACTTTAAACCCTTATGAACATGGCGAATGTTATGTTACCGAGGATGGTGCCGAAACAGATTTAGATTTAGGGCATTACGAACGTTTCTTAAATGTACCAACCACACAAGCCAACAACATTACCACCGGTAGAATTTATCAAAACGTAATTAATAAGGAAAGAGAAGGCGCTTACTTAGGTAAAACTGTACAAGTAGTACCTCATATTACCGATGAAATAAAAAGAAATATGCGCCTTTTAGGCGAAAGTGGCGATTATGATATTGTAATTACAGAATTAGGCGGAACCGTAGGTGATATTGAATCTTTACCTTTTATAGAAGCAGTAAGACAGTTGAAATGGGAAGTAGGCTCTAATAATGCAATTGTTATTCATCTAACCCTAATTCCATTTTTGGCTGCAGCCGGAGAATTAAAAACTAAACCTACACAACACTCGGTTAAAATGTTGTTAGAATATGGTATTCAACCAGATATTTTAGTTTGCCGTACAGAACATCATATTTCTCAAGACATCAGAAAAAAGATAGCCCTGTTTTGTAACGTAAACATTAATGCAGTAATAGAATCTATAGATGCTAAAACCATTTATGATGTGCCTTTACTGATGTTAAAAGAGCAATTAGACCGTACTGTACTTTCTAAATTAAAACTTCCTTTAAAAAATGAGCCTGATTTAGAAAGCTGGAAAGATTTTTTAGGCCGACTTAAAAACCCTACTGCTGAAATTAGAGTGGGATTAGTGGGTAAATATGTAGAATTACCTGATGCTTATAAATCTATTACAGAATCTTTTATTCATGCTGGCGCACAAAATGAGTGCAAAGTTAGAGTAGAATGCATTCACTCTGAAGGCATTACAGAAGAAAATGTAAAAGCTAAATTGAGCCATTTAGATGGCGTATTGGTTGCCCCAGGTTTTGGAAACAGAGGAATTGAAGGAAAAATAATTGCTATTCAGTTTGTAAGAGAAAACAACATCCCATTTTTTGGAATTTGTTTAGGAATGCAATGTGCTGTAATTGAATTTGGCAGAAATGTTTTGGGTCTTACTCATGCTCATAGTACAGAAATGGATGAAAGCACAGAACATGCTGTTATTTCTATGATGGAAGAACAGAAAAAAATTACCCTAAAAGGTGGCACCATGAGACTAGGTTCTTATACTTGCGAGCTTAAAAAAGGAACAAAAGCACATGCTATTTACGGAAAATCTAAAATTACTGAGCGCCATAGACACCGTTATGAATTTAATAATGATTTCTTAACTCAATATGAAAATGCTGGTATGATAGCCTCTGGGATTAATCCAGAGAATAATTTGGTAGAAATAATAGAGCTTAAAAGTCATCCTTATTTTGTAGCCGCACAATTTCACCCAGAATTAAAATCAACAGTGGCTAATCCTCACCCACTTTTTGTTAAATTTGTCGCCGCTTCAATAGAATACGCTAGAAAGAAAAATTAAAAAAGAGGATTTAAACAACAATAATGGATAGAAATACATTTACAGGATTATTCCTGATATTAATAATTTTAGTAGGATCAACCTTTCTTTTAAAACCATCATCAGAAGAAATAAAGTTAGAAGAAGCAAGGACAAAAGCGAAGCAAGATTCTATAGCTTTATCTCAAGGAAAGCCAAGCAATATTTCAAAAAATGTTGCTACAACACCTACAGCAACTTTAGCTATAAATGATTCTTCAAAAATTAGTTCTACTAACTTTAATGAAGAATTAATCACTTTAGAAAACAACCTTATTAAATTAAGCATTTCTAACAAAGGTGGCAGAATAGCAAGTGTTGAAATCAAAAACGAAAAAACTTTTGCAGGCAAACCAGTAGTTCTTTTTAATAATGAAGACACTAATTTTGGCTTAAGCTACAAAACCAACGTTGCTACCGTAAATACCAACAACTTACTTTTTAATAAAATAAGTACTGATGACAAGCGAGTGGTAATGCAAATGCTTAACGTTGATGGATCTGCAATTAATTACATCTACTCTTTAGCTCCAAACTCTAATAAAGTTGATTTTAACATTGAATTAAAAGGCTTTCAAAACAAAATATCAGACACTAATTTGTTGTTAAATTGGGATACAAAACTATTACAACAAGAAAAAGATATTAAGAATGAAAGAATGTACTCTACAACTTACTACAAAGAAACAGTAGAAGGTGTAGATTATTTAAGCGAAAGTGAAGATGAAGAGCTAATACTAGATAAGGGGAAAATTGAATGGGTATCATTTAAACAACACTTTTTTTCTGGAGCATTAATTTCTAAAGATGGTTTTAGCAAAGCTGAAGTAAAAATAAAAACACTTGCTGATAGCTCAGCAGTTAAAGCTTACGCAGCCCAGTTAACCTTACCTTATAAAAATCAAGATAACAGTCGTTATGAAATGCAGTTCTATTTTGGTTCTAACAAGTTTAGTCAGTTAAAAGATCAAGGACATGATTTAGATGCTCAGGTAAAAATGGGTTGGGGTCCTTTAAAATGGATTAACAGATTTTTAGTACTGCCTATTTTTAACTTTTTTGAAACTTTAAACCTAGGTTATGGCTTAATTATTCTTTTATTAACTGTTATTTTAAAATCTGTTTTATTTCCATTTACTTACAAGTCTTATTTATCTATGGCTAAAATGAGGGTGTTAAAACCTGAGATGGATGAGATCAAGAAAAAAGTAGGTGAAGGAAATCAAGCACTGGTTCAACAAGAGTATCTAAAACTTTATAAACAAGCAGGTGTAAACCCATTAGGCGGATGCTTACCAATGGTTTTTCAAATGCCTTTTATTCTTGCCTTTTTCTATTTCTTTCCTAACCTTTTTGAATTAAGACAAGAGAGCTTTTTATGGATGAAAGATCTTTCTACTTTTGATGAGTTAATCACTTTCCCAACCATTCCACTATTAGGCTGGAATCACATTAGTTTAATGTGTTTATTGATGACCATCTCCACCCTTATTTATACTTACTTTAACAACCAAGTTTCGGGCGTACAGGGGCAAATGAAATATATTGGCTACATCACTCCAATTATATTTTTTGGTGTCTTAAATAGCTACCCTGCTGGTTTAAATTACTATTACTTTTTAGCTAACGTTTTAACCTTTACTCAGCAATATTTTATCAGAAGATTTGTTGATGATGATAAAATCCATGCTCAAATTCAGGAAAATAAAAAGAAGCCCGAATCAGCTAAAAAGAAAGGTGGCTTTCAAAAGAAAATGGAAGATATGATGCGCCAACAACAACAAATACAACAACAAAAGAAAAAATAAACTATAGGTAGTTTTTTAAAATCCCTGATTCGTTTAAAATGTTTCAGGGATTTTTTTTTGACCCAAATCACTCATTAATTCCCCAACAAGAATAAATTTCCTCATAACGAGAAAAAATTACACACCACTAAAGCTATCTAAAAACATTCTTTCTATTCTCAATCTAAATGTTGATAAAAATCGTTAATGAAAGCAAAAAATAAAAAAGCAAAAATAAAACGAAAAAATGTGATTATTATTCAATAAAAAACGAATATAAAAAATATAAAAACTTGTTTATTAGCTATTTATAGAAAATAAACATCAATTTAAAATGATTAAAATTTAATCTTGTTGAAGGTAATTTATTAGACTTCTTTTCATCTGATGATTTAAAATCAAAAAATTTACAACTAATTAAAATATACTTTCGTATACCAATCTTTCGGCATCTTTTATGTCTATATAATAATAGTTAAAGAAATAGAATTATGACACTAGTAGAAAAAACCACTGTACCAGTTAGAAAAAGAATTCTTCTTGTTGATGATGAAATTGCCATACTTAAATTGTTAGAATTCATTCTAAAAAAAGATTATGAATTGGTGATAAAAGATAATGGATTTGATGCCTTAACTTGGTTAGATAGCGGCAACATTCCTGATCTAATTATATCTGATATGGAGATGCCTTACTTTAATGGCGCCGATTTGGTAAGATCTTTAAAAGTAAGTGGTTACTTTAGAGATGTGCCTGTTATTGTACTTTCTGGATCTGATTCTTTAGAAAACATTAAAACAAGAATTCCTTACCCAATTAATGAATTAATGTCTAAACCTTTTAATCCAGGAATATTAAAGGAAAAAATAAAAATTATATTAAATTAGCAAATGCAATTTTCGAACGTTAACGTTTCTAACAACTCTTTTAATGACGCTAAAATTAATGTTCTTTACTTTTCTGATCTTATAGAAACTGATCTTTTATCAGGTTTTGATAATTCGGAGTTCAATTTAAAAAAAGCCGATAGCATTTCTAATTTAAAGCTTTTAACCCAAAAGCTATCAATAAATGATTTAAGTACTATTATTTTATTAGAAGTAGACCCTTCTAAATTTTTGGAAATTCAGGAATTTATTCTCCTTCTAAAAAATAATTGGATTACTAAAAACTTAATCACTATTTTTCTTTTAACAGAAAAAAACCCTCCTATAGTAAAAAAAGCTTTAGAACTTGGTGTAAGTGATTGTTATACTTCACCCATTCCTTTTGAAGATGTAAAAGAAAGATTAAAATTCTTAACCTTTTATAAGGTTTTACGTTCACAGGTTAATCAATTATCTCAGGTAACTCATGTAGAATATCATATCCCAGTTGGAAAAAGATTTTTAGACATTACGCTGTCTTCTTTGGCATTAATTTGCATATCTCCTGTACTTCTTGTGGTAGCTGCTATTATTAAATTAGACTCTCCAGGACCCATTTTTTACACCAGTAAAAGAGTAGGAACCGGATATAAGATATTTAATTTTTACAAGTTTAGATCTATGAGAGTTGGAGCAGAAGCTGAGGTTGCCAGCCTTGCTCATAAAAACCAATATGGTAATTCAACCTTTTTTAAGGTTGAAAATGATCCAAGAATCACAAAGCTAGGCTCTTTTTTAAGAGGCACCAGTATAGATGAATTACCACAATTATTAAATGTTTTAAAAGGCGATATGTCTTTAGTTGGCAACAGACCTTTACCGCTTTATGAAGCAGAACAGTTAACTACTAATGAATGGTCTATGCGTTTTTTAGGTCCGGCTGGTTTAACTGGCTTATGGCAAATAAGTAAAAGAGGTAAAAAAGATATGTCTGAAGTAGAAAGAAAAGAGTTAGATAACTTTTACGCTAAAAACTATTCTTTGTGGCTGGATATTAAAATTATCTTTAAAACTATTCCTGCTTTACTACAAAAAGAGAAAGTTTAAGATTTTTCTATTTTTTTTCCTAATCCCCATCCCTATTTTCGCTTTTAAAGATTTTCCTCTAGGTTGGTTATCATTAAATAGAACTAAGATTAATAAGGAAATTTATTATCCGTTTTAAAACAATTCACTCTGCTTAAATCAAATAGTAAAATCTTCATCCCCAAAAGGGGAACAACCTTCAAACTTTAAAATCAATTTCAAGTTAGCCAACTTCAATTTTAAATTCAAAATTTCAGATAATAAAAAAGGTCCAGACATATAAATATATCTGGACCTTTTTAGAAAGTGCTTTGTGATTACTGTTTACAATCTATTTGTGATAAATTGATTCCATTATATATAATTTCAAACTCTGTTCTTCTATTCCTTTGCTGTTCTTCTTCAGAACATAAAACCCCGTCAATACAGTTGTTCACTAATTTACTCTTCCCGTAATACTCTACTATCACCCTACTTTTCGAAATCCCTTTTGAAACTAAGTAAGCTTTAGCCGACTCACCTCTATTTAATGAGAGTGTTCTATTATAACTTTCAGAAGCTCTACTATCACAATGACTACTGGTGAGTACTTTAAGATCAGGGTATTTCTTTAATAAGGCAGCCAATTTATCAAGAGCTTCAAAAGAGCTTGTTCTAATATAATACTCATCTAAATCATAATAAATATTTTCGGTTTTGAATACCCTTTTTAAAGAATCACAATTATTTAAAACATACTGTTGTATTTTATTGGCTTTTTTAAGACTTAATGTTACATATATGGTGGTATCTTTAGTTATTCCATCTGTCCCAATATATCTCCTATCGGGAAGATAATTTTTAAGTAAACCACTTAATTCAAAACCCGTGTTTTTGGGTAATTCTTTTTCAAACTCCCCATTAGCATCAACACTTAAACCCTCTAAATTTTCACCATTTCTTAATGAAACCGTAGCGTTAATTAATGGCGAACCTGTAGATCCGTCTACTACTTGACCTTTTAATATGATTTTAAATTGTTTCTTTTTAAAGGTATAAATATCATCACTACCTTTTCTATTTGAACTAAAATAACCAGATTCACCTTCGGTTACAGCAACTGCAAAATCATCAAAGGGAGAGTTTAACGGAGCACCTAAATTCAAAGGATTTCCAACTGGTTTTAAATCATTTAATTCAATAGTAAAAACATCTAAACCTCCTAAACCAGCTAAACCATTTGATGAAAAATATAGTGTATCAAAATTATTTAAGTATGGGAATTCTTCATCACCTTCGGTATTAATTTTTCTTCCAAAATTAACCGGTCTACTCCATTCACTTTTATTAGACAACCTAATGCAATAATAAATATCTACTCCACCCATTCCACCTGGCATATCTGAAGAGAAAATAAGAATTTTTCCGTCTTTACTTACCGTAGGATGTCCAACAGAATACTCATCATTATTATAATAAAAAGGTTTTATTTTTCTAAGATCATATCCACTGGCTGTATAAAGTTTTAACTTAGTTACACCATCTCTACTTTGTGCTGATCTTGAATTAAAATAGTTGTTTCTGGTAAACATGATAGAGCCATCTGGCAAAATTGTAGAAGACCCTTCGTGAAACTTGGTGTTAATTTTTCCTTTTAATTTCTCAACACCATTAAGCTCATCACTTGCAGAAATTGTTGCGTAAACTTTTGGATCATAAATACCCAATATCTTACTATCATTACTGGTTACAGGAGTGTTATCATCATTTAACTTGATGTTTTTCTTACTTAGATTTAGCTTTTGCGATGAGGTATCGGCAGTATCTTCATCAGCAAACTTCAATTTTTTTCTATCCTTAATCACATACAAATCAGAAAAAGGTGTATTATTCCAACCAAAAACATATTTAACTGGTTTAGAATCCTGTCTATTGCTTGTAAAAACTAATCCATCTTTATAAAGCATTGGGCTATATTCTGAAGCGGAAGTATTGATGCTCAAATATTTTATATCCCAACTTACTCCTTTACCTAATTTATCAAAATCTGCTTCAGAAAATAAAGCTGCTCTTCTATCTGAAGGAACCATGCTTAAGTATTTTCTATACCATTGCTCTGATTTCTCATATTCTTTATTATTAGCTAAAGCCTCGGCATATCTTAAAGCCCAATCTGGTTTGGTGAAACTTTGTTTACTCAATTTTTCATACCAACTTAATGCTTGCTTATATTGCTTTGTTAACCTATAACAATTAGCTATCATCTCCATAGCATCAATATTCTCTGGATCTTTAGCTAAAATTGGCTTCAAATCTTCAATAGCTTGCGCAAACTTTAGGTTATTGTATGAAGTAACAGCAACGCCTAATTTCTTATCTGCATTTTGATCTTGTGCCAATACTTGATGGTAAAACACCAGTAATAAAGTGCAAAGATATATGGATGTAAAAATCTTTTTCATAATGTGTATCCTTAAAAATATCTAGGAGAAACAACTTTGTTTTTCTCGAAACCAAACTCGTAACGCAACATAATCTCATGGCTGCCGCCATTAAAATTTCTAAGCTTGGTGGTACTGTGATCATAAGCATATCCAAATCTAATTTGAGGATTAACTTGAAGTTCTAACAATCCAGAAACATCTGCATTAGTTCTATACTGTGCTCCTAAACCAACAATTTCTTTTATCCAAAAGGTAGCATTAATATCTCCTTCTATTGGCGCTCCTTTAACCGCTTTTAATAAAAAAGATGGTTTAAATTTAAAATCGGTATTTAAATCAAATACATATCCTGAACTCACAAACAAGTGCATTTCTTGTTTTGATGGATTGTTAGTTTGTGCGTTTGAACCTTTTGACAATCGGTTTGGTACAAGTGTAGGAACAGAAACTCCAAAATAGAATTTATCTGAGTTGTAATAAATACCAGTTCCAATATTAAACTGCATACTGTTTACATTTTCTTGAAAAGCAGGATCGTAAGATGTACCCGTTTCATCAAGTTCTACCGAGCTAAAATTGGCTTTAAAGTTTGCTATGCTTCCTTGCATACCAAATGATAGGGTTGCCTTTTCCATTCTTATTCTATAAGCCGAACTTATAACAGCACCTGTTGTATTGGTGATTCCTAGTTTATCATTAAATACCTGCAAACCCAAGCCAATTTTGTTATTATTTATGGGTGCATCAATGGTAAAGGTGGTGGTTTTTGGCGCACCATCTATACCAGACCATTGGTACCTGTATAAACCAGTAGCGGATATCACATTTCTACTTCCAGCATAAGCGGGATTTAAAGCCAAAGCATTGAACATGTATTGTGTGTACATAGCTTCTTGCTGAGCTTTAGATTCTTGAGAAGAAGAAATCAAGAATATTAATCCTACAATTGAATAAATATATTTTTTCATGATTTCTATCTATTTAAGGTAAGATATCCCACGTATTTATTGAAATTATAATTAACAATATAGTAATAGGTTCCGGGCGGTAAATCCTGACCGATGTAAATTCCCTCGGAACATTTACCACTCCAATTATTAGTGTAATTTGTTGATTTGTAAACTGCATTTCCCCACCTGTTAAAGACTTCTAATTCTACTGGTAAGCCAGATGAAGTGTTTTGAACAACAAAGAAATCATTAATTCCATCTCCGTTAGGTGAAAAACCTTTTGGAATAAACAGTTTAGTAATAGAAAGATTAATAGGTGTAGGCACCAAAGGCGTAATATCTGAAGGCGCTATTGGATCAGGTTTTAATCCGTCTGTTGATTGATCTGTTACTTTTGCAGCATCTAATAATGAAATTGCTTCTACAAATGCTGTATTGGTAAAATCAATGATGGTACCGGTGAGTTTTACGTTTACAATTAATTCTATAATAGCTGTTTGCTGAGCTTGCAGTTGATTGTTTCCTAAAAGCATTTCAGTAAACGCTCTGCCATTATAGGCATTATTTACATTGAAATTTGCAGGAGAAACAGATTTAAGACTAACTACTGTATAAGTAGCGCCTGCAAAAGTGACACTCAAATCATCTTTAAGAGAAAGTTGTTCTAATGTAATGGCACTATAATTTATAATTGTAAATAAAAACTTAAGATTATAAGACTCATCAAGAAGTTTATCTGTACTCACCAAAGCTTTAGCTAATCCAATTTTAGGTGGTATTGGAATAATAATTTCAACCGTACCTACATTAGATTCTGATCCGGTAATGTCTTTAATGGTGTAAGTAAAACTATCTGGTCCGCTGTAACCAGGGTTTGGTGTGTAAGTTACAATACCAGTATTGGGATCAACAGTTACAATCCCATTTAATGGATTAGTTTTAATCACAACACTTTTATTGTCTATCGTATTGTTTCCATCTCTATCAGTATCATTACTTATGATATTGATTTGTATAGGTTTATTATAAATACCTATTACATTGTTATTAACAGCAACCGGTATGGCATTTATTATGATTTGAACATCATCAGAAGCTATACATTGCCCGGTAGTATTTAATATCCATCTAAATAAGTAAGTTCCTAGCGACATATTATTTACCGTAGTATTAGGCGAATTTGGATTAACAATAACAGCACCTAAAGGACCCGAAACTTGTGTCCATTGCCCTGTAGAATTAGAAGGCGAATTACCTTGTAAAGTCACACTTCCGGTAGCGGTAGAAATACTTAATAATTGATCTAGCCCGGCATTTGAAGGTGTTGCAGAAATAGGCTCATTAATAGTAATTGTGGCAATATTAGAAACAATACCGTAATTATCATTCACCACATAACGAACAGATACAAGCCCAGATACCGAAGCACTTAATGGATTGTATGAAACTGTTCCGTCATTATTTGCAGTAAAAGTTCCTTTACCGGGAACTAAAAAAGTTTTTTGTAACCCTGTTAAATTTGGATTAAGATCTATAGAATTATTTTGAATTACTCCGCCTGGGTTAGGAGAAACATCATTATTTGTAACAGGTATAATAGAAGGTCTGCCAGAGCATTCTACAATCTGATCATTTAATGCAGTTGGATTTAATAAATTTCCTCTATCATAAATATCTATAAACACATTTCTTATTTCGTGAAAATTTGTAGAGTTACCTGTTGAAGAGGCAATGCCGTATCGTAACAAAGCAGGTGCTGGTTCAGAATAATAAAAATTATCAATTACAGTATATGTTTTGGTTGGTGTACCACCTACGGTAATTCTCACAGTTATATTATAGCCACCAATAGGATTAGGTTTTAAGTCTATATAAGCTTTTCTGTATCCTATTGTAGTGCTATCTGGGAAACGAGTATTTCCGTCATTTACTAATGAAAAATTAAAATCAGAAGTTTGTGCGGTAGCTAAAAACGGGTAATTATTGGCTGTTAAAGCGTTACCATCTCCTTTACCTCTGATAGTTACAGATTTAGGTCTTAAACCGTTTTGCGTAGGACCAGGAATACCACCTTGCCTACCTTCTATTGGGTTAGAAAAGTTACCATATTCATCAATTCCGATTCCTATATATCCTTTACTTACACCCGGCGAAGTGGGATTTGTTAATGTAAATTGTGAATATCCTAGGGAACCTCCAAAACCACCAATTACAAACGGATTAGCCGTAGCATCAAACAAGAAAAAACTAATCCCATCTGCACCGCTTCCACCGTAAGTATAATATTCAAATTGCATTCTTAAACCCTGCGCAGATGTAAGATTGTTTTGACTATAGATATAACCCTTTTGATCAAAGTTATTATTAGTAAGTCTTAAATAACCATCTCCATCTGGATCTAAACTAGCCGATGACGAAGCTGTTAAAAACGCTGTAGGCGAACCTCCAAAAACAATTCCTGAAGCCGAAGCATTTCTAAAACTTTCGAAATAAGGTAATTGAGCTTTTGTTAAAAAACTTACTAATATAAAAACCAAAGTCAGAAATAGATTTGGGTAAAATTTTAGTTTCATAATGATTGCTTTAATATTCCACAGTTGTTGAAGCTGCATTTCCCATTATCCAAATATCAATCCAGTTCAAATAATAAATTAACTAAGCGTGTTATTCATCCCTATAAGCACTCCAAACAAACATATTTTTATTTTTAGTTGTATTTCTCAAATATTTTCTGATTTTAAATTAGCGAAATTATTTCCACAGTCAGGCAAATATTTCCTCAAATAAAATTTAAGAATACACATGCTTTAATTTTAATAATACTCACTAGAATTTAAATAAACATACCTTTATGATCTTCTAAACGGTATTTACAGCCCTTGAAACCTTTAGAATTAGTTTCTGGCATAGAATTGCCTATAAGTGTTGAAAACTATTAGGTTTTATTTTTAATTAATTTGACATTTTAAAGTTTTAAGACATATTATAATGAACAAAATATTTAAATCGGTTTTACTGATTGCTTGTTTGAGTTTAAGCATGCAATTTGAAGCAAAAGCTCAGCAAACCATTATTCCTGATATTTCATATTTATTTTTAGAAAAATTGATAGCGACTGCTAAACAAAATTATCCAAAAATTAAACAGTACGAAATAGCTAAAGAAATAGCAGAAATAAATATTAAAAGGGAAAAACTAAATTGGCTCGACCCTATAGCAGTTTCTTATGTTTCGGTCCCAAATAAAACAATTAATTTTATTGACCCTCAATTTTTTTCAGGTTACCAGTTTGGGATAAATGTTAATGTTGGAACATTTATGCAAAAACCTTTAAATATTAAGAAAACTAAAGCCGATTTAAGATTTATGGTTGAAGAATCTAAAGAATATGCTTTAAGCTTAGAAGCTGAGGTAAAAGTAAGATACTTCGCCTACATACAGCAACTAAATAATGTAAAACTATTTACATCATCTTTACAAGATGCTGAAGGATTATTAAACGACCTTAAAGTAAGATATGAAAGAGGCGAAGTAACCTTTGGGATTTATAGCGAGGGTTTAATAAGTTTTAGTAACATTAGCAAATCAAAAATAGAGTCGGAAGCCGCTTTTCTTATCGCAAAAGCAAGATTAGAAGAACTCATCATCACAAAAATTGAAGATATAAAATAATGGAAGAGTTAAAAAAGTTTTATTATCTGTTGTACAGATTTAGATTAATAGTTATAGCAGTACCGCTAATTACAATTATTATTGCTTATTTTTTGGTAAGAAATCTTCCTGATGAATATATTGCTGAAGGACAAATTGCAACAGGTATTGTTGATGAGACTCAAAACTTAGTTTCTAATGTTGATAAACAAGAAGCTAGTATAAACAGAGAGTTTAGTAACCTGATTGAGATTATGAAACTTCAAAAAATAATTAATTTGGTTTCCTATCAATTAATTATTCATGATTTAACAACCGACAAACCGTTTAGAGAAATCAGTACTAAAATCAAAGAACTTTCTGAAGTAGAAAGAAGAAAAGCATTAAATGCCTTTAAAAGAAAATACACTTATAAAGAGACCTTAAATCAGTTTAATGCCGATGATAGAAATCTTTATGATTTATTAAGCTCTATGGGCTATAATCAAGATTTTATTGCTGGTAATATTTACACAGACAGATTAGAAATTAGTGATTTTATTTCGGTTAAATTCACATCAGAAAACCCAGAGTTATCTGCATTTGTAGTTAATTCACTTTGTTCTGAATTTATTAATTATTACACCAACATTTTAAGAGACAATCAAAACAAATCAGTTAAGTTTTTATCAAATTTAGCCAAGGTTAAAAGTGACACCTTAAACAAACAAGTTGAAGCTTTAAGAAAGTACAAGATTGATAATAAAATAGTGAATTTAGGTGAGCAGTCTAGAAAAATGTATGAGCTAACTGCTGAATATGAAACCAGAAAGCAAAATGCAGAAAAAGATATTATTTCATTAAAAGGAACAATTGATAATATTGACAAACAGTTTGACCCTTCTCAAAGGAAATATTTAGAGGCTTCGCTTGTTAAAGTAAATCAAGACATTACGCAATCAAAAAGAGAGCTTACCGCACTTAGCGAACTCCAAATTAGAAATGAATTTGATCCAAAATATAACAGATCAATAGATTCATTAAAACAGGTTATTAACGCTCAAATACTAGATCAATCAGATAAATACATTACTAGCCCTTTAAGTAGAAAAGAAAGTTTGGTGACTCAAAAAATGAGTTTACAGGTTCAATATGACATTGCCCGTTACAGCCTTAACTCCTTAAAAAGAGAATTACAGGAAATGAACAATAAGTTTGAAAAACTTGTACCTCATGAAGCGGTAATACAATCATTAGAAAGAAAAATAGATATTGCAGGTAAAGAATACCTAGATATTTTAGATAAATATAATAATGTAAGCTTAGAAGCTAGTCTTTCAACCAAACTAAGACAGGTTCAAATTGCTATGCCAGGGGTACAACTTCCATCTAAAAAAATGCTCTTAATTATACTAAGCGGCATCATCAGCTTTATATTTTGTTTGTTGGTATTCTTTGTCATCTTCTATTTTGACAATAGAGTTGGAAGCCCTAGAGAGTTAGCTCAGATTACAGAAATACCTGTTTTAGGAAAAATAAACAGAGTAAACTCAGCTAATTTAGCCCTTAAAGAAATTTGGAGTAATTTACATGCAAACCCAGAAATGCAGGAACTTAAAAAACAATTACGTTCTGCTAGGTATGAGATAAGCCGAGAAATGGTGCCTACTAAAGATACCAAAGGCCAGGTATTAAATATTACGAGTATGAATGACTCTGAAGGTAAAACACTTTTAATTGCCTGTATAGCTTATTCTTATGTAGTAATTAGCAAAAAGGTTTTATTAATTGATGGTAACTTTGATCATCCAAGTATTACAGAA
This sequence comes from Pedobacter cryophilus, assembly GCF_005116455.1. GTDB lineage: Bacteria > Bacteroidota > Bacteroidia > Sphingobacteriales > Sphingobacteriaceae > Pseudopedobacter > Pseudopedobacter cryophilum. The sequence goes on from NZ_SWBP01000003.1 coordinate 462,271, forward strand.
AACTCTAACACTAAATTTTTTATTGAAGATTATTTAAAAAGTGGAAATTTAGGTTCGGCCGAGTTTAATACTGGTATTATGGTGATGGGAAATAAAGGAGAAGACACCTCTTTGTTTGAAGTTGCCGATGAAAAAACCATTAAAGAAAGATTTGATTTATTACGCACTAAATTTGATATTATTTTGGTTGAAACCCCGTCTTTGGAAACTTTAGGAAAAGCCAAAGAATGGAATTTAATTGCCGATAAAGTAATGGGAGTTTTTGAAGCAAACCAGACTTTATCTGGAAGCAAAAAACAGCATATTAACTATTTAAAAGAGCTAAATGGGCAGTTTATTGGATGGGTAATCAACAAAGTTTCTGTAGATTCGTACAACAAAACTGATGGTGCAATTAATACTAACTTCATTGAGTAAATGATTTTGAAATATCTTGAAATTATTTGGTTTGCGATCCAAATCATCATTGGATTTCATCTTTTTTTTCCTTTGATTTTACTATTGATTAGTAAAATTTCTAAAAAGGAAGAATCATTAAATAATTTTGAGCAAACAGACTTAGACTTTGCTGTAATTGTTACTGCTTATGAAGAAACAGATCATTTGCCAAAAGTAGTTGCTTCTATATTAAACCAAAGTCATCAACAATTTTTAGTTTATGTAGTTGCTGATAAATGTGACATTACAAATTTATTTTTTGATGATGAACGAGTAATTTTGTTAAGACCAGAAACCATTATTGGGAGCAACACAGGTTCTCATCAATATGCAATTGATCATTTTAAAAGGGCACACAATTACGTTACCATTATTGATAGTGACAATATTCTTGATCAAGATTATTTAAAGGAGTTGACCTATTCAATAAAGAATGAATTTGTAGCCGTTCAAGGTATTAGGGCTGCTAAAAATTTAAATAGCACTTATGCTTGTTTAGATGCCGCCAGAGATATTTATTATCATTTTTATGATGGCAAAATACTATTCAAAAGTGGCTCTTCTGCTACTTTAGCTGGTTCTGGTATGGCATTTAAAAGCGATTTATATAGTTCATTTTTAAAACAAAATAAAGTAAGTGGCGCTGGTTTTGATAAAGTATTACAAGCTTGGTTACTTAACCAAAATTTAAGAATAGCATTTAATGAGAAAGCTATTGTTTACGACGAAAAAACTACGCATTCAGATCAATTGGTAAAACAAAGATCTAGATGGTTAAATACCTGGTTTAAATACTTTAAATTTGGTTTTACCATCACCTTTAAAGGAATCAAAAACTTATCTGTTAACCAGTTATTATTTGGATTAGTTTTGTTAAGACCTCCCTTATTTATTTTTCTAATATTGTCTGTTTTAGCTACATTCATCAATATAATTTTTGGCCTCAATTATTGGATTTGGTTAGCCGGTATAATTTGTTTTGTGGTGAGCTTTTTCTTGTCATTAATTAACTCTAAAACAGATAAAAGAATTTATGCCTCATTAATTAATATCCCAAAATTTATTTTCTTTCAAATTTTATCCTTAACCAAGGTTAAACAAGCAAATAAAATATCGGTGGCAACAAAACACACACAAAATGGCAGCTTTAAAAACTAAAAATAAATGAGAATAAACCCTGATTTAAATGTTGGTAAAAGAAAAGCTCAAAATTTTTTACTTTTCAAAAAATGGTTAGCTATAGCCATCTGTTTTGTAACTACCTTTTTCTTTTTTTTAAAAATATTATTCTTCTAAAAGGTAATGAGAAATATAAATTTTCAAATAAACAATAAAGGGAAGATTTTTTATATAGCTATTGCCGTTACGTTAATTTTAGTTTCTATTGTAGCTGCTTTTGTTATAAAAATATACGGTTTAAAAGGCGGCGTAATGCCCGTTATTTTATCCTTTGGTTTACTTTTTGTTTATGCAGTATTAAGATTACCACGATTTGGCGTTTTGGCTTTACTGGTAATGGCCTACTTCATTATGTTTATTATTAGTATGGGTTTTACCGAATTCCCATTAGGCACAATAATGGATGGTATGCTTGCACTCTTGGTGATTGGTTTTTTTATCCAGCAAAAATATTATAAGAATTTTAAAGTATTTAAAAACCCTGTTGCTTATCTTATTTTAGTTTGGGTAGTTTATAATCTTATACAAGTTTTTAACCCTAATGCAGCCTCACAACTAGCTTGGGTATATACTATCAGAAGCGTTGCTGTAGTGATGCTCTCGTATTTTATATTTAGCTATTATATTATCTCCATAAAATTTATCAGAACTATTTTAATTGTTTGGTTATCACTTGCTTTTTTTGCTGCTTTATATGCAATTAAACAAGAATACATAGGCTTTTTCCCATTCGAAGAATGGAACCATTTTGATCCTCTCATACAATCTTTACTTTTTATTGATGGACACTGGCGTAAGAATTCTATTTTTTCAGATCCTGTGGCTTTTTCATACAACATGGTGGTATGTAGTATTCTTTGCTTAGCATTAATAACTGGTCCTTTTAGGTTAAGATTAAAAGTTTTTTTTGGATTTTTAATGTTGCTATTTTTAACCGTGATGCTTTACTCTGGCACTAGGGCAGCTTATGTGCTTTTACCCGCCGCTGGAATTCTATTTTTAGTTTTAAAACTTAACAAGTCTTTATTCTTTTTAGCAATAGTTGCCGGTTTATTCTTATTTGTGGTGATCAACATCCCTACAGGCAATGTCACTCTATACAGGTTTCAAAGTGCTTTTAAACCAAATAATGACGCTTCTTATAATGTAAGGAAAGCTAATCAGAAAAAAATTCAACCTTATATTCAAGCACATCCAATTGGCGGTGGCTTAGGAGCTACCGGAGTTTGGGGAGTAAGGTTTGCCCCCAACTCTTTTCTCGCAAAATTCCCTCCTGATAGTGGCTATTTAAGAGTAGGAATGGAATTGGGTTGGATAGGATTATTTATCATTTGCAGCATTATGTTTACCGGCTTATACATGGGGATTAAGAATTATTTCAACATGAGAGATCCTGAACTTAAAACCTATTGTTTTGCCATGATTTTAATTATATTCGCTATTGCAGTTGGTAATTTCCCACAAGAAGCTATAGTTCAATATCCTTTAAACATATTTTTTTATCTCTTTTTAGCTTTAATTCAAGTGACTAAAGTGTTAGACGATAAAAAATTTAAAGAAGAACAAGGCGTAACAGAGAAAAAAATAAAAGGACTTATATAAATGTCTGTAACCAAAATCATAAAATCTAATCCAGTTTTAAAAAAACTTATTCACTGGATGATTATTCCATCAAATGATTTTAGACCTAGGTTATGGATAAGGTTATTTGTAAATCCAGTTAGAAATAAAATTGGTAAAAACACCATTATAAGATCTAGTACTAGAATGGATATTCTTCCATTTAATAAATTTGAGATTGGTTCTAAATCATTAATAGAAGATTTTTCGACTATTAATAATGGTGTTGGAGATGTGAAAATTGGAAACAACACCATTATTGGCTTAAGTAATGTAATTATTGGTCCCGTTGTAATTGGTGATGGTGTGATGCTGGCTCAGCATATTGTAGTTTCGGGCTTAAATCATGGTTATGAAGCCATAGATATTTCGCCAAGTAAACAACCCGTGAGTACAAAACTAATTACAATAGATGATGATGTTTGGATTGGTGCTAACGCAGTGATTACAGCCGGAGTACATATTGGAAAACATGCTGTAATTGGCGCAGGAAGCGTAGTTGTTAAAGATATTCCAGATTATAGTATAGCAGTAGGCAATCCGGCTAAAGTGATAAAAAAGTACAATTTTGAAAGTCAAAATTGGGAGAAAGTAATTTAAAAGATGCTTAAAAATTCTGTCGTTTTTATTTTAAGTAATGCCAAATATGATGGTCTTTTTGAATCTACAAGTTTTACGGCTGCCAAACATTTAGCTAAATACAATCAGGTATTTTATATAGAGTATCCTGCCACCTACAAAGATTATTTAAAGCACAAAAAAGATCCTGATTTTATAAAAAGAAAAAACTTTTTCTCTAAAAAATCTAATGGTTTATTAGCCACAGACCAATCCAATTTACAAATACTCATCACTCCTCTCCTATTATCTATAAACTTTTTACCCGAAGGTTTTCTTTATAGATTATTACTAAAATATAATGAAGCCTTAATTGCCAACAGAATAAAAAAAGTACTTAAAAAGTATAAGATTAAAGATTTTGTATTTGTTAACTCTTTTAACATTTACTATCCAAATATTGGAAAATTAATTCCCTCAGCTCTTAATGTTTACCATTGTGTTGATCCATTAATTGTAGGTTTTGATAGAAGACATGGCATTGTATCAGAACAAATAATTTTAAAAAATAGCGATTTGGTGATTTGTACCAGCAAGCAATTATTTGTAGAAAAGCAAAAACAGCATCCTCATACTTACTTTGTACCCAATGCTGCCGATATTTCTCACAGCCAAAAAGTAAGACAAGCAGAAACTCAGGTTCATCCAAAATTAAAAGACATTAAAAAACCTATTATTGGTTATTTTGGAAACATAGAAAGGCGCATGGACTACAGCCTTTTAGAAGAACTTTTTAAAACCAATTTAGATAAAAACTTTGTTTTTGTTGGCCCCGTTACCGAAGAATTTATTCCACCTCATTGGTATAAAACTGCAAATATTCATTTTATAGGAAGGGTACCATTTGCAGAAATGCCCTCTATTTTAAAAGGTTTTGATGTGGCTATCATCCCATTTAAAAAAGATAAAGTAAGTGATACCATTTTTCCACTTAAACTATTTGAATATTTAGGTAGTGGAAAACCTGTGGTATCAACAAATTTTAACGCTGATCTTAAAGATTTCACCCGTAACACGGTAAATTATTGTGCTGATGCTAAAGAGTTCTCCGAAGCAATAAATGATGCTTTAATGAATGACAATTTAGAAAAACAAAACGATAGAATTGCAGTAGCAGAAGAAAATACTTGGGAAAAGCGAATGAAAGAATTTTCTAATTTATTAGATCAATATTTAAAATTAAACACTCATCAATAAAAAAATGCTAAAAATATTTTTTGATCATCAAAAATTTAGTACCCAAAAATTTGGAGGTATTAGTAGGTATTTTGCAAATATTATTGAAGAAATAAAAAAGAATGATGACTTTGATTATTTACTTGGTGTTTTAAATTCTCCCAATCATTATATTAAAGATGAGCCTCAATTGCTTAACAATACTTTAGGCAATAGTTTATTAAACTCGGCTTCTGGCGCAAAAAGATATAAAGCCAATGAGTGGTATTGCGATTATTTACTCAAAAAAAACAACTACGATATTTTTCACGCTACTTATTACGATCCTTATTTTATTAAGAATTTAAAAAAACCTTTAGTAACCACCATTCACGATATGACTTATGAGCGTTTACCCGAATATTTTTGGGTGAATGACCCATTAACCTATCAAAAGAGGATAAGTGTGGAAAGAGCTGATAAAATTATTGCCATATCAGAAACTACTAAAAAAGATTTACTGAAATATATTGATACCGATGAAAGTAAAGTAGAAGTTATTTATCATGGAATTGATATTGAAACGCCCTTAAAATTTGATGAGGTAGCAAATTTACCTAAAGAATATTTACTTTTTGTAGGTGATAGAAGTGGTTATAAAAATTTCTATTTATTCCTTAATACCTTTGAAAAACTGAATAAAAAATATCCGGATATTCATTTAGTATTAACTGGAGGAGGCAAACTGGTTGGTGCTGATGTAGAAATTGTTAACAGGTTAAAAATAAAAGATAAAGTTCACCATTATAACGTGAGCGATGAACAATTGAATTTTTTGTATAAAAACACCTTACTTTTTGTTTACCCTTCTTTGCATGAAGGGTTTGGATTACCCATTTTAGAAGCATTTAAGGCGCAGTGCCCTATGCTCTTGAGTGATACGGACTGTTTTAAAGAAATTGCACAAGATGCGGCTGAATTTTTTAGTCCTCATTCAGCAGATGACTTATATTCTAAAATAGAAAATTTAATTTTAGATAAAAAACAGAGGGAGGTTTTAATTGCTAAAGGAAACTTAAGGCTTTTAGATTTTCCGATAGAAAAATCGGTAAAAGAAACTTTAGCAGTTTATAGCGCATTAAAATAATGCTATTGTTTTAAAAAAGTCCAATTAAGATTTTACATCACACCAAATAAACTTTTCGGTCATAATTCCCTTTGGATGTTCTCGACCCAAATTGAAGCCGAACCAGTATTTTGGCGCATAAACTGTATTATTCTTAGGGCTTAAATAAGCTGCCCACCAAGCAAATGTACTATTAGAAATAATACTGATATCGGCATTTTGGATAATTTGAAAATCAATGATTTCACTATTGTTCGAAAAAATATAATTAGGCTGTTGAGGAAAAACTTCTTTCACCTTTTCTACGTCATCACTTACAAAAATTACTTTATAGCTGTCTAAGTCCTTTATATTAGCCAAACACTTTTTAAAATAATCCAATGGCAGAGAAATGTCTCTCTTTCTACGTTCACCATAATTCATGTAATCTGTTCTACGTATATGTACCACTACAGTTTGATTCTCCTTAAAAAGTTGCCCGTATTTCGACTCAAAATCAAGTTTAAATTTATCTTTCAACTCAAAAGGAATTTTATGAGGAAGCTGTTCATAATAATACGCTGTTTGATAATACCCTTTATAATAAACCCAATTCTTTACATCAACAGGTTTTGGAGCAACCCAGTTGTGAAAATTCAAATCCTTTAAACCTAAAATTGCGGGTATAATTCTGGTAATGGCAGAATAAACTTTAGATTCTAATAAGAAATTATCTAAACCTGGTAGTTTAAAGTACTTAGCTAAATAAGCATGATGAGGATTTGGAAAAAAATAAATTAATCCCTTTCTTCTTGTTTTTAGATACTTTAAAAAAGTGTACTGAAAAAACTGATTCCCTAATCGTCCTTTAAACTCAACTCCTACCATTATTCAGATTTTTTGTTTTTAAACTTAGCAAAAATGGGTTCAGCAAACTTTTTATACATTTCTGGATAGAAGTAATAAGCATAAATAAATGGGTTAATCACATTTACATTTAATTCTCTTTTCAAAATTACTTGAGCAATAATAAAACCCACCACATTTGCTAATAAAGTAGCGTATGGAGCGCCAATCATTCCATAATTTTTAATAAAAACATAATTCATTACCAGATTAAAAACGGTAATAAAAATCACCATGTAAAAAGTAATTTTTGTTTTACCAATAGAATCTAAAATTGCACCAAATTGTCTTCCGTAAGGGAGTAAAACTATATATATTAAGGTTACTTTTAACATGGGGACTGCTTCAGGAAATTTACCATCAGCCAATATAAAAATCACAAAATCAGCAAAAAAATAAAGAAAAATAACACCAGGTAAAAGGATGGCTAAAATTGCGCCAACAGATCTTTCATACAAATACTTAATAGCATCTTTTCCTTCTGTTTCTATCCTTTTAGCACTTTGTGGAAAAACAATGGTAGCCATAGCATTGGTAGGTATATCAACCAAATTTATTATTCTTATTACTATATCATAAGCTCCGGCTGCTGCCGAATTAATGATACCACCTAACATCATTTTATCAACCGTACCAGATAATATAGAACTAACCGATGTTCCAAAACTATATTTTGCATAATTAAAGAGCTTGGCTATCCATTCTTTAGAAATTTCTTTTGCGAAGTTTAAATAATCTTTAACAAAAAAATAAGCCACTACAGTACTGGTAATAACAGCAACAATTTGCACCAAAACTAAATTAATAAGCGGAAGTTCTATTTTGAAAATATAACAATAGAAAATATACAAAAAGAAAATGGCTTGGTTTATAAAGCCTGTTAAAAATATTCCTTTAAAATTTAAATTTGCTTGTTCAATACAATTAAACTGTGTTAAAATTCCATTCACAATATATACTATGTTAAAAACATAAAATACGTTTTCAATTTCTGGATTATCCCATTCTTTTGCCAAATAATGAGCTAATGATAAATTTAACAATACACAAAATAAGCTAATCAGAAGGTTTATTACCAAAGCAGCAGTAAGTATTTTTGGCTTATCCTGATCTGATGCACTAGATAAAAACTTTATCAAGGCGTTTCTTATCATACCATCTCTTACTAAACTAAAAATAGTTGTGGTGGTTGTAAATAATATCCAAGTACCGTAGTGTTGTGGTGATAATATTCTCACTAAAAAAACAAATCCACCTACACCAAATAACACTCCAGACATATTTTGCAATATGTTAATGATCCCTGATTTTAACCAATAATTGCTTTTAGCTTTCTCTTCCATTAGTTAAGATAATGATCATCTATAAACTTTTTCACTTCTTCATTATTTTTTGCATGGTATATTTTAGCTCCAGATAATTTAGGAAAAAGCTTTTGAAAACATCCAAAATGATGTTCTGGACCTTGTTTAGACAGAATAATATTTGATCCTTCAAAACAGCTGGCTAATGCGGCAGTTCCGCCATGTATAGAAATAAATTTGCTGGCATTGGCGTAAACCAACATTTGAAAATGATTGTAATTATTGGCGTTCATCTTGTTTTCATCAAACAAATCTTCCATTAAAACTACTTCAGGATATTTTTCTCTGATAAAATCATATTCATTTAGCTCACTTACATCGCTGGTATCTGATGTAATATTTTGCGGACGTGGTCTGTTATAAACTATAGTATATTTATCCTTTAGCTTTTCAATCATGTACTCCAACATCTCTATACTATAAAAACTAATTGGAGGGCCTTCCCATTCTGTATTGTATCTATTTGCAATCACCAATGCAGGCTTATCAAAAACATAAACATCATTCTTAAAATGGGCTTTAAACGGGACCTTCTCCCATTTTTTCATGTCGTAATTATGACTGTATAGAATACGTGGAGTTTCATAATTATAATTGCCTTCATTGGTTCGCACATCATAAACTTCGCTGTGTTGTTCAGAAAAGAAATACATTTCTTTGGTAAACTTGGCGCCTTCTGTTCTCAATAATGTGCCATTTTTGTAGTGCCAATAAGCAAATGGTATCACAAACTCTAATTCTGGTGCAAATTCTCCATCAAAAGAAATCACCTTATATTTTTTCTTAAAAAAGTAATCTTTAAAAATGTATTTTAATTGTACAAACTGACAATAATAGGTGTCTCTATAAAAATATCTTACATCCCAGTGTAATTTGCCAAATTTTAGTCTAACATAAAAACTGATTAGTTTAGTAATGATATTGTTGGGGATCTTATCTTTTTCCAATTCCTATTTTCCGTTTACATACTCAGAGAATCTTTGCGTATGTGTTTTAAATCTATTAATAAACGATGTGAATATGCCACCTTCGGCAACTAATCTTCTTGATGAAGTAAATACCCTGGCTTGGTTAGATTTTACCAACTTTAACCTTCCTGATTTCATCAGATTCAAAGCCATTCTTCCATCTTCGGCTTCTTCTACAAAATATTCACTTCCTAAAGCATTATCAAATTTCCTTACATCAGTAACTTTAAAACCGCCATTATTTTTGGCAACATTGGTTAAAAAGCCCATATTAAATCCTAAAACATTAATATATTCTCTTTTTTTCTTCCTAATTCTTATAATGATACCTGTTAAACGCTCATAAATCCACAGTAAAAATCTGCCGTTTTTATGCGGCGGTAAAAAAGCATATCTACCATAAACGCCTACTATATCTTTATTTTCATCCATTGGTTTTATCATACAATCTATCCAATCTGGCGGATAAAAGGTATCAGAATCTGCACATAAATGGTATTTACCTTTTGCGTTTTCTAAGCCTAGCTGCCTCGCAAATGGAGTTCCCTGAATGGGTTGAAGGTAATTTCTGACGCCTAAAATTTCTAACACTTTTTGCGTTTCATCTGTTGAATTATTGTTAATAACAACAATTTCTACTCGCCTTTTAGTATTAGAAGATGCCAATGAAGATAATGCTCTATAAATATTGTTTTCTTCATTCCATGCCGGAATCATGATAGATATTTCTGGCTTATCATCTTGAAATTTACTGATTCTTGATTTAATGTCTTGAATCTCTGCATCAGTTAAATCTATAAAATTTTTATCGATGAATAAATGTTGTTTTATCCAATTTGGAAGGTAAAGTAGAGATACAGCCATTAATTTTAATTTCTTGTTTTAAAGATTAACAATTTTGAATGGAATCTTAAATATTTATATAAATGACTAATAAAGAAATAAAAATAAGTGCCAATTATTTATTCCAAAAAAAATTACTTTGATAAAATTACTTTGATTAATTTTTTTCTAATTCTTATGTATGCTTTATTAAATAACCTTAAATAATCTCCTTTTAAAGGAGTATTTATCCAAGGAGTCATATTTAGATATTTAAAAAACTCTTTCTGAAAAGATTTATCATACTTATAAGACTTAAATATAGGTTTTATCTCTAAAAAATGAATACATTTTGGCTTTGGATGATAATTATGTGCGAACCAATTCCAAAGTGGACTTATCTCAAACCAATTATTAGCAAAAATCACGTTTAAACCATATTGATCTGCACAGCTAACGTATTCTAAATTATCATGCATTACTTTGAGAACTTTTTCAGGAATTTGATTATCACGCCATTGCTGTACATCAATAATCATTAAACCCGAATTAAAATATCTTGTTTCAGGATGCAAACCTAATTGTTGGTAATTTTTTAATCCACCCCAAGAACAACTTACCACTTTTACAATATCAACTACCGCTGCAACGGGGTATCCTTTAATATCTGTATTCCATAGTTCTGATACGTCTCCCAACACAATCATATCTACATCAAAATAAATAATTTTTTTTACCTCATCTGACAATATATAAGGAGAAAGCAATTTTAAAAATGCGGTAGATGGGTAAGAAGAGTTATCTAAAGGAAATTCAACTTTTTCTTTTAAAATTTTATCAGCATCTATCCATTTAATTTGGATTTCAGTTGAGGCTAAAGTGTTTATTTTATCTTTATTTCTTTTAGAAATTTTATCACTAATCACATAAAAAACTATCAATTCTTTTGAATGATGGTTGCAAATAACAGATTTTAAGAGAGCGGCAGTAAGCACTGCGTAATTATTATTACTTGCTACAGAAATATGGATAGTTTCTTTTTGAGACATTATTTAAAAAAAAGTAAATGTAGTTAATCAGCATTAATTTTAAAGGAATATTATTAACCAGATAAAAAAATTAGATTTCAAATATTACTTCAAAAATATTTTGATTTTGAGCTTCATCAAAATGGTAATGAAAAGAATCAGAACATTGTCTGATAATTTTTAAACCAAAATGTTCGGGAATGTCAAATACAGATTCATAAACAACCTCTTCTTCCTTCAAAAATTCAACTTTACAATTGCTTTTTACTAATAAATGCAGTTCATAGTTATTACCTAATGAGGCTTTTATTTTTTCTATACTTCTAAAGTCGTTGATAGGGAAATCGTAATCTTTGTTGGTAATTGCATCTTTAAAATAAAACCTTTTCCCATAATCAATTTTTTTAATCACCAATTGCTGTTTTTCTTTTATCACATGAATAAAAGAGGTGGTTTTACTGTGTTTCATGGCGTTGGTTAACAACTCCATAATCACCAATTTAAATTTAGCACTTTTTCTAAAATCGCTACTTATTTCCGGCACATCCTTAATAAAATCACAGCAGCTTTCTATAAACAATTTGTATTCGTTTATAAATAATGGGATTTCTAATGAAAGATGATTTGGTTTTAAAACCATTATTTTAGGTTTATAAGAGCGTCTTCAACGCTATCATATATTTTAAAAACTTTATCTAAGCGGGTTAATTCAAAAAGTGCTAAAACATCATCTTGAATATTTACCAAACCCATTTCGCCATTTTTAGACAATACATGCTTTAACCCTGCAACCAACGCACCAATAAAAGAGCTATCCATGTATTTAATATTGCTCATGTCTATCACCAATTTTGGTTCAGAGGCTGAGCTGTTATCATATATGAAATTCTTAAATTCTTCTGACTGATTTAAACCGGCCTCACTAAGATTAACCGTTATTAGCGTTGCATTGTCTAAAACCTGTTTTTTATAATTCATATTAAATTCTTTTTATGGATATTAAACTGCAATCATCAACCTGATACTTTTCTTGATTAAAAATACCAGTCGTTATTTCTTTAAAAGTCGACTTTTCTATCAATAAATCTTCTAATTGATGGATAAAGAAATTGATATCGGTTTTCTTAACTCCGTTAGATTCATAATCTATAGCTCCATCAGTTAATAAAAATAATTGATCTCCTTTGCTGTTCTCTATTACTTGTTCAGTGTAATTTCCGTTTTCAAAAAAGCCTAATAATAAGCCTTTAGATTTAAATTGCTGTACTTTTTTTTCTGTAGATTGATACCTTAAAACAGGTAAATCACTTGCGCCAGAGTAGGTAATTTTCCCTTCCTCATCATCTATCAAAACTAAACTAAGGGTTGCAAAAATATCATCCAAAAAATCATCAGCATGTATCACCTGATTAATCCTTTGCATAATTTGAGCAACAGATAAATTTCCATCAAAAACACAAAGCCTAATAGCCGAACGGATATAGCTCAAAAAACTAAATGAAAAAAACCATGCTCCCCATTTTTTTCCCATTACATCTCCTAAAACAATGAATGTAAAACGGTCATTTATTTTTATAAAATCTATAAAATCACCTCCTGGATGATTCTGATAAGTCATATGAAAAAAATCAACTTCAAAATTCTTAAGCTTTAAACTTTTATTGGGTACGTTTTTAAGATTCAGCTTATCGGCAACAATTTTTAAATCGTTTATAGATTTTTCTTTTTGCTCTCTAACGGTCACTAAAATATTGTTGATTTTAGAAAGCAATTGACTTTGAGGAATATCTTTATCTATATAATCTATGGCTTTTAAATCTAACCCACGCTGAATAAAAATTTGATCGTTATGTGAGGTGAGAAATAGAAATGGAATGTCTTTATACCTAATGTCCTCTAATATTAGTTTTCTAAAATCAAATCCATCTTTTTCAGGCATTTCAATATCAGAAATAATCAGATCGGGTATTTCGTCTTCTAAAATCTTAAATGCATTATCTACAGAATTGGCTCTCATAGGAAGAAAACCTGCATTTTTAAGTAGCTTATCCATCAAAACTAACTGTAATAACTCGTCGTCTACAAGTAAAATTTTTCTTCCCACGGTTTATTGTTGATTAGCAAATTTAAAGTATGATTTTATGGCTACAAATATACCTGTTAAGATAATAATTAATGAGATTAAATCCATTAATGTAAACCCATCATTTAATGTAAAATGAAATATAGTAAACATCTCAAAATACTTAGGCGCAGGTAAAATAATCATCGCAAAACCCAAAGTAACCATCACAATACCAATAAAAACAGGCACTATCATTTCTATAAAGCGTTTAAAAGCAAAAGATTTAACCACTTTAGTATCAATGTAATTAGATTTTAAAAGCATTTCAATTTTATCTAGTTTTTCTAAACGAGATAATTCCACGTCATCTACCTTCTTAAATTCGGCAATTAAATCTGCCTCACTTAATTTTTGACTTATAGCATTATTAAATTTACTTTGTATTTGTTTAACGTTTTCAGAGTCAATCTCACTGTTATTTAATAAGCTAATCAGTTCGTTTAATTTCTCATCTAACGTTAACTGCTTCTGATCTAAAAGAGAGAAGCTATCCAAATCATCAAATATTTTCTTATCTGTTAACAATTTACTTTATTTTGCTCTTGTAAAATATTCAATGTGCTTTATGAATTCAGTTTCAATAATTACGGTAAATTTCAATCAGCCTAAAGCTACTATTGAATTGCTATTATCTTTAAATAAAAGTTATAAAGATGAAATAGAAATAATTTTAGTAGATAATGCCAGTAATGTAAATCACGAAGCTGATTTCAAAAAAATAATACCCAACCTAGTCTTTATTCGTTCAGAATCAAACTTAGGTTTCGCTGGCGGCAACAATTTAGGAATAAAAGCTGCTAAAGGAAATTTTATTTTCTTGTTAAACAATGATACAGAAGTTCCGGCGGGTTGCTTAGAAACCATGGTAGCCGAGTTTGAAGCACAACCCAATATTGGCTTACTTTCTCCTTTAATTATTTATGATGACGATAAAAGCATGATTCAATATGCCGGTTACACCCCATTAAACTATCTTACAGCCAGAAATTCTCAAATTGGACAGTTTGAAAAAAACAAGGGTCAGTATGATGGTTTAAGTTACGAAACTGGTTTTTGCCATGGAGCAGCTGTGATGTGCCGAAGAGAAGATTTATTAAAAGCCGGTTTAATGGAAGAAAACTATTTTTTGTATTACGAGGAATTAGATTGGTGCGAAAAATTTAAACGCTTAGGGAAAACCATCAATTTTACCGGGAAAACTTTTATTTATCACAAAGAATCTATTTCTGTAGGAAAAGAAAGTGATATAAAAACATACTTTTTAACCAGAAACCGAATGCTTTTCATCAGAAAAAACACTGGTTTATTGAATACCATATTTTTCAGTCTTTATTATACCTTAGTTGCTTGCCCAAAAATGATTTTTACTTATGCCAAAAATGGCCGAACAGATTTAATTAAATGGGTATTTAAGGCGTTGATATGGAATTTTACGCACAACAAAAACAGTAAATCTTTAGGCTTTAAAATTAATTAATGATGATTATACTTTTCTGGATTTGCCTTTTTATCATCTTTTATACTTTTTTAGGTTATGGCGTATTGTTATATTTTATCATTAGAATAAAAAGGCTTTTTAAAAGTCCCTTTATTTTTAAGTCTGATGCTCCCCTACCTTCCGTTACTTTATTAATTGCGGCTTTTAATGAAGAAGATCTCATCAAAGAAAAAGTAGAAAACTGTTTAGCCTTAGATTATCCCAAAGAAAAAATTCAAATCATTTTTATTACTGATGGCTCATCTGATAGAACGCCTGAGTTTATTGCAGCATTTAAATATATTGAGCTTTTACATGAAAACGTAAGAGCTGGTAAAATGGCCGCCATCAAAAGAGCTATCCCTCATATAAAAGGAGAAATTACCGTTTTTACTGATGCCAATACTTTTTTAAACACTTTGGCTATTAAAGAATTGGTAAAACATTACCAAAACCATAAAGTAGGTGCTGTTGCCGGCGAAAAACGCATTATGGTAGATCAAGAAGCTGATGCAAGTGCTGCTGGGGAAGGTTTTTATTGGAAATATGAATCGGCATTAAAAAAATGGGATTACGAGTTGTATTCTAACGTTGGTGCTGCCGGCGAGTTGTTTAGTATCAGAACTAATTTATACCAACCAGTAGAATCAGACACCATCATAGACGATCACATGATTGCCATGCGCATTGCAGAAAAAGGCTATTTAATTGCCTATGAACCTGCGGCTTACGCTATGGAAACTGCCTCTGCAGATAGCAAAGAAGAGTTGAAAAGAAAAGTGAGAATTGCAGCCGGTGGAATACAATCTATTTTAAGATTAAAAAAATCTGCCAATCCGTTTTATAATCCCATACTTACTTTTCAATACATTAGTCACCGAGTGTTAAGATGGGCTATTACTCCTTGGTTAATGCTTTTGGTTTTGATATTAAATATTATCATTTGCATTCAAAATCCTAATTTATGGCTTTATCAGCTCCTATTATTGGGGCAAATTCTATTTTATATGGCTTCTATTTCAGGTTATTTATTAGAAAGCAAAAAGATAAAAATTAAAGTTTTATTTATCCCTTTCTATTTCTCGATGATGAATTATGCAGCTATGGCTGGTGCAATTAGATATTTTAAAGGGAAACAATCTGCCGCTTGGGAAAAATCTAAAAGGAAATAAAATTGGATTAGTCCAACTTTAAAACAACAATAAATAAAAAAAATTTAACCCTAAACTTAAAAAAATGAAGATAATAATTTATTCACTACTCATTATTTTTATTACCGGATTTAATAACACATCATTTGCTCAAGAAGCATCAAATACTAATGAATACAGGGCATTTGTATTTTGCGAATTGGTAGCTAGTAGCTCTAGTTTAAATACAAAAACCAAAGTATCGGTTGATTTTGGTCTAGAAAATCCTAAATCAAAAGAAAGAAGATTGCTAGATGAGTCTGGAAAAATAAAAACCTTTAATTCAATGGTTGATGCATTAAATTTCATGAGTGAAAAAGGATGGGAATTTGTACAAGCATACGTAACCATTTATGATAAAGACAGCACTACTCATTGGCTTTTAAAAAAGAAAAGCGATTAAAAGAGATTGTAAAATTTTAGTTCCTCTTTAGCTTTTAATATCACAATTACCCATATTTAAAGATTAAACTTTAGCTATGCGTAAAATCTTACTCTTGGGAGGATTAGTTTTCTCTACATTCTTCACATTTGCTCAAAAAAAACCTTTAGATCACACTGTTTATGACAGTTGGCAATCTATTAACGGAGAAAAAATAAGCAACGATGGTAAATATGTTGCTTATGCGGTTACTCCGCAAGAAGGTGATAATAACTTATTCATCAAAAACTTAAAAACAAATACGCTTTTCAATTATCAAAGAGCGGCTGGTTTTGATTTTTCTTTTGATAATCAGTTTGCCGTATTTTTAATTAAGCCTTTTTTTAAAGACACTCGTTTAGCTAAAATTAAAAAGAAAAAAGCCGATGATATGCCTAAAGATTCATTAGGAATTGTGTCTTTAGCTAATTCTCAATTATGGAAAATCCCAAGAGTAAAGTCTTACAAGTTTCCTAAAAAAGCAGGAAATGTAATGGCTTACCTTTTAGATAAAGAGCCAGCAGATACCAGCAAGAAAAAAGCTCCTGCAAAAAAAGATGATGCTGATTTTTTGTTTGCTGATGAGCCTGTATCAGCAACAGCTAAAGAGGGAAATTCATTAATTTTAAGAGACCTTAAATCGCAATCAGAAATAACCTTTAAAGCGGTTACTGAATATGAATTTAGTGAGAATGGAAAATTTTTATTGTTTGCTACTACTGCTATCAAAAAAGATTCAACCCTAAAAGCAGGTACTTTTTTATACGATTTAGAAAAAAAGCAAACCACTAGTCTTACCACCGGAAAAGGTGTTTACAAGAATTTAATTTTTGATGAAAAAGGAAACCAAATTGCTTTTACAGCAGATAAAACTCCCGAAAAAGCATTAGTTAAAATCCCAAAACTATACTACTATAATTTCAAAACTGATTCGGCCATTGTAATTGCTCAAGAAAGCACTCAAGGGATGCCCAAAAAATTCAGCGTAAGCGAAAACGGAAGAGTTTATTTTAGTAAAGATGGCGCCAAATTATTTTTTGGCACCGCTCCTATTCTTAGTCCAAAAGACACCACCATAGTAGATTTTGAAGTTGCCAAATTAGATATCTGGAACTATAAAGATGATGAATTACAACCTATGCAATTGGCTAATTTAAGCAGAGAATTAAAGAAAAGTTATTTAGCAATGTGGTTACCTGCACAAAATAATAAAATGATGCAATTGGCTACTGAAGAAATTTCTGATGTATTTTTACCACAAGATGGCTTAGGCAACTATGCTTTAGGCATTACCGATTTTGGAAATAAAATTGCCATGCAGTGGCAGGGTTTTACTTTAGAATCGGCTTTTTTAATTTCTTTGGCTGATGGCAGTAAAAAACCAGTCAATCTTAATAAAAATGTTTCCAGATACGCTTTATCGCCAAAAGGAAATTATGTAGTTTGGTTTGATAAAGAAGATCAAAACTGGTACAGTTACAATGTAAATTCTGCTCAAACAGTAAAATTAGAAACACCAGATCCCATTAAATTTGGAGAAGAAGATAATGATGTACCAGACTTTGCAAATCCTTATGGTTTAGCCGCCTGGACAGATAATGATCAACAAGTTTTAATTTATGATCGTTATGATATTTGGAGCTTTGATCCTGCGACAGGAAAAGGAAAAAACATCACCAACGGATATGGAAGAAGCAATTTACTTACTTTCCGTTATGCCAATCCAGATCCTGAAAAGAGAAGTATCTCTGCAAAAGAAACCATTTGGTTAAGCACTTTAAACAATGTAGACAAGCAAAAAGGTTGGTTTAAAAAGAATTTGGCTGACGCTAAAAATCCAGAAAAAGTAATTTTAACCACTTATAATTTTAGCGCCCCAAGAAAAGCCCAAAACGCGGATGTATTTATTTACAGCAAATCAAACTATCAAGCCTCGCCAGATTTGTATGTTTCTTCAAACTTCATTAAAGAAACCAAATTGAGTGAGATTAATACTCAACAAAAAAACTACAATTGGGGAACCGCCGAATTGGTAAAATGGACGACGCCAAAAGGCTATAAATCTGAAGGTATTTTATACAAACCAGAGAATTTTGATGCCAATAAAAAATACCCAATGATTGTTTATTTCTACGAAAAACTATCAGACGGATTGTACAGCTATCAAGCTCCGGCTCCTACTCCATCTCGCTTAAATATTTCGTTTTTTGTGAGTAATGGTTACCTGGTTTTTGCTCCAGATATTTCTTATGAAATTGGCTATCCGGGTAAATCTGCCGAAGAATTTATTAATTCTGGTGTAGAAGAATTAAAGAAAAATACATGGGTTGATGGCACAAAAATAGGTTTACAAGGCCAAAGTTGGGGTGGCTATCAAATTGCGCATTTAATTACCCGAACCAATATGTACGCTGCCGCTTGGGCTGGCGCTCCGGTTGCTAACATGACTTCCGCTTATGGTGGAATTCGTTGGACATCAGGTTTAAACCGTCAGTTTCAATACGAAAAAACACAAAGCAGAATTGGTGCTACACTTTGGGAAAAACCAGAATTATATATAGAAAACTCTCCCTTATTTCACTTCCCTAAAGTGCAAACTCCGGTGGTAATTATGGCAAATGATGGCGACGGTTCTGTGCCTTGGTACCAAGGAATAGAAATGTTTACAGGCTTACGCCGATTAGGAAAACCTGTTTGGATGTTGAATTACAATGGCGATGACCATAATTTAGTATTGCGCCAAAACAGAAAAGACATTCAAATAAGAGAGCAACAATTTTTTGATCACTTTTTAAAAGGCGCACCGCAACCCGTTTGGATGGCTAAAGGTGTACCGGCAACAGAAAAAGGCAAAAACTGGGGCTTTGATTTGGTGACAGAGAAATAGATTTTTTTTACTTTTTGAATTGCAAAAGCGGAGTCTGAAAATTATCAGGCTCCGCTTTTGTTTTTTAGCATTTAAAGACGTTAATTTAATCGATAATCAATTAATATGTCTTCATCAATTATTCATCAAATAGATTGGAAACAATTTTGTCAAACAAAAATAACCAACAAAACTTTTGGATTTTCTTTAGTTGATGAAATCATTAACTCAGATTTAGTACACTTAGACTGGGAAACTTTAGGTTTTTCTTTTGAAGATCTTCCGATTAGAATGGTAAAAATTGGAAGAGGAAAAATAAAAATCTTACTGTGGAGTCAAATGCATGGAGATGAACCAACAGCTACCGCAGCAATATTTGATTTGATTAATTTCTTTACGGATGCTATTCATCATCAAGAATTAAAAAACAACATTTTAACTTCTTGCACTTTATATTTCATTCCAGTAATTAATCCTGATGGAATGGAAAAATTTACCAGAAGAAACGCTCAGCAAATTGACATTAACAGAGATTTTTTAGCACAACAATCGCCAGAAGGAAAAATACTTAGAACAATCAGAGAAAAAATAAAACCCAATTTTGCTTTTAACCTTCATGATCAGGATTCTTTATACAGCATCCCCAAATCAAAAAAAACAGTAGCCATTTCCTTATTAGCCCCAGCTTTTGATGAAACTTTAGCCGTAAATTGGAACAGAGAACAAGCCATAAAAGTAATTATTTGCATAAATGAAGCTTTACAAAAGCTTGTTCCACAACAAGTAGGCAGATTTAATGATGAATTTGAACCACGAGCATTTGGAGATAATTTTCAGAAAGCTGGCGCAGCAACTATCCTCATAGAATCCGGATCGCTCATCAATGATCCTGAAAAGCAAGAAATTAGAAAACTCAATTTTTATGCTCTTTTATCAGCTTTAGAAGTCATCAGCAATCAAACTTATCAAGAAAAAGATTTGATTAATTACTTTATGATTCCGGTTCAAAAAAAGGAACTCTTCCACGTATTGCTTAAAAATTGCAGCATACAAAATTCAGATAAAAGCTATAAAATAGATATTGGGCTAAATTATACCGATATTTTTGATCAAAAAACCCGAACACTCCAAAAACATTATCAGGTTGCAGATATTGGAAATTTATCTAACTATAACGCCTTTGAAACCATAGATGCTACAAGTTTAATTTTAATTGGAGAACCAAAATTTGAACAAATTGCCAATTTAGAATTAAAAAACACCAATCATCAAACTATAATATGGTGGAAAGCCGGAATTAGAGTTTGAAATTCACAAAATCTTTATAACCTTTAGAAACAATTAATAAATATGGCTTTAAATTACGTTTGGATTGCTTTCTTTTTGGTTTCGTTTGTAGTAGCGCTGGTTAAACTCATCTTTTTTCAAGATTACCAAATTTTTCAAACCATTGTGAGCAGCACTTTTGAGATGTCTAAAACAGGTGCCGAAATTTCTTTAGGCTTAATTGGCTTAATGACTTTTTGGTTAGGCATCATGAAAATTGGAGAAAAAGGTGGGATGATTAACATTTTCGCCAAAATTGTAGGTCCTTTTTTCAGTAAAATTTTTCCAGAAGTCCCAAAAAATCACCCTGCATTAGGTTCCATTTTAATGAATTTTTCGGCCAATATGTTAGGTTTAGACAACGCAGCCACTCCTTTAGGTTTAAAAGCTATGAAAGAGCTGCAAGAAATAAATCCTGATAAAGAAACTGCTTCCAATGCGCAAATCATGTTTTTGGTGCTTAACGCTTCTAGTTTAGTATTGATTCCAACCAGTATCATGGCGTTCAGAAAAACCGCAGGAGCGGCAGATCCTTCAGATATTTTTATTCCTTGTTTACTGGCAACCTTCTTTTCTACATTAGTAGGTTTAATAGTTACTGCCATTTATCAAAGAATTAACCTTTTTCAAAAAACAATTCTGGCTTATTTAGGCACAGCAGCATTAATTATTGGTGGTACATTATACTATTTCACTACCCTATCACCAGATCAAATTAACGTGGTTTCTGGCGTTGTTGGCAACGTCATGTTGTTCAGTATCATCATTTCCTTTATTACTTTGGCACTTTTCAAAAAAATAAATGTGTTTGAAACCTTTATTGACGGTGCAAAAGAAGGTTTCGAAATTTCGGTAAAAATTATTCCTTATTTGGTTGGAATATTGGTTGCTGTTGGTGTTTTAAGAGGATCAGGAACTTTAGATTTTATAGTGCAGGGAATTGGCTCTTTTGTAGCTTTTTTAGGTTTCGATACCGGTTTTGTACCTGCACTACCCATCGCATTTATGAAGCCCTTAAGTGGTAGTGGTGCCCGTGGCTTAATGGTAGAATTAATGAATACCACCGGGGCTGATAGTTTTCCATCAAGAGTAGCCTGCGTAATTCAAGGTTCTACAGAAACTACTTTTTATGTTTTAGCTATTTATTTTGGTTCGGTAGCCATCAAAAAAACCCGACATGCTTTACCAGCAGCTCTTTTGGCAGAATTAGCCGGAGTAACCGCTGCCATAGCCATATCATATATGTTTTTTGGCTAGTTAATATTAAAAGAATAAAGAAATGAAAAGAAGAATTGCCCTTATTGCTCATGATGGTAAAAAGGCCGAAATTGTTGCCTTTGTAAAAGAGCATTTCGAGATTTTTTCAACAATGGCATTAACCGCAACCGGCACTACAGGAGGACTTATTGAACAAACTGGTTTGCAGGTAAATAAAAAATTAAGCGGCCCTAACGGTGGCGATGCACAAATTGCAGCCATGGCAGCCGAAGGTTTGTTAGATGCCATCTTGTTTTTTAGAGATCCCTTGGGTAAACATCCGCATGAGCCAGATATTCAAATGCTGATGAGAATATGCGATGCCCACGATGTCCCTTTAGCTACTAACCCTGCAACTGCAGCACTTTTATTATATGGTTTAGCGCAGCAATAAATTTTAAATAAATATTTGGGCGGCTTAACCGGCTGTTCAGGGGTGCCGTTAAGCTTTTTGAAAAAAAGCTTAACCAGCCATTGCATGGCTGCCCTTACTATCCGGGCCGCGGCACTGCTATTTACCACATTCATCAATTATCACAAACCATTATTGGCATTATTTTTAACCCTTAATCAGTGGTTAAAAGATTACAAAAATCATTTTAAAAGATTAGTTAAAATTAAGCCTTAACTTTATTTCCACCATTTTAAATGCTAACTCAAATTAAAATCACATGAAAAAAATACTTTTTGCAGGTTTACTCCTCCTTTCCCAACAAAGCTGGGCACAAAAAAGCATGACACCAGAGTTGTTATGGAAATTAGGACGAGTAAGTGGTGAAACCTTAACTGCCGATCAAAAAAATGTACTTTTTGGAGTTTCTAATTATGATTTAGCGGCCAACAAAAGTGAACGAAATTTATACAGCATTCCATTAACTGGAGGCGTAGCTAAACAAATTACAACAACCGCAGGAAGTGAATCAATTTTGACGGTAGATCAAAAAACTGGTAAATTAATCTACACCTACAAAGGTCAGCTTTTTGATATGAACGCTGATGGCTCTGCCATTAAACAATTGACTAATGAAAAAGAAGGATTAGAAAATGTAATACTTTCGCCAAATAAAGATTATATCCTTTTCACAAAAGATGTTCCCATTATCAAAAATGTAGGAAATGAGAAATATCCGGATTTACCTAAAGCCAACGCTTTAATTTACGAAGATTTAAATTATCGCCATTGGGATACTTGGGAAGATGGAAAGTATTCACATGTGTTTTATGCTCCTTTTAATAATGGAAATATTGGCGAAGCTGTAGATATTATGAAAGATGAGCCTTATGATACACCTCAAAAACCTTCTGGAGGAATTGAAGATATCACTTGGTCGCCAGATGGAAAATCGATTATTTATGTTTCCAAAAAGAAATATGGCAAAGCTTATGCACAAAGCACCAATACAGATATTTACAAATATGATATTGCCAATAAACAAACTTATAACCTAACTGATGGAATGTTGGGCTATGATACGCAACCACTTTTTAATAAAGATGGTTCTCGTTTAGCTTGGACAAGTATGGTAGAAGATGGTTACGAAGCAGATAAAAACGACATTATGGTTTTTGATTACAAAACCAATGTTTGCCATAATTTAACCAAAGATTGGGATGAAACGGTGGCTAGTTTTGTTTGGAGTACAGATCAATCTAAAATTTACTTTTTAGCTGTAGAAAAAGGTACGGAACAACTTTTTGAGATCACTTTAAACAAAGACCTTTCTAGAAATACAGCCGCCAACATTAAGAGAATAACACAAGGCAGATGGGACATTAACGGAATTGTTGGGCAAAGTGGAAACACTATGGTAGTTTCTAGAACAGATATGAACCATGCCGCAGAATTATTTAAAGTTGATTTACAAACCGGAAACCTCAGTGCCTTAACCAAAGTAAATGAAGCAACTTATGCGGGTGTGGCCATGAGTGAAATTGAAGCCAAAACCATTAAAACTACAGATGGTAAGGACATGTTAACTTGGGTAATTTACCCTCCTGGATTTGATCCTGCTAAGAAATATCCAACACTTTTATATTGCCAAGGTGGGCCGCAATCTGCCTTATCTCAGTTTTATTCTGTTAGATGGAATTTTCAATTAATGGCTGCTCAAGGTTATATTGTTGTAGCGCCAAACCGCAGAGGAATGCCAGGAAATGGAGTTGAATGGAATAAACAAATTAGTGGAGATTGGGGTGGCCAAGCCATGAAAGATTACCTATCTGCAATTGACGAGATTTCAAAAGAACCTTATGTAGATAAAAACAGGTTAGGTTGTGTGGGTGCAAGTTATGGAGGCTACTCGGTTTTTATGTTAGCCGGAATTCACCAAAACAGATTTAAAACCTTTATTTCTCACGATGGATTATTTGATTTAAGAAGCTGGTATGGTACTACTGAAGAATTATTTTTCGCAAATAAAGACATTGGTGGACCTTACTGGGGTGATAATTCTCCAAAATCATACAAAGATTTTAATCCAATGGAATTTGTAAAAAACTGGAACACTCCAATTATGATTGTACAAGGCGGGATAGACTATCGTGTACCTATTGAACAAGGTTTAGAAGCTTTTCAGGCAGCTCAACTCAAAGGAATCAAAAGTAAATTGCTTTATTTACCCGAAGAAAACCACTGGGTTTTAAGCGGTCAGAATGGAATAGTTTGGCAACGAGAATTCTTTAGCTGGTTAAAAGAAACTTTATAACTTTTAATATTAATTTACGCTGCCAAATTCTTGAATATTGGCAGCGTTTTTTATGCAAACAATAAATGAAATTGGGTATAATTAAGCTTTAAGTCTAAAAATATAGTTAGAAATAACGCTTCCATAAAATTTAAATAAATGATGAATCACAACTTAGTAGTATCAAAATCTGTAATTGTATATGCCAACCGAAATAGAGTTTGGGAGGTATTAACAAACCCTCAAATTATAAAGGAATATTTATTTGGGACAGAGACCATCACTGATTGGAAAGTTGGGAGTGAAATTATTTTCCAAGGAGATTATGATGGTCACCAATACAAAGATCATGGGGTAATTACTGAAAACATTCCAACAACAAAATTGAGTTATAGCTATTGGAGTGGCTTTTCTGGAATGGAAGATAAACCCGAAAACTATTCAAAAGTAACTTACTTATTAGCCGACAAGAGAAACAATCAAACAGAATTTACTTGGATTCAAGAAGGATATGCTAATGAGGAAGTTTATCAGCATTCTAAAAGTGGAATGGACGAGTTTATAGAAAGTATAAAACTAATTATGGAGAGATGATAAAAAAGAAACCTTCGGTTTCTTTACAACAAGGTTTTTTCAAAAGTTGCGCCAATTTGAACCAATTCCTTTTCAGTAATATCTTCTATTCCAATTTGGTGATTTTGTAAAATCAATTCATTAACCTTTAAAAAGCCATTGGTTAACTTAATAATAATCACATTTTCATTATAATGGAAATGCTCTATATAAGCACCTAAATTTGGTTGAATATCTTTAACCTTTTTAATTAAATAAATAAGATCATTCTTAAAAGCATCTAAATGGATGTTTGTTGATGGCATTTGACAAAAATAGGTTGCATAAAACAAGAACGCTAATTAACATATCCTTAACAATAACTTAATTACCACTAAGAATTAACATTAATTTAACGTTCACCATGCATTTAATGTGCCATAATAATGCTTAACAATTTTTAACACCTGTTCTAAATAAAAAATTGTGTTAAATAAAATAAATTAGTTTATTTTTGTAACAATGAAAATTTTTCGTCACAGTTTAATTCTTCTGCTTTGCTTGATGGTGTTTACCACATCATCTGGGTTAACAGTGAATTTACATTATTGTGCCGGGCAATTACAAAATGTGAGCATGAAGCAAGATGCTTCAGATTGTATGATGGCAATGCCAACTTCTAAAGTTGCTTGCGATGAGAAAGCTCAAAAAACCTCTCTAAAAAAGGTTGATACCTGCTGCCAAAACCAGCAAATTAAAGCTAAATCAGAAATTAAAATTACTGATACCAAAGCAAAAAAAGAAGGCTCAATTTTAACTTCTATAACCTTCTTAAAAAGTTATTTCATCTCCTTGTTTTCTTTTGGTAACGAAGAAGAATCTGATGATCAAGAAAACGACTATTCCCTCTTTCCTTTACTTCAAAAAGGCCTTTATATCTTATTCCAACAATTTCGTAATTAGACTTCACCTATTCTATATTACTGATAATAGCTAATTCCTTAGCGTTTATCCTCCATTTATTTTTTACTTTATTTTTTTAAAATGATTGAGAAACTGATTTCACTATCACTTCGCAATAGATTTGTGGTACTGTTGGTAGCCGCCATCATATTTGGATTCGGAATTTTTGCTATCCAAAACAACAAGATTGATGCTATTCCTGATTTATCTGAAAACCAAGTGATTGTGTTTACAGAATGGCAAGGTAGAAGTCCGCAAATTATTGAAGACCAAATCACTTATCCTTTAGTTACCGGCTTACAAGGTATTCCGCAGGTGAAATATGTACGAGCCAATTCTATGTTTGGAATGAGCTTTATCTACGTTATTTTTAAAGATGATGTGGATACTTATTGGGCAAGATCTAGAGTATTAGAGAAATTAAGTACCGTAAAAAGTACGCTTCCAAAAGATGTTGCACCTTCTTTAGGTCCTGATGGTACTGGCGTTGGCCACATTCTTTGGTACACTTTAGAAACAGACGGAATGGATTTAGGCGAACAAAGAGCCATTCAAGATTGGTATGTAAAATTTGCCCTGCAAAATGTTGAAGGCGTAAGTGAAATTGCTTCTTTTGGTGGCTTTCAAAAGCAATATCAAATTACTTTAGATCCAAATAAATTGGCCTATTTCAAATTAGGAATTCCGCAAGTAATGAATGCCGTAAACAGCAATAATAACGAAGCCGGTGGAAGAAAATTTGAGCAGAGTGATATGGGCTATATCATTAAAACATCAGGCTACCTAAAATCTATCGAAGAGATAGAAAATATTCCTATCCAAACTAATAATAGCATCCCTGTAAAAATAAGAGACATAGCCAATGTTCAGATGGCTGGCGAAAGCAGGTTAGGAATTTTTGATTTAGATGGAAAAGGCGAAGCCGTAGGCGGAATTGTGGTAATGCGTTATGGCGAAAATGCCGATGAAGTAATTACCAATGTAAAAGCAAAAATGACGGAGGCAGCTAAAGGATTACCAGAAGGCGTAAATTTTAATATTGTTTACGACCGCAGCGGATTAATTAAAGAATCTATCAGCAGTATCAAAAACACATTAATTGAAGAAATGATAGTGGTTTCACTCATCGTTATCATATTTCTATTGCATTGGCGAAGTGCCATCAGCATCATCATTCAAATTCCAATTACCATTGCGGCAAGTTTCATTTTCTTAAATGCTTTTGATATCAGTTCTAACATTATGTCTTTAACCGGAATTGCCTTGGCTATTGGTGTTATTGTTGACAACGGAATCATCATGGCAGAAAATGCTTACAAACAACTGGCTGTAAGACAAGCAGAATTAAATCAGGAACACTTAATGAATAAGAGCGATGTTTAAGAAATCAAAAAATAAAGATTACGTTAAACTTGACAATCAAGAACGTTTAAATATCATAGAAAGGGCTTGTAAACAAGTTTCAAGAGGTGTTTTTTATTCAACTATCATCATTATAGCATCCTTTTTACCTGTCTTTTTATTGGGTGGACAAGAAGGAAAACTATTTCATCCTTTAGCCTACACCAAAACTTTTATTCTTTTGGTTGATGCGCTTTTAGTGGTCACTTTAGCGCCGGTTTTAATTTCCTTTTTTATGAAAGGAAAATTTAAATCAGATCATGAAAATCCAATCAACAGGTTTTTAGAACGTATTTACGAGCCTGCAATTAAAGCTTGTTTAAAATATAGAAAAACCACTTTAGGAATCAATATTTTGGCTTTATTAATCAGTATTCCTCTATTATTTAGTTTGGGAAGAGAGTTTATGCCCCCGCTTGACGAGCAATCTATTTTATTTATGCCTGTCACCCTTCCTGATGTTTCTAATGCCGAAATCAAAAGAATATTGCAGGTTCAGGATAAGATTATTAAAAACACACCAGAAGTTGCACAGGTTTTAGGAAAAGCTGGCAGAGCCAATACCGCTACAGACAACTCTCCTATTAGTATGATTGAAACCATTATTATGCTTAAGCCCAAAAATGAATGGCGTGAAGGCATGACTAAGAAAAAAATTATTGAGGAGTTAGATGCCAAACTGCAAATCCCGGGGGTGGTAAACGGATGGACTCAACCCATCATTAATCGTATAAACATGCTTTCAACAGGTATTAGAACAGATGTTGGCGTAAAAGTTTACGGACAAAATTTAGATAGTATTTACCAGGTTGAAGAAAGAATTAAAGCGCAATTAGCAAATATTACCGGAGTAAAAGATTTATATGTAGAACCAGTTACCGGAGGGAAATATTTAGAAATCAACATCAAAAGAGATGAACTATCTCGCTACGGTTTAAATATTGATGATGTAAACCAGACTGTAGAAGCTGCAATTGGAGGCGTTCCTTTTGCTAATACCATAGAAGGCAGACAAAGATTTGGCATTTCTATGAGATTGGGGCAAGATTACAGAAACAGTTTAGAGAAACTAAAACGTATTCCCATTAACTCGCCAGATGCAGGTATTATTCCGCTTTCATCGGTTGTAGATTTTAAGTTTGCCGATGGCCCACCAATGATTACTTCTGAAAACGCTTTATTAAGAGGCGCAGTGATGTTTAATGTAAGAGATCGAGATTTAGGAACTACCGTTCAAGAAGCTATTGATGTTTTAAACAGTGAATTAAACCTGCCAAAAGGCTATTTTATTGAATGGAGCGGCCAGTATGAAAACCTGATCAGAGGAGAAAAAACATTATTAATGATTTTGCCCATTGTTTTAATCATCATTTTTTTAGCCCTTTATTTAGCCTTTAAATCTATCAGAGAAGCGTTTTTAAGCTTAATCACCATTCCTTTTGCTTTAATTGGCGGGGCTTACATGGTTTACTTTTATGGTGTAAACTTATCCATCGCGGTAGCAGTTGGCTTTATTGCCCTTTTTGGAATAGCCGTAGAAACCGGCGTGGTAATGGTCATTTATTTAAATGATGCCATGCAACAATTGGTTAAAGAGAAAGGAAATTCTAAAGAAACCATTACCAAAGAAGATCTTAAACAATATGTAATTATGGGTGCAGCTAAACGCTTAAGGCCAAAAATTATGACCGTTTGTGTTGCGTTATTTGGTTTAATTCCTGTTTTATGGAGTAACGGTGTGGGAAGCGATGTGATGCTACCCATTGTTTTACCAATGATTGGCGGAGTTTTAACCTCGTCTACTCATATTTTATTGGTGACCCCTTTAATATTTTTAATGAACAAAGAATATGAACTTAAAAAATATGGAAAGCTGGAGGTGTTGGATGTTAAACATTAAAAAATCTCTTTTTTCGCTTACGCTGATGATTTGCATATCGGCAATTAGTTTTGGGCAAGAAGTGTTGACTCTAGACTCTGTTTTGAGTAAAATTCAACAGCATAATCCTGAACTTAAAATGTATGATCAACAAATTAATAGTCAGAATGCTTTGGTAAGTGGTGCATCAGCTTGGATGGCGCCCATGGTTGGCGTTTCTACTTTTATGACTCCTTATAATAATTTTTCACAACCTAGAAATCAGCAAGACGGTTCTTTTATGCTTACCGCCGAACAAAAAATCCCAAGTAAAGCAAAAATTAAAGCTTTTGAAAATTATTTAAATACGCAATCGGCAATTACCTCAGAGGCTAAAGCCGAGAATTTTAACGAATTAAGAGCAATGGCTCGTTCTACTTATTTTGATGTTTTAATAGCTCAAAAGCAGTTGAATTATTTTTTAAAAAATCTTCAAATTCTCCAAAACCTAAAAAAATTGGCCGAAATAAGATATGCTTATAACAAGGCTAGTTTAAGTCAGATTTTTATGATGGAAGCTCGAATTTTTGAACTTCAAAATAAGTTGAGTGATACGGAGGCTAATATCCAGATAGGAAAAATAAAATTAAACACCTTAATGAACAGGCCTAAAAACATTGATTTTAAGTTAGATAGCCTTAAAGATTACCGTTTAAATGAGCTCAATAAAAACGTGAGCGACATAGTTGAGAACAGAAGTAATGTAAAACAAGTTGATGCACAAATTAAAAGCTTAGCATTAGAAAATAAAATGATTGCCAGCGAGGCAAAACCAGAGTTTAGCATTCAGTTTGACCACATGATTACTTATAATAATACCATGCCCAACCAGTTTTCATTAATGGGAGGCGTAAGTATTCCAATTGCACCTTGGGCGGCTAAATCTTACAAATCAAAACTAAAAGCCAACCAATTTGATGTTGCCGCCATGCAATTACAAAAGGAAAGTTTAATGAATAATTTAACCGGAATGATTAAAAGTCAGGAAGAAAAATTAGCAAATATTCAGCACCAACTTCAGCTTTTTGAAGGTAAATTAATACCTGCTTTGCAAAAAAGCTACGATGTGGTTTTGCTCAACTATCAAGAAAATAAAGAAGAATTACCCATGGTTTTAGATTCTTGGAAAGAGATTAACAACAGCCAGTTAGAATACCTGATGTTGCTAAACAATTATTATCAAACACTAGCCGAATATGAAAAAAATGTGGAAAGATAGATTCAACATCATCGCAATTTTATGCCTGGCAACTTTTGTTTTGATAGCTTGTAATGGGGATAAAAAAACTTCAGAAAACAAGGATGCACAACAATATACTTGCCCAATGCACCCGCAAATTATAAAGGACCAACCTGACACCTGCCCTATTTGCGGAATGGATTTAGTGCCTATGCATTCGCAAGATTTAAAATTAGAGGTAGATACCAACTTAGCCGCTTTGCTTCAACCTTCTGATGAAGCAGTAGTGAGTAATATAAAAACCTTTAAAGTTAGTTCATCCACAGTTAGTGACACTTTAATTTTAAATGGTGTGGTGAGTTATAACACCAATAATATGAAAACAATTTCTTCTCGTATTAACGGCAGAATTGAAAAATTATATGTGAAGTATAATTATCAAATGGTGAGTAAAGGCCAAAAAATTATGGAAATTTATAGTCCTGATTTAGCCGCTGCCCAACAAGAATTATTGTACTTAAAAACAAAAGGAGATTTATCGCTTTTAGAACAAGCTAAAACAAAACTTCGTTTATTAGGTGTTTCAGAAAATCAAATTAACGAGGTATTAAGATCAGGGAAAACCAATTATAAAATTGCAGTTTACAGTCCTGCTTCGGGTTATTTAGTAAATCCTGCATCTATTTCATCAACAACAAAAGCGATTTCTTCTGATGAAATGGGGCAACAAACAAGCGCAACAATTGTAGACAACAAGCCTGTAAATATGGTAGAAGGGCAATATGTGAGTTTAGGACAAGTGCTATTTAAACTATTTAACCAGCAAGAAGTTTGGGCCGAATTTTATAGCAATCCTGATGAATCTCATCTTATTAAAGAGAAAAACCTTATTCAAATTTCCAGTAAAAACGGAAAAACAACGAATGCTAGAATAGATTTAATTCAGCCTTTTTATAACGACGGACAAAATTATAGTGTTATTAGAGTTTATCTTAAAAACATGGCTAATGAATTCAGAATTGGCGAATTATTAAAAGCAACCATTGTAAAGCCTCAAGTTTTTGGCCGTTGGATTCCTGCAAAATCAGTTTATCAGCTTGGCGAAAAAAATATTGTATTCATTAAAAATGGAAATACTTTAAAACCTTTAGAAGTAAGTATTTCAGAAAAAGCAGGAACTCATTTTTTAATAAAAACTGGGTTAAAGGAAGGTGATGAGATTGCAGTTAATGCCAGTTATTTAATTGATACCGAAAGTTTTATTCAAACCAACTAGAGATGAAAATTTTAAAATATATTTTGTTTTCGATATTATTTCTGAGTTTTTTGGCTTGCTCTAATGATCAAAAGAAGAAAACTGATGAAGCTAAAACAACCGAAGCAAAAGAAACTTACACTTGCCCAATGCATCCTCAAATTGTGGAAGATCATCCGGCCACTTGCCCTATTTGCGGAATGGATTTAGTAAAAGTAAACGCTCAAGGAAAAAGTAAAGGTTTGATGCTAAGCGATGCTCAAATTAAACTAGCCAATATTAAAACTCAAAAAATTGGCGGCTCTAACTTTGAAAATGCTAAATTAATTAATGCCCGTTTGGTGATTAATCCTTTAAATACAGCTATTGTATCAAGTAAATTTGCAGGTAGAGTGGATCAACTTTTCTACCAGGAAGCTGGCGTAAAAATTAATAAAGGCCAGCCTATTTATAAGATTTATAGTGAGGAATTACTGACGCTGCAAAAAGACTATATCTTAAATATCAAGCAGCAAAAAGCTTTTCCTCAAGAAAATATTTATGGAAACCTACTCAGTGCTTCTAAAAATAAACTAAAGCTTTATGGTTATTCAGAAAATCAAATTAATAAATTATCTGTAAACCAACAAACCAATCCTTATATCACGGTTTTTGCTCCAATTGGTGGCGTAATTTCAGAAATAAACATTAGCGAAGGGCAATATGTTGCAGAAGGTTCTCCGGTTTTTAAAATCGAAAATTTAAATCAACTTTGGGTAGAAGCTGATATCTATCCATCAGAAATTGCAGATGTAAAAATTGGTCAGAGCATTAATATTAGTGTTTTGGGATATGAAAACGAGCCTATCAAATCAAAAATAGAATTCATTAGTCCGCAATTAGAAAGTAACAGTCAAATTATTACTATAAGAACCAATATCAATAATTTGGGAAACAAGTTTCAACCTGGCATGCAGGCTAATTTAAGTTTACCTTATTTCAGTAAAAATAACATCATATCTTTACCTAATGATGCTGTTTTAAGAGACGAAAAAGGAAATTATATTTGGGTAAAAACCGGAAATAACACTTTTGAAATTAGGATGATAGAAATTGGTTCAGAAAATGAAAAATTTGTAATCGTTAAAAGCGGAATAAAAAATGGTGATGAAGTAGTAATAACTGGGGCATATTTATTGAGCAGTGAATTGATATTAAAAAAAGGTGGCATAGCTGAATTAGAGCTGAATTGATTTGAAAATTTGATGATGTGTTGATTTGAAGACACCTAACAAACCAAAAAATAACTAACTAATAAATAATAGAAAAATGAAAAATTACGTAATGGGTTTAGCCCTGGCAAGTATGGTTTACACAGCGGTTGGTTGCACTAATGCAACTGATAAAACAGCAGAAAACAAACAAGTAGATGCAACTGAAGAAAGCGCTGAACAGAGTATCAATCCTAAATTTGCTGATGCAAAAGTGAATGAAGTTTATCAGCATTATATCCATTTAAAAACTGCTTTAGTAAATAACGATGCTAAAGAAGCTGATATGGGTGCTAAAATGTTAGAAAAAGCTTTAACGGATGCAGGTATGAAAACTGAAGCTGCGTTAGCCAGTCAATTAACTAAGGCTGCTGATGTTAAATCTAAAAGAGAAAAATTAAATCCTTTATCTATTGCTTTAGCCGAGACTTTAAAGAAGGCAAAAATAGAATCTGGAGTGGTTTACAAGCAATTTTGCCCAATGGCAAATGATGGTAAAGGCGGTTATTGGTTAGCTAGCGAAAGTAAAATTAACAATCCTTATTATGGTGCTTCTATGTTAAAATGTGGAAGTGTAGAAGAAGAAATTAAGTAACACGAATTTTAGACATGAATTTCACGAATTAACCGAATTCCACGAATTTTTTAACACGGATTATAAGGATTTCACAGATTACACAGTTGAATTTCAGTTAACTTTTAACGCTGTGTAATTTGTGAATTTCTTTATTTACTTTGTGGTTTAACACGAATTTTACGAATTAAGCTAATTTCACTAATTTTTAACTCGGATTATAAGGATTTGACAGATTAT
The DNA here is from genome assembly GCF_005116455.1 of Pedobacter cryophilus. Taxonomy (GTDB): domain Bacteria; phylum Bacteroidota; class Bacteroidia; order Sphingobacteriales; family Sphingobacteriaceae; genus Pseudopedobacter; species Pseudopedobacter cryophilum. The sequence continues at coordinate 496,153 of NZ_SWBP01000003.1, forward strand.
TGGAGAATTAAGAAATGTAAAAGATTTTATCTCTCTGCGTACTTTGTGAATTTCTCTGTTTACTTTGTGGTTTAAAACAAAACATTAATGCAAAATATTAAAAACGTAATTTTTGATTACGGAAACGTAATTTTTACTATTGATTTTAAACGTACTCAAGCTGCTTTCAATGCTTTGGGAATTAATAATGTAGAGAGTTTTTATGCGCATAAAACACAGCATCCTATATTTAATCAGTTTGAAAAAGGAGAAATTACAGCTGCACAATTTAGAGATGGAATTAGAGAAATCTCCGAACATCCTAACCTCACTGATGAACAAATAGACCATACTTGGAATTCTTTATTAATTGGCGTTCCCAAAGGAAACCATGAATTATTACTTCAAGTCAAGCAAAAATACCGCACTTTCTTATTGAGTAACATTAATGAAATTCACTTAGATTACATCAATAATTATCTAAAAAGACAATTTAATATAGATGGAAATGAAGTCTTTTTTGAAAAGATTTATTACTCTCATTTAGTTGGCAAACGTAAACCAAACAAAGAAATATTTGAACAGTTACTTAGCGAAAACAATCTTGATCCACAAGAGACCTTGTTTATCGATGATAGTCCGCAACATTTAGAAACTGCCACAAACATGGGAATTCAAACTTATTTAATGACGTATCCTGATACTATACAGGAGTTCTTTAAAGACAAAATTTCGTAGGGATAATCCTCGGATTATCCCTTTTTTATTTGTTTACCTGCTTATATATTTAAGGATAATCCAAGGATTATCCCTACAAACCTCTCCTTTTCATTTCCTTAGCAATCAAACTCAACTCTCTTCCCATTTGCCCTGCAATGGCGGTATTTTCTTCCGCTCTTCTAAACAAATAAGGTAAAACAGCTTTAACTGGCCCATAAGGCACATATTTAGCCACATTATAACCAGCGTTGGAAAGGTTAAAGCTCAAATTATCACTCATGCCTAAAAGCTGAGAAAAATAAACTTGGCTTTGGTGATGCGGAATTTGTTGTTGCTCCATTTTTTCAGTCAATAACAAACAGCTGTGTTGGTTATGTGTACCGGCAACAAAAGAAATTTGGTTTAAATGATCCACACAAAAAGCTACTGCCAAATCATAATCTCTATCTGTACTGGCTTTATCAGGCTGTATTGGAGAAGAATAACCCATCTCTTCTGCTCTTCTACGCTCTTTTTCCATATAAGCCCCACGTACTAGTTTTGCACCCAATAAAAAACCTTCTACTTGGGCTAAAGTGGTATCGCTAATCAAATCGGCTAATTTATCATGTCTGTATAACTGATAAGTGTTAAAAATAATGGCTTTCTCTTTATTAAACTTTCGCATCATTTGTAAAGCCAAATCATCAATTACTTCCTGAATCCAGCTTTCTTCGGCATCTATCATCAAATGTTTTTGCGCATCATAAGCTGTTTTGCAAATATTTTCCACTCGGCTTAAAGCCTTTTCCCACTCTAATTTTTCATAATCTTTAAGCTCTTCTTTGGCATTTATTTTCTGCAACAATCCAAACCTAGCAATTCCGGTAACTTTAAACACACAAAAGGGAATAGCCGTTGGCATTTCTACAGCTTTTTTTATGGTATTAATAATTTCTTGCGCCGTTAAATCAAAAACTAATTCCTCATCCTCACCTTCTACCGAATAATCTAAAATAGTTCCTACACCTGCATCAGCTAACTTTTTTATGGTTTGAGTGCATTCGGCAATGGTTTCTCCACCACAAAATTGCTTAAAAATGGTAGCCTTAATTAACCCAGAAATTGGCAATTTAATGGCCAAAGCCGCTTTAGTAAAAAACGGACCTATTTTTACCAAGAGGTTATTGCTAATCAATTTAAATAACCAAAAAGACTGCTTTAAATCTTTATTATTTTGATGCTTAAACGCGATGGCTGTATCATCAAATGATAAGTTTGCTTTATTTACTGAATTCACTATAATTGGATTAGACATAAAAGGTAAAATTATAAAATCATTTCTCAATATAGCATACAACGTTTCTGTTTTTTGTAAGTTTGCCCAACATGATAGAATTTATTTTAGAAGGAGAATTTATCCCCCTCATTCAGCTTTTAAAAGCTACTGATTTGGTTTCATCTGGTGGAGAAGCACAGATGGTAGTTTTAGATGGTATGGTAAAATACAATGGTGTTACCGATTACCGTAAAAGACTAAAAGTTAGAAAAGGAGACATCATTGAATTTAACAATCAGAAAATCAAAGTAATATGAACTCCATAGAAAGCAATAATTACACTATATATTTTGATAATAGCTTACAAAGCTTAACTGATTTATTGGCTGAAAGAAACTATTCTAAAATATTTATTCTGACAGATGAGTTAACTGGCGAACATTGTTTACCCGTTTTACAAGCTAAATTACCAGATTTAACCGAATTCGACATTATAGAAGTGCCTAATGGCGAAGAAAATAAAACCATTGATTTTTGCATAGGAATTTGGCGAATGTTGCTGGATTTTGAAGCTGATAGAAGCGCTTTATTAATTAATTTAGGTGGTGGAGTAGTGACTGATATGGGAAGTTTTGCCGCTTCTACTTTTAAAAGAGGAATAGATTTTTTACAAATTCCAACCACTTTACTTTCTCAGGTTGATGCTTCTGTTGGCGGAAAAACAGGTATAGATATGGAAAATGTGAAAAACGTGATTGGTACGTTTGCACAACCCCAAGCTGTAATTATTGCCACAGATTTCTTAAAAACACTTTCAGACCGACAAATTACTTCTGGCTTTGCCGAGGTCATTAAACACGGAATTATTGCTGATGCAGATTTCTTTCAAGAGATTATTCAATTAGAAAATGCTCGTGAAATATCTGAAGATCAAATACAAAAATCTATAGCCATTAAAAATAAGGTTGTATTAGAAGATCCTTTTGAAAAAGGAATCAGAAAAACCTTAAATTATGGTCATACCATTGGTCATGCCATAGAATCATGGTCGTTAAGTAACGAGAAAAATTCTCTTTTACATGGCGAAGCTATTGCCATTGGAATGATTTGCGAAGCTTACTTAGCTAAAGAATTAATTGGTTTACCCGAAACTGATTTAGAAGCTATTAGTGCTGCTTTCTTAAAGTATTTTGATCATTATAAAATGAAACAAGGTATTGATGAGCAACTGCTAGAAATCATGAAACAAGACAAGAAAAACACATCTGGAAACATCAATTTCTCTTTACCTAATAAAATTGGCAACTGCCAAATTAATTTGTTGGTTGATAACAATTTGATTAAAGAAAGTTTAGAGTTTTATAGAAATCTAGAGTTTTAGTTTCTGTTTAACACAAAGAACGCTAAGAATTAAACCGCAAAGGACGCAAAGATTTAACTCTCTGCGTCCTTTTATTTTAAACTTTGCCTATAAGAAAAAATTTCTCAATTTCACTAGGTCTGAACCCAGATTAGTGTTCATTCGTGAAATTCGTGGCAAAAAAATTTTTACTCTTTGTTATAAAAGAAAAACAACAAAATTTTTGATTTCACGCAAAGAACGCGGAGGGAAACACAAAGGACGCAAAGATTTTACGCTCTGCGTCCTTTGTGTTTTAAACTTTACCTATAAAAACAGATGACACATTTACATCTGATTATACCCAGATTAGTGTTCATTCGTGAAATTCGTGGCAAAAAATAACTTAGTAATCAATTAATATTTAAAAACCTTACCATTAGCAATTACTTCCTGCGTTTTAACATCAAAAGTAGCTTTAGCGCCGGTTCTAACCGCCGCATTAGTCATAATATTAGCAATAGAATGGTAATAACCAGCTTCTACAGGCGCATTAGGCTGTTTTCTACTTCTTATACATTCCATCCAATTACGCACATGACCAGAAGTTAAAGGATCAGCACCTGTGTTTGCTGATGCCACAACTTTTTCAACTTTTTCGGTCAAATTTAGTTCTGGAAGCAAATTAGGTTTCATTCCCATTGCTGATGCATGTCTTTCAGACAATCCACCTAAAGGAGAAACTTTATTGGTAATAAGATTTAATTCACCACCGTTAGCATAATAAATCTCTGCTGGGCGCTCATCACCATTATGCATTCTAGACCCAAAAGTTACCTGAAAACCTTTGGTTAAATCATCTTGTGGACCATAATCAAATACTGCGGTTGTGGTATCCCAATTTCTTCGTCCATCTTTCCACTGATAAATTCCACCGTTAGCTACCACACTTCTTGGATGTTGCAAGTTTGTAAACCAATGTACGGTATCAATCTGGTGCGACATCCATTGCCCAGGCATTCCTGATGAATATGGCCAAAACAATCTATATTCTAAATATTTTCTAGGATCCCAAGCTTCATAAGGTCGGTTCATTAAAAAACGTTTCCAGTCAGTATCTTCTTCCTTACATTTTGCTACTAAATCAGGTCTTCGCCATCTGCCGGGTTGGTTTACATTCCAAGTTAATTCTACCATGGTTATGTCTCCAAATTTTCCTTCTTTGATGAATTTTTCAGCCGCCATATAATTACTGCCGCTTCTTCTTTGAGAACCAATTTGAACAATCCTATCTGATGCTTTAATGGCTTTAAAAGCAGCTTTATTATCATCCATAGTTTCTGCAAAAGGCTTTTCGCAGTAAACATCACAATTTGCTTTCACCCCTTCTATGGCATGTAAAGCATGTTGAAAATCGGCAGTGCTGACTATAACGGCATCCAAATCTTTCATTTGGTACAGCTCATCATTGTTTCTAAAAGCTTTAATATCGTTGCCAGTTTTTTCTTTTAAATAAGCTTGCCCCTCTTCTCTTCTTAGTTTCCATAAATCTGAAACTGCTACCATGTCAAAATTTAATTCTTTGTTATGATTTAAAAAACAAGGTAATAAGGTTTGTTTAAAACGATCAGAAAAACCAACTGCAGCTACCCTTACCCTATCATTTGCGCCTAAAATTCTACCATAACTTTTTGCGCTAAATCCTAAACTCCCTAAATAAACTCCTGCTGATGCCACAGCCGTTTGCTTGATAAATTTTCTTCTTGAATTTTCCATTAATATAAAGGCTTAATTAAGTTCTTTAATTTTGATGCTTTTGAAAGCTACACTGTCTCCATGATCTTGTAAAAGGATTCGTCCTTTTGATGCCATTCCAAAGTTTGGCCAATCTTTATATTTGCTAATCGCTACTAAATCTAAAAACTCTTTAGAACCTCTAACAAATTCTAAAACTTTAAATCCGTTTAAAAAATATTCCACTTTATTATCGGGGTTAACCCTAATAATTCCTTGGTTCCATTGCCCAATTTGTTTTATTCCATTCCCTGGTTTTTTAGCCGTCATCAAATCATATAATGATGCTAAAGTTCTGTTGCCATCTCTACCTAATTTAGCATCAGGATGTTTGGCATCATCTAAAATTTGATATTCTAACCCAATTGCCGATCCTTTATTTCCTTCAGCTTCTGTTACAAAAAATTTCACCCCGCTATTTGCACCTTCACTTAATTTAAAATCAAACTTCATTTCAAAGGCACTGTATTCTTTTTCTGTTACAATATCTCCTCCATTGGTAGATTCGGCTCCACCAGATTTTTGAACACTTAAAATACCATCCTTAATTTCCCATCCTTTTTCTGGAAATGTAGCTTTATAAGCTCCTCTCCATCCTTTAGTGGTTTTTCCGTCCCATAAAAATTTATAACCATTTTTCTTTTCCTGTGCTGATAAATCATTGGTTACAAAATTTGCTACCGCGATATGATCTAATGGAGATGATTTTAAATTCTCTGTAGCTATTCTAATATTTCTCCATTTAATTTGCTTTCCGGGTACATCAGTTTTACCTATCGAGTGAACTTGTAAAGCAATAAAACCTTCAGTAGTTACATCATCAATTACATGTGCCGTTGGAATGCCGTTTACCCATGTTCTAATACTGGTTCCAATACATTCAATTCTGTATTTATTCCATGTATCTTTCTTAAAAGCCTTTTTCCCTTCTGGATTAATATCCATGGTGTACAACCAGCCTCTTCTGGCTTCATCATAAATACCACCGCTGTAAGCCCTGTCTGATGGATCAATTTCTACTTGGTAACCATGCACTCTTCCATTGCTATAATCAGCTTTGCTTAAACTTCTAAACTGTACGCCAGAATTCATAGAATTATCAACCAATAGCTCAAATTCAAGAATAAAATCGCCGTAAGTTTTCTCTGTAGATAAAAAAGAATTAGGCTCATTACTCACTGTTGTTCCAATGATTTCGCCATTTTTTGCTTCATATTTGGCTTTACCATTAAGTTGTTTCCAACCTTGTAAATCTTTGCCGTTGAAAAGATTTTGCCATTTTACTTGGCCTTGTGCCGATACTGACACACAAAACAACAAGAATAAAATGCTTGTTACCGATTTAAATTTCGTCATGTTTTATATAAATAATTTGTTTTGTTTTTAACACAAAATGATAAGGTTATCGTTTTTGTGAATAATTGGTTATTAATAAAGTAAATAAAATAAAAAGTTTCTGTTATAGCTATTTAAATCCTTGTTTTCTACGCAACCCTTTGCGAAACTTAAAAAAGCATTTAATTGAAACTAAATCAAATAAATCAGCTTCAATATAAAGCATCCATTTTTCAATAAAATTTCAGTCAATAAAATAAGTTAATCTCATTTTTTATACACAAAACCCTATTAGAAAAAAGTCTAAATTCTTTCAATAAATACTATTAAAAGCAACTTATGTTCAAATTGAAATTTGCACTTATTAAAAAAATATAAAAAAAATTTACTTTTTACTTGTAGGTTAATGATAAGTGTGTACATTTGACAACAAGAAAACAAAAATGAAATTAAACACTACATATTACTTCGGTTACTTTTATTATAAAAAATAAGAGCCGGGGATTTATGTTGTAAAATATAAAAGATTAACGAACCCGGCCCAACAGGCCGGGTTTTTTTGTATAAAAAAATGGAAATAAAAAAAAGAGTTGCCATTCAAGGAATTAGAGCTTCATTTCACGAAGAAGCTGCTTTTAAATTTTTTGGAGAGGATATAGAAACCATAGAATGCAATTCTTTTAAACAAACTTTTCAAAAATTAGAACAACAAGAAGCTGATTTTGTGGTAATGGCTATAGAAAATAGTATTGCCGGCAGCTTATTACCCAATTACACTTTACTAAGGGAATATAATTTCCCTGTTATTGGCGAGGTATATTTACCTATCCAACTTCATTTGATGGCTTTACCCGGAGTAAAGTTTGAGGACATTAAAACAGTAACCTCACACCCTATTGCGATACGCCAGTGTAATGATTTTTTAGATGAATTTCCACATTTAAAAGTGGTTGAAAGTAGCGATACCGCAGCCTGCGCTAAAAAAATAAAAGAAGAGCAATTAACTGATACCGTTGCCATTGCCAACACTTTAGCCGCTAAACTTTATGGTTTAGAAATTCTGGAGAGAAGAATAGAATCAAACAAAAAAAATTATACCCGTTTTTTAATCTTAACAGATAAACAAACGGAGGTAGAAAATTTCAATAAAGCTTCATTATGTTTTCAAGTTACAAATGATGCAGGCTCTTTAGTTAAAGTATTAAATATTTTAGCCGAGTTAGATATCAATATGAGTAAAGTTCAATCTATGCCCGTTTTAGGTAGAAGAAACGAATACAACTTTTATGTTGACATAGAATGGAACGACACCAAAAATTACGAAGATGCCATCCGTAGAATTGTAAAGCACACTATCAACTTTAGCATCATGGGCGAATATGTAAAGAATGATAAGGTTTAATTTAAGAAGTCCACAGTGTGTAGTCCGCAGACGGCAGTCTGAATGAATAAAAAAAGAAAAGATAAATAGGTTAATCATCAAATTTTCAAATTAACAATCAACAAATCAACAAAGATCAAATCAAACTAGTATGAAACTAAATCTAAATATACAACCATTAAGTAGCTGGGTTAAAGTAACTCATGAGCCACTTATTATTTCTGGCCCATGTAGTGCCGAAACCGAAGAGCAATTAGTAGCCACCGCTCATTTATTAAAAGCTACCGGAAAAGTAAGCGTTTTAAGAGCCGGAATATGGAAACCAAGAACTCGCCCAGGAGAGTTTGAAGGTATTGGAAGTATTGGTTTGCAATGGTTAAACAGAGCTAAGCAAGAAACCGGTTTGCCTATTGCGGTTGAAGTTGCTACTGCAAAACATGTGGAAGAAGCCTTAGCTGCTGGTGTTGATATTCTTTGGATTGGTGCAAGATCTACCGTAAACCCGTTTACAGTACAAGAAATTGCTGACGCTTTAAAAGGTGTTGATATCCCGGTAATGGTTAAAAACCCAATTAATCCTGATCTTTCTTTATGGATTGGTGCTTTAGAGCGTATTAACCAAGCTGGTATTACTAAATTGGCAGCTATTCACAGAGGATTTTCTTCTTTTGAAAAATCTGCTTTTAGAAATGAGCCAATGTGGGATTTAGCCATCAGCTTAAAAACTTTAGTTCCTGATTTGCCTATTATTAATGATCCGAGTCATATTTGTGGAAATAGAGAATTATTACCTTTCATTTCTCAAAAAGCATTAGATTTAGATATGCAAGGCTTAATGATTGAATCTCACATAGATCCTTCTGTAGCCTGGACAGATGCTAAGCAACAAGTTACCCCATCCGCTTTAAGCGAAATGATTGACGGTTTTGTTTTACGTAAACCCGAATCTAAAAACCCAGAATTTACTGATAAACTGGCTTCTTTAAGAGAAAAAATTGACAAGCTTGATGATCAGATTTTTACAAAATTAGGCGAGAGAATGAAAATTGTTGAGCAAATTGGAGAATTCAAAAGAGATAATGATGTGACCATTCTTCAGGTTTCTAGATGGGATGAAATTTTACATAAAAGAACAGCTTACGGTTCTGTTTTAAAACTAGAAAAAGAGTTTACAGAAAAAATTCTGGAATTAATTCACAGCGAATCTATCCGCAAACAAACAGCAATTATGAATACTAAAGCTACATTAAGCTAATGTCTGCTGCTATTGTTATAAAGAAATCAGATTTTAAAGAAGAGCAGGTTATTAATTTAACCGGCTCTAAAAGCGAAAGTAACAGAGCGCTTATTCTATCGGCTTTGAGCCAAGGAAAAGTGATGATCAATAATCTTTCGTCTGCTGCTGATACGGTGACCCTGAATAAAATTTTAACTCAGGATAGGGAATCTAAATCTGATAAAAAAGTAATTAACGTTGGGCCAGCGGGTACTGCCATGCGTTTTTTAACCGCCTATTTTTCTTTTAAAGGAGAGCAAGTAGAGATTACCGGTTCTGACAGGATGAAGCAGCGCCCAATTGGCACCTTAGTAAATGCTTTAACCAATTTAGGAGCCGATCTATCTTATCTAGAAACCGACGGCTTCCCTCCTGTTTTTATTAACGGTCCTTTTGAGCAAAAAAACCTTCGTGTTGCCATTAGAGGAGACATTAGTTCTCAATTTTTAACCGCTTTGCTTTTATTAGCCAGTTCGCTGCCAAAAGGCTTAGAATTAGAAATTATTGATGAATTAACTTCAAAACCTTATGTAGACATGACTTTGGCCATGTTGGCACAATGCGGCATAAACCATACTTGGGAGAACGATATTATTTCTATTCAACCTCAGGAATTTAGACCTACAACGCTTACTATAGAACCAGATTGGAGTGCCGCTTCTTATTGGTACAGTGTGGCAGCTTTAGCAGAAAATGCTAAAATTCATCTTCCAAACCTTAAAAAAGATAGTTTACAAGGTGATAGCGCTGTTGCTGGAATCATGACTTTATTTGGAGTGCATACCACTTTTGAGCAAGACGGAATTGTGATTGAGAAAATTCATCAAGAAATTAAACCTCAGTTATTAGATTTTAGGGAATGTCCCGATTTGGCTCAAACTGTTATTGTTTGCGCTGCTATTTTAGGAAAAGAGTTTAGTTTTACAGGCTTAGAAACCTTAAAAATTAAAGAAACCGATCGTATTTTTGCCCTACAAACAGAGCTAGCAAAAATTGGCGTAAAATTAATTGAAACACAAGCAGACATTTATCAGTTAGATTGTTTGGATATGGTTATACCCGAAGAAATTAGCATTACAACCTACGAAGATCATAGAATGGCAATGGCTTTTGCACCTTTGGCAATGATTATTGGGGAAGTAAAAATAGAAGAATCCCAAGTAGTAGAAAAATCGTACCCACATTTTTGGGAAGATTTTAAAAAGATAGGGTTTTCAATTAAGTAACAAGATATTAGTGTTAAGCAGCAAGATATTAGTATCAAGTATCAAGAACTTAAAAAACTATGTTTGAGTTGGAATTAAGTCTCGATACTAATACTTAATACGTCAAAATTTTTATCAATAGCTCTAATCATTAAATAAAATTAAATAATGTATGGTAGGTAGATCTTGATACTTGATACTCACTACTTAATACTCACTACTTAATACTTTAACATGGCAGGAAATTCCTTCGGACAAATATTTAAAATCACCACATTTGGAGAATCTCATGGCGCAGCCATAGGTGTAATTATTGATGGCTGTCCTTCTAATATCTCTATAGATTTAGATTTCATTCAGGATGAGTTAGATAAACGCAAACCTGGTCAGTCTAAAATCACCACACAACGCAAAGAGTCAGATACTTTTCAAATTTTATCCGGTGTTTTTGAAGGTAAAACAACAGGAACTCCAATTGCTATTATTATTCCAAACGAAGATCAGAAATCAAAAGATTATGATCATAATAAAGATACTTTTCGCCCTTCACATGCTGATTATACCTACCAAGCTAAATATGGGATAAGAGATCACAGAGGTGGAGGCCGTTCTTCGGCTCGTGAAACTGCGGCAAGAGTAGCAGCTGGCGCCATTGCAAAATTATTTCTTCAACAAAAAGGAATTGAAGTTTTAGCCCATGTAAGTAGCGTTGGAAAAATAGATGCCCCAGAAATTACCATTAATTCGGCAAAAGAATTTATCAATTTAAGAGAAGCAAATATTGTAAGATGTGCTGATGCGGCCGTAGCCGTAGAAATGATTGAATTGATTGACGGTATCCGTAAAGAAGGTGATACCGTAGGCGGCAAAATATCTTGTTATATTAAAAATTGCCCTGTGGGATTAGGTGAGCCTGTTTTTGATAAGCTTCACGCTGATTTAGGAAAAGCTATGTTGAGCATTAATGCCGTACATGGTTTTGATTATGGTTCTGGCTTTGATGGTTCAACCATGCGAGGTTCTCAACATAATGATATTTTTTCATCTGATGAAAACGGAAAAATCTCTACTAAAACCAATTTTTCTGGTGGTGTACAAGGTGGTATTTCTAACGGAATGGACATTAACTTTAGAGTGGCTTTTAAACCCGTTGCTACCATTATGAGCAACCAAGAAACGGTAAATAAAGATGGTGAAGCGGCAGAAATTAAAGGCAAGGGCAGACATGATCCTTGTGTGGTACCAAGAGCAGTTGCCATTGTAGAGGCTATGGCTGCTTTGGTAATTATAGATCACTATTTAAGAAACCAGTTGTATCAAAATTCATAAGATTAAGAAACCTTAATTCCATGGTCTGTGTCTTCACAGACCATTTTTATTTTGTATTTCGATCTATGAGTACACAGACCGAAGCATGGTTATATCAACAATAAAAACATTTTTTTCCATGGTCTGTGTCCTCACAGACCATTTTTTTGTTTCAATCGATGAGTACATAAACCTAGGTTAAGAAAATAATAATTAATCAGCTATTAATTGTCTTTTAACGCTTTATCTATAAGTGTAGTTTTTCCATTCCATATTTTACGAGCTGTCCAATCCTCATTTGGTGCTACCCAAAAAGGATCGGTATCGGGCAATCCTAGAATTAAGAAAACCTGAGTGCATAAATACAAGCTTCCTGTGGAAATGTAGCTTTCGCCAACTTCGGGTTGATGTCCATAAAAACCAATAGTTAACCATCCATTCTTATCAAAGGTATTGGGCGCTTCTACTTGCTTTTTCACCATGGTGTATAGGGCGTATCTTACTTGTTGAGGTTGTATATATTTTGAAAGAACTCCCATTAATGCTATTTTAGAAAGCAGCTGAAAAGCTCCAAATCTATAAGCTAGTGATCTGCCAATTGGCGGATAAGTGCCATCACTTGCTATTAAACGCTCTTGCACTTCGGCATATCTAATGGCTCTTTTTAATGCTAAACCATTATCTTCAAAATCATTAATCCCTTCTTCTTTTAAAGTTTTTAACACCTCTAAAAACATGGGTTGTATCACAAAACTATTGTAGTAATCCCAATGAAAATTTGCACCATCGCCATAAGCACCATCCCCTTTATACCAAATTAAATGTTGTTTAATGGCATAATCAACTCGGGTTTTATCATAAGTTCCATCAAATTTTAAAAGAGCAGCTTCAACCATTGCACTAAACAAAAGCCAATTACTTTCACCAGGTTTAATTACTCTGGTGGATTTTAATGCCGCTATTACATTATTTTTTGTTTGCTCATCAAGTGGTTTCCATAACTGATTTGGTGCTCTTAATAATGCTTGAGCAAGAAAAGCTGCATCAACTAATGGCTGACCTCCATCTTTATTAAAATTTAGAAAATCTGGAGAAGTCTTATCGGTTGCGTTTTTAAGAGCCAACTGAGACATTTCAATATATTTTTTCCTGAGTTTTCCTTCGGGGCTTTCATCAACTCCTAGTGCTAGCCAAGGAGATATACCTGCTAAAGTTCTCCCAAAAGCTTCAAGATGAGTATACTTTACGGCGTTTGAAGTTTTAGCCTCTATCGGCATTGTTTTTCTTAACTCACCTTTACTTAAAGCACTTAAAACCGGATCGGCAATGCGCAACATGGTTTGTACCATATAAGCTCTTTGTGCTGCAGGATTATCCAAATCCTGAGCGTTAACATTAAAGGTTAGCAGAAATAAAATAATAAGGGAAAATATCTTTTTCATTGAATCAAATTTATGTTTTCTATTGATTTATTTTTCATTGAATATCAATCACATTTTGAACAATTATTTTAATACTTCAAAATACGATGAATTTAAGCTTGATTAAGCTATCTGTTTTAGATTTGTCAACTCTTTTATAAAAACGCAAGAGAGTTGACAAATCTTTAAATAAAAAAAATTCACTAACGCAAATCTTGAGAAGCAATTCAATAGCTGGAAAAAACTTGTGCTTTTTTATGGATTTAAATTTTATAGTATTAAATACCCATTACAAGGTTTTGCGTTAGGGATTGGAACGGCATCTTTTTTGGCTTTTTCTGCCAAAAAAATATAGTGTAAAGCCCGCCCGAACGCCCAAATAAATATACTATTCAGTCGTTTTTACTTTAAATTTTAAAATGAATACTTAGCTTTCACACATGTTTAAATTTAAAGGTGAATTTGAGAAAACAGCCATTTATGAGACTAAATTATTTGGAAAAGGGACGGGTTTAACTATTCCTGGAATTGGGATTATTGTGGGAGAAGAAATTTTCTCTAAAAACAAAGATCCTTGGTTAATTAAACATGAATATGGCCATATTCTACAAAAAGCAAAATATGGCCATTTCAAATTCTACACTCAAATTGCGATTAAAAGCTTATGTAGTGCCGCTAAACAAAGTATTTTTAATCATCATCAACATGCTTTTCATCCTGTTGAAATAGCTGCAAATCAGTTAGCTTATGAATATTTTAACCAGCCAAAAGATTGGCCGGTTAAAAGGTTTCCTTTAAGCGCTGTATAAATTATTTATTTTAAATATTTAGCGTACCAATCTAAATATCTTTTCAATCTATCTGCCTGGTAACTTAAAATCCCAATTCCATGAAACTGATTTGGGTAAATCACTAATTCTGTTGGGATATTTAAAGTTTTTAAGGCTGCGTACATTTGCTCGCTTCCTTCTGATGGCACATTAAAATCATTTTGGCCCACCATAAATAAAGTTGGTGTTTTAATTTTATCTGCATGTGTAAATGGATAAGAAATTTTCATATATCTTTCTAAATCTTTCTTTACCCAAGGATAACCAATTTCTTCATTCCATTGTAACATGTATTGATCAATTCCGTACATAGAAAGTTGCATTGCGCTGCCAGCACCGCTTATTCCAGCTTTAAATCTGGTATCAGTGGCAATGGTATAATCAGTTAAAATACCACCATAGCTCCAACCGCCGATGCCTAATTTATCACCATCAACCAAACCTTGTTTTACCAAATAATCTGTAGCACCTAGTAAATCTTGTACTTCTAAATTTCCCCAATCGCCATAAATGGCTTTACTAAAAGCTATGCCTCTGCCATTACTTCCTCTATAATTTACCGCTGCAACGGCATAACCACCAGCTGCTAAAACCTGACGGGTGAGATCAAAAGAAAATTCGTCTTGAGAAACCGGACCGCCATGTATAAACAAAATCAATGGTAATTTTTTAATCCCTGCATCAGATGGTTTTAAAAGCAAGCCAGATACTATGGTTCCGTCTTTACTTTTAGATTTAAAACCTGTAACTGTTGCTAAATCAATACCGCTTAACCATTTTTCATTCACATGAGTAATTTGATTTAATACGCCATTGGTTAAAGTAAAAAGGTTTGCCGGATGCTGAGGATCGCTCATGCTGGTTAACCACTTACCTGCAGAATGGCTTTCTAAACCTGAAAAACTACGCTCGCCATCAATAACTTTAGTGATTTTTCCGGTAGCTAAATCTACCGAAGAAATATATGATTGCCTGTCATCATCTACTAAAAAAGCAATACTTTTACTATCATTATCCCATTTTGGATTACCAACCGGGCGGTCTAATTCTTTAGTTAATAACTTGGAGTTAGCACCATCTGGATTCATGATGGCTAAAATGTTTTGATCATAATTGATGAAAGTTTCATCAGAAGTTGATCGTAAATAAGCAATGTACTTTCCGTCTTTACTCCAAGATGGTCGGCTATCTCTACCCTTCCAGGTGGTTAATTGTTGAATTTGCGCTCCAGCTTTTGCCTCTACAACATAAATATCATCATTATCGTTTCTGTCAGGATCTGCTGTTCTGTTGCTTACAAAAGCTATTTTTGAGCAATCTGGCGACCAAGTAGGCTGACCTTCATCATAATTACCCGTAGTAATTTGAGTCAATTTTTGAGAAACAACGTCTAAAACGTAAAGATGCGTTGGACGGCTGTCTGTATAACCTTGTATATCTTGTTTATAATTGTATCTATTGGCTACAATAGGCGCTTTGGTTGGTGATTTCTTTTTTGCGGCTAAATCTTCATCTTTAATTACTAAAGCTATTTTTGAACCATCTGGCGACCATAAATAACTTTGCAAATCTCCTTTTACTTTAGTGAATTGTTTTGCTTCGCCACCTCTTCTATCCATTAACCAAATTTGACTGTTTTCTACAGAATCTACTTTTTTAGACGATAGGTAAGAAATGTATTTACCATCAGGACTAAAAGTAGCAGCGCCTTCGCCCTCTTCAGAATAAGTCAATTGAAAATTATCTTTACCATCCCAACTTACCATAAAAAGATCTGATTGCTTTTTATTTTTTGCAGAATCGGGCGTAGAAACACTATATAAAACCCATTTTCCTTCTGGTGAAACTTGCGGATTTGCGATAGACTGTAAACGGTAAACATCATTTGGATGGAGTTTTCTTTTCGCATTTTGAGCTTGAGCCACTCCCAAACATGCTATCAAAGAACAAAAAAGTATTGATTTTTTCATATTGATTAAAATAAGAGTTTAAGGTAAAAGAAATATGATGAGAAATAAAAATTGCTGTGTAACACTTTAGTGAAATAGAAATTGGTTTATACAAGCAGAATTGCTTTTGCATAAAAAAAGCCACTTTTTCAAGCAGCTTTTTGTTCAGTCTTTTTTGTTTTTAAAGAAATTCACCCTTTTCATTAGTCTTAACCCTTAGCCTTTTATTATCTTTTTCTAATAAGAGTTTATAGGTTTTGGTTGATTCATCAGTTGCACTAAAATAACTGACCAGATATACATCTTTTGCAATTTTCCAATCGGGATATTTTTTGACCACAGCTTCAGCTACAGGAGTTGGTATTTTTATGTTTTTAAATTTTTCTGCTGTACGTAAAAGCTTTCCTTCTTTATCATAAACAGCTAATATAGAGCCTTCTGGAATGTAAAAAGAAATAAAATAATTATCATATACATCTTCGTAATACTCAGAATTTTTGAGATCAAAAGCAGCCGCTTCCATTTCCAGTCGTTTTACAGGTATTGCCAATTCTTTGTTATCTACCGAATTGAGATACCTATAATTGAAAGCAACTACTTTTACTTCGGGTAAAGTGTCTTGTGCAAAAGCTAGAGCGGTGAATCCAAAAATAAAAACACCAAGGCTTAGCATTAATTTTGACTGTTTCATGATTTTCAATTTTAAGGTTATAAATAGTTAATTAACCATGTATATGACGATTAACATTTAAACAAAATTGTAAATTAGTCTTTATTAAAGCGTTGATTAGGATTGTTATAGGAAGTGATTTTTGTCAATCAAACTCAAAACGCAGGTTGATAGGAAACAAAAAAACCGCCTTTAAATATATTTAAAGGCGGTTTTTATATGTTTTTTTGTACCCAAGAGGAGATTCGAACTCCCACACCCATACAGGCGCCAGCCCCTCAAGCTGGTGCGTCTACCAATTTCGCCACCTGGGTATATTTGCAAATATAAATTTTAAAAGCACAAACAATCAATTTTTAGATATGGATTTCTTGTCCGTCATAAGCCAGTTGAATGCCTTTTGGCAAATAAGCAGCAACATCTTCATGTTTTCCTAATTTATGGCTAATGTGAGTAAAGTAAGTAGTCTCGGCGTTTATCATTTGTGCAAAAGCTATGGCCTCTTCTAAAGTAAAATGTGAAATATGCTTCTCTTTTTGCAAAGCATTAATCACCAGTGTTTTACTTCCTTTTATTTTTTCAATTTCGCTTTCGCTAATGGTTTTTGCATCAGTAATGTAGGTGAAATCATTAATTCTGAACCCTAAAACTGGCATTTTAAAATGCATGACTTCTATTGGTGTAAGCTCAATATCTCCAACAGAAAAAGGTTCTGAGTGAATCTCATGCATATCAATTTGTGGGATTCCCGGATATTTAAAATCTGAAAAAACATAATAAAATTCACGTTTTAGCGATTCTTGCACTGCTAAAGTGGCGTAAATATCCATCACCGCTTTTTGCTTATAATTAAAAGCTCTAATATCATCTAAACCTGCAATATGATCTTTGTGTTGATGAGTAAAAACCACCGCATCTAACTTTTGCACATTGGCTCTAAGCATTTGATACCTAAAATCTGGCCCGGTATCAATCACCACCGTTTTATTAGCAGATTCAATCAAAATACTACTTCTTAAGCGTTTATCTTTTTGATTAACAGAAGTACAAACCTCGCAATTACAAGCAATTACAGGCACACCCTGTGAAGTTCCGGTACCTAAAAAAGTAACTTTCAAAACGAGATGCTAGTTTGAAGAAGTGAATAATAAAATTGCTTTTGTTTATCTGATAAAAGGGTTTCGTCTACTTCTAATACTTTAATCAATTCTATTAAAGCAATGATTTTACTCTCGAGATTAGAAAATTTATTGACCACCACAATTTTACTGCTTTCCATTAAGCAAGAACCTGTTTTAAAATTGCCTTTCTCATACCTTACGCTATAACCCAAATCGGTTAAGAGCTTTTCTAGCTTTTCTAAAGTATGGTTGGTAATAGAAATAGACATGCCTCAAATTTGCAAAAAAAAAGGGAGACCTTAAATAAAGTCTCCCAATTAAAAAATTTCTATTTTCTTATCTTAAATCTACCACATCTACGCCTGGATATTTTTTGGCATCAAATGAAAACATAGACTCGCTAACTTTCACATTTGGAGTAAAGGTTTTTATTAAATAAGTATAAACATTTCCGTTTTTATCATAAACCACAATATTTGAGATTTGCTTATTCACCTTATCTATTCTCAATTTAATTTTTGAGAAAGAACGTTCGGCCAAAGGAGCCAATTCTATATTTTGATAAACACGATTGTTCAATTTAGTTTCACCAAGATAAACGGATTTAAACCCTTTTTCATAAATGGTAAATATTTGAGCCGGATTAAGTGCTGAAGCACTGTTATCTATTTCACTAACTTGTACCTCATTATCGTTTTTTAAATAAGTCCATTGTACTTTACCATCAGAAATTAACTCTTGCGTACCTACCGAAACTTTGTATTTGTTTAATTTGGATTTGATGTACAAAGTACCGTTTTGTGTTTCGTTAATTTTAGCCTGAGGATTTTTAATTCCATAACTAAAATCAGCTTTTACCATATCGTAAGAACGATATTTTTTACTTACACCTGCTAAAATGGCTTTAGCCTGAGCATCTGTTTGAGCATATATATCAGAAAAAGTAAGCAATAATATCAAACCCAATAATCCTATTTTTCTGTTTTTATTTATCATTTTATGCTTTTTTATTCATGTCAGACAAGAACTGTTCCAAAGCGTGTTCATCAATAATTAAAACCTCTCTGGCTTTACTTCCCTCAAATTTTCCAACAATACCGCTGGCTTCTAATTGATCTATAATTCTACCTGCTCTGTTGTATCCAAGTTTCAGCTTTCGCTGTATTAAGGACGTAGAACCTTGCTGATGCATCACAATTAAACGGGCAGCATCTTCAAACATAGGATCACGATCTGATAGATCAAAATCTTTAATGCTTCCGCCATCGCCATCATCACCTACATATTCTGGCAATTCATACGCCGAAGCATAACCTCGCTGACTACCAATAAATTCTGTCACTCTGTCAACTTCAGGAGTATCTACAAAAGCGCATTGCAAACGGATTAAATCACTACCTGTAGATAATAACATATCTCCTTTTCCAATCAATTGATCGGCCCCGCCCGAATCTAAAATCGTTCTAGAATCTATCTTAGAGGTTACTCTAAACGCTAAACGAGCTGGGAAATTAGCTTTAATTGTTCCCGTAATAATATTTACTGATGGCCTTTGCGTAGCTAAAACCAAGTGAATACCAATTGCTCTGGCTAATTGTGCCAAACGAGCGATAGGCGTTTCTACTTCTTTACCGGCTGTCATCATTAAATCGGCAAACTCATCAATAACCAATACAATAAACGGTAAAAATTTATGTCCATTATTAGGGTTTAGCTTACGCTTGATGAATTTCTCATTGTATTCTTTTAGGTTTCTTACGCCTGCATCTTTCAACAAATCATAACGCTGATCCATCTCAATACATAAAGAATTTAGCGTATTAATTACTTTTTTGGTATCGGTAATAATGGCTTCATCTTCTCCGGGTAATTTTGCCAAGTAATGTCTTTCTATTTTTTTGAAGACAGAAAGTTCCACCTTTTTGGGATCGACCAATACAAATTTTAATTGCGATGGATGCTTTTTGTAAAGCAATGAAACCAATATGGTATTGATACCGACAGATTTACCTTGTCCGGTTGCCCCTGCTACCAACATGTGTGGCATTTTAGCTAAATCGGCAATAAAAACTTCATTAGAGATGGTTTTACCTAATGCAATTGGCAAATCCATAGTGGTGTTTTGAAATTTCTCTGTAGCGATGATAGAACGCATAGAAACCATTTCTGGATTACGATTTGGAACTTCTATACCGATGGTTCCTTTACCCGGCATGGGTGCAATAATTCTGATTCCTAAAGCCGCTAAACTTAAAGCAATATCATCTTCTAGGTTTTTAATTTTAGAAATTCTAACTCCCGGAGCAGGAATAATCTCATACAAAGTAACGGTTGGACCAATGGTAGCCTTAATTTTATCAATCTCAATATTGTAGTTATTAAGCGTTTCTACAATTTTATTCTTGTTGGCTTCTAGTTCTGCTGTATCAACCGATACTTTATTAGAACCATATTGTTCTAATAATTCAATAGTTGGGTTTTGGAAAGAAGAAAGATCTAAAGTAGGGTCAAAAGCGCCAAACTGCTCTACCAAACTTTCTGATTTTACTTCCTCCTCTGTTTTCTCTATCACTAATTCTAGTGGCGCTTCCTGTTCCTCAACTTTAGGCTCTGGCTTTGCATGTGCAATTTCTGTCCACTCCTGCTCTTTTTCTGGCGCAAAAACTTCTGGCTCTTCTTCTTTTTCAATTTCTTTGTTTAAAGTGTTTTCAACCTCAAAACTGGTTTTTAAAGGAACTGGAAGGGGTTGATTTGCCACTCTATTTCTTAATGGAAATTCTACAGGTTTTGAAGGGTATTCTTCTTCTAAAATAGGTTCGTCTTCTGTTTCTGGTTCTTCGTTTACTGGTATAATTTCTTTTACTTTTCTTTCCGGAATTTTGAAATCAATGTTGTAAGCAATAATTAAACAGGTTAAGCCAGCAAATACCAATATAAAACCAACTCCGGCTGCCCCAATTTGCGCTTGCAAAAGCTGATTAGTATAAAAACCAAATTCGCCTTCTAAATAATGAGGATATTCGGCTATTAAAGCATGTACAAAACCTAAAGTAATGGAGGTAAAAACTAACAGAAAGAAGCTATAAGCTAATGTTTTTGGGATAGAAAACAATTGTACCTTAAATAACAAGCGATAGCCTAAAACAATAAATACAAATACGAATAGAAAAGAGGCAATACCAAACCATTCATAAATAAATTGATGTGATAGTAAAGCGCCCAATTTACCAGCCCAGTTCTGAATATTAGGATCAATGGCGCCGTTAGATTTTAACTCTTGTAATGTTTTAAAAAGGTTACTCCAACCTCCATTTGCATCTATCACATAGCTTTGATCATCTTCCCAAGTAAAAAGATAGGATGTAAAAGCCATTAAAAAGTACAAAGCAAGCAGTAGCAAAAACAGACCTACAATTTTTATTGCTCTATCATTACTAAAGTTAAATTGCGGAAAACCCTCTCCTTTCTCTTTAATTATTGTTTTTTTGAAAGGTGCAGAGTCATTACTAGAATCTTCTCTGAAAGTATTGGTTCTAAATTGATTTCCTTTTACGGGCATTAGCTCTTTAATTATCCGAACAAATATAATTTAATGCTTAAGTAGATGCTAAAAATAATTAGGATAATTCACTAAGCATAAAAAAGATGATGAACGTTTTTGAAATTATTTAAATTTTTAAAATCTAAAGAAATAAAAACATCGTTAGTTGATGTAATCGTTTCAGATTTTCTAGATGATGTTTTGAGTTTTGATGTTTCTAAAGGGTGTCATTTGAGGTTTGACACCCTTTTTTATTTTTAAAAAATCACTTTTTCACCAATCCTTTTAATATTTCCTTTACCAAACCCGGGCCCTCATATACAAAACCAGTATAAATTTGCACCAATGCCGCACCAGCGTCTAATTTTTCTTGAGCATCTTTAGCATTGTGAATCCCTCCTACCCCAATAATTGGGAAAGACTTTCCAGATTTATCTGCTAAATATTTAATCACTTCTGTAGATCGCTTGGTTAATGGTTTTCCACTTAAGCCACCCATTTCCTTTTTTTGGCTTTCGCCCGATGCTAATCCTTCTCTAGAAATAGTGGTATTGGTAGCAATTACACCAGCAATTTTAGTTTCGGTTATAATCTCCACAATATCATCTAACTGAGAATTGGTTAAGTCTGGTGCAATTTTTAATAAGATTGGTTTAGAAATGCTATGCTTTAAATTTCTTATTTGCAGTGTATTTAAGATATTTTTAAGAGGTTCTTTTTCTTGTAACTCGCGTAAACCAGGCGTATTTGGCGAACTTACATTCACCACAAAATAGTCTACCACATCAAACAAACGATCAAAACATTTAATATAATCGTTTACCGCTTCTTCATTAGGTGTGTTTTTATTTTTACCAATATTTCCACCAATAATTAGTCCGTCTCTTTTTACCGATTCTAACTTTTTAGCTAAAACATCTACTCCTTTATTATTAAAACCCATTCTGTTAATTAAAGCTTCATCTTGTGGAAGCCTAAACATTCGAGGTTTATCATTACCTGGTTGCGGCAAAGGTGTTACCGTACCTACCTCTATAAAACCGAAACCAAAATTAGCTAGCTCTTCAATGTATTCTCCATTTTTATCGAACCCAGCTGCCAAACCAACTGGGTTTTTAAACTTTAATCCAAAAACTTCACGCTCTAAACTTTTATGTTCAAACTTAAAAGTAGACTGAATTAATTTTGGAATCACCCACATTCTTTGCGCATTTTGCAAAGTACCCGTTACAAAATAATGTATCTTTTCTGGATCAAATTGAAAGAAAATAGGTTTCAAGAGTTTATACATGTTGCAAATTTAAAATTTTATTACTGACATGAGTGATGGTGAGGATTTTTCTCCCACAACCCTGCGTAAAATAAACGTGGGTGGCAGCGGCATCCTCCCGTTTTTTTACGGGAGATATAGCAGAACACACGACTGGCGGAACAAAAATGTGCTGCATTTGCTTTTCAAAAACCTTACAAATCTTAAGCTTTTTTGGGTCTTAAATGCTGATTCAAAATTGCTACCTTTGCGCCCAAATGATTGCAATAAACGACTTAACTTTCTTAATTGGCTCTAGAGCCTTATACGAAGAAGCTAACTGGCACATAAAACCAGGCGAAAAAATTGGTTTAATTGGTGCTAATGGTACCGGAAAATCTACACTCCTTAAAATTATTGTTGGCGAATACGCCCCTTCTCAGGGAACTATTTCCATGTCTAAGGATTTAAAAATTGGTTACCTGAATCAGGATTTGTTATCTTATGATTCTCATTATAGTATTTTACATGTGGCTATGGAGGCTTTTGAACGCCAAAACCAATTACATGATGAAATTGAAATTCTCTTAAAAAAGATTGAAACCGACTATTCTGAAGAAATTTTAAATAAACTGAGCGATAAGCAACAGGAATTTGAAGCTTTGGATGGTTACAGTATTGAGTATAGAGCGAATGAAATTTTAGCAGGTTTAGGTTTTAGTACCGAAGATCAGCACCGTCCGTTAAATACTTTTTCTGGAGGTTGGCGTATGCGGGTAATGTTGGCTAAAATTTTATTGCAACAACCTGATATTTTATTGCTGGATGAGCCTACCAACCACATGGATTTACCGTCTATTAAATGGTTAGAAACTTATTTAAACGGTTTTGATGGTGCAATTGTGATTGTTTCTCACGATAGGTACTTTTTGGATAAAATTGTAAATAGAATTGTAGAATCTAGAAAAGGGAAATTGACTATTTACTCTGGAAATTATACTTTTTATCTGGAAGAAAAAGCTTTAAGAGGCGAGATTCAGAAAGGTGAATTTAAAAATCAACAGGCTAAAATTAAGCAAGAAGAGCGTTTAATTGAGCGTTTTAGAGCCAAGGCTTCTAAGGCAAAAATGGCGCAATCTAGAATGAAAGCTTTAGATAAACTAGAGCGTGTGGATGATGTGGATGACGAAAACCCAACAGTAAATTTCCGATTCAAGTTTACTAAACCATCTGGTCGCCATGTGGTAAGAATTGAGGACGCTTACAAAAATTACCCAACCATTAATATTTTAGAAAATGCTGATGGTGTGATTGAAAAAGGCGATAAAATTGCTTTGATTGGTGCCAACGGTAAAGGGAAATCTACTTTATTAAGAATTATTGCCGGTACAGAGACTTTTAAAGGAATGTGCGAAACTGGGCATAATGTAACTACTACGTTTTTTGCGCAGCATCAGTTAGAATCATTGCATTTGGATAATTCTATTTTAGAGGAATTACAATCTTTTGCGCCTAAGCATTCTGACACTGAATTACGTTCTATTTTAGGCTGTTTCCTTTTCACTGGCGATGATGTTTTTAAGAAAATTAGGGTTTTATCTGGAGGAGAAAAATCGAGAGTAGCTTTGGCTAAATCTTTAACTACAGATTCTAACTTCCTGATTTTGGATGAGCCAACCAATCACTTGGATATTCAATCGGTTAACATATTAATTCAGGCTTTAAAGCAATTTGAAGGAACTTTTATTGCGGTTTCTCACGATAGATATTTCTTAGATCATGTGGCCAATAAAATTTGGTTTATAGAAGATCATGATATTAATGAATACCCTGGAACGTATGAAGAATACGAAGAATGGCAATCTAAAAGAGAAAAAGCTGGCGAAACTGGAGGTATAAAACCCGCTAAAGTTGAAAAAGCTAAAAAAGAAGAGCCTAAAAAAGAATTCATAGAAAATAAAAATCATCAGTTGAAGAAACTGAACCAACAATTGCAACAATTAGAAGAAGAAGTTGCTGCTAAAGAAACTATAGTTAAAAATATAGAGGCCGAAATTGCTAAAGAAGAAACCTACAGTAATCCATCAAAATTAAAAGAGGTGAATGAACGTTATGCTTTGGCAAAAGAAAAATTAGGCGCTATGCAATTACATTGGGAAGAACTAGCAGAAGAGATTATGATTTTGGAAGGGTAATTTAGTTGTTTTCAGTTGTAAGTTATTAGTTATAGGTTATCAGTTGCTTTTGGGTAGTCACTAATGGGTTTCTAGTTAACTGAGTTAGTCTACGAACAGCGGACTGTCGACTTTTTTACAGTTGATTAGTGGCATGTAAATGGTTAGAAGTAATTGTTTTTTAGCTAAACGAGATTAATCTGCAGACTGCGGACTTCAGACTTTTAAACTTACCAAATGAAATATTTTTTCAATTTAAGTAAAACTAATGTGCAAACCGAAGACTATGAAAAGCGGTCTTCGGTCAGCGGACTGTGGACTATCTCACTTTTAACTTTCTACTTTCTACTTTCCACTCCAACTGCTTTCGGTCAAAAAAAACCTAAAAAAGAAAGGCCTAAAAGAATTGAGATTCCATCGGTGCAAACCATTTATGATGATGTGAATTACCTTGAGGAAATAAAAAGTGTAGAGTTTTACAACGATAAAAATGATCAATCCTTCCCTGTTTTAAACTTAGGTTCGCAGGAGCGTTTGTTGCTGAAATTTGACGATCTCCGACTCAACAGCAGAAGTTTATATTACAGTGTAATTCACTGTGATGCCAATTGGATTCCTTCACAAATTTCATCTATAGATTATTTAGAGAGTTTTAGCGAAGACCGCATTAATACTTACAGATCATCTTTTAATACCTATCAGAAATACACCCATTACGAGGTAAGTATTCCCAACTTAACCGTTATTCCTAAATTATCTGGCAATTATTTATTAAAAGTTTATGAAGATGGTGATGCTTCTAAATTACTCATAACCCGAAGATTTTTTGTAGTAAATTCAAAAGTGAGTGTACAGGCAGAAATCACAAGATCACGCCGAGTTGCTGCTAGAGATACCCGACAAAAAATCAACTTTAGCATTTTTCATCCCAGCTTAAATATCCAAAACCCCTATTTAGAAATTAGTGCCGTAGTGATGCAAAACGGACGTTCAGAAGTTTCTCAAACTACTCAAAAACCCTTATTTATAAGAAATAATCAACTCATTTATAGTGATGATTATAGCAATGATTTTGAAGGTGGTAATGAATTCAGACGTTTTGATACCCGAAGTTTCCGTTTTAAATCAGAAGGTGTTTATCAAATTTCCAGAGACTCTATTTTTAAAGTCAACCTTTTTACCAATACCAGTTTAAATACCAATAGCTACTCCTATCAATTTGATGAAAATGGGAACTTTTTTATAAGAAATCAAGACGGAAGCAATGATGCTTATGAAGCAGATTATAGTAAAATCCGTTTCTCTTTAAAAGCACCCGCACCAGATGCCAATGGATTTGCATACGTGGTTGGAAAGTTTAATGGCTATCAAAAAAACACCCAAAACCGCATGGTTTATGATGCTGCAACCAAAGAATTTAGCTTAAATACCTTATTAAAACAAGGTGTTTATGATTTTCATTATACTTGGGCAGACGAAAATGGAAAAACTATAGACGACCATGTTTTTGATGGTTCTTTTTTTGAGACCGAAAACAGTTATCAAATTTTAATCTACTATAAAGCCCCAGGTTCTCGTTTTGATGAATTAATTGCTTTTACAGAATTAAACTCGGCCAATAAAATCAGAAATTATTAAGTCGTGGTAAAAAGCATTCAATAAACCTAAAATCAATAAAATATTACCTTTGCCTTTTAAACCATAACACATGAAAGTAAAAAATCCACAAAACTCTTACATCACCATGAATGAGTTGGTACTCCCAAACGACACCAACACTTTAAACAATTTAATGGGTGGTCGTCTATTACATTGGATGGATATTGCTGCTGCAATTTCAGCTCAAAAGCATTGTAATAGAATTGTGGTAACAGCTTCTGTAGATAATGTTTCTTTTCATCACCCTATAAAATTAGGTGATGTGATTACCATTCATGCAAAAGTATCCAGAGCTTTTAATACTTCTGTAGAAGTTCGTTTAGATGTTTGGGCAGAAAACATTCCCTCAGGTGCTAAAGTAAAATCTAACGATGCCTATTACACTTTTGTAGCTTTAGATGAAAATGGAAAAACCATTCCTGTTCCAGAGTTAGTTCCCGAGACTGAAGAAGAAAAAATATTATTTGAAGGTGCTTTAAGAAGAAGGCAATTAAGGTTAGTATTGGGTGGAAAAATGAAAGCAGATGATGCCACCGAATTAAAAGCATTGTTTACTGCTCAGTAATAAAAAAATCCTACAATCGACTTTTTTAAGTCGATTGTAGGATTTTAATTCAATATTATCCTCACAACCTGAGTTCTACTTTTTAATAACCATCAGGGCAAAGTTTCTATATCTATACTATCTTTTTATTTGGGCGTTCGAGCGGGTTTTACGCTACCTGCCTGCCGCAGGCAAGGTATCTTTTTCTTGAAAAAACAAAAAGGATACCGCTTCACCCCCTAACGCTCCTACAGTTTAACAACATTCAGCAAAAAAATTAATCCCAATTTTACTCATAAAAAAAGAGTCCCAATTTCTCGGGACTCTTTAAGCATTGAATTTGTTTTGACCTTAGTCTTTCATAATCACTTTAAAGTTTTTCACTTCTTTAGCGGTAATCAATCTAAAGAAATACGTTCCGGCTGAGATGTTCTGTCCGTTAAACTGTACTTCATAAGTGGTTTGTGCATTCGCATTCCCTTTAAACAAACTCTGGATTTTGGTGCCTTTTAGATCGTAAATATCTAATACTGCATTGTCTTCCTGGTAAGGTAAAGTAAACCTTACTGTGGTTTGTTTTCCAAATGGGTTTGGATAAGCCATAAACTCAGTTGAATTTACATTTAGCTCTGAAATAGACACATTACTATCTGTAGATCCTGAACCTACTGCGTAAGTTGTTAAAGGACTTGTTGCACTTGTACAAGGCACATCAGCAAGCAATCCTAATCTGTCTAAACTGTGTTGACTTAAATGTGATGGAACTGCATTTGCACTAATTGATATCGTGTTTCCTTTTGAAGGATCATTTGAAGGATAATGTGTCAAATATACTTTACCAGTAAACTTGCCATTCTTATCTTTCTCTCTCACATCTTTCACACAAATACTAATACTTGCTGTTGAAACACATCCATATTTATTAGTTACTAAAACATTAAAGTTATAGAAACCTGCTACCGTTGGTGTAAATACTGGTGAACCAGAAGTAGTACTGCTTAATGATGAGGTAGCTGCTCCACTCCATACATAAGTATAGCTTCTTGGATCTGTTCCATTTCCACCACTCACCAAGTTAGCTACTTGTAAAGTTGTGCTTTGTGCACCATATCCTAAAAACAAGTTTGTTGATACTCCGCCTGTGTAAGTTGAGCTAGTTGGTACTGAAGCAATACTGCTGGTAGTTAGTTCTCCAACTACAGTTACTACTGCTGTTCCTGTTGAAACATTACCATTAACATCCGTAACAGTTAAAGTAACGGTATGATTACCAATTGAAGAACAATCAAATGATGATCTATCAATAGTTAATGAAGCTATGCTGCAATTATCTGTTGATCCATTATTGATTTGTGCTGCGGTAATACTTACTGCTCCTCCAACTAAGGCTACTGAAATATTTTGTGTAATTACTGTTGGGGCAATTGCATCTACTACAGTTACTAGTGCTGTTGCAGTTGATACATTTCCGTTTACATCAGTTACTGTTAAAGTTACTGTGTTTGCGCCAACATTGCTACAATCAAAAGCTGTTTTGTCTAAAACGATAGTTGCAATTGAACAGTTGTCTGAACTTCCGTTATTAATGTCTGCTACTGAAATACTTGCATTACCAGCTGCATCTAATTGGATCGTTCTGTTTTGTGTTAACACGATTGGTGCAATTGCATCTACTACAGTAACTAAGCTTGTTGCAGTTGATACGTTTCCGCTTGCATCAGTCACTGTTAAGGTTACTGTGTTTGCGCCCACATTGGTACAATCAAAAGATGTTTTATCTAATGCGATTGTTGCAATGGCACAATTATCTGTACTTCCGTTGTTGATGTCAGCTAATGAAATACTTGCATTTCCAGCTGCATCTAATTGGATGGTTTTGTTTTGTGTGATTACAACTGGTAAAGTAACATCTGGTGTAGTTTGTATAGTAACAGTTAAAGTCTCTGTACAATTATTTACATCAGTTACTATTACAGTATAGTTACCAGCCATTAAGCCAGTTAAGTTTTTAGTTGTTGCACCATTAGACCAAGCATAGGTAAAAGGAGCAGTACCACCATTTACGGTTAAGCTAATTGAACCATCAGAACTTCCATTACAAGAAACATCTGTTATAGTTGAACTTAAAGTAGTGTTACAAGGAACAACTGTGATATTTAAACTTTCAGAATCAACTCCTCCATCATGATGGTAGGTATCTTCTGCAAGAATTGTTAAACTAAATGTTCCAGCATCTCCAATTGTTGGCGTACCAGTTAAAGTAGCTGTACCATCTCCATTATCTGTTAGTGATAACCAAGCAGGTAATTGAGTAGATGCAAACTCTAATTCATCTCCAAATGATAAATCAGCATCGATAGCTGAAATATTATAGGTAAATAACTGACCAGCAACTAAATTTAATGATGGAGGAGTTGAAGTAATTACAGGCGGAGTATTCACTACATAATCAAACTTGTGATTAGTTTGATCGCCATAGGTATCTCTTGCTGTAAAATTGAATGTATTTAAACCCCATTGAGCTGTAGTTGGAGTCCAAGATAAACTAGCTGAAGTTGGATTTCCTAATGTAGTTGGTAAAGTTGACGACAGGCTAGCTCCAACAGGTAAAGTAGCTGATATGATTTGAACCCTATCATTAGGATCTGGATCTGATGCCTGAATATTCAAATTAACAGGTGTACCTGCTTCTACAAATGTTTGTGAATTATTAATAGGAGTTGGAGGACTATTAAATGTAGGCTTTAAGCTCACCTGAATAGTTACTGAAGACGTAGTTTGTACTCCTTGATTATCTTGAGCAATAAAGTTTATAACGTTAGTTCCTAAATTTGATGAAGTTGGAGTCCAAGAAAAAGATGATTGAACTGGATTTCCACTTCTAGGCAAAGAAGGAGAAGTAACTGCTCCTAAAGGAATACCTACGCCTGAAAGAGACACATTATCACCTACATCACTATCTGTAGCTCTTAAATTAAAATTAACAGGTTGGCCAGGCGAAACTTGAAATACGGTTCCTGATGCTGGTGTTACTGAATAATCAAATAAAGGAGCAATTGATTGTTGTGTAATTCTTATGATAAAATCTACTGTGATACTAGTTTTTCCATCACTTACTACAATAGCAGCACTATATAATTGATTAATACTTGTACTTGCGGTATTATAAGTTATTACACCAGTAGAAGAATTAACAGATAACCCATTTGGGTTAGAACCACCACCCATTTCGGATGTTGTAGCTAATCTGTATGATAAAACATCTCCGTCAGGATCATTAGCTGGTAGAGCAAAAGTAGCAATTACACCTCTAGAAACGTTAACAACAGGAGGTAAAGTTGCAATAGGAGATGAGTTACCAGTACCCACATTAACAATAGTACCTACATAAACAGAACCATTTGAATTATTTACCAAATTACCTATTCTGCAGCAACTTGAAAATGAAGCAGTATAATTTACAATACTAGAAGCTGGATAAGTGTACAAGGCTGTACCCTCGGTATAAAAATAATTCTCAGAAGGATTATTTGAAGTTACACGAGTTGGTATAACTACACTACCAGCACCAGTATTGATACTGAAATTGATTGTTTGGCCAATTGTAGCACTTCCAGCTTGTGCATAACTAAATTTAAATTCAACTGTTCTACCAGAAACTGGACGCCATGTTAAATTC
The DNA here is from genome assembly GCF_005116455.1 of Pedobacter cryophilus. Taxonomy (GTDB): domain Bacteria; phylum Bacteroidota; class Bacteroidia; order Sphingobacteriales; family Sphingobacteriaceae; genus Pseudopedobacter; species Pseudopedobacter cryophilum. Next base: position 526,585 of record NZ_SWBP01000003.1, read on the forward strand.
AAATAACGAATGTGAGAAGCCGAAGCTGTAAAAGAAAAGAACAACAGAGTAAATGTTGCTATTAAAAAAGTTAAATTTTTGAACTTTTTTTGAAACTTAAATTTATTCCTTGCGTAAGAAACATTTTCAAGTTCTACTGGGAGTAGAATTTTTTCCATGTATTAATAGTTTAATTTTTTATCAAACTTAAATACAATTTATTCAATACCTTATCAGGTAAAAGGATGATTTTTTAATTATTTCGTAAATAAGCAAAAAAGTTGTTCTTTATATGAAATCATCAACTATCTAAATATTAATTATTTATAATAATACTGCTAAAATGTAAATTTAAATAATTTAAAAATTCTTTAAATTTCGCATCCTAGTCTTTCTTCTCCTATCCTTTCAAATTGAGTATGTTTTTCATCATATTTTATTAAGAATATGTTGCCTTTTCTGCACCTAATTTTAATGTCAATAGTCTTTTAAACAAAAAAGAGTCCCAATTTCTCGGGACTCTTTAAGCATTGAATTTGTTTTGACCTTAGTCTTTCATAATCACTTTAAAGTTTTTTACTTCTTTTGAAGTAATCAATCTGAAGAAATAAGTTCCGGCTGAGATGTTCTGTCCGTTAAACTGTACTTCATAAGTGGTTTGTGCATTCGCACTCCCTTTAAACAAGCTCTGGATTTTGGTGCCTTTTAGATCGTAAATATCTAATACTGCATTGTCTTCCTGGTAAGGGATGCTGAAACTTACCGTGGTTTGTCTTGCAAATGGATTTGGATAAGCCACTAATTTTGATGGCTCTTCTATCAATTTAAAGCTTACTTCCGTTTGATCTTTAGCTGTATTTACACTGTTTACTGCAAAGATCGCTGGTGCTGCAACCGCTGCGCTGCAACTAAAGCCATTCCAGTTTACATTCTTCTCACTGCTTTCTACTTTCTCTGCAATGAACATTCCT
>NZ_SWBP01000004.1 GCF_005116455.1 Pedobacter cryophilus
AGGAATGTTCATTGCAGAGAAAGTAGAAAGCAGTGAGAAGAATGTAAACTGGAATGGCTTTAGTTGCAGCGCAGCGGTTGCAGCACCAGCGATCTTTGCAGTAAACAGTGTAAATACAGCTAAAGATCAAACGGAAGTAAGCTTTAAATTGATAGAAGAGCCATCAAAATTAGTGGCTTATCCAAATCCATTTGCAAGACAAACCACGGTAAGTTTCAGCATCCCTTACCAGGAAGACAATGCAGTATTAGATATTTACGATCTAAAAGGCACCAAAATCCAGAGCTTGTTTAAAGGGAATGCGAATGCACAAACCACTTACGAAGTACAGTTTAACGGACAGAACATCTCAGCCGGAACATATTTCTTTAGATTGATTACTTCAAAAGAAGTGAAAAACTTTAAAGTGATTATGAAAGACTAAGGTCAAAACAAATTCATTAATGCTTAAAGAGTCCCGAGAAATTGGGACTCTTTTTTTATGGGTAAAAATGGAGTGTTATTTTTTGCTGAATGTTGTGAAATGGTAGGAGCGTTAGGGGGTGAAGCGGCATCCTTTTTGTTTTTTTAACAAAAAGATACCTTGCCTGCGGCAGGTAGGTAGCGTAAAACCCGCCCGAACGCCCAAATAAAATAGTTATCCTGTAGCGCCTAAAAAATCAATAGTTTTTCCTTGTAAAGAGGCTTCAATTTCTGGTAAAATTTCACAGTTATCCCAAATACCGGTTTTTAGCGTTTCGGCGTAAGTTTGAGGGAGAGGTTTATTTTTCATTAAAACAGCTGCAGTTTCAAAATCATAATTTAAACTGCGAATTTCATAAGTGAAAGTTCCATTGGTATCATTTAATAAAGCATACCAAACTTTTGGAGTTCCATCATTTGCGGGCATTCCAATTACTCCAGCGTTTAGCCAAAGTTTGCCATTATTTTCGTCAGCAAAGGGTATTCCACAGTGTCCTGCTAAAATTACATCGGCTTTTAAAGCTTCAAAGTTTTTATGTTTTATATTCCAGGGGATCGATTTAAAAATAAACTCGGAGGTATTAAAAAAAGAACCATGCAAAACGGAAACCTTTTTACCTGAGTATTCAAAGAATAAAAACTCGGGTAAAGTGGCCATCCAATCTAAATCTTCTTGATTTAACTCTTGTTGAAGATAAGGATACCATTGTCTGGCGAAAGTATCGCATCTGCTTCCTTCAGAAAAATTACAGCCACAATCATTATCTCCTTCGCAAAGGTTAAGTTCTACATTACCAGCAATAGTATTTATTTTCCAATTTTTAATCAATTCTAAACATGCTTTAGGCTGAGCGCAATAAGCTACAATATCACCAGTACAAATGATATTTTCGGGAGCAATTCCTTCGGCTAAAGCCAAATTTTGAATGGCTTCTAAAGCTTGAAGATTAGAATAAACACCTCCAAAAACTAAAATCTTACCTTTTAAAGGCGAAAGATGCTTTAACTTTTCTGCCATAATTTATTGGTTTGAGGAATAAAAAACAGAATGAAACAAATTAAACTCCCCCATAAATTAACACCTAATAAGTCATTATATTTTCCGTCGGTAAATATCCAAGTTTTTGGTACCCATTCAAAAACGATGAGTAAACCCATCAATAATCCAAAAATTACAGGGGCATAAAAAGAGAATTTGGGCATATTTTTATTCCAGAATAAAAATATAGGCGCCAAACCAATTACCATGGTGCCACTAATTGTGGTGGCAGATAAAATTTCGGGTTTAAAAAAAATGGGAATGGTGCCTAAAATGGTTAAGGCAACCATAGAAAGTCTTCCTTTACTAATTTTTAATTCTTTATGAGGAAAAATATCAATATTATATAGTTTAGAAAAAGATGAAAAAGCCGAATCTAAAGTTGAAGCTGCAGAAGTAACCATAATAAAGTTCATGATGAGTAACATCACTGGTCCAAAAAATTTAGCCACTTCTACGGTTGCTTGCCCGCTCATTCCTTTGCTTTGTGCAAAAATTCCTACGATACCAAATAATGAAATACAAAGCACACCTATTACAGTTGCCCAAATAAAAGATTTTAAAGTCACTTTTGGAGAGGTGATAAAGCCTCTATCGGTTAAAACCGGATCGTGAAAAGGATAACTAAAACATTGTAATAATGCTACCAAAATTAAATTCCCACCTGTGGCCATGCTCCAAGTGCCCGATTGATAAATGGGTTTTAAATCGCCTTTCATTTCTGGGAGAATGAAGCTTAAAATAGAGGTAAGCAATACGCCAAATAAAAGCATTTGAATCACGTCGGTGAGTATAGAAGTGCTCATTCCGCCTTTTAAAGCATAAGCCAGCGTCAATAAAGTAAATACTACAATAGAAACATAATAAGGAGTAGAGCCAGCATCGCCAAAGTAAGTTCCAATCACCATGGTGTTAGACCAAACCTCGTTAAATAACCTAAAAGCAATCAAAATAGAGAAAAGATACAAAGCCCCTTTGCCATATTTAGAGCCAATAAAATGGTGGATACTTTTAAATCCACCATTTATTCTCATTTTATAAATTACTAAGCCAGCCACCAAAAAAGAAAGGTAATAAGCCGCATAAGAAAACACGCCAACCAAACCAAAACTCAAACCTAAATTAGCTACGTTGGTTATAGATTTGGCAAATATCCAGCTAATCACTAAACTACTGGTTAACAGCAGCGCATTGGGTTGTTTGTCGTTTTTAGTGCCGTAGAAAAAATCTTTGGTTGTTTTGGCTAACGGGGCTAGTGCAAATATCAAAACGCTTGATAATATAATAAAGCTCCATTGAAGAATGATTACCGTTGAATTTTCCATTAATTATCCCACCATACTTTAGCGTTGATACTGTTGTTGTTTGTTGCGGTTGCCGCAGTTTTGTAATTATCGACATTTAAAGTGGATTCTTCCTGAGGATAAGGCATACGAACCGGATAAATACCATTATTTCTGCTGGCTAAAACTGGTTTCAAAACTGGGAAACCTGTTCTTCTGTATTCAATCCATCCTTCATAACCATTAATAGTATTTGGAATCCATTTTTGGGTGATAATTTGTTTAATGGCATCTGCGGAAGCGGGATTAAAAACGGCTGTTCCTACAGTTAAATAGCTTGTTGGCATGGTTACATTCCAGTATTCAAAACCTTGGGTAACGCCTAAATCATATAAGGCTTTCGCCGATGCAGTAATCAATCCTTTTTGAGCGGCTTCTGCTAAAAAGAAGTTGGTTTCCCATGCTGTGCTGTAATTGTATTTTAAATTTACGCCATCTTCTCTGAAAATTCTCCCTGTTAAACTGTAATTAGCCAATGTTACCGGACTTGATGCTGCATCTGGTCCGTTTTGCAAACCTGTAAAGTTTACGGAATTGGTTGCAGTTGGGCGATAGAATAAAGAAATTCTGGGGTCATTATAATTCTTAAAAATCTCTTCAGCCGTTTTAGACATGATGTATAAATTATAATCACCAGCTCTAGCCGTAGTAATTCTAAAGTTATTTGGTGGCGAAGCCGAGAATTTAAAAACTGCATTTTGAGAATTTGCGCCAATGTATTTTCCGTTGGTATAAATGCTTTGTAATTGGGCAGCTACATTTACTTTATCAGAAATACGCATCAGGTATTTAATTCTTAAAGAATTTGCAAATCTTATCCAATTTTGAAGATTACCGCTATAAACAATATCGCCATCTAATTTTGCAGCGCCGTTATAACTTTCCATTGCGGTGATGGCATTTTCCAGGTTTTTTAAAATGCCATTTGGCCCATTATAAATATCTTCTTGCTTGTCATATTTAGGAGAAAATATTTCGAATTTTCCCTGCAAAGCTTCGCTATAAGGGACATCGCCATATAAATCTGTTAAGGCTGCTGTCATGTAGGCTTTCATCACCAAAGCGGGACCTTTATAAACTAAAAAGATGTTATTTTCATTTGCCTTTTGCAGGATAATCTCATTATCGCGAAGGTTTCTGAATAAAATTGGCCATGGATTGCCTGCATATAAAGGTTCTGCAAGGGCATGTCGGTCAAAATTATTAAAATCTATCATGGTGAAATATTGTCCCAAAAGATTCCCGGCATCAAAACCTTCAAAAGACATTTGCTCGCCATAATCAAACAATACTTTTCTGAATAAAAGTGAAGGTTGCGCATCAATGGGCGAATTTGGATTGGTATTGATCTCGCTTAGGTCTTTGTTGCAAGATGCAAAACCTAAAGTGGCTATTAATAAGATGATATATTTTTTCATCGTGATAAACTTAAAAATTAACATTTAAACTCAAACCAAAACTTCTGGTGCTTGGATAAGACATATCCTCTACACCATTTAAAAATTTGTTTCCTTGTAGCGCCATTTGTTCTGGATCAAAATGAGGGATTTCTGAAATGGCAAAAATGTTTCTACCAATAAAGGATAGTTTTAACTGTTGTACATTTTTTAGAAAGGTTTTGGCAAGCAAGGCTTTATCAAAAGTATAACCCACATTAAACTGACGCAGTTTTAGATAAGAAGCATCATAAGTATTGTTTTCCTCGTGGTTACGATCATAAAACTGACGGTAATAACTTTCGGCACTTACGGCTTTTGTATTTTGAACATAAACGGGGTTAGCGGTTGTGCCTGTATTTACCACTGCATCAAAAACTAAACCTTCAGTTGGGCGATTTTCTGTTTCTTTTAACTGACCAGCAACTCCGGCCAAAGCCAAAGTTCTGGATACTAAAATGCCACCTTGACGCCAATCAAATAAAAATCCAAAATCAAATTGTTTGTAGCTAAAAGTGTTGTTAAAGCCCAACATAAAATCGGGATTATAATTACCCAATTTTTTTAAAGTGTTATCTGCAATTAAATTTCCACTGCTGTTAACAATGAATTTTCCATCACTATTTTTTAAATATCCTGTTCCCCAAAGGTCTCCAATTCGTCCACCTTCTTCGGCTATATAATAAACAGATTGATTAGGGCTGTCATAAACTCGGGCGTAAGCCAAAGTCAAACGTTTTGCGCCATCAGGCAAGGACTCTACTTTAGCTACATTCTTGCTAAAATTTAAAGTAGTATTCCATCTAAAATTTTTAGATAAAACAGGTATTACATTCACCATCAACTCCACGCCTTTAGATCTTACCGAGCCACCGTTGGTTACTCTTTGCGTATAACCTGTAGATAATGAAACAGGTAAGGAAAGAATTTGATTCTCTGTTAAAGCGTTATAATAAGTGGCATCAATGCCTAATCTATCTCCAAAAAAGCGAATGTCAGCACCCAATTCTATAGATTTTGTTTGTTCGGGCAGTAAATTTGGGTTGGCAATAATGTTTTGATCAGAAAGGGTTGGTGCACTGTTGTAAGGTGTAGCTGGGATAAAGGCACCAGCCGTTTGGTAAGGATCGGTATCATTACCAATTTGCGCATAACTTACTCTCAACTTTGCGAAAGATACTTTAGGAATTTTCACCAATTCTGAAAACACAAAACTTGTAGAAACAGAAGGGTAGAAGAAAGAAGTATTGGCGGTACTTTGCGGTGTTGCCAATGCACTCGACCAATCATTTCTACCTGTAACATCCACAAATAAATAGTTTTTATAGCTGAATTTAGCAATGCCATAAACACTATTGATTCTCTTTTTTGTGGTATTTGTAAATATTTCTAAAGGATTTGCCGCATTAGCCAAAGTAAACAAAGCGGGTTGTGCTAAAGCTGATGTTTGGGTTTGTGAGCTTTTAAAATCCTGATTCATTTGGTTGCCACCAACAGAAAGGTCTAGGCCAAAATCATTAATTTTTTTACTGTAGTTTACCAATACATCGGTATTTATTTCTCTAAAAAACACATCTTGTTCGCCGTAAGCACCAGTTTTGAAACGATTGGTACTGTAATGTCTCAACAATCTGCGGGCATCATTGCTGAAATCCATTCCGGTTCTTAATTGCACAAAAAGATTAGGCAAAAAGTCATATTTTAAAGCAATATTTCCAAATACTCGGTCTCTATTTAGCTCATTTCGATTTTCTTTTAAAATGAAATAAGGATTATCAAAATATGCGTAATTGTAAGAATAGTTATTTAAGCCTTCTAGGCCTGTTTGCCAGTAGTTTTTTAAAGGCTCTAGGTCTAAAGATCTGGGTAACCAAGCCAGTAAACCGTACTGTAAATTCTCAGATCCGTAACCACTTGATGGTCTGTTATCACTTTTTGCATTTTGGTAAATAATGGTTGATTTAAAGCTCAGTTTTTCAACAGGTTTGAAATTCAAATTTGCCGATACATTTTTTCTTAAATAATTACTCCCCGGAATGATAGATTCGCTTCGTAAATCTGTATAAGATAAACGGTAATTTCCTTTATCATATTTACCGCTAAAAGCCAGGTTACTGGTAAAGGTTTTACCAGTTTCGAAGAAGTTTTTCAGATTATCAGGATGAGAAATAAATGGCGTTGGCGTAATTGGTAAATTATTGTATAAGGCTAAATCGCCACCTCTTACTATACGGCCATCAGGTAAAGTTACCGGACTATCATATTGCGCTACTAAAGTTCCTTGATCTAATCTAGGCCCGTAAGAATAGGTTAAAACATCATTAATGCCACCACCTAAGCCATCTTTAAAGGCAAATAAACCGCCATTTCCTTGTCCGTATAGATTTTGAAATTCGGGTAATTTAAACGCACTTTCTATGGTAGTAGAAGTATTAAAGCTTACACCAAAACCTTTACTGTCGCTTCCGTCTTTGGTATTGATAATGATGACGCCGTTTGCTGCTCTACTTCCATAAAGTGCAGCTGCGGCAGCTCCTTTTAAAATAGAAACAGAAGCAATATCATCTGGATTTACATCCATGGCGCCGTTTCCAAAATCTATGGCTTGAAAACTTGATGGCGTTTCTACCGTTCTGGGGATGATAGAATTATTGTTAATTGGGATTCCATCTACCACAAATAATGGATTGTTATTGGCAAAAGAACTTTCTCCTCTTATTACAATTTTAGAAGTAGAACCTACTCCGCTAGCGCCTTGTGTAATGGTTACTCCAGCTACTTTTGCAGTTAAATTATCTAAAAAGTTGACTGATTTTACAGCGGTAATTTCTTTAGCACTCACTTGTTGAACGTTATAACCTAATGATTTAGATTCCCGTTCTAAACCCAAGGCCGTCACCACGGTTTCATTCAGTAATAAACCTGGATTTAAGCTAATTACTAAATCAGCATTAGTAGTAACTGATACTTCTTTTGTGGCATAGCCAATATAACTGACAATTAGTTTAGCATTGGTATTAGAAACCAATAGCGTGAATTTTCCATCTTGATCTGATACTGTTCCGTTGCCAGCAATATTTTTTTCTTTAATGCTTACGCCGATGATTTTCTCACCGGTAACTTGGTCTGTAATAGTTCCCTTTATTCTGATATTTTGCTGAGCGACAGCAGAATTTAGGAGCAAAAAGGAGATAATAATCGTAAAGAATATTTTCATTCGATTTTAATTGATATAAAAGAAATTAATGAGTTGTTTATAAAATAATCTTAGGCTGCTAGGGGAGGAGCCCTATCTTTTATATAGCAAATAGGTTTTTCATCTATTAAAGTACTGATGAAAACCGCAAATTTTTGATGAATATATATATGCTTTAAAAGCTGAGCAAATTTTAAGGAAGTAAATTTATTTATAAAAAGATGAACAGCTAAAGAATCATCTAAATCTTGTAAAACAGGTAAAGTTTGATGGCTTAAGCTGCCGCTTTTAATATTACATAAAAGGCTTTGGTAAAATTGGTTTGTTTGCCAAGGTAAGTTTTCTAAAATTCCTTGGTAAAATTGCTGTTTGTTAAAAGCAATGAGGTAAGCACCACCATCTTCAGACTCACCGATAATAACTTCTTTATCAGCAATTTTTTTGGCGGCAAACAGTAAATTTTGAGCAGATAATTGGGGCGTATCATCGCCAACAATCACAATGTTTTGATAGCCTTTTAGGAAAACCTCTTCAACAGCACTTTTTATTCTACTTTCAAAATCATTTCCCTTTGCTTTCCCATCAGTAACCACATAATTAAGCTGGGTTTGCCTAATTTCTTTTAAAGTTTTTTTAAACAAAGCTTTTTGTATAGCCGTGTTCTTATTCTTTTGATTAGAAAAAGATTTGCTGCTGTTAGCTCCCGTAGTAAAATACAGAATGCAAGTTTGTTTAAAATGTGTGTTTAAAAGCTTCAAGTAATTAATTTATATTTCAGACTTACGAGTTATTTTAACAACAAGATTCGCTAGTTGAAGATGAATTTGCATTAAATGGCATTTTACCTCCGCAACCTTCAAAAATTCCGTAATGGGTGTCCCAAGTTCCATAAAAATCAAAAGCATCACGGTAACGGGTATCAAATAACATTTTATAAGTGTTGCCACAAACAGGCATTACTTTTCCTTTTGGGAAGTTATGATGATCATCTAAATCAAAAGCATTTGCAGATTCTAAGATGTTCCCTTTATATGCTACCGCTTGCCCATAATCTTCGCAATCACTTTCTAAGCCTTCAATTTTGAATAATCTATAAGTCACAGAAAAAACTTTGATATCGCCCATTAAGGCTTCAATTTCTTGATTGCTTACGCTGATGGGTTTGTTTTCAACCACTCTAGGGTCAGTAAAACCAGCGTTTTTGGTGTAGTTTAAAAAGTCGTTCCAGTATAAAGCACCACTTAAACATTCGCCCCAAAGAATTGGATTGTTTTGTAAAATTTTAGGAAAACGTCTATCGGCGTAAACATCAGAAAAATACATTTCTCCACCCTTTTTTAACAACTTAAAGGCATCACTTAATACTTTTTGTTTATCAGTAGCTAGGTTTATTACGCAATTAGAAATAATTAAATCGAAACTTTCTGGTTCAAAACCTAATTCATCTAAATGCTCAATGTTTCCTTTTATAAAAGTGACGTTAGATTTTTGATACCCAAAATTCTCTCTATGATATTCTAAATGTTTATTGGCAACAGCTAGTTGTTCATCCGTCATGTCAACTCCAACAACAGCGCCATTTTCGCCAACTAATTGTGCTGCAATGTAGCAATCTCTACCACTACCAGATCCTAAATCCAAAATGCGTAAACCTTCTAATTGGTTTGGTATGGTTAATCCGCAACCGTAATATTTAGCATGTACTTCATCATGAACATTTCTTAAAGCCTCCATAATATGCTTCGGAGGAGCAGTTAGGGTACAACAAGCATTAGTTTTTAAATCAGATGTTTGTTGTAATTCTTTACCGTAGTAATTCTGAACTTCTTTGTGAATGGTATTTGACATCTTTTTTTGTTTTAATTTTTTTTAACCACGGAGGGCACAGAGATTTAAAATGTGTTATCTGATTTTTCTTTCCACCCAGCTCCGTGTACTTTGCGCTCTCTGTGGTTTGAATTTTTTTACCACAGAGTTCTCAGAGGTCACAGAGATTTAAAATATGATCATCTTTGCGCTTTTCATAGTTTAATTATTCTACTTTCTTAGTGTTCTCTGTGGTTAATTATTAAATATCCAAAACTCCCTTAAGCTATCTCGCCTCCACAACTACTTCCAGCACCAGCCGTACAGCCATAGCAATGGTTATTTATAATAATTTTTCTGTTCATAATTTCTTCCACATCAAAATCATTGATATGTTTAGCCTTCCCAGTAAATTTTAGGTCTAGCATTTGGTTAAAATCACAATCATATAGATAACCATCCCAACTAATACTAATCGTGTTTTTACACATCAATCCTTCTAAAGTAGCCGGATTAAAAGCTTCTACCAGCTTGTGCATATATTCTAAGTACTTCCCAGTTTCCAACAAATAATCTAAAAACCTGCTGATAGGTAAATTGGTAATGGCATATAAACTGTTAAAAACAATGTCGAATTTTCTTTTCAATTGTCTTTTAAATTCACTTTCCAGCGATGCCTGATCTCCAGGTAAAAATGCTCCAGATGGATTGAAAACAAGATCAATAACTAATCCCGAACCTTCTTTACCATAACCAACCGCATTTAACATTTGCAATGCCGATATAGAATCTTCAAAAACGCCATCGCCACGTTGAGCATCAGTTCTTGCGGCCGAGAAGTGAGGTAAAGAAGAAACTACATATACTTTGTTGGCTGCAAAAAACTCAGGTAAATCAGCATATTTTTTGTTCGCTTTAATGATGGTCAGGTTACACCTTACAATCACTTTTACACCTGCTTGGGTGCATTCTTCAACAAACCATCTAAAATGAGCATTCATTTCTGGTGCACCACCTGTAATGTCTACGGTTTTAAAGCCATAGGTTTTGATGAGATACAAACATCTTTCTAAAGTTTCAAACGACATGTTTTCTTCTTTTCTATCCGGACCAGCATCTACATGGCAATGAGAGCAGGTTTGGTTACAAAGCTTGCCAATGTTGATTTGGAAAATTTCCAAATGAGTAGGCTTTATTTCTTTAACATCCAAAGACTTTAGTTTATGACTAAAATTTTCATAAACATCATCTTGTAAATCCTTTTGAGATAAAACTTTTAACTGGTAAAAAGTGCTGTCTAAAGCGTTTCCAGTTGCTTTTAATGATTTTGAAATTTGTTTAACACCCATAATTTACATGGTTTGATCTTTAACATGATTCATCATTTGTACCCCATAAACTAAAGTAGAACCGCTTTTTATTGCTGCGGCTACATGTATGGCTTCCATCATTTGCTCTTCATCAGCGCCTTTTTTTAAGCAATCTGAAGAGTAAGCATCAATACAATAAGGACATTGTACTGCATGAGAAACCGCTAAAGCAATCAAAGATTTTTCCCTAACAGTTAATGCACCTTCTTTAAAAACTTCGCCATAATAATCGAAGAATTTTTTGCCTAATACTTCTTGAAATTCTGTAATATTTCCGAATTTTTTGAGGTCTTCCGGATCGAAATAATTTTTAGCCATGATATTTTTTTAATCAAATCATTGTGATAATGAAACGAGAATTGAATGATTGTTGAAAGAATAAGTTGCTCTGTAAATGAATATCAGAGAGTTTAGCCAAACAGGGGCGGGCCTTTTAGAGATAAAGAACTGATAAAAAGTATATCAGCTTTCATGCAATATAAAACAGTATTAAATGCTGTTTTAAAGCTTTTTAGCGTTTGAAGTAATAATTTAATTAAGGGATTTTGATTGCTGTAATTGCGAATATCTTTTTCTCCATCAATATCATTCAGCAAATCAGTTTCAACTAAACTGTCATTTACATTTGCGAAAATTGCTTTTAAATCTAGATAGGTTTTTGAACTTTGCCAGCTAACTTTAGAAAAAGTAGCACTGTTAAAATACGATTTAGGAATGCCAATTAAGTAAGCTCCGCCATCAGAGGTTGGTCCTAAAACTACCTTTCCTTTTTCTGTTTGATTAATAGCGTTTTCTAGTTGATTTAAAGTTAAGGCAGGGCAATCATTACCAATACAAACTACATGGTCAAAACTTTCTGCATAAACATCAGCGAAAGCGTTAGAAATTCTTTCCCCAAAAGTTTTTCCTTTTTGCTGGTAAGTATCAATTAAAAATACTTGGGCGGTAGTTTTTTTTGCTAAGTTGTAAAAATGCTTAGTCAAAATACCTGAAAGCTTTTGTGTAGCTTTTAGAGCGGTAAACCCACTAAAACTTTTAGCCCGAGCTTCAAACTCTGGTAAGTTGGCAAAAAGTATAATAGCAGATTTAGACATATTTAATATAGTAACGTTGTTTAGTCGTAAACGGTTTCAATATACTTACATTATATGAAAAATAAATGTTGCTAAACTGTAAATAGCATTTCCACAATACATGAGAACATGTTCCTATATTTGTACGGACAAAGGTTGAAATTATTTTTAAAAGAAATTTTGATGAGTGTATTAGATGCAGATTATTGGAATAACAGGTATTTAAACGGTCAAGCCGGATGGGATTTAGGCGAAATATCTACGCCTTTAAAAGCCTACATCAACCAGTTGCAGAAAAAAGATTTTGCCATATTAATTCCGGGTGCGGGGAATGCCCATGAAGCCGTTTATTTGTTAGAAAATGGTTTTAAAAATGTCACTGTTATTGATTTTGCCCAAAAAGCATTAGATAATTTAAGACTAAAATTAACCAGTTTTGATTCACAACATTTCCATTTAATACAGGATGATTTTTTTAATCACCATGGAGAATATGATTTGATGATGGAGCAAACTTTCTTTTGCGCTATTGATCCTTTTAGGCGAACTGATTATGTAAAACATGCCCATCAATTGCTTGCTAAAGACGGAAAAATTGTAGGCTTAATGTTTAATAAAATTTTTCCTTTTGAAGGACCTCCTTTTGGCGGTTCTAAAGAAGAATATGAGCAATTGTTTCAAGCTCATTTTAAAATTGAGCTCATGGAAGAAGCGCATAACTCGGTTTTGCCAAGGCAAGGGTCTGAGTTGTTTGTAAAGCTGATTAAGAAATAGGGTAAGATTTAGACTAAAGGAAGACTTTTCAATTCAACTCTGTAAACTTTGCGCACTATGCTGTTAAATTTAAAAAACGTAATATCATCATAAAATTTGAAACCAACTAAATACTATATCTACCGCCACATCATCGCTTTAAGCTTACTCATTTTATTAGGGTTAAGATTTGGTAAAATTAAAGGAGTTTTAATTGTAATAGTAGTTTATTTGGCACTAAATATGGACGCTGTACAATGGTTTATATTAAAGTATATCAAGAATAAAGAATAAAGACCAAAGATTTTACAAGCAACCTAACCAACTAACGAACCAACTATCTAACCAACTAAATAAAATGGCAAATTTTAAAGAAATCATCAATCAAGATCAACCTGTATTGGTTGATTTTTTTGCAACTTGGTGCGGTCCATGTAAAACCATGTCGCCTATTTTAGAAGATTTGAAAAAAGAATTGGGAGATCAAATAACAATCCTTAAAATTGACGTAGATAAAAACCCTCAAGCAGCATCAGCTTATCAGGTGCAGGGCGTACCCACATTAATTCTTTTTAAAAAAGGAGAAATAAAATGGAGACAATCGGGTGTTTTTCCAAAGCAGCAATTACTTAATATCATTAAAACAAAAACATGAGGTTTAAACCTTCAGATCATGTCAAATTAGCTTTAATACTTTGCGTTACTATAGGTTTAACGCCATATTTTCCGGTACCACATTCTTTCGAAAAATTAAAATGGCTTTTACAAGGCGGCAATGACATGCAAGCTTTAGATTATGCCGATTTAGTTTTTCACAACATTCCGTGGTTGTATTTAATTGTAGCTACTATTTATTGGCTCAACACCAGAAAAAAAGAATCGCTGGTTTAAAACCAAGTTCCAACCCCTGCGCCAACAGATTTTATTTGAAGTTTACCATTAGACAATATAAAATCATTCACTTCCTGGTAATGGTAAATACCCTGTAAAAAGTAACGACTGCCTTTTTTGGTAGTTATAATTAAGCCTGTTGCCGCTTCATAAGTAAAGCCTTTATCATAGCCTCTAAAAATTCTAGGTGCATAGCCAGCACCACCTTTAATAAAAAAGTTGATGCCATCTTCTTCAATAGGCTTGGCTAAAAAATGAATATTTCCGGTAAAAGCAATGGTGTTAAAATTAGCGCCTCCATTGGTATTGGTAGATTTAAAAGAAGCGTTTTCTAAGCCTAAACCAAAGCCTACTTTAGGTAAAGTAAAGCCAAAAACAGATTTAACATGTAAAGCATTAGGTTTATCGCCCAGGAAAGGTTCGTTTATGCCAAAGGTATAACTCAATTCTGTGCGGTTAAAAAACCTAAGTTTTGTAGGTGTTTTTTGGTTTTCCTGAGCGTAAGAAATTAAGCTACAAGCAATTAATAAATAAATGGTGCTAATTAATGATTTCATATTCTATATTTATTCTTAATTTAATTACGGATAAAGGTGCTCATTCAGATGATTAAAGCGAAAAATCAGTGAAATTTAATCCGGTTTTTTACATTATGTTTGCAAACCGAAACAGAAAACGCTTGTTTCCACATCAATGCTGAAGCTCGACGATATTAAAAAACCCATAGAAAAAGAGATAGACGCTTTTGAAGAGAAGTTTAAAACTTCTATGCAAAGCTCTGTCCCCCTGCTAGATCGCATCACCCATTACATTGTTAAAAGAAAAGGGAAGCAAATGCGCCCCATGTTTGTGTTTTTTGCCGCAAATGTTTGTGGCGGAATTACCGAATCTACTTACCGTGGCGCAGCTTTAGTAGAACTTTTGCATACCGCCACTTTAGTGCATGATGATGTGGTAGACAACTCTTTTGAGCGAAGAGGTTTTTTCTCTATCAATGCCTTATGGAAAAACAAGATTGCCGTTTTAGTAGGCGATTATTTATTAGCTAAAGGTTTACAACTATCCGTAGATAACCAAGAGTTTAGGTTGCTTAAAATAGTTTCTGATGCGGTACAGCAAATGAGTGAGGGCGAATTACTGCAAATTGAAAAAGTACGTAGAATGGATATTAGCGAAGCCGTTTATTACGAAGTAATCAGACAAAAAACAGCTTCTTTAATTGCATCTTGTTGTGCTGCCGGAGCCGCTTCTGCCGGCGCAACCGAAGAAACCATACAATTGATGCATGCATTTGGCGAGAAAATTGGTATTGCTTTTCAAATAAAAGACGATCTTTTTGATTTTGGCGTAGATGATGTGGGTAAACCAAAAGGAATTGATATTAAAGAGAAAAAGGTAACGCTTCCGCTTATTTACGCCTTAAACAAAGCCACTAAATCAGATAAAAAGAAGATGATTAATTTAGTGAAGCATCATGAAGACGACCCTGTAAAGATCAATCAAATTATAGATTTTGTAAAAAATAGTGGTGGTTTGGCTTACGCCGAGGATCAAATGCTACAATACCAAAACAAGGCTTTTGAAATTTTAGCCACGTTTCCAGATAGTGAATCAAAATTGAGTTTAGAACAACTGGTAAAATTTACCACCCAAAGAAAAAAGTAAATGAGTAATGAGATCATATTTTTCGGTGCTTTTGCACTGTTCATTATTTTAATGTTAGCCATAGATTTAGGGCTTTTTCATAAAAAAGATCAACCGGTATCTTTAGTACAGGCGGGCATCATGAGTGCGGTTTGGGTAACTTTTGCATTGAGCTTTTATTTTTATTTAAAAGTAGAAGGGCAACAGCTCCATAACATTCAAAATCAAGAACAATTAACCACTATTGTTGCTCAATACCAACATAATGTTACGTTTACTTCTGACAATTTTCTAGAGAATCTTAACATTTACAAAGCCAATCTCAGTTTAGAATTTCTTACTGGTTATGTAATAGAATATGCACTTTCTGTAGATAATATTTTTGTAATGGTATTAATTTTTAGCGCTTTTAGTGTAAAAGAAAAGTACTATCACAGGGTATTATTTTGGGGTATTTTAGGCGCTGTAATTATGCGTTTCCTGTTTATTTTTGTTGGGGCAACCTTAATCAATCAGTTTGGATGGATTCTTTACCTTTTTGGTGCATTCCTTATTTATTCTGGAGTGATGATGTTTGTAAACAAAGAAGATGACGAGAAAATTGATACTCAAAACCATAAAGTAGTAAAACTAGCCTCCAGGTATTTTGCAGTATTTCCAGAATTTGTAGGTAATAAATTTTTCCATAAAGTTGATGGAAAACGTTTTATTACGCCACTATTTTTAGTCTTGTTAATTGTAGAGTTTACCGATGTAATTTTCGCGGTCGATTCTATTCCAGCAATTTTTGCCGTCACCAAAGACCCTTATATCGTCTTTTTTTCTAATATTTTTGCCATTTTGGGTTTACGTTCTATGTTTTTTCTTTTGGTAAATGTGATTCACAAATTCCATTATTTAAAAACCGGCTTAGCCGTTTTATTAGTTTTTATTGGAGTAAAAATGTTGGCTCACCATTGGTTAACCGAGTGGGGTTTTACAACGGTACATTCTCTTTTTGTAATTTTAGGAATATTAACCATTAGTGTGGTTGCTTCTTTGGTTTTTCCTCAAAAGAAAGCGCAGCACTAAAATTTATTGAGCTAAGTCTTTATATTTTTGACGCTTGGTCTCTTCAATAAATGAGGTTAATTCTTTAGCGAAAATATCTAAAGATTTTGTGGACTCTTTAATGTAACCTACCATTTTAATAATTTCATCTGGTGAATTCACCTGACTATCCAGTAATGATGCTATTCCTAAAATATTAGCAATAGGTTGTCTTACTTTATGCGAAATCATAAAAAGCATTTCTTCCATTAGCTTTGCTTGTTGTTGAATTTCCTCTTCTCTTTTTTTCTTTTCGTCTATTGGAAAACGTAATGAGAAAAATTGTGTGATATTTTTATCATCATCAAAAATGGGGATAATCACACTATGAAGCCAAAAAAACGAACCATCTTTTGCTTTGCTTTTTACTTCGCCTTGCCAAATTTCACCGCTTTTTATGGTTAGCCACATGGTTTCAAAAAGAGTAATAGGATGAAATCCAGAATTGATAATTCTGTGATTTTGCCCAATTAATTCCTCTTCAGAATATTGGCTTTTCTCGCAAAATTTTTCATTAACATAAGTGATATTCCCTTCAACATCTGTGATAGAGCAAATAATATTGAGGTTGATGGCATCCTGATAGGCGGCTAAAATTCTTTTTAGATCTTTTTTTAAAGGTTCTTTCATGATGACTATATTTAATATTCTATTTAAAAGATAAGATTTTATTTAAACTGGCTCTTAAATTAGAATAGAGTTAATTAGTCATTTTTTTATATCACTCTGATGGGTCTCAAAGTGTCCCATGTTCTCAAAACGTGTCCCTTTTTTAGATTTTTTTGCACATGTTTTAATAGGTAAGGTAACGTATAGATTACGAGGCTCTAACCCGTATTTAGTAGAATGGGGGAAGTTTATTTTTTTATAGATGCTAAATGGATGAGCAAAAGCCCATTAAAATAAACCCGTATTCTATGGAAAAAGCAGGACTAGCCCAAATAAATTGCACCAAGCCCTGCTTTTCAAAAAAAAATAATCTTAAAATTTAATAAATCTATCCATTTGTTGGTGGGTAAATTGGATGGTGTCTTCTTTAAATAAGTCGCCGTTTTCATCTAATTCTGTATGGATAGCTGGGATATGAATTTTTAAAGGCAACACATGTAAATTAATATAATTGCAAACGCCGGTAAAATGCTCTATTCCTCTAACGTTGCCATACTTTCCGGTGGCTAATCCTACTAAAGCCGCTTTTTTATCAAAGAAAGAATCGGGAAATTTACAAGCATCTATAAATAATTTTAAAATACCGGGAAAACTGCCATTATATTCGGGTATAATAAATAAGAATTTTTGCGCTGCGGTAACTTGGTCTTGTATTTTTTGAAATTCGGGACTTCTTTTGCCGTATAAGTCACTATGAATTAAAGTTTCGGGCAAATCTGTGAGGGCTAAAATATTGCTTTCTAAGCCTTTTTCTGCTAAAGTTTTTTGATAATATTTTGCTAGTTTATACGTATTGCTGTTTGGTCTATTGGTGCCAGATATAATTAATGTCATGTATGCGTTTTGTTTATAAATTGGTTTAACGTGTGGAAAGAGATATTGTTTAAATTTGTATCTTGCCGACTTGTGAAAAAGCGCTAAAACTTGTCTAAAGTACAAAAAATAGCATATTTAAGCTTAAAAATCACACAATATACAAGCTTCAAAAAAGGAAATGATTAGATGAGTAAAATCATAGCAATTGCCAATCAGAAAGGAGGAGTAGGTAAAACTACTACTTCTATAAATTTAGCTGCCAGTTTAGCCGTATTAGAGTTTAAAACTTTAATTGTTGATGCTGATCCGCAAGCAAACTCCACTTCTGGAATTGGTTTTGATCCACGAACTATTAAAACCAGCATTTACGAGTGTATTATTAATGATGTAGATCCCAGAGATGCGATTCAGAAAACAGATACGCCTCACCTAGATTTATTGCCGGCACATATAGATTTAGTGGGTGCAGAAATTGAAATGATTAACCTGCACAACCGCGAATTTAAAATGAAAGCGGTTTTAGAAAAGGTAAGGAATGATTATGATTTTATTATCATTGATTGTTCACCTTCGCTAGGTTTAATCACAATTAACGCTTTAACAGCAGCTGATACGGTGATTATTCCGGTACAATGCGAGTATTTTGCCTTAGAAGGTTTGGGTAAATTGCTTAATACCATTAAAATTGTTCAAAACAGGTTAAACCCCGAGCTGCAAATAGAAGGTATTTTATTAACCATGTATGATGTGCGTTTACGTTTATCTAACCAAGTGGTAGAAGAAGTTCGTTCGCATTTTGAAGATTTGGTTTTTAACACCATTATAGCTAGAAATACGCGTTTAAGCGAGGCTCCAAGTTTTGGAATATCGGTAATTATGCATGATGCCAATTCTAAAGGAGCAATTAATTATTTGAATTTAGCCAGAGAGATTATCAATAATAACGGTTTATCTAAAGAAAATCCTGTAGATAAAACAGAGGTGGTGTAAGAAGATGAGTAAAGAAAGAAAATTTGGATTAGGAAGAGGTTTAGACGCCTTATTAAATGATTCTTCGGAAGTAAACAGAGGAGGAGGGATAGAGCGAAATAATCGTAGTTCTATTACTGATAATCCTTCCGCAGCTTTTGGCTCAACCAGTCATATCAGAATTAATCAGATAGAGGTAAACCCTTTTCAACCAAGGTTTGAGTTTGATGAAGACGCTTTAAGAGAGTTATCATCATCTATCAAATTGCAAGGTTTAATACAGCCTATTACCGTGAGGCAAATGGGGCATAACAGCTACCAGTTAATATCTGGTGAGCGTAGGTTAAGAGCTTCTAAAATGGCCGGAATGGTAGAAATTCCTGCTTATATACGCACTGCTGATGATCAGCAAATGCTAGAAATGGCATTGATAGAGAATATTCAAAGAGAAAATTTAAACGCTATTGAAGTGGCTTTAAGTTTTCAAAGAATGATTGATGAATGTGCTATAAATCAGGAAGAATTGGGGGATCGCGTTTCTAAAAACAGGTCTACAGTTACTAATTATTTACGTTTATTAAAATTGCCACCAACTATTCAGGCTTCCATCAGAGATAATAAAATATCTATGGGTCATGCCCGAGCATTAATTAACGTTGCCGATACTGCCACTCAACTATTTATTTATCAAGAGATTTTAGATAAAGATCTTTCGGTAAGAAAAGTAGAAGATATGGTGAGGTCTATGAAACAAACTGGTTTACAACCTGCTGCCAAAGAAAAGAAAACCGAAGTTATTTCGTTTCAATATCAAAAAATTCAGGATGATCTTTCGTCTAAATTTGCAACTAGAATTAAAATGAAAGTACAAGATGGTGGAAAAGGAAGCATAGAAATTCCTTTTTTATCTGATGACGATTTAACCCGCATCTTAGAATTGCTAGACTGGTAATGCTTAAATACTGTTTTTTATTTTTATTCCTTTTTAGTGTTTTGCGGTTAAACGCTCAGCAGCAAGATTCTGTTGTTAAAAAAGACACCTCTGGAATAAGCATTAAAAAAGTAAGTCAAGAAGTATTCTCTTTATTTAAAGATTCTACCAAGCTACAACCCCCAAGAAAAGCCGTTTTAAGATCGGCCATTATACCAGGTTGGGGACAAGCCCGAAACGGAAAATGGTGGAAAGTACCCTTAGTTTATGGTGGTTTTGTAGGTTTGGGGATTGTGTACAACTTTAATAACCAACTTTTTAAAAAGTTTTTAGAAGAAAGTCAGTTTAGAAAAGCCAACCCCGGTACAGATCCAGCAACAGTGTTTTTATATCCCGAGTATAGAGGAATTTCTGCCGAACAAATTTACAGCGCCAAAGATTTTTACCGTAGAAACCGCGACCTTACTTTGTACAGTTCTATATTGTTTTACGGCGTTCAAATGATAGACGCCTACATTGATGCCCGCTTAGCTACCTTTGATGTAAGCGATGATTTATCGATAAAAATAAAACCTTCAATTTACATACCTTCGTATTCGTCTGTGGGTTACCCAAGTCCGGTGCCCATGTTAACTTTAAATATAAAATTATGAAGATTGCCCTAATAGGTTATGGTAAAATGGGTAAAATGATTGAGTCTATTGCTTTAGATAGAGGGCATGAAATTGTTTTAACCATAGATCAAAACAATGCGCAAGATCTAAATTCAGAAAACATAAGCAAAGCCGATGTGGCTATAGAGTTTAGTACGCCTAACTCTGTTTTACAAAATATTTCGGCTTGTATTCAAGCAAAAACACCTTTAATTGTAGGCACAACAGGTTGGTATGGTCATTTACAAAAAGTAAAAGACGAATGTTTGGCGGGGAATTCTTCCGTTATGTATGGCTCTAACTTTAGCGTTGGGGTAAATATATTTTTCCAAATTAACCAGCTAGTAGCTAAAATGATGGATAAATTTTCAGACCAATACGATGTAGGAATGGAAGAAATTCATCATATTCACAAATTAGATTCGCCAAGTGGCACAGCCATCACCATTGCCGAAGATATAATTGAAGAGTTCCATCAAAAGAAAGAATGGGTTGATGTAAAGGCTAATGAAGAAGCTGTAACAGTTCATCCACCTCAACATCTAATTATAGAATCTTACCGAGAAGGAGAAGTTCCTGGTACACACGCTGTGATTTATGATTCTGATGTAGATAGAATAGAATTAAAACACGTTGCCCACGGCAGACAAGGTTTTGCCTTAGGTGCTGTGTTGGCCGCCGAATGGATAAAGGGTAAAAATGGTTTTTACTCAGTAAAAGATATGTACGATTTTAAAGCCTAAAGCAATAAAAATGAATTGGAAATTCTGGAAGAAAAAACAAGAACAAAAAAAGAAAAAAAGTGCAAGTAGAGAATGGTTAGACGCCATTGTTTTTGCAGTAATTGCCGCAACCATAATCAGAGGCTTATTTATTGAAGCTTATACCATACCCACTGGTTCTATGGAAAGATCTTTGCTAATAGGCGATTTTCTATTTGTAAGTAAAGTGAATTATGGGGCTCGTACACCAATTACTCCGGTTGCTTTCCCTTTTGCGCACCACACTATGCCAATTTTAAACACCAAAGCGTATTGGGATGGCATTAAATTACCTTACTACCGTTTGCCCAGTTTAAGCGAAATTAAAAGAAATGATGTGGTAGTTTTTAACTATCCAATGGATGCGGATGCACCTTTAAGTCGCCCAATAGATAAGCGAGAGAATTATATCAAAAGATGTTTAGGCATTGCCGGTGATACGCTTAAAATTGTAGACGGAATGGTTTACATCAACGGAAAACCAGCTGATTTACCAGAAATGAGCCAGACGCAATATTACGTAAAAACAGATGGCTCTGATTTTAATCCAAAAGCATTAGAAGATATCAACGCTGATGTAGAACGTGTAAATACAGATGAATATGTAATTACCATGCCTAAAGCCGAAATTGAAAAAATCAAACTATTTTCTAACGTAAAAGCGGTATCTCCAATTATTGATGAGCAAGCTTCTTACCACCAAGAAGTTTTTCCAAATGACGCTCGTTTACAATGGAATCAAGATAATTTTGGTTCAATTATTATTCCTAAAACTGGTTGGAATGTGAAATTAGACAGCCTTTCTTTACCTGTTTATCGCAGAGCAATTGAGGTTTACGAAGGCAATAAATTAGAAATTAAAGGAAGCGAAATTTTTATTAACGGTAAAAAAGCAGATTCTTACACTTTCAAAATGAATTACTATTGGATGATGGGCGATAACCGTCATAACTCTGCCGATTCACGCTATTGGGGTTTTGTGCCCGAAGATCACATTGTAGGAAAAGCTTTATTTGTTTGGATGAGCTGGGATGATAATGCTTCCTTTTTCAATAAAATTAGATGGAGCAGATTGTTAATGGGTATTCATTAAAATTCAAAATATAATAAGAGAGGATGTTCAGATACAGATATGGACATCCTTTTTTTTTAAATTATTTTTTGAAAAGCAATGTTTGTGCTACTATCTAAACTTGTTCCCGCTTTCCGCTCATACGCCACAGGCATTATTCACAGGCCGGTAAAGGTTTAAGAACTCAGGCTTTTGCAATAAACCACTACTTATAACCTCTAACTTAAAACTTATAACCCACAACTTATAACCTAAAACTTACAACTTATCACTTTAAACTCTGCAACCCCAACTTCCCCGCCACCTCGTTCAAATCATTAACTACCGCATCAATTAGCGGAATTCCATTAATTTTCCGGTCTTTTTCCGCTTCTAGTTCAGGTTCTCCGGGTATAATTACTTTTTGGTTTTCATCAATTGGTTTGGCATTTTTAAAACGCTCAATCCAGTTGTCCATATTAGATTTAAAATCCTCAATCGGTCTAAAACCATCTACTCTCATAGCCCCTAAAAAATGACCTAAACCTTCGCCAGGTTGGTTAGGCAATGGATCCATAAAAGCCACAAATGGTGGTGCCCATGGTCCGTAACTTGCTCCAGATAACACTGCCGAAAGAATATCAACGGTTGCACTTAATCCAAAACCTTTATGGCTGCCATGTTCTCTATCAGAACCTAAAGGCAAAAGCGATCCTCCATTTTTTAAATCAGCAGGGTGTAAAGCGGCATTTCCATCTTTATCCTGAATCCAGCCTTCAGGTACGTTTTTTCCTTGTCTTTGTGCAATTTCTAATTTGCCATTGGCCGCAGTAGAAGTCGCCATATCTACAATTACAGGTGGGAATTTTCCAGCCGGAAAAGCATAGCAAATAGGATTAGTACCCAACATTCTCTCCGAAGAAAAAGTTGGTGCAACTAACGGACTAGCATTGGTTAAAGCATAGCCAATCATATCTTTTTCTACCGCCATTAAAGCGTGGTAACCTGCAATTCCAAAATGGTTAGAGTTTTTAACTGCCACCCATCCCGAGCCATATTTTTCTGCTTTTTCAATGGCAACTTTCATGGCAAAAGGAGCAACTACTAATCCTAAACCTGCATCTCCATCTACAGTTGCAGTGGTAGCTGTTTCATGTACAATTCTAATATTTGGCGTAGGATTTATTCTTTTCTTTTCCCATAGTCTTACATAACCAGTTAAACGGGCAACGCCATGAGAGTCTATACCACGTAAATCTGCTTTAATCAAAACATCGGCAGCTAGTTGAGCATGTTCATCAGAACAGCCCATTTTTTTAAATACGTTTTCAGTAAAATTTCTAAGAGTATCTTCAGAAAAGGTGATAAATTCCATTAGTATAAAATTGTAAATTGAAAAGCCAGCGGATCAAAGTTTTTAATCAATTCGGCAATAAAATTATCTCCATATTTTACATAAAATAAAGCGAAGTTTTCTTTTCTTTCTTGTAAACCACCGCCTGGAAAAAGCTGTTGCTTAACTTTGTCAATGTCTGAAATCGCTTCAGAAAAGTTTCTTTTTTCGGCTCGCATGAGCTTTTTTTCTAAACTGTCTATTGCCTTTTTTAACCTAATTTCTACCGCTTCTGTACTAGATTTTAAGGTAGGATCTATTTTACTGGCTCTATCTTTTAGTTGAGTAAATATCTCTGAAAGTTGTTCCCATTCATTTTGAAGACTTAATTCATGAGTAGAATTTAGCTTTACGTAAGCTTTCTTTAAGCTTTCTGTTCCCTCAAAAATATCGTTAAAAGTAAGTTTCAATTTTTGAAGTTTATTAGCGACTTTTTCATCCGCCAACATCGCCGAATTTCTAAGAATCAACAAAGGAAAATCTATATTATAAAAGTCGAAATTAGATTTCAATTGTAACCAATAGGCTAATTCGCCACCACCACCAACGTAAGCTAAATTGGGTAAAATAACTTCTTGGTATAAAGGTCGCATTACCACATTCGGACTAAATCTTTCGGGTTGTAGCTTTATCTCTTCTTTTAATTCCTGCTCTGAAAACGAGATTTCGGTATTCAGAATTTGGTACTTTTCTCCTTCAAAAACAATGCGTTCTCTTAAATCATCAGTCAAATAAAAGAAGTTAATTTCTCTTGGATTTACTTGCGCATGAATATCAATAGCGGTTAATTCATTGCTTTTGGAGGTGATATTTTTAAAGCTGTTTTGTTGAATAATATCTTTTTCGATAATACCTGCAAACTGATTTTTTAGTTTAGCATCATCAGCATCAATAATCACTAAACCATATTCGCCAAAAAGCTCATTCACTAAAAATCTGGTGGCGTTGGCTAGCGTATTAAAATCGGCGTAAGCCTTAGAAACTATGGAAGCCAGCTTTTCTGCATTTTGAGAAATACCTAAAACACCCTTATATTCATTTAAAGCTTGAGTAATGGTTTTTGTGTTTAACCTTCCAGTAGCACCTAGGGCATCTAATTTCCAACTTATTTTTTTCCCACCTACATAAGTGTGATTAATTTCTTCAAAATCATGGTCTTCTGTCGCCATCCAATAAACTGGCACAAAATTTTGCTCAGGAAATTCTTTTTTGAGTTGTTTCGCCAGATTAATGGCTGTCACTATTTTGAAAATAAAGTATAACGGACCTGTAAAAATATTAAGCTGATGCCCGGTAGTGATGGTGAAAGTTTGTTCAGCCTGAAGTGCAGAAATATTCGATTTTAAAATTTCTGGCTGATGGGATATGTTTTGATATTGTTGATTTAAAACTTCAAACAATTCAGCTCTGTTTCCTTCAAATTTTCTTTCTGCAATAATTTTTTTAAAGCTTTCAAGATCAGGAAATTGATTCACAAAAGGCTTGATAGATTCCTCTTGATTTAGATAGCGGATAACTGTTGAAGAGAAACATCGGGTTTCGTCGTAATCAATGTATTTTACTTTCATTAGCTCACTAAAATAGAGGAAATTCATCATTTCCTCTATTTCTATCAATTATTTGACAATTGTACCATAAAGGTCAAAATCTTCTGCTCTGTTGATGGCTACATTTACAAAACTGCCCGGTGTGGCGTAATTGTCTTTAGCTTCAATTAATACTTCATTATCTACCTCAGGAGAATCAAATTCTGTACGGCCAATAAAATATTCGCCTTCTTTTTTGTCAATTAAAACCTTGTAGGTTTTACCCACTTTTTGTTGGTTTAAATCAAAAGAAATTCCTTGTTGAATTTCCATAATATCTTCTACACGTTGCTCTTTTACTTCTTGTGGTACATCGTCAACTAAATCATGAGCATGAGTTTTTTCTTCGTGAGAATAGGTAAAGCAACCTAATCTGTCAAATCGGGTTTCTTCTACCCAATTTTTCATTTCTTCAACGTCACGCTCAGTTTCTCCGGGATAACCGCAAATTAAGGTCGTCCGCATGGCTATATTTGGAACTTTATCTCTTATTTTATTGACTAAATCAATGGTTTTTTGTTTGGTAGTTCCTCTACGCATAGATTTCAACATCGTATCTGTAATATGTTGTAAAGGCATATCCAAGTAATTGCAAATGTTAGAACGTTCGTTCATTACATCCAAAATATCCATCGGGAAACCAGTAGGGTAGGCGTATTGTAACCTAATCCATTCAATTCCGTCAACATCAGAAAGATGGCGCATTAAATCTGCTAGTTTTCTTTCGTTATAAAGATCTAAACCGTAATAGGTTAAATCTTGAGCTATCAGAATTAATTCTTTAGTCCCGTTTTTAGCTAAGTTTTTTGCGTTTTTAACCAGTTCTTCTATAGGTGTCGAAAGGTGTTTACCTCTCATTAAAGGAATGGCACAAAATGAACAAGGGCGATTGCAACCTTCTGCAATCTTAAAATAAGCAAAGTGAGATGGCGTAGTTAATAACCTTTCGCCTAATAATTCGTGTTTATAATCTGCACCAATAGAATTTAATAAATTTTGAAGATCATTGGTTCCAAACCATGAATCTACATTTTTAATTTCTGCTTCTAATTCTGGCTTATATCTTTCAGAAAGACAACCCGTAACCACTACTTTCCCTACTTTTCCTTCTGCTTTTAAATCACTAAACTGCAAAATGGTATCAATAGATTCTTGCTTTGCATTATCAATAAAGCCACAAGTATTAATGACAACAATATCGTTTTCACGAATATCATTAGCTTCATGCACCACATTAATTTGATTTCCCTTTAACTGCCCCATCAATATCTCTGAATCGTAGGTGTTTTTAGAGCATCCTAGGGTAATTACATTTACTCTGGGTTGTACTAAACTAGTAGATTTTTTTCTTTCCTTAACTTTCATGTATCTTTTTTACGGGAAGAACTTATAGATTTCTTTTCTGTGTAAGACTCTCTCAAAAGAAAATATATCGTTTTCAATCTTAATCCCAATTCTATAATTACCAACTCTAATTTTGAAGTAAGAGTTGTATCCTTTTAATTTTTCAACCTTTCCAAAGGTTTCGATATTTGTATCATCTGAAAAGTCCTTAAAAACGAGAGTTTCTATTTTTTCTCTAGATTTAGACGTAATAGCAGCTAAATCTTTAAGAAATTTTTCTGGTAGAGGATTTGCATTACTTAGCCTTATCCAACGATTTATAATAAGATATTGCTTCACTAAAACTTAAGGATTCAATTCCCTTATTTTCTTCAATAGCTTTTGCTAATCCTATATCCTCTTTATCCGAAATGGAAAGAATTTCGGCTTTAAATCCCATTTTTTTAGCTATCTCTTTTAATAGATTTATTTCGTCCCTATTTTCAGTATGAATTAGAATATTTTCCATCATTAAATTTAGTAATTATCCTTTAAATAAGGAATCAACAAATTCTTTCTTATTAAATAACTGTAAATCAGTCATTTTTTCTCCTACACCAATATATTTAACAGGGATTTTAAACTGATCTGAAATACCAATAACAACGCCGCCTTTTGCTGTTCCGTCTAATTTAGTTAACGCTAAAGCGTTCACATCTGTTGCCTGGGTAAATTGTTTACATTGTTCAATAGCATTTTGCCCAGTAGAGGCATCTAAAACTAATAATATTTCATGCGGAGCACCGGGAACAACCTTGTTCATCACATTTTTAATTTTGGTAAGCTCATTCATTAAGCCAACTTTATTGTGCAAACGTCCAGCAGTATCTATAATAGCAACATCTTCTTGGTTGGCTACCGCTGATTGTAAAGTATCAAAAGCTACAGAAGCGGGATCAGCATTCATTCCTTGCGAAACCACTCTTACATCTGCTCTTTGTCCCCATAATTGAATTTGCTCAACAGCTGCAGCTCTAAAAGTATCTGCTGCACCAATGACTACTTTTTGCCCGGCTTGTTTAAGTTGGTAAGCTAATTTTCCGATGGTGGTAGTTTTTCCAACACCATTAACACCTACTACCATAATCACGTAAGGTTTATGAGAACCGTAGTCGAAATTTTGAAAATCAGGGCTATTATTTTCTTCTAGTAAAGCTTGAACTTCTTCTCTTAATATATTGTTAAGTTCGGCAGTATTAACGTATTTGTCTTTGGCTACTCGTTTTTCTACCCGGTCAACTATTTTTAACGTGGTACTTACGCCAACATCAGAAGTAACTAATATTTCTTCCAGTTCATCTAATACTTCTTCATCAACAGTAGATTTTCCAATTACAGCTTTACTGATTTTGGAAAAGAAATTGTCTTTAGTTTTCTCAAGTCCTTTGTCTAATGCATCCTGCTCTTCGACAGTTTTTTCTTTCTTTTTAAAGAAATCAAATAATCCCATGGGTGATAAAATTAAACAAAAAAAGCCATCCTAAAATAATCAGGACGGCGTAAATATTTTCAAAATATTATTATCGTGGTATTCTATTTAACTTCTACAATTGCGTCTTTAATGTGATCATTATGAGCAATCATTTCTTTAAATGAATAAGCACCAGTTTTTGGTGATCTTACCATGGTAATTACCTTAGAATATTCTTTACCTTTTCCGGT
The DNA here is from genome assembly GCF_005116455.1 of Pedobacter cryophilus. GTDB lineage: Bacteria > Bacteroidota > Bacteroidia > Sphingobacteriales > Sphingobacteriaceae > Pseudopedobacter > Pseudopedobacter cryophilum. Next base: position 27,977 of record NZ_SWBP01000004.1, read on the forward strand.
TTTTAGGGTTGCAACTACTTTCTTTGCCATGTTAAATATTGTTTATGCTAATAAATTAGCCTTAAATTACTTGATTTCTTTGTGAACAGTAACCTTTCTAAGAACTGAGTTAAATTTCTTAACTTCTAATCTCTCAGGTGTGTTTTTACGGTTTTTAGTAGTAATGTATCTAGATGTTCCAGGCATTCCACTTTCTTTGTGTTCGGTACATTCTAAGATTACCTGAACTCTGTTTCCTTTCTTAGCCATTCTTAAACGGTTTTGAATTCTTTAAATTAAATAGATCCTTTTGAAACGAATCTGTTGATAGCTTCGGTTATACCGATTTTATTGATGGTTTTAATCGCTGAGGTAGAAACCTTTAACGTAATCCATCTATTTTCTTCAGGAATAAAAAAACGCTTCATTTGAAGGTTTGGGTAAAACTTACGCTTTGTTTTAGCGTTTGAGTGCGAAACTCTGTTACCAACTAAAGCTCCTTTTCCTGTTAAATCACAAATTCTTGACATGACTGTATATGTTGTTACCTATTAAAACTGAGTTTTATAAAGAGTTTGCAAATATCAGAAAATACTTTTGTAATCACAATACTACTTCAAAAAAATATTAAATTATATTTATGATGTTTATTGGAAGCTTATAATCAAGTTGTTAAGAATTTATTTTTTAGATAATTTAAAAAAATACCAGATGTTTCTTCGTCATCTTAGCAAAAACTTCTAATTTAACAGCCACAACCAGTAAAAACCACTTTAATGAATTTTCAAATTAAATCTATAGAAGATTACCAGTTAGCTTACAAAAAAAGTGTTGATGAACCAGAAGAATTTTGGGCAGAAATAGCCAGCCATTTTCACTGGAGAAAGAAGTGGGATAAAGTTTTGGAATGGAACTTTGAAGAGCCAAAGATCGAATGGTTTAAAGGTGCTAAGTTAAACATTACCGAAAACTGTCTTGATCGACACTTGGCAGATAAAGCAGACCAACCGGCTATTATTTGGGAGTCAAATGATCCTACGGAACACCACAGAGTCTTAACTTATAAACAACTTCATCAAAAGGTTTCACTTTTTGCAAATGTTTTGAAAAACAATGGCGTAAGAAAAGGTGATCGTGTTTGTATCTATATGCCAATGGTACCAGAATTAGCGGTAGCAGTTTTGGCTTGTGCAAGAATGGGTGCTATTCATTCAGTTGTTTTTGGAGGATTTTCTGCTCAATCTATTGCTGACAGAATTAAAGATGCGCAATGTGAAATGGTGATTACTGCCGATGGTGGTTTCAGAGGAGCTAAAGATATTCCTTTAAAAAATGTGATTGATGATGCTTTAGTCCAGTGTCCTTCAGTTAAAACCGTCATTGTGTTAACTCGTACCAGAACACCTATTTCTATGATTAAAGGAAGAGATGTTTGGTGGGAAGATGAAATTAGAAAGGTAGAAACTTTAGGTTTACTAGAGTGCGAGGCCGAAGAAATGGATGCCGAAGATGAGTTATTCATTTTGTATACATCTGGCTCAACTGGCAAACCTAAAGGAGTAGTGCATACCTGTGGTGGTTACATGGTTTACGCCGGCTATACGTTTCAAAATGTTTTTCAATACAACCCAGGCGATGTTTATTTTTGTACAGCAGATATTGGTTGGATTACCGGTCACTCTTACATCATTTATGGCCCTTTAGCTATGGGAGCTACCACTTTAATGTTTGAAGGAGTACCAACCTATCCTGATGCCGGAAGATTTTGGGATATTGTTGATAAATACAAAGTTAATACACTTTATACAGCACCAACAGCTATACGCTCCTTAATGCAATCAGGTTTAGATTTTGTGAAAGATAAGGATTTGAGCTCTTTAAAAGTTTTAGGCTCTGTTGGTGAACCTATTAATGAAGAAGCATGGCATTGGTACGATGAAAATATTGGTAAGAAAAACTGCCCTATAGTTGATACTTGGTGGCAAACAGAAACCGGAGGAATTATGATCACACCTTTAGCCGGAATCACCAAAACCAAGCCTTCATTTGCTACTTTACCTTTACCCGGAATTCAACCTGTTTTGGTGGATGAAAAAGGGGAGGAGATTTTAGGAAACAACGTATCAGGAAATTTATGTATTAAATTTCCATGGCCTGGTATGATAAGAACTACTTACGGAGATCATGAGCGTTGCCGTCAAAACTATTTTGCAACTTACCACAACATGTATTTTACTGGCGATGGTTGTTTAAGAGATGAAGATGGTTATTACAGAATTACTGGTAGGGTAGATGATGTGATTAATGTTTCTGGTCACAGAATAGGAACTGCCGAAGTAGAAAATGCCATTAACATGTTTTCTGATGTGATTGAATCGGCAGTTGTTGGCTATCCTCATGAAATTAAAGGACAAGGGATTTATGCTTTTGTGATCTTAAATCATCCATCTGATGACGAAGAACTTGCCCGTAAAGACATTGCAGTTACCGTAAGCAGGATTATAGGGCCTATTGCAAGACCAGATAAAATTCAGTTTGTAACCGGATTACCTAAAACACGTTCGGGTAAAATTATGAGAAGAATTTTAAGAAAAATTGCCGAAGGTGATTTAGAAAATCTAGGTGATATTTCTACATTATTAGATCCTTCTGTTGTTGAACAAATTAAAAACGAAAAATTATAATGACGATTTCCTTGGCATGATGCTTGGTTTGAGGTGAATAGTTAATCGAATTATTTCATCAAGAATTGAATAGTCATGGATAAGTTAGAAATCAAAGGAAAATGGAATGAAATCAAAGGAAAAGTGAAACAAGCTTACGCAGATCTTACCGATGATGATTTAAAATATGAAGAAGGCCAAGAGGATGAAACTCTAGGTAAGATTCAACAAAAAACTGGTAAAACCAGAGACGAAGTAGTCACTTGGTTGAAAAGTTTGTAGAGAATAAGAGACGATATTTCATCGTCTCTTTTCTTTTTAAGCTCTTTTTGGGTAAAAATGAAAAGGATTTAAATTTTGGTATGCACTTTGTAATACTAGCGTAACATCTTCAACTCATAAGAAGATTCATACGTTTAGGTTTAGGTTTAGTAAAAAAGGGAGGCGATCATCGTCTTCCTTTTTTTATTTTAGTACATCTCATTAAGGTTTAACTCTTAAGCTTTATTAACTTTGCAACGTTCCCTATCAATTTTAATTAATGTAAATTGAAATATTAATGATCAAAAATAAAAAATATAGAATTCTAGTGGTGAATGATGATGGCATTACTGCTCCAGGTATTAAAGCACTAATAGAAGCAATGCAAGAAATTGGTGACGTAACAGTTGTTGCGCCAGATAGTCCTCAATCTGGAATGGGACATGCCATTACCATCGGGAAACCATTACGCTTAGATAAAATTCATCTTTATGAAGGTGTAGAAATGTATAAATGCTCTGGCACACCAGTAGATTGTGTGAAACTAGCAGTAAATAAAATTTTTAAGGGTCAAAAGCCCGATTTATGTGTTTCAGGTGTCAATCATGGTTTAAATAATTCTATCAATGTAATTTACTCAGGCACCATGTCTGCTGCGGTAGAAGGCGCTATAGAAAGTATTCCCTCCGTTGGTTTTTCTTTAGATGATTACAATTGGGATGCAAATTTTGAGCCCTGCAAAAAATACATCAAAGAAATTTGTTTGCAGGTTTTAAAAAATGGATTGCAGCCGGGAGTTTTATTAAACGTAAACTTTCCAAATCAAAATCACCCAATAAAAGGCATTAAAATATGTAGGCAAGCCAATGCAAAATGGGCCGAAGAATTTGATGAAAGACAAGATCCTTACAAACGTAATTATTACTGGTTAACAGGTGTTTTTCAGAATAATGATAAAGGAGAAGACTCTGATGTTTGGGCTTTAAATAACCATTATGTATCTGTGGTGCCAGTTCAGTTTGATATGACAGCACATCACGCAATATCATCTTTAAATGGCTGGAATTTCGATATTTAAAAAAGACAACGTTTGGATTGGCTTAGGTTCTGGATTAATTTTACCGGGCATTGCCTATCTTTTGGTAGAAGTAATTAAAAAGAACCTTAGCTTTTTAGCAAAAGACGATTTACTATACATCGGTTGTGTGGCCATTAATCTTTTATTACTCAAATACGCTTATAAATACGATAGAGAACTAACCGCAAAAGGAATCATTTCGGCAACCTTTGTTTGTGCTTTTATTTTCTTCTTTTATAAATTTAATAAGTAGGGATAATATTTAATTTGGGCGTTTCCTGCCTGCCGCAGGCAAGGTAACACGCTTTCCGCTATATCTTTATCCCCGAAAAGGGGATAAAGGATGCCGCTTCAATCGTTAACGCAGTTTTTAAATAAAGTTTATTTGTTGTTTAAGGGTTCTCACCTCTCAATACTCAAATCTAATAGCTAAGAAAATGAAATATTACCTCATCGCAGGCGAAGCATCTGGAGATTTACATGGCGCTAACCTTATGAAAACATTAAAGGAAGTTGATGCAGTAGCTGATTTTAGGTTTTATGGAGGAGATTTAATGCAGGCTCAAGGTGGAACTTTAGTAAAGCATTATGCTGAGATGGCTTTTATGGGTTTTTTAGAAGTAGCCTTAAACATCAGAACGGTTTTAAAGAACATTAAAGAGTGTAAGGAAGATTTATTGGCTCATAAACCTGATGTTTTAATTCTTATTGATTTTCCTGGCTTCAATTTAAAAATTGCCAAATTTGCCAAAGAGCATAGAATAAAAGTTTGTTATTACATTTCTCCAAAAGTTTGGGCATGGAATCAGAAACGAGTCCTCAAAATTAAAAGAGATGTAGATAAAATGTTTTGCATTTTGCCGTTTGAGGTTGATTTTTATAAAAAATGGGGAATGGAAGTTGATTATGTGGGAAATCCATTATTAGATGCTATTGATGCTTTTACGCCCAATACAAATTTTAAAAATGATAATAATTTAAGCGATAAACCCATCATCGCTTTACTTCCCGGCAGCCGAAAGCAAGAATTGAAATACATTTTACCAGATATGTTATCAGTGGTTTCTTCATTTCCAAACTATCAATTTGTAATTGCAGGTGCGCCATCTTTCAATCTATCTTTTTATCAAGATTTTTTACAAGATTTAAAAATTCCAATAGTATTTAACGCTACTTATGATTTATTGACAGTTGCTGATGCAGCCTTAGTAACTTCAGGGACAGCAACTTTAGAAACTGCTTTATTTAAAATTCCGCAAGTGGTTTTATATAAGGGGAGTAGCATTTCTATCGGCATTGCCAGAATGTTGGTTAAAATAAGGTTCATTTCTTTGGTAAATCTTATTATGGATAGAAAAGTAGTAACCGAACTTATACAGGAAGATTGTAACCTCACTATGATTTCGAAAGAATTAAGCGATATCCTCTCTGAACCAAAAAGAAGCCAAATGCTGGCTAATTATGAAGCTTTAGCAAATATTATGGGTAAGCCTGGTGCATCAGAAAAAACTGCTAAACTCATTTATCAATATTTATCTCCCAAATTAGTTTGAATGGTTAAACCTGGATAGCTTGGGCTTGCCTAAGCTTACTTTTTACTGACTTTCTTCTGTGAATTTGATGACAGAATTGATCAGTTATTGTACTTATGTTTGTTCAAACATATAATTTAAGATGGCAAATCAACTGTTTGAAAAATACAATTTAGGAGACATCACTTTAACCAACAGAGTGGTGATGGCTCCAATGACTCGTTCAAGAGCAATAAACAATGTCCCAAATGATTTAATGGCAACCTACTATGCCCAAAGAGCAAGTGCAGGTTTAATTATTACAGAAGGAACTTCCCCTTCTCCAAATGGCTTGGGTTATGCTCGTATTCCAGGTATTTATTCAGCTGAGCAAATTGAAGGCTGGAAAAAAGTAACCGAAGCCGTTCATTTAAAAGGTGGAAAAATATTCATTCAATTTATGCATACAGGTAGAGTTTCTCATGAAACTAATTTACCTGAAGGAGCAACGGTTGTAGGTTCGTCAAATATTGCAGCAGCAGGAGATATGTGGACTGATGCCCAAGGAATGTTGCCTCATACTTCTCCTCTAGCATTAACAACAGAGGGAGTGAAATTAACCATTCAAGAGTATGTGCAAGCCGCTAAAAACGCAGTTGAAGCTGGTTTTGATGGTGTGGAACTTCACGCTGCAAATGGTTATATGATTGAGCAGTTTATCAATGGAGCAATCAATAACCGTACAGATGAGTATGGTGGTTCGGTTGAAAATCGTTCGAGATTTTTATTGGAAATTGCAGCGCAAACTGTTGCCGCAATCGGTAAAGAGAAGGTTGGCGTACGTATTTCTCCTTTCAGCACATTTAATGATATCCCTGCTTATGATGAGGTAGAGGAAACCTATATTTACATTGCGCAAAAATTAAACGACTTAAATATAGCTTACCTCCATTATTTAGATCATTCGCCAACAGGCTTAGATTTAGTTTCTCAAGATTTAAGAAATACGTTTAGAACAACTTTTAAAAATACACTAATTAGCTGCGGTGCTTTTACTAAAGATTCTGCCGAAGCCGCTTTAGAAAGTGGACAAGTTGATTTAATTGCTTTTGGAAAGCTTTACTTATCTAATCCAGATTTAGTAGAAAGATTAGCAGTTGATGCTGAATTGGCACAACCTAATTTTGATTTGCTTTATATGCCTGGTGCTGAAGGTTATACAGATTATCCGTCATTATCAAAATAATAAATTATTTTTAATTTCTTAAGGACGCAAATTTTTTCAATATTTGCGTCCTTATAAAAAAGGGGATTAGCTCATTTGGCTAGAGCGCTTCGCTAAGCTTGAAAGGGATGATCTGGTGAAAAAGTCAAAATTGAAATAAAAAAGGGGGGATTAGCTCATTTGGCTAGAGCGCTTCGCTGGCAGTGAAGAGGTGATCGGTTCGAATCCGATATTCTCCACCAAACAAAAGCTATCATTTAATGGTGGCTTTTGTTATTTAGTTTAAATGGATTTATCTTTCTGTTATTCAATCCTCAACCTAAATTTTAATATTATTTCTGTTTAGATACCTAGCCTTAGTGTAAGGTATTTAGGATTTTCATCATTGTTTAAATATTGTTGAAGTTAAAAATGAAAGATCTAATTTTCTTTAAAGCAATATTTTTAGATAAAAAAAATTAAACAAAAAAATTACATTGCTTTATTTGCTGTGGCACATACTTTGTCTTAGTCAACAAAATAAAGTATTTATGAGAGTGGTTTTAAATGTATTAGCTATCATATTTATGTTGGGTTGGATTTTAGGTTTTTTTGTATTTACTACAGGTTTTTTAATTCATATATTATTAATACTAGCAATATTCTCGTTAATTATTAACTTTTTAACGGAGCCCATATAAATAGGAACTAAAGGGAATTTTCTTTAAGATTATTCCCTTTTTTGTTTTTCTTACCATTCCAATTCATGATAATTTCTACGTCATAATTTAAAATTTCAGCATTTAATTATTGATTAGTACTTTTCCAATTTATCTTCGCATTTATTTTAAGTGTATGAAAAAAATATTCTTCAGGTTCTTACCTCTTTTAAGTTTGGTATTATATATTTCATCTTGCAGTACTTCAAAGCAAGTTTTAGCATTAAAACCTTTGCCAGATTATTCCTCCACAGAGGTGGTTTATGAAAAGCAATTGTCGTTTATAAGTATGCCGGTAGAAATTGCTGTAAAAGATTTACAAACTCAAACTAATAAATATTTAAACGGATTAATTTATGAGGATAATTCTTTAGACGATGATAACCTCATGATGAAGGTTTATAAAGAATCTCCTATCATTATAAGCGAGCAAAATGGTAAAATCATCATGGATTTACCATTAAAAATATCAGGTAAAGTAAAATATGGATTAACTCAATTTGGTTTAAACCTTTCAGATACTAAAGATTTTTACCTGAACGGAACCGTAAGGCTTAATTCAGTAGTTGGCTTAAAAGATTGGAAAATCATTACTAAGACAATAATTCAAGATGTTAAATGGAAAGAAAGTCCATCGGTTATGGTAGCAGGTAAAACCATACCTATAACTTACCTTATCAATCCTGCTTTAAATTTATTTAAAGGCAATCTTTCTAAATTAGTGGATAATGCAATTTCAGAATCATTAGATATTAAACCTTATGTACTTGATGCCTTACAAACTTTTAGCGAGCCTACAAAAGTAAACGAAGAGTATGAAAGTTGGTTTGCAATGCAACCTGTAGAGGTTTATTCTACCAAGGCAATCATAGCTAATCAAAAAATCACGGCTAATTTAGGGCTAAAAACTTATTTAGAAACTTCAATTGGTAGAAAGCCATCAGTAGTTTTTGATAGAAATGCAATCCTATTAAAAGCAGTAGATAAAATGCCCGATGAATTTAAAGCAAACGTAGCAGCTTTTGCGCCTTATAATTATGCTTCCGCAGTAGTGCAAAAGAATTTTGCTGGTCAAAAGTTCGAATCAGGCAGTCGCTCTGTAACCGTAAATAAAGTAGATCTTTGGGGAAAGGAAGGAAAAATGATTGTCGCCTTAAACCTAAGTGGTTCTGTTAATGGCGATTTTTATTTAACCGGTATTCCGGCTTATAACGCTCAAACAAAAGAGATTTACTTAGATCAGGTCGATTTTGTATTAGATTCAAAAAGTAAGTTGATAAAAATTGGCGATTGGCTAGCACATGGTATTATTCTTAAAAAGATGGGCGATGCTTGTAAATTTTCCATTGCAGATCAATTAGCTCAAGGCGAAAAAACCATGGCTTCTTATTTAAATAATTACCAACCCATGAAAGGGATAAGAGTAACAGGCTCTTTAGGTCAAATTACACCTAATAAAGTTATCTTAACGCCAAATGCAATAGTAGCAATGGTGGTGGCTACCGGTAAAGTAGCATTAAAAATAGACGGTTTAGAATAAGTAGATTTTAAACAATAAAAAAAGCCGCTTGAGTTTATCTTTAACGGCTTTTTTGTGATTTAGGGTGATTGATATAGTTACCTGATTTCGATTCATAATAATGGAAATAATAATCGTTTGGGCGTTTTAACACGCTGTCCGCTAAATCTTTTTGGCCTCAAAAGCCAAAAAGTATACCGCTTCCATCGTTAACGCAAGTGCTGTGGTAAAACAATAAACTTTAAAATAATTCAGAAATCAACTTTTTAAATAATTAAGTAGTTGTGATTTTTGTTAGTCTTATCCTAAGCTTCTAAAAAGAATACACGCTATAAGTATCTTTCTTTAGTCTCTTACTTTTCAGAAGCTCTTCAATTCTTTTTATTCAATTAAGCAAGCTTAAAAAAACTTATCGAGTAAATATAAAATCAATGTTAGCAATCAAATACATCATGTTTTTTGATGACTTCAAGCGCTGTGAAATGGATTATAAAAAAATATTAAAAAATAAATACATAAGTGTTTGATAATTAATAACAGTTTCCTATCTTTGCCCTCCCTTTTAGGGGAAATAATGGTCACCTTGAGCGAAGCCCTACTGCTTCGATGGGTGTTAAATAAATTAAGAAATGTCAGGAATTATTGGAAAAAAAGTAGGAATGACCAGCATTTTCGACGCAGATGGGAAAAATATTCCTTGTACTGTTATAGAAGCTGGCCCTTGTGTAGTAACACAAGTGAGAACCATCGAGAAAGATGGCTATGCTGCGGTGCAGTTAGCTTACGATGAGAAAAAAGAAAAAAACACTACTTCTTCATTAAAAGGTCACTTTGCAAAAGCCGGAACTACTCCAAAGCGTAAGCTTGTTGAGTTTAAGTATTTTACAGAAGAGAAAACTTTAGGTGAAGTTGTTGATGTAAATCTTTTTATAGAAGGAGACTACGTAGATGTAGTGGGTACTTCTAAAGGTAAAGGTTTTCAAGGTGTTGTAAAACGCCACGGATTTAGCGGTGTGGGTATGCAAACTCACGGTCAGCATAACCGTTTAAGAGCTCCAGGTTCATTGGGTGCGTCTTCATTTCCTTCAAGAGTATTTAAAGGAATGAGAATGGCAGGAAGAACTGGTGGTTCAAGAGTGAAAATTCAGAATCTTCAAATCGTAAAAGTATTTGCAGAACAAAACTTGCTAGTAGTTAGTGGTTCTATCCCAGGTGCAAAAGGTTCATACGTATTAATCGAGAAGTAAGATGGAAGTTAAAGTATTAAACGTCTCAGGTAAAGAAACAGGTGCCAAGGTGCAACTTTCTGAGGAAATCTTCGGTATAGAACCTAACGATCATGCTATTTACTTAGATGTAAAACAGTTTTTAGCAAATCAACGTCAGGGAACACACAAATCAAAGCAACGTAATGAGATTGCAGGTTCTACTAGAAAGCTATACAAGCAAAAAGGAACTGGTGGCGCAAGAGCAGGAAGTATTAAATCTCCATTATTTAATGGTGGTGGTAGAGTTTTTGGTCCTCAGCCTCGTGATTATAGTTTCAAGTTAAATAAGAAATTAAAATCTTTAGCTCGTAAATCAGCTTTATCATATAAAGCACAAGACAATAGTGTAGTAATATTAGAAGATTTTAGCTTCGATACTGCAAAAACTAAAAACTTTGTGACTTTGCTTAACGCATTAAATTTTTCTGGAGAAAGAACTTTAGTGGTATTACCAACTGCAAGTGACAATGTTTACTTGTCTAGTAGAAATATCCAAAAAACTAAAGTAATCACTGCTGATCAATTAAATACATATGATGTATTAAATGCTGGAAAATTAGTATTCACAACCGGTTCGGTAAAAACATTGGAGGAGGCATTAGCCAAGTAATATGGAAATTTTAAGAAAACCTGTATTAACAGAAAAAGCTACTTCATTAACTGAAAAATTGAACCGTTATACTTTTCAGTGTGATCATAGAGCAAATAAACTGCAGATAAAATCTGCCATTGAAACCATGTATGGCGTAAATGTAGAGTCAGTTAACACAATGGTAGTGGTTGGTAAAATGAAAACCAGATCTACTAAAGCTGGTTCAGTATCAGGTAGGGTTGCTAAACTTAAAAAAGCAATCATTACTTTAAAAGAAGGTGAAATTATTGACTTTTACAGCAATATTTAATTGAATTATGGGCTTAAGAAAATTTAAACCAGTAACCCCAGGAACTCGTTTTAGAGTAGGTGCTGATTTCTCTGAAATCACTACCAGAACTCCAGAAAAGACTCTTGTTGTGAAAAGCAACAAGTCTGGCGGTAGAAATAATACTGGTAAAATGACTATGCGTTATATCGGTGGGGGTCACAAGCAATTGTACCGATTAATAGATTTTAAACGCGATAAAAAAGATATCCCCGCAACAGTAGCAACTATTGAATACGATCCAAATCGTACTGCCCGTATTGCACTGTTACACTATGCTGATGGTGAAAAAAGATACATTATCGCTCCAGAAGGATTACAAGTTGGAAAAGTTGTAATTTCAGGAGATACTGTAGCACCAGAAGTTGGTAACACCATTAAATTGGCTAATATTCCTTTGGGTTCTATTATTCATAATATAGAAATTAACCCAGGTAGAGGAGCACAAATTGCAAGAAGTGCTGGTTCTTATGCTCAATTAGCAGCAAGAGACGGTAAATATGCAACTGTGAAAATGCCTTCTGGTGAAACTCGTATGATTTTAGTGACCTGTACCGCAACAATTGGTACTGTTTCTAATTCAGAACATGCTAACGAAGTATTGGGTAAAGCTGGTAGAAAACGTTGGTTAGGTCGTCGTCCTAGGGTTAGAGGTGTAGCAATGAACCCAGTAGATCACCCAATGGGTGGTGGTGAGGGAAGATCATCAGGTGGTCACCCACGCTCTAGAAAAGGTTTATTATCTAAAGGATTTAAAACCCGTGACAAAAAGAAATACTCAAATCGTTTCATCATTGAGAGGAGGAAGAAATAATGGCTCGTTCGATTAAAAAAGGACCTTATATTGATCATAATGTAGAGAGAAAAGTTTCTACACTAAATGATGCAGGTAAAAAGACTGTAATTAAAACATGGTCTAGAAGATCAATGATTTCTCCGGATTTCGTAGGTCACACATTCGCAGTACACAATGGGAATAAGTTTATTCCAGTTTATGTAACTGAAAACATGGTTGGTCACAAATTAGGTGAATTTGCTCCAACCAGAACATTTAGAGGACACGCTGAAAAGAAAAAATAATAAGCAATGGAAGCAGTAGCAAAACTTAATAATTGCCCCACTTCACCTCGTAAAATGAGACTGGTTGTTGATTTGATCAGAGGAGAACGTGTAGAAAAGGCACTTTATATACTAAAATATACCAACAAAGAAGCAGCAATAAGAGTTGAGAAACTATTATTATCTGCTATAAAAAATTGGGAATCTAAAAATGAGGGTTTACGCCCAGAAGATGCACACCTATTTGTTAAAACTATAATGGTTGATGGTGGTCGTCAGTTGAAGCGTTTAAGACCTGCACCTCAGGGTCGTGGATATAGAATTCGTAAGCGTTCTAACCATGTAACTTTGGTAGTAGATAGTAAGAATTTAGAACCTCAAACTAATTAAGCAGAAATGGGACAAAAAGCTAATCCAATAGGAAACAGATTAGGAATCATCAGAGGATGGGATTCTAACTGGTACGGTGGTAATCACTATGCAGATAAATTAGTTGAGGACGAAAAAATTCGTAAATACCTTTCAGCTCGTATTGCTAAAGGTGGGGTTTCTAAAGTTGTTATTGAAAGAACTTTAAAACGCATTACGGTAACTATTCACACTGCTCGTCCGGGTATTGTGATCGGTAAAGGAGGTCAAGAAGTTGATAAGATCAAAGAAGAGTTAAAAAAATTAACTAAGAAAGATGTTCAAATCAATATTTTTGAGATCAAACGTCCTGAACTTGATGCACAATTAGTTGCAGATGGAGTTGCAAAACAATTAGAAGCTAGAATCTCTTTCAGAAGAGCAATGAAAACTTCTATTGCAGCTACTATGAGAATGGGTGCAGAAGGAATAAAAATTATGTGTTCTGGTCGTTTAGGCGGAGCAGAGATGGCTCGTAGTGAGCAATATAAGGATGGAAGAACACCTTTACATACTTTTAGAGCTGATATAGATTACGCATTAGGCGAAGCATTAACTACTTATGGTAAAATAGGTATTAAAGTTTGGATCTGTAAAGGTGAAGTTTACGGTAAAAGAGATCTTTCTCCTAACATAGGTGCAAACACTGGTAAAGGTGGTAAACCAGAAGGCGGTTCTAATTTCCCTCCTCGCGGAGATCGTAATGATCGTGGCGGAGATAGAAAAGGTGGAAACCGTGGTCCAGGAGCCAACAGAGGCGGTGGCGCAGGTGCAGCTAAAGGAAAGAGATAATTAAGAAAACTATCGTTTAACGATTTAAGATTAAAGTAATGTTACAGCCAAAAAGAACGAAGTTCAGAAAAATGCAAAAAGGCAGAATGAAAGGGTTAGCCACTCGTGGTGCTGAGCTTTCATTCGGTTCATTCGGAATAAAATCATTGGAAGAATGCTGGATTACCAGTCGCCAGATTGAAGCTGCTCGTATTGCCGTAACCCGTTTTATGAAACGTGAAGGTCAGGTTTGGATTCGTATCTTCCCTGACAAGCCGGTCACTAAAAAACCAGCTGAAGTACGTATGGGTAAAGGTAAGGGAGCTCCAGAATATTGGGTAGCTGTTGTAAGACCAGGAAGAATCCTTTTCGAAGCAGAAGGTGTACCTTTTGAAGTAGCTAAAGAGGCCATGCGTCTTGCAGCACAAAAGTTACCAGTTCAAACAAAATTTGTGGTACGTAGAGATTACGTATTAGAAGCATAAAATAAGTTTTTAGTTTTTAGTTGTTGGCCGTTACCTAACAACTAACAACGGTTAACTATTAACTAACAATAAAATGAAATACTCAGAAGTAATAGACCTGTCTAACGAAGAAATCGTTACCAGAATTCAAGAGGAAAAAGCAACCTTAGTAAAATTAAAGTTTGCTCATGCAGTTTCTGCTATAGAAAATCCTACTAGAATTAGCAAAGCGAGAAAAGATTTAGCTCGCCTAAATACAGAATTAACTCAGCGCAAGGCTAAGGCAGTCTCTGAAAGTAATTCATAATTTTTTATAGTCGAAATGGAAAGAAAATTAAGAAAAACAAGAACTGGGTTGGTAGTAAGTAACAAAATGGAGAAATCTGTAGTTGTTGCGGTAGAGCGTAAAGTGAAGCACCCAATTTATGGTAAGTTCGTAAAGACGACTACCAAATTTATGGCTCATGACGAGAAGAATGATTGCGGTATCGGTGATACCGTCCTGATCATGGAGACACGTCCGCTGAGTAAGAATAAGAACTGGAGATTAGTTGAAATTTTAGAAAGGGCTAAATAAAATGGTACAACAGGAATCAAGATTGAATGTTGCCGATAACTCTGGAGCTAAAGAAGTTTTAGTGATAAGAGTATTAGGTGGTACCGGTAAAAGATATGCCTCTATTGGAGACAAGGTGGTTGTTACTGTAAAAAGTGCAATTCCATCAGGAAACATTAAGAAAGGTACTGTATCTAAAGCCGTAGTAGTTAGAACCAAAAAAGAAATCAGAAGAAAAGATGGTTCTTATATCCGTTTCGACGATAACGCAGCTGTATTGTTAAATGCACAAGATGAACCAAGAGGTACCCGTATATTCGGTCCTGTTGCAAGAGAGTTGCGTGAAAAACAATTCATGAAAATTGTATCATTAGCACCGGAGGTTTTGTAATATGGAAAAGAAGAAAAACGTAAAACTAAATATCCGTAAAGGTGATTTAGTAAAAGTGATGGCTGGTGACTCTAAAGGTCAGCAAGGAAAAGTTTTGCAAGTAATATTGAAAGATAGTAGAATCTTAGTAGAAGGTGCTAATATGGTTTCAAAGCATACAAAACCAAATGCAGCTAATCCAAACGGCGGTATAAACAAGCAAGAAGCCCCAATTCATGTATCTAATATAATGTTGATTGATCCTAAATCGGGAAATGCAACTCGCATTAGTAAAAAGAGAGATGAAAAAGGGAGAGTAATTAGAATAGCTAAAAAATCTGGGGAGGAAATTAAGTAATGGCTTACGCACCAAGATTAAAAGATAAATATAAAGAGGAAATTGTTTCCGCTCTTAAAGAGAAATTTCAATATAAGAGTGTAATGCAAGTTCCTAAGTTGCAGAAAATAGCAATCAACCAAGGTGTTGGTGCTGGTGTAACTGATAAAAAAATTGTTGAGTCTGCAATTACAGAATTAACAACCATAACCGGACAGCAAGCAGTTTCTGCAAAGTCTAAAAAAGATATCTCAAACTTTAAATTACGTAAGGGTATGCCAGTTGGTGTACGTGTAACTTTACGTGACAATCAGATGTATGAGTTTCTAGACCGCTTAATTTCTGTAGCCTTACCACGTATCCGTGATTTTAAAGGTATTAATGATAAAGGTTTTGATGGAAGAGGAAATTACACTTTAGGTGTTTCTGAGCAAATCATTTTTCCTGAAATCAATATCGACAAAATTAACAAGATTCAAGGTATGGATATCACTTTTGTAACTAGTGCAGGTACTGATGTTGAGGCACTTGAGTTATTAAAGCAATTTGGTTTACCATTTAAAAATCATAACATAGTTAACAATGGCTAAAGAAGGAGTAAAAGCTCGCGAAATTAAGCGTCAAAAGTTAGTAGCAAAGTTTGCTGCTAAGAGAGCAACATTAAAAGCTGAGGGAGATTTTGAAGGATTAGATAAATTACCAAAAAATTCTTCTCCTGTTCGTTTACATAACCGTTGTAAATTAACTGGTCGTCCAAGAGGTTACATGCGTCAATTTGGTATTTCACGTGTTACTTTCCGTGAAATGGCATTAGCAGGAAAAATACCAGGGGTTAGAAAAGCCAGTTGGTAATATAAAATGAAACAATAAGAATTTTTTGTACCTTTGCGGTCCGAAAAATTCTTTTTATTTATATCATAGTAAAATAAATGTATACAGATCCAATCGCAGATTATCTTACAAGAGTAAGGAATGCCATCAAGGCCAACCACAGGGTTGTTGAAATTCCTGCATCAAACCTAAAAAAGGAAATTACGAAAGTACTTTTTGATAAAGGTTTTATTACGAATTACAAGTTTGAGGATAATGAAGTTCAAGGCACTATTAAAGTGGCTTTAAAATATCATCCAATTACTAAAATTCCAGCTATTCGCAGCATTGCGAGAGCAAGTAAACCAGGTTTGAGAAAATATGCAGGTACGGGCAATATGCCTAGAGTATTAAATGGTTTAGGTATCGCCATATTGTCAACTTCTAAAGGTGTAATGACTGATAAAGAAGCTAAGCAATTAAATATTGGTGGTGAAGTTTTATGTTACGTATATTAATTGGAGGAAAGAGATGTCAAGAATAGGTAAAGCCCCAATTTCAATTCCTAACGGAGTTACATTATCAGTTTCTTCTGATAATTTAGTTACTGTTAAAGGCCCAAAAGGCGAATTGAGTCAGAAAGTAGATTCTGATATTACTGTTTCAGAAGAAGAAGGAAACATTATTGTTAGCCGTCCTTCAGAGCAAAAACGTCATAAAGCATTACATGGTTTATACAGATCGTTGATCAATAACATGGTTGTTGGTGTAACAGAAGGTTATAAATTAGAACAAGAATTAGTAGGTGTAGGTTACAGAGCAACAAACCAAGGAAATACTTTGGATTTAGTGTTAGGTTATTCTCACCATATTGTGTTTGCGCTTCCTCCAGAAATTAAGGTGGTTACAACAGCAGAGAAAGGAAAGAATCCAACAATCATTTTAGAATCTATAGATAAGCAATTGTTAGGTCAAGTTGCAGCTAAGATTCGTTCATTGAGAGCACCAGAACCTTACAAAGGTAAAGGTATCAAGTTCGTTGGAGAGCAGTTGAGAAGAAAAGCAGGTAAGTCAGCATCTAAAAAATAATTGTCATGGCAGGAAAAATTAAATTATCCCGCAGGGAAAGAATAAAAAAAGGAATTAGAAAAAGAATTACTGGTTCCCCAGAGCGTCCACGTTTATCTGTTTTCAGAAGTAACAAAGGAATATATGCTCAAATTATTGATGACAATGATGGCAAAACTTTGGTTGCTGCTTCGTCTTCAGAAAAAGATTTTAGTGCAAAAGGTACCAAAATAGATCAATCTAAAGAGGTAGGTAAAAAAGTTGCTGAGAAAGCAATTGCAGCTGGAATTAAGGAAGTTGTTTTTGATAGAAATGGTTACTTGTACCATGGTAGAGTGAAATCTCTTGCTGAAGGTGCTCGTGAAGCTGGTTTAATCTTTTAATTGAGGTAGAGAAATGTCAACTATAAATATAAAAAGAGTAAAAGCAAACGAGATTGAATTAAAAGATCGTTTGGTTAGCATCCAACGTGTTGCTAAAGTTACCAAAGGTGGTCGTACCTTCAGTTTTTCTGCTATCGTTGTGGTAGGAGATGAAAACGGAGTAGTAGGTTACGGTTTAGGTAAAGCAAAAGAGGTTACTGAGGCAATTGCTAAAGGAATTGATGATGCAAAAAAGAATTTGGTTAAAGTGCCTATTATCAATAACACTATACCACATGAGCAAATCGGTAAATTTTCAGGAGGTTTTGTTTTCTTGAAACCTGCTGCAAATGGTACTGGAGTTATTGCTGGTGGTGCAATGAGAGCGGTATTAGAATCTGCTGGTATTCACAATGTACTTGCTAAATCTAAAGGTTCTTCTAACCCACACAACGTGGTAAAGGCAACTATTTCTGCTTTATCTCAATTAAGAGATGCTCATGCAGTTGCTCAACAAAGAGGTGTTTCATTAAGTAAAGTTTTTAACGGTTAAGAAGATGGCTAAGATAAAAATAACCCAGATTAAGAGCGTTATCGACAGAAGTTTACGCCAAAAAAGAACTATGCAGGCTTTAGGTTTAACTAAAATCAGCCAAAGCGTAGAAGTAGAAGCTAATCCAGCAATTATTGGAATGGTGAAAAAAGTAAATCATTTGGTAGCCATAGAAAAAGTATAATTACCATGAATTTAAGTAACTTAAAACCTGCAGAAGGTTCAACAAAAAATAGAAAAAGAATTGGTCGTGGTACTGGTTCTGGACGTGGCGGTACATCCACACGTGGTCATAAAGGAGCGGGTTCTCGTTCTGGTTATAAATCAAAAGTTGGTTTTGAAGGTGGTCAAATGCCATTACAACGTCGTGTGCCTAAGGTTGGATTTAAAAATCCAAACAGAATAGAATACGTAGGTGTTAACCTTGACGTTCTACAAAACTTAGCTGAAAAATTTAATTTAAGCGTTATAGATTTCGAAATCATGAAAGAACATGGTTTGGTATCTAAAAATGATTTAATCAAAATCTTAGGACGAGGAGAAATCAAAGCAAAATTAGATATTAAGGCTCATGCTTTTACAGTTACAGCTCAAAAGGCTATTGAGGCTTTAGGTGGTTCTGTTGCTAAATTATAATTAATGAAGAAGCTGTTTACAACTTTATCCAATATTTGGAAAATCGAAGAATTAAGAGGGCGTATTTTATACACTCTCTTAATTCTTTTAGTATATAGAATTGGTTCTTTTATTGTTCTTCCAGGTGTTGATCCCAACTCTTTACAAGAGGGTGAAGCCAAAGAAGGATTATTAGGATTACTGAACATGTTTGCAGGAGGTTCTTTTTCTAGAGCTTCAATTTTTGCGCTAGGTGTTATGCCTTATATTTCTGCTTCTATTGTAGTGCAGTTGTTAGGTATAGCTGTTCCTTACTTTCAAAAAATGCAAAAGGAAGGTGAAAGTGGAAGAAAGAAAATCAATCAAATTACCAGATATTTAACGATTGGTATTACAGCTCTACAAGCTATTGGGTACGTAAAGTCTCAAATTGCACCTGATGCAAGATTGTTTGGCGATCCATTATTCACTATTTCTTCAATGGTTATTTTAACTGCCGGTACCATGTTTGTGATGTGGATGGGTGAAAAAATAACTGATAAAGGGATTGGAAATGGTATTTCTTTATTAATCATGGTAGGTATTATTGCTCAATTACCTTATGGTATTGGTGCTGAATTTGTGAGCAGACAAAATGGACAAGGGGGGTTAATCGCTTTCTTTATCGAGTTTGTAGCATTGTTTGCGGTAGTAATGTTTACGGTATTAATTATTCAGGGAACTAGAAAGATACCTGTTCAATATGCGAAGAAGATAGTTGGTAATAAACAATATGGTGGAGTTAGACAATATATTCCATTAAAATTGAACGCCGCTGGTGTAATGCCAATCATATTTGCTCAGGCAATTATGTTTATCCCATCTACAGTTGGACAGTTTTTTCCTAATGCACAGTCTTCATTATTAGCTTCATTTAGTGATTACACTTCAGTGGCTTACAATGTAACTTTTGCTGTATTAATCATTTTGTTTACTTTCTTTTATACTGCAATTACTATCAATCCAAATCAAATGTCTGATGACATGAAGAAGAATGGTGGATTTGTTCCAGGTATTAAGCCAGGTAAAACAACAGCTGATTTTATTGATGGAATCATCTCAAGGATTACTTTCCCTGGATCTATTTTTCTAGCGATTATTGCAATTTTACCATCGTTGGCTATTGTTGCAGGTGTTAACTCACAGTTTGCGCATTTCTTTGGAGGTACTTCTTTATTGATCTTAGTTGCTGTAGTCTTAGATACTTTACAACAAGTAGAAAGTTATTTGTTAATGCGTCATTATGATGGTTTAATGAAAACTGGAAGAATTAAAGGACGTACTCCAGCAGTTACAGCTGATTCAAGTACAGGTGCAGCATTTTAGTAGCTATGCCTAAGATAATTTATAAGTCTTCTGAAGAGATAGAATTAATAAGAATAAGTTCCTTATTAGTTTCTAAAACTCACGCAGAAGTAGCAAAGGTTCTTAAAGAAGGAGTAACTACAAATTATCTAAATAAAATTGCAGAGGAGTTTATTAGAGATAATAAAGCAATTCCTGCTTTTCTAAATTATAATGGATTTCCATATACACTATGTATTTCCTTAAATGATCAAGTAGTACATGGCTTTCCAAGTAAGTACGAATTAAGAGAAGGTGATATTGTTTCGATAGATTGTGGTGTAGTTAAGGATGGCTATTTTGGAGATTCGGCATATACATTCGCTATTGGTGATGTAAGTGAAGAGGCTAAGAAGTTGTTAGAAGTAACTAAAGAATGCCTTCAGTTAGGAATTGATAAAGCAATAGTGGGTAATAGAATTGGTGATATAGGTTATGCTGTTCAAGAGCATGCTGAAAAACACGGATACGGAGTAGTAAAAGAATTAGTTGGTCATGGAGTTGGTAAAAATCTACATGAAAAGCCAGAAGTTCCTAATTACGGAAAAAGAGGTTCAGGAATAAAATTAGAGGAGGGGATGGTCATAGCTATAGAGCCAATGATTAATGCTGGTAGAGCAGGAGTTAAATTTTGGGAAGATGGTTGGACAGTGTCTACAGTAGACAAAAAGCCATCTGCTCATTTTGAACACACTGTTGCAATTAAGAAAGGTAAGGCAGATATTCTCTCTACTTTTGAATACATTGAAGAAGTTTTAAATAAAGTATAATAATATAATTTTTTTTATTTAATTTTGCGACCCGCTTCAGTGGAGCTAATTAAGTAAAAATCAAACAAATATGGCCAAACAATCCTCTATAGAGCAAGACGGAATTATTAAAGAAGCGTTATCAAATGCAATGTTTCGTGTTGAATTAGAGAATGGTCACGAGATCATAGCACACATATCAGGTAAAATGAGAATGCATTACATTAAAATTTTACCAGGAGACCGTGTGAAACTGGAGATGTCTCCTTATGATCTCACCAAAGGCAGGATAACTTATAGGTATAAATAGAAATGAAAGTTAGAGCATCCATCAAAAAACGCAGTGCTGATTGTAAGGTGATTCGTAGAAAAGGTAAATTGTACGTAATCAACAAAAAAAATCCAAAGTATAAGCAGCGTCAAGGTTAATTAGTTAAACTATCAACAAAGAATAAATGGCAAGGATAGCAGGTATAGATTTACCAAAAAACAAAAGAGGAGAGATCGGCCTTACTTATATTTACGGTATTGGTAAAAGTACTGCTCAGTCTATTTTAGGACAGGCAGGTATCAATGTAGATAAAAAAGTTCAAGAATGGACCGATGAAGAGTTAACAGCGATCCGTAACATCATCAACGAATCTATCAAAGTAGAAGGTCAACTTCGCTCTGAAGTTCAATTAAACATCAAACGTTTGATGGATATAGGATGTTACAGAGGATTACGTCACAGAAAAGGCTTACCATTACGTGGACAGAGAACAAAAAACAATTCTCGTACTCGTAAAGGAAAGAGAAAAACTGTTGCGAACAAGAAAAAGGCTACTAAATAATAACTGATAGTAAAAAATGGCTAAGTCAAAAAAAGTTACTAAAAAGCGTATTGTAGTTGTTGAACCAGTTGGTCAGGCACACATTAACGCTACGTTTAATAACATTATCATCACTCTTACCAATAATCAGGGACAAACCATTTCATGGTCATCTGCTGGTAAGCAAGGATTCAAAGGTTCTAAAAAGAACACTCCATATGCTGCTTCTCAAGCTGCAATTGATTGCGGTAAAGTTGCACATGATTTAGGATTGCGTAAAGTTGAAGTTTTTGTGAAGGGGCCAGGTTCTGGTCGTGAATCAGCAATTCGTACTCTACAAAATTCAGGATTGGAAGTAACAACCATTAAGGATATTACTCCACTTCCACACAATGGATGTCGTCCTCCTAAAAGAAGAAGAGTTTAATAATTATTTTTTAAAGATAAGATTCTACAGCTTAAGGCTGCTTGATACTTTAATTACAAAACAATGGCAAGATATACAGGTCCAAAATCAAAGATAGCCCGTAAATTCAGAGAACCAATTTTTGGTCCTGATAAGGCATTAGATAGAAAAAATTATCCTCCTGGACAGCATGGTGCTTCTAAAAGAAGAGGAAAGCAGTCTGAATATGCAACTCAATTACAAGAGAAGCAAAAAGTAAAATACACTTATGGTGTATTAGAGAAGCAATTCTCTAACTTGTTCAAAAAAGCATCTTCAAAAGAAGGTATTACAGGAACAAATTTATTACAACTTTTAGAAGCAAGATTAGATAATGCAGTTTACCGTTTAGGTATTGCAACCACAAGATCTGGAGCTCGTCAGTTGGTATCTCACAGACACATCCTAGTTAACGGTGAAGTAGTTAACATCCCTTCTTATACTTTAAGAGCTGGTGATGTTGTAGAAGTTAGAGAGAAATCTAAAACTTTAGAATCTATTGCTCACTCAGTTGCTGGCCGAATGATAAATAAGTACAACTGGTTAGAATGGGATGCAAAGTCTCTTTCAGGTAAATTCTTACATTTTCCAGAGCGTGAAAGTATTCCTGAAAATATCAAGGAAAACTTAATCGTCGAATTGTACTCTAAATAATGATGAATTACTAATTGCTGGTTTATTAACCGGCAATTAGTTGTTTTATCCAAAAATTAACGATAAACATAAGGCAAAATAAATGGCAATCTTAGCATTTCAGAAACCCGATAAAGTTATTATGCAGAAATCAACAGATTTCGATGGTACGTTTGAATTTCGTCCCTTGGAACCTGGTTTTGGTGTTACTATAGGTAACTCATTAAGAAGAATTCTGCTTTCTTCATTAGAAGGTTACGCAATTACCTCAGTTCGTTTCTCAGGTGTTTCTCATGAATTCTCTACTATTAAAGGAGTGGCAGAAGACGTGGTAGACATTATTTTGAATCTAAAGCAAGTACGTTTCAAGAAAACTGGCGATTCTGGCGATTCAGAAAAAATATTTGTAATTATTAGCAACCAAGAATCTTTCAAGGCTGGTGATATTACTAAATTCTCTAACAACTTTGAGGTTTTAAATCCTGATTTTGTGATTTGTAACATGGAAGATTCTGTTACATTAGAAATAGAATTAACCATTAACAAAGGTAGAGGTTATGTTGCGGCAGAAGAGAACAAGAATGCAGATGCACCAGTAGGTGTTATTGCTATCGACTCTATTTACACGCCAATCAAAAATGTTAAATATACTATTGAGAACTTTAGGGTTGAGCAAAAAACTGATTACGAGAAATTGGTTTTAGACATCACTACTGACGGTTCTATTCATCCTGAAGAAGCATTAAAAGAAGCTGCTAAAATTTTAATTCAGCATTTTATGTTGTTCTCTGATGAAAATTTAGTATTAGAATCTCAAGCTAAAGAAGAAACTAAAGAAGTTGACGAAGAAGTTTTACACATGCGTAAAATCTTAAAAACCGAGTTAGTAGATCTTGATCTTTCTGTAAGAGCATTAAATTGCTTAAAAGCAGCTGATATCAGAACTTTAGCAGAATTAGTTTCTTATGATGTTGCTGATATGTTAAAATTCAGAAACTTCGGTAAGAAATCTTTAACTGAAATTCAAGAACTGGTAAAATCAAAAGGATTATCTTTTGGAATGAACCTGTCTAAATTTAAATTAGACGAAGAATAATTAAACTTTAAGTCCATTTTAGGGGATTTAGGGGTGAAACTGAAAATGCCGCATAATTCCCGGTTCGCCAATTCAGGCTAGAACTGACGGTATGCGCAAATAAATAAAGTAATGAGACACGGAAAAAAATTCAATCACTTAGGTCGTACAACTAGTCACAGAAAATCAATGTTGGCTAACATGGCTTCTTCTTTAATAGAGCATAAGCGTATTACAACAACCTTAGCAAAAGCAAAAGCATTACGTATGTATGTTGAGCCATTGTTAACTAAAGCAAAAAACGATACTACACACTCTCGTCGTACAGTGTTTGCTTACTTGCAAAATAAAGAAGTATTAACTACTTTGTTTCGTGAAGTTGCAGAGAAAATTGCTGGCAGACCAGGTGGTTACACTCGTATTGTGAAATTAGGAAATCGTTTAGGTGATAACGCCGAAATGGCCATCATTGAATTAGTAGATTTCAACTTAACTTACAATACTGAAGCTAAAGTAGAGAAAAAATCTACTCGTAGAAGAGGTTCTGGTTCTAAAGCTAAAACAGCAGAAACACCAGTAGCGGAAGCTAAAGTAGAAGCACCTGTAACTGAAGAAGCTCCAGCAGCTGAAGAAAATACAGATACTAAAGAAGAAAAATCAGCAGAATAATTCTGATTTAACAATTTAAGAAACCTTCAACATTAATTTGTTGGAGGTTTTTTGTTTTAGAAAGGGTGCTTTATTGCTAATTAATAAAGGTAGCCTTGCTTTCCGCTCATACTGCACAAGCCTTAAGCGCTAAGGCCTGTAACCGCTGCAATCAAGCTTATTTAACTCAGGCCTTTACAATAAATCTAAACTTTAAAGTCGTTTAACTACATATATGTCTTTAGGGGAGATGGGAATTGAAAGTAGAGTTTCGTTTTAATAAAGTAAAAATGATAGTCCGATTCTATTAACCTTATCGGGGTGAAATGTTGGTATTTTGCACCAATCCGAGTGAGGTAAACTGAGGAGGCTGCAATACCCCATAGCCCCATTTTTTAGTGGAGCGAGTAGTAATTCATCCCGATAGCTTAGGACAGGCTGGCATAATCTATGAAAAAGCTTTTCTAATCTCTTGTATTACAAATAAATATTCTCTACTTTTGCAGTCCCGCAAAAAGCGGTAAATTAAAAACAAATAGTAAGAAATGAATCAATACGAAACCACTATCATTCTTACCCCACTGTTATCAGAAGAAGTTGCTAAAGAAGTAATTGCAAAATTCTCTAAGTTACTTACTGATAATGGAGCCGAAATTGTTATGGAAGACAATTGGGGTTTGAAAAAACTGGCGTACCTGATTGAGAAAAAATCAACAGCGTACTTTCACTTAACTGAGTTTAAAGCTTCAGGAGAGGTTATCGGCAAATTAGAAATCGAATTAAAACGTGATGAGCGTGTAATGAGATTTTTAACAATTAGTTTAAATAAGCATGCTGTTGCGTACAATGACAAAAAACGTGGTGGTGCTTTTAACAAAAAGAAAACTGAGGTAGCAAACTAATGGCACAAGATCAAATCCAGTATGTTACTGCTCCCAAGGTGGAGGACAACAGAAAAAAGTATTGCCGTTTTAAGAAAAACGGAATTAAATACATTGACTATAAAGACGCAAATTTTTTATTGAAATTCATTAACGATCAAGGTAAGATTTTACCAAGAAGATTAACTGGTACTTCTTTAAAATACCAACGTAAAGTAGCGCAGGCGGTTAAAAGAGCTCGTCATATAGGCATATTGCCATTTGTAACTGATGGTTTAAAATAAGGGAGGCTACAAACATGCAAGTAATATTAACACAAGATGTAAAAAACCTGGGAGAGAAAGACGATGTTGTTTCTGTAAAACCTGGTTTTGGCCGTAATTATTTAATTCCTCAGGGTCATGCTATTTTAGCAACTGAGTCGGCAAGAAAAGTTTTAGCTGAGAACATTAAACAAGCTCAGTTTAAACAAGAAAAAATAAAGAAGGATGCTGATGCTATTGCAGCAAGATTAGTTGATGTTAAATTAACTATTGGTGCTAAAGCAGGTGAAAGCGGTAAAATATTTGGTGCTGTTAACACTATTCAAGTGTCTGACGCATTAAAGAAATTAGGCTTTGAAGTAGACAGAAGAAGAATTACTTTTGAAACTGATGTGAAGTTTGTTGGTGATTATATTGCTAACTTAAACCTACACAAAGAAGTGAAAGTACAAGTTCCTTTTGCTGTAGTTGCTGAGTAAGCTTTATCAAATTCTTAATAAAATTTAAATGCTTTCTGAATTTCAGAAAGCATTTTTTATTTTAGAGTATTATGTCATTAAAGAAACCGAGAAGAACTAGTTCTAAATTTTCCGTCAAAAAAATAGCTAGACTTTTGTTTAAGGCCATGCTATGGTTTTTTGGTGTCACTATTTTTTGGGTGTTGCTCTATAAATTTATCAATCCACCGATTACATTTTTAATGGTAGAAAGGGGTTTTGAAAGAAAAGCTGATGGAAAGGAGTGGAAGCTAGAGAGAAAATGGAGAGATTTTGATGAGCTATCTTTTAATTTAAAAAAAGCAGCTTTAGCCGGAGAAGACTCCAGATTTATGACTCATTACGGTTTTGATTTAGAAGCGATAGGAAAAGCATACGAGAAAAATAAGCAAGGAAAAAAGATAAGAGGGGGAAGTACCATTAGTCAGCAAACAGCTAAAAATGTGTTTTTATGGCCTCGACGATCTTACGTAAGAAAGGCATTTGAAGCGTACTTTACAATTTTAATAGAATTGCTGTGGAGCAAAGAAAGAATTTTAGAGGTTTATTTAAATGTGATTGAAACAGGCGACGGAATTTATGGAATGGAAAAAGCATGTCAAAAATATTATGGTAAATCGGCTGAAAATTTAACTAAAGGTGAAGCTGCTTTATTAATAGCTGTATTGCCTAATCCAATTAGATGGACACCAGCAAAGCCAACGGCCTACATTTATCACAAACAATCTCTCATACTTAGAAATATGAGGAATTTAAAGGGACTAAAGTTTAACTAGCTTCTTCTAATTTAAAAATTTTAGAGTGCCAGCTCTCTTTAAATGGAATTTCCCAGTTGTTTTGGTAGTCTTTATAATTAAGAACTAAATTGTTGAAAACTATGGTTTCGCTATTTATTTGTTTCTTTTCTATGAGTGCCTCAAATTCTGCTCTTGAAGCAGAGTAAACACTTTCTTTATCTTTCCAGGCAATATGAAATCTGTCAAATAAATTGATGTTGAATTTTTGCTCCATCTCTTTCATCAAATGAACCGATTTGTCTATTGAGCAACCACTAGCACCAGCCTGATTTTCATCTACAATTAAAACAATAAAACGATTATATTTTATTTCATAAGATGCTTTTAGCTGCTGATTATGAGCCGACCAAGTATTTGTGAAATCTAATAACAAAGTATCTAAAACATTTAATTCGCTATTATTAAATTCTTTATTAGATTGGTAAACCCAAACTCTTGAATTTTCGTTCATCATAATTCAAAATTAGGTAATTTTTAAATTTGTGGCAATCTGTAGAATGTCATTCTTGTAGATTTTAATTATTTTTATTCTGAAATTATGAGTACGTCAATAGAAAGTATAGATATTAAAGTGTTAGAAGAAAAGATTTTGTCTTTAGAAGAGCACTGCCGGTTTTTACAAGAAATTGTAGATTGCGTACCCGCTAACATATATATTACCGAATTAGATAAAGGCGTTGTTTGGTGTAATAAGACTAATGAAGAAACTTTAGGTTATACCATTGATGAAATTAAAAAGATGGGCGGTTTAAATTACTTGTACCAAGTGGTTCATCCTGATGATTATAATGTTCCTGATCAAAGTATTGAACATTTTAATCACCATGCTGATAAGCAATATGGAGGTGTTTTTAGATGTAAGCATAAAGATACCGGACTTTATAAATGGTTTATAGGCTGGGGAAAAGTAATAAGTAACACCAATCAAGGAGAACTGCCTATTAGGATATTGAACGTAGATGTTGATTTGAGCCCTCAGATGGATACAGATATTCAATTGAGGGCTATTCTTGCAGAAAACTTAAAGCTTCAGCATCAGCTTATTTTAGATGCTTTAAGTAAAAGAGAAATTGAGGTGCTGACAAAAATATGCAAAGGCTTATCTTCTAAAGAAATTGCAGAAGAACTTTTCTTAAGTAAGCATACTATTGAGACCCACCGTAAAAATGTTCAAAAAAAGTTAAAAATTAAGAATATGGCTGCTTTAGTTTTGTTTTGTAAAGAAACCGGACTGGTTTGATATAAAAGCAGCAGTTTTTTGAGTGAGTTTATAATAGGATAAATATGTTAGAGTTATTTTAAGGCATGAATTTTCTCTTTGGCTATATTTTTATAATTTATCTTTTAATAGGATTTAACATAAATTATGATGCCTCTTCTTTTGATTCTTCCAGAAAGATTTTTTTAGAGACTTACCAGCAATACCAAGCCGAGAAAGAGCTAGGTATAAAAAAGTTTAATTTAGATATAACTAATTCGGGCTTTGTAAGGTATAAGAGAACAGGAATAAATAATAAGGCTGAATATTTTGCTGTAAGGTTAGATAAAATTCAGGATGTTAATTATTTAGGAGATGAACTTGCTGGATGGTTGATTTTTAAGTGTGAAAGCGAATCGGTTATTTATCAAACCTACAACGATAAAAATGGGAATATTGATGAAATGACCAATGAGATTAGGTTTCCGGTAAAAATCATTAAAATTGAAAACATAAATAATTGGGTAAGAAATTTCAAGGAAATGAAAACAGACTTTATAAATACCGATAAATAGGTATTGGTATGCAAAAGTAAAATTCATAACTTAGAAATTCGAAAACGAGATGTTGCGGATGAAGAATAAAAAAGCAAATTATTTAATATTTATGCTCACTGTTTTGGTACTACATACTATTGTGTTGAGTTTCTGGCTTTCTAAGGAAGTAAATAAAACTTCTTTAAATGTTGGAAAAAGAAATAATTCAGTAAAATTATACCGTCAGGTTTTACCAGCAATGCAGCTTAGTACAGACAGCCTTCTACCAAAAGAAAATCCTCTTTTTACTAGTAAAACAACCCTTAAATAATAAAAAAACTGGCACACATTAAATCTTTAAAGATTTTTTTCAATAGAGATTTAATGTATGCCTTTCCATTATTTAATATTTTGTTCGAGAGCCATTTTCACCAATTCAGCTGTATTTTTTACTGATAGCTTTTGTAAAATGTTTTTCCGGTGAGTGTCTATAGTATAGGTGGATAGAAAAAGCTTATCGGCTATTTTTTGGTTGGTTAAGCCCTCCACAATTAAATTCACAACTTCAATTTCTCTTTTAGATAGTTTATGCTTGTTGATGAAATCATCTTTAAATAATTTATCTGAAATCGGCTTTTTAATATTTAAATGGTCGAAATTATAAACGCCATCATATACCTCTTTAATTGTACTAATTAATATTTCGGGTTCAGTATCTTTTAATAAATAAGCATCTATTCCAATATCAATACATTCTCTAAGTAAGCTATCTTCGGCGTACATAGAAAGTATCATTCGTTTGGTTTTTATCTGATCTTCTTTTAATTTTTGGAGTGTAGATTTGCCATCAAAAGAAGGCATATTGAGATCTATTAACACAATATCAGCACTGTTATTTTTAAGATAATCTATCATAGATCTACCATCATTAAAAACTGCTTTCACATTTAAATTCTCATCTTCAGAAAGAATACTGGCTAAACCTTGGGCAAAAAGTTTATGGTCGTCAACAATTACAATATCTATCATATTAAATTATACAACATAAATAAGATGTGTATTTTAACTGATGAAAGTAAACAATATTTATTAGAACCTAAATTATAGCCCATTTACCTTAGCAGATATTTCGGCAATGTCTAGCACTTCTATTTCTTGTTCTTTATTAAAATGCTTAACGCCATCGTTAATCATGGTCATGCAAAAAGGACAGCCTACAGCTACAACATCAGCTTTAGCTTGTAAAATATCATCCATTCTTTCAATGTTTACATCTTTTTTTCCTTTTTCTGGTTCTTTAAACATTTGACCACCACCGGCACCACAACATAAACCGTTAGATTTACAGCGTTTAAGTTCTACTAAATCAGCATCTAAAATTTCTAATGCTTTACGCGGAGCTTCATAAACGCCATTTCCTCTGCCTAAATAACAAGGATCATGAAAAGTGATTTTCTTTCCTTTAAAATCGCCTCCTTCTGCTTTTAATTTTCCAGATTCAATTAACTCTTGAATTAATTGGGTATGATGTATCACCTCATAATTACCGCCCAATTCTGGATATTCATTTTTTAAAGTATTGAAACAATGAGGACAAGCCGTTACAATTTTTTTGATTTCGTAAGCATCTAAAACCTGGATGTTTGACATGGCTTGCATTTGGAAAAGAAACTCGTTTCCAGCTCTTTTTGCAGGATCACCGGTACAACTTTCTTCGGTTCCTAAAACCGCAAATTTGATGCCCACATGGTGAAGTATTTTAGCGAAAGCTCTAGTAATACGTTGTGCTCTTTCATCATAACTTCCGGCACAACCCACCCAAAAAAGAATTTCGGGTTTCTCTCCAGCAGCCATCATTTCTGCCATTGTAGGGATTTTTATTGTGGTGTTCATTGGTTCAATAGTATTTGCGTTCATGTGTGTTCAATTTTTTGTTAGGTGCTGCGTTAACGATTGCAGCGGTATCCTTTTTTGTCCTTCGGCTTTGCGTAGGGTGACAAAAAAGATTTAGCGGAAAGCGTGTTAAAACGCCCTAATTTTAATCTTTGTTAGCCCAATTTAATCTATCAGCCGGAGAATATTTCCAAGGGGCACCATTGTTTTCTACGTTAGAAAACATGGCGTTTAAGCTACCTGTTACATTAGATTCTTCCATTACGGCATATCTTCTTAAATCAACGATAATAGAAAGAGGATCTATGTTTACCGGACAGGCCTCTGTACAAGCATTACAGGTGGTACAAGCCCAAATTTCCTCTCGGGTGATATAATCATCTAATAAAGATTTTCCGTCGTCATATCCTTTGCCATGTTTATCAGTGTTTTTTCCTACTTCTTCTAAACGATCTCGGGTATCCATCATTATTTTTCTGGGCGATAAAAGCTTACCAGTTTGGTTGGCCGGGCAAACTGAAGTACACCTGCCACATTCTGTACAGGTATAAGCATTCATTAATTGCACCCAGTTTAAATCTTGAACATCTTTTGCGCCAAATCTGCCAATTTCTGTAGCTGCAGGAGGGGTGAAAGATGGATCTAGCATTGCTTTTACCTCATTGGTTACGCTGGTCATGTTGTTAAATCTGCCTTTTGCGTTAAGGTTGCTATACCAGGTATTTGGAAAAGCTAATATGATGTGGAAATGCTTAGAGAAAGGTAAATAATTTAAGAAAGCCAATATGCCTAAAATATGAAACCACCAACAAGCTCTTTCAATGAATACTAAGCTTTCTGTGGAGTTGGGTAAAAGACCTAATAAGTATTGTGATACAGGGAAACTACCTGCTGTTAAGTAATGGCTATAGCCTGCCAATTGAAGCTTATAATCTGCTGCGTTCATGGTTAAAAATGCACTCATCAGCAAAACTTCAATCACTAAAATATAAATAGCATCTGATTTTGGCCAAGCTGTCATTTCTACGCCTGAAAATCTTTTTAAACCTAAAACTACTCTTCGGGCTAAAAAAACAATGACACCTACTAATACTAATAACGCTAATATTTCAAAGGAGGCGATTAAGAAACTGTAAAAACTGCCTAAAAAAGAAAATATACGGTGAGTACCAAAAACACCATCAATAATAATTTCTAAGACCTCTAAATTAATGATGACGAAGCCCAAATAAACAAAAATGTGCATGATACCAGCAACTGGCCTTACCACCATTTTTGATTGCCCTAAAGCTACTTTAGCCATGGTTAACCATCTTTCTTTCGGTCTGTCAGAGCGGTTGGTATCTTTACCTAAGTTGATATTTCTTATTATTTTTTTTACCTGAATACTAAAAAGTATTACGGCAGTCAAAAGAGCTATGGAGAAGATGATTTGCGCTATCATTCAATTTTAAATTGGTTTACAAGGCTAAGTTAAGGAATCCAACTAAATTAGCTTACTATGCTTGCATAATATTTTTATTTAGAATGATTTTATTAAAAATGATGATTTTAAGTTTCTGTAAATAAGCTTGATAGCTGTTTTGCATCAAAATACTTCATAATAATGCAAGGTTTTTTCAAAAAACATTTGTGTTTTAATAAAAAGAGGCTACATTTGCAATCCCTAACAATTACCAACAAGGGGAAAAAGAGCGGTGCCTTAGCTCAGTTGGTAGAGCAAAGGACTGAAAATCCTTGTGTCGCTGGTTCGATCCCAGCAGGCACCACCACTCAAAATTAAGCCTTACAGTAATGTGAGGCTTTTTTTTGCATCTAAATGTGGGTTGAAACCAGTATAAAGCGTTTTTAATCCTTTTCCGAGCGATTTCTATGAACAATGCACCAACTATTAATAATCTAGTTAATTACTCAAATTTATTTTATTAAATGCACTTGGTCTTCTGAAACAACAAAAATCTCTGTGTATTTTGTGGATGGTAGGTAAGCCAAGCCAGTTAATTTTCCAAAGGCGGGCATGATCAATGTATTTTTTTCTCGGTAAAAACAAGGTAATGATAGGCTTTGTCGGCCTTTTCCATATAGTTTATAACCTGGATGGATATGCCCGGAAATAGAAAATTGGCACTCATCTACTTTAATTTTCTCATGAGAAAAAACAATTCCACTTTCTGTTAAAGTATGCTCATGCAAACGGATGTTTAAATTATCGTAATGATGTGCTTTTAAAATATCGTGATTGCCACGAACGAGTTCAAATAAAATAGCAGCATATTTTCTTAATAAAGCTCCAAAGAGTAACCATTCCTGATTCCATTCACTATGAAATAAATCGCCTAATAAAAGAACTCTTAAAGGCTTATATTTTAGTAATAAAGCTTCTAGCATTCTTAAATCTTCTATACCGGATTCTAAAGGGATAGGCAAACCATTTTTTCTGAAATGAGAGGCTTTCCCAAGATGTATATCAGAGATGATGAGCGTTTGAGTTTCATGCCAGTAGATTGCTTTTTGAGGCAGCAATTCTAATTGCTGATTATTTACGATAATAAATTTTCTGTTCATGAATCTTTCTCAAACTGAGCTTTCATTTTTAATAAACGGTCTTGAATATTTTCGTTGGTGTAGGAACTTCGGGTACGGTCTACCATAATTGGAAATGCAAATGGCGTGGGCTTAATTGGCCGTTTTAATATAATAGATTGTTGATTAATTCTGTCATACGCCATTCTCATTCGTTCAATTTCTAATTGAAAATCTAATACTTCATCATAAGCCTGTTTCAAAAGTAAATTTTCAGCATCATATTTTTCAAACACACTAAAAAATAATTGAGAATTGGCTTGAAGATGTCGGGTTTTCATTGCTTTATTTGGATATCCTTGAAATACCAATCCGGCTATGGATGCGATTTCGCGAAACCTTCTTTTAGACATCTCCGTAGCATTTACACTCATTTGTATTTCAGCTTCCAGATTTTTAATGTTAAATAAATCCAATGATAAAGCTTCTTCAATATTAATCTCTTGATCAGACAAAAGTTCAAATCCATAATCATTCATTGCAATTGAAAATGTGATGGGTTGAATTTCTGAAATTTTTCTGGCTACAATCGCTGCCATTCCTTCATGTACAAACCTTCCTTCAAATGGGTACATAAAAACATGATAACCTTCCTTGGTTTGTACATATTCTATTAAAAACTCTTTACTTGTAGGCAGGTGAGATCGTTTTGCTTGCAACTCAAATAGTCCTTTTAGTTTATTGAGTTCGGGATCATCATTTACTTTATTAGCTAAATAATTGTCAATCTTATACCTAATCATTGCAGAAAGTTGAGATGATAAAGGCATTCTGCCTCCTTGCCAACTTGGAATTTTTCCGTTTTTAAGAGTGCTTTTCTTTACCACAACCTCCATGTGATGTACTTTTATAATTTCGAGATTCTTACCGCTAAACCAAAATACATCTCCTATATTCAGTTTAGATATAAAACTCTCCTCAATACTTCCTAAACGTTTGCCACTTAAAAATTTTACCTGCAAAGCCGAATCGCCTACTATAGTCCCCATGGAAAGTCTATGTCGCATGGCAACCCCTCTACTCAAAACTTTATAAATACCGTCTTCAATTTCTACTTTATAAAACTCATCATAAGCCTGAAGGGAGTTACCTCCATTTGTAATAAATTGTAAACACCATAAAAATTCATCTTTTGTAACTGTTGCAAAACAATGAGTTCTTATGATCTCCTTATAAATAACATCGGGCTCAAAACCATCAGAAACCGCAAGGGTGACTAAGTATTGCACTAAAACATCAAAACTTCTTATAAAGGGAACTCTGCTTTCAATAACATTTTGTTTGATGGCTTCTCGCATGGCGGCTCCTTCAATAATTTCTAAGGAATTTGTGGGTACAAAGTAAATTTTGCTTAAGGCACCGGGGCTGTGTCCACTTCTTCCGGCTCGTTGCATAAACCTGGCTACACCTTTAGGGCTTCCCACTTGTATAACGGTATCAACAGCACTAAAATCTACTCCTAAATCTAAACTAGATGTACAGATTACCGCTTTTAATTTGCCATCGTGAAGATTATCTTCTACCCAAGTTCTGGTATTTTGATCTAAAGAGCCATGATGTAATGCTATTAAACCTGCCAAATCTGGTTCTGTTTCTAGCAATTGTTGATACCAAATCTCAGCCTGTGAACGCGTATTTGTAAATATTAAAACCGATTGGCTTTTATGGATGATGGGGATTACTTTAGGGAGCAGTTGTGTGCCAATAAAGCCAGACCATGGAAAGTTTTCAATCACATCTGGAAAAATTGTTTCTATCTGAACATTTTTAACAATTTTAGCCCTTATCATTTTTGTAGGGCTCTCATATTTTCCTAGCAATACATCTTTAGCTTCCTCTAAATTGCCAATAGTTGCAGAAATACCCCAGATTTTTAAATCAGGATTTAAGCCTTTTAAACGGGATAATGCCAGTTCCATTTGAACACCTCTTTTGGAGCCAATGAGTTCATGCCATTCATCCACTACAACGGTAGATAGATTTTTAAAAATATCAGGATAACCTTTTTGAGCTAATAATAGGTGTAAACTTTCTGGAGTGGTGATTAATAACTCGGGCATTTGTTTTTTCTGCTTGGCTTTTTGCCCGGCTGTAGTATCACCACTGCGAATAGCGACTGAAAAGGAAATGCCTAAATCTGTACATGACCGTGAGGTGGAATACTCAATTTCTTTTGCCAAAGCCCTAATTGGAGTAATCCATATTGCCTGCAAACCGGGTTTTGTTTTCTTTTGATCAGGATATTTTTGAAGATATTCTAATAAGATTCCAAACCAGGCAGAATAGGTTTTGCCACTTCCGGTGGGTGCATTAATTAATCCAGAATATCCTGCTAGCATGGCTTTCCATGTCTCCATTTGGAAAACATGAGGCTTCCATTTCTGCTTTTTAAACCAGGCTAAAATATTTTTCTCTGTCATGCAGGATTGGATAGTTGCTGAATTAAATTCAATAAATCTTCTTTATGATTGGCATCTTCAATTTTTTTGTCCTTGCGCCAACGTAAAATTCTTGGAAAACGTAAAGCCACACCAGATTTATGGCGTGGAGATGGATTGATTCCTTCAAAAGCAATTTCAAAAACCAATTCAGGAGTTACACTTCTAACCGGCCCAAACTTTTCTTTGGTATGTTTTTTTATCCATGAATCTACTTCTACCAATTCTTTATCGGTTAAACCGGAATAAGCCTTTGTAAACGGGACTAATTCATTATGATGCCAAACAGCAAAAGTATAATCGGTGTATAAATCAGCTCGCCTGCCATGGCCTTTTTGAGCATAAATTAAAACTCCGTCGACAGTTAGCGGGTCAATTTTCCATTTCCACCATTTCCCTCTTCGCCTGCCTGCTTCATACAAACTATCTTTATGTTTTAACATCAAACCTTCGCACATTCTATCTCGGGAAACTAAGCGCAAATCAATTAATTGCTGTTCGGTATGGCATTCAAAAACGGGTGATAATTTTAAAACTGCTGCGGCAGCTAAATTATTGCTTTTTAAAGTTTCTATTAAAGTTTCAAGATGAGCCCGACGTTCGCTTAAAGGCAAAGGGCGAATATCTACACCATTATACTCTAACAAATCGTAACACATCATACATAGGGGCGCATCCGACAGACTTTTTTTAGATAAATTCTTTCTGCCAATTCTTGTTTGCATGATATGAAAAGGCATGGGCTCATCTCCATTAAAAGGAAGAATTTCGCCATCAATTACGGTGCCGTCTGGTAAAGTATTTTTTAGTACTTCAAATTCCGGAAACTTATCGGTCATTAATTCTTCTCCTCTAGACCAAATGAATAGTTCATTTTTTCTAACGATGATTTGCCCACGAATTCCGTCATATTTATACTCTATTTGCCAGTCTTGGATGTTATTTAATGAAGCAAAAGGAACATCTAATTGATAAGCTAAATAAAATGGGTAAGGTTTGGATAAATCTTCCTGAATATCTGGATTAAAGAGTAAATGTTGTAATGTTGTTGTTGCTGGAAGCCAGTTACCCATTAAACGATGAGTTACATTGCTTTCCACTAAATTATAATGCTTGGCAAGCGCTTTAATAATTAATTGTTGAGATACTCCTACTCTAAAACTTCCGGTGATGAGTTTATTAAAAACAAATCTTTCGGCAGTGTTGAGTTGCATCCATATTTCTTGGATGATGTTTTTTTTACTGGCTTCTGGTTCTTTATCAAGGGTTTTCAATAAAGCCATCATGCCGGTTAAAGAGTAATCTGTTTGTGATTCAGATGGTGGTAATAAAAGCGTAATGGTTTCGGCTAAATCGCCAACAACATGGTATGATTCTTCAAATAACCATTCGCTTACGCCAGATAATTCCATAGCCCAAAGTTTGAGTTCTGAAGTTTTAACCGTACGCTTTGGTTTTCTGCCAGTAAGTAAAGCGGTTGTCCATAATGCATCTGCAGCATCAGAAATGGCGAAATAATTAACCAATGCCTCTATTTTTTCATTGGTTTTTGTGGTTTGATCCAATACTGTAAACAGCTCAGCGAACTTCTTCATCCTTAGGAATCTATTTCGTTTTCCGGAGTGGTACTTTCATTTAAAGATTCTCCTTCATATAAAGTATCTACTTCTACCGCATTGATATGTAAATTTTCCCTTAGCCATTTTGCAAATGCAGATTTATAGCCATGGGTTACATAAACGTTTTCTGCCCCGGTTTCTTTTATAGCTTGATTTAAGCCTGCCCAATCTGCATGGTCTGATAATACAAAACCTCTATCAGCACTTTTTCTTCTTCGGGTTCCGCGAAGCTGCATCCAACCACTGCAAATGGCCACAGAATACGGGAGGAAACGTTTCATCCATGGGGAGCCGATGGCTGATGGGGGAGCAAC
Organism: Pedobacter cryophilus; assembly: GCF_005116455.1. Classification (GTDB taxonomy): domain Bacteria; phylum Bacteroidota; class Bacteroidia; order Sphingobacteriales; family Sphingobacteriaceae; genus Pseudopedobacter; species Pseudopedobacter cryophilum. Next base: position 65,236 of record NZ_SWBP01000004.1, read on the forward strand.
AACAATATTACCTTTAAAAAGTGATTTATTGGTGTCAGAGATAATTCTTTTAGTTGGAGGAAGCTCTAAGCCTGTTTTTTCTAATATTCGATTCAAATTATCAACGGCGCCATGAGTATAAATTGTTCCGATAGCAGGATCTAAATGTTTAATAATCCGTTGTGCTTTACCTAAAGCATAACCAATAATTACACTTGTTTTTTCTTCTTCCTTATTTTTTAACCACCAATCATTCATATCTTGATGGACAGTTTGTGAATCGGGAAAACGATATATGGGTAAGCCAAATGTAGATTCAGTAACAAAATGATGGCAACGGACGGGTTCAAACGGTGTGGATATTCCATCTAATTGTAATTTATAATCTCCGGAAGCGCACCATATTTCGCCTTTATATTCTAGTCTAACTTGTGCAGAACCAGGAATATGTCCGGCTGGATGCAAACTAATTTTAACGCCATTAATTATAATTTCTTCGCCATATTCTACCCCCTGAACATTTATATCTCCTAAGCGGAATTTTAATATGGGAATACTAAGATGGTGGGATAAATAATTTTCATTCCCCCATTTGGCATGGTCAGCATGTGCATGAGTGATGATCGCATTTTTCACTGGCTTCCATGGGTCGATGTAAACATTGGCCTGTGGACAATAAATTCCGTAAGGATCAAACTTTAACAACATTTTTTAGGTAATGAAGATTTTTTTGTGCCTATAAAACTAATGCAAATCAGTAATAAAAGTTTTAGAGCTTACCATATAAATTTGATTTTTAATTTTAAAATCGACGTTATTTAAAGCTCCTCAATAGCTAATCACAATCAACATCTTTACTGACCACAATCATCAAACTGCCTTATCACAATTACTACATTTATTTCATCAATGAAATTCTAATCAATATATTGATTAGATCTCAAAAGCAATAAAGATAGAATGATTTTAAGAAAGCAATTTTAAGCCAAAATACATGAAAAAAATATTACCCTTAAGCGCAGTTATGGTATTGTTTTGTTTTTTTAGGCTGGCATTAGCGCAACAGCAAGAGATTCCATTTACGGGTGCAATTCCAAAGCTTCAGCAATATAAAGCCATTTATGTGCTTAATAGTGACGATAATCAAAAGATAATGGGTGTTTTGGGGAATATTAAGAATGCTATTAACGATCCTCGTTTAAAAGGAAAATTAGCTGTAGAACTCATTGTTTTTGGCGCCGGAGTAAAATTATATGATAAAGCCGGGCCTTTTGAAAGCGTGTTAAAGAGCTTAAAAGCTAGAGGTGTAATTCTTGCCGAATGTGAAAATACACTTGTAAAAAGACATATCGATAAAAAAACTTTATATCCATTTATTTCTTATGTGCCCAGCGCTACCGGTGAAATTATCATCAGGAGTTCAGAGGGTTGGGCAGTGGTGCATTTTTAAAATCAATTTCACCTCTATCATATATTTTACCAAAAAAGAGGCTCATTTTATTAAATGAGCCTCTTACTTTTAATAATTAAATGTTTTCTAAGAGTTTTTTAAAGACTTCATGTCAATTACAAAGCGGTAATGTACATCACCTTTTAAGGTACGCTCATAAGCTTCGTTTATTTGATCAATATTAATCATCTCTACATCAGAAACAATGTTATGTGCCGCACAATAGTCTAGCATTTCTTGAGTTTCTTTAATTCCACCCACTAAAGAGCCTACTAAACTTCTTCTTCCAAAAATTAAAGAAGCAGCATGTACTGCTTGTGGAATTGGCGGAACGCCTAGTAACACCATAACACCATCAGTTTTTAGCAGAGCTAAATATTCATTATAATCATGCTGACCAGAAACCGTATCAATAATTAAATCAAAAGAATTGGCTGCTTTACTCATGCCTTCTTCTTGGGTAGTTAATACAAAATGATGAGCGCCTAATTTCTCTGCATCTTTTGCTTTCTCAGGCGAGCGACTCAACATGGTTACCTCAGCACCCATAGAAGATGCTAATTTAACGGCCATGTGTCCTAATCCGCCTAAACCAACTACAGCAACTTTATCGCCTTTTTTAACATTCCAATGCTTTAATGGAGAGTAAGTAGTAATGCCGGCGCATAACAAAGGGGCAACCGCAGCTAAATCTAATTTATCAGAAACCTTTAAAACAAACTTTTCTGTTACTACAATGTGCGTAGAATAACCTCCATAAGTAATGGTTTTTTTATCCTGTAAAAGGGCATTGTAGGTTTGAGAATTTCCGTTTTCACAATATTGCTCTAAATCTTCTTCACAATTTGAACAATGGCCACATGAATCTACAAAACAACCCACGCCAACGGTGTCACCCACTTTATGGTTGGTTACGCCAGTTCCCACACGACTTACTTTTCCTACAATCTCATGTCCTGGTACTACTGGGTACATGGAACCTCCCCACTCATTACGGGCTGTATGAATATCTGAATGGCAAACGCCGCAAAAAAGAATTTCTATTTCTACATCATTAACACCTGGTTCTCTTCTTTCTAATTGGTATGGAGCCAAAGGTCCATCTGCTTTTTGCGCAGCATAAGCTTTTACTAATGTCATAATTATTATTTAATGTGATTATTTGTTGAACAGGAGAAAGGATAAATAGTTTGTGATCTCTCTGTTTTACTCTACCATTCAATATCAATACCAAAATGTGATTTATAAACTCAATAGCTTTTGCCACATCAGCTCATCTACCGGAATTCCTTTTGTGATATTCTCTTTTCTCACGTTTAAAGTGCGTTCTCCTGGATAATAAATCTCTTGACCTTCTATTTTTTCGGCGGCTTGGGTATAAGTTAAAATTTCTTGGATAATACTTTCGTGTTGAGTGTTTATAACGGCATCAAAGCAAATAAAAACTTGCGAAATGCCACGTTCTTGGCCGGTTTTAGTGATTGCAGCTGTAGAATTTCCATCGCTTAATAAGGTGGCTAACAAATCCAGCATTAGCGCCAAGCCAGATCCTTTCCACATTCCGGCAGGCAAAGGCCTTTGTGTTTCATAAATGGCTTTAGGATTTTTGGTTAGTTTCCCTTCTTCATCATATCCGCCATAAAAAGGTAAATCTTTTCCTTTCAACTGGTGTTCCTGCATTTTTCCGTAAGAAAACTGAGACATGGCCATATCTAAAACTATATGACCTTCTTTACGAGGTACAGAAATAATGAGGGGATTATTCCCAATTGCTGCTTCTTTTGCGCCCCAAGGAGGCATAATTGCAATGGTATTTGTGAAATTTATACCAATGCAACCCGCTTCGGCAGCCTGCCAACCATAAGTTCCGCCACGCATCCAATGGTTGGTGTTTTTTAAAGCTACACAAGCCATTCCTTTTTCTTTAGCCAAATCAATTGCTCTTTGCATACAGAATTGAGCATTCAACATTCCTGGTCCAAATTGCCCGTCCCATTGTTCAATTGCACCCAAACTTTTAATCAGTTTTGGTTCGGCAGTTTTATCAATCCAACCTTTTTTAAGGTAATCTATAAATACAGGGAAACGGTTTAAACCATGCGAATACACGCCGTCTTGGCTGTTATTGGTGAAAATAGTTGCACAAGCTTTTGCTTTAGTTGCAGAAAAACCCAAATTCAATAAAACGCGTTCAAGCTCCTGATATAATTCTTGATAGGTTTTTCTTAGCATGTGGTAAATTTAATCATTTTAATGTGAGGGCTAATAACTCAGGGTCAGCTAAAGCGAGATCCTGCTGAGACAGGATTTAATAATTTAAATGTTGAGGGCGTGTCCTTGCAGGTCAGGCTTTGCACTCATACTGCTACAGGCCTTAGGCTTTTGGCCGGTATCCCTGCCTGCGGCAGGCGTTTCAATCCTTCACGCAAAAACTTATCAAATTTCAAAACTTCGTTAATCAAAAGAATCCTTAAACAAATCTGATTTAAACGATTCATTTAAGGCCTTTTAAACGATTGCAAAATCTTACAAAATAGCTGTAATTTCTATTTCAATTAACATTTCTGGATCTATTAATTTAGATACTTCCACCATGGTAGTTACGGGCTTAATATCTTTAAAAAATAAACCATGTGCTTTTGCAGCTTCTTCCCATTGGCTAATATCAGTTAAAAACATGCGGGTACGCACCACGTTTTCTAAAGAAGCGCCAGCATCTTCCAAAACCTTGGTTAGTTTGTCTAAAATGGCTTTGGTTTGATCATACATGGTGGTTAAGCTATTTCCTTCTTCGTCTTTTGCGGCAGTAGTGCCTGCAATTTCTATGGTATTACCTACTTTTACAGCTCTGCAATAGCCAATAATATCTTCCCACGGAGAGCCTGAGGTGAAGTTTTGTCTGTTATTCATTTTTCTTAATATTTATTGGGCTAAATCTAAAAAATCAAATTTGAAATTGAATCAAAATGCGCAATAGATTTTATGTTAAACAAGGAGCGTAGTTTAATTTTTTTAACCACGGAGGACACGGAGTTCACAGAGATTTAAAATGTGTTATTTATTTTTCATCATCCAGCTCCGTGTTCTTTATGTAGGTGGTTTAATTTTTTTAACCACGGAGGACACGGAGTTCACAGAGATTTAAAATGTGTTATTTATTTTTTACCATCCAGCTCCGTGTTCTATGTGTAGGTGGTTTAATTTTTTTAACCACGGAGGACACGGAGTTCACAGAGATTTAAAATGTGTTATTTATTTTTCATCATCCAGCTCCGTGTTCTTTATGCAGGTGGTTTAATTTTTTTTAACCACGGAGGACACGGAGTTCACAGAGATTTAAAATGTGGTATTTATTTTTTACCATCCAGCTCCGTGTTCTATGTGTAGGTGGTTTAATTTTTTTAACCACGGAGGACACGGAGTTCACAGAGATTTAAAATGTGTTATTTATTTTTCATCATCCAGCTCCGTGTTCTTTGTGTACTCTGTGGTTTATCTTTTTTAACCACGGAGGACACGGAGTTCACAGAGGTTTAAAATGTGTTATTTGTTTTTTACCATCCAGCCCCGTGTTCTTTGTGTACTCTGTGGTTTATCTTTTTTAACCACGGAGGACACGGAGTTCACAGAGGTTTAAAATGTGTTATTTGTTTTTTACCATCCAGCTCCGTGTTCTTTGTGTACTCTGTGGTTTAATTTTTTTTACTACGTCGCAGAAGTTTGGCTCTTTGTTTTGAAAGCAAAAGCCTAAGTTAACTAAACAGGGGCGGCAGCGGTATCTTTTTGCTTGAAGGGAAAGGAGGAGAAGGGAAAGTAAAAAATTTAGCAGAGCACCAGACTGGCGGAAAATAGGAGCAGAGGATTTGCTTTTCAAAAAAATATTAGCCTAAAAAATAGGATAGTATTTATGGGTTTAATTTTCAAAAACCTCGAAAACCGGTTGCTCTTTTAATTTTTTTAATGATTTGAATTTAAGACCTGATTTTATAAGTATTAAAAACGCTACCACTACAAATAATAATTTGCAGAAAAGGATAAAAGCAAATGGATATTGGCTATAAAGAGTGGTTTCGCTGTTTTTAATTATGGTAATAGGCGTTGGTACAGAAGTATTTTGGTTGTTTATTAAATGGGTTTCGCCGTTTGAAGATGCTTTGCCTGTATAACCAAAATTACTTTTAATGGCAATGTCTCGTCTGTTTTCTACAGCCCTGAGGCTGTTGTAGTAGAAAAAAAGTCGGGTGATGTAAGCGTCTTTAAGCCAATTATCATTATTGATACTTACCAAAAATGGAGCACCAGCTTGTACAAGTTGTGCCGCTGTGGGTGCAATAATTGCTTCGTTAAAAATAAAAATTCCGTCTATGTCTTTGTTGGTTTCCGTTAAATTACTTTTATTCTCTGGCTTTACAATAAAACTGTGATTAGGTTGCTGATTTTTTATCTCTGATTGTGTTTCTTCTTCTTCTTCAATAATTTTTAGGTAAACGTTAACATTTATATCTGAAACCGTTTCAATTGGATTAACAATATAAGCGCTGTTGATTATTTTATAGTTGTTTTCTTGATGATTTAAAGCTTGGGTCCAATTTGTTAAGTCGGTAGGCATTAATTCAATAGTATTTCTAGTATTAACGGCTTGTTTTATGTTGGGCGTTAAGATATTTATTTTTACTTCAGTATTTGGGGTGGCTTTTACACTGCGTATGTTATACAAAAGGAAGTTAGCTGTAAAAAATAGTCCAATAACCATAGAGGCTACGCCAAGTTGTTTATGTTGCTTAATGCCGTAAGCCGCAAAGCCATTTATTAGTAAAACGGAAAAGGTAAGGATGTATATTCCTCCTATTTCGGCCAGTTGTATGGTGTAAATGCTGCCAATTAATGGGTTGCCAAAATGGAAACTATACCAAGGTAAGGTGTTAAATAATTGGTCGTAAATAAATTCGAAAAGGGTAAATAATGTAGCTAAAATGAGGATGCTTTTGCATGAAAATATAGATTTTGTAAGTCTGTTCCAAATTAGAAAAACAACTGTAATGGCTATTATAAAATAAGTTACTGATAAAAGCATTCCTAAAAAGCTATATAGCAGATTATCTACTGATGGAATGTTAGATAGGAGCATCCAACTCAATATAAATGAGCCTAAAACTGAGCTAAAGATACCGGCTGTTGCTAAGGTTTGTTTATGGTTGGTGTTTTCTAGAGCAAGTAATAGGGGTACAAATGCAATAAGTGCTAGCCATGGAAGAAAAAAGAAAATTGAAATAACGATTGCTATGGCTGATATAGCTGGGTAAATAAGAAAGCGTTGCTTCATGTATTATACTCATGAGATTTAGAATGCAAATCTAATGAGTTAGCCATTTATGAGGCTAAAAAAACAGGTGCTAACTTGTCCTGTTTTTAAAACGGGACAAGTTTTATGAGCGCATTAAATTGGCTTCATATTCTGTTGGGCTTATGCCTTCACTTTTCTTAAATGCTTTGTAAAAGCTGCTTCTGGATGAAAAGCCAGATTGAAGAGCTAAAGTTTCAATAGTAAAGCTTTGCATTTGTTCTTGCTTGTGCAATAGCTGTTTAAAGCAAATAATGCGGTATTTATTGATAAAATCTTTAAACACTAATTTATAATGAGTGCTTAGCGCTAAAGTGATTTTAGAGGCTGCAATACCCAGTTCTTTTGCTAAAATATTTACGGTAATTGCCTTGTTTTTGAAAGCTTGTGTTTGGGTAATAAAATCTTCTATTTGGGTAATAATAGCAGTAATTTCATTTTCATTTAAAAGGTTGTGTTGTTGTTTCTTTATCCTGATTAAGGTTTCGGGTTTCATATCAAGAAATGAGGCCACACAATCTACCGGTAAACGTTCTACAGCACTTGCTCTTGAGCTTACAAAATATTCATAACGTTCTTTTGCATTGCCTACACGTATAATATGAGATCGTTCTTGAGCATCGCGGTAATAACTTTCATAAACCTGTCGGATAATAAAGTTTAAATCAAAAAAATGTTGGTACCAGTTTAGTAAAACATCGGTATGTACGCCTAATAAATATGCGGGCTCTATAGCTACAATAGCCTCTCTGGAGGGTTGCTGACCGTATAAGCCAGAAAGAGAACTTACAAATTCATTTTCAATAGAAATATAGGTGGTTATTTCTTTGTGATTATGCTCTGAATATGCTTTTAACGCTCCTTCTTTAATAAAATACATATACTTACAAAGCTCTCCTTGATGTAAAATATGTTCTCCTTTTTCTAATTTTATAGCAATAGCATGTTTGTAAAACTCATCTGCAAGTTCTTTACTTACAGGATAATAGTGAGATAATAAGGTGATAATATGAGCTACATCTGAAGGATTAGCCTGAACATACTTTAAAGACATTAATATAAAAAGTTTATAATTTTAAGTGGTAAACAATATTAATTAAAATATACCAAAACTAGAAAATGTTCTAAAAGCGTTATTTTAATTAGAATATTGAACGAAAAAATCTAATGGGTAGATTTTAATGTTTAGAAATTAAGTTGATATCACTATCCATTCGGTATAAGTCGAATCCATCATCCCAAAAATCTTTTATAATTTCTTTAGTTTCTAAACCAAATTTTTCATAAAACTTATAAACCAACTGTGAGGTTCTTACCGAAATAGTTTTTACACTTTTAATTTCTTTTATTTTTTGAATTCTGAATTTAGTTAATTCGGTTCCAAAGCCTTTACCTTGATACTGTGGATGAAGAATGTCCCAAGATATTTTTGCGGTTTCTTTGTCATCGGTTAAATTAAAGCCGCCAGCTCCTACAATCAGTTGGTCAACTTCTAACACATAGTAATGGTGTGCATGGTGGTTTAAATAATAAATAAGGTCTTTTTCTTCGTTTGGCGAAAAGTATTTTGGCGTATTATATCGCAAGAGTTCTATAATTTCTTTTTGGTTGATACGCTGATATTCGCTAATTATCATTTGGTTTAATATAAAATGATGAAGATAAATTTATAATTTTTGGTTTACCGGGTGGGATAATTTTTTTTAAAAAGCTCAAATCTATCCCTTAGTTATCTCTTAGTTATCCCTTAGTTATCCTATAGTGGTGGTTTTACAAGCATTATGGGGTCATTTTACTTTTTGCTTCTATACACCAAAGCAATTCTTTAATAAAGTTTGCGGCTCTTTTATCTGTTGCGGCTTTATCTGTAGGATTCCCTTTTTTATCAAATGCATCTTGCACTTTAGGAACCGGAAACATAGCTGAAACTGTCCATGCTTTTATTTTCCAAAGAGAGAATTGTAAGGAAGTAATTACTTGTGAGCCGCCAAAAACACCATCAGATGCTGTTGAAATAGCAACAGGTTTGCGATGCCATTCATCATACAATAAATCAACTACATTTTTTAAACTGGCCGGATAGCCGCCATTATATTCGGGAGTAACAATGAGTACACCATCAGCAGATTTTATTTTTTCTGCAAATTCTATGGTTGCAGGAGTTGGATTTTTTTGTAAACGCAAACGTTCATCAAAAATTGGAAAGTTGTATTCGGCTAAGTCCAAAATCTCTGCTGTTGCAAGTTGGTTACTTTCTAAATAATTTTTGAAATACAAGGCAACTCGGCTGCTGTTTCTTTCTATTCTTACACTTGAAGATATAATGGCAATGTGTGGCATAATTGTTTACTCTAAAAGGGTTCAATTAAATAAAATGATCAAAAAAATCACTTCTAGTTGGCGTGTTTTTGAAAATTTCTATCAGCCAAATTTAACGTTAATTCTATAACTGAATAAAAAGAGGTAAAATTATACGCAGCCTGTAAGTATGGTGTTTAAAGTAAGGTTATTTTTTTAAATCGTTGTAATTGTAAACTTTTGAGTCGCCACCTAAAATTCTTTGAGGCGAACTTTCAAATGTTTTACTCGCAAGACTTTTGCTCCTATCCATATTTGGGTATTGAATACTGCTTAAATCTAACTGGGTATAAAAAATATTTTGAGAGCCAACTGGCTTGTCTTTATTAGTGTTAAGGTTATTAATTTTATCTTTAAAAGATGTTTGGTATGTTGTAGAAGACCACATAAAAAATGGAATACTTGCTACATATTCAGAAGGAACAGGTTCTATATGTTGAGATAATTTTCGTTCATCATCAAACATATCCTCGCCATGGTCTGATACATAGGTAAGGGTGCTCACCGCTTGGGTTGCTTTAATTAAATCAATCATTTTTGAAATCACCGCATCGGTATATAATATGGTATTATCATAGCTATTAATGATGATTTCTTTTTTAGCATCATCTGTTGGATTAACTTTTTCTGTTTTTAAAGAGGGTTTAAATTTATCATAAGCATTAGGATACCTAGCTGCATAATTATAATGGCTTCCTAAGGTATGCAATATGATGAAAACTTTTTCTTCGTTTTTACTTAAAATATTTTGGAGATATGGAATAAGTTCCATGTCTAGGTTTACGTTTTTACCAAATGTATAATTGGAAGGGAGATAAAACTCTTCATCAGATTCTCTGGCAAACATCCCAATTTTTTCAAAATCATTTTGGTTGCTTAACCAATAGGTTTTAAAGCCAGCTTCTTTGTATGCTGTGATGATACTTTTTTCTGTATATACCCGATCATAATCATCAGCAGAAGCTCTGGTAATTAACATGGGTACGGCTAAAGCAGTAATGTAACCGCCAGAAACAGTGTTAGAAAATTTAATTAATTCGTTTTGTTTTTTTGTAAGCTCAGGCGAGTTTTCTCTTTCATATCCAAAAATTTGCCAGTTTTTAGCCCTCGCACTTTCTCCAATAACCAATACGTAAATTTGTTTTTTAGCAAGAGAAACGTTTTGAGATGCATTAAATTTAAAGTCTTTAACTTGTTCTTCGTGTTGGTTAATTAGGTTTAATTGCTTGCGAAATAAATAGCTATTATAAATTAAAGAACCAGGAAAAGACGCCGTAAGGTTTTTCTTAAATTGATTTTTAAAGGTGATGTCTTGGGCTATTAAAAGAGTGATTAATACAAAAGTTAGAATAGCACCTAATGATATTTTTAATGAATTATTCCATGATATTTTTGAAGGTAATTTTTTTGTAAGGTAAATGTAAGCCCAATAATAACCTATTAACAGCGCAATAAAATAAAGAATATAACCATTGGCAAACTCAAGCGCTTCGGCTGTATTGGTATTATATATCACTACCATAATATCTAGATTTAAAGGTAGCTTGTATAATATCACACAAAATAAAGATATAGGTACAAAAACAATAATAGGTAAGAATAACCAAGTATAAAGTTTGATATAATTACGAAATAATGCAACGGGAGCAAGAATAAAACAGGTTGTGATTAAGAAAGCCAACAGCAGTTGAATATATTTGCCAGTTATAAGCGAGCCTATTACCGGAGCTATACTTAATAAAAAGACAATGGTTAAAACCAATGAAACGTTAAACCATAATTTTGATTTAGTTTTACTTTTTGGTTGATTTAAAGGAAGAGTGATGTGAGCATTCATAGAAAATTTTATCTAAGGGTTACCAACAAATATCTAACTAGATAAAATGTGCTTTCTTTTTAAAAATTGATTATTTTAAGTCTTGGTTTTGTTTACGACAGGTTACGCACAAAGTTTTAGAATTTTGATGTTTATTTAACTTAAAGAGATTTAGGCTTTATGGTTTTTGAAAAATATTAAGCTCATGATTATAAACATTGCAAGGTTGGTATAATATCACTAATTTTTTCTTATGCATTTGGTGCCGTTTTTTTTAATGGTTGGACTCATTTACTGAATTTTATTTTTGGGTATCTTCTAAAGTGTTTTGATCTAATCATCAATCTGTTTTTTACAGAAAGCATAGTAGTAAATTTTTAAATTTATCTTAGGCATTTAAATCAAGGTATTGTGTACAACATTCTTTTCGAACATTTAGAGGAAAAAATTAATTTATCTGCAGGCGACAAGGAAATTATAAAGTCATACTTCATCTCCAAAATACTAAAAAGAAAAAAATTGTTATTACAGGAGGGAAATGTTTGTCATTATATGGCATTTGTAGCTCAAGGGCTCTTAAAATCATATAATACAGATGAAAAAGGAAACGAGTATGTTAACCAATTTACCCCAGAAGGCTGGTGGGCTTCTGATATGAACAGCTTTTTTAGTATGCAACCCGCAAATTACACTATTGATGCTTTAGAAGATTCTGTTTTGTTATTAATTACTTCTCAAGATTTTGAAAATTTGACTTTACGGATACCTAAGATGGATAGATACTTTCGGCTTTTATTTCAAAATAGCCTCATAACAAAGGAACGTAGACTAGTAAATTCTTATATGCTTTCTGCGGAAGAAAAGTATAAGCAACTTATTGAAAGCAGCCTAAATTTAGTTAATAGAGTGCCGCAAAATTTGCTTGCTTCGTATTTAGGACTTTCACCCGCAACGGTGAGTCGTTTAAAAAAGAAAATAAGTTTAGATCACAAATAGTTGACTTAAATCAATTGAATTTAATGTTTTAAGTCATTTCTGAATAAGTATTGTCAAAGTACCTTTGGAAAACTTTAAATATGATCGAAAAAGAAATTTTAAATAATAAAAATGTAGCCTTGGTTGTAGGCTCTACAGGAATGGCTGGAAGCAATCTTGCTAACAAGTTAATAGAAAATGGCTGGGAGGTTTACGGACTTTCCCGTTCTTCAAAAAATAATAATGTAGCAATCAAACCCATCACTGCAGATTTGCTGAATCCATCACAATTGGCAAATGCCCTTAAAGATATTTTGCCGACTCACGTGTTTTTTACTACCTGGATGCGCAATGATACTGAAGATGAAAATATTAGAATAAATAGTGCCTTGGTACGTAATTTATTGAATGTATTGTCTCCTAAGAAGTCTGTAAAACACGTAGCGCTTGTTACTGGCTTAAAGCATTACCTTGGGCCATTTGAGTCTTATGCTAAAGAAGGAGTTTTGCCAGAAACGCCACTTAGAGAAGAACAACCGAGACTGGATCTGAAAAATTTTTATTACGCTCAAGAAGATGAAGTTTATGCGGCAGCCAAACGAGATGGTTTTACATGGAGTGTTCATCGTCCGCACACGCTTATCGGATATGCTGTTGGCAATCTAATGAACCTTGGAACAACATTAGCGGTGTATGCGAGTATCTGTAAAGAAGAAAAACTTCCTTTTATTTGGCCTGGTTCTGAAGCGCAATGGAATGGATTATCTGATGTTACAGACGCCAAAATACTTGCAGAGCAGTTGATTTGGGCCGCTGAAACACCAAGTGCTAAGAATCAAGCTTATAATATTGCAAATGGCGACATTTTTCGCTGGAAATGGTTATGGCAAAAGATTGCAGACTTCTTTGATTTAGAAGTGGATGGATTTGATGGCTCGATTAGACCATTAGAGCAAAGATTAGCTCAAAAAAAAGAAATTTGGCAGAAAATGGCAGTGCAGTACAATTTAATTGAAGCGGATTTAAATCGAATTTCTTCAGCGTGGCATACTGATCTCGACTTGGGGCGTCCGATTGAAGTAATGACCGATATGTCAAACAGTAGGAAATTAGGTTTCGTAGAATACACTAATACTAAAGATTCTTTTTTTGAATTATTTACACAACTTCAAAAAGATAAATTAATCCCATAAACCTCTAACTGATGATTGAGTTTTAAAATGGTGTGATGGGATCATTTAATTTCCAACACACCATTTCAATACCAGAAGTAATGATCACCGCATTTGCTTTTCAAAAAAAATCCTGCTTCAGTTAAGAAACAGGATTTTTTTATCAGTTATCAGTTATCAGTTCTGAGTTATCGGTTATACGTTGTCGGTTATCAGTTAACTCGCAACCGTAAACTGAATGATTACTTAAAACGAGCGGCCATTCCTGGTTTTTTGCAGCAGCTCATTCCTGCTTTTTTTGCAGCAGCCATTTTTTCTGGCGTACATTCTTCTCCGTTTTTGTGCATGGCGGCCATCATTTCTGGTGTACATTCTTTTCCATCTTTGTGCATAGCGGCCATTTTTTCTGGAGAGCATTCCATCCCTTGAACCATTTCTATACCATGGTGTTTTTTGTGCATGGCAGCCATATCTGATGAACCAGAAACGGCAATGTATGGGGCAATGACTAAAGAAACAATAGACATTAATTTTATAAGGATATTCATAGATGGGCCTGAAGTATCTTTAAATGGATCGCCAACGGTATCGCCAGTTACAGAAGCCTTATGTGGTTCAGATTTTTTGTAATACATTTCGCCGTTAATCAATACACCTTTTTCGAAAGATTTTTTAGCGTTATCCCAAGCTCCACCTGCATTAGATTGGAAAATTCCCATTAACACACCAGAAACAGTCACACCGGCTAATAAACCTCCTAATACTTCTGGTCCGAAAACGAAACCAACAATTAAAGGGGTAATTAAAGCAATAGCGCCGGGTAACATCATTTCTCTGATAGAGGCTTCGGTAGAAATGGCTACGCATTTTTCATACTCGGGTTTAGCGGTATAATCCATAATTCCTGGAATTTCTCTAAACTGGCGACGAACTTCGTTTACCATATCCATAGCTGCTTTACCCACCGCTTGAATACATAATGCCGAAAAGATGAAAGGAATCATCCCGCCTACAAACAGGCCGGCTAAAACTGGCGCTTTGTAAATATCAATGGCATCTATACCTGCAATACCCACAAAAGCTGCAAATAAAGCTAAGGAAGTTAATGCTGCTGAGGCGATGGCAAAACCTTTTCCGGTTGCGGCGGTGGTATTACCTACGGCGTCTAAATTATCTGTACGTTCTCTCACCTCGGGAGGTAACTGAGCCATTTCGGCAATTCCACCTGCGTTATCTGCAATAGGTCCGAAAGCATCAATTGCTAATTGCATAGCGGTAGTAGCCATCATGCCGGCTGCGGCAATGGCCACGCCGTATAAACCTGCAAAATAATAAGAAGCCATAATTCCACCGGCTAAAGTTAAAATTGGAATGACAGTAGATTTCATCCCTACAGATAAACCTGCAATAATATTGGTGGCATGGCCTGTAGAAGATTGCTGAACAATAGAATTTACCGGAGCTTTACCCATTGCGGTATAGTATTCTGTCACCACACTCATAATGGTTCCTACCACTAAGCCTACTAAAATAGCGTAGAAAACGTTGATGCTAGAAAACTCATAACCTCTTAAGCTCATGGTATCTGGCAACATCCACATCACAATAAAATAAGATGCAATACCTGTAATGGCAATTGATGACCAGTTGCCTAAGTTTAACGCCGTTTGTACGTTAGATTTTTCGTCTTTAATGGTGACAAACCATGTTCCTACAATAGAAAATAAAATACCTAAACCACAAATGACCATAGGCAATAGGATAGGAGACATTCCGCCAAAATTATCAGCCACTACAATTTCTTGTCCGAGTACCATGGTGGCTAAAATAGTGGCTACATAAGAACCAAAAAGATCGGCTCCCATACCTGCTACGTCACCTACGTTATCTCCCACGTTATCTGCAATAGTTGCGGGGTTACGTACATCATCTTCAGGAATTCCGGCTTCTACTTTACCCACTAAATCGGCGCCAACATCGGCAGCTTTAGTATAAATACCACCACCTACTCGGGCAAAAAGTGCAATAGACTCGGCTCCTAAAGAGAAACCGGTTAATACTTCAATAGCGGTTTTAACCGTGTTTTCGCCTAAATCGGCAAAAATAGAAAGGAAAGCAATAAATAAACCGCCTAAACCTAAAACAGCTAAACCTGCCACCCCTAAACCCATTACGGTTCCGCCAGTGAAAGACACTTTTAAGGCTTGTTTTAAACTTGTTCTTGCGGCTTGTGTGGTTCTTACGTTTGCTTTTGTAGCGGCTCTCATGCCAATGTATCCTGCCAAAGCAGAAAATACAGCGCCAATAATAAATGCGATAGAAATGATCCAGCTGGAGTGGATTTCTTTGCCGTTTACTTCATGTATTGTACCAGAGTAAGCTAATAATGCGGCTGCAAATACTACAAATATGCTCAGGACTTTCCACTCGGCTTTTAAAAATGCCATGGCACCATCGGCAATGTAGCCGGCCAATTCAGTCATTTTTGCATCTCCGGCATCTTGTTTGGCTACCCAAATAGACTTCGAAATCATCACCAGTATACCAATAATACCGAGAACGGGGATTAAATAAATAAGATTAGTTTGTAGAAATTCCATACATGTATAAAAAATTAAAATTGATATTCTGGTTTATAAGAGAATTTCCAAATTTAGCAGGCTAATTCATATTTCCAAACTTTAAATATGCAAAACAGAAATTAGAGGTTATTTGGGTTGAATTTTATACACGAATTTCACGAATTTTCACGAATGCTGGGTGGAGATTTTTAACACGGATTAAAATGGATTTTGAAGCACAGATTACATAGATTAAAAAGGATTTCACAGATTTTTGATTTCTTAGTGATCTCTGCGAAATTCTCTGGTTTCTTTGTGGTTATAATTTTTTGCCACGAATTTCACGAATCTTGGGTGGTGATTTTTAACACGGATTAAAAGGATTTTACAGATTTAGGAGAACAGATTACATAGATTAATTGGGATTTCACAGATTTTGAAGCACAGATTGCATTGATAAAAAGGGATTTCACTGATTATTGATTTCTTTGTTTTCTCTGTGGACTTTGTGCGCTCTGTGGTTAATAATTTTTGCCACGAATTTAGGGACACAGATTAAAAAGGATTTCACAGATTTGGGGCTATAGATTTTTGATTTCTTAGTGATCTCTGCGAAATTCTCTGTTTTCTCTGTGGTTTATAGTTTTTTCAACGAAATATTCTCGGTTTTCTCTGTGGTTATATAATTTTCACTTCAAAATTATCTGTTTACTCTGTGGTTATTTACCCCTAAAAATTGTGAATTTGAATTTTTTAAATAGCTTTAGGTTTAATCTTAAAAATGGATAAAACTTCTACACCAATTGCAATGAAGAGGGAGCTAGGGCTTCTAGATTCTACCATGATTGTTGCCGGCTCAATGATTGGGTCGGGTATTTTCTTAGTCAGCTCTGATATGGCCCGAACTGTGGGTTCGCCTGGCGTAATTTTAATGATATGGCTAGTTACCGGCATTATTACTTTAATTGCCGCTTTAAGTTATGGTGAGTTAGCGGGGATGATGCCAAAAGCAGGTGGTCAATACGTTTATTTGAAGGAAGCTTTTAACCCTGTGGTAGGATTTTTATTTGGATGGACAGTTTTTACCGTGATACAAACCGGCGTAATTGCTGCCGTAGCCATCGCTTTTGCAAAATATACGGCCGAGCTCATTCCTTTTTTTGATGAAAAAAATGTGATTTTCTCTTTAGGATTTTTTGATTTTAATGCCACACAAATGCTGGCCTTAATATTAATTGCTTTTTTAACTTACGTGAATTTACAAGGGGTTAAAAACGCTAAAATTTTACAAACCACCTTCACTATTGCTAAACTACTTTCTTTATTAGGATTAATTGTTTTAGGAATTTACATTGGTTTAAATAGCGAAGCTTTTAAAGCAAATCTGACTAATTTTTGGACGCCTTACAGCGTAAAGGTAAATCCAGATGGCAGTATCACCAAAGAATTATTAAGTGGCGTAGTGCTTTACGGAGCCATTGGTGCCGCTATGGTGGGCTCTTTATTTTCTTCCGATTCGTGGAATAACATTACTTACACTGCCGGCGAAGTAAAAGATCCTCAAAAAAATATTCCTTTGAGCTTGTTTTTAGGGACTTTAATTGTCACCATTCTATACATTTTAGCCAACGTAGCTTATTTAATGCTTTTACCTATTAGTGGCTCGCCAGATGGAGTTACCGTTTTAGAAAGAGGAATTATGTTTGCCTCTCAAGATAGGGTAGGTACTGCTGCGGCATCAATCATTTTTGGAAGTGCAGCCGTTACCATTATGGCATTATTAATTATGGTTTCTACATTTGGCTGTAATAATGGCTTAATATTATCTGGTGCCAGGTTGTATTATGCCATGGCAAAAGATGGTGTTTTCTTTAAGCGAGCTGCCGTTTTAAATAAAAATAACGTACCCGGTTTTGCTCTTATTTTACAAGCCATTTGGGCATCTGCTTTATGCTTATCAGGTTCTTATGGGCAATTGTTAGACTATTGCACCTTTTCTTCTCTGCTTTTTTACATTGTTACCATTGTGGGTTTATTTGTGTTAAGAAAGAAAAGACCAGATTGGGATCGTCCTTATAAAGCCTTTGGTTACCCAGTTCTACCTGCATTATACGTCATTATTGCTTCGGCAATTTGTGTGGTTTTATTAATTGTAAAACCCGAAACCTGCGGATGGGGATTAGCCATTGTATTGTTAGGTTTACCTGTTTATTATATTTGGAAGAGTTTTGGTGGGAAAACAGAAGCTATTGATTAAATCCGCATCTTTTAAATAATCAGTGAATAGAAGTTATTTGGGCGTTTTAACACGCTTTCCGCTGTATCTTTATCCCTGAAAAGGGGATAAAGGATGCCGCTTCAATCGTTAACGCAAACTCAGGTCTTTAAATTTTAACAAAAATCAGATTTTAAATCTCGGTTCAAAAGTTAATTTTGCACCTAAATAATAAAATAAGCATTGATGAAAAAGAATGTAAAGTTGGGTTTGGTACAAATGTCTTGCACCTCAAACAAAGAAGAAAACCTTCAGAAAGCCATTGTAAAAGTAAAAGAGGCAGCTGCAAAAGGCGCACAAATTATTTGTTTACAAGAGCTTTTTACTTCCTTATATTTTTGTGATGTAGAAGATTATGACAATTTTGCCTTAGCAGAATCTATTCCTGGTCCGTCTACAGATGCTTTACAAATAGTAGCTAAAGAATTAGGCGTAGTGATTATTGCTTCTCTTTTTGAGAAACGTACTCAAGGAATTTACCATAATACCACCGCAGTTTTAGATGCCGATGGCGCTTATTTAGGCAAATACCGTAAAATGCATATTCCTGATGATCCGGGTTTTTACGAGAAATTCTATTTCACTCCTGGAGATTTAGGCTACAAGGTCTTTAAAACCAAATTTGCCACCATAGGCGTTTTAATTTGCTGGGATCAATGGTATCCAGAAGCTGCAAGAATTACTTCTTTAATGGGTGCCGAAATTTTATTTTATCCAACAGCCATTGGTTGGGCAACCACACAAGACGAAGCCACCAACATAGAACAACATGATGCTTGGCAAACTATTCAGCGTTCTCATGCTATTGCAAACGGCGTTCACGTTGTAGGAATTAATAGAGTAGGGGAAGAAGCCGGAGTAAAATTCTGGGGAGGTTCTTTTATTTCTAACCCCATGGGAACTTTACTTTACAAAGCATCTGTAGATCAAGAAGAAATCATCGTTCAGGAAGTTGATTTAGCAAAATCGGATAGCTACCGCATTCACTGGCCTTTCTTAAGAGACCGTAGAATTGATTCTTACAGCCAAATTACTAAACGTTTTATCGACGAGGATTAAATTGGTAAGTTAGTTTATTTGATAATTAGTTTTAAATCTATTTTGGTTATATAATATGAGTTCTGAGTCTCTAAATTTAGAAACTACACCAGCTAAAGCTGGCTTCGTTTTCCCTCCCGAATGGGTAAAACATGAAGCTACATGGTTAAGTTGGCCGCATAAGGAAGAAAGTTGGCCCGGCAAAATAGATGCGATTTATCCTCGCTATGCCGAGTTTATCAAATATTTGGCGTTATCTGAAAAGGTGAGAATTAACGTGAGAGATGAGGAAATGAAAGCATTTGCACTAAAGCATATTGCCAAAGCAGGTGCTGATTTATCGCAAATAGAATTTTTCTTTCACCCAACAAATGATGCTTGGTGCAGGGATCATGGTCCGGCATTTTTGATGAACCCAAATGCAGTACAGAAAAAAGTAATTGTTGATTGGGGTTTTAACGCCTGGGGCGGAAAATATCCTCCTTTTGATTTAGATGATGTGATTCCGACAAAAATTGGCGCTCATTTTAATATTCCTGTTTTTCATCCATATATAATTATGGAAGGCGGTTCGGTAGAGTTTAACGGGAAAGGAACTATTTTAACATCAAGAAGTTGTTTGCTAAATGAAAACAGAAATCCACATTTAACACAAGAGCAAATAGAACAATACTTGAAAGATTATTACGGTCAGCAACAAGTGCTTTGGGTAAGTGATGGTATTGTAGGGGATGATACTGATGGTCATATTGACGATACCGTAAGATTTGTGAATGAAAACACGGTTTTAACAGTAGTTGAGGATAATCCAGAAGACGAAAATTACGAGTTGCTACAAACCAATTTGAGAGAACTTAAGGAAATGCGTTTATTAAACGGAGAGCCTCTAAATATCATTGAATTGCCAATGCCTGATGCCGTGATTTTTGAAGATACTCGTTTACCGGCTTCTTACGCTAATTTTTATATCAGTAATGGGCATGTTATCGTTCCTACTTATCGTTGTGAAAAGGATGCTATTGCTTTAGAGATTATTGCAGCTTGTTTTCCAGATAGAGAGACAGTGGGGATAGATTCTACGGATATTATTTGGGGATTGGGGAGTTTTCATTGTTTGAGTCAGCAGGAACCGGCGATATAAGAGTATAGATTTCACAGATTTAGGGGCACAGATTACATTGATTAAAAAATGATTTCACAGATTTTAAGTGATTTCACAGATTTTTTAGCCACGAATTTCACTAATTTTCACGAATGCTGGGTGGATATTTTTTAACACGGATTATACAGATTAAAAGGATTTCATAGATTTCTAAAATAGATTTCTCTTCTAACTTTGTGAATTTCTTTGTGCTCTCTGTGGTTAAATTATCATTTAAACCACTTCTGCCACTACAAAAGTACTGCCACCAATAAAGATTAAATCTTGTGGTTTGGCTTTGTATTTTGCGGCAATTAAAGCGCATTTTATACTTGCAAAGGCTTCGCCTTTAAGGTCAAAAGCTAAAGCTTCTTGCATTAATTCTTCAGCAGGTTTGGCTCTTGGCATATCTGGTGAACAGAAAAAGTACTCGGCATTTTTAGGTAATAAGGACAATACTTTACTAATGTCTTTATCTTTCACCATTCCAATCACCATTAGCAAATTTTGATGTGGGGTGGCTTCAATATTTTTTAAAACTTCTTTAATGCCATCTTCATTATGCCCGGTATCGCAAATAATTAGAGGTTCTTGATTTAGAATTTGCCATCTTCCCATTAAGCCGGTCAGTTTTTTAACTTGGCTTAAAGCCGATTCAATGTCCTCGTCATTAATCTCAAATCCTTTTAAACGAATTTGATCAATAGCAGTTAGAACCGTTTTGACGTTTTTTAATTGGTAAGATCCTGTTAAGTCGAGTTCTAAATTAAAAGTTCTATTTCCCTGTTGAAGAGTCGCTTTTCTGTGAAGATCAATCACTTCGTTTTCGCTGATTTCCCATTCGTTGGAAGCAAAAAAGATAGGCGCATTTTTTTCTTCCGCTTTAGCGATAAAAACTTTTGCTACTTCTTCTTGAAATTCGCCAATAATAACAGGCGTTTTTTCTTTAATAATTCCAGCTTTTTCACCGGCAATTTCTATCAAAGTATTTCCCAAAATGTTCATGTGGTCAAAACTGATGTTTGTAATCACCGATATTTCTGGAGAAATGATGTTTGTAGAATCTAATCTGCCGCCTAAACCCACTTCTATAATGGCAATATCAACTTGTTGCTTGGCAAAATAGTCAAAAGCTAAGGCTACCGTTACTTCAAAAAACGAAGGAGAAATCTCTTCTATTAAATGCTCATTTTCTGCTACAAAATTGATCACTTCTTGTTCAGCAATCATCTCCCCATTAATTTTAATGCGTTCTCTAAAATCTTTGAGATGTGGGGAGGTGTATAAGCCGGTTTTATAACCTGCCTTTTGTAAAATAGCAGCTAGCATGTGTGAGGTAGAACCTTTTCCATTGGTGCCACCAACATGTATTGTCTTAAATTTTTTCTCAGGATTTCCTAAATGATTGCAAAATAGAACGGTATTACCAATATCTGCTTTATAAGCCACAGCACCCACACGGGTAAACATGGGCAGTTTGGCGTAAAGATAGTTTAGGGTTTGTTGGTAGTTCATTATTTGAAAGTTTTAGGTTATAGGTTAAAGGTGATAGGTTTAAACTATCCAAGCAGGGAACTTATTACTTAAAAACTTATAACTTATAACATGAAATCACTTCACTTTAAAGTTGAACACAATGGTTCCGACTTGTGTTTCGGGAGCAGAGGCTAAGGTGTTAAACCTAGAACCTAATGCTGCGGCTTCACACTTCTCCCATAAATCAGCATCGGATAAGGTTGTACCTCTGGCGCCAGCTTTTGCTCTGGTGACTACTCCATATTGGTCTACTCTTATTTCTACTACAATTTTTCCTGATTTTTGTCCTTTATCACTTATGGAAGGCAAGCTTACAAATCTTCTGCTGGCTAAAGAAAGTGCAATTCCACCATTTCCAGAACCTGTACCATCATAACTATTACTCAATGGGTCGCCTTCGGGTTTACCTTGGTTCCCAGCTACAGTTCCAGTTCCATCACCTTTACCCGTACCTGCATTTTTATTGCCTTTGTATAAAGCATTTTGATTAATGGCTGGCGTACTTGGTTTAGTGTCTTTTGTGGTTGTTGGGGCGTTGTTGGTACTTTTTTCTTTGGTATTTATGCTCACCGCATCTTCGTTATCTTGCGTAACTATGTTATTATCGGCGGTTGCGGTATTGGTGTTTTGAGTAGGATTGGTATTAGGTATAATTTTATCAGGAGGGGTGAGGTTGGCATTAGGATCTACCGATGGCTCTTCCACACTCATATAATCATCACCCATTCCTTGGTCGGATGTGCCATAATTAACTATGATGCCGCCAATACCCACTTCTTCTTGAGGTTGCGCCCTGCTTACGATATAAAAAATGCTCAGCAATACAAGTCCAACCAAAATTGCGACAGAAATGGCAATGGCTTTTGGGTAGTTATTATCTGAGTTATTTTTAATTGTACCTATCATTTTTTTGGTTCGGTGGCCAACACTAATTTAATTTTTAACTTGTTGGCAATATCTGTTAAACTCACAATGTTTTGAATTGCAATGGTATTATCAGCATATAAAATGATGGTTAAATCTGGATTTGCTTGCTGATAAGGAATTATCTTTTGCTCCAACGTTTCCATTGTCACTTGCTCTTTCTCTACAAAATATTCTAAATTTTTAGTGATAGAAACGTTAATGGTTTTTTGAGGAGAGGCTTGCCCTGAACTAGAACGAGGTAAAAATAGTTTCACCACATTTGGATTTACCACGGCAGATGCCAGCAAAAAGAACAACAACAAGAAAAACATGATGTCGTTTAATGCCGAAGTATGAACTTCTACATGTGGTCTTTTTCTGTTTCTTAAATTCATCGTCCTGGTTCTTCTAACAAGTCTATAAATTCAATGGCATCTGTCTCCATTTTTAAAATCATTCTATCAACCATAATATTCAGGATATTATAGAAAACATAAGCTATAATACCAATGATTAAGCCAGTTGCTGAGGAAATCATCTTCACATATAAACCACCAGAAATGGTTCCAATTTCTATCACTCCTTTTACAGATACATCATGAAAAATGGTAATTACACCAATAATTGTTCCCACAAAACCTAACATGGGCGCAATACCGGCAATAATTCCTAAAATGCTGATGTTTTTCTCCAGCTTAGAAACCTCTAGTTTCCCAATGTTTTCTATAGCGCCTTCAATATCTTTTATTGGTCGGCCTATTCTTAATAAACCTTTTTGCAACATTCTGCCAATTGGCGTATTACTGCTTCTACAAATTGCAATGGCGGCGTCTAAATTCCCGGTTTTAATGCTTGATCTTACCTGTGTAATTAATTGCGACTCGTCTTTTGATGCTTTTCTGATGGTGATGTATCTTTCGAAGAAAATAACCAATCCTAATAAAGCCAAAGCAGCCAGCGGAATCATTACCCAGCCTCCTTTGGTGAGTAATTCAAATAGACTTAACTCTTCTCCTTGGGTAGCCTGTAAAGCATTAATGGTGTTGGTTACGGTATCAGTTAAAGGTTGTAAAGCACTGGTATCTTGTAAGAGCATATTTTTTATTTTAAAGGTTTTATAGGCTTAATAAAAGCCTCGGGATTTAGTTGTTCTCTAATTCTTTTTAGTTCTTGATTTGCTTCTGCTTCATTGTATAAAGTAGCGCCACTAATTTTAATCATTGGTCCATCAGCATCTTCTACAATATAGGCGTTAATTCCATTTGCTTTTAATTGAGTAACTCTTTTTAAAGCATCAGACTTTTTTAAATATAAACCAATGATAATTTCATAACGAATATCACTTTTCTTTGGTATCTGCTTTTGATTTACAGAAACCGCAGTGGAATCTTTTGCTTCTTCTACTTCAAAACCTTTTGCTTTTAATTTAGCTTCAATATCTGCGTTATTATACACAGAATCAGCTTTTTGAATAGCCTGAGCACTTGGAGTTTGATTTACCGTTACAGGTTTTTCACTAACGGTTTCTTTTTTTAATTGTTGATATAAGTTTTGGTAAAAATTGGGGTTTAAATAATAAACAGCAATTAAACTCCCTATTATCGCCGCAATAACAAAAACTAAAACAATTTTTAAGGTAATGCTTTTGTGTTCATCAAACTCATTGGGCATGGCTGTATTTAAGGCTTGTTGTGCAAGACTATAATTTTCAGCTTCGGCGTCTGATAAGTTGAGGGCTTTTGCATCTATCGGTGTTAAGCCAAAAAAATCTTTACTGTTTTCTGATTTGGTATCTGATTGTAAAGTTAACTTTTCACCATCTAAAGTAAGTTCGCCAATATTGTTGATATGAACTGTTTGGCTTTTTAAAATGGTTTTGAGGTCTTTTACATACTCGTCTAAAATCGCGTAAGCAGATGTTAATGAGGTATTGTTTCGTTGACTGATTAACTGAACCAATTTATCATCATGACGGTATTCTGTAGTAAAATCTATTTTGGTAGAAGGCGGATAAAAAGTTTCTGTTCCTTCATCGTAGTATCCTGCTGATCGCTTTTGATAAAACTTTCCTAAACTAGGCACAACCACGTGGTCTTTGGCGTTTATCAATTCGGCGAAATAAGGTGATATATCCATAAAGGCGTAAAAATACTTTTTTTAATAGCAGTACTGCAAAAAATCTACAAACTAAAATCCATAACTCACACCACCCAAAATATTTATTCCATAATTTGGGTAATAAGGTAATTTCTGATATTCGTTTCCGATGATATTATTCACTCTTAAAAATGCCGAAATTTGTTTGTTGTATTGATATTCTGCGCCAACGCTAATATCGGCGAAAGCCTTAATTGTTTTAATAGTGGTGATGACTTGAGGAGTTGGGCTGGTATCGTAACTTAAAATTTTAGCTTTAGAATCTCCCTGGAAAAGTAAATCACCTTCAATTTTTACTTTATCTACAATTTTAAAAGAAGCCGTTGAGTTTAATACAAAGCCAGGATACAACCAAGCATTTGGCTCGGTGCTGTTATCATATTGTTTTAAAGTCAACCTAGAATCTAGGTTGAAAGCATCAGAAAAGTTCATGTTCACTTCGCCTGTAAAACCTAAAACTTTGGTATTACCGGTAAAATACGCCACATCAAATTTTTGAGGTTGATCTATATTATTTACGAAGTAAGAAAAATCACTAAGTGTTTGATAAGATACCATGGCTTTATAGCCGATGTTGGCTGCAAAAGTCCCCCTAATTCCTCCTGCGGCATCAAACTTTGTAATGGTGTTTTTTAAATTGATGTTTTCATTTAAATAGGGGTTAAGTCCGATTAAGTCTTTAAGTCTTGTTTTAGCTACATCGCCACCAAAATTCCCAAAAATGGTAAGGTAATTTTTGATCAGCATAAAATCTAAACTTGCAGCCGGAAAGAAATGGATTCTTTGGTTGGAGCCAAATTCATTGACGTAATTGATACCGGCTGTTAATCTTAAAATTTCTGTATTGATTTTAATGTAGGGATTTACCTTAAAAAAGTGATTGTTTAAACTGTAAGTTACATCTTTACTGGAGGTAAAATCTACCAAACCATTAGCTCCAATTTGAAACTTACTTAGATTTTTGCTTACACCACCCGATAGAATCACCGTAGATTCTTTAGCAGAAAAAGCGTTGTTAAACAAAGAAGCATTTATTTTGCCGGCAAAATCTAAATTACTTTCATCATCTGCATCAGTACGGTTATAAACCACTCCTTCGCCTTCAAAAACGTTGAATTTTTGTTTTTCCGGAGAAATATCAATCATGTTATTGTCATCACCTATTCCATAAAAGAAAAGGCTACTTCTATTATAACCAAGTTTCCCTTCTAATACCAAGGCATCGCCAATGCTTCGGCCAAAGCCACTAAATTCTTGTTTGCTTATATTTTGCGAATTCAATTTCCCTTTCATTCCAAGGTGATTGAAATTGAAGCCAGCCTGTAAAGCTTCATCTTGGCCGGTAGCCAAGTTTAATTGGCCTAAGGTGGTTCCTAAATTTCCTAAACCAATTTTAGCAAAGTTGTTTTTATTTGCAGCTTGTTTTTCGACAATTAATTTTTGGGCTTCCAGTTCTCTAATGCCGCTATTGAGTTCTAATCTTTTATCCAACAAATCATAGCTCACCTTTGGGTTAAAGGGTTTATTATCGTTTAAATCTGGGCTACGTCTAATTTTAACGGCATCAGCAAGAACGGGTTTATAAGAACGTATCACTTCAATTTCTTCGGTAACAGACGTTCTTGTGGTGTCTTTTGTTGCTGCTTTTACAACTGGTTTGTCTTGTGCTTTAACGTTGCTGCTAAAACCAAAAAAACAGGCTAAGAAAATGGTATGGGCTATTTTATATCTATTGGTCATGTTCTTATTTGCTATTCAGTTGATCTAGTTTTTGTTGTGCTGTTTCCAGGATTTCATCTTTACCTTCATAATTGTCTAACACACTTTTTAAAGTGGCTATGGCCTGTACATTATCTTTTACAGCGGTATAGTTATCCGCTAAAAGAATAAAGCTTTTGGCTACCCAATAATCATAACTAGGCATGTTATTAATTAAATTAAAACAAGTTTTTTGAGAGGTTTTATAATCTTTGGTTTGATATTGAATTTCTGCCAAATTGTATAAGGCTTCGGCCCCTGCAACAGATTTAGTAGCTTTAATTACGCCTTCTAATTCTTTTTTAGCGGTAGTGGTGTCTCCATTTAAAAGGTAGGCTTTGCCGGCATATAAACCCGCTTTATTTCTATCTTCTTCTGATGATTTCTCGTAATTTTTTACCAACTCTACATATTTAAGTGTTTGCTCTGGCACTAAAATTCCGGCGTAGGCTATCATCAAATTATTGATGGCGAAAGTATAATTGGCCTTGTATTCTGAGGCAATTTCCAGTTTTTTAAGGTGAACAATAGCTTCATTGTATTGCTTATTGCCCATATAAATTTTAGAAATACTAATTAAAGCTTTCTCGGTATATTCACTGGTCCAATCGTTTAAAATGTATTCGTAATCTACAATAGCAGGTGCAAATTTCGCTAAGTTCTTATAGCTTTCGGCTCTTATAAATTTGGCTTGCTTATCTTGAATGGCTTTTGGGAATTTATCGAAATAGGCATTTACAGATTCTACCGTTCCTTCCCAATCGTTTCTTAAAAAGCGGGTGTTGGCAGCCTGAAACATGATATTATCCTGCTCAGAAATAGAATAGTTACCAATAGAGGTGGTGTTTGCATAATTAATAAAATCAGATGCATTGCCCATGTCTATATAAATTCTTTCAATCAGTTTTAATGATTGTTGTGCTTCATCTGTTGATTTATAATCGCTGATTACTTTTTTGAAAGTTTCTAATGCAGCCTGGTCATTTTTTTGATCGTAATAAACCAAACCAATAGTCACTAAGGCTCTTGGAATGTAAGAGCTTCTAGGATATTTTTGAATTAAGGTGGTTAAATCTGTTTGAGCTCTTTCGCCTTGTCCCATTAAAAAGTAGGTGTAAGCAATCTCAAATCCGGCATCATCAGCATAATTAGAATTTGGGAACTGACTTAATAAAGATTGTAGGGTAGCTATTTTTGCTTCCGATTGGCTTTGTAAACCTTGTATTACACCTCTCTGAAATAAGGCATAATCTTCGCTACTGCTATTTTGAGAAATAATCCTGTTGTAATAGCCCAGGGCACTTCCATAGTTTTTAGCACCAAAATAAGCATCGGCTAATCTTAATGTGGCATCAGAAACTGTTTTAGGATCTTTCTCACTTCCGTTTAAAAATTTAGCTAAATAAGTTGCTGCCTTAGGGTAGTTTTCTCCTTCTAGTGCTGCATAACCTAAAGCATAGTTGGCATAATTATAAAGATCGGTCTTTTTAGCAGCAGGCATTCCTAAAAACTCTTCAAAAAAGTTAACAGATTCGCCATATTTTTTTACTTCATACATGGCTTCGGCACACCAATAGGTTGCTAAAGCATGAATTTCGGCATCTACCGGGAAATTGTTTGATCTTAAAAACACACCAATAGCATTTTCAAAAGCTCGTTCGTTATAAAACTCTAAGGCTCTAAAATAGGTGACTTTTTGATAGGCTTCTTGTGCGTCTTCTGATTTGTTTGAGATGCTTTCTAATACATCAATAGCATCTCTGTAATTTTTTGTGCTAGATAAAACCTTCGCTAATAAAGTTTTTGCCTCATTTAATTTAGTAGAACGAGGATAGGTTTTTAAATATTCCTGAATGGCATCTAAAGCAATGTTATGGAACTCTAATTCATAAGAAAGCTTAGCGAAGTTATAAAGGGCGTCTTCTTTAATCTGCTTATCAAAATCTAATTTAGAACTTACCTGAAAAGAATTTCTGGCGCTTTGTTTGTTTTTTGTACTTAAATAAGCGTCTCCTAAATGGTATAATCCAAACTGACTGTAGGCACTTTTATCTTTAATTAGTTTACCTAATTGCTCAATAGATTGATTGTATTTTTGAAGTTTATAATAGGTGTAGCCAATTTGATAATCATCCTGATTGTTTTGAGTTTTGCCTAAATCTTTCTTCATAAAACGCTCATAATAAGTTAAAGCGTTTGGATAATCAGCTTTGGCGAAATAAGAAGCGCCAATAATTCTAAAAAGTTCTGTTTCGTTTAATTGCTTGGTATTTTGAACGATTGGAACTGCATAGCTAATCACATCATCGTATCTTTTATCTAAAAAGTAAATGGCAGAAATGTAATAGGGATAACTGGCTTCGTAATTTTTAGAGTTTTTTAATTTTTCAAAGTTTTGAAGTGCAATAGCGTATTCTTTATCGGCGTAAGCAATATAAGCGTAATAGTAAGTGGCTTGTTCTGTATATTCTGATGGGGCGTCTTTAACTAATCCAAAAAGAGGTTTTGCACTTGCAAAATCTTTGGTTTCAAAGTAAGAATAGGCAGTTTTAAATTTGTATTCGGTATCTTCTTTTCCGGTTAAATCAATAGAACTTACTTTGGTAAACCAATTTAAAGCTTCTTCATATTGCGCTTGTTTAAAATAATAGCGACCCACCTGAAAATAAGCTTGCTTGGTTTTTGGACTTTCTGGATGTTGTTTAATGAATTTTTTAAAAAGCTGTTCGGCATCAGAATTACTGAGTTCTAAAGCACATAAAGCCCGGTAGTATTCGCTGTTTACTTTTATTTCAGATAATGCAGCATTATTTTCTGTAAGCGTAGTGTGGGTGGTTTTGATATTTTCTACATCATAAAATATAGCAGAAGCTGCGGCAAATTTCCCTTTTTCTATGAGTTCTAAGCCGGTTTTATATTTGGAATTGATGTCAAAATAGGCAGGGATTTGTGCTGATGAAACTTTAATGAAACAAGATAAAGCAAGGAATACTGTCGTTTTTTTGAGCATAATAGATTTAAAATCGATATTTCTAAATTACAAGATAAGAAAGGGTTCAATTCACATATTTAACTAACACCTGTTGATAAACTGCTTTTGAAACGCATTTTTTGAATAAATAATATTTGAAGATGAGAGAAATGCTTCTTTTTATTTAGAAAGCAGAATAAGAATTATCCTTTTTGACTGGCCAATAAATAAAGCACTGCCATTCTTACGGCTACTCCATTTTCTACCTGGTCTAAAATGATAGATTGTTGGCTATCGGCAACATCACTGGTGATTTCTACTCCTCGGTTAATTGGCCCAGGGTGCATTACAATAATTTTTTTATCCAGAGAATCTAGTATTTGTTTGTTTAAACCATACATCATAGAATATTCTCTTAAAGAAGGGAAATATTTAATATCCTGCCTTTCTAGCTGTATGCGTAACATGTTGGCTACGTCGCACCAGTTTAAGGCTTTCATTAAATTGTGCTCTACTTTTACGCCTAAAGTGTGAATGTATTTTGGGATCAAGGTGGTTGGTCCGCAAACCATTACCTCGGCACCTAATTTTTGCAGGCAAAGAATGTTAGATAAAGCCACTCTAGAGTGTAAAACATCGCCCACTATTACCACTTTTTTACCGGCTACTTCGCCTAGTTTTTCTTTGATAGAAAAAGCATCTAATAAAGCTTGGGTAGGATGCTCATGTGCGCCATCTCCGGCATTTACTATTTGCGCATTAATATGCTTACTTAAAAATACGCCAGCGCCAGGGTAGGGATGTCTCATTACCACCATATCTACTTTCATAGATAAGATGTTGTTAACGGTATCAATTAAGGTTTCGCCTTTACTTACTGATGAACTGGAAGCTGCAAAATTTACGACATCGGCAGAAAGCCTTTTTTGAGCTAATTCAAAAGATAATTTGGTACGGGTAGAGTTTTCAAAAAATATATTGGCAATGGTAATGTCTCTTAATGAGGGTACTTTTTTAATGGGACGATTGATGACATCTTTAAAATTATTTGCAGTTTCTAGAATGAGTTCAATATCTTGTGTGTTAAGGTCTTTGATGCCTAAAAGATGTTTACTGCTTAATCTTTGTGATGCTGCCATAATATTTTTATACCTGCTCTGAAATCAAAATTACTTTATCCTCGTGGTCTGTTTCTTTCCAACTTACCACTACTTTTTGCGAAGAGATAGAATCTACTTTTATGCCAATATAATCTGGCTCAATAGGTAAATGTCTAGAGTATCTTCTATCTACCAATACTAAAAGCTCTACTTTTTCTGGTCGGCCAAAAGCCAACATTGCATCCATGGCAGCTCTAATGGTTCTGCCTGTCCACAATACATCATCTACTAAAATGACTTTTTTGCCCTCAATAATAAAATCTATTTGTGTGCTGTTGGGAACCAAAGGGCTATCGCCTCTTCTAAAATCGTCTCGGTAAAAGGTAATGTCTAAAATGCCATTATCAATTTTTGCATCAGGTAATATTTTACCTAATTCTTGAGCAATTCTTTTAGAGAGATAAATTCCACGTGGTTGAATTCCTAAAATTACGGAGTTAGAAAAGTCGTTATGATTTTCTATTAACTGATGACAAAGACGTTCTATCGTGATTTGAAATTTTTGACCATCAAGAAGGGTTAAATTTTGCATCAGCTCGGTTGGTTTGGGCAAAAATAGGAAAAATTAGATTTTCACAATAGCTTATTTCATAATAAATGAGAATTGTTAAGAAATAGGTTTACACCAGTTTAAAGTTAAAAGGATATTTTAAGTAAGCGAAGAGATCATAAAAGTCTTAGATCAATAAAAATCATAGCATTTTTTGCTGTTATTATTGTTTCTGTAATAGTTTCTATTGTAACCAGATGAGCCTGAAAAACTAGTTTCATAAATTAAGGCACCTTCTGTTGTGCCCGCAGTATTTCCATAACCCAATCTGCTTGATGTGGCATCATGACTAAATCCAAGGCGCACCTTGTCTTCATAATCTCTTTTAGAAAAAATGTCTAATATGAGCGAGAAAACAATGGCATCTTTTTGTTTGGCTTCTCCTCTATACCAAAGGCCAATATTTACCCCTCTTTTCTTAACTTGAAAGCCAGCACTTATAGACTGGATTTGCGCCTGTTGGTAATATAAAACTGATGGAGTAATAGAAGGGCTATCCTCATCATCAAAAGGGTCTAAAATTAATTTATAACTCATATAACCGTTTAACCTTAACGGAAGCGAAGATTTTGTACCAGTAAATGATTCATTTGGTTTGTTTAAATGTTGACCGGCTCCGCCAATCATAAAACTACCAATCACCATATTTATACCAGCGCCAGAATCAAAAAAGAATTTATTATTAAATTCTGGTGGAGTTGCAGATGAAATACCCCCAGCTATTACTCCTTCATTATCTAATTGGTCATAAAAAACGAGTTTATCATAGTCAATTTTTCTACTCGTTAGTCCACCTTGTATTCCAAAAGACAGGGTGCCGCTATTGCCAAATTCCACACTATAGGAGTAAATGCCTGAGAAATTTGTTTTATTTAAAAAAGCAGTTCCTTCACTTGATTTACTTATGATTGCTCCAAAACCACCTCCAAACTGGGGAACATTAATATCTGCAGATAAGGTATAATAGGTTAAAGGTCCGGCAACGTTTGACCATTGATTTCGATAAATCAAATTCATTCTTAAATCGCCATCAAACTGACCATTTAATGCTGGATTTAAATATTGTGGCGAGTTGTAAAATTGAGAATAAATATGATCTTGGCTATAAGCTCTATTTAAAGTGAGAATACCAATTACTAAAAATGATAAGATATTCTTCATCGTATTAAATGTATTGGGCCTGTTCTTATTTTTGTTCCTGTATTGTATTTCATGCCTTTCCACTCGCTTCCGTCTATAAATTTCGCATAAACATTCCAAATGTAAACGCCTTGTGGTGCAGGTTGGCCCATCATGCTTCCATCCCAGCTTTCAGTGGGAATTCCATCTTCATCTAATAAAGTGCTTTCCCAAATCATTACGCCCCACTTATTAAAGATTTTTATAGCATATTCTGCTATACCAGATCCTTTGACCTTAAAAGTTCTTAACTCTTGTTTCTCACTGCCAGGTTCAAAAGCATTTGGGATAAATAAATAGCCAGGTACTCCGTTAATTCTTAAGTTTTTAGAAATGGTATCGGCACAGTTTTCTTTGTTAAATACAATTAATTGTACTTTATAAGATCCTGTGTCTGCATAAGTATAAGAAGGATTTTCTTCTGTTGATTTTTTGCCATTACCAAAATCCCAAATAAATTTTACAGGAGTGCCAGTGCTCTTGTTTTTGAAAGCAAAAGTATAATCAGGGATTTTAATGATGCTATCTGGTAAAACTTCAAAATCTGATTTTGGCGGAGCGGTAATGGTGATATAGTTTACTTTAACAGTAGTGTCGCTACAACCATATAAACCATAAGTAATTAATTTTACACTAAAAGGAGAGTTTTGATAATTAAATGTATGAATTGGGTTTTTACTTGATGAAAAAGAGCCATCTCCAAAATCCCATAAATAGCTGTTAGCATTGACAGAAAGGTTTTCAAATGCGACTTCTATTTGAGTACAGCCTTGAGTTTTATTAGCTATAAAAGCCGCTTTGGTTACAGGTGCAATATTAATATTTACAAAGCTAGTGTCTTTGCAAAATCCGTTTGATGCAATTAATCTTAAAACGTAAGTGCCGGGTATGCCGTAGGTATGAGTAGGAGAGGCACTGTTACTTTCTGGAGTTGCATCACCAAAATTCCAAACATAAGAACTAGCACCAATGCTTTTGTTTAAAGTTTTAAGATCGAGTTTTCCATTGCAGCTAATGCTATCATTTACTGTAAAAATAGCAACAGGTTTAGGATGGGTGCTGATCACTCTTTCTAAGCTATCTATTTTACAGCCATAAATATTAGCAGCAACTAATTTCAAAGTGTAACTTTTGTTAGGTATGGATAATAATAGGGAAGAAGGTTCACGCTCTGTAGATACCAAAACATTATCTAAATACCATTTAAACTGATCTGCAAATGTAGATTGATTTGTTGTTTTAGCTATAAATGGAGAGCAATCAATAGTTTTAGATAAAACAAATTGAGCTTTAGGTAAAGGATTAAATTGGATAGTATGTTTTACCGTATCTGGGCAGCCAATAGTAGTTAGCGCTACTAATTTTACCTCATAAATGTAGGGTAAAATTACATTAGAAGGGGTGTTGAAAGTATAATCTAGGTCTTTTTGATTAGAGATTAAAGTATTATTAATATACCATTTATAACTAACTAATCCAAGCCCTGAGTAAGTGGTTTTGTTGCTGAAACTTAATTTGCCTGATGGGCCACAAATCAGAGTATCTGCAGTAGTAAATTCAGCTATTGGAGATTCGGTAATTGTGATGAATTGTTTGGTAGAATCTATACATCCAGTTTGATTATAAGCTATAGATTTAACAATATATAAACCAGGTTTGGTAAAAGTATGGCTACTAGAATAGCCTTGAGTAATATTATTTAGGCTTCCCTCATCACCAAAATACCATTCTACTCCACCAGATGCATTTGCGGGTGTAGCATTAACTTTTAGGGTGAAAGGTGCGCAATTTAACACATTGGCATTGGTGCTAAAAGTGGCAATGGGTTGGTTAAGAATGGAAACAGTTTGTGTTCCTGATACGCTGCAAATGGTGCCGTCAGGATACGTTTGTATAGCGGTTAGCTTCACAAGAAAATCTCCAGATTGTTTATAAGCATGTTTTGGAGAAATTTCATTACTGGTAAATCCATCTCCAAAATCCCATATAAAAGTGAAATTGGAGGGAGAACTGTTTGTGAAAATCACTTCATTTCCAACGCAATATTGTAATTTATCTGATTTAAATGAAACCGTGGGTTGATCATAAACCACAACGGTTTCTGTAGTTATAGCTGTGGAACATCCATTAGATGCCGTTAATTTAATCACGTAAGTACCTGGTTTTTTAAATGTATGCAACATAAAGCCAGGTACCTCACTACTTGTAGCCGTACTGCCGTCATTAAAATCCCATAGAAAACTGTTGGCTCCCTCAGAGTTATTAAAAAATTTAACTGAAAATGGAGCACAGCCATAACTGCTGCTTCCGTTTATGACCAATTCTGGTTTAATGGTATTTGGATAAACTACAATATCATAAAAAGAAGAATCTATACCGCATTCATTTTGTGCGTACAGTTTTACCGTAAATGTATCTGTTTTGGTAGTTAAGAAAGTGTAATCAAAAGATGAATTGTCTGTTTTTACTATTTTTTCTCCGTTACCAAAATCAAAAGTATAGGTGTTTGGAAACCCTTTAGATTGATTGCTGAAGTTTACAGTTAATGGCGAACAACCAATGGTGATATTGGGAGAAAATACGGCGACTGGTTTTGGTCTTACCGTAACTGAATCTGTAAAAATAGTTTCTCCACAATCTGTTTTAGCTTTTAAAGTGATAATATAGGTCGTATCTCTACTTAAGGGATGAGGTTGAAAAACTATTGCATTGGGTTGTGCTAAATTAGAAGTAGTTCCGTTGCCAAAATTCCACTCATAATTACCTCCATTTAATGGTAAGGAGGTATTTTTGAAATTAACAGTTAATGGTCCGCAGCCTTTTTGTTGGTCTTTTGTAAAGGACGCCACTACATTTTTAACAGTAGTAAAACTTATTTCTTTACTATCATTATTACACCCAAATTTGCTTTGAGCCACCAATTTAATAACAACTGTTTCCCCATCTGTAGTGATGGTATAACCTGGGAAAATAATACCTGTACCAATGCTTACTCCATTTGCAAACCATTCATAAGATGAATTTTTATCTGGATAAGGTGTTGAGGTAATTACATTTTTAAGGTTAAACGGAATACAAGCACTCACACTATTAGCGGTAAAATCTGCGATCGCATTTGGATAAATGATTATTTTAACTTCATTACTAATACTTTTTTGAGTATTAAAGCATTCTGCAGAAGTAACGGTTCTTCTAAAATAAGTATCTGTTAGGAGATTTAAAGGTTGATAATCTGGAGCAGTTGCGCCATTAATAACCACCCAATTAATATTGTCTGAGCTACTTTCCCATATAAAATTGTAAATGTTATTTCCGCCTGTAGGAGTAGAGCCTAATAGTTTTTCAATAGGTTTTCCAATACAAATTTCTTGATTTTGAGAAATGGTATTGTTTGCAATAGCAGGTAATACGGTAATTAAGATGGCATTACTTTTTTCTTCGCAAGGGCCAGAAGTAACCACTCTTCTCAAGTAAACTGTTTGTTGTGCAGTAAAAGTAAGGTCCTTACTAACAGCACCAATTACTGGCTGCCAGTTCGTGTTATCTGTACTTTCTTCCCATTTATAGGTATATGATAAATTTCCACCAGTGGGTGTGTCTCCTGTTACAGTAAATTGTTGGCCAAAGCAATAGGTAGCGGCATCATTAATTTTATTAATTACAGGGGCATAGTTAATTATACTCACCGTACTTTTAGATGGTGGACAAACACTGTTGCTAATTTCCCACTGAAAAACATAGGCGCCAATTTGACTGATGTTAACTTTGGTTTTTGGGTCGGCAGCATCTATAAAACTAATGGAAGGACCACTAACTTGAGTCCATCTACCAACGCCGTTTACACTACTATTTCCATCAAGAGTTATAGAGCCCGTATAATTACAAAAGGATTGATTTGCTCCAGCATTTGAAACTTCAACCGCAGGTATAATGGTGATTTTTGTGATGCTGGAGCTGGCGGTGTCACAAACACCACTTTTTACAATAGCTCTGAAATAGGTGGTCTCATTTAAATTACCCGAGGTATAAGTTTTTGATGCTGAATTAGGAATCGAAGTCCAGTTAATTTGATTTGTAGAAGATTGCCATTCAGTAACCAAACCTGTTTCTCCTATTAAAGATAAAGGTCCCGAATTATTTCCCACACATGTTGTGGTTGCTCCGCTACTTGTGCCTCCTATTGAACTTGGATTCACCGTGATTTTTACCGTTGCTGATGTTGATCCACAAGGAGCTAAACCAGAAATAGTCCATTTTAAATCATAAATCTGCCCATTTTGTAAACCAAATATCTTTGTATTAAATTTTGTATCATCATCAAACGTGATTCCGCTTTGCGATGATATTAATGTCCATTTACCTAAGGCTCCTAATGGGTCATTTCCTGATAAAGTAGTTTCACTTACATTACATAATTGCTGATTTGTTCCGGCATTTGCAGCAACAGCATTAGGGTTAATGGTAATTTTAACAGATGTTGAAGCAATTTCATTACAAGTACCGCTTTTTAAAATTGCTCTAAAGAAAGTGGTATTAATAACGTTATTATAAGAATATGTTGAAGTTGCTGAATTTGTTATTGAAGTAAAATTTACATTATCGCTACTTTTTTCCCATCTAACTACGTTACCTGTGCTGCCACTTAAACTCAGTAGGCCGTTATTGGTTGAAGAACAGTAAGTTTGTGTACCATTTGCAGTGCCCCCAACCGTTAAAGGATCTACAGTGACCGTTTTTACTGCGGAGTAAACAAGGTTGCTACAATCTATACCAGTACTAGCTACTTTTACCCGATAATATTTTGTAGAGGTTAAATTCGAATCTATAATAGTTGCCTTTTTACTATTAATAATGTCTGTCCAAGTAGAATTATTCGGAGATGATTGCCAAGCTATAATTTCCCCAGTAACACCTGTGCTAGTTAAAGTCACGTTACTGCCTATACATACTGAATTACTTCCTGTTATAGTTCCTCCAATAGGTTTTGGGTAAACCGTAATTTTTACATTATCCTCAGATTTTGTGCAATTAGCATCATTAGTTATGGTCCACTTTAATTCATATTCTCCTGCTATTAAACCACTAATAGTTGCATTTTTTGAATTTATGTTGGAAAAAGTTGGATTATTATTTGAGGATGGCTTACTAATAATTGTCCACGTTCCGGTTTCAAAAGACCTTGTATCGTTTGAATTTCCCTTAAGAAGATAACTGTTATTAGCTAACGGACTTGCTGTATAATCACAAACTATACCATCTGCACCAGCGTTTGCGATCGTAATTTCAGGTCTGTTAAAAACGGAAACGGTATCCGAAGTTGCAGGGCAAGGAGCGATGCCATCGATAGTCCATTTGAAAATATAGTTTTGGCTAACTGTTAAACCCGTAACTTGAGTATTGAATTTAGTGTCATCAACAATTGTATAACCAGTTTTTCCAGAAGTTTCTATCCATTTTCCTAAAAAAGTTCCAGGATTATTTCCTGCTAATGTAACCGAAGTTTGATTACATAAAGTTTGACTATCGCCAGCCGTAGCAGTTGGAGAAGATGGATTTACCGAAATTTTAAAGGTGATAGGAGTTCCTGCGCAACCGTTTA
Organism: Pedobacter cryophilus; assembly: GCF_005116455.1. Lineage (GTDB taxonomy): Bacteria > Bacteroidota > Bacteroidia > Sphingobacteriales > Sphingobacteriaceae > Pseudopedobacter > Pseudopedobacter cryophilum. Next base: position 103,158 of record NZ_SWBP01000004.1, read on the forward strand.
AGGTTGGTGTAACCGTAAATGTGGATGTTAGTACTGTATTGCCTGTATTGGCAGCTACAAAATTCGCAATAGATGTACTTGTGCCAGGTGTTTGAGTTAAACCAATGTTTCCCGTTGTTCTTGTCCAAGTATAAGTAACTCCAGAAACATTGCCCACATTAGCAAAACTAATGATGCCCGAATTTACACCTCTGCATAAGGTTTTATCTGAAACAGATTGCATTATGGGAATTGGATTTACCGTTATACTTTTTGTTTGTGTAGTTGTGCCACATTCATTAGTTACTTCCAATTTAACTGCATAGGTGCCTGCGGTAGGGTAGGAGATATTTGCTGGATTTGATACTGTAGATGTTGTAGTATTTGCACCAGTAAAAGTCCATAAATAGGTTGCCAATGTAGAAGAATAGCAATTTTTTGCTACTACGTTAAAACTGGCATTTGCTCCCACACATACCGATGAGGGCACAGTAAATGTACTAATTACTGGTTTTGCTTTTACTCTGACAGTTTGTGGCGGAGAAGTTGCAGAACAAGTACCATCAGAGTTTTTAGTTGTTAAACTGATACTATAATCTCCAGCATTATTAAACTGAAACTCTGGATTTGCTGAGTTGGCGTTAGTATTATTGAGGTAAGTAAAGTTACTCGTTCCTGCACATCCTTGCGAATCGGTATAAGTTACATTCCAAGTGTAATCATTGTTACCGCAAAGTGGTGTATTAGAATTATTGGTTGCTTTTACGGTTAAAGGACCGCAACCTGTTGTTTTGTCTAAATCGAAGGCGGCTGTAGGAGTGGGGTTTACACAGATGGTGTCTTTTTTTATATCTATTCCACAGTTATTATTGCCACTTATAAGTGAGATTTCATACTTAATGGATGTATTAAATTTAATTTTTATAACATTAGATGCATTATCCCAAAGCGAAGGATCGTTACTGTTGAAGTCATCACCTAAATTGCCACTAACAATTGTCCAACCATTAGATGGGCTTATTTTCCATACAGACTTACCTGTTGTACACTGCCCTGTTGTTGAAACATTATTACTTGTTAAACTTGTATTTACCAAAGTTACTTCTGTATTTATGCAGATTGTTTTTTTGGGAGAAATAGTGAAATTTGATTTAGGTTTTTGAGATACATAGATCGGAACAACTGATCCTCCAGAAGATCCACATGGATTTGTTGCAATTACAGATACTGAAAATGAATTATTAAAATTTGTTGAACCGTTATTACTTGCTACACCACATGACGTTTTATTAAATGTATGTTTGAATATGTAATCACCATTTGAATTTAAAAGAAGAGGGTGGGTTAGAGTTATTTCAGGAGTTTGATCATTAACTTTAATTTTATATAATGTACCCTCCGGATTTCCAGAGGTACCAGTAATTGGGAATTCTAAAGTTCCACCTGTACATACAGATGTATTTCCAGGGTTTCCAATCCCTACAGCTGGATTTCCACCAACAAAAACTTTATACTTTACTGAATCAACACATCCATTTTTTCCAGTTACTACGTATGTTAGAGTTTTAATTCCAACAGGGTAGGTATGCGTAATAATACTTGAAAAGGTATTAGAGTTGTAATCTTCGCTTCCATCACCCCATTTTATTTGATAGTTGGTGTTGTCTAATTTTGTTAATGATTGATTACTGAAAGAGAATAAAGAAGGATCAGTTGTGCATTTAACAAAGTAAGCAGATCCTTCGAAATTTTCGATATTTCCACCCAATGTCAAATCTGGTAATTGTTTGGTTGTTATTGTTTTAGTGATTACACTATTACAGCCTTCGTTATTGGTTATTGTAAGTTTGACTATAAAATTCTGATTGCCGTTACCAGTCGTTCCTATGAATATATGGTTAGGATTTTCAGAATTAGAAGTATTGCTCCCAGAATTAGTGTCTCCAAAATCCCAAAGGTAGCTAAGGTCAGTATCAGTAGAACTGTTTGTAAATTTAATAGGGATATTACTGCAAACACCATCTATAAATGTAAAATTAGCTATTAGTTGAGGTTCTTCTGTTACTGTTACTCTATTCGAGCTTGTTGTTTGTGTACCGCTTTTTACTTCTACAAAATACTCACCTATCGTTGTGGCTGTGTAGCTACTAGCTGTTTGTCCTGTGATTACTAAATTATTTTTAAACCATTTATAAGTATCTCCAATTTTTGGTGTTATTATCTCTAGTTTTTTAAAACCATTTTTGCCAATACAGGATTGCCCAATATAGATTATAGAATCTGAAACTGAAAAAACAGTAGCTGTTTTGGAGGCAAAACCTTCATTCACGCTAAATAGCGTAACCATCAAAAAGAATATAAAAAAAAGGCAGTTTTTCTTCATTCAAGCAATTAATAAATTCTATATGATCACTTGCATTTGTAAGTATTCGGTTGTAGGAATACTTATTTCATAGATAGCAATTTGTAACTTATAGTAGATGTCCTAAGGTAGTTTAATTTCTTAGAGTTCTTTAATTTATTAGCTAAAAAATAATAAGTGGGGATAGATTGTAAAATGATGAGCGTTTAATCGTTATTTTTTTATCGGGCAGGAAATTTATTTTTTTTGCAGGGTTAAATCTTAAATACCACTATCCCGCAGCCCGGATTGTAAGGGCAGCCGCCCAAGCGGCTGGTTAGCTTTTATTTCAAAAGCTAACGGCACCCCTGCAAAGCCGGAATTTGCCGCCCAAATTCTTAGAATCTGATGAATCAATAAGAAACTCAAAAGGGTTTTATAAGCGCCAACTTATTATGAATAGCACCTTCATTTTTTGAATGTAACCATTTAGCTCTGTGACCTCCGTGTGCTCTGTGGTTAAAATTTCACCATCACGCATAAAACACCTTATTTTATTATTTTTCAAAGCAATCACTGCATGTTTATTTATCACCACAGAGATCGCAGAGTTCACAGAGAAAAAAATAGAACCACAAAAAAAATCCCCTCAGTTTGCACCAAGGGGATTTAAATATTTAAAAGAATGAAAACTACTTAGTTTCTTTAGTTTCTGCTTTTTTCTTAGCAGCTTTTAAAGCGTCGCCTTCCATTTTATCTTTCAATTGTGATAGAACGTCTAAGTCTCCTAAAGTAGATTTCTCTACAGAATCCTTAACTTTTTTCACTGCTGTATTGGCCGATTTTGCATCTTTCTTTTTAGCAGCTCTTTCTTCAGCAACAGCTTCAGCTTTTTCTTCTTCCCAAATACGAGCGTGAGAAACAACTATACGCTTAGAATCTTTGTTAAATTCAATGATTTTGAATTCTGAAGTTTCTTCTGCTTTTAAAGTAGTACCGTCTTCTTTAGCTAAGTGCTTAGATGGAACAAATCCTTCTACGCCGTAAGGTAAAGCAATAATTGCACCTTTATCTGTTACTTTAGTTACTGTTCCTTCGTGAACTGAATCTAAAGTGAAGATGGTTTCAAAAGTCTCCCAAGGATTCTCTTCTAATTGCTTGTGACCTAAGCTTAATTTACGGTTATCAACGTCTAATTCTAAAACTACAACATCTAATTCTTCACCAACTTTAGTAAATTCATTAGGGTGGTTAATTTTCTTAGACCAAGATAAATCAGAAATATGGATTAAACCGTCAATTCCTTCTTCAATCTCTACAAACACACCAAAGTTAGTCATGTTCTTAACAATAGCTTTGTGCTTGCTGCCAATTGGGTAACGCTCAACTGCCTTCTCCCATGGATCTGGAGTTAATTGCTTAATACCTAATGACATTTTACGCTCTTCTCTGTCTAAAGTTAAAACTACAGCTTCAACTTCGTCACCAACTTTCATAAACTCTTGTGGGTTACGTAAGTTTTGAGACCAAGACATTTCAGAAACGTGAATTAAACCTTCTACTCCAGGGATAATTTCTAAGAAAGCACCGTAATCTGCTACAGTTACAATCTTACCTTTTACTTTAGAACCAATACCAAGTTCGGTATCTAAAGAAGCCCAAGGATGCTCAGAAAGTTGTTTTAAACCTAATGCGATACGTTTTTTCTCGTCATCAAAATCTAAAACTACTACGTTTACTTTCTCATCTAAAGATAAAACCTCTCTTGGATGCTCAATACGTCCCCAAGAAATATCAGTGATGTGTAATAAACCGTCAACACCACCTAAATCAATGAATACACCAAAATCAGTAATGTTTTTAACAGTTCCTTCAAGTACTTGTCCTTTTTCTAATTTAGAAACGATTTCAACTTTTTGGCTTTCCAAATCGTCTTCAATCAATACTTTGTGAGAAACTACTACGTTTTTAAATTCGTGGTTGATTTTAACAACCTTAAATTCCATTGTTTTACCAACGTAAACATCGTAATCTCTAATAGGCTTGATGTCAATTTGAGAACCTGGTAAAAAGGCTTCAACACCAATAATATCTACAATTAAACCACCTTTAGTTCTACTCTTAACAAAACCGTTAATAATAGTATCGTTTTCTAAAGCTGCATTAATCATTTCCCATGAACGTTGAGTTTTTGCTCTCTTACGAGATAAAACTAACTGTCCATTTTCATCTTCTCTTTGTTCTACAAAAACGTCAACTGTGTCGCCTTTTTTCAAATCGGGCATATCACGGAATTCGTTTACTGGTACTAAACCGTCAGATTTAAATCCGATGTTTAAAACCACATCTTTGCTGTTGATAGTAACTACCACACCAGAGATGATTTCTCCTTTGTTAACAGAATTGAAAGTACCAGAGTACATTTCTTCCATTTTTTCGCGTTCTGCTTTGCTGTAATGACCAAACATTTTATCGTCTGCATCCCAGTCAAAATCTTCAGAATTTGCCTGTAGGGCTGAGGATTTAATATCCTCAATAGATAAAGAATCAGCTTCTGACTCAAATACCTCTTTCACTTTAATTTCAGTGTCTTGAAGCTCAGCTTGTTTAGCTTGTAACTCCTTTTCTGCTACTTGTTTTTTTGCCATTAAATAATTTGTCTCCTTTTTTCCCGCTTTGGGGACTGCAAAGGTAAGAATATATATTTTGAATAAAAAGTTTTTAAATTGATTATTGTTGATTGTGAATAGGTTAGTAGTCAGTTATCGGTTATCCAATGTTGGTTAACAGTTATCAGTTATTGGTTGTCGGTAATCAATTTTGTCCGAGCAGGGTCTCTTGTAAAGGACCCTGCGTAAATTTAGGTAAACTTATTTTAGGACTATATCAGTAAACTTACTTTATGAAAAGGTGCTGTAGTGCTACTATTTCCCGCCAGTCCTGCTATTCGCTAAAGTTTTTGCAGGCCTGCCCTTTTACCCAAACGCAAAAAGCTACCGCTGCTATCAGGTTTATTTAACTTAGGGTTTTGCTACTATTAATGGTAATTGATGAAGTTACTTAGATTAAAAAAAAGAGATCTTGCTTAAGCAGATATTGATTTAATCAGTACAAAATTGCTTAAAAATAATAACGCAGAGTCCCTAAACGGAGACTCTGCTTGGACAGAGAAAGGATAACTTTCAATTACTCACAGCAGAGAACCCACAACCGAGAACTGATAACTCCCAACTGAACTCACTTCACCTCAAAAACAGCATTAGTAACTAGCGGAATGCCATTAAAAGTTAAGCCTTCTGCTGTAATGTTAACTTTAGATTTGGTGTCTGTATTGTAAAAAGTGACTTGGGCTTCTCCATTTTCATTAGTGAAAACACTTGGTTTCCAGTAAATAGTGGTGTTTTGGTTGGGATTGCTTGTGTTTCCAGAAATAGGATTGTAAAATAAGCGTGTTTCATAATAACCATCTACCTGTTCATTAAGGGTATGAACGTTTTTACGATCTATAGCGCCAGGTTTTAAAGTTAAATAGATGATAAATACATCTCTTTCTTTACTAATTTCAGACATTTCAGATTCTGCACCTAAAGACAATTTATTGCCGCCCACTAAATGTTTAATCACTACTTTTTCTACCTTATTCATTGGTATACTGTAATAAGTACTGTAATAATTATCCTTTACTTCTTGTGGGTCATCTGCGGTAAAGGGGAGCTCTTTTCCGTTTACAATAATTAAAGGCTGCAAGTTTTTACCAAAAAACGGAAAAACTATTCGGCTTTTGCCAGGGTCTTCTACATCTGTTTTTTCTACCGCTTGTTTAGATTTATACAAAAGGTAATGCCCTAAATTAGTGAAATCTAAATCTTTGGAGGTTACAGTAAAGCTTTCATCAGGATAACCAAAACCGCTAGCCACATCTCCAAATAAACGAGTGCTTTTATCTCCGTTTATTTTTACTTCGGCTAACTGAATGGTATCAGTAATGCTCACTTTTTTCTGATTCCTGATGGCCATTTCTTTAGCCATTTTTTGATCAAATAAAACGGTGTCTAATTGGTTTGTGACTTTATTTAAAAGGGGGATTCCTTTATACAAAGAATCTAATTGTAAAGAGCCATTCTTTTTTCCCTTATCATCTGCAGATGAAAGTTTAATAATTTGGTAGCCATAAATTTCTAATCCGTAAATATTAAAAACACCTGTAGAGTCTGTTCTGCCTGAGAATAATTTATCGCCTTTAGCATTGTTGGCAAACAAGGTGATGTTTGAATTTGGTATAGGTTTTCCAGAAAAAGTTTGGTTTACATTTCCTGATACTGTGATTCCTTTCTCGGCAACATTAGATATTTTAAGTTGCTCATCAACCAGTCGTCTCCATAAAAAATCACGCCAGCCTTGGGTCAATAAAAGTAAATTGAGTTGCTTAAATCTATCTGGGTTATTCTTATCAAAATACTGGGTAGGATTTTCTATTTTTCCTTTCAACTCAGATTCTAGTAATAAATAAGATAGGATATTCATTTGGTTTGCAGGAATTAGCCTAGCGTCTAAAGCGGCTAAAGAAATTACTGCCGGAATGGGATTATTTTTACTATCAACAGATTTAATATTTAAAGTAACTTTTTCTTTCGACTTATAAATTGCTTTATCTGTGGTGATGGTGATTTTTGGAGTTTCTTTTTTGTCTATATAAACCAATCGTTCACAATTTGGGCGGCCTTTGTTATCATATAATGTGATGGCCATAATGCCTTCGGGAAAATCCTTTTTAGGAATTTGTACTAAACTGAGTAAATCTTTAGCCATAAACTGAGTAGAGAAATAGGTTTTTCCTCTGGTTTTTCCAGTTAAAAGCACTTCTTTTTCACCTTCGTTAATTTGATTAATATATACATTAATTAAACTGTCTTTTTCTACTATTCTTATGCTGTAGCCGTTGCTTAAAACTTTTGGAAGCGTGGTACTAAATTTTTGACCATTGCTGTAAACGCCAGATGCAGTATAAATTTGTGTCGCTTCTGGCTGAATTAAAAACATCCCTGATCCATTTTGGCTTGATAATTTAGCAATAGTTTCGCCACTTTTATTGGTAATTATACCTTCCACACCAATATTGTTTCCATTAGCATTTACTGCTTTAAAGGCTACAATACTAGCAGTATTCTCTAGCATGGAGCCGCCTTCTGGAAAAAACTGAATATTTTCTTTGGAGGATAGGTTAGTTTCGCTTAGGGTGGAGGAGCTTGTTTTTATCGGATTCTTCTTTTTGGTGTTGCTATCATCAGCCTTAATTTCAAAACTGCTTAATATTTTAATTTCTTTTTCAAATATAAATTGGTCGCCAAAGTTTCGCATCCAATTGGTCCATGCTCTTAAAGTATAATTCCCAGCACCAATAGAGTCTTGTAATTTAAAATCTCCGGCACCTTTTCCTTGTTCAATCCTGATAATTTTTTTGTCTACAACTTCTGCATTTTTGTTTTGTGCGGTAGAAATTAGCTCTACATATAAGGTATTGCTTGAATTTGTGAAAGAATTGTTTTGTGCATTTACCAAGAAAGCGCTAAACCACAAAGTTTCGCCACCAATGTAAACCTCACGATCTGTGTGGAGATAGGCTTTTTCAAAAAAAAGTTTAACCCCAGCAGTATTATTCGGAGCACTTTGACTTTGAACTTTTAAGTTACAAAGCAGTACTAAAAAGATAAGCGTAAATAGTTTTTTCATTTAATTAGCAAGATAATATGTTGTTTTGGCTTATTCTTTAATAATTTTAGCACTGTATGTTTTTGATTGATCGCTTACAGTTAAAATATATAAACCGGTTTTTAAAGATTTAACATGTCCGTTTAAAAAGCTATTTAAGTAATCAATATCGCCATTTACCTCCATCATCATTTGTCCAAATGAATTGGCTAATGCGAGTTTGAGGTTTGGGTGAGTGCTTTTAATGTCTAAACGTATAAAATCTTTTATTGGGTTGGGGTAAAAATTTAGGGTTTCTACATTTTTCTTTAAAGGGATTAAAGAAGTGCTTACTGGGCCAGCATAAGTGATATTTGGAACTGGCGGTGTTGCCATTCCTGTACCTAAAAAGAAACTTGGATTAGGCGGTTGGTTGTATGCCGAGTTTTGCCATGCAATAGCGGTTCTGTATTGCGTATCATGCATTAATGTATAAATACGTTGCGAAGTAGGGTAGGTTGTTGTAAATAATACTAAGTTTTTACTGTCCGAACTTCTAAAAATCATTTCTTCTCTCCAATCTCCTAAAATATCGGCTGATAATCCGGGATTTGATTTTGTGGAGTTATTTGAAGAAACATTGCCAAAATTATAAATAGTTAATAAACGGTCGGAAGTTTTAGTAACAGTATTCCACTTATTCATGATGGTTCCATCTAATATCTCACGACTTAAATCTCCATCCCACCAAATACCAAAATTATATGCAGGTACTTTTGTGCTAATTGCAACTCCTTTATTAGTGTAAACATTTCCTCCTGTAGATCCCCATAATTCATAACCAGGATATTGCGGGTCTATATCTGCGGCCATGGCTCTACCTATATCTCCGGTAGCTTGCACTCCCCAAATTAATTCTCCGGTTTTAGCTTTTCTTAAGGTTAATCCGGTTCCGCCATAAGAACTTTGATCTTCATGGCACATCCATAATTCTTGGCCTGCAATATCAGTATCCATATCACTTAAATGGAGTGCGTCACCATGTCCTTTTCTATCGGTCCATAATCCACTTCCATTATCATTTATGGCGCTTGAACCGTTAAAAATTTCGTCTTTACCATCGCCATCAACATCACCTGTAGCCATTTGGTGGTTGCCTTGCCCAGCATAATTACTATTACCAGTAGCGTTGCTGTCAAAAATCCACCGTTGTGTTAATTGTCCGTTTCGCCAATCCCAGGCCACTCTTACCAGTCTGGTATAATAACCTCTTCCCATAATTAAGCTAGGTCTTGCTCCATCAACGTAAGCTACGGCAGCAATAAATCTATCTACTCGGTTTCCATAATTATCTCCCCAAGAAGAAACCGTTCCTCTAGCAGGTAAATAATTTGTGGTAGCCATAGCTTTACCAGTTTCGCCATTAAAAATGGTTAAAAACTCGGGGCCACTTAAAATATAGCCATTTGTAGTTCTGTAATCAGCCGTTGCATTACCAACAACTATACCTGTGCCGTCAATAGTTCCATCGGCTGTTTTACAGGCTATTTCGGCCTTGCCATCGCCATCTAAATCATACACCATAAATTGAGTGTAATGGGCACCTGCTCTTATGTTTTTACCTAAATCTATGCGCCATAATTTAGTTCCATTTAACTTATAGGCATCTAAATATACATTTCCGGTATAGCCGGCTAATGAATTGTCTTTGGAGTTAGAAGGGTCCCATTTTACAATAATTTCATATTCACCATCTCCATCAACATCGCCAACACTGCAATCATTGGCGTTGTAAGTATAAACTTCACCTGTTGGTGTGGTTCCACTTGCTGGAGCTTCAATAGGAATGTTTAAAAAAGTTTGTGCCCAAACCGTTACAGGTTTAGATTCTTGTTGCTCAATTCCATTTAATACTGCCCTAACGGTATAGGTGCTGTTTGTTGAGGTGAGATCCTCATAATTTGTGGAAGTAGATATTGGTGTAGTATTTAATTTAACACCGCCTTTATAGAGGTTAAAAGTAATTTCAGAAGGGTCGGTTCCAAATAATCGCCAACTTATAAAAACTTTATTGGTGGTAGCTCTTACCGCAACTAATCCTCTGTCTAATCTTTCAACTTGCTTAGGTGTGCTTACTACAGCATCTTGTGCGTAATTTAAATTTGGAAATAAAAAAAGTACAAGTATTAAAAATGCTTTAACGCTAACAGGTATTTTTTTATTCATAAAAAGAAAATATCAAGTTTATAATTGTGAGAAATGATCTCTGGTTTGGATAGCTATATTATAAATTTGAAGGGAAAGAAGCAACCTGTGCCATCCTGTTAAAGTTTAGCCATGTTTTTAATCTTGTTAGGTTAGGCAAAACAAGATTAAATCGTAATTATTTAAAAAAACAGGAAGGATTCTAATTGTGAGAAACTACAAATGGCTCAATTTTACCAATGGCAAATTTTAACTGCTCTTCTTCTGTTAAATTGGTGTTATCTAAAATAATAGCGTCTTCTGCTCTTGTAAGCGGACTTTCTTCTCTTGTAGTATCTTGATAATCTCTATGAGCCAGGTTTTCAAAAATTTCTTCTAAACTTACCTCTTCGCCTTTGGCTATCAATTCTTTATATCTTCTTTCTGCTCTAATTTTTGGGTCGGCAGTCATAAACAATTTAACTTGAGCGTGAGGGAAAACAACGGTGCCAATATCTCTGCCATCCATTACCATATTTTTAGACTTTCCCATTTTTTGCTGCTGCTTTACCATGGCTTGGCGCACTTCTTTAATAGCCGAAATTCTACTTACGTTTTCAGAAACGGGCATCTGACGAATTTCTTCAGAAACTTCTTCTCCGTTTAATAAAATATGCGATTGGTAATCTCTGGAATGGAAATTTAAATCAATATGTTGCAGCGCATCAATAATTAAGTCGTGATTGTTAAGATCGGTATCATTTCTTAAGAAATAGAGGGTAACCGCTCTATACATGGCGCCACTATCAACATAAATAAAGTGTAATTTTTTTGCTAATGCTTTGGCTAAAGTGCTCTTGCCACAAGAAGAGTAACCATCTATGGCTACTACAATATTTTTGCTCATTGGGTTCAAAGTTACATTAAAGCTTTAAATTGACTCTAAATTTTATTGATTTTTAGCTTTAAAAAGCTGGGTTGTAGTTGCACACTAAAGTAATTGTTGCTTCCGGCAGCATTTAATCTGGCGTTGGCATAGCCAATACTCAGTTTTTTTAATTTTAACATAAAGCCAAAAGAGAAGCCTGCTAAACCACCAGTTCCGCTCAAATTTAATTCTTTGTTTTTTTGCAGATTATATCCAGCCTGGATGTTAAACGATGGGGATAATAATAATTCGGCACCAAAAATAAAATGTCTGGAAAAGCGACTGGCAAAACCTACTTTATCTTTGATGGGTTCTCCGGTGAGTAAATCTAATTCTTCATCCTCATTATTTGGATCTTGATAGCTGAGGTTAAAGTTTTGTAAATTAGTATAGCTGATATGATACCTAAACGGAGCGTATTTTAGTTTTTGGGAAAAGGAAAGAGCAATTTCAAAAGGTAAACTTTCTCTTTTTTGGTCAAAAGGTTTGATTTGATAACCTATGTTTTTAAAAATAATGCCGGTAGCCATATTACTTGCCGAATCTTTATAAGTGATAGCCAAATCTGTAGCTAAAGCAAAAGACCGGTAAATATCATAAGCACCATAGATGATTTTTGCATTGGCACCATAATAAATTTTTTGTTTCCAGTTTTTGGCATAGCCGATATTTAAAAGATAATCTCCTGCCGAAAAAGTGTTTCCTGTAGCGTTTCCACTAGCATCAATCTCCTCAAAATCACCATAGTTGACAAACATTAATCCGGTTGAAATTACTGTTGTATTTTTTAATTTCAAACCATATTGGATAGATCCAAAGTTGATATCAGAAATATAATTACTGTAATTTAAAGCTAAAACGCCTGCGGCATCATCATTAATTAATGAAGGATTTTGAAAAGCTTGTGTAAAATCTGGTTGATTACTGACTGGAAAAGCATTTCCTAAAGCCGCTGTTTTTGATGCATTTGGTAGGTTTAAAAACCTAAAAACTCCTTTTCCACCAGTTTGAGCAAAGGTGGTTTTTGCGACAAACAAAAAAATGGTAAACAAAAAGAAGATCGTATTTTTACGCATTGGATGGCTAATTTAGCGTTTATTATGAAACATTTAAAAACCGAGTGGTTTAGCAAATCTAAAAGCAGTTTGTTTTGTTTTGTATAGAATAGAAAAATAGGATATGAATATTAATAGGGAAGCGTTAGAAAAGGAATTCTCTTTTAGAACTTCTAGAAGCGGCGGAAAGGGAGGCCAAAATGTTAACAAGGTGAGCACTAAAGTAGAATTGCTTTGGAATTTTAATGCTTCTACACTTTTTACTGAAGATGAGAAAAGCAAAATAGCTTTGCGTTTAGCAAATAGAATTTCTAACGATGAAATTTTTCATGTAGTAGCCGAAGAAGAACGTACGCAATTAAGAAATAAAGAAATTGCCATCAAAAAAACCATTAAGCTCATCGGCGAAAGCCTTAAAGAAGAGAAAAAAAGGAAACCATCAAAACCTACTTATTCCTCGGTTAAAAAACGATTAGACGATAAAAGAATTAAATCGCTAAAGAAAATAAATAGGGGCGGTGGATTGGATTCCTTTTAAAACCGATAATAAACATTTAAAGACCCATATTGGTTGGATTGCTGCATTTCTTTAAGTTCTTTAGTTTTAAAAACTGCCGAAAAATCAAAAGTCCATCTTTTGGTGGCATAAGCCAAGCCCACTTCTTGAGAAAAAACCAAAGGTTTGGTTTTAAAAGTCAGCGGACCTTTATCTTCATTAAATAATCCTCCTTTTATAGTGGCATCATATAAAACAACATCTAAAGATGGTTTTAAGAAGAGGTAAAATTCGTTTTTGTTTACACCATTTTCTTGATGAGTACTCACATTACTTTGCGTAGCTACAGAATGATAAAGTGGATTGATGTTGCCAGCTCTAAATAATATACCATATTTTAAACCAGAAAAAGTGTTGCCAATTCTAGCTTCTAAAGGCATAGAAAAATCGGTTTTTTTGTTTTTAGAACGATAAAGTAAAACGTGAGAATTTAGCTTTAAATTAACTCCAATTTCGTTATTCACCTGAAATTGCCATCCGTTTATATCGTAAAAACCAAAGGTTTCGTGAATAATTTCTTGGGTTTGCCTTCCAAAAGCTCGTGGCCCTATGGTTCCAATTTGCACACTTAATTTAGTGCTGTTTTCTTTTTTATCAAAATATTGGATAGAAGCACCAACGTATAAATAAGCTGCAAAAGGGCGGTCAACAAAGGTGATATTGGGTACAGCGCCAGTTTGGGCATTAAATAATTGCTGCCCAAAATCAATACTCCATATCTTTTTTCTGAATTTTAAGGTATCTACAACTAAAGCGCTTCTAAAATTAACAAACAAACCATTGGTATAATATCTATCCTGCCCGGTAGCTAAAAAAGAATCATTTTCACTGTTGAAGCCAATTTCGTTTTTATAAGTTTTTTGTTGAGCGTAACTCTTTAAACCAATAATGCCAAAAGAAATTGCAAAGACAAATTTTAAGTATTGTTTCATAAAAAAAGCCGGAAGTGTTTTCCGGCTTTTAAAATTACTATAAAAATCTATAAATGCTTTAAGCGATTTGTTTAGCTGGCTCTTCTTTGTAAACAATATTTAAAGCGTTTTTAACTTTTTTATCTAATAAAGCAAGCTTTACCACACTCAACATATCAGTTACATAATGAAAATTCATGTCTTTGATATAATCAGCTTTAATCTCTAAAATATCTTTCTCGTTAGATTTTGATAAAATTACATCTTTAATATTTGCTCTTTTAGCCGCAAGAATTTTCTCTTTAATACCGCCAACAGGTAAAACTTTTCCCCTCAAGGTAATTTCTCCTGTCATGGCTAAATGGTTTTTTACTTGTCTTTGGGTAAATACCGATGTTAAAGCCGTTAACATGGTAATTCCAGCTGATGGGCCATCTTTTGGAGTAGCACCCGCCGGAACGTGAATATGTAAATCCCATTGGTCAAAAACTCGATGATCTATTCCTAAATCATCAGCATGTGCTCTGATAAAAGCCATAGCAATTACTGCCGATTCTTTCATCACATCTCCTAAATTACCAGTCAAAGTCATTTTTCCTTTGCCTGGGCTTAAGCTGCTCTCTATAAAAAGGATATCGCCACCAACTTGTGTCCAGGCCAAACCTGTAACCACACCGGCAACTTCGTTATTTTCATAAATATCTTTATCGTAATAAGCTGGGCCTAAGGTTTTTTTAATATCCTCATAAGAGAAAGTAGGATTGTAAGTTTCTTCCATCGCAATTTTAGTAGCGGCACCACGCACCACAGATCCAATTGCTTTTTCTAAACCACGCACACCAGATTCACGAGTATAATCTTCAATAATTTTTTCTACTACGGTAGCTTTTAAATTAATGTCTTTGGTTTTTAAGCCGTGTTGTTCCCTTTGTTTTGGAATCAAATGTTTTTTAGAAATCTCTATTTTTTCTTCAATGGTGTAGCCATTTACTTCAATAATTTCCATCCTGTCTAATAAAGCAGGTTGTATGCTACTTAATGAATTTGCTGTTGCGATAAACATCACATTAGAAAGATCGTAATCTAATTCTAGGAAATGATCTGCGAAAGCATTATTTTGTTCTGGATCTAAAACTTCTAGCAAAGCTGATGATGGATCTCCTCTAAAATCGTTTCCAACTTTATCAATTTCATCTAAAACAAAAACCGGATTAGAAGAACCTGCCTTTTTAATAGATTGAATAATTCTACCTGGCATGGCACCAATATAGGTTTTACGATGACCACGAATTTCGGCTTCATCTCTAATGCCACCTAAAGCCATTCTCACGTATTTTCTTCCCAAAGCTTTGGCTATAGATTTACCTAAAGAGGTTTTTCCAACTCCCGGAGGGCCTACTAAACAAAGAATTGGCGCTTTCATATTGTGTTTTAATTTTAAAACAGCTAAATATTCTATGATACGCTTTTTAACTTTATCTAAACCATAATGGTCTTTATCTAAAATCTTCTCGGCTCTTTTTAAATCAAAATTATCTTTGGTAAAATGAGACCAAGGTAAATCTAACAGGACTTCTAAATAATTAATTTGTAAAGAGTAATCGGCCGCTGCCGGATTCATTCTCATTAATTTATCTAGTTCTTTGTTAAAATGAGTGGCAGTTTCCTTACTCCATTGTTTTTTCTTGCCTTTTAATCTTAAATCTTCAATTTCCATGTCTGGAGAGTTGCCACCTAGCTCTTCCTGAATGGTTTTTAATTGTTGATTTAAAAAATAATCTCGTTGCTGCTTGTCTAAATCTACCTTTACTCTACTTTGAATTTGGTTTTTAAGTTCTAACATTTGTAATTCAGTACTCAAATGTTCTAAAACCATGGTGGCTCGGTCTCTTAAATTAGCCACTTCCAACATCAGTTGCTTATCTGCAACGGCGGCATTCATGTTAGATGAAATAAAGTTGATTAAGAAAGGAATACTTTCTATGTTTTTTATCGCAATAGCAGCTTCGGAAGGAATATTTGGAGAAAACTGAATAATTTGCATGGCTAACTCCTTTACAGAAGCCACCATAGCTTTAAATTCTTTATCAACCTTTGGTCTAATTTCTTCAAATTTTTGAACAGAAGCTTTAAGGTAAGGCTCAGATTGAACTTCATCTACCAATTGAAACCTGTTTTTGCCTTGAATAATTACCGTGGTATTTCCATCGGGCATTTGAAGCATTTTTACAATAACGGCAACTGTACCTACCGTATTTAAGTCGCTAAAAGTTGGGTCTTCAATGCTTACATCTTTTTGGGCAACTACCCCTATAATTTTCTTTCCTTTATAGGCATCTTTTATCAGTTTGATAGATTTATCTCTGCCAACGGTAATAGGAATAACTACTCCCGGAAAAAGAACGGTGTTTCTTAAAGGCAGAATAGATAAAATCTCTGGAGTTTGCTCATTGTTCATCTCCTCCTCGTCTTCTTGAGACATGAGAGGAAAGAATTCTGTATCTTCATTAATTAATGGTAATGCGTGGTTAAAGTCGAAATTATCGAATTTGCTCATATATAATTTTCATGATTGAACGCCAAATTGACAGAAAACATCTGTTAAAACTGCGTATTGTGAATACACAAACAAATTTGCAACAGTTATGCCAATTCTATTTTAAGCATATAAAATCTGTTTTTTAGATTTAATTGGAGGGGTATTTGTTGGGTGTATGAAATAAAGTCAGTTTGTTTTCAGGAAATAATAGTAAAATAGCCACGTTATTGTAATTGAATATTAAATTTGAAATTCGGATTTTTCCATTTTATAAAATGAACAAGCAAATTTTATTAATTTTTTTTAGTGTAATTTCATTTAGTACAGTAATAGCTCAAACCCCGTTTGAGCGTTTGGGGCAAAAAGCAATGATGGGAGGCGAGTTTAGAACTGCCGCAAGTTACTTTGAAAAAGCGTACGCTACTGACAATAGTAACATGAATGCACTATGGTTAATGGGATATTCTAACTATCATGCTGCTGAGTATAGAAAATCTGTAGATGCCTTTAATAAATTAATTACCATGAAGCCTACCGAAACTGTAGCTTACTATTACAGGGGTAAGGCTAAAGTTTTGCTTTCTAATTCTATAAAAGATTATCGTTCTATAGAAAAAGAAAAGTTATTACTAAGTGCAATTAAAGATTTTTCTACTTCTATTGATTTGAATCCTAATGATATGAAAGTGTATCAAAATAGGGGTTTGGCTTATCAGGAGTATGGAATTTTTAAGAGTCAAAAAATTAATGATACCTACAACAAATCAGCAGTAATTAATTCTATGCATGCGTCAATTACAGATTTGCAAAGGGTTTTAGATGAAAATGGCACTAGAAAAGATATTCTAAATCAGATAGAAAAATCTAAACAGATATTGGCAGAAATAAGATAATTCTAATTGAGTTTAGCTTTTATCAAATAATTGTTTTCTCCTAATAAAATTACTTTTTGATATTTTTTGATGCTGTAAGCAGAATCTGGAATGAATTCTAAATCTTCTTTGGTTTGATAAAGCAGATTATCTACTTTAGAATTGATTTTAATTTTTGCTAAGATTCCGTTTTCAAAAAATAGTTCAATTTTTTGAGTTCTTAAATCCTCATCATTAGCCGTATAAGTAGTTTTTGTTGCGGTAGAATCTTTAATATAACTATCTTTCCAAGCTGCTTTATTAATATCAGATTCTATAAATAAAGCCAACTCCTGATTCCAATTTTTTATAGTCAGATTTTGAGTTTCCTCAATATTATTTTTTGATACCGATTTATTAATGGTGGGATTTATTTTGTTTAGCTGCAAGGCAGTTTTAGAGAAATAATCCTTTAAATCAAAATAATAAATTTGTTGGCGAGATTTTTCTGTTTCTTTAGAAAAACACCCGCTCAACAAAAAAACAATAATAATAGCTCTAAGTAAGTTCAACATTAGATTAAAACTGAACCCGTCATTTTTTCAGGAGCTTCTATATTTAATAATTTAAGGATAGTAGGTGCAATGTCTCCTAGTTTTCCATCTCTTATTGTTTTATAATCCTCATCAATTAAAATACAAGGGACAAGATTGGTGCTGTGAGCGGTATTAGGAGAACCGTCTTCATTAATCATATAGTCGGCATTACCATGATCTGCAATAATAATAAAGGAATAGCCATTTTTTTGACCAGCTTCTACAACAGCTTGTGTGCAGGCATCTACAGTTTCAACTGCTTTTACAACGGCACTAAAAACTCCGGTATGTCCCACCATATCTGGATTAGCAAAATTTAAGCAAATAAAATCAGCCCAACCTTTTTCTAACTCTGGAATAATAGCATCTCTAATTCCTTGGGCACTCATTTCTGGTTGTAAATCATAAGTGGCTACCTTTGGAGAGGGGATCATAATCCTTTTTTCATTTTCAAATTCTTTTTCTCTTCCGCCAGAGAAAAAGAAAGTTACGTGAGGATACTTCTCCGTTTCGGCAATTCTAATTTGGTTTTTATGGTGTTTTTCTAAAACTTCGCCTAAGGTTTGTGATAAATCATCTTTTGTGAAAACTACTTTTACGTTGTTAAATGTTTCGTCATAAGTTGTCATGGTTACATAATGAAGATTTAAAGGCTTCATATTGTAATCCGGAAATTCTTTTTGGGTTAAGGCAGTGGTAATTTCTCTTCCTCTATCTGTTCTAAAATTGAAACAAATTACCACATCGCCATCTTTAATTGTGGCAATAGGATTTCCAAAAGCATCAATTTTTACTAAAGGTTTAATAAATTCATCCGTTACTCCTTGTACATAAGATTGAGCTACACTATTTACTAAATCAGTGACTTTTTCCCCTTCGCCATGTACCAAAAGATCATAAGCTAGCTTAACTCTTTCCCATCTGTTGTCTCTATCCATGGCGTAATATCTGCCAATAACAGACGCTACCTTGCCTGTAGAATTTTCTAAAAAAGTATTTAGATTTTTGAGGTAATCTATTCCGGCGTTTGGATCAGTATCTCTACCATCTAAAAATGCATGGATAAAAACATTTTCAAGATTAAAATATTTTGCTGCATCACACAAACCTTTTAAATGAGAGGTATGAGCATGTACACCACCATCAGAAACCAAGCCTATAAAGTGGACGTCTTTATTATTTTCCTTAGCGTATTCAAAAGCCGTTTTTAAAACTTCATTGGTTTTAAATTCTCCATCTTTAACCGCTTTGTGTATTCTTCCTAATTCTTGGTAAACAATTCTGCCTGCACCAAGGTTCATGTGCCCAACTTCTGAATTTCCCATTTGTCCGGCTGGCAAACCCACGGCTTCACCAGAAGCTAACAATCTAGAGTTAGGATAGGTTTTTAAACAATTATCAAAAAACGGCGTATTTGCCGCGTAAACGGCGTTTGAAGAGTCGTTTTTGCCGTAACCCCAGCCATCTAAAATTAAGAGTGCAACTTTTTTATTTCTCACAATGCAAATATAAAAATTTTAAAATCAAGCAGTGTGAAAACATTTTGCTTTAATAAAACATTTTAATCACCTTTGGCACTGTTTATGTGCTTTTAAAGTATAAATCACTCAAATGAAAACCTCATTTACTTTAATATTTCTTTTATTTTTTAAAATTACTTTTGCTTCAGATGTTATCGATGAGGTTTCCTCAGCATTTAAAAGTGGTAACTCAAAAGAAATTTCAAAGTATTTTTCATCCACAGTAGAGCTTGCCATCTTAGATAATGAAGAAATATATTCCTCAAACCAAGCTGAGCTTATTTTAAAAGATTTTTTAGTAAAGCATCCTCCTCTAAGTATAAAGATTGTTCATAAAGTGGTTTCTAATCCCAATTACAAATTTGGAGTGATTATTTTAAATTCGTCGAAGGGTGTTTTTAGAGTAAGTTTCGAATTAAAAAATGCCGGTGGAAGTTTTAATATCACTCAAATAAGAATAGAAGAAAATAAAGAGTAACGAAACTTAGAAAAGTTTATATTTTTGAGATTCTAAAAAATATAAAATTGGATAAGGATATATTACAACAGTTTATTTATAATTCGTTAAAGGAAGATATTGGAGACGGCGACCATACTTCATTATCTACTATCCCTGAAACAGCCTCAGGCAAAGCCAAATTATTAATTAAAGAAGACGGTATTGTTGCCGGCGTTGCCTTGGCTTTAGATATTTTTAAAGCGGTGGATCCTAATTTACAAGTAGATGTTTTGATTGAAGACGGTGCTCCTGTAAAATACGGAGATATTGTTTTGATGGTGAATGGGAATACAAGATCTATTCTTGCTGCCGAAAGGTTGGTTTTAAATACCATGCAAAGAATGAGTGGTATTGCAACCACCACCAATAGTGTTGTTAAACAATTGGCTACTACTCAAACAAAAGTTTTAGACACCAGAAAAACTACTCCCAACCTTAGATTTCTCGAAAAATGGGCTGTTCGCATTGGCGGAGGCGTTAACCATAGATTTGGATTGTATGATATGATTTTAATAAAAGATAATCATGTAGACTACGCTGGTGGAATTTCTCAAGCAATTAAAGCCGCACAAGAGTATTTAAAGACAAATCAATTAAATTTACAGATAGAAATTGAAGTGAGAAATCTTAAAGAACTACAAGAAGTTATTAATTTAGGCGGAGTTGATAGAATATTGCTTGATAATTTTAATTTTGAAGAACTAAAAAAAGCAGTTGCTTTAGTTGATGGGAAGTTTATCACAGAAGCTTCTGGAGGAATTACTCAAGAAAACGCATTGCAATATGCAAAATGCGGAGTAGATTTTATTTCAATGGGTGCATTAACACATTCAGTAAAAAGTTTAGACATGAGCTTAAAAGCTGTGGTATAAAATTAAAATTTTGGTTTTTGAAAAATCTACAATTAATATAATTAACGCTTCATGATATCTCTTTACTCTATTGGAGCATTACTTTTGGCTTATTTATTTGGTTCTATACCGTCTGCTGTGTGGATTGGGCAGGCGTTTTATGGGATAGATGTGAGGGAGTACGGCAGTGGTAACGCTGGTGCTACCAATACTTTTAGGGTGTTAGGGAAAAAAGCAGGCATTCCTGTAATGTTGGTAGATATAGCAAAAGGTTGGACAGCTACCAACTTAGCCTATTTTATAGGGCTATCTGTTACCGGTCCAGAGCATTCTGTTCAATATGTTAATTATCAATTAGCTTTAGGCATAGTAGCGGTAATGGGACACTTGTTCCCAATATTTGCAGGTTTTAGAGGAGGCAAGGGTATTGCAACTTTGTTTGGTATGATTTTGGCAGTTCACTTGCCGGCATCTTTACTTTGCGTTCTTGTATTTACTGTTGTTTTACTTTTAACCAGGTATGTTTCTTTAAGCTCAATATCTGCTGGTTTTACATTTCCACTAAGTGTGATTTTTGTATACCAGGTTTCTGTAAAAGCAATTATTATTTATGGGATGTGCATTTGCATTTTAATTTTAGTAACGCATCAAAAAAACATTGAGCGTTTATTAAGAGGCAAAGAATCCAAAGTAAATTTGTTTAAAAAGAAACAAATCCAATAAAATGAAGATGATTAAAAATTTTAAAGTGTTAACCATTTTAGGGTTAGCAGTGTTTTTTACGGCCTGTTCTACAGTACCTTTAACAGGTAGAAGACAGGCAAGTTTGGTAAGTGAAACTGAAATGCAACAAATGGCATCTCAGAGTTACAGAGAATTTTTATCAGATTCAAAAACTAAAGTAGTAAACAATACTACTCAAAGTAGAAAAGTAAAAGAAATTGGTGCTCGCATACAATCAGCAGTTGTAAAGTACATGAATGCTAATGGATACGGAGATCAAATTGCAGGATACCAATGGGAATATAATTTAATAGAGAGCAGTGATGTAAATGCTTGGTGTATGCCCGGTGGAAAAGTAGCTGTTTATACTGGAATTTTACCTGTAACGCAAACCGATGCAGGTTTAGCAACAGTTATGGGACATGAAATAGCTCATGCTATTGCAAGACACTCTAGCGAAAGATATTCTAATGCTATGTTAGCGCAAGGCTTAGGTGCTTTAGCCGGAGCGGCTGTGACTAAAACAGATGCGGGAGCAAATGTTTTTCAACAAGTATTTGGCATAGGTGCACAAGCAGGTGTGTTATTACCAAACTCTAGAAAGCAAGAATCTGAAGCAGATAGATTAGGCTTAATTTTTATGGCAATGGCAGGATATAATCCAACAAGTGCGGTAGATTTTTGGCAAAGAATGGCATCACAAAAAAACGGACAAAGTCCACCTGAGTTTTTAAGCACTCACCCAAGTGATGCTACCAGAATTGCAGATATAAAAAGATATTTACCCGAAGCGCAAAAATATTATACGGTAAAATAATATAACCAGAAAAGATAAAAAAAGCTGCCTTAAACTAGTTTAAGGCAGCTTTTTTTTTATGTAAAAATTTCTAAAATAGCCTTCACTTTTAGTAAGCACTCTTCGTACTCTTTTTCTGGTTCGGCATAATAGGTAATAGCGCTTCCTACTTGAAAAGAAAGGTATTTTGTACGCTCGTTATAAAGAATAGATCTAATAATTACATTGAAATCAAAATCATCATCTGGCGAAAAATAACCAACAGCACCAGAATACATCCCTCTTTTGCTACGTTCGTATTTTTCCATTAATTGCATGGCTTTAATTTTTGGTGCACCCGTCATGCTGCCCATCGGGAAAGAGTTTTTTAAAACATAGGCATTAGAAATAGCATCATCTAACTCACAAACAACGGTAGAAATCATTTGATGCACTTGTTTAAAACTGTAAACTCCAAAAAGTTCTTCCACTTTAACGGTACCTTTTTTTGCAGATTTTGTAAGATCATTTCTCACCAAATCTACAATCATTACATTCTCTTGCTGTTCTTTTGGGTGGTTAACCAAATCTTTTTTTATTTGCTCATCTTCTAAAAGATTTAAACTTCTTTTGGCCGTTCCTTTTATGGGTTGCGAAATTAGTTTTCTACCTCTTTTAGATAAAAATCTTTCTGGCGTAGCCGATAAAATATATTGATCAAACCATTTAAAATAATTTGAAAATGGGGAAGGAGAAAGGGTGTTTAATTGATTAAAAGTGTGAGTAGGTTGTAGGTTGATCTGCTCTGCATAAAACTCTATACAAAAGTTGGTTTCATAAATGTTTCCTTGAGCAATCTCTTTTTTAATTTCGTTAACAGTATCTAAATAATCAGTTTTTGTAAATCTACAGTTGATATCAACTTTTGGCGCCAAAAACGATTGCTCAATATCTAAATCGTTGATGTTTTTCCAAATTTGTTTTGCATCATCGCTTATAATTTCTAAAACATCTCCTTTTAAGAGGAGTAAATGTTGAGGGGCAAAAAAGAATAGGTCAGGGAAGTTTAAGAAATCCGGGTTTTTAGAACTCAGGTCTTCAATCTCATTTTTAAGGTCGTAACCTAAACCGCCAAATATCCAACCAGCATGTTTTTTTCTAAATTCATTTAATTGATCAAAAGAAGTGGAAGATTCTTTACTTGAAATGAAATCTACTGTGCCAGCGGCAATTAATAAATCAAATTTGGAATAAGGATCTTGATATTGATTAGAATCTAAAAGACAACAAATTTCAAAAGAGTTTGCCCAGTTTAAAGCTTTTTTTTTGAAAATTTGGAGGTCTTTAATTTGTACAAACATGAACAACAAAAGTAACCAATGATTCTAATAAATGTTTAAAAAATGAAATAGCAAGTTTTAAGAATTAACCACGGAGATGTAGAGATTCATAGAGAGCTGGGCGCATATTTCTATCTTTCTTTGCGAGCTTTGCGGTTTAAACTTTGCGGCCTTTGCGTGAAATAAAATAGCAAGTTTTAAGAATTAACCACAGAGGCTCGGAGTTTCACAGAGAGCTGTGACGCATATTTCTATTTTTCTTTGCGAGCTTTGCGATTTAAACTTTGCGGTCTTTGCGTGAAAATAAAATAGCAAGTTTTAAGAATTAACCACAGAGGCTCGGAGATTCACAGAGAGCTGGACGCATATTTTATTTTTTTCTTTGCGAGCTTTGCGATTTAAACTTTGCGGCCTTTGCGTGAAATGGAATAGCAAGTTTTGAGAATTAACCACAGAGGCTCGGAGTTTCACAGAGAGCTGTGATGCATATTTCTATTTTTCTTTGCGAGCTTTGCGATTTAAACTTTGCGGCCTTTGCGTGAAAATAAAATAGCAAGTTTTAAGAATTAACGACAGAGGCTCGGAGATTCACAGAGAGCTGTGACGCATATTTCTATTTTTCTTTGCGAGCTTTGCGGTTTAAACTTTGCGGCCTTTGCGTGAAATGGAATAGCAGGTCTAAGAATAAACCACAGAGGCTCGGAGATTCACAGAGAGCTGGACGCATATTTTATTTTTTTCTTTGCGAGCTTTGCGATTTAAACTTTGCGGCCTTTGCGTGAAATGAAATAGCAAGTTTTAAAAATTAGCCATGAAGGCACATAAATCCTATAAAAAACTTCCAAATTTTTTACTGTTACTTTAATCTTTATTTGGAACAATTAATACCGGACAGCTTGCATGTCTGCTTACGCTCTCGGCAACAGAACCAGATATGAAATGGTCAAAACCAGTTCTGCCATGTGTGCCTAAAACAATCATAGAAGCACCAAATTCATTAGCAGTTTCTACTATTTGATTAGACGCCGAACCATCAATAATGTACTCATTGGTAATCAATTCGCTTCCAAATTCAGCTTTTAATTTATTAAAAAGTTCTTGAGAAGCTTTCTTTTGTAAATCCATGATGTCGGGTAAAATCATGCCCGGATCTCCTAACATAGGATCGCCGGTTACATTCATGGCTATTGGGATTTCGTTTACATGAATCAGAGCCACATCAGCTGATAATTTTTTAGCCAAGGCAAAGCCATAAGCTGCTGCTTGATGTGCATATTTAGAATCGTCAACGGCAATTAAAATTTTTTGAAAAGACTGTAAATTTTCCATGTTATAAATGATTTGTGTTAATTTACACAAAATTCAGACCATCAAAAAAAGATTATGCAAAATTCTTTTGGCATTTGTCAATTATCTGTTATCCCATTAAGGGTAAATCCTTTACATTCTTCAGAAATGATTTCTCAAATCTTATTTGGTGATACTTTTGAGATTACAGGCAAGGAAGGATATTGGCTTAAGGTTAAGCATACCGAAGATGCTTATGAAGGTTGGTTAGACGAAAAGCAGGTGACCCTTATTGAATACAGCATTATTGAAGAATTAAAAAGTGAGCCTCAGTTTTTAACCAATGAAGTAAGCACCATGATTTTGAAAGGGACTTTAAAGGAACCTTTTTACTTGGTAGCCGGCAGTACTTTGCCATTTTATACCGATGGTAAATTTTGGATTGGAAAAGAATTTTATCAGGTTACTTCTAACAATGTTTTTATACCAAATCACGAAGATTTTGAAGAAGACGTACAAGAAACGGCTAAAATGTTTTTAAATGCACCTTATTTATGGGGTGGAAAAACTCATTTTGGGTTAGACTGTTCGGGTTTTTCGCAAATTGTGTTTAAAATGCTGGGTATTCAATTACATAGAGATGCTTCGCAACAAGCCGAACAAGGTAAATTGGTTGATTTTTTAACCGAAGCCAAAGCTGGAGATTTAGCTTTTTTTGATAACGAGGAAGGAAAAATTACCCATGTTGGTATCATGCTTAATAATAGCCAAATTATTCATGCCTCAGGCAAAGTAAAAATTGATAGAATAGACAACCAAGGAATTTATTCTACAGAACTACAGAAGTATTCTCACAATTTGAGGATTGTGAAGAGGTATGTTTAGGTTTTAGTAGAAAAAATCCTAAAACACAATCTAATAAAGATTCCGTTTTAGGATTTTAAAATATTGGGTTTAAATTTATATTAAATTCAACACTTTCTTCATCACTTCCATTCCTTCATCAATATGTTCTTTTTGAATAATTAATGCTGGACGGAAACGGATGGTTTGGTTGCCGCAGCCTAAAAACATCACGCCTTGTTCCATTCCGGTTTTAACAAATTTATCTCTTAAATCTTTGGTCGGGAAATCAAAAGAAGTTAATAAGCCTCTGCCTCTTACGTTAGCCACTCTTTCATCTGTTTCGGCTATTTTTAATAATTGGCTTTGCAGGTATTCGCCAACTTCGGCAGCATGGTCACATAATTGGTCTTCTTCTACAATTTCCATAATTTTAGAAGAACGAACCATATCTACCAAATTGCCTCCCCAAGTAGAGTTAATTCTTGATGGAACATTGAAAACGTTAGTTTCTATTTCATCTAACTTTTTCCCTGCTAAAATACCGCAAACCTGCATTTTTTTACCAAAAGCAATAATATCTGGTCGGGCTTTTTCTCCAAAATGTTGGTGACACCAAAACTTACCTGTTAAACCTAAACCTGTTTGCACTTCATCATAAATTAAAAGGGCATCGTTTTCGTCACATATAGTTCTTAATTGTTCTAAAAACTCCTGACGGAAATGGTTATCTCCACCTTCTGATTGTACCGGCTCTATAATGATGGCGCAAATATCATCTTTGTTTATCTCAAAAGCTTTTTTGATTTGAGCAATTGAAAGTGCTTCTCTTTTTAACAGATCCTCGTAAGAATCATCAGTAAAAGGGAATTTAATTTTTGGATTTGATACCCTTGGCCAGTTAAATTGTGCAAACCACTTCGTTTTATCTGGTAAAGTATTGGTTAAACTTAGGGTATAACCTGTTCTACCATGAAAAGCCTGGTCAAAATGTAAAACTTGCAGTCCTTTTTCTTCGCGGTAGCCCTTAGCAAAATTCTTTTGAACCTTCCAATCCATTGCTGCTTTTAAAGCATTTTCTATGGCTAAACCGCCGCCTGCAATAAAAAAAGCATGAGGCAAATAATCAGGAATACCAACTCTAGAGAAGGTATCTACAAACTGAGCATATTGTGTGGTATAAATATCAGAGTTAGAAGGATTGGCCATTGCGGCTAAAAACAAATTCTTTTTAAACTCTTCATCCTCCATCATTTTTGGATGATTATAACCCAAAGGAACAGAAGCAAAACAGGTGAAAAAATCTAATAATGAGCGGTTGTATTTAGAATCGTAAATTCTAACACCGTTACTTTTTTCCATGTCGAAAATAAGATCGTAACCGTCGGTTAGTAAATGTTTGCCTAAGATATTTTGAACCTGATTGGGAGCTACTGATAATTTGTACATAATAATTTCGGTTTGTTCAAATTTATTAAAAATGCCTTAGAATGGCAAATATGGGCACTTTTTAACCTTTCAAAGTAAATATAGGTTTAAACAGTTTAAACCTATATTTTGAACTGTTTAGCAAGCAAGGTTTACACTAAGCAAATAATATATGGCAATATTTTGACTAATTTCTTCTCAATAAACTAAAATTTATCTAACATTCCTAAAATTCCAAACAGCCCTCCGGTGTGTATCATTAAAACGGAAGTATCTTTTTTAAAGTAATTTTTTGAGGCCAGATCCTTAATCGCAAAAAGTGTTTTTCCGGTATAAACCGGGTCTAATAAAATACCGGTTTTGCTAGTGAAATCTTTAATAAAATCAATTAACGGAGGTTGGGTTTTGGCATAGCCTCCAAAATGATATTCATCATGAATAGGATACATGCTATCGGCTATCAACAAAGGTTTAATGGCCTCTTGTAATAAAGCCCCACCTTTTAAGGCGGGCACTAAATGAAACTGAGTAGTCTGTTTTTTTAAATAGATTCCATTTAAAATTCCAGCGGCTGTGGCTCCTGTGCCAGCCGAGCAAAAAATGTGATCATATTCTTGCTGAAGTTCTGTGATAATTTCTCTGCATCCTTTTTCTGCATCGGTACCAAAGCCTCCCTCATCTAAAAAATAAGCTGAATCATCGTTGTTAAAATGCTGATGGTGTAAGTCTGCTTTATTTAGATAATCTTTTCGGCTTACAAAAATCAACTGCATTCCAAAGAGTTTACAAAAATCTAAAAGTGAGTTTTTAGCTTCTTCTCCACGAATAAAAGCGGTGGTTTTAAAACCAAATTTTGCGCCCGCAGCAGCCGTAGCTAAAACATGATTAGAATAGGCCCCACCAAAAGTAACCAAGTGATTTTTATGAGTTTCTTGAGCGGTAATGAGGTTATATTTGAGTTTCCGCCACTTATTGCCCGAGATAAAGGGGTGAATTAAATCGTCTCTTTTGATGAAAAGCCGGATATGATGATTGGTAATTGGAGCGTAAGTGATTTCTTCCTCCGGGCTGTAAAATTTTAAGTCGATCATCTAAATGCAAGACATTGTTCAATAAAAAATCCTTAAATCAGCTACCTGATTTAAGGATTAATAAGTTAGAAAAATAATTTTATTTGCCAATTCCTAAGCCAATTCCGGCGGTGTAAGCTTGGTATTCGCCAATGCTATAAGCTCCGTATAACCTAAAAATAGCTAAGTGTAAAGAGAAACCTATGCTTGATCTTACGCCGGCAATATCATCTTGTTTGAATTTTACAGGGTCAGTAAAGGTGGTGAATTTATCAGGAGAGTTTGGAAGTGGGCTAATCACAGTTGGCGCACTTGTTCTCACTATATAATTTCCTAATAAACCTAAATCAGTTTTAGCGGTGTTATATCCAATAGAAAAGAAAGGAGTGAATAAGGCTATTTTTTTAGATACAATAGCGTCAAAAGTATAGCCACTAAATTTACCTTCTACTCTTTGTTTAAGATCTTGGCCACTATTGCTATCATCAACTTGATCTGCTTGGGCAACCTGGTAGTTATACTTTATCTGGTTGTAGCCGGCTGCTATAGCAATGTCAATCGGGATAATTTTTTCGGTTTTACCCGGCATCAAAAGCTTGGTAATTTCGTGTTTAATTCCAAAGCCTAATACTTGTACGGTTCCATAATCCTCTGATTTCCCTATTTCTGGAGAATATCTGATAGATACATCAGTATTTTTAATAATTCCAATTGTAGCTTGTACCTGCGGGGAAGGAACAAATTTAATTCCAGAACCTGCAGGCATATTAAATGACCCTACTTCTGTACCGTTGTTATCATATAAAACCAATTCAGGGCCTTCATTATTAGCTCCAAATGCAGTTGGTGTAGAAAAATTAGCAGGGTTTCTTAATCTGGTTTTATTGGAAAGTCCAAGAGTTCTGATATCAAAAGATTGATCTGATGAGGGAACCATGGCGGCTGAAGCCTGAATTCTAAGATCAAATTTTCCTAAGTTTTTGGCTTTCGCCGAGTTGTACCAGCCACTATTCATTCCAAAACCTAAACCTTTAAAAAATGGATTTAAATAAGCTTTGGCGAGTTTTGCTGCATCTTCTGGTCCTGATTTAATAAGTTCAGAAACATCGCCTTGAGCAAATGTTTGATTACTAAAAAAACAAAATATTAATAAGAAGGTGATTTTTGAAAAGTAGTTTAACTTTTTCATTTTTAGAACTGTTTTTGTTAGTTCCTAAAGTATATTTTTTTAATCAGAAAAGGAAAGAAGTTCATTACAAATACAAATTTTTTAGAAAAATTTCTCATAATTATTGGTTCTAATTAAGGGTAATTACGTTGCTGATTCCAATTATGATACCAGTTTTTTAAATAAGAGTGAGAATAAGCGAAAAGGTTTAATTTTGTGTGATGGATAATGAGTTTGACCAGTTAGAACAAGAGGAAAGTGACTTATATGAGCATTTAAAAATTATTGTTGATAAAGGACAGTCTTTATTAAGAATAGACAAGTTTTTGATGCACCGTGTAGAAAATGCTTCACGAAGCAGAATTCAAAATGCAATAGATGCCGAAAATGTATTGGTAAATACCAAACCCATAAAGGCAAGCTATAAAGTAAAGCCTTTTGATGAAATTAGCATTGTATTGCCTCACCCACCCAGAGATACAGCCGTTTATCCAGAAGATATCCCTATTCAAATTATTTACGAAGATGAAGATGTGATTTTGGTGAACAAAGAAGCTGGAATGGTAGTGCACCCAGGTTATGGCAATTGGAATGGTACTTTGGTAAATGCCTTGGTATTTCATTTTAATTCTTTACCACAATTACCAGGAAATGATGGCCGACCAGGATTGGTGCATAGAATAGATAAAGATACTTCTGGCTTGTTGCTGATTAGTAAAAACGAAAGAGCAATGACTTATTTGGCTAAGCAGTTTTACGATCATTCTATTACCAGAAAATACATTGCCTTGGTTTGGGGAGATTTAAGTGAAGACGCAACCATTAGCGGCTATATTGGTAGAAGTGCAAAAGATAGAAAAGTGATGGATGTTTATGATGATCCTGAAAAAGGAAAATGGTCTGTTACACATTACAAAGTTTTAGAGCGTTTTAACTATGTTACTTTGGTAGAATGCGAATTAGAAACCGGCAGAACGCATCAGATTAGGGCACATTTTAAGCATATTGGTCATCCGCTTTTTAGTGATGCACCTTACGGCGGAGACAAAATTAGAAAAGGAACGCTGTTTGCAAAATACAAGCAATTTGTAGAAAACTGTTTCGAAATTATTCCAAGGCAGGCTCTACATGCTAAAACGTTAGGCTTTATTCATCCCACACAAAAAAAACTTGTTCACTTTGAAACCGAACTTCCGGCTGATTTTAAGCAGGTTATAGAAAAATGGAGAAATTACTTACAATAGCTTTGAAAGCTTTAGTTAAATACCACGTTCAAATCATAAATTTGTAGGGCTATGGCTAAAAAGTTTATCAATTATAATGGGGAGATTTTAGATGAAGAGGATAAGATTTTTAACATAGGTAACCGTGGTTTTAAATACGGTGATGGCTTGTTTGAATCTATGCGGATGGCTAAAGGGAAACTTAACTTTGCCGATTTACATGCCGACAGGTTACAAAAAGGGATGAAAATTTTAAAATTAGAAGGCTATTCGCAAATGGATGCCTACTTTTTAAAAGATAAAGCCGAAGAAATTTGCAAGCGTAATAAAATTAGTCAAAACGCCCGTTTAAGGTTAACGGTATTTAGAAATGCAGGTGGGTTTTATGCTCCAGATCAAAATAAACATGCTTACGCTTTAGAAGTGCAACCATCAGATTCTCCTTTTTATGAGATCAATGGGAAAGGCTTAATTATGGATATTTATAAAGAAATTCCTAAACCTATAAATAAGCTTTCTAACCTTAAAACCTGTAATTCTTTAACTTACGTAATGGCTGGGATTTATAAGGCGCAAATGCGTTTAGACGAGGCTTTTATTTTAAACCAGAATGGTTTTTTATGTGAAACCATAAGCGCAAACGTGTTTTTGGTTTATAAAGGACAGTTGTTTACGCCAGCTTTAAGTGAAGGTTGTATTGGTGGCGTAATGCGCCAAGTGGTGATGCAATTGGCGCAAAAGTTTGATTTACCAATGATAGAAGCCCAAATAAATTCGGATATTTTAAACGAAGCCGAAGAGGTTTTTATTACCAATGCCAGTAAAGGTATTCAATGGGTAATGGGTTTTAACCGCAAAAGATATTTTAATGAGGTTTCCCGATTTTTAATTGATAAATTAAATAAGGAAGTTAAATGATTTGAAGATTTGAAAATGAGATAATTTGAAGATTAATTTACAGTAGTTTACAAGGGTATCTTCAAATCGGCACATCTTCAAACTAATATATTTTCAAATTAAAGAAGATTACTAAAACGCTAGAAAAGCATCTTCAAATCTTCACATCTTCAAATTAACTTAACCTCATTCCTCGTAAAAATTCATCAATTTTCATTCTCTTTTTACCTTCTTGCTGAATTTCTTTTACACACACAAATCCGGTTTTAGAAGCAAACTTGAGGTAAGTTTTGCCATCTGTTAAAAAAGCCCCGGCAGAAATACCGGGTTCTTTATCTTCTTTTTCGGCAAGGTAAATTTTAAGTCCTTTTCCTAAAAATTCTGTAAAAGCGGCAGGGTACGGGCTTAATCCTCTGATATGGTCAAAAACCTCTTCGTTACCTTTATTCCAGTTGATTTTACAATCATCTTTAAAAATTTTAGGTGCATGTTTTAACTCCGCTAAACCAAAACTTTCCTGTGCTTTTTCTTGATAATCGCCGCTTTCTATGGCTTTTACTGTAGTAGTTAATAAAGTGGCACCTACTTCCATTAAAGCATCATGCAAATCTCCGGCGGTCATTTCCTCAGTAATTTGTACTTTTTCAGAAAACAAAATATCGCCTGTATCAATCTCGTGTTTCAGAAAAAATGTGGTGACACCACTTTCTTTTTCTCCGTTAATAATGGCCCAATTAATAGGCGCTGCACCGCGGTATTGGGGTAAAAGAGATCCATGTAAATTGATGGTTCCTTTTGGCGGCATATTCCACACTACTTCTGGTAGCATTCTAAACGCCACCACAACTTGTAAATCGGCTTTTAAAGCTGCTAATTCAGCTAAGAATTCTGGGTTTTTTAATTTTTCGGGTTGTAGTACTTTTAATTGATGTTCTACGGCAAATTTTTTAACCGCCGATTCGTTTAATTTTTGTCCTCTGCCAGCAGGTTTATCTGGAGCGGTAATTACGCCTACAATATCAAATCCAGCATTTAGCAACCCAGCTAAAGAAGCCACCGCAAAATCGGGGGTACCCATAAAAACTATTCTCATCTGTTTAATTCTTTTGAGTCTGTTTAAAACAAAAATATTTTCAACCTTAACGTGTTTGGCGTTTCAAGTATTTTAACAAAGATATAATAGGAGCTGAGGATTTAGAAAGTATAAATTTTTTAATTAAGCGCTCAAGGCTCTCCGTCCCTATGGCGGGACATGCCTAGTTACTTTTTTCGAGTTATTTATTGTTTTTTTAAGGCTCTCAAGAGTGCTACGCACTTTTTCCTTGATGAAAAATTAACCAAAAAATCAAGGCTTGATGAATATTTGATCGAAAACCCTCATTTGGCTTTGAAGCACAATTTTGAGCCGTGTGTATGTTTCTGCTTTACTAAAGTATCTACAACACTCTTTAAAATTGTTTAGCAATTGTGCTTTAAGAATGTTTCTGCAAAAGCCAAATGGGTTTTTCTTCCAAATCTTCAAAGGCCGTCTTTGCAACTTGGCTCTGCTTTGTCGCTATGCATATCGGTTTTGCAAAGGCATAAACTTAATTGGAATAGTAAATTTAACTCTAACCTACAGAAGTAGCCAGACAAACCAAAGTACACCGTATTATTCCGCCTTGGCGATTGCGGTTAGCATTGAAGAACAAATTGCAGAAGCTTTGTAGCAATCGGCGTAGCGGTGGCTTTTTTGAATACTTTTTCAGCTAAAGAAAAAAGTATTTGCCCTACCGGCGGCATGAGCCGGATGTGTAAGAATTGGAATACTAAATTTAATTGAAACACTAATTTCCTAAAAGCACAAACCTCTCCGTCCCTATGGCGGGACATGCCTAGTTACTTTTTTCTTGATAAGAAAGTAACCAAAAAATCAAGGCTTGATGAATATTTGTTCAGTAAGCCTCAATAAATCTTAAAACGCAAACCGAAGCCGTGGGAATGGCAGTGAATTAACAAAGTCTATGCAACACTCGTCGGTTTGCTGAGGGTACTGCTTTCATAAAGTTTCTGCAAAAGATTTATCGGTCTTCCTTTCCAAATCTTCATAGGCCATCCTTGCTATGTGGCTCTGCGTTGTAGATCTACTAAATGGCTCTGCACAATGAATTTACAAAGGCACAATCTCAATTGGAATAGTAAATTTAACTCAAGCCAAAGAAGTAACTAGACAAACCGAAGTACACCGTTTTATTCCGCCTTGGCATTAGCGGTTGTGATGAAGAAGTTAAAGCACAAACTTTGTAGCTAATGGCGTAGCGGCGGCGTTTTGGTCCTTTTGCGCTGAAGCAAAAGGACTAGGCCTCTGCGGCTATGAGCGGCGAGATTATGAATTAAAATAACAAATTCAATAAAAAAAACCTATGCTTTTATCGCCCACCTCAATTTTGCAGAACGAGCTCTTGGGTTGGTGTTAGATTCTTGTGCCGAGGCTCGAATTGGGTCGGGAGCAATTTCATTGTAAATGCCCGCTCTAAATAATCCTTGAAAAGATTTTTTAACCCTGCGGTCTTCGCCCGAATGAAAAGAAAGTATCGCTACTCGGCCACCCGGAGCTAAAGCATAAGGCAATTTTTCTAGAAATTTATCTAATACATCAAACTCATTATTTACCTCAATGCGTAAGGCCTGAAAGCAACGTTGACAAGCTTTTTTTACTTCTTCGCTACGCTCTGCCGGCGGAAGAAACTCTAAAGCATTTTTAATCACTTCTTTTAGCTGTGTAGTGGTACTAATGGGATTTCCCTTTTTAATTTCATCTATAATATCTTCGGCAATGTAAGCCGCATTGGGCTCGTCAGAATGTTCTATTAATATGGCTTCTAAGTATTCTCTAGAAATGGTTTTTAATAAAGCTGCAGCAGATTTTCCACTGTTAGGATTCAATCTTAAATCTAAAGGGCCTTCTACTTTAAATGAAAATCCTCTATCCGGGTTGTCTATTTGCATAGAAGAAACGCCTAAATCGGCCAAAACAAAATTCAGCGGACCTGCTTCTTCGGCAATTAAATCAATACCCGAAAAATTCATTTTTTTGATGGTAAGCACTTCTGGTCCGAAACCCAAAGCCGCTAAACGATCTCTGGTTTTAGGTAACTCAAAAGGATCAACATCTGTAGCGTATAAATGCCCACCCGGCACCAAACATTTTAACATTTCTAAACTATGCCCGCCGTAGCCTAAAGTGGCATCCATCCCCACCTGACCAGGAACAATTTGAAGAAATTCCAAAATTTCGTTCACACAAATAGAACGGTGCATTCCGGCTGGCGTACGCCCTTGCTGTTCAATTTTTGCGATGTCTTCAGAAAAACGCTCAGGCTGTAATTCTTTGTATTTTTCTTTAAAAGATTTTGGGTGTGTACCCTTATAACGTACCCTGCGTGAACTTTTTGGCTCCTGATCTTCCATGCTGTAAAACTAACATTTTGACGCTTGCCTCACAAGCAAAGATTTCCCATCTAAAATGTGCTCATTCAAAAGCATTTATCAATACCTCACCTTTAAAGCAATATCACCCAAGGGTTTTATTTCTTCCTGATGGGTAAATACCACTCTACCGTTTTTAGAAAAAACATCCCAGGCAATTTCATTGGTAATATCATCTATTACACCTGTTTGTTTACTATCGTTCACCAAATCAAAAGCCCATTCGCCGTTCATTTTTACAGCCTGATGAAAGTCTTCGTTCACAATCAACAAATCGCCTTTTCCTTCCTTTGCAGCCCTAAAAATATCAGACAAATCTGTAAAAACTAAACCATGTCCAACCGCTTCCCGCATCTCTTTAATTTCATCGGCTATACGTTGTTCATGCACCTCATCAACCACTTTCCAAGCCGCATCCGCTAATGCTTGCAGTGTAGTGTAATTATAATCTACAGCCGTATATCCTAGGTAAATAGCGGGTACGTCAGCTATTTTTTTTAAACGACTGTAATTATGTTCGGTGCAAACCAATACACAAGGCAAACCTGTTTCTCTATGCATTTTAATCATTGCCTTGTCTATCACATTCAGGTATTCCAAAATAATGTTCTCCACTCGGCCTGGGTCGGTAAGCTCTTGTGGGTCTTTATAATGGTGTTCTTTGTTTATTTTTTGATCTTTTAAAGTCTGGTCAAAAGGGAAATCATCGTTACTAATTTCGCCTAAAATTGTATTGTTAAGGGCGTGGTATAGTTGGGCTCCCGCTTGTGAAATCAATAAAATATAATATTCCTCGGTTTGGTTAAAATCTTTTATCAATGGCTTAAGCGCAAATCTATCACCAACTTGTACCGTATTTTCCAGCAATTTAAACATAGATTTACTTACCTCTTTTGTGCGGTTAGACAGAAAAATATGTAAACTGTTTAGGCTATAGTTTAAATAATTCACATCAATTTCCTCCTCAATTTCGGCTATATTTTTTAACAAATCACTTACATCTTCTTCTGCAAATTCGTTTAATACTCGGGTTTTAGCCTCTTTTAAAAGGGCTTCCAAAGTCAACAAATCTGGTGCATTTTCTGGATGAGTTTGATGTGTAATCATTGAAATAGTCACACAAGGGT
Organism: Pedobacter cryophilus; assembly: GCF_005116455.1. GTDB lineage: Bacteria > Bacteroidota > Bacteroidia > Sphingobacteriales > Sphingobacteriaceae > Pseudopedobacter > Pseudopedobacter cryophilum. Next base: position 139,005 of record NZ_SWBP01000004.1, read on the forward strand.
TGCTTCTCTCAGTCGCAAGGCCTTCTAATTTTTTGTTTCGCATCTTGTTTTATCTAACAGTTGGTAGGATAAATAATTAAAGAATGGGTAGATTCTTTTTTTTAATGAAAAGCATTTTTACAGATGATTGCTTTTACTGAATACAAGATAAAATTTTTTTTTTTTATAGCAGCTGATTTTGGTTGGTATTAGGTTTAATAAATAAATATTTTGGGCGTTCCCTTCCCAAAAAAGGGAAGGGCAGGCTTTCCGCTGTATTTTTTTATTTGTCGTTCTTCGACTCCGCTCAGAATGACAAATAAAAAAGATGCCGCTTCAATCCTTAACGCGACCTAAAAACGGAATAAAAAATCAGATTATTTTAAAGTTAAAGCCTCGCCTTCAAAAGCTATTCCTTGCCATCCATTGGCCATAAACTGCCTGATATTTTGATGGTCTGTAGCATCAGGAGTCGCCAAAACTGCTTGGTAATGTTCTGCAAATAAGTATAGGGTATCTTCGGCACTTAAATTATTCTGTTGGGCAAAAGTAAAAACCTTTGCACTTCCCTGGTTTTGTGAGGCTTCGTTATAAGCATCTCCATTTTTAAAAGCGGTTGGCGTATGCTGGTAATAACTTTCTATAAAAGTAATTACATCATTAAACTTGGTGGTTTGAGCTTTTAAATTGCTAAGCAAAGTAATTAGTTGATCTCTCATTAATTCTTATTTTGAAATTGTTGTTGGTTTAAATAAAAACGCAATGTAGTTAAAATAGGGTTTTGTAGGGACAAGTGAAAAGCGGATTTGTAAATCCTTTTTATTTGTTAGTTCGAGATGCGCAAAAAGCTAACATCACGAACAGCGTGTTTGATTATGAGGAAGGAACATTTAAACTAGAAAGGTTTTTTAGGTATGTTATTCTACCATAAGTTTCTGCTGCTGCACAATAAAGTCGAATGAAAGTTCTGCTAATGTTTTTCCATTTACAATGGCATCCCAAGCACCGTGTCCTTGGTTTATAAGCGGGTATAATTTGTAATTCACGCCTGTTGAGGTGTATATATCTCGCAAATTAATGGCATTGATATATGCTACAGTAGCATCTTCAGTACCATGAGTAATCATCATTGGCGCATCTGAAGAATCAAAACGTTGATATCCATAAATGCTATTTAATGCAGTAACAGCGATACCGCTACCCCAGAAATCTAAAATCGTTTTTATGGTATAAGTCTGATTCAAATTGGTAGTGGATAGCGTAGGGTCTGTATTTAAAGAGATTTCGTTAGTAAAATCTGTTGGGTTGCTAATCCCCATGCTAACAGCAATAAAAGCACCAGCTGATCCTCCTCCAACTGTGATGTAATTTGGGTCTATATTATAATTAGCTGCATTTGCCATCACCCATCTCATCGCCGCTTTGGCGTCTCTATGTGCCGGATACATAGCCATAAATTGAGATTGTTCAACAGGTGAAACACTATTTTGTGCATATTGAATCCATTGCGTAGGTATCGTACCTTTATCTCCCAGTAATCGGTAGTTTATAGAAAAAGCTACCCAACCTCTTGAAGCAAAGTAATTTGCAAGATTTACAATGTTAACATCACTTTTATCACCGCCAGAAAATCCTCCTCCATGAATTAATAATATGGCAGGTTGTTTTTTAGTATTATTTGCAGGTTTATAAACGTCTAATTTTAAATCTATAGTGGAAGAAGAAGTACTGTTTAAGGTTTGATGGCTGAGTCCCTGACCATATTTGATATTTTGTTCAACGACAACAGTATAGGTTGATGCTGATTTAACAGACACAGTATTCGAAACTAGAGTGTCTGTACTTTCCTCTTTTTTACAAGAAGAAAAAACGATGAGTAACAGCAATATTTTAAAAAATTGGTTCATTGGTTTTTTTAAATATTTGGTGTGACTGTTTGAGGGTTAAAAGGTTTAATAAATGATAATGATTGGCGGGCTTGGTGAAGGTGTTTTATGATATCATCAGTGTTTGAAAAATCTTTATACCTGGTATTTCTGGTAAAGAGATATTTTCTTTTTTAATTGCCGGAGAAAGTCCTCTATATTCATAATAAGATTTCAGTGATCCTTAAAAAGGAACACTGAAACATGAATGGGGGATTTGTAAATCCTTATTATTTATGAGTCATTAGTAAGGACTTTTGTCTGTTTTTATACCAGCTGGCAATTCAAATTCTTTGTCGTCAAGTTTCAATGATTTTATTTCAGTTGCAACACTCTCCAAGGTAAATTGTGCGTTATCTATAATTGATTTTAAAGGCAAAGAATTTGACTTTGAAAGATAATCGAACCAGTTACCAAATTTATGGTTCGCAAATAGTTTGGCGTCAACAGCAAGTTTGGAGTTGAAGTAGTATTTCTGAACTCCACTTATGCATGTTAGAATGACTTCGTCACATTTATAACCTAATACTTCTGTTACGTTTTTGTTGAGTTCAACTTTTAAAACTTCATCACCTTGAAGGCTACCGTCATTCCAAAATGCTGTTTCGGAATTTGATATTTTGTTATAAAGTTTATTGTCACCGTTAATGTATAATTGCCATTGAACCAAAGTCCCATTAGCAATTGATTTATAGTTGCCACCTTTAATTAAATACTCTTGTTTCGAGCCCATTATAGATGTCCATTGTTGGTCGGTCATTTGTGGGTTTTTACTTTTGTAGGTGTTTGAGTAAAAGATTTTTCCTTCAAAATTTTGTCCAAAGGTTGTTATAATCGCTAATAGCGAAAATGCAATTGATAATACTGTTTTTTTCATTGTCGTTTGTTTTTTATTCTACGAAATACCAAGGTATATTAAAAAGACCTTCTTTGTAATCTATGGAAACAGTTTGTCCTATTTCTGTTTTGTTATATTATTTTTTTTAGCCGGGTCTCTCACAGAGGACCCTGCGTTTTTATTTGCCGCTCAAGGCACTTTTTCCATTACGGATAAGCGGAGAGAATGGGAAAAGCGGATTTGTAAATCCTTATTATTTATGAGTTCGAGATGCGCAAAAGCTAACATCTCGAACAGCTCGAGTGATCCGGAAAAAGGAACACTGAAACATGAATGGGAATAAGGTGATTAGTTGATCTCTTATTTGAATATTAATTTGTAAAAGGGCGCTTTAGCTTATTTAAAAACGCAATTTATACAAAAACAAAGTATTTTAGCCACTTTAATTATATTCATCCCTAAATTAGACTCGAATATTTATTTCCAATTGATGACCCTAAAAAATGTAATTTTTACTGTTTGCTTTTCAATGATTGCAAGCTTAGGCTTTAGCCAAACCAAATCTATAATGATGTTTGACGGAAAAACGCTCAAAGGTTGGGAAGGCGATTTAACTTATTGGAGGGTGGAGAATGGAAAAATTATAGGAGAAATTACTCCCGAAACCATCATCAAAACAAACACTTTCTTGATATGGAAAGGTAAGGCCCCAAAGGATTTTGATTTTTCGGTTGATTATAAAATATCGGCTAGAGGAAATAGTGGAGTAAACTACCGCAGTACCAGAGTAGATAGCCTGCCATTTGCTTTAAAAGGTTATCAAGCAGATATTGACGGAAAAGACAAATATAACTTGGGCTACCCAAGGCATACCGGGCAAAATTATGAAGAACGTGGTCGCCAGTTTTTAGCTACCCGAGGGCAAAGAACCTTAATTGAAACCGGTAAAGCACCATTATTTATAGATAGCACTGGTACTCGCACCAAATTACTTCAGCATATTCATTTCGATGGATGGAACACCTTACGTATTATTGCTAAAGGAAATGTTTTAAAACACTACATTAATGGAATGTTGATGAGCGAGGTGACAGATGATGATGAGTTAAACAGCAGAGGCAAAGGTTTGATTGGCGTACAGGTTCATGTTGGGCCACCCATGACTATTGAATACAAAAATTTTATACTCAAAAAGTTGTAATTAGAGGTGATATATAAAGAGTTTTTAAATCCTTGTTATTTATAAGTTAGAGATGCGTAAAAAGCTAATGTCAAGAACAGCGGGTTTTATTTGCTTTAGCGTCATATTTCTAAAATCATTAAAGTGAGGTTAACAGATGCGGCTAAAGCCAATTGCGTAAATTAATTGTTTTATCAGTTGCTTAAAAGCAACGGTAATAAATGTATGGTGGTTGAAAATATTGCTAATTGTACAATCAAATATTTATTTCAGTTGGCTTTAGCCAACTGACTAGGTTATGAATTTCATGTGCTTTAGCACCATTTATAGGGGCTATGTTTTTTGTCTCGTCTCTCGCAGAGAACCCTACGTTTTATTTGACGATTAGCCATTCTCCATTGCTGAGAAACGGACGGAATGGAAAAAGCGGATTTTTAAATCCTTCTTCCGAGGAGACTACGGGCAGAATGGTTTTTTATTCTTCAAGTAGTTTTTCGTTTAACTGATTCTCCACAAACTCTTGTTGTCGTTTGTTTTTGTAATCAAACCATTGATCTCTAAAGTCACTTGAATTATCAATGACGAACTTAAATTCTCTGAATGGCTTTTTCTTATCCAATGCTTCAAGGAGTTTGTTCTGAAGGAATTTGTTTTCTGTTAACTGTTCGGCAAAGTCCTCCATAAATTCAAATGCTTCGTTTGAAGTCCATTTTTTTATTTGGCAATAGTCAGTAGCGTTATTTTCTAAAATTTCCATTTCACTTTCCCATCCTTCATTATCAATGTCGGATAAAGCTTCCTCGTCTGGGATAAAAAGAAGGTGACCAGTTTTTTTGTGAAAATAGGCGCAAAGACCGCAGTCAAGCTCTTCAGCAATTTCTTTTATGTTTTTAGATGTAAAAGAGACCATATTTTTTTCTTGTTTATCAAAATTAGAAAAAAAATATTTTTTTGTAAAACGGTGTTGTAATTTGATTCGGGGTATTTTTTTGATGTTAAAACAAAAGCTGTTGAGGTTAACTTGTTTTTTAAAACCCTCGAATTTGAGGAGGTTAAAATTTGAATTGTAAATGGGTTACCAAAAGCTTAGTAGTTCTATTGTGTTTTTTTGTCGGGTCTCTTGCTTGGGATGATGAAATGGGGAGGAATCTCAACAAAGGGTTTCCGAGAAAACAGGGGAATGCTTGTTGAGATTTCTCCTTTTTTTGATGAAGGTGAAGGGATGATTTACACTTCTACTTCTTCTTTTTTCTTGTTTCTATCTAAATAGGTGGTCATTAAATCGGGAATTTTTTCAAAAACGGCGCTCATTCCTTTGTTTGCATGGGAGGTGATGAATTGGATTTCGTCGCCACGGGTGACTAAGAACCCAACTGGGCTGATGCCCATACCAGCTCCGGCACCTGCGCCACCGCCTTCGCCCTCGGCATTTGATTTGTCCATGGCTTTTCCTTTTCCTTCGCCGCCACCACCACCAAAGCCTAAACCTACCGACATCACGGGTACGCAACTGAATTCGCCCAATTTAAATTCGGTGCCAATGATGGTTTCTATTTTTGTTTCTGACTTTAAAAATTCAGTAATTTTTTCCATTGTTTCATTTAAGTAGTTCATGATTTTTGTTTTTAAAGATTAATTGATTGTGTTATTTATTAAAAAGATAGGCCCAAATAATACGAGCCATAGTGTTTTCTATTTGGAGATTGATTTGGTTTTGCCCAACAAAATTGATGTGGAATTGCTTTTTAGAGACTCGGCTTAAGCCATAAAACACCGGAAAAAGAGCGGCATTCCACCTTACGTTTTCAAAATCGAGATTGATGTAGCAGGTATTAATTTTAAAGCTGTTAATGATAGATTTTAGCTTGCTGAAAGAGAAATATTTGCTTTTGCTTGTTTTTCGTTTTTTGACTTCCGTTTTTTCTTTTTTAGTTGTTGGAGCTAATAAATCGATTTTCTTTTTCCATCCGGCAACTTTAATTTTTAAGAATAAGGTACGGTTGGCCATTTGTATTTCTGCGGTAGCTATTTTATGAAATCTTAGTCTTAGCCTGTTTACAGTGCTGTTGGCTTCTAAATAAAAGGGCGCAAAAAGTAAATAGCTGAAAATGATCGTAAATATTGAAAGTAGGAGAAGCAGCCACATCATTTCGTTTCTTTTTGGTGCAGCAAAATTAGGTTGGAAATTGTGGGGAGAAGATGACGGTGGTTAGGTGAGGGAGTGAAGTTTGTTTTGTTTAGATGCTTTTGCACATGGTAATCCCCAAACGCTCAAGGCTTTCCGTCCCTAATGGCGGGACAAGCCTAGTTCTTTTTTCTTGATAAAAAAGTAACCAAAAAATCAAGGCTGATGAATATTTGATCAGTAAGGCTCAATAAATCTTAAAGCGCAAACCGAAGCCGTGGGAATGGCAGTGAATTAACAAAGTTTTATGCACCACTCGTCGGAGTGCTGAGTGTACTGCTTAAATCAAGTTTCTACAAAAGATTTATTGGACTTCCTTTCCAAATCTTCATAGGCCATCCTTGCGACGTCGCTCTGCAAAATGGCCTTGCGACGTTGCTCTGCATAAATACTTTGCAAAGGCACAATCTTAATAGGAATAGTAAATTTCAAAATTAACATCAGAACACCTAGCACTAACCATTCATAACCGACTAAATTCCGCATTGGCGATTGCGGGTAGCATTGAAGAAATATTTGCAGAACCTTTCGTAGCAATCGGCGCCTGCCTGCCGGCAGGTAGCGGTGGCTTTTTGGTCCTTTTCAGCTAAAGGAAAAGGACTAGGCCTCCGCGGCTAATGAGCGGCAAGAATATAAATTATAATAGTAAATTTCAATTAAACTATTAAAGCACAAACGCTCAAGGCTTTACATCCCTCATTATGGTGGCTAACTTTCTAAAGCACTTTTCTCTTTCACTAACAAATAATAATCATGCTCTAATTTAAGATAACCAAATTCGTAACAAAACTTATAAACGTCGCCTTTTTGGTTGGTATAGGTGTGGGTGAAATATTTAAAGTTGAAACTCAGTTGCGTAAATTTTACACCCGAAACTTTTGTCTTTCCATCGGGATTAAGTTTTTCTAATACTTTACGATTTTTAAGTAAAATGGTGTTGATGGTTTTAATTTGGGTAGGATGATCGGTCTTAATCTTATTGTTATAATTACTTCGACATTGATCATCGCAAAACTTTTTATCAGCCCGTCCTTTTATTGCTGATTTACAATCTAAACATGTTTTATTCATAAGGTGCTGTTTTAAAGGGTTTAATGATAGATAAATCTAATGATAATTTGTTGATATCCGTATATATCCGTTTATATACGGATATACACGATTAATATCCGACTAATTTTTTCGACTCTTCACACCTTTGTATCGTCGGTTGGCAATGAAGTCAACTGGTCGTTAATCAAGTGTTTACATTTTAATTTTTAAGATCATGAGTAATTTAAGAAACAGCGTAAAATTGATAGGCTTTTTAGGCAGCGCACCAGAAGTAAAAGAATTATCAAAAACTAAAAAAGTAGCAAGAATGAATATTGCTACTAATGACAGCTACAAAAACGATAAAGGCGAAAAAGTAGAAGAAACGCAATGGCATTCTTTAGTATTATGGGATAAACAGGCAGATATTGCAGCTAAATATTTAACTAAAGGAAGCGAAGTGGCGGTTGAGGGTAAACTAACCAGCAGAAGTTACACAGATAAAGAAGGAGTGAAGCGTTACATTACCGAAATTGTGGTAAGTGAGTTTTTAATGTTAGGAAAAAAGGCTTAGTAATTTAACCCTGATAGGAATAAAAAATGTCTGGAATTCTGGATTTGCCTAGGGCATGATCTTCTAAAAATTCCAGACATTTTTTTATCTACTCTTTAGTTTTTTGGTGGGGGAGGAGGTCCTTTCTTACCATCACGTGGCATCATTTTTTTATCGCCAAGTTTAGGGTGAGATTTTAAGAATTTCTCGTATTGATCTTTAGTTAAAATGGATTTGAGTTGCTCGTTTTTCTGATTTTTCATTTTCTCCATTTCAGCTTGATGTTTTTCATGCATCGCTTCCATTTCGGCCATGTGTTTTTCATGCATTTTATCCATTTCTGGTTTCATGCTTTCTTCCATTTTTTTCCAATCGGCAACTTGTTTATCGGTTAAACCTAAATCAGTTTTAAGCTTATCAAAATTAGGTTGATGCATTTTCATCATTCCTCCCATTTTCATGCTATCTTTTTGATGCATCATCATCTTTTTGTGCTTCATGCTGTCTTGCTGTGCATAACTCCCAAAGCCTAGCCCCAGAAATAAAATCATTCCAATTATTTTTTTCATGCTTTCTGTTTTTTTTAATTTCTTTTTGTTTTTACTACTTTTTGTTAGATGCTTTTAGACAACAAAACTTGTGCTAAAGAGTAAGTATTTTTTATTTAAGATTATTTTTAATGATTTTTAAGATGCGATACATTTTTGATAAATGAAAAATAATTTTTTTTACCACAGCTTTGCCTAACAAAAAATGTTAAATGCTTAATTGATAAATAATTACTTAGAAAAGGAGAAGTTCGAACGATCGTATGTGCCAGGAGAAGCGTGATCGCCTTCTTTAAAAGAGAAATTAACAAAATTAATTCCGGGAATTTGGGTGTAAGAATAGGTGACTTCGGCCATAAATATTTGGCCACCCATACTTCCGCTGCTTTGGGTTAGGAATTCTGCATCCAAAATTTTCACAAAAGCAGTATCGTTTTGTTGTTTGATCCAAACAATTTTTATTTCTGGATATTTTCTTACTAAAGCCTCGGTTACGTTGCTTGAATCTAACTCTTGAGTAGTGACCTCTTCATTTTGAACCAATTTCATTTTTTGAGAAGTAGAATCTGTAACCACCGACCATGGCACATCGGCAATTTGAGTAGGTTTTTCTGTGCTAATTAAGTTGTCAGTGGTGGTTGTTGACGAAGAAGTTTTTGGGTCTTGATTACAAGCCATTAATACTGTTAACACTAAAATTAAACCGCTAAATTTCTTCATCATATTAAGGAGTTGTAACCGCAACAGGTAAAATTTTCCCGTTAAAAAATTGGTGACCTGTTAAAGCAAAATCAGCTACATATTTTCCCATTTCATAGGCTTGTACCGGAGATTCATAACCAGGAAAAGCTTTTTCTAACATTTCTGTTTGTGCAGATCCTAGCGCTAAACAGTTTACACTTATTTTATCTTCAATCAATTCCTGAGCCAAACATTCGGTTAAATTATGTAGTGCTGCTTTACTTGCCGAATAAGCCACTAAACCCGGAAATTTAGAACTCCCCTGAAAACCACCCATAGAACCAATGTTTAAAATGTGCGATTTCTTGTCCAAATGTGGGAGTAAAGCTTGTATCATTCTAAAATGCCCCAAAACATTACTTTGAAACATTTCGGCCATATCAAATTCTGTTAATTCTTTAAATGGTTTATTAATTAAAGCACCCGCATTGTTAATTAATATGTTAAAAGTGCCCCAACGTTGTTGTATAAAGGTTATTAAACCAGCAGGCTCGTCACTTAAAATATCAAAAACTATTGGATACAACTTAGCTTCAGGATTTAAGCTCAATACAATTTTTTGTAAGTTTTGAAGCTTTTCTTTATTTCTGGCTAATGCAATTACTTCATGTCCTTTTAAAGCTAATTCTATTACGGCTTCAAAGCCTATTCCGCTGCTGGCGCCTGTAATTACAATTTTTTGTGAAATAGTTTGATCGTCTAAAGAAGTAGTTTGCATGTTTTATTCTTGTATAATTAATTGCGTAACCGGATTTTTTATCAACCCAATACCATCATGAATGAGTTTTTTTAACTCAGGCTCATTAGATGCTTTTAAGTTGAGGTAATTGTTAATTTCTACCGTTAATTCTTTTTGTAAATGATGTTGTTCTAATATCTCTAAAATTTCTAAAGCACACAACCAATCTTCTCTAAAATTACTTTTTAATTCTTTAAAAATACCCAACAGCTCCTCAAAACCTTTATCATTGATTCTAATATCTCTCACTTTTTGGTAAAGCTGATGCAAGGTTTTTACCTCCTTTGGATATTCTATTTTCTTGGTTTGCATTGCAGATACATGAGAAATTTCTTCAAAAGCATCTTTATCAGCGGCACCACAAAATACCGAAACTACTTTTTCGCCCACGGCCATGTCGTAAGTTCCCCATTCGGGTTTAAATAAAATATTTTCATTTTCATCTTTAACCGTACAATCCTCAAAACTAATGAGGATTATTTTTTGGTCTTTGATTAAGATATTTTTCACTAAACCCGAAACGTTTATGCCGCTCTCAAAAATTAAATTGGTTTTTTCGCCAACAATAATTTGATGATGGTTTAGCTCATCTTCTTCAAAATTTTCTAAGGCTTTCGCCGATGTTTTTAACTTTCCAACCGGAGAACTAAATCCGTCTTTATGGTAGTTTTTATCATGCCCATTGAGTTGTTTGTTTTGGTTGCTTAAAGCTGATGGTCCGCTGGTTCTGATGAAAAGTAATTCGTCTTTTTTACTTAAGCCAACATCGGTAAAAACCCCGGTAATCTGTAAGCCCGATGAATAAACCGCAGTACAAACATTTTTAGATTCTATAGCTTTCAGCACACTTTCAGCACCGCCTTTTCTAAACGACATGGTATCGGCGAAAGCCTCTAAAACATCTATTAAATTTTGAAAAGTAGGCGTTACAAAAAGTTGAGGTTGAGGTTTTGTAATATCATAAGAATAATTTACGGTGTCTAAATTGTACCACAATTTTTTCACATCGGGCTGCATACAGGTGGAGCTTTCGCCGATAGAAGAAAGCAAACCTGCGCCATAAATTTTGGGGTTTTCTAAAGACCCAATTAAGCCATATTCTACGGTCCACCAATGTAGCCTGCTTAATAAAGCCATTTCAGAGGGGTCGCCTAAATTATCCTGACAGAAAGCTACTTTTTGTTCGACTTTTTTAATATCAGCAGGGTGTGCGTTGGCATCTTCTTTTAAAATAGATAAGGTTCTAATGGCTTCATAAAGATCATGATCTTTTGAAGAAAACATGGCTTTAGCACCTATGGAGCCAAAATAACTTAAATAATTGTTATAATCTGTATCTGCAATTATGGGTGCATGGCCTGCCGATTCGTGGATGATATCTGGTGCCGGTGTGTATTCTATGTGTTTAATTTGGCGAATATCTGCTGCAATCACTAAAACATGGTATGATTGATATTCCATAAAAGCCACCGGAGGTATAAAACCGTCGACTGTTACTGCGCCCCAACCAATTTTACCTAAATGATCATTCATGGTTTGCAAATCAGGAATGTATTCAATATTTAATCCTGCTCGGTTTAAGCCTTTAATGTATGGGTAATAAGCTACATCTTTTAAATAGCTATAATTTTGGCGCATTACATAGCGCCAAACCGCATGATCTACAGGCGTATAATGTTCATAATGTTGAGCTACAATATATTGCTTAAGGTGCTTAGGTAAATTTTTTACCTGAGCGTTATTAAAATCATTAAAAGCATCCATAAGGTTATAAGGGTTAATCAATTCAAACTAAAATAAATAAAGAATGAATTGCGAAATTAAGCAAAATATCAGAAGTATATTCTGATATTTTGCTTAATCCCTTTTAAAGATATTAAAAATGCTATGTTTCACCTTCTGAATAGTTTGTAAACCTATTGATAAAGATTCGGCTCGCATGTCATCATATTCTTCATAAAGATGACCACTCTTTTTGGTTTGAGGATAGACTAATATTTTGTTTTGATCAGGATAAAACTTGTCTAATTTTTTTTCTATTCCATCTAAACTATTGGCATAAGATACAGAGCCTTTTCTGGCGCTTACAATGTATAAAAGGTCAGTTTCTTTAATGGTTTCTTTTAATGGGAAAAGATGATCCCAGTCTACCTCATTAATATAGGTTGCAGACATACTTAATCTGCTTTTTTTAATGATATTTTGAATGGTGACTTGAGTTTTCTCGTTACAATAAAAAACCACAGGAATAGTCAATTCTTTAGAGAGGATACTAATTTTTGAGAACCATACTTTAAAGCCATATTCATATTCTGAAAGTGGAGGACATGTTACCACAATTCTGCTGTGTAATACCAAGGCCTTATTTAATTGACAAGCAAAAAAGTCTTTATTTAACGATTCTACAATGCCTTCGGTATGTTTATCGCCTAAAAATTTATCAATAAAAGTGCTTTTATGCGGCCAGCCCGAAAGGATGATATTAGCTGATTTTTCACGAGATGTTCTAATAATTCCACCAATAATATTGTAATCTATGGTGGCCACAATATCTACTTTTGTTTCACTGGCAGAAGCGTATTTTATAGAATCACTTAGTTTTTTTCTGGCGTTAATAAGGTTAAATTCTGCAGTATCATTATCGGGCACAACAGAGAGTAGTGTAATTGGATTTATTGATTTTTTGTTTCTGAAAATGGAGGCCAAATCTAGCATCATTTCCAAATAATCATAATTAGCTAAGGGAATTAAAATGTTTTCTTGCTTTAATTCTTCTTCTTTTTCTTGGTTTCCGTTGTTTTCTTTATCCTCAGACAATACAATTTTTTTGGCGGCACCTTCTGTCGCAAAAGAAGCGATTAGGCAAGTCACTAAAATTAAAATAATGGTTCCGTTTAGAATATATTCATCAATAATTTTTTCTTGGAAACCTACCAATATAATAGCCAATGTAGCAGCGGCATGCGCACTACTTAAACCAAAAATAACTTGCCTTTGGGGGGCTGTATATTTGAAAATTAACTGGGCAACAGCCGATGCTAACCATTTACCTAGCAAAGCCACAACGGTAAGTGCTGCCGCAACAATAAGGGTGTTAGTGCCTTTGAAAATCACACTTACATCAACCAGCATCCCCACGCTTATTAAAAAGAAAGGAATAAAAATGGCATTCCCTACAAACTCTATTCGGTTCATTAAAGCAGAAGAATGTGGAATGAGTTTGTTTAGTGCTAAACCAGCCATAAAAGCACCTATAATAGGTTCTACACCGGCAACTTCGGCTAAGAATGCAGCAAAAAACACCACCGAAAGCACAAAAATGTAATGAGAAGTTTTCTCGCTTTCTAATTTGCTAAAAAACCATTTGGCTACTCGTGGAATAATCACAAACATAATGGCCGAAAAGATAATTAAGGAAGTGATTAACCTGACCCAAAATTCGGTATTGAGATTACCTTGTTCTGAACCCATAATTACTGCCAAAATAATTAATACGGCAGTATCGGTTAAAATAGTTCCGCCAACAACAACGGCTACAGCCTCATTTTTGGCTATTCCAAATTTACTGATGATGGGATAGGCAATTAAGGTGTGCGTGGCAAACATACTAGCAGTTAAAATACTGGTATTCATTTGATAACCTAAAATATAATAACAAAGTGGAAAGCCAATAGAGATAGGGATAATGAAAGTGAGGAAACCAAAAATCAGACTTTTATTCCTGGTTTTTTTAAAGTCGCTCATGTCTAATTCTAAGCCTGCAATAAACATGATATACAACAAACCGATAGTCGAAAACAATTCTACAGCTGAGCTTTTAGCTAAAATATTTAAGCCATGAGGACCTATAATTGTCCCTGAAACTATTAAGCCAATAATACCCGGAATTTTGATTTTACGGAGTAGTATAGGAGAAAGTAAAATGATAAAAAGTATGGTGGAAAATATAAGGACAGGGTTTTTTAATGGTAAATCAAATTCTTTTAAAAGGTGATCGAAAAAACTGGTGTCCATTTTAAATCAAATATGAAAGGCTAAAAAAAATCTTTGCAACTATTTCTAAATTATTACGATTTTGCTCCCAAATATATCATCAATTTTATAATAATTTGTAACCAAAACAGTGTGTTTATGTGAATAAATCGTGAAATAAGGCATATTTTAGTCGGTTATACCGTAAAACATCAATCTTTTACATCGCTATGATTTTAGTTTTTAGCTAAAACTTAAAATTAAGAAGATGTCCCTTTATCAAAATTATCTATCTTTGATTTTAATGGGTTTTCTCTATCCTGAGTTTCTGTTTGCATGGTTACTGATGGCCGTTCCGGTCATCATTCATTTATTTAATTTTAGGAAGTTTAAAAAGGTTTATTTTACCAATGTTCAGTTTTTAAAGGATATTGAGATACAAACTTTATCTACACAAAAATTAAAAGAACGGTTAATTTTAGCAGCCAGAATGTTGGCTATTTTCTTTTTGGTGTTAGCCTTTGCACAACCTTTTATAAAATCTAACGAGCAAGAAACTTCCTTCCAAAAATCAATTATCAGTATTTATTTAGATAATTCTTATTCTATGGAAGCGGTGAATAAAAACGGTAGCTTGTTAGATGAAGGAAAAAGAAAAATTAAGGAATTGGTAGAAGCTTACCAATTGAATGATCGCTTTCAATTGCTAACCAATGATTTTGATGGCAAGCAACAGCGTTTGCTAAATAAAGACGAATTGCTAGAGGAGTTAAACAACATAAAAGTTTCTCCAATTACCAGAAACTACCAAATGGTAGTTAACCGGCAGCAAGAAATTTTAATGAATGAAAAGCAAGTGAAAAGAGTAGCTTATTTGATTTCTGATTTTCAAAAGCAAGTTGATTGGAAAGCACAAATAAATATAGATTCTACCATAAAGTTGAATGCTATTCCGCTTTTAGCGAATGAATTACCCAATATTTCTATAGATTCTGTATATTTTTTATCGCCCATTCATCAGCCAGAAGGCAAAGAGAAATTGGTTTTTACGGTTAGCAATCATTCTAATGAGAAAGTAGAAAATATACCTTACAAGCTCACTATTAATGGTGTTCAAAAATCATTGGGTAGTTTAAGTATAAAACCAAATGCCAGCAGTTTAGATACGTTAGAATTTTCTGGTTTACAAGCAGGTTGGCAAAGTGCCGAAATTAGCCTTAAAGATTTTCCTATTACTTTTGATGATCAACTGAAATTTACATTTGAGGTAAAGCAAAAGCTTCCGGTTTTAGCAGTTTATCAAAACAGCCCGGTAAAAAATATAGCTTATGCATACCAAACAGATGTTTTTTTTGATTTCCAGCAAGTAAACGAATCGCAAATCAATTACTCGGCCTTAGCCAAGCAACAGCTTATTGTTTTAGGGAACTTAAAAATGGTTTCTTCGGGTTTAGCCCAACAGCTTAAACAATATGTGGTGAATGGAGGAAATTTGAGCGTCTTTATCCCTTTAGATGCTGATTTGCAAAGTTACCAGCAGTTTTTACAAGGTTTAGGAACTGATTATCCTGTAGAGCTAAAAAAGCAGCAACTCAAAGCAGATCAGTTAAACAATAATCATTCTTTTTTTAAGGATATTTTTGATCAGCTGCCAAAGAATCCGGATTTACCAGCAGCATCCTCTTTTTTTACAGCAAGTAGTTTGGTGAGAACTACCAAGCAGGTTTTAATTGCCGGGCAGGGGAATGAAAATTTATTGAGTGTTTATCAATTACAAAAAGGTAAAATATTTCTCAACTTTTTGCCTTTAGAAACAGAAGCTTCAAACTTCTCCAGACATGCCTTGTTTTTACCTATTTTATTTAAAATGGCTTTCTTGGGTGCTCATTCGCCAAGCTTATTTCAGGTAATTGGGCAAAATACAGAGGTGGCCGTTAATACTTTAGAATTGGCAGAAACCGAAACTTTAAAGCTCAAAAATAAGGAGGTAGAAATTATTCCAGAATTAAGGAAAAAAGTGACTGGAACCAGCCTTTATTTTGCGGATCAAATTAAAAAACCTGGGTTTTATGAACTCTTTCATCAAAATAATTTATTGGCAGTATTGGCATTTAATGAAAACAGAAAAGAATCGCTCATGCAATTTTATAAGCCAAATGAATTGGAGAACATGCTGGGTATTTCTTCACAAAATATTCTAAAAAGTACCGAAGCACCTATCCAGCAGCAAATAAAAGAAGTGAATTTAGGCTTATCCTTATGGAAACTTTGCCTAATTTTATCGATTATATTTTTGATCGTAGAAATATTGCTGATTAGGTTTTTAAAAGGTAAAAACATTAAACCCTTAAATATTAATTCATAGCACAACAAAAACATGCTGCAAACTATCCTCATCAAATCTTGTACGATTGTAGATCCAAATTCCGCATTTAATCAGAAAGAGTTAGATGTTTTAATTACCGATGGAAAAATAGCTGAAATTGCTCAAAATATAATAGCTGATGCCCTTCAAATAGATGGAAAAGGGAAGTTTTTAGCGCCAGGATTTTTTGATATGAACACCAGTATTGGTGAGCCCGGTTTAGAAACTAAAGAAGATTTTGAAACCGGAAGTAAAGCTGCCGCTGCCGGTGGTTTTACCGGTTTAGCCGTAATGCCCCATAACGCACCCACCACAGATTCTAAATCTCAGGTGGCTTATATTATCAATAGAGCTAAAGGAAATTTAGTAGATATATTTCCTTACGGCACCATTTCTCAAAAAAGAGAAGGAAAAGATCTTTCAGAAATGTTTGATATGAAGCAAACTGGCGCCATCGCTTTTTCTGACGGAGATAAACCCGTACAAGATGCAGGTTTAATGGAACGAGCCTTATTATATGCCAAAGGTTTTGATGCGCTTATTCTTTCTTATCCCGAGGATCAGTCTATCGCCGGAAAGGCAAAAATGAATGAAGGCGTAATGAGTACGCTTTTAGGGATGAAAGGTATCCCTAATTTAGCCGAAGAATTAATGGTGATTAGAGACCTTTATTTAGCAGAATATACAGGGTCTAAAGTTCATTTTTCTACCATCTCTACCGCTCATGCAGTAGAATTAATTGCTGCCGCTAAAGCTAAAGGCACTCAGGTAACTTGTGATGTTGCCGCTCATCATTTGGTTTTAACCGAAGATGTTTTAGCAGATTTTGATAGCCATTACAAAGTAAAACCACCGTTAAGAACTCAAAATGATGTGAATGCATTGGTTAAAGGTTTAAAAGATGGCGTTATAGATGCCGTGGTTTCACAACACACCCCACAAGAAATAGAATTTAAAGAAGTAGAATTTGAAATTGCTTCTTATGGTATTATTGGTTTGCAAACCGTATTGCCTTTACTTTTTAAAGCAGGCTTAAATGTTGATCAAATTGTAAATAAATTAGCTATTGCTCCCCGTCAGATTTTAGGCTTAACTATACCCCAAATTAAGGAAGGAAACCAAGCGAATGTAGTTTTGTTTAATGATGCCGAGTGGTTGTACAGTACAGATAGCAATTATTCTAAATCTGCTAATTCTCCTTTTTTAAATGAGAAGTTAAACGGAAAAGTTTGGCTTACTTGTAATAATAATCAAATTTATCACTCTAACTAAACGAGATCTCTCAAAAACAAGATTATGGATACAAAAGTAAATAATGCCTTAGAAAGTTTGTTTAATACTTTTTCTGCCTTAGAAAATGTTCCCGGGCAGCAAGAGCTTCAGCAGCTTCAAAATATTTTTGCTGGCGATGAAGATTTTATGACCAAGCTTATGCTGATGGATAAAGTTTTTGATGATGCGCCACAGTTAGATGCTTTAAGAGAAACCACCTTTGATTTAATGATGATTAATTTCTTTGCAGAAGATGCGAAAAAATTAGATGAAGACTATTTAGATTCTCCAGAATGGGAGAAAATAGAAGACGAAACCATTGAACGAGGAACAGAACTTTTAAACTTATTACTTTACCTAAAGGAATGTGAGGATGAAGAAATTGAACCTTCTTTAGATGATTATTTGAAAGAGTTTTTATTGGTTGAAGAAGATGAGTTTCAAGATGAACACCGCATTTATGAGGATGTAATTGCCCATCAGGTTTTAATGGAAAGCAACTTGGAAGAAATTGCCAGAGTCTCTCAAAACCTATCAGACGATTCAGAAATTAAAGATATTTTTTATCCTTTAATGGCTTTCTTTTACGATACAGACCCATCAGCAGAGTCACTTAAAAAGTTTAAAAATTTAAGTGTAGACCCTGCTTTTGATGCCGCTATTCTAGAGTTAATTTTAAGTTTCAAAAAATAAATCAGTTAAACCTAAACCTCAAAACAAATGGAGAATTTAAACAAACAAGCAATTAACAACGGCGTAATTTTAGGGCTACTAAGTCTAGCAGTGCAAATCATCATTTATTATGCGTTTCCTTCCATAATAGGTTCTATAACTTTTTCAATAGTATTAACACTATTTTCACTAGCACTTTATATTTTCTTCACCCTTGATTTAAGAAAGAAAATAGGGGGATTATGGACTTTTAAAGACGCTTTAAAAGGTATTTTTGTAATGTCTTTAGTAGGTAATTTAATATCTACAGTTTCTAATTTTATATTTTTTAAGTTCATAGAAACTGGTGCTTATGATAAATTAGCGCCCATTGTTGAAGAACAAGCTATAGCAAATTTAGAAAAATTTGGAGTGACTGATCAAGATGCTATTGATAAAGGTGTGGAACAAGCTTTAGCTCAAATTAAATCTGTTTATCAGCCAGATTTAAAGTCTTTTTTAATCACTTTAGGAACAGTTATACTTGTAGGATTTATTTTATCCTTAATATTTGCTGCAATATTTAAAAAGAATCCTCCAATGTTTGCTCCAATAGAAGAAACAGATTAGCCAAAAATTAAATTTATATTTGACAAATCAATTTGTCATAAAAAAACGCTTAATGGTAAACATGAGGCGTTTTTTTGTAAATAAGCTTTTAAAAAATAATGAATATCTCTGTTGTTGTACCAGCCTATAATGAAGTAGAATCTTTACCAGAATTAACCAACTGGATTAGAGAGGTGATGCAAAAAAATGCTTTTTCTTACCAAATTATTTTAATTGATGATGGGAGTAATGATGGCAGTTGGGAAAAAATTGAAGAGCTAAATCAAACTCATCCGGAAGTTAAAGGGATTAAATTCAGAAGAAATTATGGTAAATCAGCCGCTTTAAATGTGGGTTTTGCAGCTGCAGAAGGAGAAGTGATTATCACTATGGATGCTGATTTGCAAGATTCGCCTGATGAAATACCGGTATTGTATAAAAGAATTAAAGAAGAGAAGTTAGACCTGATTTCTGGCTGGAAAAAGAAAAGGTACGATCCATTAACCAAAACAATTCCCACTAAATTTTTTAATGCAGCAACCAGAAGCATGTCGGGCATTAATAATTTACATGATTTTAATTGCGGTTTAAAAGCTTACCGTAAAGAAGTGGTTAAAAACATTGAGGTTTATGGTGAAATGCACCGTTACATTCCTGTAATTGCCAAATGGGCGGGGTTCAATAAAATTGAAGAACAAGTAGTAGAACACCGAGCCAGAAAATACGGAACTACAAAATTTGGCTTCAGCCGATTTATTAATGGCTTCTTAGATCTGCTGTCTATATTTTTTGTCGGTAAATTTGGGAAACGACCAATGCACTTTTTTGGTTCTATGGGCGTATTAAGCTTTTTATTAGGAACAATAATGGCTTTATGGATTATTGGCGAAAAGCTTTATGATATTGCCAATCATATCAAAATCCAAAGAGAAGTAACAGATCAGCCTTTGTTTTACATCGCATTAGTTGCAGTAATTTTAGGCTCTCAGCTTTTTTTAACAGGTTTTGTAGCCGAATTGGTTTCCCGAAATTCAGCACACAGAAATTATTATCAGATAGAGAAGGAAGTTTAATCGGGTTTCAGTTAGCAGTTATTAGTTGCCTATTATCAGTTGCCAGTAAATAAGCATCATCAAATTATCTAATTTTCAAATCAAATATCTCAAATCAGTCATTATCCTTATCTTCAATAAAAGTATTTGACATGTTAACAAAAGCTCAACTAATCCAGTCTATAAAAGATCTTCCAGATCAATTTTCCTTAGAAGATGTGATGGATAGAATCATGCTCATTCAAAAAATAGAAATTGGCATCGAACAATCTGATGCTCAACAAACTTTAACAACTAAAGAAGCCAAAGAAAAGCTTGGAAAATGGTTAAAGTAAATTGGACAATTCAAGCTGTTAATGATATTGAAAATATTGCAGAGTTTATTGCAAAAGATTCTAAGAATTATGCGATAATTCAGACTAAAAGATTTTTCGATTCGGTAGTTGTTTTAGAAAGTAATCCTAGTTTTGGTAGGGTTGTACCAGAAATTAATAGTCAAATTATAAGAGAAATTATACTTGGAAATTATCGTATTATTTATCGAATATTAAATAAAGAGTTAGTTGATATCATTACCGTACACCATAGTAAAAGGCAACTCAAAACTCAAATTTTTAAAAAGTAATTAGTTGAAAGTAATTAGTTAGCAGTTTATAAGCATCATCAAATCATCTAATTTTCAAATTAGTACATGTTTTTCTCCATTATTATTCCGCTTTATAATCGTCCGCAAGAAATTGAGGAGCTTTTAAATACGCTTACCGAGCAAAGTTATACAGCTTTTGAGGTTTTGGTGATAGAAGATGGTTCTACCCTTGATGCTAAAGATATTGTAGCTTCTTTTCAATCTAAATTAGATATTCACTATTATTTTAAGCCTAATGAAGGACAAGGTTTTGCTCGTAATTACGGTTTTGAAAGAGCGAAAGGAGATTATTTTATCATTTTTGATTCGGACTGCCTAATTCCTGAAGATTATTTAGAAAACGTTAAAAATCATTTGTATAACGAGCCTTTAGATGCTTTTGGTGGTCCAGATGCGGCACATCCATCATTTACACCCATTCAAAGAGCCATAAGTTATGCCATGACTTCTGTTTTTACCACCGGAGGAATTAGAGGAAAAGCTAAAAATGCTGGCGGACAATTTCATCCCCGTAGTTTTAATATGGGTTTGTCTAAAAAAGTTTGGGAAAAAGTAGGGGGATTTATACTCACTCGTTTAGGAGAAGATATTGAGTATTCTATTCGTATTCATCAAGCAGGTTTTAAAATAGGGTTGATTCCTAATGCCTTTGTGTATCATAAAAGGAGAACAAGTTTTAAACAATTTTGGAAACAACTTCATTTTTTTGGTCGGGCCCGAATAAACATCACCACTTTTTTTCCTAAAACCTTAAAGCTGGTTCATTTCTTTCCTGCTGTTTTTACGTTATTTCTGATCATTACCTTATTGGCTAACTTGTTTTTTGAGGTTTTAGCACCAACTTTTAATTTTTTCTTATCCATTTATATATTGTTAATATTTTTCGACTCTTGGTCAAAAAATAAGTCGGCAAAAGTTGCATTTTTAAGCATCTTTGCATCATTCATTCAATTAACCGCTTATGGCTTTGGCTTTATGCAGGATTTTTGGAAAAAACTCATTTTAAAAAATAAATTATAAGATGCTTTTGGCTTTTTAGCTAAATACATTAAGCTCAAAAAATATGGACAAATCCTTTTCTGTGATAGATGTTTTAGAAACTTCATGGGATATTACTCGCAAAAATTTTTTGGTAATCATTGGTTATTCTGTGGTTGCTTTTGTAGTGTTGGCAGTAGTGCAATTATCCTCCACATATATCATGAGCATACCAAATGCTTTTTTAAATATTGTAGGTTTATTCGCCATTTTAATTGCCAATAGTATTGCTACTTTAGGCTTTTATAAATTAGCCTTTAGGTTGATAGATCATGACGAAGAAGATTTCTCTGCCCTAGCAATTATTCCATCTTGGAGAAATATTTCTAGTTTCATGAGTCTTACCTTATTATTAGGCTTAATTGTAACCACTTTAACCTTAATTTATACCAAACTTATAGAAGTAGATTTTTTTAATGAAATTGTAAACATCATTAAATCTAATACCACTTATTTAGAAATATTAGCCGTAGTAGCTTTTCTACTATTGATGTTGCTCACCATGCGCTTTATGTTTTTTCCCTGTTTTATTGTCGATGATGATTCATCAGCTTTTGAATCTTTAAGACAAAGCAGAACCTTAACTCAAGATAACCTATTAAAAATTATTGCTGTTTTAGGAATTGTTATCGGTTTTATAGCATTGGGTTTTTTAGCATTAGGAGTGGGTATCATTGTTACCTATCCTTTCACTAATATCATATTGGTGGTCACTTATCGTAAGCTGGTAAATAATTACACCAACGAACATCAAGAAGAAGGCATTGCTCAGGAATCTAATGGGGATTAAAGCATTTTTAAGTAAGTATTTAGCAAATTTCACCGTCAGTAAGATGGAGAATTGGAAAGTTAATGCACCAGCAGCACAAGAAAAGGTTTTAAAAAAGCTAATTAAAGCCGCTCAAAATACAGCTTTTGGTAAAGATCATCAATTTCAAAAAATCAATTCTTATCAAGAGTATAAAAACCTCGTTCCTGTTCATGATTATGAAGATTTACGTTCTTACGTAGATAGGGTAGTAAGCGGAGAAGAAAATGTGCTTTGGCCGGGTAAGCCACTTTATTTTGCTAAAACATCAGGCACAACATCCGGTGTAAAGTATATTCCAATATCTAAACAATCTATGCCCGAGCATATTAAAGCCGCTAAAAACGCTTTATTATGCTATATCCATGAAACCGGAAAAACCGATTTTTTAGATGGGAAATTAATTTTTTTGCAAGGCAGTCCTAAAATGGATAAAAAGGCTGGAATCTCTTTTGGTAGGTTATCTGGTATTGTGGCCAATCATGTTCCAGCTTATTTGCAAAAAAACAGGTTGCCAAGTTATGAGGTTAATTGTATAGAAGATTGGGAGCAAAAAGTAGATGCCATTGTAGAGGAGACTATCCATCAGGATATGCGTTTAATTTCGGGCATTCCACCTTGGTGTCAAATGTATTTTGATAGGTTAATTGCAAAATCAGGAAAGAAATATATCAAAGACATTTTCCCAAACTTTAAACTCTTTGTGTACGGAGGCGTAAATTACGAACCTTACAGAGCTCGTTTACAAGAAAGTTTGGGCTTTAAAATAGATAGTATTGAAACATATCCTGCTTCTGAGGGTTTTATAGCTTTTCAGGATAGCCAAAAAGATAAATCATTATTGCTTTTAGCCGATGCTGGTATATTTTATGAATTTATCCCAACTGATGAGTTTTTTAATGAAAAGCAAACCAGATTAAGCTTAGGAGAAATTGAATTAAATAAAAATTATGCCATTATTTTAAGTACCAACGCTGGTTTGTGGGCTTATTCTTTAGGAGATACCGTGAAGTTTGTTTCCAAGAATCCATATAAACTTTTGGTGACTGGGAGAATAAAGCACTATATTTCGGCTTTTGGAGAGCATGTAATTGGCGAAGAAGTAGAGCAAGCTTTATTAGCGGTGGCACAACAAGAAGGGGTAGAAATAACTGAGTTTACAGTTGCGCCACAAGTTAACCCTGCTGTTAAAGGAGAATTACCCTATCACGAGTGGTTTATAGAATTTAGGCAAACTCCTTTAGATATGAGCGCTTTTAGCTTAAAAGTTGACGAAGCTTTGCAACAAAAAAATATTTATTACAAAGATTTAATTAGTGGTAAAGTATTACAGCCATTAATTATTAGGCTTTTAAAGCCAAATTCTTTTATCAATTTAATGAGAGCCGAAGGTAAGTTAGGTGGTCAAAATAAGGTTCCAAGGTTAGCAAATGATCGCTCATTGGCTGATAAATTAGAACAATACATTATTTAATAGAAAAGGTAATTTTGCATCAAAATATAAAAAATATAGCAATTTTAGGCTCAACAGGCAGCATTGGCACCCAAGCCTTAGCGGTTGTGAAAGCTAATCCTACACTTTTTAAAATACAAGTTTTAACAGCTCAGTCTAACGTCAGTTTACTCATTGAGCAAGCCTTAGAATTTGAACCAGATGTAGTGGTGATAGGAGATGAGGATAAATTTACAGAACTTAAAGAAGCTTTAAAACATAAAAATATAGAAGTAAAAGCAGGCATCAATGCTTTATGTGAAGTAGTAGTTTTGCCCAGTTTAGCTTTAGTGCTTACCGCTTTGGTAGGTTTTGCAGGATTAAAACCAACCATTGCTGCCATAAAGGCAGGCAAAGACATCGCGTTAGCAAATAAAGAAACTTTAGTGGTTGCCGGCGACTTAGTGACCAGTTTAGCTAAAGAATATAAGGTGAAAATTTTACCGGTAGATTCAGAGCACTCTGCTATTTTTCAATGTTTGGTTGGCGAAAAAAGTGCTATCGAAAAAATATATTTAACAGCATCTGGTGGCCCTTTTAGAGGAAAGAATATTGAATTTTTATCTACCGTAACCAGGCAGCAAGCTTTAAAACATCCTAACTGGGTAATGGGTGCTAAAATCACCATAGATTCGGCTTCATTAATGAATAAAGGGCTAGAAGTGATAGAAGCGAAGTGGCTTTTTGATTTAGAGGTAGATCAGATAGATGTGATTGTTCATCCACAATCTATTATTCATTCCATCGTTCAGTTCACAGATGGATCTATGAAAGCGCAAATGGGTTTACCTGATATGAAATTGCCCATACAATATGCTTTAGCCTATCCAGAAAGAATACAAAGCGATTTTAAAAGATTCAATTTCTTAGATTATCCTTCATTTACTTTTGAAAAAGCAGATACGCAAACCTTTAGAAATTTGGCTTTAGCTTTCGAAGCATTAAATAAAGGTGGTAACATGCCATGTATTGTAAATGCTGCCAATGAAGTGGTGGTGGCAGAGTTTTTGAATGAGCAGATTGGATTTTTGCAAATGAGTGAGGTGATTGAAACCTGTATGGCAAAATTAGATTTTGTGCAGCAACCCGGTTTAGAAGATTATTACGAATCGGATAAACAAACCCGAATTTTCGCAAAAGAATTAGTAACAAGTATTTAAATAAAAAATCAAAAGATAAATTAAAGAATAAATGGAGGTATTAGTGATGATTGCTCAACTATTGTTGGGTTTGTCTATTTTAATTGTTTTACACGAGTTAGGTCATTATTTAACGGCAAGAGCATTTGGAATTAAAGTAGAAAAGTTCTTTTTGTTTTTTGATGCCTGGGGAGTAAAACTTTTTAGCATAAAATATAAAGATTGCGAGTATGGTATTGGTTGGTTGCCGTTAGGTGGCTATGTGAAAATTGCAGGGATGATAGATGAATCTATGGATACCGAGGCAATGGCAGCACCTCCACAACCTTGGGAATTTAGATCAAAACCAGCATGGCAAAGGTTAATAGTGATGTTAGGCGGTGTAACGGTTAACATTATTTTAGGGATTTTTATTTTTTGGATGCTTACTTTTAAATACGGCGAGACTTATATTCCTAATAATTCTTTGCAATACGGTATTTCTCCGGGTGTAGTTGGGCAGCAAATTGGCTTAAGGGCAGGCGATAAAGTAATAGCCATTAATGGAGAAAAATTAGAACGATTTGAAGATTTAAGAAGCTCTGATGTGTTGCTCGGTAACTCGGTTTTAACCATATCAAGAGACGGACAATCTAAAGATATTCCGGTTCCAGCTACTATCTTAAATACCATTTCTGATTTTGGAATAGAAGAATTTGTATCGCCAAGGCTAAAATCGAAAGTGGAATTGGTAAATGAGGGCGGCATAGCAGATAAAGCGGGTTTACAAGCAGGAGATGAGATTTTGGCCGTAAATGGAAAAGAAGCCATTTATAGTGATCAATTAAAAAATATTTTAACAGAACAAAAAAACAAGCAGGTAAGCCTTCAAATATCCCGACAAGGAATACCAATAGATATTCCTGTTAAAGTTTCTGAAATGGGAACTATTGGTTTTGCTTTTAGTACCGACGAAATAAAGCAAGAAACCAAGGAATTTGGCTTTATACAGGCATTGCCAGCTGGTGCTTCTAAAGCTTGGGGTTCATTAACAGATAATGCTAAAGGTTTAGGAAAAGTAGTAAAAGGTGAAGTAAAAGCTAATAAAGCTTTTTCTGGTCCGGTAGAAATTGCCCGTAAATTATACGGTGGCACCTGGGATTGGATTAAATTTTGGAGCATTACAGGCTTGCTTTCTATGGCTTTAGCTTTAATGAATTTGTTGCCTATTCCTGCTTTAGACGGTGGTCATTCTGTGTTTCTTTTAATAGAAATGATTAAAGGAAAACCATTGAGTGATAAGTTTATGGAAAGAGCCCAAATTGTAGGTTTTGTGATATTAGCAACCCTTATGGTCTTTGTTTTAGGTAACGATATTTTTAAAGCATTCACTAAATAAGTATAAAAGGTAAAGGGCGTAAGGTTTAAGGTCTTGCCTTATTCCTTATACCTCAAACCCTCAACCTTAACCCATGAATTACTTCGAGTTTTACGATATTCCTCTTTCCTTTCATCCTGATAAAACTGCGGTGAAGAAAAAGTTTTATGCCTTAAGTAAAGCTTATCATCCAGATTTTTTTGTGAATGAATCTGAAGAAAAGCAGCAAGAAATTCTTCAACTTTCTACACTTAACAATAAAGCTTTCCAAACCTTATCCAATCCAGATCAGCTTTTGGCTTATGTTTTAGCAGCTAAAGGGGAGTTAGAAGAAGGAGAGAAATACGAACTTCCTCAAGATTTTTTGATGGAAATGATGGAAGTAAATGAAGCTTTTATGGAATTAGAGTTTGATGCCGATGAGCAACAACTAGCACAAGTAAAACAAACTGTAGAAGAGTTAGAAGATAGTTTAAATGCTGAAAAGATATTTGGTATAGGAAAAAATATATGTTGCGAATACGAGAATCTATTAATAAGTTTGCAACCCGTTAAAGAGCTAATGTTCTTTAAAAAAATGCCCAGCTGGCGGAACTGGTAGACGCGTCGGTCTCAAACACCGATAGGAAACTGTGCCGGTTCGATTCCGGCGCTGGGTACAAATTTTATACAAAACCGCCTTATAGATATTGTAAGGCGGTTTTCTGTTTTCTAAATGTTTCCTAAATACTTTTGAAATAAAATTTTTAATTAAATGTTTCCTAATGAAAAGAGATAAAATCCAAAAAATCACATATCATGTTAGATCATACAGCTATCAAAAAAAAGATAGATTAGCAGGGCTTTATTTGGGCGTTACGATAGAAAGAAAGACTATTAAAATTCCGCTGGAGATTTATTTTAAAGAGGTTTTGTTTGATGCTACCAAGGAGCAATATAAATATGATTTTAAGACAATACCGTTTATCCGGGCAAACGGTAACACATGCACAATTTAAAAGAGATTTTTTAAACTATGCCTCTAGGGATAATTTTATAGCCTGGGCAGATGCTTTTTTAGAAGATCAAAAAATTTCGGGTTTAATGTCTGAGCAAACCTACAAGAACAAAAAGAATCGATTAAAACACTTTAGCGAATTTGCCAATAAACAAGTTTTATTTGCGGAATTAACGCCGCAATTAATTAGCCAATTTGATTTGTATTTACGTAAAAAATCAGGTTTAAAAAAGCATAATTCTATTCAGTCAATTCACGTAGGAATTAAAACTTTTATTAAAGTTGCAATTGCTGAAGGTGTTAATGTAGATAATCCTTACGATAAGTTTAAAATCAAACCATATCAACCGGGTAATAGAATTTCTTTAGATAAATTAGAATTATCACGACTTAAAATACTCTACAGTAAAAAAGAATTACCCGAACTTGAACAAGAAACTTTACGTAAATTTTTATTTTCCTGTTATACTGGAATCAGAATTTCTGACAGCGCTAGGTTGAGATATGAAAATATTGATGATGGATTTTTAAAAATGGAAACATTTAAAACTAGAAGGTTTGGTAAAAATGTAAATATAGCGCTTCCTGACTTTGCGAAACAATTATTAGGGGATGGTAATTGGGGATTGATATTTAAAACTATTGCAGATCAAACGGTAAATAAGGCTTTAAAAGAAATAGCAATTAAAGCAGAAATAAATAAACGATTAACCTTTCACGTTTCCCGAGATACATTTGCTACTTTCTTTATTGAGCTTGGCGGTGATGTTGCCAGCCTCAAAGAATTATTAGCAATAACCAAAACAGAAACAGCTATGATCTATGTTAAGATGAGCGAAAAGAGAAAAGAAACTTTAATGAAGAATTTTAATAAAATCTAACAAAATCGTAAGCGTTTTTATATGTAAAAAAAAACTGAAAATATTTTGTGGCATTGTGGCTTTGTGGCAATCGATGTTTAAAGTAATTTAAACGCTGTTTTACTTGCCACAATGCCACAAAACAAATGATTTTGCCACAAAATGAGAAAGCTCTTAATTTTGGTTAAGAGCTTTTAATTTTTTAATAGAATTTAATATTTCAATAGTCATTTTCAGATTGAAATTAAATATTTCATAATCTGTATGTTGAGGGCTTAAATTTTCAAATTGATTACTTTGCTTTTTCAAAGTTAACTCTAAAAATTCAATTTGATTATCTAAATCCTTTATGTTTGATTCGGTATTTAATTCACTCATGAATCAAATATATAAACATTTTAATTAACCAAAAAGCTATTAATTAATAAGAATCCATCTTTTTCTTTGCGTCCCTTACTGATGCTGTTGATTGATACCAAGAACTACCGAATCCTTTTGCAGAAACTTTATAACCCCTGCCTTTTTCCGGTACAAATACATATGTTTTACCGGAATAAGATTTAACGACTGTTTTTTTTGCTGTTGCCATGATTTACTATTTATTAGGTTTAATGATTAATTATTTATTTTAAAACATATCCAATTGATTACTTTTTCCTTTACCAAAAGTGTAAACAATTTTAGATCCCTGGGATCTAACCACGCCGCCACGTTTTTTAATTTTGGCTACATGGTTTTTTAATGCTTTTGGGTTTTTATGATTTTTACTGTAGGTTTTTGATGCCATCACTTAAAGTTTTAAAAAGGTTTTATTTAATCCAACTGCATACTCCCAACGGTTGGCATTTACATTATAATAGTAGTAGGCTAAAACGTTTACTTTATTAAAATCTAAGGAAAGGCCCGGGCCGGTAAAAAATCTGTTAGAAGTAATATTATAAACCGCCCGGGCTTGTAAGCTGATCCCAAATTTTGGTTCTTGGTATGGTACCACAAAATTTTTAACGTTTTGGATGCGAGCATTAGAATCTACTAAGGCAAAATTTACATAAGCTTGTTTTCTACCTATTTTAAGCCCTAAAACCTTGTACCGCTCCCAATATTGTGTTTGATTAAGTTCTGTATTGTATTGGTACGCAAAATGCCCTGTAGTATCAATAGAATCTTTTGCAGGGGTGTAACTTACGCTTAACCATTTATTACGATAAGTATAAACTAGGTTTTTAAAACTATCTCTTTGCGCAATAGCTTTTAAATAGTCGGCTTTTGAAACAAAAGAAACTGAAGTGTAGTTTACAATTTGCTTTGGCTTAATATTGTTTGTTTTTGCAATAGAATCAACAATTAAGGATTTTAAAACCTCTTTTACAGGCAAAATATTGCTTAAAGCGTTAATAGTAACGGTTTCAATCCCTTGTTTAGAAATTTTGCGGTTAATAATAGCTGCTTCTATTTGAATTTCCTTTTTATTTTGGAGTTTCTCCGATTTGTAAAAGGCATTTTCTTTTTTAGCCTGGGCCGCTTCGTGGCAAGATTTCACGTTTAACATTATTAAAACCGGAATACTTAACCAGGCGATAAATTTTAAAATTTTCATTGTTTTTTTAAATTTTGCGCCTGTGTACTATCTGTTACCACCGGCGTAGGATTAATAATTGCATCTATTATTTTATTTTTAATAAGTAAGGTATTGACAAAATCTTTATTCTCTTTCTCACAATCTGTATAAAGCTTTTTCCACGTTTCGGCCTCTTTATTACTTTGCTTTGTGCTAAACCAAAATATACCAATAGCCATATTTAAAACTAATATCATTACCCACGTTTTTTAATTTTGGCTACATGGTTTTTTAATGCTTTTGGGTTTTTATGATTTTTACTGTAGGTTTTTGATTGCTTCATAGCTTTAAAAAGAAAAAGTTATTTGTTTAATTTCCCGTTTGTAAGTTCCTCTATCGTAATCTCCACTTTCTTTTATATCAATGAAAGAAACTTTGATATTTTCATTTTGTTGATCTTTTTTTATTAGCGAAAGAATTTCATTAAAGGTGTATGTGATTTTAGTTGATGTTTTAGGCATAACTATTTCAAATTATTCAATTCAACTTGTTCCCGGTGCGATTCGTCAATATCATTTCTAAAACGCTCCTGTTTGATATCGCTAGCATTTTCGCCCAAAGCTTTCCAAATTTCACGGTCTCGGGTTTCATACTTTTCGTATTGTTTTTCTTGCTTTTCGATAACGCTATTAAGTTTGGTTGCTAAATCGGAATTATCTCTTTTAACACCGTAATAAGAAGCTCCAAAAAGAAAAACACAACCAATGATGTAGATTACTTCTTTTGCTTTAAACTCTAAATTTTCCCAATTGATACCAGGCATATTATTAATTTATAGGTTGATCTATTTTATCTTCAGTAGCAAACTCGGCTATTAATACCACCGTTGCCGAAATTGCGCCCATGTAGCTAAATATTTGGGTAACCGTATCAGAAAAGCCATATAGTAAAAAACTTGCTGAAATAGCCCCAAATAACACACCCAAGCGCTGTAATTTTTTCCAAAAAATTGGTTTTTTGGCTTTAATTCGGCGTTTAAGGTTCGGGAGGTTTAAGGTGTCTTTCATTTTAAATTTCAGTAATCAAAATATCATCAAAGTAAATTCCTGAAGTAGCATTTCCAGCCCCGTTTAATCCAATTAAATCAAATTTTATCAAAAGACTATTAGCCCAGGATAAAGACTTTAGTGATTTTTCTGTTAAGAAATATAGTTCACGAAATGTATTATCAACAATATTAATTGCATTATCATTTAAAATTAATGACTGTTTTTTTACAACGCCATTTAACACAAACGCATAATATACTTTGATTTCAAAGTACCCGGATATATTTACCGCTTTGTAAAAAAGTTTAGCTCCGATATTTTTTTGCTTTCCTATAGGTACATTTAAAATGAACTCAGCTAATGAACCTTGCCCACCCACTTTGTTAGCGTATAAGCTTTTAACTCCTGAATTAAAATTATCTGTAGAAATTGAAAGTTTAATGTTTTCGCCTATATACTTATCTACAATTGCAGCGGTGTCTTTTGATATTGAGTAATCGTCTATTATTGTGTTTTCCTCAAAAGAACTATCTGCAAGTAGATTGTTTTGTACACAGCTAATTAATGGATTATCACCAATAACAAAAGAAGAAATATTTTCAATAATTACATTTCCTAATCCTGATGCGTATATTTTATCCGCCGTCAAATAGTTGTTTATAAACGAATCTTTAAAAATAAAATGACTGTTTTCGCCAACTAAACAAAATCTACCGTTATTAATTACTCCAGTATTAGTTAAAGTACAACTAACAATAGATAAAAAACCTCCGTTACCGCTAACAGTAGACATTTCTAAATCATACGTATGGCTTTCGATATGACAATTAGTTACGTGTACACGTGAACCGTTTACATTTATCTGTTTTTCATTATAATCAAAAGAGCATTTATTAAAATAAAAATCTGAAAATTGATTTCTTATATCAATAGCAAGTAATGAATTAAAAAAAACACTATTAGAAAAATTTATCCTTTCGCCCCCATCAAATACATCAACAGGCGAAAAAATACAAGTGTTACATTCAAATATATCTATATTATTAAAATTAAGTAAGTACGATCTATCTCCTAAAAAAACACCTTTATCAAAACCCGAAATTCCTACATTAGATACTTCAATGTGCGAAGCACCTCCATCGCCAGGCCCAACAGAGTTTAATTTAAGACCTATTCCTGCTTTAGCACCAGTTCTTTTTATTAAAAAACCTGATATCTTTTTATTTGATTGACTATATGGGATTGAAGTACCAAATAAATTTATCGCATAATCTTGAATATTACCCGAGAAATCTAGCGTTGCGTTCTCTCCTTTAAATAAAAGGTTAGAGATATTTATATCAATAGAAGAATTAATAATATATGTTCCAAAGGGAAATAATAGAGTTGGATTTATAAAATTATTACAAGTGGTTATTGAAAGTAAAATCGCAGAAGTATCATTACTAACTCCATCCCCTTTAGCACCAAACCATTTAACGTTAATTGGCCCAGTGAAATTTCTTTTAAAATATTCATTACCTAATTTTCTATAAATAACACCATCACATTTACCGTCCGTCATAGCGGTACCATCAGCAAATAAAGTAACTTTTGAAAACGTTACCAATTCATCAGTTTTGGTATCTAATAAATCGTAAATAGTGTCGTCTATTCTTTTCATATCTTCTTTTTGTATTGGTTTATTGCTTTTTAAAGCAAAAAAGCTAATAAGCGTATTTCCTATAAAATCTAATCTGTTCATTACTTTGAGTTTTCACTCAAAATAACGGTTTATATATCAAAAGTATCATCTGTAAATGTTGGATCAGGAACAACGGCTTCGGCTACGTCATTTTTTTTGTAGAAAGCATAATCAAATTTGATGTAAACAATACCGTCAACATCAGCATCAGAAACCGGAATGCCGCCTAAATTTTTATAAACCTGAGTATAAAGCAAAATATTGCCGTTTTCGTCACGGGCTTCAACGGTTCGTTCGCTTATTTTTTTAATTTCGGTAGCCATATTAGTAGTTAAAAAATTGTATTTGTAGCTTGTGTTCTAAAGCGTCAACCGCTTTAATTCTAAAAGCGATCACATCACTAAACGAGTTAATATTTACTTTCTCAAAAGCTCTAATTGGCATTCCTTCGGTAAGTGTTGGGTCTTCGCCTGTTTGCCAATATCTGGCTAATACTGCACCGGCAACGGCGGCGGCGTTTGGCTCTAAAACAATTTGAACGGTTTTAATATCTCCGGCAACGTTTCTAAAATCTTCGGGGCCAAATTCTTTTAAAGTAGAAAGCGGAAGAACCACCGCACCTAGTGTAATGGTTTGTTTTAAAAAGCAAATAGGGTTTGATAGTGCCATTATGCAAATAAATTATGTAAAGCCTTAGTGAATGTATCTTGTTCTGAAAATGCCAAATTGTTATTGTTTAAATTTCTTTCCATAGCTTGCAACTGTCTATCGTACTTTTGCAAATCGTATTGAGCAATTATTTTATTAATTTTAGCGGCATACTCTCTTCTATCTGGCCCAACGTTGTAACCTGCTCTTTGCAAACTATCTAGTTGAGCTATTGGCGTTTTTTTTAACGATACGCCCTCTATTTTAAATTTTCCTTGTTTTAGAATAGCAACCGCAGATTTAAAACCCTCTGCTAATGACGGGTAAACTCTCCAGTAAGGAGCTTTTCCAGTTCCTTTTCTTACACCGTCTCCGCTCCAAGTTGAAAAAGCCATGTGACCAAAAGGATTATTAAAATG
Organism: Pedobacter cryophilus; assembly: GCF_005116455.1. GTDB lineage: Bacteria > Bacteroidota > Bacteroidia > Sphingobacteriales > Sphingobacteriaceae > Pseudopedobacter > Pseudopedobacter cryophilum. Next base: position 172,341 of record NZ_SWBP01000004.1, read on the forward strand.
AAATGCTTTATAATCGTTACCGTTAGCGCTTTCTTGCAATGTTTTACCAATTAAAACACTAGGTAAAATTCCCGAATTTAAGCAAGCGTTTATAGCATGACTAGCTATTTTAGCTATGTATTGCGCTGGTGTATTTTTGCCGGGAGTTTGTGGCCCGTTATATTGAAATCTTTTTCCCATAGCTTTTAAAAAGAAAATAACCAATTAGGCTAATTCCGATAATTAAAATAATTAGACTACTTTTTTTTTTACTTCGGCGGTTGCCTGGTGAATTTTATCACTTAAAAAAAGTGTAGCCTCACGTAAGCGGCGTTGTACTAATGACTGGTTTACCTGTAGTATATTATTAACCCTCCATTTATTATACAACTTCATTCGCTCGGTGGTTGCTAAACTATCACCGGTGGCATTCCATGTTTTTAAAACATTAGCAACCGCCCCAGTACCGGCGTTGTAAGCAAATGAAACTAAAGCATCAAATTGGTTTTGGCTTAATGGCTTTGAGGCTTTATTTACTGCATTTTCATACTGTATTAAATCTTTTTCAAATAAAACATCGGCTTGCGCCCTGGTAATAGTTGAAGTTTTTAAATGGCTTTCATTAGGGCGTATTTGGTGCCCGTAACCGATAGAATATTGCTGAACACCGTTTATAAAACCATCTTTGTACGGTTTAGTCATAAACCCTTCTTCTACTTTTATTTTTGCTTTTAATGATGCTGAAGCTTTCATTTTTTACAGTTTAGAAAGTAAAAACTTATTTAAAAGCGTAATTAAAATAGATACAATTAAAGCTGTGATAGCAATATCCGTAAGGGTTTCCCGGGTTAAGCCTATTTCTACATTAACTTGCGGTAATTCGCCTTCTTGAATTAATTTTTGAAAAATATTTTGCGACATGTTATTAAGGGTTAAATCCTATATCAATAATTTTTTTCTTAAGCTTAGAAATTGAGCCTGTAACATCCAGAATGTTAGATTTATAAATCAAACTATCTTGAATTTTCAAATTTCTTGCCTTTTGCCATTGGTTAACAACTCTAATTAACTGACTACCAGATAATTTAATTAAGAATCCAGAATTAACTTGAACGGTCTTACTTGCTGATCCAAAAATGCTTTGGTTAGCTGTTTTAAGGTCGGCTATTATAGAATCTATCCATTTTGCAAATTGCTCTACTTGAGCTTGCGTAAGATTGTTAAGATTAACCTTAGCTGCTTTTTTAATATTTTCGGCAACTGTTGAGGACGGCGGAGTTTTAACAACTTCTGGCTCAGTAAGCGCTATGGCTTCTTGTATGCTTTTTGAGTCTTTTTTATTTTTTTGCTCTTTTATAAAATAGTAAACCAGTAATCCAATACCGGCTACCAAAGCAAAAATTCCTATTTTACTTTTCATAAGACTTTATTTTTTACGATTGTTAGGCATCTTTAATATAAATTCTGTTAAAGGCGAAAAAGGCAGCGATTTTGATAAATTAACCGCTTTAGATTGAGCTTCTTTTTTATCCTTTTGCTTTTTAAAGAAATAGTATGCTAGTAAACCAATACCGGCTACCAAAGCAAAAATTCCTATTTTCTTTTTCATAAGTCTTAACTAAGAAGGTTTCTTTACTAAAGAATATTTTTTGAAAGCGTAGTATGCAATGCCGGCAACTGCTAAGGCAATAAGCAAATATTTAGTGTTGTTATTCATGATTTTTAATTAATTAGGTTTAGGTTAATCTTAATGATCTTAATTTATTTAATGCTTTTGTTTTTACCCCGGTGCTGAAATCGTAATACTTTTCATCATTAATCCATTGGGTTAAAGTGCCTTCTCCTTCTGCTCCGTACTTATCGTTAAAAGCGTTGTAAACTGCTATTACCATGTCATCGGTTTGCAGGTTTACAAGTTGATTCCATGCTTTGTCTTTTGTGCCGGTAAGGGTGAATAAATCACTCATTACTTCGTGTAAAGTATCTGCTAATATGTTTGGGTTAAAGCCTTTGGGAATGCCGGCGCTGCCATAAATATATTTTGCATCAGCAATGTTTGTTTTACCGTCTGCTTTACCTTTAAAATAGATGTAAACAAATAGGCAAAGCACAACAAGTGCAATCCAAAAAGTAATTTTGTTTTGTTGGTAGGTTTTCAAAAATGCAGTTTCGGCGCTCATCTTATTTTTGGGTTTTAATAAAATAAACTACGCCTCCAAATAGGGCCAACATAATTAAAATAGCTACAACTGGGTTACTCCCAAAAATGCCGGCGGTTTTAGTTTGAGGTTGAAAGTTTTTATCAACTGATAAAAAATTACCGTTTTGGTCTGTTGCGCCCTCTGTTTGATAATTACCTTCATCATAACCGGCTTCATCTGTCAAATTATTATCGTTACCACCAATAAAACCTTTTGCGGTATCTAGCACTTTATCCAGAATAGAAGGCTCTCCATTTTCAACCCCTATGCGCTTAGTTTCGGCTTTGTAGCCTCTAATCTCTACCCTTTTATTTTTACGATCTACTTTAGCTTGTTTTCTGACTCTACGATCAGATTGACGTTGCTCTCTTTTAGCTACTCTTTTGGCTTTATTTTTACCGCCAAATAAGTTACTCATGTTATATTCGTCCAATTCATCAGGAAATATTTCATTGAAATACATCATCCCAACTTGGCCGGTATAGTTATCTACTTTTTGGAAATAGGTACCCGGTTGGCCAAAGTATTTACCATCTACAATACCGTTTTGGTCTATTGGAAAAAGCGGTTTTGTATTGGTTTTTTTTCTGAAAAAATTAGGGTTTGTTTTTGGTAATCCCGAATCAAAAATTTCATCTTCTAAATCTTCTAAATCGTAGTTAGAAATGTATTCTTCGTCATCATCATAAGGATTGTAAGCCGCAATAGCATTACTTACCGGTGATGATGCGGCAATATTAACAGAATTATTATCGCTTAAATCTGGAACGTTAAAAGCAGGTGTAGACGGGCCTTGTATCACTAAGTCCATAGCGGTAGGGCCTGTTTTAAACATGCTTGCGTTATCTAGTGAGGTTATAATTTGATCGGTTTTCATTTGTTAAAAATTTGGTATTACCATTTTTTTTAAGATCGTAAGCTTTTGCTCTTTCAAGCTGTAAATACATTCGCCAGGCGTGATCTTTGTTTTTCTCATTTAGCACTTGTGTAAGTGCTTTTATAGAGGCGTTTAAAGAATAACCTAAATCGGCGTAATCTTTAAATGCTTTCTCGTCTGCTAGTACTTCATCTGTTGTTTGCAACACTACATGAGCATTCTCATGCAACATCATAAACAAAATATGCTCAAACGGCATTTTTTTAGTGTGCTTTAAGCTGATATACATTACCCCGGTTTTTCTGTTTACCGATGCAGGTGTTTTACCTAAATCTGGCACATGTACCACCTCTGTAATTCCGTTTATCATTTGCTTTTAAAAAGAACAATTAAAAAAGTAAGCACAACAAATCCCGATAGGGTAAGAAATAGCGTTTTATTAATTCCTAAAATTCTATCTGATTCTAAATCTGGTTTACCTGTACCTAAAGCCATGGCTTTTTTAGGGTTTAATACCTTTAAAGTCCTATCTAGTGTATCAATTCCACCGTTTATAATGTCAAAAAGTTTAGGCTTATTAGTTCCTTTTACCTCAACGGTAGTGTAGTTAGATACCGGCAAAGCTTGGTTTCCGTAAACTTGCAAAAGCAGGTTTAAGTTGCGGGCTGTAGGCTCCATGCCAAAACCGTAAGCTTTAAACAACTGAGCAACACTATTCGGGTGTTGCTCAGTTAGTGTTTTTATATTTTCCATGTGGTTTGTTACATGGTTTGGGTTACATTCCTAAAGAAGCTTTTGCTTTTGCAGCTTTTTTACGCAATCCTTTTGCTTGGTTTACGCTTGCGCCGATGAAGAAAATAAATGACACCGTTGCACCTGGTAATATTGGGTACGCAATTCTGGTTTCATCATCCATGTAAAACTCTTCGGTGATGGTCAAAATCTTTTCGTTGTTGTTCATTTCAGAGGCGTAAGTACCTGTAGAAATTACTTTTTCTCCTTTACCCTCAAACGGTGATTCGCTTTTTATGATCATTGACTGATCTAATTGCGGCAAATTGCTTGAGGTTAATTTAAAGCCAGAAATTAACGTTGGTTTCTTTTGGATGTATGCGTTAAACAAAGCAATTGTTCCGGTGCTACCAGAGCTTGCTGTTAAACCTGCATCGCCGTTAACATCATTAAATGCACCGTCTGCAATTAAACCGGGTTTGTTTGCTATTAAGCCAGGGCATAATAAAGCAGTACGGGCGGCAATTGCATTGTTGGTGATGGTAACAATGTAGGGTCTAAGGTTTCTTAATGCTTGTGAAAAACTTGTTGCGCTACCTGAAAAGTGCATCAAATCATCTTGATCTTCTTCAAAGCGTACCATGCCACCATCGTAATTTGATAAATGACGGGCTTCTGCTTCTAATTCTTTTACTGATTTTAACTGTCTGTTGTTCATGACGTTTTTGTGAATGGTTACTAATTTGATTTTTTAGGGATTTTGATTAGAAGTGACCGATTGAATCATGACCGACATAGTTAGAAACTGTACCGTCTGCATTGGTTACTTTTTTGGTTAGCCACTTATTCAAAAAGAATACGATAACCGCTGCGGCTACTATAGTGACTAATTGCTTTTGATCGATGTACTTAAACATGAGTTTTCAATTTTTTTTAGTTGATTAATGGATCAAATGTGTATCAACTACGAAAACAGGGTTCCGCTTTTGGACGTTTAGTGACGTTAACGGTAACAATTAGACGTTAATAGCTTTAAAAGGAAAGAATTTGAGGTACAAAAAAAGCCCCGGCGTTTCACAACGGCAGGGCTGGGGGATGTGTGGGTTTAAATGTTTTATTTGTTTTCGGTTAATTTTAGATGATCTGCATACGCAAGACATATCAAACTTAAACTTACTTGAAAAGACTCTTTTTCATCCACATGATCACGAATATTTAATTTTTTATCAGGAGAGAATATTTTTATTAGTTCCTCATCTGTTTTTATTTCATCACTAATCATTAAAATTGCTTTTCTAGCGTCTTTAATAGTAACCTGAATGTTAATTTGTAAAGTATCTTCCATTTTATTTATTTGTTTTCGGTTAAATTATTACTCGGGTTTACCTAATTGGTTAAAAATTTGTTCTACCTGGTGAGGCGTAAATGTGCGGCCGTTGCTGTTTTGTAAATTGCTAAAAGGTAAAAGCCATTTTTTAAATGTTTTCCTAGATACCCCGTACATTGTATAGAGTTCTTTTAAAGTATAAGCCATAATTTTAACCTCCTTACTCATTAAACAAATGTTTCTACGGTTTCTTTATAGTATGGGCTTGGGTTAGCCATTACGTTTTTCCATGCTTTTAATACGTTTTCGTAGTTTGGAATGCGGTTTTTGTTTGCTCCATCTTCAAAAACCTCATGTGTTTTACCAATAATTACATAACTGGTCATTTCCCAAAACTGCCTTGGAATACGTCTAATACTATGGAAGGTGAATATTAAATCGCAACCCATCATTCTATGATCTGTTAAAAAGGTTTTAACCCCTTTTGATAGGTTGCTATTAATATATTTGGTGCAATCTTCAAAAATTACTAATCCGTTTCTAAACGTTTTCGCAATAAATTCTAATGTTTCTTCATCAGGTGTACCTACTATTTTAACCCTGCCATTTGTAAGGTATTTAAGATCTTTTAATTGAATCTCTTTAATGCAATTATAAGCCGCCGAACCGTTTACATCAATAATTAGCACCTTTGATGCTTTTGGGTATTTTAAAGCGATACGGCAAAGCTCTGTACTTTTACCGGTGGCTTTACTGGCAACCATTATGGTAGTATGATGAATATCTCTACCAGCCATTTTAATAATTACGGGTTTTAAACCTGCTTACATATAAATTATTAGAATTTTTAGGCTTCATCATTACAGAATGCCCGGCGTTTTTCCAATTATTTTTAACCGTTTCCAATTCCGATCCGGTTAAAGAACCTTGAAAACAGTATTCCTTACCAAAAATTATTTCTACTTTTTTAGGCTCCTTTGTTGCTGTCTTTTGATTTTCCATTATTACTGTGATTTAAATATTTGAAAACGTTTAATATGGCTCTAAATCTGTTGCTTATGTTAATACTAATGAGGTGTAAATACTCTTTTAAATCTTGATGCCTATTTCTGTTATCGTTATTTATTTTAAACAACATAAAAGTGTTTACTATAAGCAATATGTTAATGAGCAGGTAAAAGGATATTAGCATTGTTTACGGCGTTTTAATTTAGCTTTCTTAGAAAACCTTAAGCGGTTACTTTTTTTGATTCTGGAGCAGCTATTCATAAACCTAAACGGGTATTTAGGCCTCATAAAAGAAAAAGGCTTTGGGACGCTGTTTTCTTGGTCTGGATTTGTTATTGTGTAGGTGATTTTCTTTTCTAAGCTACCATAAGCATCTAAATTATCATCATCAGGAAAAATGATTTTCAACCTACTTGCAAAATAGTAACCAAATGCTACTACCATACCAAAAGAAATGTAAATTATAGCTAACAAAAGGCCTTGTTTCATTTTAATCTATTGAGTTAAAAAGTGTAAATCTTTTTGCGGTTACATCTCCAAAAGCTAATAATAACCCTGTTAACGGTGTCATTTTCATATTTGTAACCTTTACATATCTAGTTGTTCCATCTACCAAACGGCGGGTTTCATCACTTGTAAATGGTATTTTATCAACTACAGTTAGGTATTTTAAATAGCGGTTTAAAAGCTTCTTTTCGGGGCTGTTTTCGTGGTAAAGGGTTGCACCGGTGGTATCTATACTATCTAAAATTTCTGATTCTTTAGCGGTAAACAGTTTTGATTTTAAAAGCATAGGGATCCCGAATGATTGCAAGCCGTCTAAGCATCCAACTATAGATTCGGCGGTATCTCTAGGGTTTAGATATAATGTTTCCTGACTGTATTCGGTGTCATCAATTGGAGTGCCTTTTTCGGTAACCTCGTTTTCATCAATAACTTTATCTGGAAAATCAAATTCGGGATCTGGATTTTCTGTATCTGGAAAATCAAATACCGGTTGTGTTGAACCTACTTCAACTTCTTGAGATAGAATATTAGCTATATCTATGGTTTCGGGCTGTTGAACCTCTATTTTTTTAATCTTTGCCATCTGGAGCGTATTTTTCTATAATGGGTAACACGTGTTTAAACTGATCTAATGTTTTTTCATCCTTAGTTAAACTCATGATGATGCCTGGGAGCTTAAGCATGTTAATTTTACCCGAAAACAAGCCCGAAAACGTTTTAAAAACACCTACCAGTTGCCCAACTTCATTTTTCAGATCGGCGTTTTGTTGGATTAATGCTTTTAGGTTTTCACGATTAATTAATACGTTTTCGTCTATTATTGGAGTAAAAATTGTTTCTTCAGTACCTTGTAGTTCTGTTTTTTCTTCTTGTCCTTCCATTACTTACTAAATTGAGAGCGTTTTTTAATAGGAACAACTGTTTTCATATCTATAGAAACATTTTTACGGCCATCGTGAAAAGGTGTGTCTAATGTTATATTACCAACGTTTCCGTATGATCTATACATCCCGGTAAATATGCCAACACCGAAAACGGTATCTACTTTATCTCTTATTTGAAATCTATTCATCTTATTACTTTGTTTTAAATGAGCTTAAAAAATCGTTTTCAATATGTTTTAGGAGATCAAGCGCAAGGCGAACAATATCATAATTGCTGTTTTCGGCTAATCCAAGCTGTTTTTTACGGGCGGCAATGGCTTTATTTATTTTCTCAAATTCGGCTTCGGTAGATCGGCCGGTAAACTGTTTATTTTTTGGGTTTTCGGCTTTTAAATGTTGGTTTCGGGGTTTTACGGGTTGAAGTGGAGCAACCGGGGCACCAATTAAGCCGTCCGGTTGCGTTGGGGTTTCCGCTTCTATTAAGGGCTTTTCTTCCGATGGGCCTAAAATTTCGTTATCAGTCATTTAAAATAATACCTTGTTTGAAGTACCAAATATGAACCTTAATTACTTGATATTCAATAGATTTTACCGAAAGATGTTTCCGAAAGATTTTATATTACTGCCACAGAATAAGAAGTTTTGCCACAATTGAAATTTATTTTGTGGCAAATTTTGTGGCATTTATTTTTTTGTGTTAACTGCTTGATTTTTAGTTACACTATGTTAATTATTTTAAGTTATAGTATAAAAGAAAAAGATAAAAGCCACAATGCCACAAAATATTTATAAAAAAAAGTTTTTTATAAAAAAATCCGCTTCTTTTTTCTTTAAAAGCTGGAAAAATTTTTCGGTCTCTCCCTCCTGAAAGGGCGAAAAAGTGCAGGTACTCAACTCAAAAAAGTTGAGTAAAAACGGCGTTTAAAGCTTGTGGGAATGGTTTTTAATTCCTATTTTTAAGTTCTAATTTGGGATATTACACCCCTAATAAATAGGTATATAGCCGCCGCAAATAATCTGATATTTCCTGAAATGAGTAGAATAAGGCGTTCGGCTGAAAAGGCCGAACAATTAACCCCCAACCCCTAAAGGGGAGTTTGTGCATTGTAAATGATTTGCGCCTGGGTGGTTAAATTTGCGTATTGGCTAATAGCGCAAATGATTTACAAAGCCTGGGCGGCTCTGCTTTGCCCTTAAGCCCTAAATGGGAATAAGATTAGCTTTAAAAAAGAAAAGCCCGGGATTAGTGGGCTTTTGGTGTGTATTCATAAAAATTCCCCTCGCACATTTCGGAAATTTCATTTTCGCTGAAGGGCGCAAAATGAAACGTTCCGATAACAGTCAACTTACGCAAGATGCCAACTTGCAAAACGTATGAGGGCATCCAGCGTAAGTTTTTATGTTATGTGCAAATTTCATACAGTGCATCATCGACAACTTGCCATAATTTTTTAGTGGTTTCATCTTCATCATTATTTAGCATATATCCCCAGACAACAGAATGAAAAACATTCAATCTATCTTGAGTAATTTTATTTAATGGAATACCGCCTTTTAAATCAACCATCACATAATATGCCCTGATAATTTTTCGAACTATTCGTTTGTCGAATACCGTTTTACCTAATTCATCAAACATTTTTTGTAAGCAATCGCTGAATTGTGCGGACAATAAATCTGCACAATTCAGCACATTACCAATAGGCGGGGTTTTCGTCTCCGCTTGACGCTTTTGTGGTTTATTTGAGTTCATACCCTCTGTACTAAAAAATCGTTAAAATCTCCGTAACCTTTAAAAATGTACCTGCAATCTTTCGTTTTATCGGGCATTTGTGCAATTGTTTTGTTTCCGCCTTTGTCATTATCACCAAAGAAAAAACATTCGGTGTAGGGGCTAAAATCAACAAAGGGAATCATTGCGGACCCGTTTAAAATTATTGCGGTGTTTGTTGGCTGTTTGCCCCAATAGGTAACGGCGGAAAGAAAATCCATAAAGCCCTCAAAAACTGAAACGCTGCTATGCCCTGGGTTTATAGTGGTGTACCATTTAGGGGCGGTTGCTATTTTTGAATAACTACTTCTTAAATCAAAACCGCCTTTATCATTTTTAAAACCTACGGCGTATTGCTTTTTATTTGGATTGTTGCTAAAATGAAAATGTACTTCGTTTAGGTATTGAAAACAAAGGGCTACGTTTATTTTTCGCTCATAATGCAAATAGTCCTCCAGGTGCAAATTTTTAAGTTCTGAAATTGAATCAATAATTAAATCGTTTTGGGTTTCTTCTTTGGTTTTTACCTGGGCTAAACTTAAACCGGAAAGCTTTTCTATTGCGGTGTGAAAATCAACTCTTTCTAATTCCTGCACTAGCATGATAATATCACCGCCTTTTTGGTATGAGTAATCAAAAAACGTGTTCTTATTCTCGTTTACAATTAATGAAGCTGTTCTATCATCGGTAAAGGGGCTATTAAAGAAAGAATTTTTACTTGTGCTTCGTTTTAAATCTTGTGTTACATTTCGGCTTTTTAAATATTCCGAAATGGATTTTTCTTTTACTTGGGTGATGATTTCGGGGTTTATCATTGGTTTAAATTTTCAAGTTTAGAAATTGCTTTAAATATTTCAAATGCAACCTGAGGAACTATTGCATTTCCTCCGCCTTTAATAGATTCGTTTCTCCACTTAGAAAAGGTAATTCCGTCCAATTGGGAGGAAATCCCATCATTTCCATTACAAACCGGGGATTGAGTTGGGAAGTTTGCCCATTCCTCATTAAATAACCTGGTACTGTATCTCTGTTTATTTGAGATTTTGGAAGTTTTGAATTGTTCCCGTCTTGAGCTGCAGGTGTTAGATAAAACTCGTTTCTTTTCACCATTCTTGTAATAGAGTTTTGATGATCTGATTTGCTGCCCTTCTCCGCTTCTGTAGCTGTTGGAGTTGGTAAAAGTCGGCTCATCGCTAGGTCCTGTAAAGAGGAAGTGTAAGTTTTTCCACTCGGCCTGATCTTCTGTTTTCCACTCACTAATTCTGCACCTCCTTGCATTACTGTCGGAGTAGGCAACAAACCATATTCTATCTCGTCTGTGAGGTGCATTTTTGGCACAAGCTGGAAGTATAAACGCTTGTACTTCGTACCCTTCAGTTTCCAGGTTAGTTTGCACCTCATTGAAAACCAATCCCCCGTTCCAACTAACAAGGCCGCCAACGTTTTCGCCCACAACGTAGGTTGGTTGAATTTCTCGTATTGCTCTAAGCATCTCTGGCCATAAATGGCGCTCATCTTCTTTACCTTTTCGCTTTCCGGCAACGCTGTAAGGCTGGCAAGGGAAACCTCCGGTAAGAATGTCAATTGTTCCTCGGTGAATAGAGAAATCTGTTTTTTTGATGTCATCATAACTTATTGCATTAGGCCAGTAATATTTTAAAATCTTTTGTCCAAACTTGTTCCACTCACAATGAAATACATTTTCCCAACCCATTTCTTGAGCTGCTAAATCAAAACCTCCAATTCCGGAAAATAGAGAACCATGTTTCATATATCCAAAGCCTCCAAACTTTCTGTTTTATTATTATTAACTCTAAACTTTTTAATTTCTTCAATTGTGCAATAGTTGAAATACTGTTCTATGTGCTGCCAGGTGTAAAAATCTTCTATTTTAAAGGTGTATAAACGCCCCCTTTTTGGCTCGAAATTGTGTGCAATACAATCAAACCCCGTTACTGGGCTTTCTTCTTTTGAGGGTTGAGAAACTCGTATATCCTTATCATTTCGCATTTTAAAAGTGTCTTCTAGCCTTTCAGAAACGGCGGCCCTTCTAAACTTGTATCCGGCTGCACCTCCGTTTAAAATATCTAGTATTTCTGAACTAGTATAATAAAGCGTGTGAAACCTATACTCGTAAAACTTGTCTTTAAAAATCATTCTAATTTCTTTCTCAAGCCAATCTTGCGAGCTTTGGCGTACTTTCTTTAAAGCATCGTTAACCAATAAATCCGGCGCAAAATAAAGTCGGTTTTTAAAGGGGTGTAAAACTTTACGGTTTTTTAGGTAGTTTAAAAAAGCGGGAATTTCTTTTATCAGTTCTTGCCTTAATAGTGGGTTTTCTGTACCTGGTTTGTACGGGTTTACTCGGTTAATCCAAAAGCGGTTTTCGTCATCATCTATCTGAATAAAATTGCTCTCATTGTTAGAAGTCATTACAAATTTGGCGACAAATGGAATTTCTCGGCGGCCAGAATATAAACCTCTAATTTTTGCAACTTCATCCGTAATACGTGATTTTATGGTTTCCATTATCAATTTTTTATCGATAAAGGATTCATCAACACCAATAATTAACTTAGAAATATAATCATCATTAAAAGTGTCGTTAAAATCGTTATTACCTACAATGGTGGCGTTTTCCTTATAAATATCTCTAAGCCAAAAAAGGAAAGTAGATTTACCGGTGTTTTTCTCTTTTGAAACTAAACAAATGGCCGGTAGTTTTTGCGTTGGTTCCTGGTAAATAATAGTTAACCAATCTAAAGCCAGTTGATAATTTGTAAAACCACTAGATAAAATTGCTTCTCCAAAAATATGCTTTAAAAAAGCTTCGGTTTTTGGAAATTCACCTACTTCTAGCTTGTGATCTAATGGATAATAAAGGTTATAGCAATTTTCAATTTCTTGTTTGTATAGCTCGGTTTTATTTTCGGGAACATTACAAAATGAAAAATATTTTGGTATGGTATTAAAAAAATTCTTGATGCCTAAACCTATTACATAATCTCTTTGAATTTCTCCACTTTTCCAGCCTTCTAATTTTCGCATTAAAACGCCTTTAGAATTTGGAACGTAAATAATTCTCAAAAAATCGCATCCCACACGCATATAATTATCACTATCAGCATGTTTGGTAAGCATTAAACCCTCGTGTACTTTATCCCATTTGTATTTACCTCTAAGAAATGTAAATTCTTTTTCTTCTATTAAATAGCGGTATTTACTGTAAAAATCTGCCGGTACACCTTTTAAAAAATTGATATGAAGAAATGATTTGATTTTTGATAGATTTTCGATACTTAAATTGATAGTTTCAAAATAAGATTTGGCAGTTGTTAAGCGGTTTAAATCTTCTATTATTTGTTCTTCAGTTCCTTTTTTATAATTGAATAAATCGTCTAATCCTTTAACATCATTATTTAAAAGCCTTTCACGTATTACCGATAAATAAACAGATTTAACCTTTTCTTTGGCTAAAAGCCTAAATTTTGAAATTGCATTGAAATAAGAATATAGGTTTTGGGCTAAATCTTTGTCGGGTTCTTCTTCAAAATCCCATGTTAAAGAAAATAGATCTGCATCTAGGATTAAAGTAATATTTTGGACCTCTAATTCTTCAATAATTTGAACTAAATCCGGGTGTAATTCTTCGCCCTGGGCAAAAGCATATTTGTTTGATATACCTATGCAATGTAAACCGTTAACATCTGCTGAAACGGCTTTAAATTCGCCAATTGTAATATAAAGCGTTTCAATTGGTGTTTTATCGGTGTATGCTTTTAAAACGTTTGGAGGAAAAAATAAGAAATTACCTTTTTGAGATTGAAAATAATTGTAATCTTTTCCGGCTTCCGGGTTCATCCGGGTTTTAGTCATCGCAATATCTTGGTTTAGGGTAGGATATTGAATTTCTATGTTTCCGGTTTTGGTTTCTTTGAAGTATGGATTTTTACCAAAGCTTAATTTTGGAGTAATACCCAAAGAATTTAAACGGGTTTGAAAATAGCTTTCCATTATCTGCGGTTTTTCCGAAGATTCATTTTCTTTTGTAGTCATGTTCTAAGGGGTTAAAAGCTCGTTTTGGTTAATTTTTAGGTACTCAACAACATTAAAGAAAAGGTCTGAACTCATGCTTTTACCGCTTCCGTATGGCAGGTTTATGTATTTTTCTAATGTGCGAAGCGTTACGCCGGTAGCTAAACACATTTTATACTGATTTTCAGAGTATGATCCCGGGGCTTTTTTAAGATGTTCGCCAATGGTATATTTTTTTTTATGGTTGGTAGTTTTGCACATAAATTAAGAGGCTTTTAAAATTTGTTGAATACCTGGTTCAATGTTGATTTGCTTAATGTCTAAATATTGTGGCCGCCACTCAAAAAGCATATAAGAGAAGATTGAGTTTTCTATGTCGATGTTTTTATCAGCATATAAATGTTTGAGCATTTTACGCCCGTCCGTTTGATTTAAACCCATATCTAAGCGAAACAAAGGTTCTGATATGTCGGAAAATTTAAAGTGCTTTATATAAACACAAACGCATTCGCCAAAAATTTCATCGTTAATTTCAATATCGTAAGCGTGGTTTAATTGAAATTTCACTTCGTCTTTTAACCTGATTGTAGACCAATTTTTGCAGATCAATTTTAAATTCCAGTTATGGCAGAATTTTATTTTTTTGTTGCTCATGATTCTATGAATTTTAGATCATCGAATTTTACTGATACATTTATTCTTCTAAAAAATCGTATAGACGTAGTAAAAGTTGTTTTTCTGATTGTTAATATCCCAAGATATTCCTCATTTTTAGTACACAAACAATCAATCTCATGATTGTAACGAGCTAGCGTACAAAAAGAACTGGGAATTTCAAATATATGTCCAGCTAAAAATTTTTCTTTATTTGTCATGATGTTATTCTTTTTAAGCACTCATTTAATTCGTTAACTCTCATTTTTAACTCCATTAAATAATCTGAATGAAATCTACTTCTATGTATTTCTGGTATTTGCTCTAAGGCGTTTTTTGCATTAGTAAACATTTCCAATTGCTGTTTAATAGTTAGTGTTTCCATTCTATAATAGTTTGATAAACATTTTCTTTTTCGGTAATCAGTAATCGCATATCGGTATTAAAAAGCGCCAATTTTACCGGGCATAAGGTTTTTTTAATGATGCTTTCTAAATCGGCTATTTTCTTAATGGTAAGGTAATAGCGGTTTTGTAGGGCGGCATGTTCTTCTTCTGTCATGTGCTTGGTGTAGGTTGGCATCATTTGTAAAAATGGTTCAATAGAATAATCGGGGCTTTTAAGAAAAGAATCAATATGCTTTTCGGCATTAGCTTTTCCTTTGGTGAAAAATGAAATTTTGGTTTCCAGTTCCATAAAATCAAAACCTGTTTGGGCGAAAGGCTTTTTGTTTTGCGCCTCTTTAATTTCTTTGATGCAGATAGAACGGAATAGCAGGTTACTGTCTAAATTCCATTCTGGGACTGTTAGGTTGTGCATAGCTTATTAAATTAAATTGTCTGATTCATTTACTAAGAAATGTTGCATCGCATTTTTTAAAGCTTCTAAAGCTTCTTTATGGCTATGTATAGAATTTACATTTACCTCTATAGTTATTTTTCTAATGTGAGGGCCTGCATTTTTGTACCTGAGTACCGCTTTATTTTTTGTAATAATTGGTTTATGGTTTAAATCTCTTTCTAACCATGTTTGAACTTTTTTAATTTCTTGATTTTCCATTTTTTTTAGGGGTTAAATTGTAAAGTATATTGTATACTAAATTGTTACAGTTTAAGGAGCGACTAATGTATTTTTACTCTCGTCTTCATTTAAAAGAGTTTGGATTGAAGGCGTTTCAATCTTAAAATTTTGTAGCCCGCCGCTTTCTAGTGAAAACATTTTCTCTAGCATGATTACTTTTTCATAAGGGATATCTTGAATATCGTTTAACTGGATATTTCTATAATTTGAAAAAGTGGCCGGACTTACATTTATTTTTTTAGGAATTATTACAGATGCTTTTCTGTGCAATTTGATGGGTAAATTTTCCATCATTTCATTGATGCGGTATTTATAACTTTTCATAAAATTTTTTATAGTTTTACTAATATTTTAAATTGTTATATAATATTTTATATGCAATTATAAATATTTTATATAATACGAACCAAATAAATATATAATAAATTATATAATAAAATCATAAATCATTGATAATCAATTAAATTATTTTATACATGGACTTAAAGAAAATTATTGATGAGATTTTAAAGCAGCAGGATAAACCGCTTAGTTGGTTGGCTTTAGAAATGGAAAAAACCTACGCTGGTTTTAGACTTTCCTTATCTAATGAAACTTTAAAGTATAGTGATATAAAAAAAATGGCAGAAATATTAAATGTACCTGTTAGCTTATTCTTTGATGTAAATAATACTCAAAAAATAAAAGGTAATTATAACAGTCAAATCAGCAATTCAATTGTTAGCGAAAGCGAAGCGAAATATAAGATTGAAAACGAATATTTAAAACAACAGATTACGGATAAAGAAGAAATTATTAAACTTTTAAAAAATAAATAAATATGAAAAGAAATTACATTCTACCAATCCTAATTGCAGGGACATTATTAACTCAAAGTTGTGCAACAATTTTCACCGGAAATAAAACTGGAGTTCGCATTCCAAACGGAACGCCGGAAGGTGCAAAAATATTTGTTAATGGTAAGTATGAAAAAACAGCTCCAGAAACGGTTCAAATTCCAAAAGCAGCTTTAAAAAATGGTTCTATTATTACTATAAAAGCTGATGGGTACCAAAACACCGAAATTAAAATTAATAGAAAAGTACAGATAGGCATGGTAGCATTAGATATTGTTACGGGTGGTATTTGGCTAATTGTAGATTTTATTACCGGAAACATTTATACAGCTACGCCTGATAGGGTTAAGTACGAACTAGAAAAGAAAGAAAGCAATGGATCAGTTACAACTCAATAAAAAATTAGATGCTATTGAAGCACAACAAGGCCCGGGCGTTTTTAAAGATATGTATAGGGATTTGGTTAACAATATAGCCTCCATAGATCGTATTACCGGTGATGAGCTTTTAAAGAAAATAGAAGGTGATTTAGAAGAAATGTTTCCTAATTAATTTTTCATATTCAATTAACTAGCTGATAGTTAATTGAATATATAGTTTGATATTTTACGGCGCTGGGTACAATTAAAAACCGCTTTCATTAAATATGGAAGCGGTTTTTTGTTTTTTAAATGTTTCAAGATTTTGTTGAATGGAACTTTTGGCTAAAATGTTTCTTAATTTTTTTTAAATAGAGCTTTTAAGTTAAGACGCTATCAATACTACCAAACTGGTTCAACTAACATATAAATAATATAAAGGGTGTTTAATCAGACAACGTTGTTAATAACCTCTATAATGACATGTTTTTACCCCAATAAGGGTCTTATTTTGCTCTACAATTAAAATTTAAACTACAATTTTTTAACATTCATCTTATTTACAATAAGCATTAGCCGCTTGTATGCTCAAAATTTAGCCTTAGCAAATTTGTTTAATGATGGTATGGTTCTACAGCAAGGAATTTCGTGTCCATTATGGGGTTATGCAGCTAAAAATCAGATTATAGAAATTAAAATCAATAACAAAACTGTAACAACTAAATCAGATGATGAAGGAAAATGGCTTGTTAAATTACCTGTTTTTAAGGCTGGAGGGCCTTATACATTAACGATTGAAGCTGCTGAGAAGATCACCGTTGAAAACGTAATGTTTGGGGAGGTATGGCTTGCATCTGGACAATCTAATATGAATTTTAGTATTGATAGGCCTATTTTAAACTATAAAGAAGTAGCTGATGAAGCTAATTATCCAATGATTAGGATGCTAACCATAGAGCCATCAGTGAGTAGCTATCCATTAGATAAAGCTAAAACTAAAGGTTGGGTGGTATGTAGTCCGCAAACGGTAGAGAAATTCTCGGCTGTAGCCTACTTTTTTGCCCGTAAACTACATCAAGAAAAACAAGTTGCTGTAGGTATTATTCATTCTTCTTACAGTGGTTCGCCGGCAGAATCTTGGTTGAGTAAAGATATGTTGTCCACCGATTCTATATTTAAAAAGCAAATAGACTTATTACAGAATGAGAGAGAAAACTGGGCCGAATTGCAAGAACAAGAAAAGGAAATCTCTATCCAGTATAATGAACTGGTGAAAACGGCAAGTAATGGTTTAGATTCAGGTTTTCATCAATTAAAATACATTGATAAACATTGGAAAAAGGCTAATTTTCCTATAACTGCTGCTAAATTAAAGCTTCCTGGTTACAGGTTAATTTGGCTTAGAAAAGTGTTTTATCTTAATGATGAACCAAAAAACGATTATGAAATCTGTTTAGGAGAAATAAAAATGCGAGACAGAACTTATGTAAATGGAGTTTTGGTGGGTGAAGTAGATAAAGAGCAAGAGAGAATTTATACCATCCCTAAAACGGTTTTAAAGAAGGGAGAAAATGTGATTGCTATTCGTTGGTTGTCTGAATGGAGTTATGGTAGAGTAGGCGACAGCAATCAAAAGCCTGTGATTAAAAATCTGAATTCGGGTGAAGAAATTTCTTTATTGGGCGAATGGAAATATAACGCATCAGTAGAACCTGAATTAAGACCAGCAAACTCTTATCATAGAAATCCAACCGCAATTTTTAATGCGATGATCGCACCTATTGCAACTTATGGGATTAAGGGGATGTTGTGGTATCAAGGAGAAAGTAATGCAGGAAAAGCAAATCAATACGCTAGATTAATTCAATTGATGATTAAAGACTGGCGAAACAGATGGGGGCAAGGCGATATTCCATTTTTTATAGTGCAATTGCCAAATTACGAAGAAGGAGGAATGGCTTGGGTGAGATTAAGAGAGGCTCAGGCTAATATTGCTAAAAATAATAAAAACACCTTTTTGGTAACCACCATTGATGTTGGCGACCCTAATGATTTGCATCCAAAAAATAAATTACCAATTGGAGAAAGACTTTATAATGCTGCGGCTAAATACACTTACAAAGATAAGGTTATTGCTGATGGGCCGATCTTGAAAAAAACTTACCTAAAAAATGGTGCTTTATGGTTAGAGTTTTCAAATGCAGCTGGACTTTCTGTAGGAGGAAAGGGTTTAGGTGGCGCTTTTATGGTGGCTGGCGAAGATCAAAAGTTTGTGAAAGCAAATGCAGTTATCTTTAAAAACAAAGTGAAGTTGGAAAGTGAAATAGTTAAGCCTATTGCTGTTCGATACAATTGGGAGGCTAATCCTTCTGCGTATCTGTACAATAATGCGGGCCTACCTGCTGCTCCATTTAGAACAGATAATTGGGAATATTAAACCTCAAAATCTTAAATTTATTCGTTTTCTAGTATCTTTTTTATCATTTCACTTTTTGCTTAAACCTCATTAGAAGTTGAGCAAGTTGCTTTTATTAGTTTCAATAAACTACAACTAAGAATAGCTTTTAGACTCTAATTTTAAAATTTGATAGTTCTTATATAATTCAATATGTTTGAACAAAATTGACCAATTTTTAATTCCTAATGCAGTTTAAAAAAGCTATAATTTTTAGTGCTTTTATCATTTATCAAGTCATTGGTATTGCATCCCTATTTGCTCAAAATCAAATTAAATTTAATCATCTAAGTGTAGAAGAAGGGCTTTCTAGCAGTTCTGTTTTATCAATCACACAAGACCAAACAGGCTTTATTTGGTTTGGCTGTAGTTATGGTCTTAACAAGTACGATGGTAAAAATTTTAAGATCTATCATTTCAGTCCTGATAATAATAAAAGTTTATCATCAGACAATAGGATAAAAGTATATAAAGGAGTTAACCAAAAAATTTGGGTACTATCTTTCGCAGGATTAGATACCTATAATCAACAATTAGATAATTTTGATAGAGTTTTAAAGGCAGAAGGCTTAAAATGCTTTTATCAGGAGCAAAATGGGAAAATATGGTTAGGAACTGAAACCGGATTAATTTATTCTAATGGGAATAAGAATTATACTTTTAAATCTTTCCCATTACTTAAAAATAATGTTGGATTAGCTATTAACTGCATATTTCAAGATAAAGACAATAAATTATGGATAGGCTCTAATAAAGGATTGTTTTGCATTGATAGTGGAAAAGCTGTTCGTATAAAGGTAGTAAATGGTGTAAATGTTAGCACTATTATTCAAGATGCTAATCAGAATTTGTGGTTAGGCACTATTGGTAAAGGAATACTTGTTTTTAATCCAAAATCTAGCACAGTTATTAAAAAACTAAATCAAGATGTTAATACTTCTGAAAGCCTTGCTAGCAATGATGTTTTTAAAATTATTAATACCAAATCTGGCGATTTATGGGTAGGCACTCAAACTGGTTTATCTGTTGTAAATCCTCAAACTTTTAAAGTAAAAACCTATAAAAACGTTCCGTCTGATATCAATAGCCTAAACCATAATTCTATTTATGATGTTTTTGAAGATATAAATGGTTCTATTTGGATAGGTACTTACTTTGGCGGAATTAACGTTGTTCATCAAGCTTCCACACCTTTTAAAGTTTTATCTGCTGGTGATAATCCCAAAAGTCTTAACATCAACGTCATCAGCACTATTTATCAAGATGAGTTTAATGATGTTTGGGTAGGTACAGAAAACTCGGGTTTAAATCATCTAGATAAAAAGCTTAATAAAATTAGTGTATTCAGAAATTCTGTAAACAATCCCAATTCACTTTCTTATAATCACGTTAAGGGTATCATTAAAGATGATAAAGGCAGATTTTGGGTAGCCACTTATAAAGGAGGGCTCAACCTTTTTAACCCAAAAAACCAAACATTTACCAGTTTTAAAACCAACCCTAAAGACAATACAACCATTGAGGCCAATAACATTTATTCTATTTTACAAGACAGTAAAAAGCGGTTTTGGATAGGTACAGAAGAAGGTTTAAACTTGTTTTACCCAGAGGCTGGCAAGTTTAAAAGGAGCGATGTTATTGAAAGAGAGTTTAAGATTAAGGGTGGTTTTGTGATGAATTTGTTTGAAGATTCTCGAAAAAATTTATTCGTTTCCAATAACTTAGGATTGTTTGTTTTAGAAGCAAATACCAGCCAATTTAAGCATATCCCATATTTTTCTAAGGCAAATTTAACCAATTACAGAATTAATTATTTTTTTGAAGATTCTAAAAAGCAAATTTGGATAGCCAACTATCAAGGTGGAATCACGAAGTTTGATTATAAGAAGCAAACTTTTAAAACCTACAATACCAATCAAGGATTGCCTAGTAATGATGTATTAGCTGTTTTAGAAGATAATAACGGGATGCTTTGGTTAAGTACAAGCAACGGTTTATCTAAGTTTGATGTAGCTAAAGAAGTATTTAATAATTACGATCAAAAAGATGGTTTACCTGGTAATGAATTTAACAGAGCCTCCTGCTTAAAATTAAGAAACGGAGAATTGCTTTTTGGAAATTACAAAGGTTTGGTGAGCTTTAATCCTAATGATATCAAAGAAAATTTATTTGCTCCTGCGGTATTATTAACAGATTTAAAACTTTTTAATAAAACTGTTAAAATAAACGATGAAGACAATTTGCTTAAACAAAGTATAGCTTTTACCAAAGAGTTAGTTTTTGATTATGATCAAAATAGTTTTACCCTAGAATTTGCGGCACTTAATTACATACAATCTGATAAAAATAGATATGCTTATAAATTAGAAGGCTTTGATAAGGATTGGCAATATGGCACCAATTCTTTTGCTACTTATGCTAATTTGCTACCTGGTAAATATAAATTTTTGGTAAAGGCGGCCAATAATAATGGTGTTTGGACAACTAGCGTTAAAGCCTTAGATATTAAAGTTTTGAGTCCGCCTTGGATATCATGGTGGGCCTATTTAATTTACCTTTCGGTAGGTTTTATAGTTGCTGTTTTAATTGTGAGATACATCAAAATTAAAACCATACTTAAACAAGAAGAGGAGATTCATCAGCTTAAGCTTGATTTCTTTACCAATATTTCTCATGAAATTAGAACGCCGTTAACCTTAATAAAAGCACCTGTAGAAGAGCTTATTTTAAATCAAAATCAAGATAAGCAACAAAAAGAGTCATTAATTCAAGTTAAAAATAACACCGATAGGCTGTTAAGATTAGTGAATGAGTTGATGGATTTTAGAAAGGCCGAAACAGGTAAATTAGATTTAGAAGTACAAAATCAGAATATTATAGATTTCTTAAATGATATATGCCAGTCTTTTAACATTCTAGCCAATAAGAAAAATATAACATTCAAGTTTAATCATCAAGTAGAAGAGTTGAATATTTATTTTGATAGGAATCAATTAGAAAAGGTATTCTTTAATTTATTGTCTAACGCCTTTAAATTTACTCCAGAAGGAGGGGTGATAAACGTTGAAGTAAAAGAAACGGCCTCTCATTGTATTGTAGAAGTTTCAGATAATGGTTGTGGTATTCCAGAAACTGACCATAAAAACCTTTACAGGAGGTTTTTTCAGTCGAGTCTTAAACAAGCAGAAATGCCTGGAAGTGGTATTGGCTTGGCATTTTCTAAAAGCATTATAGAGCTGCATAAAGGAATAATTAGCTTTACCAGTAAGTTGGCAGAAAATGGGGCCAATGGCTACACCGTTTTTAGTGTAAGTTTATTAAAGGGAAATCAGCATTTTGATAAAATTAATTTAAAGCGAGGTAAGGAACAAGGAAACTACAGGTTAGTAGATGATTTTGACTTATTAGATGATCCATCAGTTGATGATGAACAAGAGCAAACCGAAACACAAATTTTGGTGATTGAGGATAATGATGAGATCAGAGAATTTATTAAAAACTCACTTCAAAAAACCTATAAAGTAGAAACCGCAAAAGACGGAACAGAAGGTTTAGAAAAAGCCTTTGAAACTTTGCCAGATTTAATTATTAGCGATGTTAAAATGCCAGGTAAAGATGGTTTGGAGATATGTAAAATACTTAAATCTGATGAAAGAACTAGTCATATCCCAATAATACTGCTTACTGCAAGAACCACAATGGTTCATCAATTGGCAGGCTTAGAAAACGGTGCTGATGTTTATTTAACAAAACCTTTTAGCTTGTACATGCTAAAGCTTAATATTAAAAACTTAATGTCAAGTAGAATGGCGATGCGTGAACGTTTTAGTCAAGAAATGATGCTAAAACCAAGCAATGTAATTGTAAACACCACCGATGAAAAGTTTTTGAAAAGAATCATAAAAATTGTAGAAGATCATATGGATGATTCTGAGTTTGATGTAGAGCAATTGATAACAGAAGTTGGAATGAGTAAGCGAGTACTTTACAAGAAATTATCTTCTTTAACAAATATGACCGCTGCTGATTTTGTTCGCTCTATTAGATTAAATAAAGCAGTCATGCTTTTGGAAAACGGAGGATTCAATGTTTCTGAAGTGGCTTTTGCTGTTGGATTCAACGATCCAAAATATTTCACCAAATCATTCAAAAAACAGTTTGGTAAGTCACCCAGAGAATATCAAAATGGAATGAGTCAATAATTTTATTTCCATCAAAACGAACATAAGGAACCATATTTTACCCTTATCAGGCTCTTTTTTTACTCCCTAGGCAAACTTCAAATTTGCACTTTTGAATACCAATTAATTCAAACCAATTAATGAAGTTTAGCTAAGCATTTAAAATAATCTGTTTTACGCCGCTTTTTTGCTTGGTTTCTAATAAATCAAAATTAAATGAATAAAAAACTTAAGCTGTCTTTAGCATTTTTATTGACTACTTCAATTGCTTATTCGCAAAAAGCTGTAGAATCTAAATTATTTGCAGCCTATAGGGCTGATAAGTCTAAATCGGTATTACCAGATTTTTCTTATGCAGGTTATAAAACCGGTGAGCTAGCGATTCCCAATGTAAAGCACAAGATTTTTAACGTAACTGATTTTGGTGCAGTAGCAAATGATAATGTATCAGACAAAGTTGCAATTGAGGCAGCAATTGCTGCTGCTAAAGCTAACGGTTCTGGAATTATTCTATTTCCTGCCGGAAGGTTTTTGATTAATGAAGATAGCGATGTTAAAAAAAGCATACAGATAAATGCTAGTAACATAGTTTTTAGAGGTACTGGGATAGGAGCGGGAGGAACAGAGATTTACATGAAAAATACTTTAATTCCTGCTAACCCTAATCAAATGTGGACTACCCCTAAGATGTTTGTAGTGGGTAAGGGAGCTGGAAATATTACCATAGGTAAAATCACTGAAAGCTCAAATATTGGTGATTTCAATATTAAACTAAGTTCAACAAAATCTTTAAAGGCTGGTGATTGGTTACTATTAAGCATGAACAGCAATGATCAGGCATTAATAGATGATGATGTTGCAAACCGTTTATTAGATACAGCTTGGGCGTTAACCAAAGAAGGTGTAGAATTAAAAATATATCATCAGGTTAAAAGTGTGAATAGTAACTCAGTTACTTTAGTACAACCCATTACCTACGCCATACACCCTAAACATAGTTGGACAGTTTCTAAAGTAAACAATGCTACACAAGAAGTAGGTTTTGAAAACATTACTTTCTCTGGGAATTGGCAAGAGCCTTTTGTTCATCATCAATCTTGGGTGCATGATAGCGGTTGGAGCATGTTTGTTTTTAACAACACTTTTAATTCTTGGATGAAAAATTGCAGATTTAACGATTTAAGTGCCGCGGCAGTAGTAAATTCAGGGGCAAACATAAGTTTTTTAAGTTGCGAGATTACAGGTAACCCAGGTCACGAGGCTATTTCAAATACTGGTGGTACAAATATTTTAATTGCCAATGTTAAGGATAAAGCATCGCAATGGCATTCTTTTGGAGTAGCCAATGCTTCTATGAACACTGTAATATTAAACGCCGAATACCCTTCAACAACTTGTTTCGAAAGTCATTCTTCTCAACCTAGAAATACTCTACTAGATAATGTTAAAGGTGGGTTTATGAACGGACATGGTGGAGGTGCTAAACAAAACATGCCCAACCATTTAAAGAATTTGGTAATGTGGAATTATGAACAAACCAATGAAGGAAAAAAAGATTTTGAGTTTTGGCCTTCAAACCCTTGGTTTTGGCGCATACCAGATCCTATAATTGCCGGTTTTACAGGAACAACTACTTTTAAAAGCAATCAAATACATCATCAATCAGAGGTAACGTATTCAAAGGTATCGCCTAATTCTTTATATGAGGCACAGTTAACCTTTCGTTTAGGTAAATTACCTAGCTGGTTAAAAGAACTGAAATAACTGATTATCCCTTTCTAATTTTTAAAGCCTCAATTTAATTGGGGCTTTTTTTGTGGAATGGTTTTGCACTAAAAACACCCCATTTTGGGCTTCAAAATTACCCTATACATGTGTTAAACCCTAGTAATTTAGTATCATAAAATAAACCAATTACTGGTATGAAACTTAAAAATTGCCCTTTGGGTATTTAAAATCATATCAAAGTATTTATAAACCAATTTAACGCTAATAATAAATTATTGAGAAAACTAAATCTTTGTTGTTTTTTAAGTGCTTGGCCATTCTGTTTTAAGTTGTGGGCAGTAGAGAAAAAATCAAAATGTGAAGTCATAGTTTTAGAACTAGTATCAAGATTAATTTGATATGCTTCGCTTAAGAGTTAGTAGTTAATGATTTAACAAAAGTGTTTTTATTCTATAATCAATATGA
This sequence comes from Pedobacter cryophilus, assembly GCF_005116455.1. Lineage (GTDB taxonomy): Bacteria > Bacteroidota > Bacteroidia > Sphingobacteriales > Sphingobacteriaceae > Pseudopedobacter > Pseudopedobacter cryophilum. The sequence goes on from NZ_SWBP01000004.1 coordinate 197,420, forward strand.
TAAAATATTTACTCCTTTGCATCACTTCATTTTTCGTTGTTTTTACACAAGCTCAAACAGTTATAAACTCTACTTTATACGCAGATTATAACATAGATAAAACCACTTCTATTTTACCTGATTTTTCATACGTAGGCTACCACAATGGTAACGATGCTATTCCAACCGTTAATCATACAGTTTTTAATGTGACTAATTACGGTGCTATAGCTGATGATAATTTATCAGACCGAGCAGCCATTGAGGCAGCTATTGCAGCAGCTAGAACAAATGGATCTGGAATTATCTTTTTTCCTCCGGGTAGGTTTAGAATTAATGAAGTGGGAGATTCAGACACTCAATCCATTCTTATTAATGGGAGCAATATTGTTTTTAGAGGAAGTGGATCGGGGCCTGGTGGTACCGAATTGTTTATTTCTAGAACCATGCAACCTACAGATCCTGATGTACTGTATTCTACAGTAAAAATGTTTAATACTACATCAGCAGGTTCTAATGCCTTAGCTGGTACCATTACCACCGCTGCAAACATTGGCGATTTTAATATTACTTTAACTTCTAAAGGGGCTTTGGCAGTTGGCGATAGAATTATATTGACTATGCTGAGTACCGACCCAGCTTTGCTAACATATGAAATCGGAACAAAAGCAACTTCTTCAAGTTGGGACATTACTACTAGAGGGGTAGAGGTAAAAGTTTATCATAGAATTAAAAGCATCAGTGGTAATACCCTAACGCTATATGAGCCAATTACTTATCCTATTAATCCAACCCACAATTGGTCGGTAAGTAGATTTGCCGCTATTTCAGAAATTGGATTTGAAGACATTGCATTTGTAGGTAATTGGAAAACTAGCTTTGTGCATCATAGGTCTTGGCAAGATGATTCTGGCTATAGTATGATGAATCTATCGAGAGTGTTTGATAGCTGGATACGTAGATGTAGGTTTACTGATGTAAATGTAGCTTTAGTAATATCATCAGGTGGAAATATTACCGTACAAGATTGCGAAGTAACCGGCACTGGCGGGCATGAAGCCATCTTAAACAACGGAGCTACCAATGTTTTGATTAGTAATGTAGAAGATAAAGCTGGGCAATGGCATTCGGTTGGTGTAGCAGAAACTTCTATGAATACCGTACTTTATAATGTTACTTATCCCTCAACTACTTCATTTGAGTGCCATGCATCGCAACCAAGAAATACCTTATTAGACAATGTAACTGGCGGTTTATTAACGAATAGAGGAGGGGGAGCTACTGGAAATTTACCCAATCATTTAAGAAATTTTATATTCTGGAATTTTACACAAACAAATACTGCTGCCTCTAATTTTACTTTTTGGCCTAGTTCAGTCAGTGCGAGTAGTATAAGAATTCCAAACCCTATTATTGTTGGTTTTAAATCAAGTTCTGGTACTCCAACCTTTACCTCTAGTACAATTCACCCAAACTCTGAAGCGATTGGTGCAAGTGTTTATCCAGAATCTTTATATCAAGCGCAACTTAACTTAAGACTTTCAGAAAATAACAATCAAATATTCCCTAACGAACCTTGGGCAACCAAAACCGATTGGAGTTATTCGTTTGGAACGCAAACCGGTACTTTTACCAATACTGTGGGGACTACCGGGGTTTCATCTCTTACAAATAGTACCAATACAGGCTTTTTGCCGCTTGCAACAAATGCCAATACAGGTGTTTACATCAGAAGTTCCGGAAACATGATGTTCAGTTTAACTGGTGCTCAAGGTTTAAACATAAACACCTCAACTGCTGGTACTTTATCTCGTTATTCGGCATATGATATTAACTCGGCAACTCCTGTAGCTAAATTTTCTTTCGATATAGATTTTAGCGCTTCTGGTTTGGCCGATGCCGGTAATTATGTTTTTGCAGTAGGTAATAATAAGAATAAGTTATTTACCCATGCTTTTAGTGGTTCTGTTTTTAGAAGTAATGATGAAGTTTTTATGGCTATGCGTTTTCTTCCAAACACTTCGGCAAGTTCTACTGCTATAAATTTAGAATATAGAGTGGGTAGTGACGCAAGTACCACAACTACTCATACCACTCTCAGTTCAACTACTTTTGTAAAAGGTGGAAGTTACCACGTGGATGTTTACTGCAATAACTCGGGAGTTTCTAAAACCTATACAAAAGGAACTATTGTTTACACTTTACCTAATAATACTTTTCACTTATGGGTAAATAGTGTTAAAGTGGGTGGAGATTTCCCAAGATCTATAGAGGTAGATGGTGCAGCGGGTTTAAGTGCAGGTAATTCTATCGCTTTAAGCAATGGCTCACCTTTAAATTCGTTTCAATTTGCTTCTAATAATGGTAATGTCAATTCATCAGGTAATATTACTTTAAAAGCTCCATCGATAACTTACTTAGTAGAAAATACAACTCCAGTGTCTTTGGTTTCTTTTGATGCTTATAGATATGCTAATACTACTCGTTTAAATTGGAGCACAGCATCAGAAAGCAACAATAAACATTTTGAACTTTATCGAGCTGTAAACGACAATAACTTTAGCTTGATAGCCAAAGTTGATGGTGCAGGAAATTCTACAGAAAGAAGGTTTTATTCTTATACCGATCCTGAGAAATATGCAGGAACAGGTTATTATAAACTAAAACAAGTAGATTTTGATGGTACAAGCGAACTTTTTGACATTATCAGATCAGTTAGGTCAGAAATTGCTGAAAAAGATTTAACCTTATATGAGGCCAATAATTACATCTACGGAAGCTATTTAGCTAAGAAAGAAGGTACTGCAAAATTAGCAGTTTACGATATGACCGGTAGAGTACTTTTTAACGCAGATGTTCAATTAATTGAAGGCTTAAATAAGATTGAAGTTCTTTTAATAAGCCTTCAAAAAGGTGTTTACATTGCTGTATTTAGTGATGGTACAACCATAGAAAAACTCAAGTTTGTAAAATAAACTCATTTTAAAAAAGTGTGTAGGCGATAAAATCTACACACTTTTTTACTTCTATTACCTTTGAATTAAACCAAAGATTTTTATTTTATATTAAACCAATTTTAAACTGTTTCAGTTAAGTTTTATTTTACAATATGTGCAGCATCATTAAAGAAAGAAAACCATTAGTTTTAATTTCTCATAAAAAGATATTGTTTTTATTTATTTCAACTTTGTTGTTGAGCATTAATTCTTTTGCTCAAGATTATACCAAAGAGGTTGTTAAACTTTGGGATAAAAATAATATCCCTTTTAATAAGAAAAATATTACGCTAAAAGAGATAGTTGATTCTACAGGGAGAAGAATTAGTCAGATTTCAGAACCTGTTTTATATGTTTATCGAAAAAAGAATACAAATTCTGTTGGTGCGGCAATAATGTACTGCCCTGGTGGAGGTTATACTAATGTTAGTTTGGCAAATGATGGAGAAGGTTTTGCTGCCAATTTTCTTAAAATGGGTTTTGATGTAGTTGCTGTCTTAAAATATAGGCTTCCTGACCCTAGAATTGTAAACGAGCAAGAAAATATACCACTTTGTGATGCTCAAAAGGCTCTTTCTTTATTGCATCAAAACGCAAAAAAGTGGCAAATTAACAGGAATAAAATAGCAATTTCTGGAGGCTCGGCAGGTGGGCATTTAGCGGCTTCTTTAGCAAATTTAAAAGATAAAATAGTGGCTCCTGGAGTTAAGTCAAATGAATTAAAGCAAGCAGTATCGATATTGATGTATCCGGTAGTAACATTTAATTTACCACATAGACATGAAGGGTCTTATAACAAACTATTGGGGGATAAATCAAATGATCAAACTTTAATAGATTATTATTCTATGGAGAATAAAGTATCCAAAAAAACACCTCCAACTTTTGTTGTTCATGCAAAAGACGACCAAACTGTAACATACCTAAACAGTAGAATTTATATAGATAGCCTTAATAAATATCAAATAAAAAATAAATATGTTGAATTAGATAAGGGTGGTCACGGATTTGTATTTGATTTTAAAAAGACCGGTGTAGACTGGACCATTGAATTAGCACAATGGTTGCAAAATGAAACAGATTTATTTAAATAATTGAAGTTTTAGAAAATCAATATATCATAGAAGCTAATTTTTCTTTTATCATCATTTATAGATCTATTTTTAAATAGCATATTTTCTTTATCGTTTATTAAGGAAGTTCGTTAAGCAATAGTAACCTAATAAATCTATCTAAAAGGCTACTCAAATAAGTCTCAAACTACTTTTTTCTTCTACATGCACCAATTTTCACCCATATTGGTAGCTTATATTCCACCTTTCTGGCATTTCTACTCGCTAAATTTGGTATAACCAATTATAAAAGGAATCAAATATTTAGGTCTAAAAACTGATTTGTGAGCAAATGTTATTTACAGCATTTAAACATTCACAAATAGCAATTGCCTCAATAATTATATTCCTAATTCATAAACCAATTATTTAAAATAATATAACCATTAAACCAAATTAGCATGAGAATTAAACTTTTACTCTCTTTATTTTTTCTTTTAAGCTGTAAAATTGCTTCAGCACAGTGGGCTAATCAGGTCTCCACTCCTTGGGTTTACAATTTTACTAGTGGAACATCTGCCACAATTAATACAACATCTGCGGCTATTGACAATTCATCTACTAGCGGTTCACCATTTTTACCTGCACCACCGTCTGGTGTTTCAAGAGTATATGCACCTATTACAACTGGAAGTGTTTATACTTTAGATAAAGCTGCCAATACTTTAGTTATGGTTCCTTCATCTACTTCAGGTATTTCAAAATTTTCTGTCTATGATGTTACAGGATCAAGCCCTATAGTTACAGCATCTATTACGCTCAACATGGGGCGAGTTGGAGCCACAGCTCCAGCAAATAATTTAGCTTACAATTGGATATTAGGTAATAGAGGTGCAAACGGTAAAGCAAGTAATTTATTTAATAATGCATCCTCTGGTTTTAATGCAGCAGGTGCAGATAGTAGTTTGTTTACCTCAATAAGGCTTATTTATAGCAATACCAATGATAATTACACTGCGGGTTATAGATCTAGTGGGGGCTCCAGTAATACGCACACTACTTTAAATGGTGGTACATTAAGTCCTGATGTGGATTATAAATTAGAAGCGTTCATTAATAATTCTACTGTTTCTAAAACTTATACCAAAAACGCTACCATTTATACAGTGCCAGCTGGTACTTTTCATTTATGGATTACAAACTTAACAGATGTTTCTCCTGATCCTCCTCTTCCTGCAGTTAGATATTCCGTTGGGGCTAATTTCGACCTTCCAAAATCAGTAGAGACAGCTCCAGGACCTCCAACTGCAAACGAAACTATGCCAGCGGACGTTTCAATCAATTCATTTCTAGTTCAGGCTGCATCTAATACATCTAATGCTGGTAAAATTACCATTACTGGCGGTATGAGTTTAGCGTATGATTTATCTACCCTTCCTGTTACTTTAACTTCTTTTAAAGGAGACGAACAAAACAACGTAGTCAATTTAAATTGGAGAACAGCCTCAGAATTAAACAATGATTATTTCGAATTATTAAGAGCTGGTGATGACAGAAATTTTGCAAGCATTGGTAAAGTTTATGGTAACGGTACCAAAAATCAAAATAGTGATTATTATTTCAAAGACAAAGCTCCTTTAGCAGGTAATAACTACTACAAATTAAAGCAAGTAGATTTTGATGGTAAAACAACTATTCATGATGATATTGTTTTCGTAAAAACTTTAGCTAATGCAGCAACTTTAGCAGTAAGCAGTACTAAAAATGCTGACGTGAATGTAAATATTTTAGCCAATAATAATTCAAAAGCAACCTTGGGTTTTTACAATACCAATGGGCAAAAAGTATTTGAAACTAATGTGGTATTAAGCAAAGGCTTTAATCAATTCAACTATAATGTAGGCACTTTAAATAGTGGTGTTTATGTAGCCAAAGTATTTGGAGACGGCTTACAATTAGTGACCAAGTTTTTAAAAGATTAAGCGTGTAATAATTAAACCTTATAAATAAACTTATTGTATAAAAACTCTTTTTACACAATAAGTTCTTAAACGAAAACCAAACAATTAAACCAACTAATGATGATTAAAAGAATTTTTTATTTGTTACTGTTGCTATTTGCCTTTCAAGGCTTATATGCCCAACAGCAAACTAGGCAGATAACCGGAAAAGTATTAGAAGAGGGTACAGATTTACCACTCCCAGGCGTTAGTGTTTCTGTAAAAGGCACCACTGCAGGTGTAGTTACAGATGTTAATGGAAAGTACACCTTAAGGGTGCCACAAAAAAGTGATGTTGTTTTACAATTTCGTTATTTGGGTTTTAATACCGAAGAAGTAATTGTAGGCGATAAAAGTACAATAGATATAACGCTTCAAGCAAGCGCCGAAGCATTAAGTGAAGTAGTAGTAATAGGCTACGGCGAAGTGCAAAGAAGAGATGTTACAGGTTCTGTAGCAACTGTAAATATTGAGGATGTACAGAAAGCACCAGTTGGCTCTGCAGTAGAAGCCTTGGCAGGTAGGGTAGCGGGTGTGCAAGTAACATCAGAAAGTGGGCAGCCAGGTTCTAACTTAAATATTGTAATTAGAGGAGCAAACTCTTTAACTCAGGATAACTCTCCGTTATACGTTATTGATGGTTTCCCTACAGAAGATGCTAATGCAGGAACTCTAAATCCTGCAGAAATTGAATCTATAGAAGTATTAAAAGATGCTTCTGCAACGGCAATTTACGGCGCTAGAGGTGCAAACGGAGTAATTTTAATTACCACCAAAAAAGCTAAAATTGGCGCACCTACTATCAATTATTCAGGCTATTACGGTTTGCAGGAAGTAATTAAAACAGTGGATGTGATGAGCCCTTATGAATTTGTAAGGATGGAAGCAGAAAGAAATCCTGTAACTATATTAGCTAGTTATCTTAGAGATGGAAAAACATTAGAAGATTATAGAAATGTAGAAGGTACAAATTGGCAAGATTTGATGTTGCGTACAGCGCCCATGCAAGATCACTCCATCTCTATTTCTAGCGGTACCAAAAACACAAAATATACCCTTAGTGGAAACCTTTTTGACCAAGATGGTATTGTAATTAATTCTAATTTCAATAGAAAGCAAGGTAGATTTAACATCGATCAAACTATCAATAATAAGCTTAAAGTAGGTGGAAACGCTTTATATTCTTCTTCAATAACTACGGGTACAAACCCGGTAAATCCAGGAGGTGCCGGAACCGGTAATTCAGCCATGAGTGGATTGTTTTACAGCGTTTGGGGTTATTTTCCAGTTTCGGCAAGTGGAGTAGATTTAGTGGATGCCTTAATAGATCCAGAAATTAATCCAACTGTTGATTATAGAGTTAATCCAGTATCTTCAGCAAATAACGAGTTAAGAGAGTTTATTGATAATAGATTAACCGTAAATGGTTTTTTTGAATATGCCATTACTAAAGATTTAAAAGCAAGAATATCAGGTGGTATTAATCAAAGTAAATCAGAACGTAACGTATTCAATAATTCTAAAACCAGAGGTGGTAGTCCTTTTGGTTTAAACGGTGTAAACGGTTCAATTACCTTTAATGATAACAAATCCATCTTAAATGAAAACATTCTTACCTACAATAAAAAAATCAATAAAAACAATTCTATAAATGTAGTTGGCGGGGTTACTTTCCAAGAAAATACATTAACTAGTAATGGATTATCGGCTATTCTACTTCCAAATGAAAACTTAGGTTTAACTGGTTTAAGCCAAGGAGTACCACAACCTATTGTTTCTACCTTAGGCGAATCATCTTTAATGTCTTACTTAGCAAGATTTAATTATAGTTACAAAAGTAAATATTTGTTAACTGGCTCTTTTAGGGCAGATGGTTCTTCAAAGTTTAGAGAAGGGAATAATTGGGGTTATTTTCCATCAACTTCATTTGCTTGGCGTATGATCGATGAAGATTTTATGAAAAAACTACCAGTTTTTTCTGATGCCAAATTACGTGTTGGATATGGAGTTACGGGTAACAATAGGGTAAATGATTATGCCAGCTTTAGCGGATTAAATTTTGATTTTTTTGGAGGATATTATTCATTTAATAATGCCCTTACCCAAGGTGCATATCCAAGTTCTATTGCCAACCCTGATTTAAGATGGGAAACAACTGCACAAACCAACCTAGGTTTAGATTTAGGAATTTTAAAGCAAAGAGTATTGGTAACAGTAGATTATTATAAAAAAGTTACTGATGATTTGTTATTAAATGCCTTATTGCCATCATCAACTGGCTATGCATCAGCGTTTAAAAATATTGGTAAAACTTCTAACGAAGGTTTAGAATTTAGCCTTAATACAGTAAACATTGCTACCAAGAACTTTAACTGGACAAGCTCTTTTAATATTTCATTTAACAGAAGTAAAGTATTAGCGTTAACAGAAAACCAAGAGAGTATTACCAGTACCATGAACGTGGATATTGATTACAGAAATCTGCCTTTATATATCACTAAAATCAATCAACCTATAGGTCAGATGTATGGTTTTATTTGGGATGGTATTTATCAATTATCTGATTTTAATGTATCATCAAGTGGCACATTAACCCTAAAAAATGAAGTCCCAAACAATGGTGATGCAAGGACTATCATTAGACCAGGTGATGTAAAATATAAAGACATTAATGGAGATGGACTTGTAAATGATTTAGATAGAACTGTTATAGGAAGAGCTTATCCAATGCACATAGGTGGTTTTACTAATAATTTAAGATACAAAAACTTTGATTTAAACGTGTTTTTACAATGGTCTTCTGGTAATGATATCATGAATGCCAACCGAGTATTTATGGAATCGGGTAGAAGACCAGGAACTAATCAGTTTGCAACTTTTGCCAACAGATGGACTCCAGACAATAACAGCACTACCATGCATAGATTAGGTGGTCAAGGTCCGGCAGTTTACTCTAGTAGGTTTGTAGAAGATGGCTCATTCTTGAGGTTAAAGACTGCATCATTAGGTTATACCTTACCAACCAGTTTTGTTAAAAAGATGAAAATCAAATCTGCTCGTTTATATGTGTCGGCTCAAAACTTAGTCACTTTTACCAATTATTCTGGGTATGACCCAGAGGTAAGTGTTTTATACAGCCCACTAACACCTGGATACGATTTTTCAGCTTATCCTCGTCCTCAAACTTATGTATTTGGTTTTAACATCTCGCTTTAATTCTATTTCGATGATTAATAAAAAAGAAAAATTAGAGAAAAACTTTAGAAGATTTTCTTTAAACAAATTGAATTTAAAAAGAACAATCTACGGTGTATTCTTTATGCTAACTGTAGGTTTAATTTCTGGCTGTGAAGATTTTTTAGTAAAAGACCCCACATTTATAGCTAAAGAGAATTATTTTAAAACCGCAGCAGATGCCAATACCGCATTGGCAGGAGTTTATGATATTTTAGGTAGGGAGCAAACTTTTGCTGGTCAAAACGTATCTCATTATACATTGTCTGATGAAGGTTTTTATGCCAGAACAGCCACAACCGGAGTATTTGTTTACAATTTTGATGCAGCTAATAATGATATTGCTAACCTATGGAGATTGTTATATGAAGGAATAGAGAGGGCTAATATTTTAATAGAAAGAATAGACCAAGTAGATATGGACGCTACAGAGAAAGCGGCCATAAAAGGAGAAGCAAAATTTTTAAGAGCTTTCTACTATTTCTCTTTAGTTTCAGATTTTGGTGATGTGCCTCTAAGAATTATACCTACTCCATCAGTAAACAACGTAGATGTACCTAGAGCACCACAAAGAGAAGTGTACAATTTTATAGTTACTGAGATGGAAGAAGCCGAATCAATGGTTAAAACAGCTACCCAAATTGGTTTTGGTGGTAGAGTTTCTAAATCTGCAGTAAGAGGTCTTTTGGCAAAAGTTAATTTAAAAATGGCTGGCGCTCCTTTAAATGATCCAAGCAGGTATGCTGAAGCTTTAAAGTGGGCCAGAAAAATTGTTTTTCCAGATAGTGGCCCTGTTGAGCATAGCTTAAACCCTAATTTTAAACAGATATTCACTAATCTTGCTTCAGATAGATATGATGTTAGAGAGTGTATTTGGGAGGTAGAGTGTTTTGGTAATAATTTAGGAACATTTGAAGGTGGACGTTTTGGAAATACTGTTGGATTGGCTAATAATGATGATGCTATGGGCTTTAGCTTTGGTTTTATAAATGCTAATGCTAAACTTTACAATAGTTATGGCGCAACAGATACCAGAAGAGATTGGACTATCGCATCTTACAGATATAACTATAATACTATAAATGGAGTACCAAAAATGCGTGACTCTACTTTCTGGACTGGTGCCGAAATTTATAACAGAAATACAGGTAAATACAGAAGATCTTACGAAGTTGTTAACCCTAGAAACAAAAATTACACGCCTATAAACTTTCCAATGTTACGCTATTCTGATGTTTTATTAATGTTAGCTGAAGCTGAGACCGAAGTAAACGGGCTTACAGCTGTAGGAAGAACAGCATTAAAGCAAGTTAGAGACAGAGCAAATGCAAGTGATGTAACTACTTTAGTATCTGGCCCAGAAGAATTAAAGCTATTAATTAAAAATGAGCGCTTTTTAGAACTAGCTTTTGAAGGCAATAGAAAGTTTGATTTAATTAGATGGGGTATTTTTGTATCTACCATGAATCAATTAGGCAGTGATATTCAAGCAAATGCCCCTGCAGCTTTTAAATACGCTTCAAATGCAGGAAGAAACATCACCTCAAGAAATAATTTATTTCCAATTCCATTGAGAGAAACTTCTTTAAACAAGGCTGCAACTCAAAATCCAGGATGGTAAAATTTAAAATTTGTAACTAAAATGAAAAAGATATTAATTGTACCAATTTTATTAATGCTTTTTGTAGCATGTAATAAAAAGGAAGTTCCAGAGCTAGATTTCTCTGTAAGTACCGAAAGAAGTAGTTATCGTGTAGGAGATACTGTTAGATTTTTATTGTCAGGTAACCCAGATCAAGTGGTGTTTTACTCTGGTTTGGCAGGTAGTAAATATATTTATAAGGATAGAACAAAAGCAGAAAGTGATAATATTACTTTAGAATTTAACTCCAACAGAAGATTTGGTGCTGATGCGCAACAACCGCTATCAATCAGGCTTTTAGCTTCTCAAAAGTTTAATGGATCTTACTTAGAAGCAGATATTAACGAATCAGCAGACTGGGTAGACATTACTTCGGCTTTCACTTTTTCAGGTAATCAAGCTAGTCAAGATACATATGTTAATTCTGGAGTGGTTAACTTGTTAAGTTTAACTAGTTTGGGTTTAACCATTGATAAAACTAAACCTATTTATTTTGCATTTAAGTTTGTTGGTAATACTGGGAGTACCCAAAGAACTTGGAGACTAACAAAATTTGATATTAATTTAACTGCTCCAGACGGACAAGTACTACCCGTTACTAATATTGGAGGCGCTGGTTGGACATCAGTAAAATTTGGTGCTTCTCCGGCAAACTGGACATTTACTGCGGGTACTAGCCTTTTAACAATAGCAGGAGGTAACGCAACTGCTTTAAATAACCAAGTTTGGGCGGTTACTAATCCAATTAATCTTGTTAATGTTGTGCCAGATAAGGGTACTCCACTTAAAAACATGACCACAAGAGTGGATCAATACAACTTTATTTATAACCAACCAGGTACTTACAAAGTAACATTTGATGTATTTAATATCAATGTATATGGCGAAAGTAGAACAGTTAAAGATATAGACCTTATTATAAATCCATAATCATAAAACTTTATTCTTTAGCGCTATCCACACAATTTTTTAAGTGTAGATAGCGCTAATTTTAACCGCTATTTTAGATAGTATAACATTTTATTGCCCATATAATAGTATTAAACACTTTAAGTTCATGAAAACTAAATATCTGGTTCTTATTGCCCTTTTCATTTCAAATGTCGGATTTGCTCAAAAAAACACCGATATAAAAATCATTAAAACTCTTTCTCTTGCAGATAAACAGTATAAAAACATGCTTAACGTATCTCAAGATTTAAATTGGTATCCAAGAACGCAAGCTAAAGATGGTTCTTTAAAATATGTAGAGATTAAAGACTGGACAGGAGGCTTTTGGCCAGGAAATCTTTGGTACATGTATGAACTAACTAATGACACTTATTGGAAATATTATGCCACCAAATGGACAGAATCTTTAGAGAAAAACCAATTTAATACCTCTAACCATGATTTAGGTTTTATGATGTATTGTAGCTACGGTAACGCTTATAAAAATACTTCAAACCCTAAGTATAAAGAAGTGCTAATTCAATCTGCAAAATCATTAATGAGTAGGTTTAGCCCAATAATTGGAAGTATAGAATCATGGAATTCTAGAATGTCTTGGGACGGAAAAACCTTTTGGGATTATCCAGTAATTATTGATAATTTGATGAATTTAGAACTGCTGTTTTTTGCATCCAAAGAAACAGGAGACAGCAGTTTTAAAGATGTGGCCATAAAACATGCAGAAACATCTTTAAAACACCATATCAGACCAGATTTTAGCACTTACCACGTAGTTAATTACGATACCCTCTCCGGTAAAATGTTACACCGTCAAACCTGCCAAGGTTATGCAGACAATTCTACATGGGCCAGAGGGCAAGCATGGGCTATTTACGGTTACACCATGATTTATAGAGAAACTAAGGACAAAAAATTCTTAAATGCCGCTATTGGTTTAACAGATTTCTTTTTGCAGAATAAAAATTTACCGAAAGACCATATTCCGTATTGGGATTTTAATGCCAACCAAGAAGGTTACAAACCCGATTTCAAATATGATGAAAACGAGTATAAAGTAATACCCCGAGATGCTTCTGCAGCTGCAATTGTAAGTTCTGCTTTGCTAGAACTATGCAAATATGTTCCTGAAAAGAGAGCTAACTATATAAATGCAGCAAAAAATATGCTTCAATCGTTAAGTTCATCTCAATATTTGGCAAAAGCAGGCACAAATAACAATTTTTTATTGAAGCACAGTACGGGTAGCTTACCTCACAATCAAGAAATTGATGTGCCTTTGGTGTATGCAGACTATTACTATTTAGAAGCGCTTTTACGTTATAAAAACATTAATAAACAATAAACTATGAGTGTTTGAAGTATTTATTTATATAGCTATTATTGTTTTTAAATATGGTTGGTAAAGTTTAATTTGTGATTAATTCAATATCTACGCTATAAATAATTAGTGAAACAAAAATATAGCTTTTGTATGCTTTACGCTAAAGAGGGAATAGAACTTTGAAATTGTTTGTTAAAATTAAAAGACTTAAACAGCCTTTTAAGTAAAACTGTAAAATTAAATGATTTGAATAAGCCAAAAAATGTTTTTTATCTAAATTTGGGGTCTAAAACTTATATCCTGAAGGTTTAAACAAGTGTTTATTTTAATATATAAACGAATCTTTATTTGATAAAAACGTTAGATTTCAAACCAAAAATAAATGGATCTAAGCGTTAAAGAAAGCGTTTTAAATGGTCCATATAAACCCTGTAATGGTACAAAACAAAAACCTCTTTTAAATTCTAATTAAAAGGGTTTTTTTGTTTTATAAACGTTTATAATAATTGATTTTTACTAGTTTTTAAAACTAGAACTGAATTTTATAGTCAGGGTATTAATTTAAGCCGCAACTACAAAAAATTAGTATTTAGCAATATGGTTTTTTACCGTAGAATTTCTAATAATAAGCTCGGTCTCTAAAATTTTTGTGGTGGCTTTCCAGTTCTCAACATCTCTATTAATTTGTTCAACCAGCATTTGAATCGCTGATTTACCTATCTCTTCAATAGGTTGTGACATGGTACTTAAAGACGGTTCTATTAATGCCGAAGCATAATCATCGCTAAAACCAATAATTGCAATATCTTCTGGTATTTTTAATTGATGTTGTTTAATAACCTGGATAGCTTGTATGGCCGTAGGGTCATTTATTGCAAAAATTGCATCGGGTGGATTTTTTAAGCTCAACAAATGTTTAACATAAATATTCACTTTATTAATTGATAAATCGTATGAAATAATTAATTCATCATCTACAGGGATATCATGTTTTTTAAGAGCATCCAAATAGCCATTCAATCTTTTTTTACTGATAGATAAAGAGCTTGGCCCAGTTAAATGAGCTATTCTTTTTTTGCCAGTTAAAATAAGATGTTCAACTGCTTTAAAAGCGCCTTCATAATCATTCACAATTACTTTAGGTACAATCATTTCTTCGCATACGCGATTAAAAAAAACAATCGGAATTCCCTTTCTTTGAAACACCTTTAAATGGTCAAAATTTAAAGTCTCTTTGGTGATAGATACAATTAAACCATCAACTTGGCTGGCCAACATTACTTTTGTGTTAGCTACTTCTGTTTCATAAGATTCGTTAGATTGAGAAACAATAATATGATAGCCATTTAAAGCGGCTTCTTCTTGCGCTGCCACCACAACTTTAGGAAAGTAAGAACTTCTAAACTCGGGCACCATTATTCCTATAGTGTTGCTCTTACTGGTAATTAAGCTAATAGCCAGCATATTACGCTGGTAGTCCATCTTTTCTGCAAGTTCTAATACTAATTTTTTAGTATGTTCATTTACATTTGGATGATTTGTAAGTGCTCTTGAAACCGTTGATTTAGAGATATTTAATTCTCTAGCAATATCAAAAATTGTGGTTTGGTGTTTCTTCATCTACATACAATTTAAAACAAGGTAATAAATTTTTAGCTATTGGGATTACTCCCAATAAATGGGAACGCTCCCATAAAATAATAACCACAACAATTGACTTTTTTTTATCATCGACTTATACTTTTGGATATTCAACAATAATAAATTTTCCAAATACTGTATCATTATACTTTTAGCCAATTCTTTTTATAGATGCTTTTTTGTTGAGAAACTTATAAGAGCCTAATTAAATAGGTAAGGTTAAATAATAATTAAGAATTGAAAATATGAATAAGTTAGTTCTTTGTTTTTTTACCTCTGTTATTTGTTTACTGTGCTTAGTTTTTAGGGTTGATGCCCAGCAATCTCAAAAAAGCAGTTTAATAGAAGCCAGTCAGGCTGGCGCATCACCTTTATTTTTTAAAGTTAACAATCCCAATACTCCAATTATTAGTTTGGGAAAAAGGAGTTATCCGCTTGAATTTTTTTTAAGAGGCGGCTTACCAAATTTTATCTACAAGGCAAATAAAGGAGATTCTTTAAAATTGGGTTTTATTGGAGGTAGTATTACCAAAGCAGATGACCTTTACAGAACGCAAATTGCAAAGCATTTACAGAAAACTTTTCCTAAAGCTAAAATGATAGGTTTAAATACTGGAGTTTCTGGAACAGGATCTGATTTGGGTGCGTTTAGAGTTACAACGCAATTATTAGCTTATCAGCCAGATTTAGTATTTATAGAATTTGCGGTAAACGGAGCCTTTGCGCCTGGTGTAGAAGGTATTATCAGGCAAATACGAAAGCATAATTCTAAAACAGAAATATGCTTACTTTATACCATTAGTGAAGGCCAAGCAGAACAATATGCCAATGGAAAAATATCTAATAACATCAAAAATTTAGAAAAAATAGCAGAACACTACCAAGTACCATCGGTACATTTTGGTGCAAGTATTGGTGTAATGCAACAAGAAGGAAGCTTGATTTGGAAAGGCAGCGGCAACAGTGAAAAAAGCAAAATAGTTTTCTCTAATGATGGTTTACATCCTACTAAAGATGGAGGAAATTTATATGCTGCTGCAATTGGTAGAGCTTTTGAGCTGATTAAGATGCAGAAAACAAATCAAAAGTTAATCAGTTATGAACTTTTAAGTCCTTTATTAAATGAAGATTGGGAAGATGCAAAAATGCTTGATCCAAAAGATTTTGCATCATTTAAAGGAGATTGGATTACTATAAATCCTGATACAACATTAACAATCAATAAGTTTAAACCTTGGTTTCCTTATGTAATGAAGGCTGCAAAACCTGGTTCAGAATTTACTTTTAAATTTAAGGGAGATGTTTTTGGTTTATTTGATATTGGTGGCCCAGAGGTAGGAGAGATAGAGATTTTTGTAGACGAAGAAAAAGGTGCTGATAGTTTAAAATTTATAAATAATAGGTTTAATAAATTTTGCAATGATAGATATCGCGGGCAATATTTTAAATATAAAGTTCCTTACGGCGAGCACATTGTTAGGGTTATAATTTCTCAAAATATTCCAAATAAGCAACAAATATTAGGAGATTCTCAGCTATCAGATATTACTGTAAACCCCGCCAAATACAATCAATCTGTAATTTATTTAGGTAAAATATTGATTAAGGGAGAACCTATGAGTTTGAAAAAGTAAATCCCCTTTCATACATCAAAATTATTTTAACGCTCCACAAAACTAAATTTTACTATCAAACAACTATCGTCTATCACAATTTAGCTTTTGGGAACACTCCCAATAATTGGGAACGCTCCCGAATAATTTATAAGGTTTACAAAAGCTTATTTTTTTTTGCACTATGTACTTTTGATTCTATAACCAATAATTAAACTTAAATCTATTTACCCTAAGTAGACTAAGATTAATGTTTAATATTTTTTATCGAAATATATGTTAAAAGAAGATTTTAGTTTAGATAGAGCATTAAAAAACGAGAAAATAATCACCGATTTTTTAGTTGTAGGTGGTGGCATGTCGGGTATTTGTGCAGCCATTGCAGCAGCTAGGATGGGGTTAAAAGTAATTCTTATTCAAGACCGTCCGGTTTTAGGTGGTAATGCTTCTAGCGAAGTAAGACTTTGGATATTAGGGGCTACATCACACATGGGAAATAATAACCGCTGGGCCAGAGAAGGAGGAATTATTGATGAATTATTAGTTGAGAATTTATACCGCAACAAAGAAGGTAATCCTTTAATATTTGATACCATACTTTTAGAAAAAGTTTATCAAGAAGAAAACATCACTTTACTATTAAACACCGCTGCTTTTGAAGTAAGTAAAAATGATCAAAATAATATTAGTAGTGTAAAAGCATTTTGCAGCCAAAATTCTACTATGTACACCATCTCATCTCCTTTATTTTGCGATGCATCTGGTGATGGTGTTTTAGGTTTTTTAGCTGGAGCCTCTTTTAGAATGGGAGCAGAAACCAAAGATGAGTTTGGAGAAGGCTTTGCTCCGGATGTAAAAGATTATGGTGAACTACTAGGTCACTCTATTTATTTTTATACCAAAGATACCGGTTTACCAGTAAAATATGTTGCTCCAGCATTTGCCAAAAAAGAGGTAGGATCTTTACCAAGAATCAAAAACTACAAATTAAAAGAGTACGGTTGTCGCTTATGGTGGGTAGAGTATGGTGGAAGGTTAGATACTATACATGAGTCAGAAAACATTAAACTAGAACTTTGGAAAGTTATTTATGGCCTTTGGGACCATGTGAAAAATAGTGGTGATTTTCCAGAAGCAGAGAATTTAACTTTAGAATGGGTAGGTACAATCCCAGGAAAAAGAGAAAGTCGCCGTTTTGAAGGCGATTATATGATGGTGCAGCAAGATATTGTAGAACAAAGACAACATGAAGATGCCATTGCATTTGGTGGTTGGGCAATGGATTTACACCCTGCAGATGGTGTTTATAGCGATAAAAGCGGTTGTACACAATGGCATGCTAAAGGAGTTTACCAAATACCATACCGGTGCTTTTATAGTAAAGACATTGATAATTTATTTTTAGCGGGTAGAATTATAAGCGTTTCTCACGTAGCTTTTAGTTCAACCCGTGTGATGGCTACTTGTGCTATGGGCGGACAAGCAGTAGGCGTTGCGGCATCTTTAGCCAAAAAATCGGGCCTCAAGCCCAGAGATTTATCTACAGGAGAAAACCTTAAAAAACTACAATTAGAATTGAATAAAATGGGGCAGAGTATTCCTTTTATTCCTTTAATTGATGAGAAAAATCTATTACAATCTGCTCATATTAAAGCATCTTCAGAACAGCGAATACAACAACTTCCAGATAATGGCAATTGGTTAACTCTTGATTTTTCTGCCGCTCAAATGCTGCCATTTAAGCGAAAAGAAAATTATAACATCAGTTTTAAAGTAAAGGCAGAAGTAGCTACTTCCTTACAATTTGAGTTTAGAACAAGTTCTAAAACACAAAACTATACGCCTGATGTAATTTTAGAAAAACAAGCAATTGCTTTAAAAGCAGGCGAACAGATTATTCATATTTCCCTTAAAAAATCTCTTAACGAAGATCAATATGCTTTTTTAACTTTTCTTAAAAACGATGACGTAAGTATTAAATGTAGTGAAACCAAAATATCAGGTGTAATTGCAGTACTTAACAAAACCAATAAAGCAGTTTCTAACTACGGCAGGCAAGATCCACCAGCGAATATTGGTGTGGATTCATTTGAATTTTGGACACCTTACAGAAGACCTCAAGGACAGAATTTTGCTTTCCAAATTAGCCCGGCCATTACTTGTTTTGAAGTAGAAAACCTAAATAATGGTTATTTAAGGCCATACAATAGTCCTAATGCCTGGGTTGCCAATACAAACGATAAAAATCCAACAGTTCAAATTAACTGGGATAATGAGGTAACCATCAATGAAATTGTTTTAATGTTTGATACAGACCAAGATCATGCTTTAGAATCATCATTATACGGGCATCCCGAAGATGTTTTGCCATTTTGTATCAGAGATTTTGAATTAAAAAGTGATCAATCTACAGTGGTTTACAGCGTGAAAGGTAATTTCCAAACCATCAATAAAATAAAATTAACAGCACCATTAAGAACTAAAGAACTGATTTTAGAAATGAAAAATCCTTCAGAAAATGTTCCTGCTGCTATATTTCAAATCTTAATTTATTAAAGATTCAGCAAATGAAATTATTTGTCAGATATATATTCTTGCTGTTCTTTTACTCAGTTTCATTTGCAGCATCAACAGATACGGTTTCTTTAAACGGAAGTTGGAAATTTAAAACCGACCCATATAAAAATGGACTAAGCGAAAAGTGGTTTAGTGCAGCTAACAATAAAGCAAACTGGGATAATATGCAGGTGCCCGGTAATTGGGATTTAAAAAATGAATATGCAGATTATACTGGCGATGCTTGGTACAGTTACACTTTTGAAGGTAAAGAAAATTGGAAAAATAATCATGTTCGGTTAGTTTTTGAATCAGTTTATAATGATGCTGAGGTATGGCTAAACGGCAATAAATTGGGTGAGAACCATTTCGGTTTTTTACAATTTTATTTTGATATTTCTAAATATCTACTCACAAATAAAACCAACCAAGTAGTTGTAAAAGTTAATAATGTTTTTAAAAAGGGTGCAATTTGGAATTGGGGCGGAATAAGAAGACCGGTTTGGTTAGAAATTTCAAACCCAATAAGAATTAATCAAATAGCCATTACTTCTAATCCTAATCTTAAAAAATTAAATGCTACTGTAAATGTTAAAGTAGATTTAGCCAACTACAGCAAAAGTGATGCGGATTTAAGTTATGAGGTGAAACTGTTTTATCAAAATAAAAACATCTATTCATCTGGCATACAAAAAACTTTAACGCTAAAAGCTGATGAAAGTAGCGTCTTCATAAAAGCCATAAATCTATCATCGGCAAACACTCATTTGTGGCATTTTGATCATCCACAACTCTATCAAGCTCAAATAAGTATTTATCAAGGTAAAGAGTTATTGCATTCTTACGCCGATAAATTTGGGATTAGAAAAATTGAAGTAGATGGCATAAAATTGAGATTAAATGGTGAAGAAATAAGGTTAGTAGGTTTTAATCTGGTTCCTGAGGATAGAGTTACAGGGAATACCCTTCCGTTAGATAGAATTAAAAAGATGGTAGATATGATGAAAGAATCTGGTGCTAATATGGCGAGGATGAGTCACATGTCTTTACCAAAAGAGTTTTTAGATTATTTGGATGAAAAGGGCATCATGACTTTTGAAGAAGTAACGCTTTGGGGTAAAGATGTGCTGGTAGACCCTGCAAATCCGCTTCCTAAACTATGGTTAGAGAAACTAATTAAGCAAGAATTTAATCACCCAAGTATTATTGGTTGGAGTGTGGGTAATGAGATAGGGGCCTTAAAAAACAATCCATTAGCTAATGAATACATTAAAGGAGCTATTGCAAATGCTAAAAAATTAGATCCAAATCGTTTGGCAGTTTATGTTTCTAACTCGGTGCAAAGCCAAGATAACGACCCTATGGCTTACAGCGATTTAATTATGCAGAATACCTACGGTGGTTGGTTAAATGCTGCCGAAAAAGCACATAAACAGTTTCCAAATAAGCCATTATTTATGTCGGAATTTGGTTTAAATCTAATTGGCGAAAATTTAGAAGCTGACGCTGATTTTAATAAAATGTTAAGCGGTTTAAGAACCAAAGATTACATTATTGGCGCTTCACTATGGACATTTAATGATTACAGAAGCAATTATTGGTCGGCAATAAAAGGCTGGGAATCGCCACCATCACATAACCGTACTTGGGGTGTGGTAAATACATTTTTACAAAAAAAGAAAGCTTTTTATACCATACAAAAAGAATTTTTACCGGTAAAAATTGAAAGCATTAGTTCTAATACTAATCAAAATTTGTTTTCGGGTAAAATTGTATTGAAACCTAAAGCAAAGCCAGATTTTCCAGCGTATCAATTAAAAAATTATCAGTTTTTGATTAAAGCCCTAAACGGAGATCAAGAAACTAAACAAGTAGCGGTTAAGCTACCCGTTTTAAATCCGGGAGATGATTCAAAATCTTTTGATTATAGCATTTCATTGCCAAATACCTCAACAGCTGTTAAAATAGCTTTGCTTGATGCTCAAAATTATTCCCGTTTTGATACTATAATTTATGTGACAGTGCCTTTGGTTGGTAAAATTAAAGCAGTGCATACCAGTGCTACAGCCGCTAGAATCATATTCGAAAAAAATCCAACTGTAGCATATTATACTTTAAAATACGGGGAGAAAGATTTAGATAAAGAAACTGCTGCAATAAGCGCCAATAACTTTATCGATTTAAAAGACCTTAAAGCTAAAGGGACTTATCAATATCAATTGGTAGCACATAACAATAAGGGAAGTAAAAGTACCGAAAAGGCAACTTTTACATTAGATGAGAGCGAGTTACCACCTATAATTTGGGGAGTTGAGCCTGTTAAAAACGGGTTTTTTATCTCTTTTTCAGGCGATCTTTTAGATTATAGATATGAAGTAGAATATGGTACAGCCTCAGGTAAATATGATAAGCTGTTAACCATTAACACACATGGGGTTTTGCAAATACCAAATCTTGAGGCTAATAAAGAGTATTTTTTTAGACTAAGAAGGGTTTTGCAGTGGGGTTTTGCAAGTGAATGGTCTCATGAAATGACAACTAAAACTTTGTGATTAGTTTTTTTGGGATAATATTTCATACAGCGTTAAAAGCCAATAGTAATAGTGAAAAAACCAATTAAAATTTTAAACCATTTAATTAAATCAAAATGAAAAAAGTAATTATTCAAGCAGCATTTTTTATGCTACTCGCACTTACCTCTTTTGCTCAAAAATCAGAAACAATTGTTTCTTGGAATTTTTTTACCCAAATAGATGGTGGAACTGATAATTCGGTGCCTTCTATTATGAGTGCCGACATATCATCTAAAGGAATCGTGAAGGGCAAAGGCTTATCAAAAAACAATGAGTTTAAACAGCCAAAATATTGGGGCGCAAAAGGTTTTTCATTTGATAAAAATGGCCCAGAAGATGGCATCAAAAAAGAGAAATTTATTACTTTTTCTTTTATTACAAATGCGGCAAAACCACTTTCATTAGATGAGATTAAACCCCTAAGAATCAAAATATCTTCTATAGGTCCGGTTAATTATACTTTCCAATATTCTTTTGATGGAGTGGAGTTTAAAGATATAACAACGATAAAAGTTGATAACCCAGTAAAATTCTCAGATTTAATTACCCCTGCTGTTAAATTATCAGATGTTAAAGATTTACAAAGAATTGCAACAGGTAAAACTGTTTATATGAGAATTATTCCGTGGGGAGCAAAAGGTAATGAGTATAACGATTGTTACTTAGGCAGTTCTTACGATTATGCCGCTTTAACTGTAACAGGAAACTTCAAATAATCATTTAATTATAAAACAAAATAATCATGAAAAAATTTCTACAATTCAACGCTTTAAGCTTAATGCTCTTTATAGCATTGGCATTTTCTAATTCTAGAGCTCAGGCACAAGTTTATGCCTCTTGGAACATGTTTGGCCAGTCAGGTTTTGGCGTAAGCCCATTAGCTCCAACTGTACTTTCTGCCGATGCTGTTGCAACTGAAGGTTTAACCAGAAGTGCTAATTTAAGTACTGCATCAGCTATAGCCGCTCAATCAAACAGATGGGGAGGCGAAACTAGCGCTGGTACATCAGCAAACGCTATTAGTACTCCTCGTTTCTTTACTTTTGCCATTACACCAGCAGCTACTAAAACACTTTCATTTGGTAGTATATCTGCTATTTCGCTTTACCTTTCGTCAAATAGTGCAATTAGTTATTTGATGCAATATTCTTTAGACGGAACCGCCTATACAGATATTACAACTCACAGTATAACTAGGCCTACTACTTCAGGTAATCAAACTATTCCAGCTACAGATCTTTCTGCTATAACAGCTTTGCAAGGTGTAACAAGCGCAACAACGGTATATTTTAGAATTGTTCCTTTTAATGCAGGTTCTCCAGCAGTTACAGATTTTAACTTTGTTTACTTTGGTCATGGCACCAATACAACAGCTTTTTCAGTAAATGGTCCTGTCACTTTACCAGTTAAGTTATCCTCTTTCACCTCTTCTATCCAAAACCAAGCGGCATTTTTAAAATGGACTACAGAGTCTGAAGTGAATTTCGATTATTTTTCAGTAGAGAAAAGAGATCAAAACTCAGAATTTAGAGAAATAGGTAGAGTGGCTGCAAAAGGTGGTAATGGTAAAACTTTATATAGTTTTTCTGATAAAAATATTTCTTTTGAAACCAGTTATTACAGACTTAAAATGGTTGATAAAGATGGAACTTTTGAATACAGTGATGTGATTGATGAAGCCTTAATCTCTTCAAATCAAGCGCTATCAATTTGGCCAAATCCAGCAGTTAATCAAAATGCTAAAGTGGCTTTTAAAGAATTGTCAATAACATCAAATTTAAAAGTTATTGATTTATCTGGTAGAGTAGTCATCAATCAGCAGTTAAAAAAAGGTACAAGTAATATCGAGTTAGATTTGAGTAAACTTAACAATGGTCAGTTTGTTCTTTTATTAGAAAGTAATGGCGCAAAGCTCGATTATTTAAAGTTTTTAAAAGAAAACTAGTGTAAGATGCTTGTTTGCATCTTATTAATTGGTTCCGGAAATGGCGATTTATCCCAATCTCCATTTCCGTTATAAACTTTTTGCTTTAAAGATTCTAACCAGATCAAATCAATTTATAACCATCAGCATACTTGAAATTAAATTCAACTCTATTATCATGCGGAGAATTAATAATAATGTAAAATACACCATTTTAAGTTTTTTAATGGGGATTTTATCTTTCAATTCCCTCTTGGTAAATGCACAATCAACTAAAAAAGGATTGTGTTTAGGCGTAAGCACTACTGATTTTTCGTTAAAACTGCGCTTAACAAAATCTACATGGCATTATGGCTGGAACTTAAGAAAAAGTAGTTTACAGCCAGTAAGTGTGGAATTTGTACCCATGATATTTGGTAATCCTAGTGCCTCAAGTTATACTTATTTAGATTCGGCATACAGAGCTGGAGACTTTACGCATTTATTAGGTTTTAATGAGCCTGATGCTGCTGAACAAGGTAATGTTACAGTTGAGCAAGCAATTGCAGCATGGCCAAATATGGTAAATTTAGGTATTCCTTTGGGTAGCCCTGCTGCAACCAATGCCGAAGGGGTTTGGATGACTGAGTTTATGAGCAGGGCAAACGCCTTAAATTATAGGGTAGATTTTGTTACTTTACATTGGTATGGTGGTCCAAATGCGGCAAACTTTTTAGCATTATTAAATAGGGTTTATGCGTTGTACAATAAACCAATTTGGATAACCGAATTTGCCATTGCTGATTGGTCTGCTACGCCTTCAAGACCAAATATATATTCAGAACCACAGGTTCTTGATTTTATGAAAACTGTTTTAACGGCTTTAGAAACACCAGAATATAGTTTTGTACATCGTTTTTCTTGGTTTTCCAAAACCAATATATCTCCTGATAATACAAGTCCATTAGGTAAATCACTTTTGTTTGATGGTGATGGGGGGCTTACTTATTTGGGTCAATACTACGCTAATCATAAAATAGCAACACCTAGGGTTGCATTGGTTAACCCATTAATTGCATGGAATGTGTTTGGCCAACCATCAGTTGGTGCACAGAACATTATGCCTACCACCTTAAATTCGGCTTTAGAAACTAGTGGTTTTGTTAGAGGGGCAGGGGTGAATTTAACGTCAAGTACCAATACTAATATATGGGGAGGCTCTGGTTGGTCAACAGAAATTATAGATGTTGGTCCTGCTATTTCTCAAGGTAAATACATTGATTTTAATATATCGGCGAAAGCAAATAAAAGTTTTTCATTAAGCAAATTAGGGGCTTTAAAGATCATTACCAACTCTACAGGGCCTATTTATTTTAAGTTACAATACGCCATAGATAATGGTGCTTATAAAGGAATAACTACTTTATTTGTTGACAGACCAAGTGCTACTACTGTTTTTTTTCTAGATGATGTTGATCTTTCAATATTTCCTGATTTACAAGATGTAGCTGCCGGCAAAACGGTAAAATTTAGGATGATTCCTTTCGGCGCAACATCAGCTTCTACAGGTGTTTTTTACATAGGGAGCAATGTTACTGCTAACAATAATTCAAATTCTTTAGGTTTTGAAGGAACAATTAAAACAATACAAACCGGCGCAACTACTGAGTTGGCTTCATGGAATTTTTTCAATCAAACAGGTGGCGGTACACAAGCCATGGCGCCTACTTTTTTAAATTCATCTTTAAATTCTTCTGGATTAATTAAAGGGAGTGGTGTAACTAATGTTACTGCAACAACTGATAGGTTATGGGGAGCAAGAGCATGGTCTTTAGATTTAACAGGACCAGATGCCGGCATCACTGGTAACAAGTTTTTCACCTTTAGTTTTACACCAAAGGCAGATAACTTTGTGTCTTTCACAGAAATAAATCCATTTAAAATTAGGATATCATCACTAGGGCCTATTAATTATTCTATCCAGTATGCCATAGGAAACGAAGCTTTTAAAGATATAACGGTTTTAAATATTATAAGACCATCCACAACATCAAATTTCACCCTACCAGTTATAGATATTTCAGGCATTTCAGAACTTCAAAATGTATCGCCTAATAAAACAGTAAACTTTAGAATTATACCATGGGGAGCTACTAACAATGAATTTAGCCATTTTTACTTAGGAGATTTAACAAATGTTAATTCTTTTGGTATTAATGGTTCTATTGCAAATGTGCTTCCCGTAAAACTTAAAAGCTTTACGGCTAAAAATGTAAATGATAAAGTAGTTTTAAAATGGCAAACTAGCTCAGAGATAAATTTCAGTCATTTTATTATTGAAAGAAAAGTGGGAAATGGTGATTTTAAAGAGCTTTCTAAAGTTAAATCTGCGGGGTTAACTAGTGGGAGTAATTATAGTTTTACTGATGATTTTGCATCTTTTGAAACGCATTATTATCGTTTAAAAATGATTGATTTTGATGGTACTATTGCTTATAGTTACATTCAATTTGCCAATTTAAATAACTTTAAAAATCAAAGTCTTAGCTTATACCCTAATCCGGCAGTTTCAGAAGTTACGGTTTCATACCCAATTGCAAACCCAAACAGCAGGTTAAAAATAATAGGTATTGATGGTAAAGCACATGCTGATTATCCTTTAGAAGTGGGCAGCATTAACAAGAAAATTGATGTTTCTGATTTAGAAAAAGGCTATTATATAATTATTTACAATAACTCTTCATCCTCAAAAGGGCTTAAATTTATTAAAAACTAATGCGAAAAAATCAAGGTTATATTTTATTGTTGGGTATAATAATATACTTTTTTAGCTCCTATCAAGCAGTAGCTCAACAAAACAAAAACAACCAATTTAAACCAGGTTTACCGTGGTTAGATAATAATGGAATTCCTATAAATGCTCATGGTGGAGGCGTTTTATTTCACAAAGGAACTTATTATTGGTACGGTGAGCATAAATTACCTAATAAATCAGAAAAAGAAATGGCTGATGCCGGTATACACTGTTATTCTTCTAAAGATCTTTTGAATTGGAGTGATGAAGGCTTGGTATTATCAGTAAATTTTGACGACCCCAAAAGTGAGATTGCTTACGGTTGTATTTTAGAAAGACCTAAAGTTATTTTTAATAAAAAAACTAAAAAGTTTAACGCCTTTTTTAAATTTTATCCTAAAGGAACAGGTTATTTAAAAGGTTATATAGGTGTTGCTACCGCAGATAAACCAAATGGTCCTTTTAAATTTCAACATAAATTTTTAGGTGCCGACTCTGATTTTGGTTCAGGAGATTTCTCGATGTTTAAAGATCAAGATCACACCGTTTATCACCTTACAGTAAGAAAACCTGATAAAACTTTTGTAATAGGCAAACTACGTGATGATTACTTATTCACGGTACCAAAAAGTTATCATTTAGCCGATGGAATAGAAAAGCATACAGAAGCGCCAGCTGTTATTTTTCATAACAGTAAATATTATTTGATAGGTTCTGGATCTAGTGGTTGGGAACCCAATGCGGCAAGGTCTTATGTAACAGATGCGGTTACTGGTAAATATACAAACCTAGGAAATCCGGTTAAAGGCATTAATCCACATAATAGTTTAGGGCCTGAGAAAACATTTGGCGGACAAATTTCCTATATCATTAAAGTACAAGGAAAAAAGGACGCTTACATTGCCATGATTGATGTTTGGAAACCCAATGAACCAATTAATGGATTGTATATATGGCTTCCGTTAACCTTTAAAGACGGAAAACCAGAGATCATCTGGAAAGACAATTGGGATTTAACCATATTTAAATAATTATGAAACGATATTACATTCCTCAGTTTTGCTTGGGACTTGTTTTTTTAACAGCAAGTTGTTCAAAAAAGGTATCAGAGAATAAAATAGCTAATGAAAAATCTAAGGCTGAAGTGCCGTCAGGATTTGTACCTCAGGGATATAAATTATCCTTTAATGATGAGTTTGAAGGAAAAAGCTTGGATATTACTAAATGGGATTATAGGTTAGCCGCTAAAATTGGTGGGGGATACTCTTCAAATCAACTAGAAGATAATGTTTCTATTAATAACGGGGTTTTATTGGTAAAAGGAGTTTTTAAAGACCCCAAAGCTGGCGGTATAAATTCTGGCGGCGGTGTGATTTCTAAAGCTCATTTTAGATATGGCTATTATGAATCTCGAGTGAAAACTCAAGATGGTCCATTTTGGCATTCATCTTTTTGGACCTATAATACCAAAGACAAAACAAGAGCTACAGAAATTGATGTTTTTGAAAGAGATTCTGAATACGATAAACCAGACGGCATTATTAAAATAAGACAAAATGTAATTCAGCACTCATCAGGCAAACCCATCACTTTAAAAGGCAGTATTAAATTACCGCTCAATTTTGATCCATCAGCAGATTATCATATTTATGGGATGCTTTGGGAAGAGAATCAAGTAACTTTTTATATTGATGGTAAATTAACCAATACCATTTCATACCCTGCAAGTAAATATCCGCATGATGATACCGCCATTTGGTTATCAATGATTGCTAGAAATACAGCTACCGCCAATACAGCTTGTTATTTTGATTATGTAAGATTTTATTCGAAAACCAATTAATATAACTCCAAGTATGGATGGAAGAAGAAGGCTTGTATTTTTAATTCAGATTTAATTAGAATCTAAGAAGTAAATAATTTTTGTTTAAGACATATATCTAATAGATAACAATAAATAATTATCATGAAAATAAAAGGAATGCGATGGTGGATAGTAGTATTGTTATTTCTTGCCGCAGTACTAAATTATGTAGATAGGCAAACACTTTCTGCTTTAGCACCAACCATACAGAAAGATTTAAATATGGATGATAATGATTATGCAAACGTTATCAATATTTTTCTAGTTGCATATACCATCGCTTACCTTATTTCAGGAAGAATAGCTGATAAAATAGGAACCCGAGCAGGTATGGTAGTTTTTGTTGCTTGGTGGTCTATAGCCAATATGTTTACCGCTGCAGCTAGAGGCGTAACCTCTTTAGGCGTTTATAGATTTATGCTAGGACTTGGTGAGGCAGGTGTTTGGCCAGCGGCAAGTAAAGCAGTTTCCGAGTGGTTTCCTGCTAAAGAAAGAGGTGTTGCCATAGGTTTATACACCATGGGTGCTACTATTGGCGCAACTCTAGCTCCATATATAGTTATACCACTTGCTACGCATGCTTATACTGAAACCATGCCCGTTATCGCAAATCTATTAGGGCAAGGTACTGGTTGGCGACTGGCTTTTATCATTACAGGATTTATAGGGCTATTATGGCTCATCCCATGGATAATAGCCTATCGCAGACCAGAGAAGAGCAAACTCATTACTACTTCAGAATTACAAATGCTTCAGGAAGCTGAAGCTAAAGAAAGCCCAGATGATTTAGAAACTAAGAATGCATGGTCTTGGAAACAAGTTCTTCTTTTTAGAGGAACGTGGTTATTACTAGTAGGTCGTTTAATAACAGATCCAGTATGGTATTTCTATCAATTTTGGTTTCCAAAATATTTATCTGCTGATAGAGGGCTAAATCAAGAAGAGTTAAAAATAACATGGCTAATTTATGCAGCAGCAGGAATAGGAAGTTTACTAGGCGGAGTACTTTCTGGTGTAATCATCAAACGTGGTTCAACACCGGCCAATAGCAGGTTGTGGGTAATGTTAGGTTGTGCTTGCATCATGCCTTTATCACCATTTATAGCAAATGTTACGGGTTTAAGTTTATCCATGGTATTAACTTTTTGTACGGTTTTAGCATCCCTAGCATGGCTTACCAATATTACTTCTTTAGTGGTAGATGTAGTTCCAAAACATTCTTTAGGAACTGTTTTTAGCGTAGTAGCAGCCGGAAGCACAATTGGTGGCATCATCATGAATATGATTGTAGCAGCTATGGTAACCCAAGGTTCTAAAGCCACAGGCGGGTTTTTAGATCAAGGCATGCATGTACTTATAGATCCTGTATTGAATTTAGTTAGAGGCAATGGTTATGCTCAATGGTTTTTAATTATGGCTTTTTTACATCCATTAGCTTGGGTTATCTTAAAATTTGGAGGTGTAAATAAGTTATCAGTATTAAAAAAATAAGAATATCCAATTTAAGAAAATCTATCAATCTATTTTAAGCCGCGGCTACTAGTACATTATTAATATTGTTTTTAGGTAAACGTAAATAATCATTGAAATAAATTTTAATTAATGAAAATTTAAAACGGAAACTAAACAACTAATTCATCTAAGCCTAAGTTCAAAACCTATTTGATCTTAGGCTTTTTTAGTTGTAAGAAGTTTTTTGGGAACACTCCCATAATTGGGAGTGTTCCCAAAATAAGAAATATTTCTCAGCCATGTGTTTTAATGAGTTTTGATTTTAGATTTGATTTATAAATTAAAATAAACCTAGAAGAAACAATTCTTCTATTTATTGATTTTTTTATAAACCTAAACCAATTAATTTCCAAGTATGAAACAATTTTACAAGGCAAGCCTTTTTGTGCTCTTGAGTTTGTTTTTCTGTTATCAAAATTCTAATGCGCAAGATTTAAATATTAGCGGGATAGTTAGAGATCAGATAGATAAAACCCCTTTAATAGGCGTAAGTATTTACATTAAAAATGGCAATAAAGCTACTACTTCTGATATTGACGGTAAGTTTAAATTAGTTGGAATAAAAAAGTCGGATATTATAATGTTATCTTATTTGGGCTTTAAAACTCAAACAATATCATCATCAAATTTCACAAATGGTTTTTTAGATATTTATTTAACAATAGACCAAGAAAGTTTAGATGAAGTTATTGTTGTTGGTTATGGAGATAAGAAAATAAGCGAAATTAGTGGTGCTGTGGCTAGGGTAAGCATGGAAGAAATCTTGCTTGCGCCAGTTGTATCATTTGAAGATGCACTAGCAGGTAGAGTAGCGGGTGTTCAGGTTTCATCTAATGATGGGCAACCAGGTGAAGCACCTAATATTGTGATTAGAGGTCCAAGCTCTGTTACACAATCAAACTCACCTCTTTACGTGGTAGATGGTTTTCCGCTAGAAGAAAGCAATAATAACACCATTAATCCGGCTGATATAGAGTCAATTACAGTTTTAAAAGATGCGTCTTCAACCTCTCAATATGGCTCTAGAGGAGCTAACGGGGTAATTTTAATTACTACTAAAAGTGGTAAAATTGGGGCGCCAACTATATCTTATGATGTAAATGCTGGAGTTCAAGAGAACTTGAAATTTCAAAAAATGCTTAGTCCGTATGAGTTTGTGAAATATCAATTTGAATTAAACCCTTCTATAACTGCCTCTCAATATTTTACTGGCGGCCAAACATTAGAAAGTTTTAGAGATGTAGATGGTTTTGATTTTCAACAACCTTTATTAAGAGATGCCTTATTTTTAAACCATAATTTATCAGTTAGAGGCGGTACAGAAAAAACAAAGTATTCTATATCTGGCTCATTAACCGGGCAAGATGGTTTAATTATAAATTCTGGTTTTAACAGACAGCAAGGGCGTTTAAGATTAGATCAAAACATTAATAACAAATTAAAATTGGCGTTAAATAGTAATTATTCGGCCACCAAAACTTATGGAACATTTGTAGCCCAAGCAAATAATACCAGTCCATCAGAAAATTTAATGTATAGTGTATGGGGATATAGACCAATTACAGGAAACATTAATGATACCCAATTCTTTGAAGAATTATTTGATGAAGCGGTAGATCCTGCTGCCGAGTTAAGAATTAACCCTATTATTAACGTTAAAAACGCTTTAAGAGAAAATAGAAATAGCGTATTTACCAATAATTTATACTTAACTTATGATTTTAACTCCAATCTGTCTTTAAAAGTTTCTGGCGGGGCCACACTAACCAACTCACAGTCAGATGTGTTTAACAACAGTAACACTCGCTCAGGTAGTAGATTTAGTGCAACAGGCGTAGGCGTAAATGGCTCTGTAATTAATAGAACCAATAAAAATCTCTTAAACGAGAATATTTTAACCTACAAAAAGCTTTTTTCTAAAGTACATAAGGTAACTTTAATAGGCGGGGTTAACTACCAAAAAGTAGTTTATAGTTCTTTTGGGGCTTCGGCAATTCTGTTGCCTAACGAAACTTTAGGTAGTAGCGGTTTAGACGAAGGAACGGCGCAAACCATTACTTCTACATCTTCTCAGTACAGTTTAGCTTCCTATTTAGGAAGTGGATCTTATGCTTACAAAAGTAAATACTTTTTTGATGCAGGTTTTAGAACTGATGGATCTTCTAGATTTTCCGAGGGTAAAAAATGGTCGGTATTTCCATCAGCAGCTTTTGCCTGGAATTTAGGATCAGAAAAATTTATGCAAGCGTTAAAAATTGTGAATAGCGCAAAATTGAGATCCAGTTACGGTATTACAGGTAATAACAGAGTCAATGATTTTGCTTATCAATCAACCTTAGTTATCAATAACGGTACAGGATACTCCTTTGGTAACCAACCGCAAATTGGTATTATAACGAGTGCGTTTGGAAACGATAATTTGAAATGGGAAAGTACCGCACAATTTGATATTGGTTTAGATATAGAAATATTAAAGAAAAGAGTAGCCCTAACAGTAGATTATTACGAGAAAAGAACTTCTGACTTATTGTTAAACGCCACTATACCCCCTTCATCTGGCTTTACAAGTGCCTTTATTAATGTAGGTAAAGTAAGTAATTACGGTTTAGAATTTGCTTTAAATACCGTTAACGTTAAGTCTAAAAATTTCACTTGGACATCAAGCTTTAACATTTCGTTTAACAGAAACCGCTTGTTAGAATTATATAGTAACCAAACAAGTCTTCAAAACAATGTAAATTGGGATTCTAATTATGGAGGTGCTGCGCCATACATTTCTGTAGTAGGCCAGCCTATATCAAGTATTTACGGATATATATGGGATGGTAATTATCAATATGATGACTTCGATTTATTGCCAAATGGTACTTATTTATTGAAGGCTAATATTCCAACAAATGGTAACCCTAGAGCCTCTATACAACCAGGCTTTGTAAAGTACAGAGATATTAATGGAGATGGTGTTGTAAATAATGCTGATAGAACCGTAATTGGCAGGCCTTACCCAATACACAATGGTGGTTTTAGTAATAACTTTAGATATTTAGGTTTCGATTTAAACATCTTCTTTCAATGGTCTTACGGTAATGATTTATTTAACGCCAACAGAATTGTTTTTGAAGGTGGTAACAGAAGATACAATTTAAACCAGTTTGATACCTATAAAAACAGATGGAGCCCAACCAATCAAACCAATGAGTTAAATGCAGCAGGAGGATCTGGTCCTTTTGTTTACTCATCTCGTACCGTAGAAGATGGCTCTTATTTAAGATTAAAAACAGCAGCCATAGGTTATACTTTTAATAAAAAGTTGTTTAGTAAGCTAGGCTTAAAGTCGTTAAGAGTTTTTGCATCTGGCCAAAATCTTTTTACTTGGACAAACTACTCTGGTTTAGATCCTGAGGTTTCTACAAGAAACTCTGTTAGAACACCAGGTTTCGATTTTTCTGCTTATCCAAGAGCCAGAACCATTACCGCAGGCTTAAATGTTAGTTTATAAATAATAGCAATGATGAAAAAGATAAAGATTTTTATATTCACAACTTTAGCATTTATTACGCTTTCATGTAATAAATCTTTAGAATTAAATCCAACCGATTTTAGCTCACCCGAAAATTATTATAACACTGAGCAGCAATTAAATTTTGCTTTAAATGGCATATATGGTGTTTTAAGAGGAAGTTCTATGTACGGCGGTAATTTAAATTCTTCATTAGCTCATCCAAGTGATGAAGCATTGTGGAGATACAATACAGCCAGTTCAACCGGTTTTGAATTTCTAACTTATAACTCCAGTGCTCCACTTATTAGCAGCTTATGGGGTAATTTATACAACGGCATTAATTTATCTAACCTATTGTTAGAAAACATGGATAAAGCCACAGCTAGTGATGAGGGTAAAAAAGTAATAAGAGGAGAAGCATTATTTTTAAGAGCCTATTACTATTTTCTATTGGTTGATCATTTTGGAGGCGTTCCATTAAAATTAAAACCATCTCAATCACCAGATAGGGCAGAAGACGTATCCTTGCCAAGAAGTTCTATTGCAGAAGTTTATGCTCAAATAACAAAAGACATGCTAGAGGCGGAAACATTGGTAAAACCTATTTCTGCTTTTACACATAGCGGAAGAGTTACACAAACGGTGGTTCAAGGTATGTTAGCTCGAGTTTATTTAACCATGGCTGGTGCGCCACTAAGAGATGTTTCTAAGTATGTTGATGCTAAATTATGGGCCGGAAAAGTGATAGAATCTGGTTTACACAGTTTAAATCCTAACTATAAACAAATATTTGTTAATCATAATCAAGATTTGTACGATAATAGAGAAAGCATGTGGGAAGTCGAATTTTTTGGCAATACCAACACTACCAATTTAAGTTTAGGCGGAAGATTAGGAATACTGACAGGCATTTTCTCAACTAACGAGGCTTACCCTGGTTTTTGTACCGATAATTATCATACAACGGCTAAACTTTACAATTTATACCAGCAAAACCCTAACGATTTAAGAAGAGATGTAAGTATTGCCGCTTATAGATATGTTGGTACAAGCAGTTTACCTGTTTTGCATACCGCAACTCAAATTTACGAAAGAGCTACTGCAAAATGGAGAAGAGAGTATGAAACTTTACTACCAAGAAGCAGAGCCAATACTTCTACAAACTTCCCACTATTAAGATATGCTGATGTTTTATTAATGTATGCAGAAGCAGAAAACGAACTTAACGGACCAACACAAGACGCCTTAGATAAAATTAATATGGTGAGAAGAAGAGCCATGGGAACAGGTAGTAGAATTAGTGCAATTAATATTGTAACCCAAGGAACTGGCTATAACGCTAACCATACAATTTCATTTTCTGGCGGTGGCGGAGATATGGCTTACGCCGATGCTATCCTTACATCAGGTAGAATTACAGGGATTAGATTAGTGAGTGGCGGAGCATTTTATACCTCGGCGCCAACGGTTACTATTACCGGTGTAACCGCCGGAACCGGAGCAACTGCTACTGCTGTTTTAACGCCTATTAATCCGGCAGCTGCCGATTTAGCTATGCCAACTACTAATCCTAAAATCACATTTTTTAAGGCTATTCAAGATGAAAGAGCAAGAGAATTAGCTTTTGAAACTATCCGTTTACATGATTTAAAAAGATGGGGAATTTATATAGAATCTTTAAGAGAAGTATCAGATGATATTACCAATAACGCCCCAGCAACTTGGAAGTTTTTGGCCCAATCGGGTTTAAATGCAACTCCTAGAAATGTGCTTTTCCCAATTCCATTAGTAGAATTAACTAGTAACCCTAACCTAGTTCAAAATTTAGGATATTAATTTATTAGATATGAAAAAGTTAAATTTAATAGCATTATTGTTTTGTGTTGCGCTATTTGGATGTGAAAAATATCAATTAGATAATCTTCAATTTGATGTTACAGCACCCAAAACCACTTTAAAAGTAGGTGAAGAAGTAACTTTTAATTTTACCGGTAATCCAGATAATATCACTTTTTTTTCTGGTGAAATTGGAAAGCAATATGAATTTAAAGATCGTAAATCTGGTAATGGTAAGGTAGAACTTCAATTTACTTCCTACCTACAAAATAATAAGCCAAACACCTTAAAGTTTTTAGCGTCCACTAATTTTACCGGTATATCAGATTCTGCCAGTATTGTAAATGCCACTTGGGTGGATATTACCAATCGAGTTACTTTATCATCCGGGTTGGATAATACCGCATCTGGTGTGGTAGATTTAACTGATTTTAGAGACCTCAATAAAAAAGTTTATTTCGCATTTAGATATACTGATAATACCAGTACAACAGCACAAGCAACTTGGACTTTAAGAGATTTTGTAGTTAAAAACACCGTAAATAATAGAGTTTTCGAAATTATGAATTTAGCGGATGCTGCCTGGGGAAGATACAGTATGATTAATAAAACTAACATTTGGACAGTTTCTGCAACTGGGCTTAGGTTTACAGGCGGTGGGGCAAACTCTCCAAATAATGATGCTTGGGTGATCGCTCGTCCGGCTGATTTAAGTTTTGTGTCCAAAGATTTAGGAGAAGCTATAAAAGATATTAATCAGCGATTACTGCCACAAAAGTGTATTTTTAATACACCCGGAACTTACAAAGTATCATTTTTGGCTTCAAAAGGTAATTTAGAAACTTTTAAAAGTGTTTTAAAAGAGATTACAATTAGGGTTGAACCTTAATTTAAGTGATGATTATAATTTATATATAATCTTATCACAAATTAATTGTACTCATTATTTTTAAAAAAGCACATCTAATTATTTAAATGTGCTTTTACTTTTTTAACACATCACTAATATAACCAATCAATTAGTTCACAGATTTCTAAAAAAAAGAAATTTCAAATCATGATTTTTATCAAAGTAAGAGTTTTATTAATATTGATAATTTGTAGCCCCGTTATCTTAAAAGCTCAAGTATCGGTCAACAGTATTTTCACCAACCACATGGTGTTACAACAAAATGCAAAAGTTAAAATATGGGGAAAAGCATCTTTAAATGAAAATGTAGAAATTATACCTTCTTTTTTGAAAAAATCGGTAAAAACCGTAACAGATGATAAAGGTAATTGGATAGTTGAAATAAATACCCCAGCTCATGGCGGGCCATACAAAATGTCTGTAAAAGGCAAAAACAATCAAATTGATATAGAAGATATTTACTTAGGCGAAGTATGGCTAGCATCCGGACAGTCTAATATGCAGTTTCCTTTAGATAGCAATTCAAAAGGCTATAATGGGGTTACAAATTTTAAAGAGGAAGTTGAAAATGCTAATTACCCATTCATTAGACAATTTGTTGTTAAAGGAGCTATAGCCCGTACAGAAAGCGATACCCAAAAGGGCGAATGGCTAATTTCAAATCAAGAGAATGCTAAAAAAATATCTGCCTTAGCTTATTTTTTCTCACTTAATCTTCAAAAAGATTTAAAGGTTCCAATAGGAATTATAAATGCTAGTTGGGGCGGCACTTGTATTGAGGCATGGATGAGTGCCAAAGATTTAGATATTTTTGAAAACGAAGTTTTAAAGCTTCAAAAAATTACTGATGTCAAAGTGAAAATGACAGAAAATTATCCTTCTGTTTTATATAATGGGATGATTCACCCGTTAAAAAATTATACGGTAAAGGGGGTAGTATGGTGTCAAGGAGAAAATAACATTAATGATCCAAGAGATTATGCTCAAAAAATGGAGAAATTAGTTTCAGGCTGGAGAACATCTTTAAATCAAAAAAAATTACCATTTCTTTATGTACAAATAGCCCCATTTAATTATCTACAGCGAACAAAACAATATTTTTGGGGAACCGAGAATTCTTTAGGTTTTTTGGTAGAACAGCAAACAAAAGTTCTAGCTATGTCTCATGTTTTTATGGCAAGAACAGGAGATGTTGGTGTGATTAATAACATACATTATCGCAATAAGCAAGAGGTAGGTTATCGCCTTTCATTACTAGCCTTAAAAGAAGTTTATAAAAAAGATAAAGGCATCATCAATGGTCCCAATGTTTCTAAAATAGAATATTTAGCTAATCAAGCATTTATTAGCTATAGCAATATAGGTACAGGTTTAAAAATTAAGGGAAGTTTATTAAATGGGTTTGAATTAAGTGAAGATGGCGTTAAATTTTATCCCGCCACTGCAAATTTAGAGGGTAATAAGGTAACTGTTAAAGCTGATTACTTATTAAAAGTTACAGCTATACGATATTGTTTTAAAAATATACACGAAGCCAATCTTTTTAACTCAGATGGATTGCCTGCCTTACCATTTAGAACAGACAATGTTCCTTATGAAAAGCCCAACAACCAAATGCCGCTTTTGAAACAATAAATTTTCAAGTACAATTAAATTTAAGATAAAATGAGAAGAAGCATTTACATAGTGATGGCACTAATAATATTAACAGCAAATAAAGGATTTGCACAGCCGCCTAGTGATAAAAAATGGAAATTAATTTTTAAAGATGAGTTTAATGGCACTAATAAAAAGCTAGAAAAAAAGTGGATTTTTCAAAACGGCCCTACAAATAAACCTAGTGCATTAAAAGTATATAGTAGATGGCGAGATAATGCTGTAGAAGGCAATGGAATTTTAAAAATGATGAATAAAAAAGAAAGTAGGGCAGGAGCAGAGTGGACATCGGTAAATATGTGGACCAAACAACCTTTTAAATACGGGTATTATGAATGCAGGTTTAAATACGGCAACACAACAGGTTTAAACAATGCTTTTTGGTTAATTACCTCAAAAGCCGATTTACAACCAGGCGATAAAGGATTTGAATTAGATATTAATGAAGGTCATTATCCTGATACCATTAGTATGACAATACACGATTGGTACAAACGTGGGTTAAAAAAACCACATGTTAACTATGTGGTAAAAGGGGCGAATTTAAGTGACGACTTTCATACTTACGCACTTGAATGGACAGAAGATGAGTTTATTTGGTATTTTGATGGGAAGGTAATTAGAAGAGATAAAAATATTGTAGCTCAGGTACCAGCAAGAGTCTACTTAAGCTCGGCCATTATTACTTGGGGAGGCGGTCCAATTACTGATGCAATAGATGGTACCAGTATGGATGTAGATTATGTAAGAATTTATAAAAGAAAGTAAGTTAATTGCTTATTAAAATAGAACGATTCAACCATTTTTGAATCTAAAAGCTTAAAAACAGGGCGACATTTACATTTCTTCTTTTAAAATGCCTTTAGACTTTAAGTCAATGACAATAGGCTTTACTAGCTTTAAAAGATGTTTTATTGTTGGATATAAACCCTGTGATGGGTGCAAAAGGGAAAGCGTTAAAAACTTTCCCTTTTTTTGTTTATTAAATTTTCAAAAAAAGCAACTCGTATCCATCATTTGCCAGTTTAAAAACAATAAATTGAAAATACATTTTCAGAGGTCTAAACTATAGGTATAGGCTCATTTTTATTCACAGAATCTTTAAACGAACATTTTAACCCCACACTAAGGATGTCTGCACCCCCAACAATCGCAAATAGTAAATCATATTTGTAGAGTCTAATTTCTAAAACGGCTTAGACAAAAAACCAATTTTAAATAGCAGTTTAATTAAGACTTTATTGTTTGCAATAAGAATATAGGAGGGGCTTAAACCATAAAAAATACGCTTATCCCAAATAAATTAAATTGTTACAAATAAGAATTGATGCCGCCACAAAATTGGGTATAAAACATTTTTATTTTGAGGATAAAAGCAAAGAAATAAACTTACAAGTTCCTATCAGTTTAACTTTTTTGAAGTCTTTATAATTGATTTCAAATTCAAAACAACAAAACAACAAATCATAAATGAAGAAGCATATTTTAAGCAGTATATCGGTTCTTATTTTACTCACCATTACTCAATTTGCAGCAGCGCAACAAAAAACTAATCAAAAAGTTGAAAAGCAAATTACAAAGCTGTTAAAGCAAATGACTTTAGAAGAAAAAGTTGGAATGATACATGGAAATTCCTCTTTCACATCAGGCGGAGTGGCCAGATTGGGCATTCCAGAATTGGTCATGTCTGATGGTCCGCATGGAGTGAGACCAGAGCATGGCCGAGATTGGGTTTTAGATAAAGGAGTTGATGATGCCGGAACATATTTACCTACCGGGATAAATTTAGCCGCTACTTGGAATGCCAAATTAGGGTACGATTACGGAGCGGTTTTAGGCAGAGAAGCCAGATATAGAGGTAAAGATGTGATTTTAGGTCCGGGTGTAAATATCATTCGTTCGCCTTTAAATGGTAGAAATTTTGAATACCTAAGTGAAGACCCCTTTTTAACTTCTCAAATGGCGGTAGGCTACATTAAAGGAGTGCAGGCTCAGGGTGTTTCGGCCTGTGTAAAGCATTATGCCGCCAATAATGAGGAAGCTGATAGAAATACGGTTGATGTAAAAATGAGTGAAAGAGCTCTAAGAGAAATTTATTTGCCTGCTTTTAAAGCCGCTGTTAAAACCGCTGATGTAGATGTAGTGATGGGCTCGTACAATAAGTTTAGAGGTCAGTTTGCTACACATAATGAGTATTTGGTGAATAAAATTTTAAAAGGAGAATGGGGTTTTAAAGGTGTTTTGCTGAGTGATTGGGGCTCGGTTCACAACACCAAAGATGGCTTACTTTATGGTACAGATTTAGAAATGGGAACCGATTTAAAGCTGATGAATAATAATGTTTCTCAGTCTGATGCATCAGGAAAAACTATTAAGCAAAGCCTATATGATCAGTTTTTCTTTGCTGATCCAGCTTTAGCAATGGTGAAAGAGGGTTCAATCTCAGAATCTATTATTGATGAAAAAGTAAGAAGAATTTTAAGAATCATGTTTAAAACCAACATGATAAAAGCTAATAGAAAACTAGGTTTATATAATTCGCCACAGCACCAAAAAGTAGCTTTACAAGTTGCCGAAGAAGGCATTGTTTTACTAAAAAATCAGCAACAAATGCTGCCATTAAATAAAACTTCTATTAAAAGTATTGCAGTAATTGGCGAAAATGCTACCCAAGAAAATGCAATGGGAGGCGGCAGCTCTCAGGTAAAAGCTAAATATGAAATTACGCCTTTACAGGGGCTTAAAAATTTATTAGGAACAAGTACTGAAATCACTTATGCCAGAGGATATAGAATACAAAGAAACCAAAATGCAGATGCTCAGTTAATTGAAGAAGCGGTTAATGCAGCTAAAAAAGCTGATGTAGCTATTGTTTATTGCGGTTGGACACACGGCTATGATTACAGCAAATGGAATGATAATGCTTTTGATGCCGAAGCAGTTGATAAACCAAATTTAACCATGCCTTTTGAGCAAGACGAATTGATAAAAGCAGTTTTAAAAGCTAATCCTAAAACTATTGTTGTTTTAATTGGAGGTGGGCCAGTAGATATGACAAAATGGGTAGCGCAAACTCCAGCTATTATTCAAGGGTGGTACTCGGGAATGGAAGGTGGAAATGCTTTGGCGAAAATTATATTTGGTGAGGTAAATCCATCTGGTAAATTACCCATTACATTCCCAAAAAAATTGGAAGATTCTCCTGCTCACAAATTAGGTGATTTTCATGGTGTAAATGGCGTAGTGGAGTATAAAGAAGATATTTTTGTTGGTTACAGATACAACGATACTTATAAAATTGAACCACAATTTGCTTTTGGCCATGGCTTGTCTTACACCTCATTTTCTTATGATCAATTAGAATTAAAAAAATCAAAAGGAGGTGTAATTGTAAAGGTTAAATTGACAAATACAGGTGCTAAAGCTGGTGCAGAGGTGGTTCAGTCTTATGTGAAAGACATGCAGTCGGCAGTAAAAAGGCCCGAAAAAGAATTAAAAGCTTTTGAAAAAGTGTTTTTAAACCCTAACGAGTCAAAAATCATCACCTTAACTTTACCAAAAGAAGCTTTTCAATATTTTGATGAAAGTAAAAATAATTGGGTTTTAGAACCCGGTAGTTTTGAAATATTAATAGGCAGTTCTTCGGCAGATATTAGGATTAAAAAGCAGATAGCGTTATAGTATTCGGTTCCGTTTTCTTGCTCTTATTAAAAGAAAACAATTTCTTAAAATCGTTAAGTTTTTTTGCTTAAGCTGTAAAGCTAAAAAGCCGCTTCAAATCATTAAGACTTAAAGCGGCTTTGGAGCGAATTTTCTGGGTTTGAGATCTGAAAATAATGCTAATTCTAAAATTAGCTTTCATAGGCATACTCAGGTTCTTCAATCTCCAATTCATTAACTACTGACAATACGCCTGGCGCAGCCCAAGCCGCATCTTCGGCATCATCATTTTCAGCAAACGATCTTACTTTTCCTCTTAAAATTACTTTGCTTCCATCAACTTCGGCAGTAATTTTTCGGGCATCAATAGTGGCGCTTCTGTGAAAAGCAGCACTAATTTTTTGTTCTAACTGGTGAGGACTAACCTTAGGCTTTACAATAATTGAATTAATTACTGATTTTACGCCTCTTAAATTTTGAATGGCAATTTTTGCGTTACTTTTTTGGTATTCCCATTCTACTTCTCCCTCTAGCTTCACAATGCCATTTTCTACTTTAATTTTAATTTTCTCTTCTTTTACCGCGGTATGCCATTTTAAAGCTTTTAATACGGCTTCAGCAATTTCAGTATCAGATTTGCTGAAAGTAGATGAAATGCCTACTTCTATATCCTCGGCAACAGCTTTTACACCGGCTACTTTTTTAGCGGCTTTTTCTGCTTTTATTTTTTTAAAGTAAGAATCCACTTTTCCTGATAGCGTAACAATACCTTTTTTAACAGTTACACCAATTTCAGAAGTATTTAATTGTGGTTCCCATAGTAATTCATCAATTACATCTTGTTGAATTTGTTCGTCGGTTTTCATAGTTTTTAATCTAAATAGGTATAAAATATCAGCGTTAATTTGTTGGACTTAGCTTATGCATTTTATCAAGATAAAAAAGCACCTCATCATCATTTACCTCCATAAAATTATCATAAAAGGCACCTACACCATAAAATGTAGCAGGTGCAAAAACAGTAATTACTTCATCTACCTCTATTGATAATTTTTTGATGGCATCAGGTGAGGCTACAGGTACTGCAACAACAATTTTTTTAGGGTTACTTTTGCGAATCACATTTACAGAATTTAAAATGGTATTGCCGGTAGCCATTCCATCATCCACAATAATTACAGTTTTACCCATCAAGTTTTCGGGTTCTTTATCACCCATAAATTTTTGTTTCATCTCTTTTAATCTGATACGAATACGTTTTAATTCAGATTGGATATACTCGTCGGTTACATCTTTATGAGGGAGAACAAAATAATTGGTTAAACTTGCTGCACCAATAGCGTATTCCTTATTTAAGGGATGTCCTATTTTTTTGGTCAGTATAATTTCCATAGGGAAGTCTAATTCCTTTGCAACGGTATAAGCCACAGGCACTCCGCCCCTTGGTACAGCTAAAATAACACTGGGGTCATTTTTATATTTTTTAAGTTTTGCGGCTAAAAATAAACCAGCTTCTATTCTATTTTTAAACATAACGTTAAGCTTAATTTTCCTTAATCTTTACTCGTGAATTACAGGGATGTAGCTTTTAAACCAATCCACAGCAAAGTCAGATACCACTTCTAATTTTCCGGGTTCTTCAAATAAATGGGTAGCACCTTCTACTATTTCCAGTTTCTTAATGCAGGTTAATTGTTGGTAAGCCTTTTGGTTTAATTGTAATACCTGATGGTCTAAACTGCCTACTATAAATAGTGTAGGCACTTGTACAAAAGGTAAATCTTGTAAGGCTAAATCTGGGCGGCCACCTCTTGATACTACTGCACAAATTTGAGGTAATTTTGCAGCCGCCTTTAAAGCTGATGCAGCACCTGTACTTGCGCCAAAAAAGCCTATGCAAATATCCTTTGCAGCCGGAATTCTCTCTAACCATAATGTTGCGACAATTAGCCTTTCGGCAAGCAAATCAATGGCAAACCTATTTTGAATATTCTTATCCTCATCTGCGGTAAGCAAATCAAACAATAAAGTTCCAAAACCCTTTTCTTGCAGGTGTTTGGCCACCATTTGGTTGCGTTTACTTAGCCTACTACTGCCGCTACCATGCGAAAAAATGATAATTGCTATTGCGTTTTGGGGAATAAATAATTCGCCTTTTAACCTAAGATCCTCTACTGGGATACTTACTTCTTTATGATAATTTAATTGATCCATCAGCTTAATTTTAAAGGTTTAAATGGATAATAGATTGAATTGTAGACTCTAATAATGCGTTGTTTTTTCATGATAAGTTTTGCTTTAGGATAACAAAACTAACTGGCTAGCTAGGTTGTGGAAATGATGATAATCAGCGTTAAGCTTGATAATCATCACCATCTCAAATTTTTAAATGCCCTTACTTTAATAAATTTCAAAATAGGATGCTGAATTTATTTTTAGGGCATCAGAATCAACGTGACCATCAAACCATAAAGAATAATTAAGCACCTCATTTTTATTTGCTAGCAATGAAAATTACCCTCTTAGATGACGATAAATTGGCTCAAGAAGTTGATGAAATATTAGAGATATCTAGATGGAATAATCTTTTTAAAATGGCCGTTATAGCCGCTATTATTATGGCAATAATGATTCCTGTTCAAGTACTGGTTTTTTTGGTTTACCCTCCGCCAAGTTCTGTAGAGGGGTTTTTTAGGCTTTTTAATGAGAATGCTTTTGTTGGCCTGTTAGAATATGATTTTTTAATGATTTTTGATATGCTGTTGATCACATTTATCTATTTGGCACTTTATTTTTTATTAAAAAACATCAATGAATCTATGATTACCGTGGCTTTGGTATTGGGGCTTTTAGGGATAGCTTCATTTTTTGCTTCAAACACATCTTTAGAAATGTTATCGCTAAGCAAGCAATTTGCGGCAGCAACTACATCAGAACAGCGAATGATTTTA
The DNA here is from genome assembly GCF_005116455.1 of Pedobacter cryophilus. Classification (GTDB taxonomy): domain Bacteria; phylum Bacteroidota; class Bacteroidia; order Sphingobacteriales; family Sphingobacteriaceae; genus Pseudopedobacter; species Pseudopedobacter cryophilum. The sequence goes on from NZ_SWBP01000004.1 coordinate 241,566, forward strand.
AGAGCCGCAGGCTTGGCTTTAATAGAAACCTATAACGGCACATCATTTACCATTTATTATTCATTAAGTGCCATTTCTTTATTGGTTTTTAGTTTTGCCATGTTAAAGAACAAAATATTTACTAAAGCAAATGCTTATGCAGGCTTAATAACCGGTTTATTTATGGTTATACCGCCTATAGCTATAATAGGTAAAGTGGGTTTGTTTTCTTCCTTAATAGCTCTTTTACCATTAGAAATTTGGCTCATATTGTTTGCTAAAAATCTAAAAAAACTAAATCGTAAAGCTTTTAGGGCTTATTAATTTAACCTTAAAAATTAGATTATGCTACTCACAAAACCATCCATTTTAAATGAAAAAGAGGTAGTAAATACCATTCAAAAACATGCTCATCCTTTAAATAATATAAAAGATTTAAAACCATTATTTGACCGTATTGGTGATGCCCGAATAGTGATGCTCGGCGAAGCAAGTCATGGAACTCATGAATATTATACTTGGCGGGCTCATATTTCTAAAAAATTAATAGAAGAAAAAGGATTTAATTTTATTGCCGTAGAAGGAGATTGGCCAGATTGTTACCGCCTTAATAGATATGTAAAAGGTTATGAAAGTGATGATAAAGACGCTGTGGAAGTATTAAAAGATTTTAACAGGTGGCCAACTTGGATGTGGGCTAATTGGGAAGTAGTGGCTTTAGCCGAGTGGTTAAAGCAGCATAATAAAGGCTTATCGGCACATAAAAAAACAGGAATTTATGGCTTAGATGTTTATAGTTTATGGGAAAGTATGGAAAGCATTATGCAATATCTGGAAAAGACAGATCCTGCGGCTTATCATTTAGCCGAAGATGCTTTTCGTTGTTTTGAGCCTTATAGAAAAGACGAAGGCCGTTCTTATGCCGAAGCATTAAATTTTGTTCCTAAACTTTGTCAAAATGAGGTGGTTAACCTGCTTAAAGAAGTGAGAAGGAGAATGCCTCTTTACGATTCAGATTTTGAGAATGTTTTTAGTGCTGAGCAAAATGCACTGGTTGCCGTAAATGCCGAAAAGTATTATGAGGCCATGCTTGCAGGAGGTGCAAATAGTTGGAATGTAAGAGATCAGCACATGGCAAGTACTTTAGATAGATTATTAACTTTTTATGGAGAAAATTCTAAAGCAATTGTATGGGAACATAATACGCATATTGGCGATGCTAGGGCTACCAATATGCAAACAGATGGGATGTATAACATAGGTCAATTGGCTAGGTTTCAGCATCAAAATAAAGGAGTGGTATTGGTTGGCTTTGGTTCTTATGAAGGAAGTGTAATGGCAGGAAATGGCTGGGGCGCACCTATGAAAACAATGCCAGTTCCGGCAGCAACAAAAGGAAGCTGGGAATATTTTTTGCATCAGGCCGGAGCCAAAAATAAATTACTAATTATGGCTAATTTTAAGAATAATGATGCGATGATGAAAAATTATATTGGTCACCGGGCTATTGGTGTGGTTTATCATCCAGAATTTGAACATCGTGGAAATTACGTTCCCTCTATTTTACCATCCAGATATGATGCATTTATATATTTAGATAAAACTAAAGCTTTGCATCCGTTAAATACTAAGGCAGATACGCAGCAAATGCCAGGGACTTACCCTTTTGGTGTTTGAGTTGTACTCCATCAATTCAAAAAAAACAGAAATTCGCAACCCAAGAATAATCTAATTTTTGGGACTTCTTTATTTATTATTTACCCTAATATACCGTCCGTTTTAATTTAAACTATCGGTTTCCAATCAATTTTTAAATCTTAAATAGGTTGTTAAACATTTGATATATGATCATGCACAATTGTGCATGTTAAAATTTGGTTATAGGATACTTTTGACAATCAATTAATAAATCGACTTTAATTTTAATTCTTTTGATTTTTTAGGTCATCATGACTTCGTCAAATGGTTTGATGATGGTTATTTATGAAAATCATTCGGAATTTAAAACTACTAGCATTTTAAGATCCATTTTTAAACTTATTTCAAATCAATGACACATCCCCAAAAAGTTAAATTCTGTCTTAAACTTATAATCATTTCTGCGTGTTTAGTCACTATTTCTTCTGCTGTAATTGCTCAATCCAATAAAAAAAATAAAGACGGGGCTTCAACTACTGCCAACTATCAAAACTTGTTTCGTGAGGCAGGTTACAGTAAAAAAGACATCAATAAAAAAGTAGAAAAGGCTTATAAAGATTTATTTGAAGGACCTGATAAAATCTATTTTGAAGTAGGCGATTCAATGGCTTACGTATCTGATATTAAAAATAAGGATGCCAGAACAGAAGGACTTTCTTATGGGATGATGGTTGCCGTACAATTAGATAAAAAGGAAATTTTTGACCGAATTTGGAGATGGTCTAAAAAATATTTGCAACATCAAGAAGGTCCGAGAAGAGGATATTTTGCTTGGAGTATCAATACCGCAACCATGAAAAAAAACTCAGAGGGTTCAGCATCAGACGGAGAATTGTATTACATCACTAGCTTACTTTTTGCATCTAATAAGTGGGGAAATAATACAGGAATCAATTACTACGCAGAAGCAAGAAACATTTTAGATGCCATGTGGCAAAAAGATGGAACTGGAAATATTTATAATTTAATCAATACAGACGCAAAGCAAATCACTTTTGTACCCGAGGGAAATAACTATAAATGGACAGATCCATCATACCATTTACCAGCTTTTTATGAGGTTTGGGTGATGTATGCCAAAGACGGTCACGAACAATTTTATAAAGATTGTGCAGATACTTCCCGAGCTTTCTTAAAAAGAACTACGCATCCTATTACAGGTTTAAATCCTGATTATGCCGAGTTTAGTGGAGCACCACATTCAACAAGTTGGATGCCCGCTGCTTTTAGATACGATTCTTGGCGAGTGCCGATGAACATTGCCATGGATTATACTTGGTTTGGAGCTGATAAAAAATGGCAAGAATCTTATGCCTCAAAAATTCAAAATTTCTTTGTTTCTAAAGGGTTAGATAATTATGATGACCAGTTTGAACTAGATGGTTCAAAACCCAATTTTATTTTACAAGCTGGGCCCGTGAAAAAGTTACGTCATTCTATTGGTTTAGTTTCTACCGTTGCCACTACAGAACTAATTCAGAAAGATAAAGACTCCAAATTTTTAAAAGAAATATGGAATGCCAAATTAGAACCTTATGAGGATGGTTATTTTGATCCTTATTATGATGGCTTAATGTATCTTTTTAGTTTAATGCACCTAAGTGGCAAATACCAAATTATTCATCCTTCAACTAAATAATTTCAATTCTACTCCATAAATCATGAAGAATTTTCTGAACCAAATAAAGTATTTAATTGTCGCTTTTATTTTTATCAATCAAGCCAATGCGCAAGTTAAATCTCCTTCTGCGGGCTTTGATGTTGAAAAACCAAATATTCAACGTGGTAAAATAGACACCATCAATTATTCCTCAAAAACCGTTGGGACTATCAGAAAGGCTGCAATTTATACGCCTCCGGGTTATTCAAAAAGCAAAAAATATCCAGTTTTATATTTACTACATGGCATTGGCGGAGACCATAAAGAATGGTTAAACGGTGGTAACCCTCAAGTGATTTTGGATAACCTTTATGCTGAGAATAAGATTGAACCCATGATTGTGGTCATGCCAAATGGTAGAGCCATGAAAGATGACAGAGCAATTGGCAACATCATGGCGAAGGATAGAGTAGAAGCATTTGCGAATTTTGAAGGGGATTTATTGAATGATTTGATTCCTTATATAGAGAAAAATTATCCTGTTTTCAAAGATCAACAAAACCGAGCGATCGCAGGATTATCAATGGGTGGCGGACAGTCTTTAAATTTTGGATTAGGCAACCTTGATAAATTTGCTTGGGTTGGTGGATTTTCATCAGCTCCAAATACTAAAAGTCCTGAAATATTGGTTCCTCAACCTGCAATAGCAAAAGAAAAGTTGAAATTACTATTCATTTCTTGCGGAGCAAGTGACGGACTTGTTAATGTGAGTAAAAGAACGCATGATTATCTTTCAAAAAAAGAAGTGCCTCATATTTACTTTGTTGAACCTGGCTATCATGATTTTACCATCTGGAAAAACAGTTTGTACCTATTTTCTCAGTTGATATTTAAACCTGTTGATCAATCAACTTTTTCTAAATATACAGTAGCTGGTGCGCCAGCTGCCACCAATATTAGAAATTCAAAATACCCACAAATTTTACCTGATAACCGAGTGATTTTTTCTGTAAAAGCTCCAAATGCAAAGCAAGTGCAAGTTGATTTAGTGAAAAAGTACGATATGGTAAAAGGTGAAGATGGCAATTGGATGGCCACTACTGATTCTGTTGGCGAAGGTTTTCATTATTATTCTATTTTGATAGACGGCGTTCCTTTGGTTGATCCTTCAAGTGATACTTTTTACGGAATGGGCAGGATGGCAAGTGGAATTGAAATTCCGTTTGCGGGTGGGGGTTATTATGCACTAAAAAATGTGCCTCATGGCGAAACTCGTATTAAAAAATACTACTCAAAAATTACTAGAAGCTGGCGTGAAGTTTACGTTTACACACCTCCAGGTTATGAGAGTAATTTGAATGAGAAATATCCTGTTTTATATATTTTACATGGCGGAGGTGAAGATCAAACTGGTTGGGCAAAGCAAGGTAAAACGGATATTATTCTCGATAATTTAATTGCCGAGAAAAAAGCTTCGCCTATGTTGGTGGTGATGCCTGATGCTAATATTGGCGGTTCTGCATTTAATGAATCTGGTTTAAAAATGTTTGAGTCTGAATTGAAAGAGGTGATTTTACCCATGATTGAAAAGGATTTTAGAGTAAAAACAGATGCTAACAGTAGAGCTTTAGCCGGACTATCTATGGGTGGAATGCACACACTTTATACAGGTGTTAAAAACACCGATATGTTTAATTATTTAGGTGTATTTAGCTCAGGCTGGGTATCTCAAAGGCAAGATGAAGTCGCTAATGTTCAATATGAGTTTATGAAAAACAATACCCAAAAAATCAATACAAATTTGAAGCAATTTTGGATTTCAATGGGCGGAAAGGAAGACATAGCTTATAATAACTGCCAAATTATGCTTGGTAAATTAAAGACTTTAAATATCAATTATAAATACTCAGAATACGCTGGCGGACACACTTGGCCAGTTTGGAGAAATAACTTATACAATTTTGCACCGCTTCTTTTTAGATGAGATTTCGCCTTACCTAAATAGTTATCGCAGAATCATTGTCAAACAAGATTCTTAAGCATCTTATATAAGTTTTTACCGTCAATACAAAATTTGAAATGAAAATTTTTAAAGTCAAAAGGTTTTTACTGAGTATCCTCAGCTTGTTTGCTTTATCGGTAGCATCGGCCCAAAATCCACTAATTACCAACCAATTTACAGCAGATCCATCTGCCCGAGTTTTCGGCGATAGTATTTACATCTATCCGTCTCATGATATTTTGGCTAACAAAGTTCGTGGTCGTATGGGGTGGTTTTGTATGGAAGATTACCATGTTTTTTCCTCTGCTAACCTAACAGATTGGAAAGATCATGGCGTAATTGTCACTCAAAACAAGGTGCCTTGGGTAAAACCTGATAGTTATAGCATGTGGGCGCCCGATTGTGTAGAACGCAATGGAAAATATTATTTCTATTTCCCCTCTACGCCAAAAGATACTACGCTAGGAAGAGGTTTTAAAATTGGTGTGGCTGTTGCCGATCAACCTACAGGACCTTTTATTCCTCAGCAAAAACCTATCGAAGGGGTAAACGGGATTGATCCGAATGTTTTTATAGATAAAGATGGACAGGCTTACATCTATTGGTCGCAGGGAAATATTTATGCGGCCAAATTAAAAGATAATATGCTCGAACTGGCTTCAAAACCTGTTATCCTACAAGAATTGCCCACAAAGGGTTTAAAAGAAGGACCTTATTTGTTTGAACGGAACGGTATTTATTACCTGACTTATCCTCATGTAGAAAATAAAACTGAAAGACTGGAATATGCCATTGCCGATAATCCTCTAGGTCCATTTAAAATGACTGGGGTAATTATGGACGAAACGCCGGGCTGTTGGACAAATCATCATTCTATTTTGCCCTTTAAAAAGCAATGGTATCTTTTTTATCATGCAAATGATTTATCTCCCGAATTTGATAAAGCCCGCTCCATAAGGGCAGATAGTTTGTCTTTTAATGCCGATGGAACCATCCAAAAAGTAACGCCAACCTTAAGAGGTGTAGGAATAACAATGGCTAATCAAAAAATTCAGATTGACCGTTACAGTGAGATTAGTTCTAAAGGAGCTTCTATTGCATTTGTTGATACACTAAACAAGTTTGATGGTTGGAAATTGATTTTAGATCATGATAAGGCTTGGGCAAAATACAACAATATTGATTTTGGTGATGGCAAATTAAAGCATTTGAAAATGAGGCTTAGATCAATTAATGGAGGAGATATTCAGATTAAAATTAGTGATCAGATTAAGACGGAATACATAAATGCGAAAGTAGTATCAGGACATGATTGGGTTATTGTAGAGGTGCCTTTGTTAGGAATTTCAAAAATTGAAGGGATTAAAAATCTAACGGTTTCAAACTTAAAAAATACTTCAGTTGAAATAGATTGGATGACTTTTACTAATTAAATATGTTCTCGACCTAGTTAAATAAATAAATAAAAACCATTTTAAATAATGAAACTAAAATTCACATTCATAGCCACTATTTTATTTCTTTTTATCCAATTAAAAGGATTTGCACAGGATAAAAAGTTTTACATTTTTCTTTGTTTTGGACAGTCAAATATGGAGGGAAATGCAAAAATTCAACCTCAAGATACCCTTCATGTTGATCCTCGCTTTAAAGTATTAGAAGCTTTAAATTGCCCTGATTTAAACCGAAAAATGGGAAATTGGTACACTGCATTTCCCCCTTTAAGTCGATGTAATACAGGTTTAACTCCGGTAGATTATTTTGGACGAACGTTGGTTGCCAACCTCCCAAAAGATGTAAGAGTAGGAGTTATTAACGTAGCTGTTGGTGGCTGTAAAATAGAATTATTTGATAAGGATCATTATGAATCTTATGTATCCACAGCTCCTGATTGGATGCAGGCATTTATCAAACAATATGATGGTAACCCTTACAAAAGATTGGTTGAGATGGCAAAAATCGCCCAAAAGGATGGTGTAATCAAAGGGATTTTGCTTCATCAAGGAGAATCTAATAAAGGCGATGTTTTATGGCCAAAAAAGGTAAATGTGGTATATCAGAATTTATTGAAAGATCTTCATTTAAAGGGCAAAAAAGTTCCTCTTTTGGCTGGAGAAACTGTAAATAAAGATCAGGGCGGTATTTGCGCCAACATGAATAATATCATTGCTACACTTCCGCAAACTATACCAAATTCTTATATTATATCCTCTGCTGGTTGTCCAGATGGGCCAGATAATTTGCATTTTAATGCAGAGGGATATAGAATGCTTGGAAATAGGTATGCAGAGAAAATGCTTTCATTGTTGGGTCATCCTTTTAAAAACGATCATTAAGTTTTACTGGTTTGAAATCTCAGTTAGCAAACAATTTTTTAGACTTTAATTCTGCAGTAATTAATTTCCTTTATTTGGAATGATAAAAAACAAGAATTGGAAATTGGAGCTACTCAAGGATCATTCAATGGGCAAAAAAAACAGGACGTTTGACGTGACACTTATTGATTCATCTAAACATAATAAAACACAAAACATATCAATTAAAAAAGTTTTGAACTACAAAGGGTCGAGGCATTAAATCAAAAATTAAATAAATATCATTTTTATGAAGAGAATAACAAAGCATTACTTAGCAACACTATTACTGGTATTTGTTGCCACTAATTTGTTTTCACAAAACCCAATTATTTCACATATCTACACTGCAGATCCGTCTCCAATTGTATATAATAATACGGTTTATTTATACACCGGGCATGATACAGCCTCAGTAGATGATACCAATTATAAAATGCCTGATTGGCATGTGTTCTCTTCAAAAGATATGGTTACGTGGAAAGATCATGGAGCGCTTTTGTCGCCTAAAACATTCTCTTGGGCAACGGGTGATGCTTATGCAGCTCAGTGTATAGAAAGCAATGGTAAATTTTATTGGTTTGTTTCCACTTTTCATAAGAGTGATAGTGTAAGTAAAGGTGGTGCTGCTATTGGCGTAGCGGTTTCTGATAGTCCAACTGGTCCTTTTAAAGATGCTATTGGTAAAGCCTTAATTATTAACGAGATGACCATTGATAAAAAACATGCTTGGGATGATATTGATCCAACCGTTTTTATGGATGACGATGGCACACCTTACATGTATTGGGGTAATGGTAGCTGTAAATATGTTAAGTTAAAAAAGAACATGATTGAAACTGATGGACCTATCACAGTTATAAATCCGAAGAATTTTATTGAAGGTCCTTGGGCTTATAAAAGAAATGGATTGTATTATTTAGTTTATGCAAGTGCGGGCACAAAGCCAGAAATGATAGAATATTGCACTTCTACAAGTCCTACTGGTCCGTGGAATTACCAAGGCATCATTCAAGAAAATGTACCTAATAGTTTTACCACACACCCTGGAATAGTTGATTTCAAAGGAAAGAGTTATTTCTTTTATCACAATGGTTCCTTACCACAAGGTGGCAGTTATAGGAGATCTATCTGTGTAGATTATATGTATTATAACCCAGATGGAACTATTCAAAAAATTGTGCAAACTACTCAAGGTGTGGCTCCCGTAACTCAATAAATAAATTATGGTAGCAAATTTGGCTTTTTCATTGATTTAAATACCAGAATACACCGTTAATAGGGTAGATATTACCACCAATATAAGATAAAGTAAAAAGTTTAGCTTTCTCATTATTTTAGTTTCTGTAATACAAAAATGAAGTACAGAAACTTAAACATAGATGACCTTTGTTAACTCCACTGTTGATTCTCATCAACAATAACAAAGAGTTTGTTAAAGCTGGTTAATTGGTTTTTTTGACCTAATTAAGCTGATAATATGTTGCTTAGACACTTATTTTAATGAGATTTTTTTTTGATTTTGTTGGAAGATAAACCTGAAAGCTTTATTTTTAACTCGAACAATTTGTCAAATTATATTCCACATAGTTGATATATAATTGTAATTTTCAATCCTTAAACCAAATTGAACCACTAAATTGAACAAGCCTAAACTCAAGTGTGTATTGATGGTGCTTTTGTTTTTTGTGACAAAAGAAATTGCCGCTCAAGATAGCCAGCAGGAAATCAATTTTAAGCATATCTCCTACAAGGAAGGTTTGGTTCAAAGTCCTATATCTAATTTTTTGCAAGATGATAAGGGTTTTATTTGGTTTGGTAATTTAAAAGGTTTAACCCGCTATGACGGTTACGAGTTTAAGACTTTTATTTTTGATGAGAACAATAGAAAAAGTTTAAGTAGTAACAGAGTAAACGTAATTTTTCAGGATAGCGAAAAAAACCTTTGGATAGGTACTGCAAACGGAGTGAATCTCTACAACAGAGAGCAAGAAACCTTTACCCCCATTGATATTTTAGACATAAAGGGCGGTAGAAATTACATTTCTTCTATTATTGAAGATGCCCAAAAAAATATTTGGGTGGGCACCTATGGCGGCTTAAAAAAAATCAATAAGAAAACTAAAAGAATAGAAGATATTGTTAGTCCCAACCAAACTAATGGTTTAACCACCAAACCTATTTTTTCTTTATTTATAGATAAAGATCAACACATTTGGGTAGGTACAAGATTTGGTTTGCAAATATTTGATCCACAAAAAAATAAATTGGTTTCCATTCCTCTGGTTCTAAGAAGCGATATTGAGGTGGCCAATGCCAAGGTATTAGTGGCAAAGCAAGATAAGCAAGGCGCCATTTGGTTTGGTACAGAAACATCAGGTGTTTTTGCTTATCAAAAAAATGGAAATATACTTACCAAGTATGTTGCTTCAGATAAAGACGCTTATTCATTAGCATCTAACTGGGTAAAAGATATTTTGATATATGATGATCAAACATTTTGGTTTGCTACCAGAAATGGCTTAAGTATTCTTAACACTAAAACCAATAAATTTTCAAACTACAGACACAATCCCTTAAACATTAATAGCCTAAATGACGATGCCATTTGGAGTTTTATGAAAGATAAAGCATCATGCGTTTGGATAGGGACTTTTGCCGGAGGGATTAATTTTTATTATCAGGGGAACTCTAATTTTCAGAACATAGGAGAAAGCATTGGCAATAAAATGGCTTTAAATCATTTATTGGTTGATGCGGTTAGTGAAGATAAAGATGGTTCTTTATGGGTAGGTACTTTTGGTGGTGGATTAAATTATATTAACAGGGCAAAAAAAACTACTGAATATTATTCTCTTGTTTCAGAAAATAGCCACCAATTAAGAAATGATATCAAAACTTTTGCCGATGATGGAAAAGGGAATTTATGGATTGGTTCTTTAGACGGACTAAGTTTATTTAATAAAGCGGCAAAAACATTTAAGCATTTTAATTTTCCAGTTAAAGATGGCAAACTAAGTGAAAACCTCATCAATGCAATTATTGCAGATGAAAACGGCGCTTGGATAGGTACAAACGGCGGCGGCTTAAGATATGTGTTGCCCGATGGTACCAGTAAGTTTTTATATCGGAAAAAACCCGAATTACAGATTAAAAATTACGTAACCGTAGATAAAGAAATAGCCAGCCAATTTGCTGCTTCTTCCTCATTTGTTCCAAATGGTTATTTCTCATTTTTAAATGCCCGAGACCCAAATTTTATAAGTGATAACTTTATTCAATCTTTAGCAAAAGATGTTGATGGAAATTTGTGGGTAGGTACCCAAAATGGTTTAAACTATTTTGATCAAAAAACACAAAAGTTTACCGCCCTATATAAAAAGGTTAAAGACACAAAGTTTCAGATCAATAACAACAATATTACTACGCTTTTTATAGATTCTAAAAGCAGATTATGGGTAGGTACTGAGGGTGGCGGACTAAATTATTTTGATAAAAAGACTAAACGTTTTTTTGCCATCAGTAAAAATTTAGGCTTAGGTGATGATGTTATTCACTCTATTGTAGAAGATAATTCTGAAAATATTTGGATAAGTACAGATTTTGGTCTTTACAAGTTAAAATTTAAAAACTTTAAGACTCCTTTTACCAAGCAAGATTTAGAAATTACAGGTTATTCTGCAAATGATGGTTTAATAAGTAATCAGTTTTCTAATAATGCAGGCATTAGACTAAAAACAAATGAAATTATTTTTGGAGGAATTAATGGCTTATCAATTTTTTATCCAGAGCGAATTATTAAAAATAAGCTAGCCCCAAAAGTAGCATTCACACAAATATTAATTAATAATAAGGAAGTTTTAATAGATAGTGTTCATTCTTCCTATTCAAAATCAGAGGGAGAGGTCAAACAAATAAAGTTAAGTTATGATCAAGCTAACTTAAGTTTTAAATACTCGGCTTTAAATTTTATTAATCCAGAAAATAGTCAGTATGCCTATAAATTAGAAGGATTGCCAAACAGTGATGAATGGCAAAATACAGGTAAGCAAAGATTTGTGAACTTTCCTAATTTAGCGCCAGGAACTTATTATTTTAAAATAAAGGCCGCCAATAATGATGGTGTTTGGAGTGACTATATTAACACCTTAAAAATTATTGTTTTACCTCCTTGGTGGCGCACTTGGTGGGCTTATAGTTTATATATCATACTTCTTATTGTAGCTGCTACGGTGGTCATTAATTTTTTAAGAAACAGAGCAAGGCTTAAAAGAGATTTATATTTAGAGCATTTGCAAAACGAGAAACAAGAAGAGCTTTATCAAATGAAGCTTAATTTCTTCACCAATATATCGCATGAAATTAGAACTCCTTTAACCCTTATTTTAGCTCCTTTAGAAAAAATATTAGCCGTTAACAACCAAAGCGTTATTGCTAAGCAGTTAGATCTGATAAAAAATAATGCAGATAGATTAATGAAATTAGTGACTGAGCTGTTAGATTTTAGAAAGGCAGAAGAAGGGCACATGAAAATTCATTGTGCTTACCAAGATATTGTTCCTTTTTGTAAAGAAATATTTGAATCATTTACCGGGCTAGCTATTGATAAAAATATAACCTACCAATTTGAAGCGCCGCAACATCCAATTTTTATTTATTTTGATAGAAACCAATTAGAAAAAGTGGTTTTAAACCTTTTATCTAATGCGTTTAAATTTACTGATGTTGATGGAAAAATTACGCTAAGTATATCTCCAAAAACAGATAATAAAAATTGGTTAGATATTAAAGTGATAGATAATGGAAAAGGCATTCCAGAAGATATTCAGGATAAATTATTTGAAAGCTTTTTTCAGGTAGACGATGGTGGAAGGCAAAATATAGGCAGTGGAATAGGGTTGGCCCTTTCTAAAAGTATTGTAGAATTGCACAAGGGAGCAATAAAAGTAACCAGTCATGCTTCTCAGCAAAATTTAACCACTTTTACCATATCCCTGCAAACAGGTAAAAATCATTTAAAGGAATCTGAAATTGTTTCTGAAACGGTGTTTACAGAAGATTTTAAAAGCACACCCATACTTAATAAACAACCTACATTATTAGATGAGGATAATCATCACCTTGTTAAAGAAAAAAAATATCAATTGTTACTTGCCGAGGATAATGAAGAGGTAAGAAAATTGATTATCGATATTTTAACCGACGAATACCATGTGGTAGATTTTTCTAATGGTTTAGAGGCGATGGAATACATGAAGAACGAGATTCCAGATTTAATAATTAGTGATATAATGATGCCCGTAATGGATGGGATAGAATTGTGTAATCAGGTAAAAAATAACGAAAGCACCAATCATATTCCTATGATATTGCTTACCGCCAGAGCTTCAACAGCCTACCAGGTTGATGGATTATCAAGCGGAGCAGATGCTTACATATCAAAGCCATTTAGTCCCCAGGTATTAACGCTCAACATTAAAAATCTATTAAGGGCAAAAGAGGTAATGCGAGAAAAGTTTAGTCAGCAAATTACTTTAGAGCCAACTAAAATAACCATTACTTCTCCCGAAGAAAAATTCATTAATAAGCTCATGCAAATTATTGAAGATAAAATGGGTGATCCTGAATTTGACGTAAATGAGCTGGTTAATGAAATTGGGATGAGCCGTACCGTTTTATATAAAAAAGTTCAGGCATTAACCAATTATTCTGTAGCCGATTTAATAAAGCAAATGCGTTTAAAAAAAGCTGCCGAATTATTTAAAACGGCTACATTCCCAGTAGCCGAAGTAGCCTATATGGTAGGTTTTAATGATAGGAAACACTTTAGTAAAGAATTTAAAAAGCAGTTTGAAGTTTCCCCGTCAGAGTATATTCAAAACTCACAGCAAGTTTAAAATCTTAAAACTATTGGTCTTATTTTTTTCTTAAGATTCTCTAAATGTTTTCAAAAAAGGCTTCTTGGTTGTACTAAGCACATTTAGACCCTTATTTGAGTACGCATAGACACCCCTTTTTCTCATCTTGTGTTCATATTTGTATCGTTATCATCCAATAGATAACTAACCAATTAATAATTAACCAAACCGATTAAAATGAAAAAACCTTACGAAAAGAAATTTTTTGTGCGAAATCTTTTCAGTAATTGCTTCAAAAATGCGTTCCTCGCATTTTTATGTTTGATGAGCTCTCAAGCATTTTCACAACAAACAGTAATTACCGGAACAGTAAAAGATCAAGCAGGTGTAACCTTACCTGGTGTAAGTGTGTTGCTCAAAAACACAACAACAGGTACTATCACCAACGAGTCTGGTGCGTTTAGCATCAAAGTACCCAATTCACAAGCTATATTAGTTTTTAGGTATTTAGGTTTTGATCCACTAGAAAGAACAGTTGGTGCAAACAGCACCCTTGCTGTTGTAATGTTAGAGTCAACCAATAGCCTTACCGAAGTAATTGTAGTAGGTTACGGTGAGCAAAAAAAATCTACACTTACCGGCGCAATTGCTACAGTAAATACTAAAGAAATTCTTAAATCTCCAACTTCTAATGTAACCAATAGTTTAGTAGGTAGAGTAACTGGTCTTACAGCTGTTCAAAGTGGCGGTCAACCAGGAAATAATGCTGCAACCATTAGTATTCGTGGAGCTGCAACTTACGGTAATACGGCAGCCATTGTTATTGTAGATGGGATAGAGCGTTCTAGCTTTGGAGACATAGATCCAAATGAAATAGAATCTGTTTCTGTATTAAAAGATGCTTCTTCTACCGCAATTTTCGGTATTAAAGGTGCAAATGGGGTAATTATAGTTACTACACGTTCTGGTAAAGAAGGTAAACCAAAAATCAGCTACAGCGGAAACACCAGTATGCAAACTTATACAGGCATCCCAAAAGCTTTGAGTGCCTATGACAATGCTTTTTTAATAAATGAGGCCAACAGAAATGATGGCAGAGCAGAAACATGGAGAGCAGACGAGTTACAAAAATTTAAAGATGGGTCTGATCCTTATGGCTACCCAGATGTAAACTGGTTTGAAGAAGTTACTCGTAAAAGCTATTTGCAAACACAACATAATGTGAATGTAAGTGGGGGAACTAAACTTATTAAATACTTTACATCTGTAGGTTATTTATTTGAAGATGGTATTTTTAAAGAACTTGATTCTCCTTATGGTATTAGAACTACTCCATCTTATACCAGATATAATTTTCGTTCTAATTTAGATTTAAACCTTACTAAAAATTTACAAGTAAGTGTTCGTTTAGGTGGGCGTTTAGGTAAACGCTATCAGCCGTCTGGTTTAGGCGGAAATGCATTCGCTTATGATAACGTAGAGGGAATGATTTCAAGGATTTTACAAACTCCATCTTTCGCCTTTCCTATTACTTTAGCTGATGGCAGAATTGCTCAAAATCCAGATGTAGGAACTAATATTTGGAATCCTTTAGCCGTATTAACTCGCTGGGGAACCAGAAATGACGATGCCAACACCATTGAAAGTAATTTTAATGTGAATTATAAATTAGATGGCATTACAAAAGGCTTATCATTTAAAGGCATTTTTGGTTACGATTCTTATTTCACCAGCAATATGAGAAGAAACGCCAATTGGGCAGCTTATATTCAAGATAGAACAACAGGAGTAGTAACTTTAGATCCTGGTGCTAGAAATATAAATGAGCCTTTAGGGGGTTTTATATCTACCAGTAGTGGTAATATCAGTTCTAATCTACAACTGGGCTTTAACTATGCCAGAAGTTTTGGAAAACATAATTTTTCTGGAGTTTTATTAGCTACCAGGCAATTAAATCAACAAGAGGGTACAGGGCTTAATGCGGCTCCAAGAGCGGTAGAAGGTATTGTGAGTAGAAGTACTTATAATTTTAACGAGAAGTATTTTGTTGAATTTAACGCCGCTTATAATGGTTCAGAAGCTTTTGCTCCGGGGTATCAATATGGTTTTTTTCCAGCGGTATCTGGAGGTTGGAATATTTCAAGAGAAAATTTTCTGAAAGATGTTACTTGGATAGATAACCTTAAAATAAGAGGTTCTTATGGTCAGGTGGGTAATGATGGTTTAACTAACGCTAATCGTTTCTTATTCTTATCAGATTATAATGTGCAAAATGGGGGCGCTGTTTTTGGTCTTCCAAATTCAAGCGTAAGTTCTCCTATTGTAGTGGTTACAGGTAATAGTGAAGGTAACCAATTAGTAACCTGGGAAACGGGTACCAAAAGAAACATTGGTTTTGAAAGTAGATTCTTTAAAAATTCATTAGAATTTATTGTAGATCTATTTGATGAAACCAGATCGGGAATTTTAACACAGAAAAATTCGGGTCAGGTAATATACGGCCTCACTTACCCTGCATTAAACATAGGTGAAGTATATAACAAAGGCTACGAAGCCGAATTAAATTACAGAAATAGAGTTGGAGCTTTTAATTACAGCTTAAACACCCAAATATCTTTTGCCAGAAACAAAATCATTAGCAGAGATGAACCCATCAGCACTCCAGCTAACAAATTACAAGCCGGTAATAGGGTAGGTCAATTTTACGGCTTAACATCTTTAGGTTTTTACACTTCACAAGCAGATATTGATGCTTATCTTCCTACTACCATTCCAGGCGTAAGAATTCCGGGCGATTTAAAGTATAAAGATATTGATGGCGACGGAGTAATTACTGTAGATGATACCTCTCCAATAGGTTTTTCTAGAACTCCAGAATACACTTACAGCGTTGCACCAACTTTATCTTGGAAAGGAATAAGCTTATCTGTTTTATTCCAAGGGGTAGCTAATGTTAGCTCTGATTATATTTTGGCCGAGAATAATAACGGAGCTCAAATGTATGAATTCCAATTAGAAAGATGGACGCCAGAAACTGCTGCAACTGCAACATGGCCAGCGCTACACTCAAGAACAGTATCAAGTGGAAACTATCGCTTAAACGATTTTACGCTACAAAACGCGGCTTATTTAAAAGTTAGAAATGCAGAGTTAGCTTGGAACTTGCCTCAAAAATGGGTGAAATCATTAAAGTTGAATTCATTAAGAGTAGCACTAAGCGGACAAAATTTATATACATGGACAAAATTTAAATTCTATGTAGATCCAGAAAATGTAAATACTTCATTTACAAACTTCTCCAGACAGTCGGTTTACCCTACCTCTAGGATCTATAATCTTGGTTTAAATGTTACCCTTTAAACATAATTTCATGAAAACGATAAAACAAATTATTTTTTTAACTGCAGTAGTTTTTTTGGCTGCATCTTGTAAAAAAGATTTTTTAGATAAAGCACCCAGTGTAAATTTACCTGAGGAGAAAGTATTCTCAGACCCAATTCTTGCGGTTCAATATGCAGATAACGCTTATAATTTTTTAGTAAATGATTATGCCCGTTTTAATACTCATAGAGGAATTACTGGCCAAGCTGCAGATGAAGCAGTTACAGGTAATAACGAAGGGTCTATCAATACCTTAACACAAGGAACCTACCATGCCCACTCAGATAATTTTGGCACCAATGATATTTCTTATGTATATGCCAGATCTTATGCAGGGATTAGAATTGCAAATGTGATGCTATCTAAAATAGACGGCGTAAACTGGCCAGCCATTAATAGTCCTAGAGATAGAGTAGAAGGCGAAATGCATTTTGTTAGAGCCTTACTTTATTTTGAATTGATTAAAAGATTTGGCGGCGTGGTGCTAATAGACCAACGTTTAGAAGCTAACGGAGAGAATGATTTCCCTAGAAATTCTTATCAAGAATGTGTAGATTTTATTTTGAAAGATTTAGATGCTGCCGATGCTTTATTGCCACTCAATTATAATGCAACTCTTGCCATTAATAACGGAAGAGCAACTGTAGGAGCATCAAAAGCATTAAGATCAAGACTGTTATTATATGCAGCAAGTAAACTAAATAACGAAACTAATGATTTAAATAAATGGAAGCTTGCTGCCGATGCAGCCAAAGCGGTGATGGACTTAAATGAATATTCTTTACAATCAACTTATGAAGATATTCTTAATGTACCCACATCAACAGAATACATTATGACCAAAGTGAGAGGCCCCAGAGCTCCAGACGGAATGATGTTAGATTTTGTAATGTCACCAGGTTCTGGAGGCGCACAAGGTCAGTTAAATCCAACCCAAAACCATGTGGATTTATATGATATGTTAACTACCGGCAGACCAATAACAGATCCTCTTTCTGGTTATGACGCTACCAAGCCTTATGTTGATAGAGATCCAAGATTAAAAGCAAACGTACTTTATAATGATGTACAGTGGCAAGGAGTTGGGGTAAAAATAGAAACTTGGTCTCAAACCTCTTCTACCGGCGTAAAAACTTTTGGAAAAGATTACAGAGAAAATAATCCTAATTATACCGCAACAAGGTATTACTGCCGTAAATTATGGCCAGAACCTTATGTGAGAAGCTTACCAAATAATAGAGCTTTGCTTAATTATATCTATTTCAGATATGCCGAGATTTTATTGAATTATGCTGAAGCTCAAAATGAATTTTCTGGTCCGGATGCGAGCATTTTAAATGCTTTAAACTTAATTAGAACCAGAGCCGGGATGCCGGTTTTTCAAACTACCAATGCAAGCGGAGCAGGTTATATAGCCAATAATAAAGACGATTTTAGAATTAGAATTAGAAATGAAAGAGCAGTAGAATTAGCTTTTGAAGATGCCAGATGGTATGATATTCAGAGATGGAAAGTGGGGCCAGAAATAGTTGCAAAACCTATGTATGGAATGGATGTAGTAAAAAACACCAACGGAAGCTTTACCTACACTAAAGTGTTATTACCAATAGCTATGCAAAAGGTTTTTCTAGATTATATGCATCGTTATCCAATTCCTCGTAATGAAGTATTTAAAAGTAAAGGAAAATTGATTCAAAATACGGGTTGGGAATAAAGCTTATGCTTCGTTCAAATAATTAATCATTAATTCTAGAAACATGAAATCAACACTTAAAATATATATATTCTTAATGCTAGCACTCTCTGCATTAAGTAGTAAAGCGCAAGAGCCAGATAGCAAAGTCACTATATCTGGTACAGTAAAAGATAATCAAGGAAATGCAGTAGAAGGGGTAAGTATTTTTATTCAAGAAAAAGCATCAAACAATTTAACTGCTAAAGACGGTAAGTTTTCAATAAGTGTAACCGGTAATGATGTTATTTACTTTAAAAAGCAAGGTTATAATTTAGTTCAAAAGCCCGCTTTAGAATTAGATGGTGCTGTGGTTGTTTTAACATTAAGTTTAATTGATGCTGGTGATGATGACGATGTTTATATCCCATTCGGAATCAGAAAAAAGCGTTCAGTTTCTGCATCCATAAGCACCATAAAAGGCAGTGAATTGCCTCAGTTACCACTTTCAACATTAACTAACTCATTATCTGGGAGGTTACCAGGTCTTTATATCAAACAAAGCGGTACTCGCCCCGGTACAGATGATGCCTCTTTCTTAATTAGAGGAAGGTCATCTTATAACAGCGGTCAGGCACCTTTGGTATTGGTAGATGGAGTAGAACGAGATTTTGTAAATATGGATTTGAATGAGATAGAAGGAATAAGCGTATTAAAAGATGCGGCTTCTTTATCTTGGTATGGAATGAGTGCTGCAAACGGAGTAGTTTATGTAACTACAAAACGTGGTGATGCGGTAAAAACCAAAGTTACTTTTGATGCTCAGGGTGGTGCACAAACTCCTATTAATATTACAAGCCCATTAAATTCTTTTCAATTTGCTAATCAGTCTAATCAACATGCTTTAAATAGTGGTTTACCACTTGTTTATGATCAAACAGCATTAGATGCTTATCAATCTGGTTCAGATTTGGTGAACTATCCTAGTAATAATTTTGTTGACCGTTTTATTAAAGATGTGGCCCCAGTTCAAAGATATGTGGCTACCGTAAGTGGAGGTAATGCTTTTGCTCGTTATTTTACTTTAGTGAGTTTGTTTAAACAAGATGGTTTATATAGAGGTGCAGAAACGCCAGATTATAACACCAATTCAAATTACAAAAGATATAATTTTAGAACCAATCTTGATCTTCATATCAATAAAAGTTTAGATGTTAAACTAGATGTAGGCGGCAGGGTAGAAAACTTGCAGTATAATACCGCAGGCAACGGAACTTTTTTAAACACTATTTATAACACTCCATCAAATGCTTTCCCACTTTTAAATCAAGACGGAACATTTGGAGGCAGCTCTTTATTTAGAAATAATCCATTAGCCATGTTAACTGCTAACGGAAATAATAATGATCTTTCTCGTACTTTATTAGCTACCGTAGATGTGAAGCATAAGTTAGATTTTATTTTAAAAGGCTTATCTGCTAATGCATTTTATACCTATGATATTACCAGTGCTTATACTTATGGGTTTAACCAAAACTATGAAATTTATTCTTCTACAGGTGGTGGAACTTTTGAGAGATTTGGTAACAGCACACCTTTACAATATAAAAGCAGTGATTTTAATAACAATGTAAGAGGAAACGAGTTTTGGGCAGGTTTAGATTATGACCGTACGTTTGGTTTACACGATGTAAAATTTTCTACTAGATTATTAAGATCTGTTAATGCAGCACCAGGTAGACTAGATTATAAAAGACAAGCCATCACCAACCGTTTATCTTACAGTTTTAACAATCGCTATTTTGCTGATGTTGTTGCGGCTTATGCAGGTTCAGAGAATTTTGCACCAGGCAAACGTTACGGAGTTTTCCCAGCAGTTTCTGCCGGTTGGATTTTATCAGAAGAAAATTTCTTAAACAAAGTGAAAGCGGTTAATTATTTTAAACTACGTGGTTCTTATGGCATAGTAGGAAATGATGATTTATTTGCCAATCGTTTTTCATTTAATAATTATTTTACCAGAAGTAGTGGCGGTTATAATTTTGGAACAAGCTTTGGTGCTGCTAATGGCTCGGCAGAACTTACCTTGGGTAACCCTAATTTAACATGGGAGAAAGCTAAAAAAGCAAGCATAGGCTTTGATGGGCAATTTTTTAATCAATCTTTACAATTAGCTTTTGATCTTTTTCATGAAAACAGAACCAACCTTTTAACTACTGATATTTTACCAAGTATTATTGGCCAGTCTGTATCTCTTATCAACAACGGGGAGGCTCAGTATAAAGGTTTTGAAATGGCTATGGGTTACAACAAAACTTTTAATAAAGTAACTGTTGGCATCAATGGAAATTTCACAAAATCTAAAAGTAAAATCATTTCTATTAGTGAAGAAATTGGTTTGCCAGCATATCAAAGCCAAAAAGGATTTCAAATTGGAAGCGTAATACAAGGAGGAGATTTTATCCGTAGATTTTTAGTTTCTGATGGCCTTTTTCAAACTCAAGCAGAAATTGATGCAGCTCCAGTACAAAGATTTTCTGGTTTGGTACGCCCAGGTGATATCCGTTACAAAGATCAAAACAACGATAATATAATTGATAACCTAGATTTTATAAACACAAATTATTCAGATGTGCCAGATACTTATTATGGTTTTGGTACAAATGTTAAATATTCAAATTTTGATTTATCGGTTCAATTTCAAGGGGTAGCAGGTAGAACCATCCAAATCAATAACTTAATTAATTCTACTAGCGCATCAGCAAATTATGTGAATCAGTTTAGTACAGAAAGTTGGACTCCAGCAACAGCCGCAACAGCTAAATACCCTTTAATTGCTTTAAACAACAGAGGCAACAATACCCAAAATTCTGATTTTTGGTTACGTTCTGGCGATTTTCTGAAATTGAAAAATTTAGAAGTGGGTTATTCATTGTCTTCTAGTGCGGTTAAAAAACTAAAAGTAAATGCAATGAGATTTTATGTAAGCGGATTTAACTTGTTAACATTTAGCAAGGTAAGTGAATTAGGAATAGATCCTGAAATTCCAACAGCAGGATTTAATTCTGATTATCCATACATCACCACTTTTTCAGCCGGTGTAAACCTTAAGTTTTAATTAGACGATTAAGAAATTTTAAGCTAAAAAATCATGAAAATAAGAAACTATAAAATATACACATTACTATTTGCCCTCTTTATAATGGGATGCGAAAAGGATAAATATTTGCAAGATGGTTCTGTAACAGAAGGAGATATTACAAATGCACAAATTTGGGCTACTAATGCTTATGCTCGTGGAATATTAAATAATGCTTACGCAGATATTCCGGAAGAGTATTCTATGGATGGCGGAGGAGCATTAAGAGCTTCTGGCTCAGATGAAGCCGTTAATTCTAACTTAAATTCATCTATTAACACTTTTAATAATGGTACTTGGAGCCCTACCCGTACGGTAGATAATGTTTATGGCAATATGTATGAAGCATTAAGAAAAGTGAACTTATTCTTATTAAATATCCCAACGGCAAATATAGATCCTCAAGATGGATTGTCTGTTATTGCTGATAAAGCCCGCTTACGTGGGGAAGCTTACTTTTTAAGAGCAATGTTTCATTTTGAGTTATACAAACGCTATGGCTCTTTTCCAATAGCAAACAGAGTTTTTGATAGGTTAGAAGATTTAAATTTACCTAAAAACACTTATCAAGAATGTGTAGCGCAAATAGTTCTAGACTGTGATTCGGCTGTTTCTCTTTTGCCAGAATGGACTCAGTCTTGGAGTGTTTCTAACCGAGGTAGAGCCACTCAAACAGCGGCTTTATCTTTAAAATCTAGGTTATTATTATATGATGCTAGTTTGTTAAATACCCCTGTTACTGATTTAGCTAAATGGCAAAAAGCGGCTGATGCAGCCAAAGCTATAATAGATAGAAATAAACACCAGATATTTAACAATTATGTGAATGTGTTTAATTTTAATGCGTCACCTTATAATAACGAAG
The DNA here is from genome assembly GCF_005116455.1 of Pedobacter cryophilus. Lineage (GTDB taxonomy): Bacteria > Bacteroidota > Bacteroidia > Sphingobacteriales > Sphingobacteriaceae > Pseudopedobacter > Pseudopedobacter cryophilum. The sequence goes on from NZ_SWBP01000004.1 coordinate 264,114, forward strand.
TGATTTTTGCTACCAGAGCCAATAGTAGAAATGATCTTGAAACTAATAATGCGCCTATTAGTTATGATGGAGCTAACGGCAGAACCAACCCTACTCAAGAGTTAGTTGATGCATTTGGAATGGCAAACGGAAAGCCCATTACTGATGCAACATCGGGCTATAACCCAGCAAATCCTTATGCTAATCGTGATCCTCGTTTAGGTTTAATAATCAATCACAATGGTAGAGTATTTAAAGGTGTAGCTGTACAAACTTATGTAGGCGGAAAAGATGGATTAGATAGAAATGCAAATGCTACTAAAACTGGCTATTACATGCGTAAGTTTTTAAGTGAAGCAGTTACTTGGAATCAGGCAACTAATAATTCTGTTCGTCGTCCTTGGGTGATTTTTAGATATGCAGAAACTTTATTGAATTATGCCGAAGCATTAAATGAAGCACAAGGTCCGGTTGCTGATGTTTATAAATACCTAAATGAAGTAAGAAGAAGAACGGGCGTTAACTTACCATTAATGGTAGCTGGCGCTCCATTATTACTTAAAGATGATATGAGAATCATTATTCAAAACGAGAGAAGAGTAGAATTAAGTTTTGAAGGTCATCGTTTCTTTGATGTTCGCCGTTGGAAAAAAGGAGAAGAGTTTTTTAACAAGCCTGTAACCGGAATGAGAATCACTAATAATGGCGGAACTTTAACTTACACCAGATTTCAGGTAGAAAGTAGAGTGTTTACTAACAAAAATTATTTTTATCCTTTTTCACAAAGTGATATAAACAGACAACCAGCTTTAGTACAAAATACGGATTGGTAATATGATTTTTAAAGCTGTTACAGATTAGATAATTTTATCTTTTGATACACAGCTTAAACAATAAATTAAATTGGTGGTGTGGAAATTATTTTCTGCGCCGCCAATTTTTATTATGATTCAACAGTATAAATAATGCAAATTAGCCTAATTATTAACTGTTTTACCTAATGTTCTAATAGGTTGTTTGCAACCAAAATTTATTTTATGAAGAGAGTAGTTTTTATTTTTCTATGTTTTTTGATGTATGCCGATACTGGGTTTTCACAAGAAGCCTTAATCCAAAATATTAGTTCAAGAAATAATTTAAGCCTCAACGGCAGATGGAATTATATTGTTGATCCCTACGAAAACGGTTTTTATGATTACAGACGAGAAGCCTATGATCAGTCAAAATCTAAAACCGGTGGCTATTATGATGATAAAAGAAATGTAAATAAGTCGGAATTAATTGAGTACGATTTTGACCATTCGCCAACTTTAAAAGTTCCTGCTGATTGGAATTCCCAAGAAGAAAAACTGTCACTTTATGAAGGTACAGTTTGGTATCGTAAACTGTTTACGGCCAAACCTATCAGCGGAAAGCGTTATGTATTATATTTTGCAGCAGCCAATTATGAAGCCCATGTTTACCTCAACGGTAAAAAATTAGGGATGCATAAAGGTGGGTTTACTCCCTTTCAGTTTGAAGTCACTAATTTATTAAAGGCCGGAGAAAACTCAGTAGTAGTTAAAGTAGATAATACCCGTAAAAAAGAAGAAATACCTACCAATAGTACCGATTGGTGGAATTACGGGGGCCTTACTAGAGATGTTTTTTTAGCCGAATTACCAGAAACTTATATTCATGATTATAAAGTTCAATTGGCAAAAGGCAATCAAAATTTAATAGAAGGCTATGTGCAGTTAAACGGAGCTAAAAAAGCTCAGAAAGTAACGGTAAACATTCCGGAGTTGGCTTTAAAGTTTTCTGTTGCTACAGATGAAAATGGTTATGCATTAATTAAAACTCCTGTTAAAAAATTAAGTTATTGGTCACCAGAAAATCCAAAACTTTATGAGGTACAAATTGCCAGCGAAACAGATGCAGTAAATGATAAAATAGGTTTTAGAACCATTGTAACCAGTGGAAAAGATATTTTATTAAACGGAAAATCCATTTTTTTAAGAGGAATTTCCATGCATGATGAAAATCCTTTAATCTCAGGCAGGCCACGATCAGAAGGAGATTTAAGAATGCTTTTAACTTGGGCAAAAGAACTCAATTGTAATTTTGTACGCTTGGCACATTATCCTCATAATGAAGAAATGATGCGTTTGGCTGATGAAATGGGCTTATTAGTTTGGGCAGAAGTGCCTGTTTATTGGACCATTGCCTGGACAAATCCCGATACCTACAAAAATGCACAAAGCCAATTGGGTGATTTAATTACTCGTGATAAAAACAGAGCAAGTGTAATTATATGGTCGGTAGGAAATGAAACACCATTGAGTGATCCTCGTCATAAATTTATGGGAAATTTAGTAGATCATGCTCGTTCATTAGATAATACCCGTTTAGTTGCGGCAGCATTAGAATTACATCGTGATGGAAATAGAGTAATTGTGGATGATGTATTGGGAGAAAAATTAGATCTAGCAAGTTTTAATGAATATGCGGGTTGGTACTGGGGAGGCACACCTAAAGAAATCACAAAATATTTTTTCGATATTAAATATCAAAAACCAGTAGTGGTTACCGAGTTTGGTGGCGATGCTTTGGCAGGTTTTCATGCTGATGCAGATACTCGTTATTCTGAAGAATATCAGGAATCTTTATACCAAAATCAGTTTAAAATACTTGGCGGTATTGATGGCCTAAGAGGGATGACCCCTTGGATTTTAGTTGATTTTAGATCACCCAGAAGACCGCATCCTATTTACCAAGAATTTTGGAATAGAAAAGGTTTGATCTCAGAAACTGGTAAGAAAAAGAAAGCATTTTTTACCCTAAAAGATTATTACGATAGCGTATCTAAAACGTTTAATCAAACAAAAGCTTCAAAATAAAAGCTTAATAAATCTCGGTTCATTTGAACCGAGATTTATTAATTAAAAATGATTCCTCATTTTACAAAGCCTTGTAAAGCCAACTAGAATTCTATAAATCATCATTTTAAAAAATGGATATCTATTTTTTAAAAGTTAAAAATTGTTCAAATCTTCTTTAACAAGTCGGTTTATTCTAAAAACCTATCAAATAAGCCTAAATAATACATTTAGACCCTTAATTGCGCACATATAGACGCCCCGTTTTTAAAGCTTACTCATCATATTTGGTAAATCGTTAACCAATTGCGGTCATTATTAAACTGTTTTTAAAGCCTCCAAAAGTTTTAAAAACAATTAGAAACCAGATTATAAACTTTAAAAAATTAAACATGAAAAAAAAATTACTATTTATTTGTGCAAGCTTAGTGGCTAGTAGCTTTGTGGCATTAGCTCAATTTACCGCTGGAAATGTAGTGGTTTACCGTTATGGTGATGGAGGTACTTATACCAACGGTCAATTAGCGCCAACTTTTTTAGATGAATATACTGCTGCAGGTGTGCTAGTAAAAACACATGGTGTTCCGTCTGTTACTAATGGTTTAAATAAAGGGTTAACTGGATTACTTAAGTTAGGTTCCGGATTATATCAACAAGAAGGAATGTCAACTCTTTCTCAGGATGGAAAGTACATTACCATTTTTGGATACAATGCCGCAGTAGGCGCTACGGTTCCAACTACAGCTGATGGATTAGTAGTAGGCGTTATTTCTGCAGATGGAAAAATAAATACAACAACAACGCTCTCTAATGCTGCAACAGTTGGTTTGGGAGCTCCCCGTTCAGCAGTAGTTGATGGCAATAATATTTGGGCAAACGGATTTCAAAATGGAGTTCAATATGCAACTTTAGGTGCCACTACTTCTATACAAGTTAATACATCTACTCAAAATTCGCCAAGAACCTTAGGCATTTTTAATGATAATTTATATGCACCAACAGGGGCTAGTGATAAATTAGCTTTTCAATCACCTCTACCAACATCAGCAGCAGCATTTCAAACAAAAATTATGAGTTCGGTTTCAACAGGTGTTAATCCAACTACTAATCAAATTGTTGCATTTCCTATAGGAAATAGAATACTTATTTACACCATAGATGATGGCTCTACAACAGGTAATACGATTAGAAGATATAATACCAATTCAGCTGGTGATACGTGGTTAACTTTAGGAACAGCAATTTCTAGTTCTCCTCAAACAGATTTAGCAAAAAGTATTACTGGTGTTTCTACTGTAGTTGGTGCCAATACAGTGATAAAGTTATATGTTACTACATGGGGAGATTCTGGAGCAGGAGTTGTAAGCTCTAAATTATTAACTTTTACAGATACTTATGTTACACCAACCACTAATCCATCTACACCAACTACTAGCGCTTTAACTACTTTAGCTACCGCACCAGCTGGTACAGTTTTTAGAAGCGTAACTATGGCTCCTCAAGGTAGTGCAGCTGTAGGAACAGGCGTTTTGCCAGTTTCATTAACCTCTTTTGGAGGTCAAAAACAAGGTGATGCTATTCAATTAAATTGGACTACTGCTTCAGAAAAAAACAATTCTCATTTTGATATTTTACGTTCTATAGATGGAAAAAAATTCCTGAACATTGGAAAAGTAGCTGGAAAAGGAAATTCTGATGCAAAAGTTGATTATACATTTTTAGATCAAAACCCATTAGGAGGAACCAATTATTATCAGTTAAATCAGGTTGATTTTGATGGTAAATCTTCAAAATCGGATGTGAAAGCGATAGAATCTGGTATTAAAACCACAGAATTAACGGTTTATGCAAACAAGAACACTAATGAAGTTGGCGTTTCTATATTCTCTGCAAATTCAACCACAGCAGATTTCAAAATCTTTGATATTTCTGGTCGTGAGCTTTTAAACAAATCTATTTCTTTAAATAAAGGATATAATTCATTTAATTTACCATTGCAATTAGGCAACGGCGTTTTTGTAACTACCTTAAGAACTCCGGTTGAAACCATCAGCAAGAAATTTATCAATCAATAATAGCCATACCATATCTCTAACTGCATGAAGTAGTTAGAGATTTTTTTTAATTCCGATACATGTTTTTAAAATTTCAATTGTTCAAAAAATCAACTTTCCTTTTAGGATGCACATTATTGGTGAATCCTCTTTTTGCTCAAAAAAAAGCAGCCACAATTTATCATGGTCAGTGGATTGATTTTAATAAAAATGGTATAAAAGATGTATTTGAAGATCCCACACAAACTATAGATAGGAGAGTAGAAAACTTATTGTCGTTAATGACATTAGAAGAAAAAACCAACCAAACAGCTACTTTATACGGTTACGGAAGGGTTTTAAAAGATGAATTACCCACAGCAAAGTGGAAAAATGAAATTTGGAAAGACGGTATCGCTAACATAGATGAGCAATTAAATAGTTTGCCATTTCACCCAAAAGTTACTTCTCAATATTCCTTTCCTTTTAGTAAACATGCTGATGCCATTAATCAGATACAGAAATGGTTTGTAGAAGAAACAAGAATGGGTATTCCGGTAGATTTTACCAATGAAGGAATACATGGTTTAAATCATGATAGAGCAACGCCACTGCCTTCTCCAATTAATATTGGTAGTACCTGGAACAAAGAAATGGTGTACAAAGCAGGTTTAATGGTAGGTAGAGAAGGTAAAGCTTTGGGTTATACCAATATTTATGCGCCTATTTTAGATTTAGCCCGCGACCCAAGATGGGGTAGAGTAGTAGAAACTTACGGCGAAGATCCTTTTTTGGTGGCAGAAATGGGCAAGCAAATGGTTTTAGGAATTCAGGAAAACGGAATAGCTTCTACTTTAAAGCATTTTGCGGCTTACAGTATGCCTAAAGGCGGAAGAGATGGAAATGCCAGAACTGATCCGCACATTGCCCCAAAAGAATTACATGAACTGCATTTGTATCCTTTTAAAAGAGTAATACAAGAAGCCGGCGTAATGGGAATAATGAGTAGTTATAATGATTGGGATGGATTACCTGTAACCGGAAGCAAATATTTTTTGACTGATCTTTTAAGAAAAGAATATGGTTTTAAAGGTTATGTGGTTTCAGATAGTGAAGCGGTAGAGTTTTTGTTAACCAAACATCACGTAGCTCAAGATTATAAAGAAGCCGTAAGGTTGGCTATTGAAGCCGGTTTAAATGTACGTACCAATTTTACGCCTCCTTCAGATTTTATTTTGCCTTTAAGAGAATTAGTTAAAGAAGGTAAAGTATCTATGCAGACTTTAGATAGTAGAGTAGGAGATGTATTAAGAATAAAATTCAGATTAGGTTTGTTTGATCAACCTTATGTTAAAGATCCAAAAGCAGCTGATAAAATAGTTCATACTGCTGATGATGAAGCTTTTGTTACTCAGTTAAACAGAGAATCTTTAGTGTTGTTAAAAAATGAGAACAACACCCTTCCGCTTGATAAAAATAAAATCAAAAATATATTTGTTACCGGTCCGCTTGCTGAGGTAACCAACTACCAGTTGAGCCGTTATGGGCCTTCTAACAATAAAGTAACTTCCGTTTTACAGGGAATAAAAAATTATGCAGGCAATACTTTTAACATCAGCTATGCTAAAGGTTGTGATATTGTAGATGCTACCTGGCCCGAGAGTGAAATTATCCCAACACCTTTAACCGCAAATGAACAAGTTTCTATTGATGAAGCAGTAGCACAAGCAAAAAATGCAGATGTAATTATTGCCGTAGTTGGTGAAGATGAAAAAAGGGTAGGCGAAAGCTTATCAAGAACAGGTTTGGGTTTACCCGGAAGACAATTTCAGTTAATACAAGCTTTAAAAGCAACAGGAAAACCAGTTGTTTTGGTTTTAATTAATGGGCAGCCTTTAACTATTAATTGGGAAAACAGATACGTTTCTTCCATTTTAGAAGCATGGTTTCCTGGTCCGCAGGGAGGAAAAATAATTGCGGAAGCTTTGTTTGGAGATTACAACCCGGGAGGCAAACTATCAGTAACTTTTCCAAAAACAACCGGACAAATAGAATTGAATTTCCCTTACAAAAAAGGTTCGCACAACGGGCAGCCGGGTGATGGTCCAAACGGATTTGGCAATACAGCAGTAGTAGGGGCACTTTTTCCTTTTGGTTACGGTTTGAGCTATACCACATTTGCTTACAAGAATTTAACAGTAACGCCCGAAAAACAATTTGGGCAAGGAAATATTGAAGTTACGGTAGAAGTAACCAATACTGGTAAAATGAAGGGAGATGAAGTGGTGCAACTTTATTTAAAAGATATGCTTACCAGTGTAACTACTTATGAATCTGTTTTAAGAGGTTTTGAAAGAGTAATGATTAACCCTGGTGAAACAAAAACAGTGAAATTCATTCTTCAGCCCAAAGATTTAGAATTATTAGATAAAGACATGAACTGGGTGGTAGAACCAGGTGTTTTTAAAGTAAAAATTGGTTCTTCATCAGAAGATATCAGGTTAGAAAAAGATTTTACCATTATAAAATAAATAAGATTGAACCCATAAAAATGAAATTACTTTTTTTATCATCATGTGTATTTTGGTTTTCGGTACAGGCTTTTGCTCAGAAAATTCCAGATTATAAGAATAAAAATTTATCAATAGATAAACGTGTTGAAGACCTTATTCAAAGAATGACTTTGGAAGAAAAGGTACTTCAACTCAACCAATGGGCTTATGGTAGAAATACCAATGTGAATAACATTGAAGAAAAAAAAAGAGCGGTTAGACCAGAGATTGGTTCCCTTATTTTTCAAAGTGTAAATCCTGTTTTTAGAAATCAGGTTCAAAGAAAAGCAATAGAAGAATCTCGCTTAGGAATTCCCATGTTAATGGGTTTTGATATTATACATGGCTGCCGCACAGTTTATCCAATTCCCTTAGCCCAAGCTTGTTCGTTTAACCCAGATTTAGCCACTCAAGCTTGCGCAGTTGCAGCAAAAGAATCAAAATTATCTGGTTTAGATTGGACTTTTTCTCCCATGGTAGATGTGGCAAGAGACGCCCGTTGGGGCAGGGTTGCCGAAGGTTATGGGGAAGATACTTATCTAAATTCGGTGTTTTCTGCGGCATCTGTTAAAGGATATCAAGGAAAAAGTTTAGCAGATCCTTACTCAATTGCGGCCTGTTTAAAACATTATATTGGTTACAGTTTATCAGAAGGTGGTAGAGATTATCACTCAAGTGATGTATCGCCACAAACACTTTGGGAAACTTTTATGCCTCCGTTTGAAGCTGGCGTAAAAGCTGGTGCAGCTACTTTAATGAGCGGTTTTAATGATATCAGCGGTATTCCGGCATCAGCTAATTACTACACGCTAACTGATGTTTTAAAAAAGCAATGGAAACATACAGGCTTTGTAGTTTCTGATTGGGGTTCAGTCGCAAATTTAATTCCTCAAGGTTTTGCTGCCGATAAAAAGGAAGCCGCATACAAATCTTTTATGGCCGGTGTAGAGATGGATATGGTGGATAACCTTTATACAGAATATTTGGCTGAGTTGGTGAATGAGAAAAAAATTCCGATGAGTAAGATTGACGATGCGGTAAAACGTGTTTTGCAATTGAAGTTTCAGTTAGGATTGTTTGATAAACCTTATGTAGTAGAACTTCCAGAAAGCGAAAGATACTTTAAACCAGAGGATGTAGCTATTGCCGCTAAAATGGCCGAAGAATCTATGGTTTTGTTGAAAAATAATAATGCAACACTTCCATTAAATAGTAATGTAAAGCAAATCGCATTAATTGGTCCAATGGTTAAAGACTCTGTAAATATGTTGGGGTCTTGGGCCGAACATGGAATTCCATCAACTGTAGAAACCATATACGCTGGTTTGCAAAAAGAGTTTAAAAATAAAGCCAATATTAATTATGCTTTAGGATGTGATTTTGATGGTAATGATGAATCTGGTTTTGAAGCCGCATTAGAAGCCGCTAAAAACGTCGATGTAATTATTGCTTGTATTGGCGAAAGAAAAAAATGGAGTGGAGAAAATGCCTCTCGTTCATCTATTGCTTTGCCAGCTATACAAGAACGTTTAATAGAAGCCTTAAAAAAAACAGGCAAACCATTAATCTTGGTTTTATCTAACGGTCGTCCGCTAGAATTAGTTCGTTTAGAGCCACTTGCCGATGCTATTTTAGAAATATGGCAACCAGGCATTGCCGGAGGAACCCCTTTAGCGCAAATCATTTCGGGGAAAATAAATCCTTCAGGTAAATTGGCCATTACTTTTCCATTAACTACCGGTCAAATTCCAGTTTACTATAATAGCAGGCAGCCAGCCCGACCAACTTTAGGGCGTTATCAAGATATCAGCACACAGCCAAAATATTGGTTCGGACATGGATTAAGCTATACCAATTTTGCTTACGGCGATATTAAACTATCCAATACAAAAATTAGAAAAACTGAAAAGTTAACTGCCGAAATTGAGATCACCAACTCGGGTGCAATGACGGGTAAGGAAACCGTTTTATGGTATGTTTCAGATCCATCAGCTTCCATCACCAGACCTTTAAAAGAATTAAAATACTTTGAAAAGAAGGAATTAAAAATTGGAGAAAAAAGGAAATTCGTTTTTGAAATAGACCCGCTCAGAGATTTAAGTTTTCCGGATGGAACCGGAAAAAGACATTTAGAAGCAGGTGATTTTTATTTAATGGTGAATAACCAGAAAGTAAAATTTGAGCTGGTAGATTAATAAGTTCATTTATGAAACAGATACTTCATTATACAATCAATACCTAATTAATATGAAAAGGATACACCAAATTTTCTTGATGTTTTTAGTGATAGGAACCCTGTCTTGCAAAAAATCTAAAGCTCAAGTTGAAACTAAAATAGCGCAACCCACTAAGAGCTATCACCAAGTAAAAGCCAGAACAAATGCTGATAGTCCAAATTGGAGTACTTACACCGCAAAAACCATTGATAGGTTGCCTGGCTTTACTTACACTAAAGACCCAGAAGTAAATAGTTATGGCTCTTGGAAAGTAGAAAAATCTGCTGGAAGTGGTTTTTTTAGGATAGAAAAAAGAGCGAATCGGTGGTGGATTGTTGACCCAGAAGGTTATCCGTTTATACATAAAGGTGTAGCTGTTTACAGGCCGGGAACCTCTGAAAGACAAATAGCGGCTGTAAAAACAAAATATGGGTCAACTAGCAACTGGTTAAAACAAGAAAGTCAGTATTTAAAAGACAACGGATTTAATGGTTTAGGCGCTTGGTCTGATGTTGATTTGGTTAGAACAGCTCAAAATCCATTAGTGTACACCATTATTGTAAGCCCAATGGGCAGCTATAAATCTCAGCATATTAAAAATTATGGAGGCAAATATGAAGTAGCTGGTTGGCAAGGTTACCGCTATGATTTAGCCATGGTTTTTGACCCCGAATTTGATATTTATGTAGAAAAAGAAGTTTCTAAAATTGCAAAATACGCAAATGATAAAAGCCTGTTGGGTTATTTTACTGATAATGAATTACCATGGAAAAACGATGCTTTAGATAGGCATTTAAATTTTTTAGGTAAAACCGAAGCAGGTTATATTGCCGCTAAAAAATGGTTAGATGACCGTAAAGGAAAAGATGCTTCTATAACAGATGTAACTGCCGAAGATCGTTTGGCTTTTACCGGGTTTTATTTTGAAACTTATCTTAAAAAGGTAACTGCAGCTATAAAAAAATACGATCCTAACCACCTTTACTTAGGTTGTCGTTTTAATCAAAGTGCCGAAGAATTAAACAATCCAGAAATGTTTAAAGTTGCAGGTAAGTACATTGATATAATTTCTATAAACCATTATAGAAAGTGGGAGCCAGATCAAACCATAATGGCTAACTGGGCAAACTGGTCGGGCAAACCTTTTTTAATTACAGAATGGTACACCAAAGGCGAGGATTCTGGCTTACCAAATAAAACTGGTGCCGGGTGGAATGTTCCTACTCAGGCAGATCGTGGTTATTTCTACCAAAATTTCACCATAGAGTTGTTAAAAAGTAAAGCTTGTGTAGGCTGGAATTGGTTTACTTATCAGGATAATGACCCACTTAATTTAAACACCGATCCTTCTAATCGTGATTCTAATAAGGGTATTGTAGATTCAGATTTTAAGCCTTATCAACCTTTAATGGATAATATTAAAACGCTTAATACCCATTCTTATGAGCTCATTAAATTTTTAGATAAATAGTATTAAAATAAATATCATGCGAGTTATTTTCATAATATGTTTCTTGTTCTTAAGTAGTCAGTCATCATTCGCTCAAAAAGCTAAAAAAGGCAAAAATCCATCACCAATCATATTATCATTAAATGCTTATTCTTTTAATGATTTGTTAATGGCAAGAGATAAAAGAGACAATCAGCAATTGTACACCTTTTTTAACTTGTTAGATTGGTGCAAAAGCCAAAATATTGAAGCTTTAGATGCAACTGGTTATTTTTTTCCAACCTATCCTAAAGTGCCTTCAGATGAGTATATCTATAAATTAAAAAATAGAGCTAAAGAATTAGGGATAACAATTAGTGGAACAGGAATTCGTAATGATTTTGCATCTCCAGACCCTGCTGTAAGGGCAGCCGGAGTGGCTCTTGCAAAAGAATGGATATTAGTTGCTGAAAAATTAGACGCACCAGTTTTAAGATTATTTGCTGGCGAAATTCCAAAAGGATATGAAAACAGATGGGATGAAGTTGCTGGTTGGATGATTGAATCGTACAAAGAATGTGCTGCTTTTGCTGAAAAACATGGGGTTATCATCGGAATACAAAACCATGGAGATATGTTGCAAACAGCAGAGCAATGTATAAAAGTAATTAAAGGCGTTAACTCTAAAGCAGCAGGAATTATAGTAGATACAGGCAATTTTAAAACAGAAAATCCTTATGCAGATATTGAGGCTATGGTACCTTATGCAGTAAACTGGCAAATTAAGGAAAGTGCTTTTGGTATTGGTAACCCGATAGAAACAGATTATGTTAAGATTATGGAAATCCTAAAAAGACAAAATTATAAAGGCTTTTTGCCCATAGAAACCATTTTAGTGAGAGGCGTTCCTTATGATCCTTTTGAGTTAGTACCCGCTATGTTTGATAAATTAAGAAGTGCTCAAAAAAAGGTTTTTAAAAACTAAGCTGATGTTTAAATTCATAATCACAACTTTAATTTTAGCGATTTCTGTATGTTCATTATCGGCTCAAATAAAAATCAGTCCATACCTAATGGGGCAAAATGCTTGGGGAAGGGGAGATATTTTTAGAGTTCAAAAAGAAGTTGAACAAGTAAAATACCAAACCATTAGAATTGGGGGAAATGGTTATGAAAATAGTGGTTTTATAACAAATCAAGCTATTAAATATATTGATTACGCTCGTTCTGTTGGTGCCGAGCCATTTTTGCAAATGCCTCGCCAATTAAGAAATGATAATAAAGCCTATGAAGCAGTCAAATATTTAAATGGAGAGAAAGGAAAGAATATTAAATTTTGGAGTATTGGTAATGAGCCTGATCATAGAAATCAATTATCTTCTCCGGAAGATGTGTATGATTATTTCACCAAAATAAGTACTCAAATAAAAAAGTACGACCCTAAAGCTAAAGTAATGGGTTTTGATTTAGCTTCTTATACCCTAAAATACATGGATAGATTTTTAGGTGGCGATTTAGATTTAACAGGTAAAATACCAGGGACTGATGTTTATTATTTAGATGGAGTTACTTTTCATAACTACAAATTTTTAGATATTTCTCGCTTTGAAGCGGATGTTAAACTACTAAAAACGAAGCTTGCTAAATTTAACGCAGCCAGACCAAAAGAGAATCAACTCACTTGGTCTATTACAGAGTTTAATACCCATTGGATAGTTGATCCAAAATTAGAAGAACGCTACCAACCTTATACCTTTCATAACGGGCAAATATTTGCCGAAATGTATGATTTAGGAATGAGAGAGGGAGCCTTTACCATTTGCCCATGGAGTATTTTAGAGGGTGGTGCAGATAGAGAAGGAACAGACTTAAGTATGTTTGATTTAGTAAATGGTAAATATGAGAAACGCTCTAATTATTACCATACCCAAATGCTGGCTCAAAACATTAAAAAGCAATATTTAAGTCATCAAGACAATAGCAAAGATTTGGTGATTATCCCCATGGGTGATAAATCAGGAATAGCCATTATGATATTAAACAAGAGTAAAACTCAGCCAATTAATTATACGCTGCAACTCAACCATAAAAAACTAAAAGTTGATGATGTTCTTATTAATGTGAATGCAAAAACGAATAAAAAAGTAACAGATTCCATTTCAGCATCATGTACTCAAATGTTAGTGTTTAATTCTAAAGGAAACTTGATTAAAAAATATACCTATTCCTCTAAAAATGCAGATGCTAAATCTGAACCCGTTCTTGTCCTTTATAAAGGTAATTAACAGGCCTATTTTCTTGAATTATTTAACACGAAAAACGTTTAAAACCTCAAAGTACATTTAGACCCTTAATTAAGGATAAACAGACGCCTCCAAATACTTAAAAGCAAGCATATTTGTATATCGCTATCATCTAAAAGATAGAGAAATTGAATACCAATTATATTTTATTAGAGTTGATTTGCTTTTTTGGTTGAAATAAACCCCGTAAAAAGAAAGTGTTTTCTCCTCTTAAAACTTAAAAAAATTAAAATGAAAAAGAGTATTTTCTACATCGGTATCTTGCTAATTTTTTCTGCAGCTTGTAAAAAAACTATAAACGATAAGCCAGTTGTGGTAAACCCACCCGTTGTGGTTATTCCTCCGGTTGTTACTACTCAAAAGCTTACAGAGCTTGCTAACTTTAAGATTGGTGCTGCTGTTAAAATGGCTAATATCACAGGTGAAGCCGCTTATTCAAATACGCTTAAAGGAGAATTTAATCAATTAACTGCCGAGTTTGAGATGAAGATGAACTTTATCTGGACATCAGAAAATAATTATGATTTTAGTAAAGTAGATTACCTGGTAAACTATGCTCAACAAAATAATATGACCGTACATGGTCATGCCTTGTTATGGTATCAATCTTTTCCAGATTGGTTTAAAAATGCCAATTATGATACGGTAGCTTTTGAAAGTAAGGTTAAAGTTTACATAGAAACAGTGGTGGGCAGGTATAAAGGCAAAATTAGAAGTTGGGATGTTGCCAATGAAATTTTTAATGACGATGGAACCATGAGGATAGAATCTCAAATTCAAGGAAAATTTAAAGATCCAGTTGGTTTTGTAGGCAGGTGTTTTAAGTATGCAGCTGCGGCTGACCCGGATTGTAAATTGTTTTATAATGATTACAGCGTAGTGCTTGCTTCTGGGAAGAGAAATGCAATGAAAAACATGGCCATAAGATTTAAAAATACGGGAGTGCCTATACATGGCTTGGGAGATCAGTTTCATTATAGAATAAGTACTAGCCAAACCACCATAAATAATGGCTTTGCAGATTTAGTGAGTACGGGTTTGTTAATTCATCTTTCAGAAATTGATTGTAAAGTGAACGTGAATAATTCTCCAACCTATGTTTTAAACAGTACAGACCTTCAAAAACAATCTGATTTTTATAAAAACACAGCAAAATTATACAACGCCATTCCTGCAAATCAAAAATTTGGAATGACCATGTGGGGAATTACTGATAAAAACACTTGGCTTAGAGATAGCGGAAACGGCAATAAGGAATATCCTTTATTGTTTGATGAAGTTTATGCTAAAAAGCCAGCTTATGCAGGTTTTTTAGAAGGCTTAAAGTAAAATAACCATTTATTTTTTTGGGAAAAATTCTAATGATTCATCATTATTAGAATCTCTATGCCTTTATTTTCTTCAAATTAATTCAAAACCAACAAAAATTTAGAAACCATAAAATTAATTATCGAATAAAAATCAATTAAACCAAAAACCAAACGAATGAAAAAAGCAATTTTAATTGTTGCAGCCGCAATAACTTTTGCAGGATGTAAAAAATCAGTTCAAAACATCACTAAAGAGGGAGAATCAAATTTAGTTTCAGTAAATGCGCTTACGGGGAATGAGCGTTTACAAACAGCTAACGTTGATGTACAAGTTGGTGTTGCTATAGCCTTAAACCCTTATCAAACAAATACTTTATATTCTAATCTAGTCAAGCAGGAATACAATAGTATAACTGCTGAAAATGACATGAAATTTGGAGAACTTCAACCTGCAGAGAATGATTTTTATTTAGATGATACCACCATAGAACATGCGGCTAAATACAACGGTAATAAACGAATTCACGGTCATGCTTTAATTTGGTATTCTAGCAACCCAGGTTGGTTAGATTATGTAGATGCAAATACATCTGCAGCAAATAAATACAGTAGGTTTAAAGGAATAATGGAAAAACATATTTCTACGGTAGTTAAACATTATAGCAGAGCCAGTTCTATTTATAAAGATGCTGCGGGTAAACCATTAATGAAATCTTGGGATGTAGTAAATGAAGTTTTTAATGATAATGGAACTTATAGAGGTAGCGGACAGGCAACTTCTAATCAAGATAGAGATTTTAGTGTTTGGTATAAAAATTTACCTAATCCAGCTAACGGACAAAAAGGAATTCATCATGTTGAATTAGCATTTAGAGCTGCAAGAAAAGCCGCCAATGAAAACGGAGATACAGATTTGAAATTGTTTTACAACGATTTTGGTCACGAGTATTCTAAAGCTAAAACAGATGCCATATTTGCTATGGTAAACTACCTTAAAAACATTACCGAAGGAGGTAAGCCAATTATTGATGGAGTTGGGTTACAATTCCACATGAATTACGCTACAAAAACTGATGATACACCCGCTAATGCTAGTGGTAATATTGAGTATGCGATAAGAAAAATGAAAGAAACCGGGTTAAAAGTGCATATTTCTGAATTAGATATAAGTAGAGCTAAAAAAGAAATTAACGGGAGCATTAATAATGATTTAACTACCGAGCAGCAACGCAAAGACGGGCAATATTTTCGTTATTATTATGTGCCTCAAATGTATAGAGCTATTGTTCCGGCAAATCAACGTTGGGGAATTACCCTTTGGAATGTTGGCGATTCTGATTCTTGGTTAAGAAACCCATCAACCAATAACGGGTACGCAACATTATACAACCCAACTTTTTATACTAAAAAATACACTTACGAGCGCTTTTACGACGGTCTAAAAAATGCAATTACCGTCGAATAATAAAATTTAAAAGATCAAGCAATTGTTTTAGAGCCTGTTTAAATTTATATCGTGAGAATGTTTACAGCTTATTTTTGAGCGAAACGAGGCAAACTTGTAGAAATATCGAGGATACTATCTCGTAAAATTTAACGAAGATGCAGCCAATAAGAAGCATAAACAAATTATTAGATAAATTTAAATAGGCTATTAGTTGCTTGATTTTTTAATTTAATTGCAAATCATAATTTAATAGCAATAAAAATTTTATGTGCAAATGGTTTAACTGTTTACCCCCATTGCATATAAAATAATATTTACCCCAAATTTGGTGTTGTCTTCTGCTAAAAAGCGTTTGTTTCTAAAATCATAATCCCACTCGCAGCCATAATCTTTGTTGCTGTACAAAACGCCAATTCTATTATTTACCTGAATGGCTTTTAGGTAATCATGCACCAAATCATCTCCCCAGCCATTTAACTCAAAAGAAGTAGTAGGCGGGCCTTTTTCAAACTTAAAAAATGAAGAGTAAATGGGATGGTTGTTGGCAATCTTTTTTAAAGCCTGAGACCCAAAAATATTGCTCATTTGGGTTTCAAAAGATTTAGCAAACAAGCCGTCAATATCATGGTTGCAATCGTCAACAAATACAAAACCTCCATTTTGTACATAAGTTTTAAAATTTGCCGCTTCTTGCTTATCAAATTGTACCAGCTTATGCCCGCTTAAATAGCAAAAGGGATATTTAAAAATATCATTGCTAGAAAGAGAAACCACTTTTTCTTCGGCTTCTAAAGGGATGGTGGTGTATTCTAATAAAGAATTGAGCAAATTTGCAGGCATCCTTTGGTCGGTGTCCCAATCACCCGAATTGTATTTTATTCTTGCGAATGTAAACTTAGAACCAATCATGCTTCTAAAATAAAGTAAAATTCATATTGAATTAATTTTCCTGTTAAATAAATTGTAATTTTTTTGATATTTTGTTGAATGATTCAAAATATTAGAGGGATAGCCCTATATTGAAAATTAATTGATAAGTAGCATATTTTGGTGATTTGGAGTTTGAAATAAAACGCTCATTTGGTTTTGATATTTTGTTTTGTGTTAACGATGGAAACGGCATCCCCGCCTGAATGGGACGGGCAGGCTTTTTTGCTTTTTCGGCAAAAAAGATACCTTGCCTGCGGCAGGCAGGTAGTGGACAGCGTGTTCTCCCGATAGCTATCGGGACGCCCAAAATACCATATTAATACAATCCTATTTTTTGATTAAAGATTCAACAACATTTTAAATAAAATACTCGCTTTGGAAAGTTCAGAAACAGAAGTTAAAAGTTTAATTAATAAACTAGCCTTACTAAAAAACGAAATTCAGAAAGTAATTGTAGGGCAAGATGTAATTATTGAAGAAATGTTGGTGGCGTTAATGGCTGGCGGCCATTGTTTATTAGAGGGAGTGCCGGGTTTGGCAAAAACTTTAATGGTACGCACCATGTCGCAAGCCTTACACCTTTCTTTTAGAAGGATTCAGTTTACCCCAGATTTAATGCCTACAGATATTGTAGGGACTGAAATTTTGGAGGAAGACCATGTAACGGGTAAGCGTTTTTTTAAGTTTAATAAAGGGCCTTTGTTTGCAAATATTGTATTGGCAGATGAGATCAATAGAACGCCACCCAAAACGCAGGCAGCTTTGCTAGAAGCGATGCAAGAATTTGAGGTGACTTATGGCGGGCAAACCTATCCTTTAGACCGACCGTTTTTTATTTTAGCCACCCAAAACCCTATTGAACAAGCAGGAACTTATCCGCTTCCAGAGGCGCAATTAGACCGTTTTTTACTCTACATAAAAATTGGTTATCCTACACAAGAAGAAGAAACCCGAATTTTAAGCAGCACAACAGGCTCTAAAAAGGTAAAAGTAGAACCCATTATTAATGGCGATGAAATTCAGAAAATACAATCGTTGGTAAGAGAGGTAAGCATTAGCGATGATTTAATTGAATATGTAAGTCATATTATAAGAGCTACTAGGCCAGATACTACCACCGTTGCATATATAAAAGAATGGGTAAGATGGGGAGCTGGTCCACGAGCCGGGCAAGCATTAATTTTGACCGCCAAAGCAAGAGCGCTATTTCATGGTAGATACGCAGTAATTATGGAAGATTTACACGCTATGGCTTATCCGGTTTTACGGCACAGGGTGTTAATGAATTTTAAAGCTGACGCCGAGGAAGTAACTTCTGATATGGTGACCACCGAATTGTTAAAAGAAGTGAAGAGAAAGAGCCTTATCCTTTGAAATGGTGTGTTAATTGAAAACGCAGTGCAGCCCTCTCCAAAGGAGAGGGGAAACATAATTAAGTGATTTAACCAATAAACTTTGTCTCCCTCTCTTTTGGAGAGGGCTGAGATGAAAAAAGTAAAAGCAGAAACTTTAATGGGTGAGGCCA
Source organism: Pedobacter cryophilus (assembly GCF_005116455.1). Lineage (GTDB taxonomy): Bacteria > Bacteroidota > Bacteroidia > Sphingobacteriales > Sphingobacteriaceae > Pseudopedobacter > Pseudopedobacter cryophilum. Next base: position 282,696 of record NZ_SWBP01000004.1, read on the forward strand.
AATTATTAAATCCTAAAATATTAATGGCAATTAAAGACCTTTCATTAGCGGCTAAAACCGTGGTGGATGGCTTTATGAGCGGAATTAATAAAAGCACTATTAAAGGTGCCGGGTTAGAGTTTAGTCAGTACAGAAGTTACCAGCCTGGTGATGATTTGCGCTCCTTAGACTGGAAAATGTTTGCTCGCTCAGATCGTTATTACATTAGAGAATCTGAGGTGGAAACCAATATTTCTATTCGTTTTTTGGTTGATGCCAGCGCTTCTATGAATCACAGCGATGGCGATTTTAAGAAGATAGATTATGCCAGATATTTAGTGGCTTCTTTGGCTTATTTAGGCAATTTACAAGGAGATGCTATTGGTTTATATGTTTTTAAAGATGGCGGAATTTTCTCTATGGCTGCCAAACAAGATTATCAGCATTTATCAAGGTTGTTTCATCAATTAGAAACCATAAAACCCGAAGGCACTTTTACCAAGCCCATACATTATAAAGAATTATATAGTGGCGCTCAAAAGAGAGAATTACTCATTTTTGTAACCGATTTATACCAGCAAAACGAAGAGATTTTCCAATTATTAGATACCCTAAATACTTTAAAGCATGAAGTAGTGGTGTTCCAAATTATGGCTAAAAATGAGTTGGATTTAGATTTTAAAGGTTATTCTAGTTTTGAGGATTTAGAAACCGGACAAACCATACAAATAGATCAGGCTGTAGCCAGAAAAAATTATAAAGAGCAGTTAGAAAAGCACTTGGAGCAAATGCGTATTAAATTGTTAGATAAGCATATTTATTACAGAATGTTAACCACAGATCAGCCATTAGACCAGGCTTTAAGAGATTTTTTAAATCAAAGAAATAAGCTTAGAAATTAGTACAGACCAATAAAATGCAGTTTTTATATCCCATAGCTTTTTTTGCCATCATCGGAATAATAGTTCCGATAATGATTCATTTGTGGAATGTAAAACAGGGGAAAACTTTAAAAATTGGTAGCATTATTTTTTTAGGCGAAAGTTCTAGCAAAAGCTCCAGAAGTTTTAAAATTACCGATTGGCTTTTACTCCTTTTACGCTGCTTGTTGATTTTGATTATCGCCTTTTTATTAGCTGAGCCTTTTATTAATGATAAACTAGTTGCAAATGGTGATAAAGGTTGGGTGCTGATAGAAAAAGAGCAAATTAAAAATTTAAGCAAAACCAATTTAAAAGAAATAGATTCTTTAACGCAAAGCGGATTTGAAATTCATGATTTAAACATCAATTTTCCAGCGCTCAATTTAAAAGATACAGCAAGTTGGCAAGAAACAAACACAACCAAACTATCTTCCAGTTCGCTTTTAAAACAATTAAATACCCAACTTCCAGCTGGTTTTAAGGTGTATTGGTATGGCGCTAATTTATTAAATCAATATCCTGATGAAGTGCTAAAATCTTCTTTAGCTATTCAATTCAGAAATATTTTAAAGACTGATTCTACTGTTTTTAAAGTTGCCGAAGCTTATTTTACCAATAAGGATAGCCTAAAAGTTTTGTTGATAAATTCAACTTCGGGCCAAACAAATTACAGCTTCCAAAACGTAAATGATCAAACTAAAAATGTGCTGTTAAAAATAGATTCGGGATTAAGTTTTTTAAAAACTAAAGAGCAGTCAAGCTGGATAAAAGCAGACACTAATACGGTTTACGTTTCGGTTTATGAAGCGCAAAATCAAAAAGATGCCAGTTATTTGAAAGCAGCAATTTTAGCGATTAGAGATTACAGCGGAAGAAAAATTAGTGTTCAAGTAGTTAAAAATCCTAAAGAAATTTCGCCTCAAACTAATATTTTGTTTTGGCTATCTACAGCGGCAATTCCTCAAAACCTAAAAGAGGAAATAATTTTGTTTAGCTATGAAGATGGGAAAGAAGAAGTTTTAAATTCTACCATTCAAACAAAAGTAAATTTAGTAAAAAACGAAAGCACTTTTGCTTTATATAAAAGGATTTTATATAAAGATGAAAATGCTAACGCCATTTGGACAGATGGTTTTGGAAAATCTATTTTATCTTATCAATATGCAAATCAATTGCATCATTACAGGTTTTATAGCAGATTTAACCCCCAATGGACAGATTTAGTGTGGAGCGAAGAATTTGTAAAAGCCCTGATGCCTTTAGTTTTGGTGACACCTTTGGCTCAAAACCAATTTGGCTTTGAGTTAGATTCGGCAGATCAAAGAGCGGCTACTCAACCATTTTTTTATTCGCAAAATAATCTTAAAAAGAAAGCAGAAAGAGCCGTTGCCCAGCAAAATCCCATCAGTAATTGGGTGTGGATTTTGGCGTTTTTAGTATTTGCTTTAGAACGAATTTTGTCTTTTAAACAAAAGAAAGCTTGATATGGAATTTATAGAAAGCAAAAAATGGATAGATAATTTTAAGAGAAAATGGCTCATTTTTTCTTTGCTGAGGTTGTTGATGCTTTCTGGTGCAATAGCTTTGGTGGGCGCTACACTTATCAGCCATTTTTCTTCTATTTCTTTTTTACTAATTTTACCCATTTTGTGGTTGATAGTTTTAGTTTTTCTTTGGATAATCAATCCAAAAGGCATTGAAATTAAAGATATTTCCACTTACCTCGATCAGCAATTCCCGGTTTTAGAAGAAAGTTCAGCCTTGGTTTTACAACCTTCAAATTCCTTAAGTTTTTTACAAAAATTACAGGCTTCAAAAGTTAATGAGCTGTTGCCACAATTAGCGCAACCTAAAGAACCTATCAGTAAATTAAAATCAGGGTTTTTGTTTCTTTTTATAGGATTAAGCATCAGCTTTTTGATGACTAAATTACCCGTCAAAAGTGAATTTATGGATACGGGTTCCTCAGCATCGGCGAAAGCCAAATTATTAACCGACAGTATACCTTCAGAAATAGAGCGTTTAAGTGTTCAAATTTTGGCACCTGCTTATACCAAATTAGGAAGTAGAAATCAAAATCAGTTTACATTAAAAGTACCAATTGGTGCTACCGTTAATTGGAAAATCACTACAAATCAATCGGTTAAAGAAATAAATTTTATTTTTAACGATAGCCAAGTCATCGGCTTAAAGCCTTTAAATAAAGAAAAAACAGAATGGGCAACTCAAAAAATATTAAAGCAAACGGGCTTTTATCAGGTAGAATTAGACGGAAAACGATCTGATTTGTATGAAATAGCTGTTGTTTTAGATTTGCCTGTGGCCATCAAAGTAAATAAGCCGGCGCAACAAAGTGTGATAGATTTTGGGCAACCTCAACAAGTGAATCTTCAGGTTTTATTGACTGATGATTATGGCATTAGCGATGCTTTTATTGCAGCCACTGTAACCAGCGGAAAAGGGGAAGGGGTGAGTTTTAAAGAACAAAAAATTGCTTTTAATAAAGCTGTTTCTGGTAAGCAGCAAGCGCTAAATCAGCTTATTAATTTGAGAGCTTTAGGGATGAAACCCGGAGACGAGCTTTATTTTTATGTAAAAGCGAAGGATAATTTTGGACAAGAAAGCAGATCGGATATTTATATAGTTTCCATTCAAGATACTTCAGAATTGATGAGTTTAACAGGATTAGCTAGCGGTGTAAATTTGGTGCCCGAGTATTTTAGAAGTCAGCGCCAAATTATTATTGATACCGAGAAATTGCTCAAAGAAAAAGCAAGCATAACGGATACAGAATTTAAAAACAGAAGCAACAATTTAGGGATTGATCAAAAATTATTGAGGCTGCGTTATGGTAAGTTTTTAGGCGAAGAATCTGAAACTTATGGCGCTGAGGGAAAAGTAGAAGAGCATAGTGCCGATGATGGACATAACCACAGTAAAGAAGAAAATGTAAAATTTGGTGATGTGCAAGCGCTAATGGATGAGTACGCTCACAAACATGATAACGCAGAAGATGCTGGCTTTTTTGAACCCGAATTGAAATCAAAATTAAAAGCTACGCTAACAGAAATGTGGAGTGCCGAATTGCGCTTACGTACTTACAAGCCGCAAGAAGCTTTACCTTTTGAATATAAAGCGTTAAGATTATTGAAAGATTTGCAGCAAAGTTCTAGAGCTTATGTTGCCAAAACAACGGTGAAAACATCGCCACTTAAAGACGAAAAAAGATTGACCGGAGAGTTGGATAAAATCACCAATCCGGTAAATAATGCAATGCTAATAACCACAGACCAAAAAGCAGCAAACTTAAAAAAAGCCATTGCTGTTTTAGAGCAGTTAAAGCAAAAGCCACAACTTTCTGTAATTGATAAAAGGATGTTGAATACCGCTCAAATAGAATTAATTACGGCTGCTTCTAAAAGTCCATCAGCTTATTTACCCGCTTTAAAGTTGATGAAGAAAACTGTGAATGGAGAGGTGAAAATCAATAATTCAGAAATTGATCTGATAGAAAACGCTTTGCAAAAGTTGCTTGGTAATGTGCAACCTTTACCACAAGCAGGTTCTGGCGTGGCAGCATCTTCTTTAGGGAAATCATACTTTCAAAACCTAAAAAACGGGAAACAATAAATATGAATGTTCACTATATCATCATCCTTTCTGCTTTAATTTTTCTAGCGTTCCTTTTGTTTAAGGAGTGGAAAAGGGAAAATAGCAGTCGTTTATGGATACGAATGATAGGTTCTGCAATTGCAGTGGTTTCGTTGGTTTTATTATTAATTCCTATTAAATATGAGGTAGAAAAAAAGGAATCTATAAATGAGTTAGTGATATTTACCGAGGGTGTAAATTTAGATAGCCTTCCTAAAAATAAAAAAGTTTATACGGTTGATTCCTCTTTGTTGCAGAAGAATTTTAAAACCAAACTCACCTATATTCCAGATTTAGCCTATTATTTAGCAAAACATCCTCAAGTAAAGCAAGTAAATGTTTATGGCAATGGTTTAGCTTCCGCAGATTTAGCGAGCATAAAAAAACTTCAATTCACTTTCCATCCATCTGCTTTTCCATCAGGCATACCATCCATTTATTGGGATAGGCAAATCATTAGCACCCATAAATTGCAAGTGCAAGGGACTTATTTAAATAACCTTTCAAAACCTGTTCAATTAGTTTTAAAAGGATTGGGTTCAAATTTAGATTCTGTGGTGATTAATAAAAAGGAAAGTATTTCTTTTTCTTTAACCCATACTCCAAAACTAGTTGGAAAAGCAGTTTATAAACTTATCGCTTTAAGCGGAAAAGATACTTTGTCACAAGAAGAAATTCCTTTTGAGGTGATAGAAAAGCCACCTGTTAAAGTTCTTGTTTTAGCTGCAAGCCCAGATTTTGAGTATAAATTTCTAAAAAACTGGTTATATCAAAATCAATATCCAGTAGTTTTTAGAAGTCGGATAAGTAAAGATAAGTTTAGTGTAGATTATTTAAATACTAAATCTACAAGCGTAGATAAAGTGAATCAGTCCCTTTTGCAACAATTTGATTTGCTTATTGCAGATGATGCAGAGTTAGCTTTATTATCCGCCAGTGAGAAATTAACCTTAGAAAAACAAATAGAACAGGGTTTGGGCTTATTGATTAGAATAAATGAAAACAAACCTATTTCTGTTTTTAGCAAAAAGTTTGCTTACGGTGCTCCATCTACTATTAGAGATAAAAGTTATCGCTTAAAGCTGATGGAAAATTTATTATCTCCCTTAGAAATTGATCAGCCTTTATATTTCAATTTAAAAAGCGGAAATCAGCCTGTAGTCTTTACCAGCGAGGCTAAAATTATGGTGAATAATATGATGTACGGTTCGGGTAAAATTATGGTTTCTACCATTCCGGCAACCTATCACTGGTTTTTAAATGGGTTAAAAATTGATTACGCCAATTTTTGGACCGAGTTAATCAATAAATCAGCAAAAAAATATAATAATCAACTCCAATATAAAATAGAACCTGCTTTTCCATTAATCAACCAGCAAGCCAATATCCATATAGAAAATCCAGAGGCAGGAAACCCCGTTTCCATTCTGGTAGATAGTTTGGTTTTAGCGCCTTTACAAAACAAGTATATGCCTTTTGTATGGAAAGGTACTTTTTGGCCACAGCAAAAAGGTTGGCATTCGCTAAAAGTTAACCAGCAGTCGGCAACTTCATTTTATGTATTTGGTGAAAATAGTTGGAGCAGTATTAGAGATGCAGATAAAATTAAAGCGAATCTTCAAATAGCTAAAGTCCAACTACAAAAACCAGCTGAATTATTAGAAAAATCAGAAAAAGAAAAACGAGAAGTTTCTAAATGGTGGTTTTTCTTTCTTTTTTTGATGAGTGCAGGTTATTTGTGGGCTGAAGGGAGGATGGATTAGAATAAATCAGAATGCGAGCCAGCTCTTAGTAAAATAATCTCGTTTTGTTCTGTTATTTCAAACCAAATTAGTAGTAAGTCAGGTTTAATGTGCGCTTCCCAATTATCTTTATAATTTCCAGAAAGTTTATGAGGGCGATATTTTTTGTCTAATCCAATAGCTCCATCTTGTTGAAGAAGCTCTAAAAAAATAATTAATAGTTCGGTATTTCTTTTTGATCGCTTTTTAAGGGTTTTAATATTTTCTTAAACTGGTGAGTAGGTATAAGAGCAAACATTATTATAGAGATTTAATAAAACCCTCAACAGTTTCAATAGGTTTATCTAACCCAATACCTTTATGAGCGTCATCTATTGTTTTAGCGGTCAAAGCATTTAGTTTTTTAGATGATTTTCTGGTTTCTGCCTTTTTAATGGTAACACCTAGCTCTTTGAGCAGTTGTTTTACCAAGGCACTTTTTTTTTCTGGAATGTTGATGATGAGTGTTTCCATAAACAAATATAAGAATTTTACTTCCCAAAAATAATTGCCATTCATAAATGTAGTTTGCCTCCTTCCAACCTCCATTGAAACATAAATCTTACAAAACAAAATTTTAATTCATTCAAAATAATAGCTAGATTGAATTTTAAAATAAACAGCTTATAAAGGAGGAATCAGCTTGAAAAGAAAAGACTTTTTATATTTATCAGGAATGGGTTTAGGAGCTACTTTGCTGCCTAACTTATCTGCTTTTGGAAATCCAATAGATCCGTTACAAGCCTTAGATGGGGTTGATGTTAGGATTAAAAAGCAAATGGCTGATGTAGCTTTAAACGCTGCAAGGTCTAAAGGTGCAACTTATGCCGATGTAAGAATTGGCAGATACCTTAATCAGTTTGTCTCCACCAGAGAAAAAAGAGTACAGGGTGTAGCCAATACAGAATCTTATGGTATTGGTATCCGAGTAATTGCCAATGGATGTTGGGGTTTTGCAGCCACCAACAAAATGACCATGGATGACATTGCAAAAGCAGCCGAACAAGCTGTTGCCGTTGCCAAAGCAAATGCTAAAATTCAGGGCGAACCAGTCCAGTTGGCTCCTCAAAAAGGTTTTGGTGAAGTAAGCTGGAAAGCACCAATAGAAATTAACACCTTTGCCGTACCGGTTAAGGAGAAAGTTGATTTGCTGCTTCAAGTAAATGATATTGCGTTGCAAAACGGAGCAAGTTTTGTGAATTCAGTAATTTTCGCGGTAAACGAACAAAAATATTTTGCCTCTACAGATGGGTCTTATATAGATCAAGATATTCATCGTATTTTCCCTTCATTTGGAGTCACAAAAATTGATAAAGCATCCGGTAAATTCCAAACTCGTTCTTCCTTAAGTTCGCCAATGGGAATGGGATATGAATATTTAACGGCTGGTCCGCAAGATAAAGTCCCTGGTATTGTGCCTCGTTATAAAGGCAGGTATGATATGCTGGAAGATGTAAAGTTTGCAGCTTTAAATGCCACTGAAAAAATCACAGCAAAATCTGTGGAGCCAGGTAAATACGATTTAGTTTTAGATCCATCGCATTTATGGTTAACCATTCATGAGTCTGTTGGGCATCCAACCGAGTTAGATAGGGTATTAGGTTACGAGGCAAATTATGCTGGTACAAGTTTCTTAACGTTAGATAAATGGAAATCTAAAAACTTCAAATTTGGTAGCGATAAAGTAAATATTGTAGCTGATAAAACCCAAAAAGGTTCTTTAGGCGCAGTAGGTTATGATGATGAAGGCGTAAAATGTGGTAAATGGGATATTATTAAAGATGGAGTTTTGGTGAACTACCAAGCCATCAGAGATCAGGCCCATATTTTAGGATTAAAAGAATCTCAAGGCTGTTGCTACTCTCAAGGGTGGGATGATGTGCAGTTCCAAAGAATGCCAAACGTTTCGCTACAACCCGGAAAAGAAAAATTAAGTGTAGATGATATGATCAAAAATGTAGAGAAAGGAATTTACATTATTGGTAATGGCAGTTTCTCTATAGATCAGCAACGTTATAATTTTCAGTTTGGCGGACAAATTTTCTATGAAATTAAAGATGGAAAAATTGTAGGCATGTTAAACGATGTATCTTACCAGGCAAACACCCAAGAATTTTGGAATTCTTGTGCCGCTGTTTGCGATGAAAGTGACTACCGCTTAGGTGGATCTTTTAACGATGGAAAAGGCCAGCCTTCACAAAGTAGCGCCGTTTCTCATGGCAGTCCAACCACTCGTTTTAACGGAGTAAACGTGATCAATACAGCAAGAAAAATATAAATGAAGGTTGTAGGTATAAGGTTTTAGGTTAAAGGTTTTTTAAAACTGATGGACTTAATTTTCACTTAAAACTTACAACTTAACACTTAAAACTTATAAAAAAAATGGCAATATTAAGTAAAGAAGAAGCCCAAGCGATATTAAAAAAAGCACTCAGTTTTTCAAAATCTGATTCCTGCGAAGTAAGTTTAAACGGTTCAGAGGGCGGCAACATCCGTTATGCCCGTAATGCAGTTTCTACAGCGGGTCAAATTAGTACTATGGATTTAGCAGTGAGTGCTACTTTTGGCAAAAAAACAGGATCGGCTACCATCAATGAATTTGATGATGCATCTATAGAAAAAGTAGTGAAAAGAGCAGAAGAATTGGCGCAATTGGCTCCAGAAAATCCGGAGTTTATGCCTTTGCTAGGCCCACAAGATTTTCCAGAATCACCAACATATATTCCAAAAACAGCAGCCATTACGCCAGATACAAGGGCAGAAATGGTGGCTAAAAGCTTACAAGTTGTAAAAGAAGCCAAATTAGAAGCAGCAGGCTTTTTAGAGAATGGTACTAATTTTAATGCCATCATGAATTCTAAAGGGCTTTTTGCTTATAACAAAAGCACCGACGTTTCTTTTTCTGTAACTGTTAGGAATCAAGAAGGTACTGGCTCAGGCTATGTAGATCAAGGTTTTAACGATGTAGATAAGATGGATACTTTGGCACTTAGTAAAATTGCAGCCAAAAAAGCTACCGGTTCAGCAGGGGCGAAAGCTATTGAGCCAGGTAAATACACCGTTATTTTAGAGCCTTTAGCTGCCAGCGATATGTTAGGCAATATGTTTAGAGGTTTTGATGCTCGTAGTGCAGATGAAGGCCGAAGTTTTATGAGCAAAAAAGGTGGCGGAACTCGTTTAGGCGAACAACTTTTCTCAGAAAATGTAAACTTATATTCAGATCCTATGAATCCAGATTTGCCTTCTGCAACTTGGAACGGTGATGGATTAAGATTGAAAAGAACCCAATGGGTAGAAAAAGGAGTGGTGAAAAACCTAGCTTATTCTCGTTATTGGGCTGCTCAAAAAGGAGTAGAGCCTGTCCCATTCGGACGTAGTTTTGTAATGGAAGGTGGCAATCAATCTTTAGAAGATTTAATTAAAGGTACCGAAAAAGGAATTTTAGTTACTCGTTTTTGGTACATCCGCTCGGTAGATCCACAAACGCTATTACTAACCGGTTTAACCCGAGATGGTACTTTCTACATCGAAAATGGAGAAATCAAATTCCCAGTAAAGAATTTCAGATTTAATGAAAGTCCGGTAATTATGCTAAATAACGTAGAAGCATTAGGTAAACCAGTAAGAATGGGTAATGTGATGGTTCCTCCAATGAAAATTAGAGACTTTACATTCACATCACTATCTGACGCTGTTTAGGGGTTAGAGATTGGTTTTGTTTTGCATAATCTTCTTTCTTTTCTCAGAATGTTTTCTAAGTTAAGAAAGAAGAATCTGCGAGATTTATATGAAGTCTAAAAAATTGGATATGCGGATATGGGCTATACTAATAAATTATTTAGCATCATGAGATGGTAATAGTGTAAATTAAGGAATTCTTTAGCGTTTTAATTTGAAATATTTAGTGGTATATTCATGCTATAAATCAAAAGGTTATGATTAAGAAAGTTATATTTCCGCACACAAAGGAAGATCTAATTATTCAACTTCCGGATGAGTTTATTGATATGGAAATTGAAATTATCGCCTATCCATTAGGTAAAAAAAACTCTGATAATAAAGTTTCAGGCACTTTTAATGAAAGTACAGTAGATTATAATTCAGATGCAAAATTGTCAAATCAACTTTCTAAGTTATCGCAAGAATCTTTCGCAGAAGTTTGGGATAACGAAGAGAATAAGCATTGGGATGATTTTTTAGCTTCTAATTTAAAAATGTATCATCAGGGTGATATTATAGCTGTGAATTATCCGTTTTCGGATGATTTATCAAAATCAAAACTAAGACCAGCAATCATTATCTCTAATCAACTTTCAAATAATTTGGATAATGATGTGCTTATTTGCCCAATTACTACCAATGTAAGACTAACCACTTTTTCTTTTCTTTTAAAAGCAGAAGATTTAACAGAAGCACTTCCAAAAAATAGTGAAATAAGATGTAATAAAATTGCCACTATTAGGAATTCACTTGTTTTAGGGAAAATATCATCCTTAAAGCCTAGCGCATTAGAACAAGTTTTAATGAAAATTAAAAGCGTTTTTTAATTTATAAAAATGAGAAGAAGAGATTTTTTATACCTCACCAGCCTAGCCACAGGCGCATCTATTTTGCCTTCTATGCCACTTTTTGGCAAAGAAATTTCTTTAGAAGATGCATTAAACCCAGTTGATGTAGCCCTTAAAAAGAAAATGGCCGATGTAGCGTTGAATACCGCTAAATCTTTAGGGGCAACTTATGCCGATGTTCGCATAGGTAGATACCTCAATCAGGTGGTAGCTACTCGTGAAAAACGAGTACAAAATATTGCCAACACAGAATCTTACGGAATGGGCATTCGTGTAATTGCTAACGGAAGCTGGGGATTTGCAGCCACCAATATTTTAGATAATGATAGCATTGCCAAAGCAGCAAGTTTGGCTGTAGCCATTGCCAAAGGGAATTCAAAATTATTAACAGAACCTGTAAAACTAGCTCCGCAAAAAGGTTATGGAGAGGTCAGTTGGAAAACGCCTATTCAAAAAAATGCATTTGAAGTTCCCATAAAAGAAAAGGTCGACTTGCTGTTAAACGTAAACGCAGTAGCCATGCAGGCAGGCGCAAAGTTTGTAAACTCCAGCATATTTATGGTGAATGAGCAAAAATATTTTGCTTCAACAGATGGTTCTTATATAGATCAGGATATCCATCGCATTTGGCCAAACTTTACCGTTACTAAAATTGATGCCGCCAGCGGAAAGTTTGAAACCAGAAATGCCTTAAGCGCACCTATGGGAATGGGTTTTGAATATTTAACACCCTTAGAAAGTGAAAAAATAAAAGGCGGCCCGGTAACGATGTACAAAAAGCGTTACGATATTTTAGAGGATGTAAAGGAAGCCACCCTGCATGTAGAAGAAAAACTAAAAGCAAAGCCAGTAGAACCCGGTAAATACGATTTGATTTTAGATCCTACACATCTTTTTCTCACCATTCACGAGTCGGTGGGACACCCAACAGAGTTAGACAGAGTATTAGGTTACGAAGCCAATTATGCCGGTACCAGTTTCTTAACTTTAGATAAATGGGAAAGTAAAAAATTCAATTTCGGTAGCAAGCAAGTCAATATTTTAGCAGATAAAACCGAACAAGGTTCTTTAGGAGCCGTAGGTTATGATGATGAAGGCGTAAAATGTGGCAACTGGAATATCATTAAAGATGGTGTTTTGGTTAACTATCAAACCATCAGAGATCAGGCTCATATTTTAGGTTTGCCAGCATCGCAAGGCTGTTGCTATGCTGATAGCTGGAGCAGTATACAATTTCAGCGAATGCCAAATGTTTCTTTAGCACCTGGTAACACACCAATGAGCGCTGCAGATATGGTTAAAAATGTAGAAAAAGGCATTTACATGTTTGGCCGAAATTCTTATTCTATAGATCAGCAACGTTATAATTTCCAGTTTAGCAGTCAGCTGGCTTATGAAATTAAAGACGGAAAAATTGTGGGGATGTTAAAAGATGCTTCTTACCAAGCTAATACCCAAGAATTTTGGAATTCATGCACACAATTGGCAGATAAAAATGATTACCGTTTAGGAGGTACTTTTTCTGATGGAAAAGGTCAGCCTGGGCAGGTAAGTGCCGTTTCTCATGGTTGCCCAACTACTCGTTTTAATGGTGTTAACATAATTAATACTGGAAGAAAGATTGGGTAAAATGAGGAGGGCGTTTTAACTCGATTTTCACTGTATCTTCATCCCCGAAAAGCGGATAAAGGACGCCGTTTCAATCGTTAATGCGGGAAATAAGTTAAATATTAACTATTTTTCGAAATAAAAATGTTTTATGGGTTTTGAAATGATAATTTAGTCATAAGTTAGGATGAAGTATCACTAACAATGTAAATGTTTTGCTATAAAAGCTAAATGAAGAAAAATGTAGGAAAGACTGAAATCTATTCATGGAAATCAGGACTTCGTCCAAGATAAATTAAGAAAAACTAGGATTTCCCAAATCAAGTTTATAACCCTTTCCACGGGTCACCACAATGTTGATATTGGGATCTAATTCTAGTTTTTTCCTGAGTTTTGATATGAACATATCTAGGCTGCGGCCAACAATCACACCATCATCTTCCCATATCTCTTTTTGCAACCTGCTCCGCTCGATGGTTTCATTGGGTGACTGTGCGAAAATGAGTAGTAAACGAGATTCAGTTCCAGTGAGTTCAATTGTTTTTCCGTTGATGTTTAGCTTCCGATTCTTCGGATCAAAGCATACTGAACCTAAAGTGAATAGGTCGGTATCCTGACTTTGAAGGAGGGCTTTTGGGGGCTTAGCTACTCTAAAAAATATAAAACCAAAAAAAGCTAATAAAGACAGGCTACCCAAAAGATATCCGCTTTTTACTATGGATAAACCAGTCTGTTTAAATTTAATATTGACCTTATAACATGCGCTTGCTTGTTTTCTTCCTATACATGATACAATATCATCTTTTTTGTTTTTGGAAATTGCGTATCCATAGACAATACTAGAATTACTACAGTTTATCACATTAACCACATAATCATTTGCCAGCGGGTCTTTGGCCAGCAAACGGTTGGTAATATCTACTAAGTAGGAAGGTTCAAAAGTAAGCTCATTCTCAAATGAGATTTGGTATTCATTTTCCGAGATTTTCTTTATCGGAAGCACTCTTGATGTACTGTCTCCCGATTGTAAGAGTAATTCATGTCCGATCCTGCGGAGTAAAATCTCTCTTTTAGCTATGTCAAAATCGTCACTGCCAATCATACTGAAAGCTGTGCACATTACAGCAAGAGATAAAAGCATAATGAATCCTAAAAGGTATTTGCGTTTCCCTGAAAGAAGATTTAGGCTAACATCCATAACGTCAATATTTTATTTACAAAGTTTACATTTTTATTTACAATCTAAATGATTCAATCTGAAAACATCAAAGTATTTTTGTTGCACCAAATTAAAGGATATGAAAAAAGTAATTTATGCACTAATTTTTCTGCTGGTTGTGGTAAGCGGACTGGTATTTGCAAACCGTGAAATTAAAAATGAATCTGCTGAAAAGCCAATCCCAAAGCCACTTTCCATTGCTGAAAGAAAAACCGAAAGGGAAAAATGGGAATCTACCCCTGATGGTATTAGGTACAAAATGTGGGAAGCTTCTCCTGCAGGTAAAAAAGTGTATGCCGCTGAAGCTAAAATAAGGAAGCACATTAAAGATTACGCCAATATGGAAGGGTTTGTAACCTCTCTTTCTCTTCCGCCAGGCTCAAGATTAGGTTTTGGAGTGATGGTTAGTATGAATGGTGACGATTATATTGTAAAATTTGAGCCGGAAAAATCTCAACTTGAGCAATTACATAGCCTGAAAGTTAACGACAAAATAATGATAAAAAGCCATAGCGTATCGCATGCGCCCAAGTATTCATATCCAATAGTATCGGCCGAATATGTAGAACGAGATAGTAAAGTAATTTTTAACCGTGTTCCCCGCAAAGGCGGTTGCTGAGTAAATAAATCAGCTGTTTGGGTTGTTCCACGGGGCAACCCAAACTTGTTAATAAAAAGGAATCTATAATTTTCCAAACTGTTTTCAGTGTTTCAAAGAATCACTTATATCTTTTCATTAAAATCAGGACTCCGTCTGGCAATAGAACTATCACGCCACACATAACTTTTCATTAGCTCTTTTCCCAATAAACCTTGCCATCGCTAAATTTAGGCGTTATTGATCTCAGTAAAGAATATTTATTTAACTCATCATTAAATTCTATCATTATTTTTCTATATTTTTATTATTCAAAACTTTTTAATTCACCTCATTTGAAACGTAGAAATTTTATTTATTTAACCGGATTAGGGGCTGCCACGGCTATGCTTCCTGCTATACCGGTTTGGGGAAATTCGGTTTCTCCTGATAAACTGTTAGAATATGTAGATCCGGCAGCTAAAAAATTAATTGCCGATGTTGCACTCAATGCAGCAAGATCTAAAGGTGCAACCTACACCGATGTTCGCATTGGAAGATATCTCAATCAGTTTGTCGTCACAAGAGAAGATAAAGTAGAAAACATAGTAAACACAGAGTCTTACGGAGTAGGAATTAGAGTAATTGCCAACGGAAGCTGGGGTTTTGCCGCTACAGATAAAACCGATAACGACAGCATTGCAAAAGCCGCTCAATTAGCAGTTGCTATTGCTAAAGAAAACGCTCGCTTGCTTACAGAACCCGTTCAGTTAGCACCCCAAAAAGGATATGGAGAGGTGAGTTGGAAAGCTCCTATAGAAAAAAATGCCTTCGAAATCCCTGTTAAAGAAAAAGTGGACTTGCTGTTATCTGTAAATGATGCAGCTATGAAAGGCGGAGCAGATTATATCAATTCCATCCTGTTTTTAGTAAACGAACAAAAATATTTTGCTTCTACAGATGGTTCTTACATAGATCAGGATATTCATCGTATTTGGCCAACCTTTTTTATTACCAAAATCAATAAAGAAACGGGAAAATTTGAAACCAGGAATGCTTTAAGTTCTCCAATGGGAATGGGTTATGAATATTTAGATGCCCGGCCACAAGATAAAATTGTAACAGCAGCCGGAACTTTGTATAAAGGCCGTTATGATATGCTGGAAGATGCCAAACAAGCAGCAGCACAAGCAGGTGAAAAATTAAAAGCCAAATCTGTAGAACCTGGAAAATACGATTTGGTATTAGATCCTTCTCATTTATGGTTAACCATTCACGAATCTACAGGGCATCCAACAGAATTAGATAGGGTTTTAGGTTATGAAGCCAACTTTGCCGGAACCAGCTTTTTAACCTTAGATAAATGGGAGTCTAAAAAATTCAATTACGGAAATAAACTGGTAAATATAGTTGCAGATAAAACCCAAACAGGTTCATTAGGTGCTGTAGGATATGATGATGAAGGCGTAAAATGTGGTTCATGGGATGTGATAAAAGAAGGAGTTTTAGTGAATTATCAAGCCATTAGAGATCAAGCTCATATTGTTGGTTTAGATAAATCACAAGGCTGTTGTTATGCAGATAACTGGAGCAGTGTGCAATTTCAACGAATGGCAAATATTTCTTTGCAACCAGGTAAAACACCTTTAAGCGTTTCAGAATTGATAAAAAATGTAGAAAAGGGAATTTATATCATTGGCGATGGTTCTTTCTCAATAGATCAACAGCGTTATAACTTCCAATTTGGCGGGCAATTATATTACGAAATTAAAGAAGGTAAAATAGTTGGGATGCTTAAGGATGTGGCTTATCAAGCCAATACCCAAGAGTTCTGGAATTCATGTGCTGCCATTTGCGATCAAAATGATTACCGTTTAGGAGGTTCTTTCTTTGATGGAAAAGGTCAGCCAACGCAATCAAGTGCCGTTTCACATGGTTCAGCAACCACCAGATTTAATGGTATAAACGTAATCAATACAGGAAGAAAAATTTAATTACTAAAAGTAATTAGGTTATAAGTATTAAGTAATAGGTTTTGAACCGATAACTTAAAGTTCACTTAAAACCTAAAACTTAACAACCTAAAACTTTAAAAACATGGCCATATTAACTAAAGAAGAAACCTTTGCGCTTTTAAAGAAAGTGCTCAGTTATTCCAAAGCAGACGAATGTGAAGTAAATATCAGTGGTTCTGACGGGGGAAATATAAGATATGCTAGAAATGCAGTTTCTACTAGTGGGGGCGTAAGCCAAACAAGTTTGGTAGTTTCATCTGCATTTGGTAAAAAGGCAGGAGTAGCTACTATTAATGAATTTGATGATGCATCATTACAAAAAGTAGTAAGAAGATCAGAAGAGTTGGCTCAACTAGCGCCAGAAAATCCTGAATATATGTCATTTTTAGGACCTCAAAATTATGGGCCTGACACCAATACTTTTTCGCCGGTAACGGCAGCAGTTGGTCCAAAAGAAAGGGCTCAGGCTGTAGCCGATAGCTTACAGGTCACGAAAGATAATCAATTAAACGGAGCAGGTTTTTTAGAGAACAGTACAGGTTATACGGCCATGATGAATAGCAAAGGCTTATTTGCTTACAATGTAACCACAAATGTGGCTTTTAACATCACTATGCGTACAGATGATGGAAAAGGATCTGGTTATGCAACAAGAGGGTATAATGATTTTTCTAAGCTCAATGCCAAAAAAGACACCATTATAGCAGCAAAAAAGGCCAGCGGTTCTGCTACTGCAAAAGCCATTGAACCTGGCAAATACACCGTAATTTTAGAGCCTACCGCAGTTGCCGTGATGCTAGAAAATATGTTCTTTGCTTTAGACGCTCGGCAGGCAGATGAAGGCAGAAGTTTTTTAAGCAAGCCCGGTGGTAAAACAAAAGTTGGAGAGCAATTAGTTGATGAAAGGGTAAATATATATTCAGATCCATGGAATGAAGAACTTCCAACCAACAACTGGACAGGCGATGGCCGTCCGCAGGAGAAAGTAAACTGGATAGAAAAAGGAATAATCAAAAACTTGTATAGCTCAAGGTATTGGGCTCAAAAAACTGGTATAAAGGCTATTCCGCTTCCAGATGGAGCCATTATGCAAGGTGGTACTAAAACCCTGGAAGAATTAATTAAGGGAACAGAAAAAGGCATATTGGTAACTCGTTTATGGTATATCCGCCCGGTAGATCCTCAAACTTTACTATTAACTGGCTTAACCCGAGATGGTACTTTTTATATAGAAAATGGAGAAATTAAATTCCCAGTTAAAAATTTCAGATTCAATGAAAGCCCAATCATCATGCTAAATAACTTAGAAGAAATGGGCATTTCAGAAAGAACCGTTAGTGGCGAGTCTAATGTGAATTATATGCTTCCCCCTTTAAAAATAAGAGATTTTACTTTTACGTCTCTTTCAGACGCTGTTTAAATATTTATCACCCTAAATTTCTAATGGTATTTTTTTAGCCAAAAGTGTTTAGGGTGATTTTTTTGTCGTAATAAAAGATGATTTTTTGAAATTTAATTAAGGTTAATAATCTATAGCTAAATAACTTATAAATTAATTACATTGCAGTATAAATAATTTCATTAATAAAATGAAATAAAGTTTTTTAACTTTTAACCTGTCTTATATGTTAATTAATTTTCGATTAGAATATTTATCACGTTATTCCTTTCTTTTTTTACTTATCAGTATAATTTCTGTTAAAACTACTTTTGCACAAATAGAAGACTCAGCTATTATAAAATCCGATTCTTTGTACCGGGCTGGCGAATATCAAAAGGTAATTAATTTACTCCAAAACAGATTGGTAACTGCCCAAAGCAAAAAAGAAAAGGTGATTGAAATAGTAATTTACAATAGTTTTGGGAAAGCCTACTCACAATTAGGTAAACCAGTAGAGGCTTTAAAAAATTATCAAATAGCGCTAAAAAAGGCAGAGACTGATAATGAAAAACAACAAAGTGGAAAGATTTTAAAAAATATTGGAGCTCTTTATGAAGAGCAAAAGAATTTTAGTCAGGCTTTAACCTTTTATGAAAGGGCTCAAAATATTGCTATTGAAATTAAAGACGAATCTCTCTTGGCCGATTGTTATAACAATACAGGAATCATTTATGAGCAACAATTAAAATACGATCTCGCATTAAGCGTATATAAAAAAGCACTTCAAATTTATCAAAAGCTGCAAAAAACAGATCGTATAGCACTTAGTTTAAACAATATTGGTATTGTTTATAAATATTTAGGAGAGCTGCCAAAGGCGATAGAATATTATAATCAATCTTTAATTTATTCTGAAAAATTAGGAGATAAGTTTTTTGTAGCAGCTAACTTAAACAACATTGGTAATGTTTATGCATTATTAAAAAATTACCCAAAAGCAATTGAATTTAATACCAAAAGCCTAAAAATTGCCGAATCTATTCAAGCAACTAATATTGTGGTGGAGGCTTATGGTAGTTTAGCCGAAGATTATGAGGGTTTAGGAGATTATAAGAAAGCCCTTTATTTTAAAAATAAATACACAAAAGTAAATAGCGATTATATTAATGTAGAAAGCGCTAAGCAGCTAGCAGAAATGCAAACACTTTACCAAACAGAAAAGCAAAGAGGTCAAATCACTGCTTTAAAGCAAAACGAGCAGATCAATAGCCTAAAAATGGCCAGACAAGAATTGCTCATTCAAAAAAGAAATTATCAAATACTTTTTACAGTTCTGGTGATGATGATTTTTATCTCATCAGGGTATTTGTATTTTCAAAAACAAAGAGTAAAACAAAAGAGAGAGCAACGTAGGGCCATTTTATTAGCCGAAACCAATGAGCGTTCTCGTATTGCTAAAGATGTACATGATGATATAGGTTCTGGACTATCAAAAATTACATTAATGGCAGGCATGGTGAGCCACAAGATGCAAGCAAATGGGGTAGAAGTAGGAGAAATAAATAATATTACCCAAATTTCTAAAGATCTGGTAGAAAACATGAGAGATCTTATTTGGGTTTTAAACCCTCAGAATGCTACACTTGATAACCTAGTAGCCAGAATACGTGAATATTGTTCAGATTATCTGGAAGGTTTAAGTGTGAAATCTGATTTGGCTATTCAGGATGAAATCCCACAAATTAAAATCTCGCAAGAAGTACAAAGAAATATTTTTCTCACCATAAAAGAAGCACTTCATAATTGTATTAAACATGCAGATTGCCACCAAATATTTATAGAACTTGTTTATAAAAACGACCTGCTTACTTTTCATATCAAAGATTCTGGAAAAGGATTTGAGATGAATGAATTGAAAAAGAGCGGAAATGGGTTGAAGAATATGCAACAGAGAATGCAAACTATTGGAGCAACTTTTAAGGTGAATTCTGTTTTAGGAGAAGGAACATCTGTGAAAACCGAAATTAAACTGGCGCAGTTAGAAAAAGCAGTAGCATAAAATTACCACTTAAGTGTAATTGATGATTTTGTAAGTTCAGCTTATTTTTAGATTATGGAAACAAATGCCAAAATAAACGTAGCAATAATTGAAGATCAGCAAGAACTAAGAGAAATGTTGGGCCAATTGCTAGAAGGGAGCGATGGTTTTGTTTGTGCAGCAAAGTTTGAAAATGCCGAAGAAGCTCTAAAAATATTGCCTTCATTAAAACCCGATGTCGTACTAGTAGATATTCATTTGCCTGGTCAATCGGGCATAGCGGCGGTCAAAATTTTAAAAGAAAAATGCGAGGATGCGAAATTTTTGATGTGTACCTCATTAGAAGATACCGACAATATTTTTAACGCTTTAAAAGCTGGTGCTGATGGGTACATCTCTAAAACTTTATTGCCTGTTAAAATATTAGAAGCCATTACAGATGTTTATAAAGGAGGCGCTCCAATGAGCAGTCAAATAGCCAGAAAGGTAGTCGCATTTTTTCAAACAGAAGCTCCAAAAAAGATAAATGCAGAGTTAGAAAAACTCTCTAACCGAGAGCAAGAAATTTTACAATACCTTTCTAAAGGATATCGCTACAAAGAAATATCGGGCTTTTTATTCATCAGTATAGAAACCGTAAGAAAGCATATTCATAATATCTATGAAAAACTACAAGTAAGTTCCCGTACTGATGCTTTAAATAAAGTTGCGGATTATTAATTTTTATTTTCAATGCAAATTAGTTTTTCCCGCCATTAAGGACCGAGAGGTTTGAGCTTTTGGGGAATTGGCGTTTCAATTAAATTCAGTATTCCAATTCATACACATCCGGCTCATGCCGCCGGTAGGGCAAATACTTTTTTCGCAGTTTTTTAAATGTTTTTTTAAAGCTCTCAAGAGTGCTTCGCAGTTTTCCTTTAGCTGAAAAAGTATTCAAAAAAGCCACCGCTACGCCGATTGCTATGAAAGGTTCTGCTTTTACCTCTTCAATGCCACCCGCAATCGCCAAGGCGGAATAAAACGGTGTACTTTGGCATGTCAGGCTACTTCTGTGGGTTAAGTCAAATTCACTATTCCAATCGATTTTTCGGCTTTGCAAATCTCCCATCAAAAGTTATTTAGCAGAGCGCCATAGTAAGGATGGCCTATGAAGATTTGGAAAGGAAGTCCAATAAATCTTTTGTAGAAACCTTTTTAATGCACTACCCTTAGCAAACCGACGAGTGGTGCATAAACTTTGTTAATCCATAGCCATTCCCACGGCTTCGGTTTGCCTGCCGGCAGGCAGGCGCTTAAAGATTTATTGAGGCTAACTGAACAAATATTCATCAAGCCTTGATTTTTTGGTTACTTTTTTATCAAGAAAAAAGTGACTAGGCTTGTCCCGCCATTAGGGACGGAGAGGCTTGAGCTTTTGGCAAAATACTGTTTTAATGAAATTCAATTTTTCAATTCATAATCACGCCGCTCATAGCCGCGGAGGCATATTACTTTTTTCGCAAGTTTATATTGTTTTAATTGCCCTCAAGCATGCTTACGCAGGATTCTTTAGCAAAAAAGTAACAAAATGCCACCGCTACCTGCCTGCAGGCGCCATTAGCTACAAAGGTTCTGCTTAAACCTCTTCACCACAACCGCAATCGCCAAGGCGGAATAAGACGGTTTACCTTGGTTAATGCTAAATGTTCTGAATTTAATTTTGAAATTTATTATCCCAATTGAAATTGTGCCTTTTCAAAACGTTTATGCAGAGCTATATAGCAAGGATGGCCTATGAAGATTTGGAAAGGAAGACCAATAAATCTTTTGCAGAAACTTACATAAAAGAAGAACCTCAGCACACCGACGAAGTGGTGCATAAACTTTTTTAATTCACTGCCGTTCCCACGGCTTCGGTTTGCGCTTAAAGATTTATTGAGGCTTACTGAACAAATATTCATCAAGCCTTGATTTTTTGGTTACTTTTTTATCAAGAAAAAAGTGACTAGGCTTGTCCCGCCATTAGGGACGGAGAGGCTTGAGCGTTTTGGCAAAATACTGTTTTAATGAAATTCAATTTTTCAATTCATAATCTCGCCGCTCACAGCCGCGGAGGCCTATTACTTTTTTCGCAAGTTTCTATTGTTTTAATTGCCCTCAAGCATGCTTACGCAGGATTCTTTAGCGAAAAAGTAACAAAATGCCACCGCTACCTGCCTGCAGGCGCCATTAGCTACAAAGGTTCTGCTTAAACCTCTTCACCACAACCGCAATCGCCAAGGCGGAATAAGACGGTATACTTTGGTTTGTCTGACTACTTCTTGGGGTTGAGTTGAATTTGATTTTCCAATGGAGATGGTGCCTTTGCTAAGGTTATGCAGAGCGACGTAGCAAATCCTTATAACAGAGCAACAAAGCAAGGACGACCTTTGAAGATAAAGGACCGCCGATAAATACAACTAAAGTGTAATTGATTCCAATTCATCACCTAAGTAAATTTGATCATGCTCAATCAACCTCTTCATCCACAAATCATTAAAACAAACAACATGAAAAATTTAAACGTATTAAAAAAAACACTTTCCAAATCTTAACCTTAGCGGCAATAAGCATGGTAACATTTAGCTCCTGCGGTACTATCGGCGCTGCATTATCTAAGGGAGAACGACCATCATTTATTGTAAACGCCCCAAAAGATGTGGTGGTAAAATTAGACGGAAAAGAAATAGATATATCTTCAGAAATTTTTGCTGCGGGTGGTGTAGGTAATGTAACCAATACTTTTTATTCGTCAGCTGTAAATGTGCCGTTTAAAAAGCCAATTACTTTAGAAATATCTTCAGCATCTACAGGTAAAACAGCCATGGTAGATTTAAAACCAAAAAATGGCAGCGTTTATTTTTGGGGGAATCTAATTTTTGCACCTATTGTTGGTCATGTGATAGATGGCGTTACAGATAATAATAAAGAACTTACGCCCAGATATATTGATGTAGCTAGTGCATTAAACAATGTCCCTTTTGATCAATGGCCAAATCAAGGTAAACTAAAAAGAATACAAAAATCTAAAGCCAAGCAAAACGTAACCAAAACAACCACATTTTACTAAAGATAAACAACTCATTTTTTTAAATGAATACAAGCCGATGCTTAAATTTGAGCATCGGCCTTGTGCTTTAGCAATAGATTAATAAAACATAAAAATAATTGTCAATAAAACATTTAATTGTCTATTTTAGATTTTTAAATTGCTTAATACCAATTAAGGCCAAAAAAATGTTTTATGATTTCATCAAAAATTGCCGCTAAATTAAAAAGAGGAAAAGCATTATTTATGCTTTCAACAACTATAGGCTTTACCCTGTTTTTTGCGCAAAATATGAATGCACAAAATACAGTTAAAGACACCGTATTTAAAGCTAACGGAAACCCCATCATCACCCATAAATACACTGCAGATCCTTCTGCTTTGGTTTACAATAACAAAGTTTACCTCTACACCGGGCATGATGAAGCTGCAAAAGGAAAAAACTCATATGTAATGCATGATTGGCTGTGTTTTTCTACCACAGATATGCAAACCTTTACAGAACATCCATCACCGCTTTCGGTAAAAGATTTTGCATGGGCAAAAGGCGATGCCTGGGCTTCTCAAGTCATTCACTATAACAATAAATTCTACTGGTTTGTATCCATCAGTCATGGCGCAATACATGGCAAATCTATTGGTGTAGCCGTTTCAGACAGCCCAACCGGACCTTTTAAAGACGCTATTGGATCGGCTTTAATTACCAACGACATGACCAAAGGCACCAACATCAGCTGGGACGATATTGACCCAACTGTATTTGTTGATAAAGATGGCCAACCCTATCTTTTTTGGGGAAACACCATTTTAAATTATGTGAAACTCAAAAAGAACATGATAGAAATGGATGGTCCAATGCAAACCGTCAATGTGCCAAAATTTACCGAAGCACCTTGGGTTCATCAAAAAAACGGATGGTATTATTTATCTTATGCTACAGAATTTCCCGAGAAAATAGCCTACGCCATGAGCCGTAACATTAACGGACCGTGGGAGTACAAAGGCATTATCAATGAAATAGCCGGAAACTCCAACACCAACCACCAAGCCATCATAGATTTTAAAGGGAAATCATATTTTGTGTACCATAATGGTGCTTTGGCAGCTGATGCAGGCAGTTTTCACCGTTCCGTTTGTATAGATTATTTATATTATAACAAAGATGGAACTATTAAAAGAGTCATCATGACATCTGAAGGGGTAAAACCAGTGAAATAACCAAATGAGGCTAAAATGCTAATTTATTTTCTCATCCAAAGCCTCCATCAGTCCATGAACACCACTTTCCTGGGCAAGATTATCTGAAATGGCATAGAGATAATTGTTTTAAAGGATAGATTCTAAAATTTAATACTTTCTTTATTTCTGGGTTAACGATAGCAGTGAAAATCCTTTTGTTTTTTTGGAAACAAAAGATTGCAACAAATAGCGTGGCCCCGCCTTGCAAATACTTCCCATTTTAAACGATGAATTTGTTGGCGGGGAAACCCCAAATTTATTTTTTAGAAATTTTGGTCGCTGTTTAATAGCTGTAACCCTCAAAAATTAAAACCACCTTAAAACTTCAGGACTTGCAGGTTTCAAAATCAGAATAGGCGTTTTCGGTAAGGGTTGCGTATTTTTTTTTGCCCTAAAATTATATAGTCCTCAATTTTTTAGGCAATTTGAGACTTAATTAGAAAATTCTCGTTTTCTTATTTTCAGAATCAATTATAAAGCAATAGAATAAAATAGATATGAGCATAGAAAATTTCTCTTTAAAGGGAAAGGTAATTGTGGTTACTGGTGGTACAGGTGTTTTAGGAGCATCTTTTGTAAAAGCAATAGCACAAGCAGGTGGGAGTGTGGTTATTTTAGGTAGAAATGCCGAAGTTGCACAACATAGAGCCGACGAAATTAATACGAGCGGTGGAAATGCTTTTGCCGTTGTTGCAGATGTTTTAAATGAAACAGCCTTACAAAATGCTAAAGAGTTGATTTTAGCAAAATATGGTAAAATTGATGGTTTGGTAAATGCTGCCGGTGGAAATATGCCGGGTGCGGTGGTAGAACCAACAGCTTCGGTTTTTGATTTAAATATGGACAGCTTAAAGCAAGTGGTTGATCTTAATTTGTTTGGTACTGTTATTCCAACTCAGGTATTCGGACAAGAAATTGCGAAAACAGGAAGCGGAAGTATTGTAAATATTTCATCAATGGCTTCGCAAAAAGCAATTACCAAAGTTTTGGGTTACAGCATGGCAAAAAGTGCCATTGATGGTTATACCAAATGGTTTGCAGTAGAATTAGCCAACCGCTACGGCGATAAAATTAGAATGAATGCCATTGCGCCAGGTTTTTTCTTAACAGAGCAAAACAGAAACTTATTAACCAACCCCGATGGTTCTTTTAAAGAAAGAGGAAACTTGGTTATTAAACAAACTCCGTTTAAAAGATTTGGTACCGCAGATGAATTAGAAGGCGCTTTAATTTGGTTACTAAGTGATGCTTCAAAATTTGTAACCGGCTCTATTGTGAATGTAGACGGTGGTTTTGCAACTTTTTCTGGAGTGTAAGTTAAGTTGTTAGTGTTTGAGGATTAAAGATTAAGGAGCAAGGATAAAGGATTAGAAATCTTCAAATCACCAACTCAATTAGCATCAATAATTTACTTTAACACAAGCATCATCAAATTTTCAAATCACCAAATCATCAAATTAATTAGATGAAAAATTATAAAATGACACCAACTATGCGTTGGTACGGACCAAATGATCCGGTTCAATTATCAGATTTATTGCAGGCAGGCTGCGAGGGCGTAGTGAGTGCATTGCACCATATCCCTAACGGAGAAGTGTGGACGGTAGAAGAAATTCAAAAAAGACAGCAAATAATTAAAAGTGCTGGTTTAATATGGAACGTGGTAGAAAGTGTACCCGTTTCTGAAGCTATAAAAACCCAAAGCGGCGATTATTTAAAGCATATAGAAAATTATAAGCTATCTGTTAAAAACTTAGCCGACTGTGGCATTTTTACCATCACCTACAACTTTATGCCTGTTTTAGATTGGACTCGTACCGATTTAGCCTATACCGTAGCAGATGGTTCAAAAGCTTTAAGGTTTGAAAAGGCTGCTTTCATTGCGTTTGACTTATATATTCTGAAAAGAAAAGATGCCGCTAAGGATTACACATTAGCAGAGATTGAAAGGGCTACTTTAAGGTTTGAAGGCATGTCTGCCGCAGATAAAACCTTGCTCGAGAGAAATATTATAGCCGGTTTGCCCGGAAGTGAAGAAAGCTTTACGGTAGAAAAATTTCAGGAAGCTTTAGATCAGTATCAAGATATTGATGCGCCACAGTTAAAGAAAAACCTCATTTACTTTTTACAACAAGTTATTCCAGTTGCCGAAGCCAATAAAGTGAACATGGTAATTCATCCAGATGATCCTCCTTATGCTATTTTAGGTTTGCCCCGAGTGGTGAGTACTGCTCAGGATATGCAGGATTTGGTAGATGCAGTGCCATCTTTAAGTAATGGATTGTGTTTTTGCACCGGATCTTTTGGGGTTAGACCCGATAATAATTTGCCCGAAATTGTGAAACAATTTGGCGATAGAATTAACTTTTTACACTTAAGAAGCACCAAAAGAAACGAGTTTGGCGATTTTTTTGAAGACAACCATTTAGAAGGCGATGTAGATATGTATGCGGTAGTAAAAGAAGTGGTTGCTTTAATGCAGAAAAGACAAGTAAGCATTCCAATGCGACCAGATCACGGACATCAAATGTTAGATGATTTAAATAAAAAAACCAATCCAGGTTACTCAGGTATTGGAAGATTAAGAGGTTTAGCCGAATTAAGAGGTTTAGAATTAGGGATTGCTCGGTCAATAGTTTAGGAATTATTATTTCCCTTATCAGATTTTAAAGGTTATTTCAATTTAATGTTGAAATAACCTTTTTTTATTATAAAATTAAGAGATGACATTTTTTATTGAATTTAGTATTCCTATTACATTTGAGATTTGCAAAGCCACTATACAGAGCCACAATTTAGGGACGACCTCAGAAGATTTGGAAGAAAAATCCATTTGGCTTTTGCAGAAACTTTAATAAACCACTGAAACTAAACAATTTTAAAAAGTGTTGTAGAAACTTTAGTGAAGCAGAACCATTCCCACGGCTCAAAATTGTGCTTCAAAGCCAAATGAGGTTTTTCAAACAAATGTTCTGCCAGTCTTAATTCTTTGGTTACTTTCTCATCAAGGAGAAAGTAACTAGGCTTGTCCCGCCATTAGGGACGGAAAGCCTTGTGCGATTTGGGCTTTAATAGTTTAATTGAAATTAGTATTCTAATTTTATAATCTCGCCGCTCATAGCCGCAGTTTGCCTTGTCCTTTTGCTTCAGCGCAAAAGGACCAAAACGCCGCCGCTACGCCGATTGCTATGAAAGTTTCTGCAAATATTTCTTCAGTGCTACCCGCAATCGCCAAGGCGGAATAAGACGGTTATGAATGGTTGGTGCTATATGTTCTGAATTTAATTTTGAGATTCACTATTCCAATTAAGATTGTGCCTTTGCAAAGTCGTTATGCCAAGCATAAGCATATCAACAATGCAGAGCGCCATAGTAAGGATGGCCTATGAAGATTTGGAAAGGAAGTCCAATAAATCTTTTGTAGAAACCTTTTTAATGCACTACCCTTAGCAAACCGACGAGTGGTGCATAAACTTTGTTAATCCATAGCCATTCCCACGGCTTCGGTTTGCCTGCCTGCCGGCAGGCAGGCGCTTAAAGATTTATTGAGGCTTACTGAACAAATATTCATCAAGCCTTGATTTTTTGGTTACTTTTTTATCAAGAAAAAGTGACTAGGCTTGTCCCGCCATTAGGGACGGAGAGGCTTGAGCGTTTTGGCAAAATACTGTTTTATTGAAATTCAATTTTTCAATTCATAATCTCGCCGCTCATAGCCGCGGAGGCCTATTACTTTTTTCGCAAGTATTTATGTTTTTAATTGCCCTCAAGCATGCTTAAGTAGGATTCTTCAGCAAAAAAGTAACAACTTGAGTGCAATGAAAGCATGAAGGCCTTTGAAAAACAATAAACAATACAAAAAAGTGACAAGCACCAAACTTGAGAACAACGAAAGCCATTACGTTTCTAAAAACCAAAAAACTTTAATTTCTAAAAGCAGATATCAGCTAATAAATGAAACCTAAATAATTTATTCATAAATTAATTGTTAAATTGACAATTTAATTGTCTTTAGAAAGACTTATTGTAAAAAATACACGCTATTTAATATACAATTTTGGAATTTCATTATAAGAAACTAAATTGCATCCCGAACGGAGAGAATTTTATATCAAAATCATTGATAAACCTAAACCAATTTTATAATTAATGAAAACCCTTGCAACCGCGGATTACATCGTATTCCTCATTTATTTTGTCACAGTAGCCACTTATGGCCTATGGATTTACCGTAGAAAGAAAAGCGCAACTAGCGACTCAAAAGATTACTTCCTAGCAGAAGGTTCTCTAACTTGGTGGGCTATTGGAACCTCTTTAATTGCTTCTAACATTTCTTCTGAGCAGTTTATTGCCATGTCTGGAAACGGATTTAAAATGGGATTAGCAATTGCTACCTATGAGTGGATGGCTGCCGCTACTTTAATTATTGTGGCTGTATTTTTCATTCCAGTTTACCTAAAAAACAAAATTTATACCATGCCTCAATTCTTGAGTGAGCGCTATAATGGTAACGTAGCTATGATTATGGCTGTTTTTTGGTTGTTACTTTACGTAATAGTTAATTTAACATCCATACTTTATTTAGGTGCATTAGCAATTAATGGTATTTCGGGTTTAAATATTGATTTATGTATGTATATGCTTGCTTTTTTCGCCATCATTATTGCCTTAGGCGGGATGAAGGTAATTGGCTATACCGACGTAATTCAGGTAGTATTTTTAATTTTCGGAGGATTAGTGACCACTTATTTAGCTTTAAATAAGGTGGCAGAATTAAACGGACAAACAGGAATGGTAGATGGGTTTAACTATATGATGAACCAATCTGAAGACCATTTTCACATGATATTTGATCAAACCAATTCTAATTTCCCAAGTTTACCGGGTTTAACGGTGCTTATAGGTGGTATGTGGATTGTAAATTTAAACTATTGGGGCTGTAACCAATACATCACCCAAAGAGCTTTAGGTGCGGATTTAAAAACTGCCAGAAGCGGAATTTTATTTGCGGCTTTTTTAAAGTTATTAATGCCAGTAATAGTAGTTTTACCAGGTATTGCTGCGTACGTAATTTATACTAAAGGTGGTTTACAAACAGAAATGTTAGGTCCTGATGGTGTTTTAAATCCAGATAAGTCTTATCCTGTATTGTTAAACTTGTTACCTGCCGGATTAAAAGGTTTGGCTTTTGCCGCACTTACAGCTGCTGTAGTAGCATCATTAGCGGGTAAAGTAAATAGTATTTCTACCATTTTTACCTTAGATATTTTCAAAAAGAAAATGAGACCAGATGCTTCTGAAGCATCATTGGTTAGAACTGGAAAAATAACGGTAGTGGTAGCTATGTTGCTGGCAGTAATTATTGCTCCTTTTTTAGGGATTGATAAAAAAGGTGGATTTGAATTTATTCAAGAGTACACAGGTTTTGTTTCTCCTGGTATTTTTGCCATGTTTATTTTAGGTTTCTTCTGGAAAAAGACAAGTTCAAACGCGGCCATGTTTGCAACCATTGGTGGTTTCTTGTTATCTGTTGGATTAAAATTCTTGCCATTTGTAATGAATCTAGAATTTTTAAGCGGATTTGGATTTTCAACTTTAGTGAAACAAGAAGATGGAGCTTTATTGTATGAAATACCTTTCTTAGATAGAATGGGCTTTGTATTCATTATCTGTATCATCGTAATGTACATCATCAGTAAAATCGACCATGCGAGAGGCGTTCCTGTGAAAGGATTAGAAATAGATACTAAAATGTTTAGAGTGAACAGCGGTTTTGCTGCCGGAGCTTTAATTATTGTTGGAATTTTAGTAGCACTTTATACGCTTTTCTGGTAATCAAATCAGAAAAAATAATGAATCCTCAAATCTGTATAAGTTTGGGGATTTTTTTTGGTTTAATAAACCAAATTTAGATGTAGGGATAACCCTCGGGTTATCCTAAATTAATGTTTCAAAACGGATAATCCGAGGATTATCCCTACGAGAATAATTGCCAAATCTGAATAATCTACTAAACAACAACAAATAAGGTAAATGATGTAAGGATAACCCTCGGGTTATCCTAAATTAATGTTTCAAAACGGATAATCCGAGGATTATCCCTACGAGAATGATTGCCAAATCTGAATAATCTGCTAAACAACAACAACAAATAAGGAAAATGGTGTAGGGATAACCCTCGGGTTATCCTAAATTAATGTTTCAAAACGGATAATCCGAGGATTATCCCTACGAGAATAATTGCCAAATCTGAATAATCTGCTAAACAACCTCAAATCAGGAAAATGGTGTAGGGATAACCCTCGGGTTATCCTATTAATATTTCAGAACGGATAATCCGAGTATTATCCCTACAGGAATGATTTCCAAATCTTGATAATTTGCTTAACAACAACAAATTAGGAAAATGGTGTAGGGATAACCCTCGGGTTATCCTAATAGAGACATCATGGGTTATCCTAATATATTTCTCTTCTTCGAGGCTTAAAAACCAACTCGTAAAACATAAACAATCCCAATAATCCATATTCTATCCATACCAAAAACATTTCTTCCTGATAAGGAATCACCCTATAAGTAAAGTAGCTTAAACAAATTAAAACCGACCAAACAATCGCAAATCGCCATTTTAAAAACGGAGTAAAGGCCACCAAAATCAACATATACCAGGGGTGTACAATAGCGCCAAATAGGGTGTAAATAAAAAGGAGCCAGAATATTCCTTCAATGATGTTTTTACTTTTAATATAGGTGATTAAAAACCCTATCAGCGTAAATGCTAATAAGATTTTACTGGTATAAGCAATAGGGTTGTAGTGCAGTATTTTCCATCCTACTTCCTTTAAAAGCTGGTAAACACTTCCATTAAACTCAAATTTGCCGTAGTATAATTGTATGCTTTGTAAAAAGTTAGCAGCTAATTCAAGATTGTGAATAAATGGAAGGAATAAAATTAAGGTAGTAAAACCAATAAATAAGCCTGCATAAAATGTTTTTTTCCAACCAATGTGATGAATAAAAAGTGGTAAAAATATAATGGGTAAAAGCTTTGCGCTAATGGCTAATGTTAAAGCTAAAGAAGCCAAAATCCATTTATTGGTATGCAGTAACCAAACCGAAAGTAAGGTGAAAAATATCATGACCGCTTCAAAATGTAGGTTTCCGGTGAACTCTATAATCACCAGCGGATTTAAGGCGTAAATAAATACCAAACGTTCGTCTTTCTTAAAAAAACGTAATAATTTTTTAAGGATAAATATATTTCCAATATCAAATGCTAAAATGAATATGCGAAGGATAATAACAGAGGCTAATAAATTCCCTTTGCCAGGGATGGCGCTCAATAAAAAAGCTAATTGATTAATAGGAGGGTAAACCGAATAATAAGCTGGTGAATTCATCTTTTGAAAAAGAAGGGGATCAAGCCAATCTAATTTCTCAAGCATCAATTCTTGCGGAGTAAAACTAAAGGGGTTAATGCCATGTAGAATTAAGCTTCCATCCCAAATAAAACGGTAAATATCATCGCTTAAAAGTGGAAAGCTAAATAAAAGAAGCAACCGACTAATAATGGCTAGTCCTAAATTTAATTTTTGATGATTGCTATCATTAAATCTCTTTAAAATACTGAAATAAGCAATAAAAGCCAAGGCTAAGAAAGTCCAGATAGAAGCAATATCTGTTCTGTTAGGTGTTAAATAAGCTAATTGATAAAGAGCCACTAAAAATAAAATAGCCAGAAAAATATACCAGCTGAGATGAATTTTAGAGGATGAATTTTCCATTCGTTTCAAATTGTTTATTTTGCAGATGATGCAGAAAAAAATATTTACCGATCAATTAGGACGAACCATCCAAATTAATTATCCGCCTAAAATAATCATTTCTTTAGTGCCCTCGCAAACAGAATTACTGTTTGATTTAGGTTTAAATGAGGAGGTGGTAGGGGTTACTAAGTTTTGCATTCATCCCAAAGATAAATTCAAAATAACTACCAAGATTGGAGGGACAAAGAAATTAAATATCGAAAAAATCAGAAGCCTAAAACCCGATCTTATTATCGGAAATAAAGAAGAGAATGAGCAACAGCAAATAGAAATGTTGATGCAAGAGTTCCCGGTTTGGATGAGTGATATCTACAATTTAAACGATGCTTTAAATATGATTAAAGCAGTTGGAGATTTAGTAGGTAAGCAAGAAGCATCCATATTAATGGCTAAAGAAATAGCAAGTAATTTTGAAGCAATTCAATTGGGTGTATCTCAAAAACCGATTAAAAAAGTAGCTTATTTTATTTGGAAAGATCCTTATATGCTGGCCGGAACACAGACTTTTATTCACGAAATGTTAAAATACGGTGGTTTAGAAAATGTGACCAATTTAAATCGTTACCCAATTATCAGCGAAAGCGAATTACATAATTTAAATCCTGATGTTGTTTTATTATCGTCAGAACCTTATCCTTTCAAAGATGATCATATTAAAGATTTTCAAAAATTATGGCCAGCCGTAACGGTTAAATTGGTTGACGGAGAAATGTTTAGCTGGTATGGAAGTAGGTTGTTAAAAGCGGCTTATTACTTTAAAACGCTTAAGTTTTGATTTTATATTTTCTGAGCATGATTTTAAATTTAAACTTGGCCACATCATAAGTTAAACCTCCAATAAGAAATAATGCTGCTATTAACAATGAGTATAGCTCAATATAATGGTAAAGAAATCCTCCAAAAACACATCCGGTAAAGAAAAACAGAATAATCATCAACCTTAACCTGATAGATGATTTTAAACGAGCAAGCTGTGCTGGTTCTCTAAAGTAAAACAGCTGCGCCAGCTCAATACCTAAATCTGTAAATAAGCCGGTAAGGTGCGTGGTTCTTACTACCGAATTGGATATTTGCGTTACTAAAGCATTTTGCATCCCCATGGCAAATAGTAAAAAACAAGCAATTAAAACAGCATGAAATTGCACAAAGTGGTTTCCTAAAATAGGGATAGCTACTAAAATAGAAGCCTCTAATAGAATAGGAATTATGTTGGTTAATCTTAGGTTTATTCTCGAAATACTTTCTACCAATAAGCTAGATATAAATGCGCCTGTAAAAAATGATAAGATAAAAAGGAGGTAATGAACGGCGTTCAGGTATTGTTTCTTTCCAATTTCTTCGGCAAAAAAAGCAAAGTGGCCAGTAACATTAGTCGTCAATTCATGAATAGCAAATATTCCCGTTACATTTACTATTCCGGCGACTAAAGAAAGTAAGGCTGCTAGTTTTAAATTATGTAGAAAAGTTCTGCTTTTTCCGGTATGCCTAAACATGAAAGCTTTATTTCTTTAAAAGTACTCAAAATTAGCGCTAAACGGTGTTTTAATAAGTGTGTTTATTTTTATCAATATTATTTTTAAAAACCATTTGAAATCCATTTTACAAATCATATCTTTGCAGTCCAAAATAACGAAAGTTGTTTGATGAAAAAGTCCTAAATGCGGAAGTGGCGTAATTGGTAGCCGCACCAGACTTAGGATCTGGCGCTTCACGGCGTGGGGGTTCGAGTCCCTTCTTCCGCACTAAATCAATCCCTCCCAATAAACTGGGAGGGATTTTTGTATAAAGTTGTTGCATTAAAAAAGATACTTACAATGAACATTACACAGGAAAAGATCAATGATCTAAGCGCAATAGTAACCGTTAAAATCACTCCTGAAGACTATCAGGAAAAAGTAAATAAAACCATTAAAGATCAGGCGAAAAAAATGAAGCTTCCTGGTTTCCGCCCCGGAATGGTTCCTCCTGCACATGTAAAGAAAATGTACGGAAAAAGCATTTTGGTTGAAGAAATCAATGCTTTATTATCAGATTCTGTAAATAATTATATCCAACAAAACGAAATTGAAATTTTAGGTCAGCCTTTACCAAAGGAAGATGAAGGAAGCTTTAACTGGGATTTTAATGATGAGTTTGTTTTTAATTACGAATTAGGTCTTGCTCCAAAAGTAGATTTAGAATTCAGTGCTGAAGATAAATTAACACAATACATTATTAAGGTTGATGAAGAAACTTTAGCTTCGAGAATAAAAAATATAAGAAGAAGCTATGGTAAAATGACAAATCCTGACGTAGTGGCAGATGGTGATGTGGTTTTTGGAGAGTTTATTCAGTTGAATAATGATGGTTCTGTTTTTGAAGGTGGCATTAACGTAACTACTTCTTTAAGATTAGACATAGTGAAAGACGCCACAGCGTTAAAATCATTAATTGGCTTAAAGAAAGATGATGTTGTTGAATCTTTTGATTTAGTAACCGCAGTAGATGACGAAAAACAGTTGATTAAAATTTTAAAATTAGACGAAGAGAACCCAATTATTCCAACGTCTAAATTTAAATTAACTGTAAAAAACATTAACAGATTAGAGGAGTCAGACCTTAATCAAGAGTTCTTTGATAAACTCTTTGGTGCTGGAACAGTAACCACCGAAGAAGAATTTAGAGTTAAAATAACCGAAGAACTAGAGTCGATGATGACTCAAGATGCGGAAAGAAGATTAGCAGCTGATCTTTACAAATACGGTTCTGAGAAGGCTGATATGGCTTTGCCAGATGCATTTTTAAAACGTTGGTTAGAAATCAGCAATAAAGATATTTCTGATGAAGAATTAGAAAAAGGCTACGATGATTTCGCTAAAAACTTAAGATGGACTTTAGTAGAAAACAAAATTGTAAAAGATCAAAAATTAGAGATCAAATACGAAGATGTTTACCAAATGGCTAAAGCTCGTTTAGAAGGGCAGTTTAAAATGTATAGCCCACAAGGTTTAACAGAAGAACAATTAGGACAATACACCGCTCAGTTTTTGCAAGAAAAAGAAAACGCAAACCGTATTTTTGATGAAGTAAAAGCTCAAAAGGTTTTTGATCATTTAAAAACTGTTTTCACTTTAGAGCAAAAAGAAATAGATTATAACAAGTTTTTAGAACTTCAATAGTTGTAAACATTTAGTTTAAAGGATTTATATTTGCAAAGCAGTCTTCCAAAAAAGGCTGCTTTTGCTATTTATAAAAGCCAGTAAGTAAATTTTAGGTTTTCTTTATCAATTTTAAATATTAAAAGCTGTAATTATTTATTAAAATATTACGTATTATTGATTATAAACTTGCTCTATTTGCTTGAAAAATAAATAAATTGGCAAATAAAAACACCTTCAATAATTTGCTGTTTAATACAAAATAAGAGGGGTTTGAAAATAAATTTAACATTAGGTAGCCTATTACCTCAATAAATAAAGAAATGAATATAGATAAAAACGAATTTCGTAAATACGCAGTAAAGCACCACAGAATTGGTGGCGCACATGTAGATAGATACATTAATCACACCGAAGGTATTTTAAGACCAAGCGGGATGACGCCTTATATTATAGAAGAGCGCCAGTTAAATGTGGCGCAAATGGATGTTTTCTCCCGTTTAATGATGGATAGAATCATTTTCTTAGGTGATGCTATTTATGATCAAAATGCAAACATCATACAAGCTCAGTTATTATTTTTACAATCAACAGATGCTAAAAGAGACATTCAAATTTACATCAATTCACCCGGCGGATCTGTTTATGCAGGCTTAGGTATTTATGATACCATGCAATACATATCACCAGATGTAGCTACTATTTGTACCGGTATGGCAGCTTCTATGGGAGCGGTAATTATGTGTGCAGGCACTAAAGGTAAAAGAGCAGCTTTACCACATGCTCGTATCATGATTCACCAACCATCAGGTGGCGCACAAGGCGTAGCTTCTGATATGGAGATCAACTTAAGAGAAATGCTTAAATTGAAAAAAGAATTATATGACATCATTTCTAAGCATTCTGGTCAAACTTATGATTGGGTAGAAAAAGCATCAGATAGAGATTATTGGATGAAAGCAGATGAAGCCAAAACTTTTGGTATGGTTGATGAGGTATTAGGTTCAAATTCAGAAAAATAATGAGTAAAAGTCAAAAAGATATCAAATGTTCTTTTTGTGGTGCAGGCAAGTTAGATAGCTTAATGCTTATTGCTGGCTTAGATGCACATATTTGCGATAAGTGCGTAGGGCAAGCTAATGAAATATTAGCCGAGGAGTTAACACTCAAAAAAGGAAAAAATATCCAATCTGCCGTTACACTTTTAAAGCCACAAGAGATCAAAAGTCACATAGATCAATATGTGATTGGTCAGGATGCTGCAAAAAAAGTATTGGCAGTTGCCGTATATAACCATTACAAAAGGCTCAACCAAAAAATTGGTAAAGATGAAGTAGAGATCGAAAAATCTAACATCATGATGGTGGGCGAAACCGGAACCGGAAAAACTTTGCTGGCTAAAACCATTGCTAAAATTTTAAACGTTCCTTTTTGTATTTGTGATGCTACCGTTTTAACCGAAGCTGGTTATGTAGGGGAAGATGTAGAAAGTATTTTAACGCGTTTATTACAAGCTGCAGATTATGATGTAACCGCAGCAGAACGTGGAATTGTTTACATAGATGAGGTAGATAAAGTAGCCCGTAAAAGTGATAATCCATCTATCACCAGAGATGTATCTGGCGAGGGAGTACAACAAGCTCTTCTAAAAATATTAGAAGGAACGGTTGTTAACGTACCACCACAAGGCGGTAGAAAACATCCAGATCAAAAAATGATTCCTGTAAATACCAACAATATCCTTTTCATTTGCGGAGGAGCTTTTGATGGTATCGAGAAAAAAATTGCCAACCGTTTAAGAACCCAAACCGTAGGTTATAAAGTGAAGGCTGATGATTCAGAAATAGATTTAAAAAACCTGTATAAATACATCACCCCGCTAGATCTAAAATCTTTCGGAATGATTCCCGAGCTGATTGGTCGTGTGCCGGTAATTACGCATTTAGATCCCTTAGACCGTCAAACACTTTTAAATATTCTTAGCGTACCTAAAAATTCATTAATCAAGCAATATCAAAAACTGTTTGAATATGAAGATATCGCTTTAGATTTTGATAAGGAGGTGTATGAATTTATAGTAGATAAGGCCATGGAATTTAAATTAGGAGCTCGTGGGTTAAGGTCCATTTGCGAAGCCATTATGATAGATGCCATGTTTGAAATCCCCTCGCAGAAGCAAGAATCTAAAAACTTGCTGATAGATATAGAATATGCCCGGGACAAATTTGAAAAGTCAGATCTCAAGAAATTAAAAGCAGCATAAAAAAAGCCTCCCGAATAAAAAATGGGAGGCTTTTTTATAAAACATAAAATTTATGAACGAAGAAAAAGACATTAAAAAAGAACTGGTTCCAAAACCACCCAAAGAAGTAAATACGCCTATTAAAAAGGGCTTAAAATCTAAAGAAGACATTGTAGCCAATTGGTTACCACGCTACACTGGTAGGCCTTTAGACGAGTTTGGAGATTATATTTTACTCACCAACTTCTCTAAATATGTGCAACTGTTTTCAGAATGGAATAACAACGCACCAATTTACGGTTTAGATAAACCCATGCAAAGTGTGACTGCTAATGGCATCACCATCATCAATTTTGGAATGGGCAGCCCATTAGCCGCTACCATGATGGATTTGTTAACGGCTATTAAACCAAAAGCAGCCCTGTTTTTAGGGAAATGCGGAGGCTTAAAGAAAAAGAACGAAATAGGTGATTTAATTTTGCCCATTGCAGCCATCAGAGGAGAAGGAACTTCAAATGATTATTTGCCTGCCGAAGTTCCGGCGTTACCTGCTTTCGCCTTACAAAAGGCTATTTCTACCACCATTAGAGACCATTCTAGAGATTACTGGACGGGTACGGTTTACACTACCAACCGCCGAGTTTGGGAGCATGATGGTAAATTTAAAAAGTACCTTAAAAGCTTAAGAGCCATGGCCGTAGATATGGAAACAGCCACTATTTTTACTACAGGTTTTGCCAATAAAATACCAACTGGCGCATTATTATTGGTTTCAGACCAACCTATGATTCCAGAAGGAGTGAAGACAGCCGAAAGTGATTCTTCTAAAACATCTTCAGATCATGTAGAATCGCACCTTAAAATTGGTATAGATTCTTTAAAGCAGCTCATCAATAAAGGACAAACGGTAAAACACTTAAAGTTTTAAATTTTTTTGAAAAGCAAGGTTCTTCGCTTTTTTGTGCCGATAGTCCCGCTATTCATTACAATGCCCACGCTAAAAAAGCTGTGGGCATTTTCATTGCTATCGGGTTTATGATATTCAGGTTCTCCTTTATTTAAAAAATCCGAACGCTGCATCATAGAGTCAAAGGATTTCTAATGAGTTTGTCATGCTGAGCGGAGTCGAAGCATTTATTCAGAGTTGTAATGCTATTGTAGATTCGACAACTTTTTTGCCAACGTGATTAGAAAGTTGTCGAATCTTTATTATGCTGAGCGAAGTTGAAGAATCCAATTTTATGTCCTGCTGAGCGAAGTCGAAGCATCTCCATCCAGATTTGTTATACTAGTGTAGATTCGACAACTTTCTTGCAGACGTGATTAGAAAGTTGTCGAATCTTTATTAATTAACTAAAAGAATGAAAATTAAATAAAACCTCAACGGTAGCGGAGTTGAAGCATTTTCCATTACGTTTGTCATGCTGAGCGGAGTCGAAGCATCTTTATTGTAATCATAGACCAATTCGAAGCACCCCTTTACTTCACCCTTATTTTAATCACCAACTTCTTCACTTTCTCCTCATTCACCTTAATATTTGGGCGATGCGCATCCGAAGGGAAAAATAAATAAAATTCTTTTGGAGTAGCCTTGGCATAAAAGGCTTTATCAATTTCATAATTGGCAACATCTTTAGTAGGGTTGTATGCATTTACAATCTTAGCTTTTGCAGATGGCGCAATACCTATTTTTTCTTCACCTTTAATTACATACTGTAGGTCTATATATTTTTGATGAGACTCCCATTTAGTATCTTTAAGCGGTTTGTCTACTATTTCAGTAATAGAAGCAAAAACTTCTTCACCATCAATAGGGTATTTGCCTGGTGCTAAAGTTACTAAATCTTGAGTTTTCATAAATTCAAAAGCTTTATCCCAAGCTGCTTTATTCGCATTGTATTGTTTTTCAAACTCATCTTTATTGGTTTGGTAAGACGCAACAGGCTTTAAACCTTTAGAAATATCTTGATTATAAAACCACATTTGTGATTTATTTAAAGAGGTACAAGCTGTAAAAAGTAATGCAGCAAAAATGGGAAATAAGATTCTTTTGTTCATAATCAGGTTTAATAGTTTAGGGACTGCAATGTAAAAGATAATTGATCTAAATCCTATTTCTTTTGCGCATACACAATTACCCACATGATGTTTTTCCAAAGCACATCAATATTGGTAAAGCCTACTTCTTTCAATTGCTCCAAATGCCAAACCACCGGTGTATGATAATCATGATCTGTTTGATGTTGCATCCACATATCCCAGTTTTTTGGGGTCGAGCCTAATTTAAGAGCCTCGATTTTCCACCTTGCAATATGAGTTTGATAAATTTCTTCGGTAATGCCACGGGTTTGGTCGGCAAATTCAAATATGCCATTGGGTTTTAGTATGGTTAATATTTGTTGATACAGTTTTTTCTTTTCATCATCTTTAATATGGTGAATAGCAATACTAGAAACTATAAAATCAAAGTGGTTTTCTGGAAAATCTAGAACACTAAAATCTTGTTGATGATAAATGATATTAGTGTTTTCTTTAAACCGCGTTTTACATTCGTTTAAAATATCCGCAGAAATATCTAAAGCATGAATCTCGGCATTTGGAAAATGATGGAGTATGGCAGCAGTTAAATTCCCGGTGCCACAACCTAAATCTAAAATACGTTGAGGTTTAAAATCTTTGGGTAAATAACAAAACAGGTTGTAAAAAATCTCCTCATACCTAGGCACACATTTACTAATTAATGCGGTATAATCAGAACTTAATTGGTTGTAAAAGCTTTCTACAGAGATATTCATACGTTATTAAGTGATTAATGCAATTATTTGATATGACGAACAGCCAAAAGCTAGGTTTCTTGAATCAAATAATCAACTTCAATTTTTAATTTAGGTAAATGATTAATTAAAATAGACCAAATATTTTCATCTGAAATATTGTCATAAGCGTGAATTACATGATTTCTTAATCCAATAATCGCCTTTGCATTGGTGATTTTTTCAGCATAGGATTTATCACGACTGATAATTCTGTTCATTGCTTCACCAATAATTTCAAGATTTCTTTCAACAGCTCTTTTCAGCATGATGTTGTTCCGATATTTGAAAAAATCTTTTTCTTCGTTTTGGAAGAACTCATTTATTTCATCAATAGATATTTGCACATCAAATAACCATTTGAGAATTCTTTCATCCATAAATTAGTTCTTTGGATTGGTCTATTGATTTAATTAAAATGGGATTTCGTAAAGTTTGTTGTTCAACTAAATCAATCTCACGACCAAATAAAGATTCTAATTTTTCTTTTAAATTGATGTAGTTATCAAAATATTGAGATAATTCAATGGGTTTGAATTTCACCAGTAAATCAACATCACTTTTATGATTAAAATTAGAAGTTAAGGCAGACCCAAATAGGTACATTTTTTCTACATGGTAAATCTTACATAGTTTTTTTAAGCTTTCTATATGATTATCCATTATTCCCATAGTTCAAATTTAGCTAAAAAAATCTTTGATAAACACCTTTTAAAGCTTAAGGATTTGTTTTGTTATTGTTTCTGCCAATTAGCCGGACAACTTCATCCATCTTCATGTTAAAAATTTCAGTGATTTTAAAAAAGGAACGCTGAACCTTTTGGAGTTAAAGCGGATGACACATTCTTTGTATTTAAAAGTTCAAGATGCGCTTAAAGCTAACATCAGGAACAGCTTGTTAATCAAATATTTATCTTTATTACCGCTATGACCTCTGAATATCTGTGGTTAAAAAAAATAATAAAGCATTGAAAAACAATAAGAAAAAAAATAACCACAGAGGGCTCAAAGTTCACAGAGCTAAATTTAAGTAGACTATGATAAATAGTACTAAGAAATAATGGGTTGAAGCGTATGAAATTTCTTAGTTTCCATAAATTTGTAGAAACTATTGCTTTTGATACCTCAATTTTAACTGAAAAAAAATATAAAGATGAGCTGGAAAGTGTTAAAAACCGAAGAGGAATATCATCATGCTGCTATAAGAATGATGGAAATATTTTATGCTGCACCAAATACGCCAGAAAGCGAAGAATTAGACTTATTAGTGGTTTTGGTAAAGGATTATGATGATAAACATTTTCATCTGCCAGAGCTTGACGCTTTAGAGGTTATTAAGTATAAAATGCAGGAAATGGGAATGAAATCAAAAGATTTGGAGTCTATTATTGGCAGCAAAGGACATGTTTCGGCAATACTTTTTGGCAAGAGAGAAATTACCTTAAAAATGGCTCAAAAACTTAAAGATTATTTTAGTATTCCTGCCGAAGTATTTTTTAATGGTGCGTAGGTTGATGACATGATCTTTGAAAGCTGATTCAACTTAGCTAATCCCAATATTTTTAACAAAATAAATAGCTAGAACAGCAAGGCTTTAGTCAATTATTTTTTAAGAATTCCTTTATCCACACTTTCGTTTATTAAATTTTCGGCATAGTTCCAAATTGTTGTCGAACCGTTTTTAATTGCTTTTTTCTTATCATAAACTTTTTGATAGGGAACATTAAACTCTAACCAAGTCCCACCATTATTAGAAGTATTTTGTAATAATGGTTCAAACCTGTCCATTGACTTTGCAAATTTTGCCTCCTCCGTAATACCATCTTCAAATTCTTTCCAAATGGCAATAAATTCTTCGGCTTGCGCTGTGGGTAATAGTCCGAAAATTCGTTTAGCAGCTAAAAGTTCCTCGTCTGTATTGGTGTGGTTTTTGGCAACATCATATAAAAAAGTATCTCCTGCATCAATTTCTACAATATCGTGGATTAAAACCATTTTTAATACCTTAAGAATATCTATTGGCTTATCCGAATGTTCTGCTAATACAATAGTCATCATTGCTAAATGCCAACTATGTTCTGCATCATTTTCTTGCCTGTCGCTATTAAATAATTTAGTCTTACGTTGAATGTATTTTAACTTGTCAATCTCTTTTATGAAACTTACTTGTTTTAATAAATGATCTGTTTGCATTATTTTATATGTTTTGAGAGGGATTAATGCTTTTTAACATTCTGCCATTTATAGGGTAAACTCCGCTATAATCATTTTAAAGATTTTAGTAATCCCGAAAAAGGAATAAGAAACCAGATTGGAGTCTAGAACTCACCGTTTTACTTGGTTAAAATATCAAGCATTTTTTTGGGATCTTGTCTATTATCCCAAAATGCTGTAATTATCAACTTTTCATCCAAAAGTTTATAGTAAATACTAAAGTGCCCCATGGCTGATTCTCTTGTGTTAGGATAATTAGTTAGTTTATAGCTACTTGTATTCTTAAGAATAAGATTTATCCTTTTCTTTGTTAGTATGATGAGTTTTTCGGCATATTGAGTTGAATGATTTCTGAGTGTCCAATATTTAAGTATTTCTCTTCTCTGCCTTGCTGCTGTTTCTGTCCAGACTACAGACCTTTTATCCATTCTAAATCACTTTTGTCTAGTTGGTCTTGTGAAATCAACCTTTCTTTTTTAATGTCATTGTCGCTTAATTGTAGCATTAGAATTTGTTCATCCGAAAGTTTCACAATGTCATTATCTATTGAGCTTTTCTCAACCAATTGATATAATGCAGATAAATAATCTTTGTTAGAAATTGTTAGCAGTTTATCTATTATACTGTTTCTTAAATTGTCTGTACCAGTCATTTTAATTTCTTTATATAAAGGTTGTGAATTTAGAGGAACTTTCCAAAATAGAATGTTTCCTAAACATGTTCTGTTTTACAATAGCTTTCTATAATTGTTACTGCTAATAAGCCGGACAACTTACTCCATCTTCATTTTAAAAATTTTCAGTAATCCTGAAAAAGGAATACTAAAACCAAATTGGGACTGCACTTTACAAACTAATTATATACTGGTTTGCTTTGGTCTACTATTTTAAGTTTTATTCTGAATTTCCCGTTCTCCACTATTATACTAGAGCCTGTATTGGTTCTTATGTTGCCTTTAAAGGTTCCTTCCATAATATAATCTTTGAAACTAGTTACTACTAATGTGATCCCTTTATAGCTGCTAGAATGAAATGAAAAGTTGTCATTTTGTGAATTTTGTATAGCGCTTCCAGCTTTTTTTAAGTTTAGAAGCTGTACTTCAACACGTTCGCAAAGTACTTGATTTTGGTGAGGGAGTGTATAGGGGATAGCTCTGTTTAAAATATCTGCTTGATCAAAATAGATAGCAATCCTTATATCTTGAAGTTTGTTAAAACGGACTAAATGAATATTATCTAATTTTATCAAATTATTGATAAATAAGGCATTTAATACCGTAGAATTATCTGGATACCTATCTACAAAAGTTGATGCGCAATATATTTCATGACCATCAAACTCACCAGATATGAAGTATTCAGATTTTTCATCAGGCTTTACCGTTTTTAAAAATTCTTTGTCGGGGTCTGGTTTTGTTTGTGTTAAGGCAACTTCATATTTCTTTTCGCAAGAACTAAAAAGGGCTATTGTAAACAAGATAAGTAATGCGTTTTTCATAAATGATATTTTAAGTTTCTCAAAGAGGTGATTTTAAATATTAATACGGAGATCCTAGATATTGTGATACAATGAAAATTTTATAAAAAGGAACAAAATTTTCCATTCGGCTAGCAACTTTCTCTTTCTTCATTCTAGAAATTTCAGTGAGCCTGAAAAAGGAACAAACTGAAACCAGATTGGGTTGTTGTTATTAAAGTTTTAGCTTTTTAGGATTTTGTCTTGTATCCCAAACCCGTAAGATTTGAATGGTTTTTACTGAATGGATGTAAAATAATTGATAGTTACTTATTACTTTCAATCTAAGGTTTGGGTAATCAGTTTGAATACCAATCTCTGGAAATTCTGCTATAATATTTGCCGCTTCTTTAAAAAGCGCTTCTAATTTCTCACTGTAAGTATCACTTTTATTATGCTCTAACCAAAATTTATAGATTTTAAACCGGTCTTTAATGGCCGCAGCAGTCCATTCTATTTTTTTAGACATTCTTTCATCATTTTATCAGCATCTTCTGATGAATAAACTCTTCCAGCTTTTATATCTTCTAATCCGAATTCAATAGCTTCTTTTTCTTCTTGTGTAAGTTTGTAAATGGAGTCTAATTCCGATTCCATATTTACCAATTTATAAATTTCTTCAAGAACAGATTGATCTTCTATCGAAGTGACTTTATTAATAATTTGGATTTTTAGCTCTGATGATGACATGATCTTTGAAATTTTATTCAATTTAGCTAATTTTTTGAGTTTGTACAAACTCATTATCATTTGCAAAATGAGTTAAAAGCGGATGACACATCCTTTATATTTAGAAGTTCCAGATGCGCTAAAAGCTAACATCTGGAACAGCTTGGGAAGCTGGTGGTATTCATCTAGTTTAACATCAATATAAGCGATATGGCGTTCAATCTTAGCAGGATTGAAATTGTTCTTTTTAGA
Organism: Pedobacter cryophilus; assembly: GCF_005116455.1. GTDB lineage: Bacteria > Bacteroidota > Bacteroidia > Sphingobacteriales > Sphingobacteriaceae > Pseudopedobacter > Pseudopedobacter cryophilum. Next base: position 327,410 of record NZ_SWBP01000004.1, read on the forward strand.
ATTCTGCGCCCTCAATTTGGTGCTGTCACCCGCCAGGAGTTTACCGCCAATCAGATCGAAATTATTAGCTAAGGCTACTGTAGCATGAAACACCTTGCGTATGGCTTTAGGATGATCTTTTCTGAAATTGGCAATAGTATTATGATCGGGAGCCAAACCTTTCATGAGCCACATCAGTTCGATATTACGTCTGCATTCCTTTTCTAGCTGACGGGAAGAACGGATACGGTTAAGGTAACCGTAGATGAAAAGACGCAACAGTTCAGCAGGGTGATAGGCTGGTCTGCCGTTATCAATAAAGTCCATCTCAAAACCATAGTCTTGAAGTTTGATGGAGGAAACAAATAAATCAATCAGACGAACCTCGTTATCTTGAGCTATTGCTTGTTCTAAGCAGAAAAACTCCGTTTGGTTCCTGTCTTTTCCAATGATGAATTTCATACTTGAAAATACAAAATAGCCACCTTTTTACATCATCAGCCACCTTAGAAGTTATCATTAATTGTGGAAAACAGATTGGAGGTTTTTAGACAGTTTGACGTTTGGCAAGTTTGTACTGAAATGGCGTTAAAGCATTACTAATTTCAGCTTGCATAAACTTAATTAATTTGCAGAAAGTTATTTCAAGCAGGTCAGCCATTTTTGTACAAACTTGTTGTTAGCAGCTGGCTTTATTTTATATATTCCAAATATCCTGTTGTATTTAACGATTCTTCAATTTGTTTTTGCGAAAGACTTTTAGTTGGTGATAACAAAATCTCTTTTGAAAGCATTTCTATTGAATTCCAAACGTTTTCCTGTTGAAATATTAAAGCGATTCTTTCAAGTTCGTTTGCAATATAATTTATGTCATGTGTTTTTGAGTTTAGCGATGAAAGTAAGCTATTGATACTCAGAACCCTAGTAAGGTCTGGCCCTGAAATTTCAATTTCTAATTGGCCTTTAAAGTCACTTCCGCTTTTAAATAGATGTTCGGCAACTGAACCCCCTAATAATGTTCCGCCTATTTTGATTGCGGCTAATTGCGTTTGAGATTTTAAATTTGCCGGAAGTGAATTATACATTTCAGAATCTTCATTGAAGGTAACAATCGCAGCTATTAATATATTTATATTATAATTTCCATAATTAAATTTTGTAAAAGCATTTCCAGAACCATCTTGTAACAAAGTTACATTCTCGCATGTGAAACCAGACAGATATGCCATTAAAATATGCCCACTTTCATGATAAGCATTTTGCTCTTCTTGGTTAGATTCCATTTTTAGTTTGTTACCAGGAGCTAAAATTGAAAATATTTTTTTAAGAATATTCATTTTGAATTTAATTATGATTTCATTTTATCGAATTTATTATTTTGGTGTGTAATTCTTTTAATTTGTTATTTGCCTGTGGTATTTCTAAAAATATACCAAGAGATTTACTCTCTTGTTCATTATGTGTTTTTCTAGTCATTTGAGCTCGATCATCCAAAACTATTCGACCCAATTTATCTTTACTACTTTCCTCAACAGTCACAAACGAGTGAGAAATTGTATCTCTTAAATTCCTCAAATTAACTCCATTTATAAATTCCTCCGATAAATCAAGTTGTGGCATTTTTGAGGGCATTCCTGAATCAAGTTGGTCGCTAGTTGCGTATGGAATTAACAAGTATAGTGCAATTATTTCACGTACACCTGGTACTAAAAGAATACTATCATTTCCATCTAAAATATTCTGGGCAATTTCTGAAAGGAAAATAGAATGTTCTCTAAAATTAGTATCTCTGTCTTTAATCATTTGTTTTGTGTAAAAATATTATAGGAGAAGTTCGGTGTTGTTAAGTTTTTCTCGATTTTCTAGGTGCTTGCTGCTAACTAGTATATATGCGCTACCTATAGCGTATATATTTCATATATGTTAAGCAATATAGCATTTGATTTTAAATATTTAGGCTGTCTAACGGACTTTTAATTAAACTAATTTGCTTTGTACTTACATAAGTATATATTTCTGTGGTTTTTGTACTACTATGTCCTAATAGTTGTTGTATGTATCTAATATCTGTACCTGCTTCTAATAAATGGGTTGCAAATGAATGCCTAAGCCAATGTAGGGTAGGTTTTTGCCTTATACCCGCTTTTCTGCAAGCTTCATTTAGCACTTGTCTTAAAGAACTTATGGCGTATTGATCGCCATATTGGCCTTCAAACAAATATATTTTCGGTTTAAAAAGCAAGTAATATTCTTTCAGTAGCAATAAAAGTTTTTCAGAAAGCATCACTTTCCTGTCTTTATTTCCTTTTCCTTTAGTAACAGAAATAAGCATACGTTTACTATCAATATCTAAAACTTTCATATTAATAATTTCCCCTGCTCTTAAGCCGCAACTATAAAGCATACTTAGCATAGTTTTATGTTTAAGGTTGTTGCAATTATTTAATATTTTTTCTACTTCTTCTTTTGCCATTACTTTTGGTAAAACACGTTCTTTTTGGGGTCTAATGATTTGATTTTTATAATCTTGTTTATTTAATATGTTCTTATAGTAGTATAATACTGCATTTATTAAACAGTGAGTTGTGCTTGTACTAAAATAATTGTGGCTAGCCATTTTTAAAACAATATCATTTACATTTTGAGGGCTTAAACTTGTGAGCTCTTTATTTATGCTTTTGCAATAATAAATGAAATTGAAAAATGAAGAATAATAGCCATGTATGGTATTTAAGCTATAGTTATTAGATTTTAAATGGCTTAAATACTCATTGGGTAGTAAAATATCAGTAATGTAACTTTGTTTCCAAAATATAGATTGTAGGTATAAACTTTGAATATTGATATGTTGGTGCAAGGCAACAAAAACTTTCCCTTTAATAGCATTAAGTAGTTTTAAAAGATTAATTTCTTGCATGGGCATTAAAAATGCTGATAGATTTCTATTGTAGGTAATAAAGTCTAATTCTAATAATTCCTTTTTACAAGCTAAAATATGGTCTGTTGTGATAAGGTAATATTTGTTGTTTTCTATGATTGCGTTTTTAACTATTACTCTAAGTTTGAAATCATACTTTGGAATTTCAAACCTAGGTAAGGCATGTTGTGGTTCTAATTGAGCCTGAGTGATAGGTAACCTATGAAAACTATTTTTATTAATAGCCAATCTTCCTTTTGCAGCAATTTGTATAGCATCTAATATCTCTTCTTTTGCATCTGTAAAAAGTATTTTTTTTGAATAATCATATTTGAAGTAATTTAAAGACAAAAGCCATTTAAATAGGGCTGGATTTTTAAAAAAGGTGTATTTGTAAATTTCTTTATTATTGTGAGAAATGGCTTTTACATATAGTTGAATTGGTTTTTGTTCCATTTTTAGAATAAATGAGTTGTTTTTACTCTAAGTTATAATGGATTGTAGAAAATAGTCGTGTATAAACAGATATATCCGTTTATATCCGGATATACATGGATAAAGATTCGCTAATGAAATTAAGGCCTAATTAAAAATAGTGTAAAAGGCAAAATTTTGATTTGAAATTTATGGACGAGTTTATTCTTTTGCGCTACAATATTGGGCAATTGTAAAGCTATTTCTGTATAGGACAAATATAGGGCAATATGCTATGAGTTCGGTATCGGGTATGGGCGTGTTCAGTACGTCTTCGGTCATCCTACGTTGAGGAACGTAGGATGACCGAAGGAAGCCACAAAGAGTACTGTCTCTATGCCGAGCAGATGCAAGTAGGTTGCACTATCCTGAGTTAAATAAACCTGATGGAAATGGATACCGGCCAAGCGCCTAATGCCTGTGTGCGTATGAATGTACAGCGGGGCTGGCGATACTAAAGAGTTGATGGCTTGGCTTTTTCCCAAATAGATTCCTTTGGAACTAAAAATTCCCTATTTTCACAGCGGAAACATTTTTAACATTCGACATGAAATTATTAGAAGGAAAAACCGCTTTAATTACCGGTGCATCTAAAGGAATTGGAAGAAAAATTGCTGAAAAATTTGCCGAACATGGTGCAAATGTGGCTTTTACTTATTTATCATCGGTAGAAAAAGGATTGGCTTTAGAAGAAGAATTAAAATCTTTTGGTACGCAGGTAAAAGGCTACCGTTCTGACGCTTCAAAATATGACGAGGCAGAAAAGCTGATTGGCGATATAGTTAATGATTTTGGGACGATTGATATTGTGGTAAACAACGCCGGAATTACCAAAGATGGTTTGCTGATGCGTATGAGTGAAGAGAATTTTGATGATGTGATTGAAGTGAATTTAAAGTCGGTTTTTAATACCACCAAAGCGGCTTCTAAAATAATGATGAAGAACCGTAAAGGGGTTTTTATTAATATGAGTTCTATTGTTGGGGTGCAGGGAAATGCTGGTCAGGCTAATTATGCAGCTTCTAAAGCGGGTATTATTGGTTTCTCTAAGTCGGTAGCTAAAGAATTAGGTTCTAGAAATATTAGGACTAATGTAGTAGCGCCAGGGTTTATAAAAACAGAAATGACTGATGTTTTAGACCCTGAAGTGGTGAAAGGTTGGGAAAAAGATATTCCGTTAAAAAGAGCAGGCGAAACAGAAGATATAGCCAATGTTTGTGTGTTTTTAGCTTCGGATATGAGCGCTTATATTACCGGACAGGTGATTTCTGTTTGTGGGGGAATGTTGTAATTAGTATCAAGATATTAGTATCAAGTATCAAGATATTAGTATCAAGTATCAAGATTTTAGTATCAAGTATCAAGATATTAGTATCAAGTATCAAGATTTTAGTATGAAGTATCAAGATATTAGTATCAAGTATCAAGACATAAGATTAAAGAGTTGGGATGAAAGTTCTGGCTCTTTTTTTGTTTAAATTGCTTAAAAATATAGCTATGCAAAACAACAGATTTATACTTCCGGCTTTAATTATGGGCATTTGCCTTATTATTGTTTCGCTTTTTTTAGCTAGTGGATTAAGAAACATCAAAAGTGAAAAATCTATTAACATCACAGGTTCGGCAAAGCAGTTGATTGTATCTGATTTAGGCATTTTAAAAGGGAATTTTAATATTTCGGCAGCTACCGCACAAGATGCTTACCGCGAATTGGAAAGACAAAGGCCACTGGTGATTGCATTCTTAAAAAGTAAGGGTTTTAAGGCTGCGGATATTGATTTAAAAACCATTAGCGTTTATCCGCAATATAATTTTGGGCCAAATGGGCAGCAATTGGGTGTGAGAGATTATGTAATTAACCAAATGTTAGAGGTGAGCGCCAAAGACGTGAATTTAATTAAAGAAGTTTCTATTTCTATTGCCTCATTATTTGAGCAAGGTTTAAATTTTAATGTGAACCCGCCAGAATATTATTATACCAAACTAAGTGATGTGAAAATTAGAATTCAGGCTGAAGCAGCTAAAGATGCCATGATAAGGGGCGAAAAAGTAGCCGAAGCCACCAATAGTACATTAGGTAAATTAACCAGTGCCCGTATGGGGGTTTTACAAATTACGCCCGAAAACTCTAACCAAACTTCTGATTATGGTATAAATGATGTGAGCTCTATCCGTAAAGAAATTACCGCCGTAGTAAGTGCGAATTTTGAAATAGAGTAAATATGAATTTTTTATATAAAGCTTTTATTTTGGCTTTAGCCGAGGAGCGAGGGGAGATTTCGCCCAGAGAAGTGGCTGCAAAATTTCCAAAAAACGAATGGCATAAAGCTTTACCTGATATTAAATATGCCGCCTGGCAATTATATACCGATGGAAAAATAGAGCTGATACAGCAAGGAAAAGTGTTTAATTCTGAGGAAGAATTAGGCGACGATTATAGAATGAGACTGAAAAAGAGCTGATATAATTGATCTATTTTTCTCCTGATGGCTTAAATGAAAAACTCCTGTTAAAAACATTTTCAATCCCTGTTCTAAAATGCCATATTTACTAATTAAATATGCCTTTACTATTTGCAATCTTTTTTAACAATTTAAGTGCCTGGTGGCTCATTCCTTGTTTGGCTTTTGGCTTTGCTATGGCTTGGCTTTTATACCAAAATAGTAAGCTAGAGAATAGGAATTTAAAGTTAGTGCTATTTGCATTAAGATTTATCTTAATGAGTACGATCGCATTTTTATTGTTAGCGCCTTTATTAAAATCTACCAAACAGCGTTTAGAAAAACCATTAATTATCATCGCTCAAGATGCTTCGGCTTCTATCTCTGCAGGTTATAAAGGATTTGATGCTGCCGCTTATCAAAAAGATTTGCAGCAATTGGCAGAAGATTTAAAATCAGATTATGAGGTAAAAGTGTTCAACTTTGGGGAAGCCGTAAAACCAGATTTTGATTTTAAACAACAAGCCAAGCAAACAGATTATTCGCAATTATTCACTTACATTAATGAACAATATGCCAATAGAAATATTGGTGCGGTAGTATTGGCTTCTGATGGCATCATTAACAGAGGAACCAACCCTATTGAAGAAGTAAAAAGTAATAAATGGGCAGTTTATAGCATTGCTTTGGGCGATACCATCCCTAAAAAAGATTTAATTCTTTCTCGGGTAAACTATAACAATTTGGTTTATTTAGGGAATGATCATCAGCTGGAAATTCAGGTTTCGGCATTTAAAGCAAAAGGGGTGAACTCAGTTGTAAACATTACAACTAATGATGGGCAAAGTAAAGCCATCTCTTTAAATATTGATGAGGTGGAATGGCGCAAAACTTTTACGGTTAATTTAGAAGCTCGCAAAAAAGGCATTCAAAAAATTACAGTAACCATTAAACCTGTTGGTGGCGAACTTTCTAAACAAAATAACCAGCAAACTATTTTTGTAGATGTTTTAGATGGGAGAGAGAAAGTTTTGATTTTAGCTGATGCCCCTCATCCAGATATCAGCACTTTAAAACAAGCCATAGAAACCAATAAGAATTATGAAGTTAAGGTGGCTTTCGCCGATGCAATCCCTGCAAATATTAAAGATTATGGCTTAATTATTTTTCATTCCTTGCCTTCGGTTAGTCATCCAATTACTCAGGTTTTAGCACAAACGGCGCAACAATCCAGGTGGTTTATAATAGGTGCGGCAACCAATACATCGGCTTTAAGCCAGCAACAAAATGTACTCAATATTTCTGCAGGGCAGGTTACGCAAGAGTATTTGCCCAATTTGAATAAAGATTTTTATGCTTTTTCTTTAAGCGATCAAACCAAAGAGTCGTTAAGTGTTTTGGCGCCTTTAACCGCTCCATTTGGTAATTATTCTTTAAAAACAGCTGGTGTGGTATTGTTTAATCAGCAAGTGGCTAATGTAAAAACCATTGCGCCTTTATTAAGTTTTGGAAACGAAGGTGGCGTAAAAACAGCCTTGTTAACAGGCGAAGGCATTTGGCGTTGGCGATTAGAAGATTTTGAAAAGAACGAAAACCATGAAGCGGTTGATGAATTAATCACTAAATCTGTTCAATATCTTTCCTCAAAAGAGGATAAAAGGAAATTTAGGGTTTATGCCAGTAAAAATAGGTTTGCAGAGAATGAGCATGTGCTATTAAATGCCGAATTATATAATGATGCTTATGAGCTCAATAATGAGCCAGATGTTTCTATTAATATTAAAAGTGAAGGTAAAACCTACAGCTTTTTGTTCTCTAAAGTGGGGAAGGCTTACCAATTAGATGCAGGTTTTTTACCATCAGGAGCTTATAGTTTTGATGCTAAAACTCAATTTGGAAATAAACCTTACACCGCAAACGGACAATTTTTGGTGGAGGAGTTAAATGTAGAGTTGATGCAAACCACGGCAGATCATCAGTTTTTGTACAATTTAGCTGCGCAAAGCGGAGGAAAAATGGTTTATCCTTTAGCAATTAATAAATTGCGAGATGATATTGCTAAAAATGAAAAGGTAAAAACCATTAGTTTTGAAGAAAAGAGTTATGAAAACTTCATTAATTTGAAATGGGTTTTTGCAGTTTTAATGGTTTTGTTAAGTTTAGAATGGTTTTTAAGGAAAAGAAATGGGGCAATTTGATGTAGCTATTGCAGAAGTGATTACCATTTGCGGAACTTTTTCTTTCGCAGTATCTGGTGCATTTGCTGCCATGCAAAAGCGTTTAGATGTTTTTGGTGTGTTGATTATTGCTTTTGCCACTTCTGTTGGTGGTGGAACGCTTAGAGATATTTTATTAGGGGATACGCCCGTTTTTTGGCTGAAAAGTGCTAATTACTCCTTATTAATTTTAGTGACCGCTATTGTTGCTGTTATATTTTGGAAAAGGATAAAATCTTTGAAAATCACATTATTCCTTTTTGATTCGCTAGGACTTGGCTTTTTTACCGTTGTAGGTTTGCAAAAAGGTTTGGCTTATGATTTAAGTCCGGGAATTTGCGTGGCTTTAGGTACCGTAACCGGATGCTTTGGAGGTATTATTAGAGATATTTTGTTAAACAATATTCCTCTTATTTTTAGAAAGGAAATTTATGCTACCGCTTGTATTGTTGGAGGTATAGTTTATTTATTGTTAGATTATATTGGGGTTGACCCTACTTTTGTGAAAGTAATTTCTGTTGCAGTGATATTCTTAATTAGAATTATTGCGGTGAAATATAATTTAACGTTACCCAGAATGTATTAAAAAAAGCTTTCTTTTTCTTTAGCTTGAGTTTCAATAATCACAAAAACATCTTCATTGTCTCGTTTCATCAAATAACGTTCACGAGCAAATTTTTCTAGTTTTTCTGAATTGGTAGTTAATTCTTGAAGGTCTTTTTCTGCTTGAGCAATCTCTTTATTATAAAACTCTTTTTCTTCTTCTAATTTGTTCACCTTGGTTCGGTAATCATACTGAGAAGCTACATCATTCCTGTCAAAAAACAGCATCCAAACTATAAAAGCTATAGAGCAAAGGAAATATTTGTTTTTAAGAAGATCTAAGAGCCTTTTCATTGTTTCAAACTTATGAAATTCTAATTAAAGATACGTGACTGATTTAGAAATTTGATTTAAGTTTTTCCACTTGTTCACAAATTGGCATGGCATTGATTTTTAGAATCTTAAATATTCTCTTTTTGATGGAAAACATTAATGATTATAATATCTGAATGCTGATCCGTGTACTTATAATAGATATAAAAATCAGTCCAAATTAATAAATATATATTAGCTTGAGATGTTCTTAATCCTAACCTTGGATTTTGAGCTAGTTTTTTGAATCTATCAAATAATCCTTTGATGATTTTTTTAGAATATATTTCTGAATGATTTCTGTTATTATTAAAAGCGATGATTCTATCAAAGTCATCAAATGCGGCAGAAGATATAATTAATCTTTGAGCCATTTCTGATACTTTTCTTCAAAATCATTTAGTGTGAAATATTCTGTCTGATCACTTTCTAAAGTGTTTTTAAGCTTTTTTAGGTGTTCATTAGGGATTTCAAAAGGCTGTTCGTTTTTGCTAAAGATTAAATTTAAAGTTTCTAAAAGCTGCTGATCATTTGCAGTTTCTATTTTTTGATGCAATAAATCTTTAAGTTCCTGAATGCTCATATATAAATATAGAGAATTAAATAATTTAAGCCAATAGGTAAATTGAAATCTTATACTTATTCAAAAAAGAAAGTGATGGATATTGACCAAAGGGAGATTCAATACCTCAGATTTGATTTAAACATAAACATGGCTAAAAATAATTTCAGCCATGTTTAATTAATTTCTAATGAGCTGCAGACTCGTGGTTTTCTACTGTTCTGGCTGAATATAATGCGAAAGCTGCAATAACAAATACGCAACCTATTAAAATCCATACCCAAGATTCCTCTGCTCTGTCTTTTGCAGAAACATTACTTAATAGAGCTTGTGAAGCATAAACCTCTTGTGCAAAAGTAGCAGTTTGAGACATTAACAATACCACAAATAGTAATGCCGATTTAAGTATTGTTGGCTTGCTTATTTTTTTCATAATGATATAATAAAGATTAAATATGATAAGTGTTTTAACGATTTTTAAAATCCAATTTGGAGTCTCAAAAAACTAAATATGATCAAAAGTAAAAAACGATTGATAAATTTTAGCTTCTTCTTAAATTAATCGTCTAATTTTTTTAATTCTTGTTGAACAAAAGCCATCAATTCTTTAATGTAGGCTGCGCTAAAGTTAAACTGAATACCAGCCGTTTCGTAAATTTGGATCATGTTTTTAGTATAACCTAATTTTAAAGCATCTAAATATTTTGCTAAACCTTGCGTTGGATTTTCTTTGTAATTTTTCCAAACTGCAATAGCACCTAATTGAGCAATTCCGTATTCTATATAGTAAAAAGGGACTTCAAAAATGTGTAATTGCTTTTGCCAAAGATTTTCTAAAGCTTCCTGATGGTTGGTCCAATCTACAAAGTTGGCGCCAAATCTGGTGAAAATTTCTTTCCAAGCTTCAGTTCTTTCTTCTGCTGTATGGGTTGGGTTGGTGTAAATCCAATGCTGAAAAGCATCTACCACGGCAACCCAGGGTAAAGTTTTTAAAATATCTCTTAATTGATATTTTTTGGCTCTTTTTAATTCTTCTTTATCGGCAAAAAACTCATCCCAATGGTCCATAGAAATTAATTCCATAGACATTGATGCTAACTCCGCTACTTCAGAAGGGCAATGTTTAAAATCGTTGAGCTTGAGATTGGCGGTTAAAAAAGTATGAATAGCATGCCCACCTTCGTGAACCATAGTGGTTAAATCTCTAAAGGAGTTGGCCGAGTTCATAAAAATAAATGGAGCGCCACTTTCTGCCAATGGATAATTGTAACCACCCGGAGCTTTTCCTTTTCTGCTTTCTACATCAAATAATCCATTCTCTTTCATCACCTCTAACCTAGAGCCTAAAAATGGATCTAATTGGTTAAAGCATTTAATAGATTTATTAATTAATTCTTCGCCATTGTTAAATGGTTTTAAAGCTTCTTTTCCAGAAGTATCTACTTCGGTATCCCAAGGCTGTAAACTTTTTAAACCTAAAGCTTCTTGTCTTTCTTTGGCTTGAGCAGCTAAAATAGGAACCACTTCTTTTTGTATGGCATCATGAAAATCAAAACAATCTTTAGGGGTATAATCAAATCGGCCTAAAGCCTCAAACATATAATCTCTAAAATTATCAAAACCAGCATTTAAAGCTACTTGATGTCTTAAATCTTTAAGTTGATTAAACAGTTCGTCTAGTTTTTCTTTATCTTCTAATCTTCGGGCGGTAATGCTTTTCCAGGCTTGCTCTCTGGTTCCTCTGTTTAAATCTTTTAAAAAATTAGCGGCTTGCTCTAAAGTATATTCCTGTCCGTTTAAAGTAACAGACATGGCGCCAGTAATTCCCTGATATTTTTGTTGTTCTACCTGAATGGTGGTTAATAAAGGAATGTTTTCTTCTCTAAACAAGGCTAAAGATTTTTTTACCCCTCGTAAATAAACAAAATATTCATCATGATTCAGCTCATTAACAAACGGAGAATCAATTAACTTTTTGTTTAAATCATTGTTAAGAGGAGCCATTTTAGGTTCAATCTCCGTAGCAAAATATTGAAACGATTTTACCAAATCTTCATTGGCGGTATCACAAGTCATTTTAATATATCGCCAAGCAAAATCTTCTTCTAAAGCAGCTTCCAGCTCGCTTTTATCTTTTAACCATTGTTCTAATGCCGTAACAGAATTAATATTTCTGGCTAATAATTCATCAAAAATTGGTGATAAACTATCCCAATCAATATTTAAATTTTGAGGCAAATAATGGTGTATTTTCTTTTCTAAAATCATATTTGTGTACGGTAATAAATGTCAAACAAAAAACAAACGGCAAAAGCCACAGATGCAATTCCATTGGTGGTCATAAAAGCAAAATTCACTTTACTTAGGTCGTTAGGTTTTACCAATAAATGCTGATAAATTAACATACCAATAAAAATGCTTAATCCAATATAATAAGGCCAACCTAATGGCGTAAAAAATATTGGTGCAATTACAAAAACTGCGGCTAATACATGTAGCAAATTGCTTACCATTAATGCGTTTTTCTTTCCTAAATAAGACGGAATAGAATGTAAATTTTCATTTCTATCAAAATCTTCGTCTTGTAAAGCATAAATAATATCAAAACCACTAACCCAACATAAAACAGCTAAAGAAAATAAAATAGGCAATAAGGCAAATGCTCCGGTAACAACCAAGTAAGCACCTATTGGCGCTAAAGAAAGTCCCAATCCCAAAACTAAATGGCAAAGTGCCGTAAATCTTTTGGTTACACTATAACCTAGCACCACCAATAAAGCAACAGGTGACAGAAAAAAACACAGTTTATTGATAAACCAAGTAGCGGTAATAAACAATAAGCAATTTAATAGGGTAAACAATAATGCATTTTTTGCAGATATTTTCCCAGCCGGAATATCTCTATTTTTTGTCCTTGGATTTTTGGCGTCAATATCTCTGTCTAAATAGCGGTTAAATGCCATTGCGGCATTACGGGCTAATACCATACACAAAACCATTAATAGCAGTTTAAACCACGAAAAAGGGTTTGAAGTGGTGTTTATCGCTAAAAAAAAACCGATAAATGCAAAAGGCATCGCAAAAATGGTATGCGAAAAGGTGACTAGTGAAAGGTATTTTTTCATTGAATTTTATCATTGCATTTCTTAACAAAATCTAATGAAGATTAGTTTGCTAAAGAATGATCAAAAATAATTTAAAAGGATATGAATTGTGAAAATTAAAGTCAAACATTTACCCAATACTTAATTATTAGGTGTAAAAAGCAGTATCGTATTCTGGAATAATAAAATCCTGATTAGTTTGATGAATTAATTGTAGAATATCTTCTTTACCCAATTGTGTTTCTGCGGATGTTAATATCATTTGAGGAATTTCTTCAAAAAACTCCAACAATTCTTTCCTAAACAGCGCCATATTTTGTTGAGATTTTCCGTTTCCTTGTTTATCTGCTTTGGTAAAAGCTAAAATAAACGGAATTCCTCTTTCTCCTAAAGAACAGCAAAATTCAATATCAATTTTTTGAGGTTCTAATCTGCTGTCTATCAACACAAAAACGCATTGCAGACTTTCCCTTTTTTCTAAATAAAAGCGGATGAATTTAGCCCAATCTTCGCGGTTACTTTTTGAGCTTTTTGCGTAACCATAACCCGGTAAATCAACAATATACCAAGCTTTATTAATCAAAAAATGGTTAATTAATTGGGTTTTTCCTGGTTTTTGAGAAGTTTTGGCTAATCCCTTCACATCTACCAACATATTAATTAAGGAAGATTTACCCACGTTAGATCTGCCAATAAAGGCATATTCGGGTAATTCTGGAGGCGGAAGTTTGCTTATTTTGGTGTTACTAACCGTAAAGTCTGCAGATTTTATAATCATGCGGTAAAGTTAAGGTTTTAAAATAACCTAAACTATGTGAGTTACATCTTTAGCTTCCATTCTTTGTTTTTAAATTTTGTAACTTTAATATCCAACATCAAAACCAATGATAAAACATCAAAACCATGAAAAAGCTATTCTCAACAAACGTGATTTTCATAGCTATGCTATCAATTTCACAAGCTCAAGAAGTAAAAGTAGAAGTTAAAGAAGGTTGGACAAAAAAAGGGAATATCTCTATTCTTTTTAATCAATCTACTTTTAGTAACTGGTTAGCCGGAGGCGAAAACAGTATTTCCGGAAATTTGGGCGTTAATTATGATTTTAATTACAATAAAAATAATTGGACTTGGGATAATAAGCTACTGGCGTCTTACGGTATAGTGAAAACAAAAAATAGCGCCTTTGAGAAGAAAACCGATGATAGACTAGAATTTAATTCTTTGGCAGGGAAGAAAATATCGGGTTTTTGGTATTATTCTGCCATTTTAAATTTTAGAACCCAAATAGCAAAAGGATACATTTATGATGTTACAAATGGGGTAGAAACCCGAATAGAAAACACAAATTTTTTATCCCCAGCATTTTTAACAGTTGGTCCGGGTTTGCTATGGAAGAAATCAGATAATTTGAAATTTAATTTAGCTCCCTTAACTTCTAAATTTGTGATTGTTGATAAGGATTTTACCTTGCCTGATAATGCTTATTTTGGGGTGAATGAGGGGGAGAGCTTAAGATATGAACTAGGCTTTTATGCTTCAGGCTATCACAAATTTAATATTATGGAAAATGTTTCGGCAGAAAATATTTTAAATCTTTATGCTAATTACCTCGAAGATCCTCAGAACGTAGATTTAGATTATCAGCTTAATGTTATTCTTAAAATTAATAAATACCTGTCTACAAATGTTGCTTTTCAAACTATTTATGATGATAATGCTTTCAAGGGTTTCCAAGTAAGGCAAGTTTTTGGAGTTGGACTCAATTTGGGTTTTTAAGTTAAATAGACCATTTTTTAATTGATGATGCTTGTATTGTAAGATAGCTTTATAAGTTTCAAACCAATATAAATAGGCTGTTTATTGCATAGGTAATAGAAAATTATGCTCTGTAATCTCTGTGTTTTCTGTGGTTAAAGTTTTACTGTTACAGATTAATCTCCATGTTTGGTGTAAAATTGGTTATTATCTATTTACAGGAGATTTCATAAATACAGCGAATAGTTTAAAAACTTTGTTCCTTTTTTTTGGTTTAAGTTTAATCTATCATTGTATAGTTCAACACCATAAATACATTATTGTATCTTTGCAAAAATGGCACAAAACGTAACACCGTATAAAAATCAGCAGGCTACTAAAAAAGAACAGGTAGCTACCATGTTTAATAATATTTCTAAAACTTATGATTTTTTAAATCATTTTTTGTCTTTAGGGATAGATATTATTTGGAGAAAACAAGCAATTAAAGAGTTAGCAAAAGACCAACCAAAAACTATTTTAGACGTAGCCACCGGTACCGGCGATTTTGCTTTTGAAGCTTTAAAAATGTTAAAGCCAAATAAAATTATAGGCGTTGATATTTCTAGAGGGATGTTAGATATTGCCGATGAAAAAATTATTAAAAGAAATAAAAGTGATGTTTTTGAAGTTCGTTTAGGTGATTCTGAAAAGCTTTTATTTGATGATTCTTCTTTTGATGCGGTTACAGTAGCTTACGGAGTAAGAAATTTTGAAAACTTAGAAAAAGGAATTGCAGATATGTTGAGGGTGTTAAAGCCTGGCGGAAAAGCAGTTATTCTCGAATTTTCTAAGCCAAAAGCTTTTCCTATTAAACAACTTTATCATTTCTATTTTAATTCGGTTACGCCAACTGTAGGCAAAATATTTTCTAAAGATGCCAGTGCTTATACTTATTTACCCGAATCTGTAAATGCATTTCCAGATGGAAAGAGATTTACCGATTTAATGGATAAAGTAGGTTATAAAAATACCAAATGTAAACCATTGGCGTTTGGGATATGTTCCATCTATACAGGTATTAAATGATCAAAAAGAAGGTTTTTTTTTGTTTCTTATGCTTTCTTTTTTCTTTAAAGATATTTGCTCAGGGTAATTATGGCGGAGGTGTAGATGATGAAAATTTGCATTTTGGTTTTAGTTTTCAATACATAGGATCGGAATTTAAAATTCAAAAAACAGCTAATTGGAGAGCTCCTTTTTATGAAGATGGAGTGAAAGTAACCGATTCTTTGGTCAGCATTCGCTCGGCAAGTAATCCCGGGTTTGGGATTGGCTTTGTTTCCGATTTATATATTACACCAAATCTTAATTTCAGATTTACGCCCAATTTAGTTTTTGCAGATAGGGTTATGGATTATGAATTTGCCGATAAAGCATCTTATGATCAAGCAGGTGTGCAATCTCCAGAAGGTTTTACCAGAAGAACAGTTTCTTCTACCATGGCCGAATTTCCGGTTTCTTTAAAGTTGAAATCAGATAGACGAAATAATTTTAGAGCTTACATTCTTGCCGGCGCTAAATATGGAATAGATGTTGCTTCTAAAAAGAAGGCAGATGACAAGGGCGAACTGGCAATAAATAAATTTCTTAAAAATTCAAAAGGTATTCTTTCTTACGAGCTTGGGATAGGTTTTGACCTCTACTTCGAGTATTTTAAATTGTCTCCAGAGATAAAGTTGAGTAACTCTATCAACAGTATTTTGAAACAAGAAGACCATCCTTACGCAAGTCCAATAGATAAACTTTATTTAAGAAATTTTGTCTTCAGTCTGTATTTCGAATAAGGTATTTTTTTATTTAATTTCTTAAATTCACACAAAAAAATATTTATGTCAAAAATTGCCCTCATTACCGGCGCTACATCAGGAATTGGTAAAGCTTGCGCAGAAATTTATGCGCAAAATGGTTATCAATTAATTATTACAGGAAGAAGAGCAGATAGATTAGCCGAATTTAAAGATCAGTTAGAAAGTGATTATCCTGTTAAAGTTAAAACGCTATGTTTTGATGTGAGAGACAGAAATGAGGTGGAAAAAAACTTACAAGCTTTATCAAACGATTTAAAAAAAGTTGATATTTTGATAAATAATGCAGGTTTAAGTCAGGGATTAGATTCTTTACAAAATGGTAATTTAGATGATTGGGATACCATGATTGATACCAATATCAAAGGTCTTTTATATGTTTCTAAAATAGTTTCTAATTGGATGATTGCCGAAAAAAAAGGCCATATCGTAAATATAGGATCTATAGCAGGTAAAGAAGTTTATGCAAACGGAAATGTTTATTGCGCTACAAAACACGCTGTTGATGCATTAAACAAAGCCATGCGAATTGATTTATTGCCACATGGAATTAAAGTGACAGGAATTCATCCGGGAGCTGTAGAAACAGAGTTTTCTATTGTTCGTTTCCATGGTGATGAAAAGAAAGCGGCGAAAATTTATGAAGGTTATGAACCCTTAGTTGCACAAGATATAGCCGAAACCATTTATTTCACAACCAGCAGACCAAGCCATGTTAATATTAATGACTTAGTAATTATGCCAACAGCGCAAGCATCAGCTTTTTATTGGAATAAAGAAGTGTAGTAAGTTTTAGTTAGTTTTTAAATAGTTGGAAGTCTAATAGTATTTTCAAACCATCAAATCTAAAGGAAATCAAATTTTCAAATCAAAAAATCAAATCAAAATGTCATTAGAAAATACCGTTAATCAAGATATAAAAACAGCAATGTTAGCTAAGAATGAAACTTCTTTAAGAAGTTTAAGAGCTATAAAATCAGCTTTATTATTAGCCAAAACAGAAAAAGGAGCTGCTCAGGAATTAACAGAAGAAGCAGAAATTAAGGTTTTGCAAAGATTGGTAAAGCAAAGAAAAGAGTCGGCAGATATTTACACCAGCCAAAACCGAGCAGATCTTTACCAAATTGAAGCCGATGAAATAGAAGTTATTGAAAAATATTTACCAAAACAGCTTAGTCAAGAAGAATTAAACAGTTATATTCAAGGTTTAATTACTAAGTTAAATGTGACATCCGTAAAGGAAATGGGTAAAATAATGGGTGCAGCTAATAAAGAGCTTTCTGGTAAAGCAGATGGTAAAGCCATCTCAGAAACCATTAAGAATTTGCTGAATTAATTTAAGTGAGTAGAAATTAAAATATATTTTATTGAGTAATAAATTTGGTTTTTATACTCAAATTAAAAACAGACTATTAACTTAGCACAAGTTACACACACAATATTTTTGTGAATTTATATGGAGTATATCATTAAGGAAGAGAAAGGTTTTAGTTATATTGAAGAGGGCGAGGGAGAAGTTTTGTTATTACTCCATGGATTAATGGGTGCTTTAAGCAATTGGGAAGGCGTAATTGAGGAGTTTAAAGGGAAATATAAAGTGGTAATTCCTATGCTTCCAATTTATGATTTGCCATTATTAACAACAGGCGTAAAATCATTAGCGAAATACGTACATAAATTTATTAAGTATAAAGAATTTGATCAGGTTATACTTTTAGGTAATTCATTAGGCGGACATGTTGGCCTAATTTATGCGCTTTCTCATCAAGAGATGGTAAAAGCACTAGTTTTAACCGGCAGTTCTGGATTGTATGAAAACGCTTTTGGTGGATCTTTTCCTAAAAGAGAAAGTTATGATTTTATTAAAGAGAAGGTACAAATCACGTTTTTTGATCCAGAAACAGCCACTAAAGAATTAGTAGATGAAGTTTATGAGATTGTAAATAACAGACATAAAGTGATTAGAATTTTAGCCATGGCAAAATCAGCCATAAGGCATAACATGTCTAAAGACTTGTCAAAAATTAAGATACCAGTAGCTTTAATTTGGGGGAAGAATGATAAAATTACACCACCAGAGGTAGCAGAAGAATTTAACCTATTATTGCCAGATTCTGAGTTAACTTGGATAGACCAATGTGGACATGCACCCATGATGGAACGTCCTAAAGAATTTAACGAAACACTTGTTAAATTTTTGGAAAAAATATAAAATTAATGATTTCAATTGAGCTGATTTCTAACGATATACCACCTGTAAAAACTTCTGATACTATTCAGACAGTTGCAGATCGTATGGCCGAATTTAGAGTGAATCATTTGCCTATTGTGAATGATCATCAGTTTTTGGGGCTTATTTCTGATGATGATTTTATAGAGATTAGTAATTACTCTTTGCCAGTAAGTGCTGTGAATTTGGCCTCCATCAATCCTTACATATTTGAAACCCAACATATTTATGATGCCATAAGGGTTTTTCATGAACAAAATCTTACTGTTATCCCAATTCTAGATCATAAAATGGAATATTTGGGCTTAATATGTATTAATGATATGATTAAGTATTTAGCTACGCTAACTTCGGTTACTCAGCCAGGCGGAATTATTGTTTTAGAAATTAATAACAGAGATAATTCTTTAGCACATATTGCTCAGATAGTAGAATCTGAAAATGCACAAATTTTAAGTTCATACACCAATGCAGTGCCCGATTCCATGAAAATGGAAGTGACTTTAAAGCTTAATAAAACAGATATTAGTCAAATTGTAGCTTCTTTTTTAAGATATGAATACGTTATTGTAGCTACCTACAATTATTCAGATAGAAATAATGGAGAATCAGATAGGTTTGATTCTTTTATGAATTATCTGAGTTTTTAGCAAAAAAAATTAAAAATCTTCATGAGCAAAATCTCAAAATCAACTATCTATTTGTATGAATTTGCTCATCTCTGGTGTAAAGCCTAAATAAATTAATCTCATGAAAATTGGTATTTACGGAAGGCAATTTAATAATTCAGTTTTACCCTACGTACAACAGGTATTTGACTGTTTAGTAGAACTAAAAATTGAAGTGCTGATCTATAAAGACTTTTACAATTTTGTAAAAGATAAATTATTTTTACCCACTCAGTTTACTTCTTTTGAGACCCATTTAGACATTAAAGATAAAGTAGATGTGATGATTAGTTTGGGTGGTGATGGCACCATGTTAGACACCGTTTCTATTGTAAAAGATTCTGGAATCCCAATGATTGGAATTAACTTTGGGAGGTTAGGTTTTTTAGCCAGTATCAACAAGGAAGGAATTAAATACGCTATAGATGCTATTGTAAATAATAAATTCACTTTAGATACCAGAAGATTACTCAAAGTAGAATCTAACCAAAAGTTATTTGGTGATTTAAACTTTGCATTAAACGATATCACCATTCATAAAAGAGATACGTCTGCAATGATTTTGATTCACTGCTATTTAAATGGCGAATTTTTAAACTCTTATTGGGCAGACGGATTAATTGTAGCTACACCTACAGGTTCTACCGCTTATTCTTTAAGTTGTGGTGGTCCAATTATCTTTCCAAGATCAGGCAATTTTGTGATCACGCCAATATCTCCGCACAATTTAAATGTACGACCAGTAATTTTGTCAGATGAAAACTCATTGACTTTTGAAATAGAAGGTAGAAGCTCAAAGCACTTATTAAGCTGTGATTCTAGAACAGAGGTTATTGATAACAATATAAGCATCACTATAAAAAGAGCCGATTTTGACATCAATTTGGTAAGGCTAAACAATGAAAGTTATCTATCTACGTTAAGAAACAAATTGCTTTGGGGTATAGATACCAGAAATTATTAAGCCATCTTAATGACATCATCTATTAAAGTATTTGTACTTCTTATGTTTTCAAGTGTTTTTTCAGCTTCTTCTCAAACTTGGGAAATAGGTGTTACAGCAGGTGGGATGGCTTATTTAGGAGATTTAAACCAAAATAATCTTCGCAAATTCAATCATCCTGCCGCAGGCGGGGTAATTAAAAGAAATTTTGATAGTAATTGGTCTTTAAAATTAGCACTCTTAAAAGGGAAAATAAGTGCCGATGAATCTATATCTCCTTATCAACAAGAAAGAGACCGTAACCTGAGTTTCTTTTCTCCTCTTACAGAAGGAAGCTTGCAAGTAGAATTTAATTTCTTTGATTACGGCTTTGATTATAGTCAAAAAAGATTTACACCTTTTTTATCTGCTGGGGTTTCTTTAGCAGTATTTAATCCACAAACAAATTATAACGGCACCAATTACGAATTGAAATACTACAATACAGAAGGACAAGAAAGTTATAATACTACAACTTATGCTATTCCTATTGCCGCAGGTTTAAAATATAATTTTGGGAGATACTTTAACATTATAGGTGAAATTGGATTTAGAGATACCTCCACAGATTATTTGGATGATGTAAGCGGTTATTATGCAAATTCAGCTGCTTTGCAAGGTAATTCCACACAAATAACAGCCCTTAGAATAGCACTTTCAGATAGATCAGTCAATAAAATAGGCGTTCCAGGAACTCAGAGAGGCGATTTTAGAAAAAAGGACAGTTATCTGTTTGCGGGTATAACCTTAACTTATACCTTTGTGAGCCAAAAATGTGCTTTTTAGTTTAATTCCCTTACCATTCATGAATTTTAGAGAAAAATTGAATCTTGATAAACTTCCACAACATGTAGCCATCATTATGGATGGAAATGGCAGGTGGGCAAAAGAAAAAGGGAAATTAAGAGTTTTTGGACATAAAAATGGAGTTTTAGCGGTAAGAGATACCGTAGAAGGGGCTGCCGAAGTTGGAATTAAACATTTAACCTTATATGCTTTTTCTACCGAGAATTGGAAAAGACCTAAATTAGAAGTTACCGCTTTAATGGAACTTTTAGTGAGTACCATCAATAAAGAAACTAAAACTTTAATGGAAAACAACGTTAAGTTAAACGCCATTGGAGATTTAGCATCGTTACCTAAAAGATGCTTTGCAGAATTGCAGGAAGCAATAGAAAAGACAAAAAACAACACACGTTTAACCTTAACTTTAGCTTTGTCTTACAGCTCTAGATGGGAAATTTTAAACGCTACTCAAAAAATTGCTGAAGATGTTTCTGCCGGAAAATTAAACCAAGAAGATATTAATGAGCAGCTTTTTGAAAGTTATCTATCTACAAAAGGCTTGCCCGACCCAGAATTGATGATAAGAACAAGCGGCGAACACAGAATTAGTAACTACTTGCTTTGGCAATTGGCTTACGCCGAGTTGTATTTTACACCTAAGTTGTGGCCAGATTTTAGAAGAGAAGATCTCTTTGAAGCTGTTTATGACTATCAACAAAGAGAACGACGATTTGGCTTAACCAGTGAGCAAATTGGCTAATTTTACATTTAACAAAATTTAACAAACATTAAAGCTAATTTAGCCGCCATAAACAAGTAAATGAAGAATTTTTTAATAATTATATTTTTTCTGAGCCTTTCTTTTAAAGGGTTTTCACAGGGTATCCCTAGTTTAAGACCATCTAGTTCAGAAAAGCCTTCTACAGAATTGGATTATCTTAATCCTAAAGAATACACCATTGGAGGTGTAAATATTAACGGCGTAAAATACCTTGATAAATCTGTTTTAATTACCATATCCAAATTAACAGTTGGAGATAGAATTACCGTACCCGGTGATGTAACGGCTAATGCGGTTAAAAATTTATGGGCACAAGGTTTATTTGACGATGTTTCTTTAGAGATCAACAGAATAAAAGATGATTCTATTTTCTTTGATTTAAACTTAGCCGAAAGACCAAGAGTTTCTAAAATACTGTTAATTGGTTTAGGAAAAAGTGAAACTGCAGATATTCAAGAAAAATTGAATAATCAAAAAGGAAAAATCGTAAATGAGAATTTAACCAACAATATAAACTCTATTATCACTAAATATTTCTCCGAAAAAGGATATTTAAATACAACAATTGATGTGAGTTCTGTAAACGATACATCAGATGTAAATAGCCGAATGGTGAAGGTTAAAGTGGATAAAAAAAGCAAGGTTAAAATTAATGCTATCAATATAGATGGCAATACAGATTTCTCTGATGCCAAGCTTAAAAAGTTTTTGAAAAAGACACATGAAAAAGCTTTTTATAAGGTTTTGGGTTCTGGTAAATTTTTGAAAGACAAATACGAAGAAGATAAAGATAACATGATAGCTAAAATGAGAGAAAAAGGCTATCGTGATGCTGAAATTTTATCAGACTCTGTTTATAAATTTGATGCTAAAACCGTAAACATTGACATCAAAATAAACGAAGGTCCAAAGTACTATTTTGGAAATATCTCTTTTGCCGGAAATGCAAAATATCCAACGTCAGTACTTAAGCAAATTCTTAAAATAGAAAAGGGTGAAGTTTTTAGTGAAGCTAAATTGGAAAAAACATTAAGAAGCAGCCCTTCAAGCGATGATGTTTCTTCAGTTTACTTAAATGATGGTTATTTAACTTTTCAAGCAGATCCAGTTCAAACAAAAATTTATAACGATACAGTAGATTTAGAAATCAGAATTTATGAAGGTCCACAATATACCATCAACAAAATTATTTTAAAAGGGAATGAGTTAACCAATGATAAAGTTGTTTTAAGAGAAATTAGAACAAAACCAGGTCAAAAATTCTCAAAAGATTTATTGGTTCGTTCTCAACGTCAAATTTCTCAGCTAGGGAATTTTGATGAACAAAAAATAGACATCAAACCAATTCCAAATCCAGCAGATGGTACGGTTGATATTCAATATACGGTTGTAGAAAAACCATCAGATCAAATTGAACTTTCAGGTGGTTTTGGTGGAGGTAGAGTAGTGGGAACTTTGGGCTTAACATTCAATAACTTCTCGGCTAAAAATCTATTCAATTTAAAGGCATATAAACCATTACCAAAAGGAGATGGTCAAAAATTAAGTATCAGAGGGCAAACCAATGGTAAATTTTATCAGTCATACAGTTTCTCTTTCTCAGAACCTTGGTTTGGCGGTAAAAAGCCAATTTATTTTGGAATAAGCGCATTTACCTCTTTACAAAGTAATGGCTTAAGTAACAGTAACCCAACCTTACAAAAAATCAGATTAAACGGGTTAACTTTTAGTTTAGGAAAGCAATTACAATTTCCTGATGATTATTTTAGAGTAGATTATGCCGCTAACTTGCAACAGTTTAAGTTGAGAAATTACGCCGGTTACTTATTTGAAAACGGAGATTCCTATGATTTAAGCTTAAGTCAGGTTTTAAGTAGAAACTCGGTTGATGTACCTATTTTCCCTACATCAGGTTCTAATATTAAATTTACAGTGCAAGCAACTTTACCATATTCTTCTTTAAATGGTAAAAACTATAATAATTTATCTACTTCAGACAGGTACAAATTTGCTGAATACCATAAGTGGAAATTTGAATCTCAATTTTTCCAAAGAGTTTATGGTAAATTGGTTTTAAAAGCTCAAGCTCAGTTTGGTTTCTTAGGCTATTACAATAAATCTGTAGGGCAAGCGCCGTTTGGTAGATTTAAAGTAGGTGGAGACGGTTTACAAGGATTTGACTTCTTACAAGGTTCAGAAGTGATTGGTTTAAGAGGATACTCTAACAACTCTGTAGTTCCAGAAGGTTCGGCAACTACAGCAGGTAGTCCAATTTTTAATAAATATGTAATGGAATTAAGACATCCGGTTACCTTAGGAGAATCTGCAACTGTATTTATTTTAGCTTTCGCCGAAGGAGGAAATACTTGGAATAAGTTTAGTGAGTTTAATCCGTTTAATGTGAAAAGATCTGTAGGGGTTGGAGCTAGAATTTTCTTACCTATATTTGGTTTGTTAGGTATTGATTATGGTTACGGTTTTGATGCCATTCCAGGAAATAGTGCGGCAAACAAAGGTCAATTCCACTTTAGTATTGCTCAACAGTTAGGTGGGTTTAATTAATTTTTGACAGAAAAAATTTAACCAATGAAAAGATATATTATTCTTACATTATTTACCGTTATGCTATCTGCAACTGCTTTTGCTCAGAGTTTAGTGTACGTAGATTCAGAATATATCTTAAAACACATACCAGAATATTCATCAGCTCAAAAACAATTAGATGCATTGGCATTACAATGGCAAAAAGAAATTGATGATAAATTTAAAGAGGTAGAGAAAATGCAAAAAGATTATCAGGCAGATGAAGTTTTACTGACTGATGATATGAGAAAAAAGAGACAAGAAGATATCAATCAAAAAGATAGAGAAGTAAAAGAATTTCAGCAACAAAAGTTTGGTTTTGAAGGTGATTTATATCGTCAAAAGATTAGATTAATAAAACCAATACAAGAAAGAGTAGCTAAAGCTATTGAAGAATATGCGGGCAGAGAAAACATTGATATTGTAATAGATAAAAGTACAGTAACCTTGTTATTTGCAAGAGCTAATTTTGATGGTACAAATGCTGTGATCACAAAAATGGGTTATAAACCCGGATCATTTGCTAAATAGAAGAATTTATTTTAAAATAGTAAAATCAAATTAAATACACACAAATAAGAAAGATGAAAAGATTATTCAAAATTGCATTAGTAGCTGGAGGTTTATTATTCGCGGGTAGCGTTGCAAATGCTCAACAAAAAATTGCACATATCAATTCTGCAGAATTAATTAAGGCGATGCCTGAAGTAGTAACTGCTGATAAACAATTAGAAACATTTAAAGGTTCTTTAGATGCAGATGGTAAAATCATGTATGCAGAATATCAAACTAAAGTGCAAGATTTTCAAGCAAAAGAAAAAACTTTAAGCGAAGCTTTAAAAGAAGCTAAAGTGAAAGAAATTCAGGATTTGCAAAAACGTATTGAGGAATTTCAACAAAAAGCTGGTGATGATTTTGAAAAGAAAAGAGGAGAATTATACGATCCAATTCTTAAAAAAGCAGAAGATGCAGTTAAAGCAGTAGCTAAAGAAAAAGGTTATGCTTACGTATTTGATACTACACAACCAGGTTTAGTTTATTTTGACGGTGGTATTAACATTATGCCTGATGTTAAAATTAAATTAGGACTTAAATAAGCGATAAGCCTTAGGCAAAAAGCTAAATGCGAAGTAAGTTTAAGCTTACTTCGCATTTTTTATTTTAATTATAATTAAAAGCCTTTAGCTTTAAGCCATAAGCTATACGAAATGAAGTCAAGTCAACCCATAGGTATTTTTGATTCTGGTATTGGAGGATTAACTGTTGCAAACGCCATAAGGCAAGTTTTGCCGCAAGAAAGTCTAATTTATTTTGGCGATACCGCTCACATGCCTTACGGTGATAAATCTGAGGAGGCGATCAAATATTACAGCTTAAAAATTGGAAAGTTCTTGGCAGAGCAAGGTTGTAAAGCAATTGTAATTGCTTGTAATACCGCGTCTTCTTTAGGCTATCAAGATTTAAAAGATTTTTTAGGTAAAGAACTCCCTATTTTAAACGTGATTGACCCAGTTGTAGAATTTTGCACCCATCAAGCTCGTTACAAAAAAATAGGGGTAATTGCTACCAAAGCTACCATCAAATCTAATGTGTATGCCAAAAAGTTAAAAGAAGCTTTACCAAATATAGAGGTACAATCTTTAGCTACGCCGTTACTTGCGCCTATGATTGAGGAAGGTTTTTTTGAAAACAACATCAGTAAAACCATCATTAATTCTTATTTATCTTCTACTAAGCTTAAAAAAATAGATGCTCTTATTTTAGCTTGTACTCATTATCCATTAATAAAAAGAGAGATTAATGATTATTACAACGGTAAAGTAGAAATTTTAAACACAGCCAGTATAGTTGCCGAAGATGTAAAACTAAAATTGCAGCAGCTAGATTTGTTAAATAACGCCACTTTAAAACCCAAGCATCAATTCTTTGTTTCTGATAAGACCAGTGCTTTTGAAACCAGTACCAGGTTGTTTTTTGGAGACAAAATTAGTTTGGTGCAAAAGAATATTTGGGATAAGTAAATCAGGATCAAAAATTATTTAGAATAATTCTTAATAGGTTAACAATCTTGTTATATTAACATATACACCCTGTGGTTTTGTATTTTTGTGGAATTATTGCTAATAAATAAAGGTTATGAAAAAAAGTTCAATAATAGGGATGATTATCATTGCAATTGCTATTGGAGTAATTGTAAGCACTTATGCAGATAGCAGCACTTACGGTTCTTTTTCTGATGCTCAGGAAACTCAAAAAGAATTACATGTGGTAGGTAAACTCATCAAAAATAAAGAGATGGTTTACAATCCACAGCAAGACGCTAATTACTTTTCTTTTTACATGAAAGACAACAAAGGGAAAGAATGTAAAGTTGTTTTTACAGGCTCTAAACCACAAGATTTTGAACGTTCAGAACAAATTGTTTTGACCGGTCAAATGGAAAACGGAAGCTTTCAGGCAAATAAAATTTTGATGAAATGCCCATCTAAATATACCCAAGATAAAATAGAAGTTACTGAGGTTAAAGCTCAGGTAAAAAGTTAATTTTTTTTAATGGATACACAATTTACAGGCGAACACCTGTTACCCGGTCAACTCGGTCAGTTCTTTATTGTACTTTCTTTTGGAACATCTTTAATTGCTTTATTTAGCTATTATTTCGCCACAATTTCCAAAGATAAATTAGATACTTCATGGCAAAAATTAGGACGATTAGCTTATCGTCTTAATCTATTTGTGGTTATTTGTATAGGAGTTTGTTTGTTCTATATCATCTATAATCACTTGTTTGAGTACCATTACGCTTGGGCTCACTCTTCTAAAACTTTACCAGTTTATTATATTATTTCTTGTTTTTGGGAAGGTCAGGAAGGCAGTTTTTGGCTTTGGACTTTTTGGCAAGCTGTTTTAGGCGTAATTCTAACCTTTAAAGCCAAAACATGGGAAAACAGTGTGATGACGGTTGTTTCTTTCTCGCAAGTGTTTTTAGCAAGTATGATTTTGGGAGTAGAAATATTTGGTATGAAAATAGGCTCTTCTCCTTTCATCTTACTAAGAGAAGCTATGGATGCGCCAATATTTTCTAGGGCTGATTATTTAACACTTATTCAAGATGGTAATGGTTTAAATCCATTATTACAAAATTATTGGATGGTGATACACCCACCAACATTATTTTTGGGTTTTGCCTCTATGGTAGTTCCATTTGCTTACGGAGTGGCAGCTTTGTGGGAGAAGCGTTATTCAGATTGGATAAAACCTGCAATGCCCTGGACCTTGTTTGCAGTAATGATATTAGGTACAGGAATTATTATGGGTTCATTTTGGGCTTATGAAGCTTTAAACTTCGGTGGTTTTTGGGCTTGGGATCCGGTAGAAAACGCATCTATAATTCCTTGGTTAACATTAATAGCAGGCGTACACGTGATGCTGGCTTACAAAAACTCTGGTCATTCTTATTTTACTGCTTTATTTTTGGTTTTAATAAGTTTTATACTGGTACTTTATGCTTCTTTTTTAACCCGAAGCGGAATTTTAGGAGAAACATCTGTTCATGCTTTTACTTCAGCAGGGATGGATATTCAACTATTAACGTATTTAGGCGTATTTTTTATCCTTCCCTTAGTTTTAATCATCATCAACTGGAAAAAATTACCCATCACCAAAAAAGATGAGGATACTTATTCCAGAGAGTTTTGGTTATTTATTGGTGCCATCACACTTTTAGTTTCTTGTATCCAAATTATAGCTACAACCTCTATTCCGGTTTTCAACACTATTTTTGGTACCGAGATAGCTCCTCCAACCAATGTTATTCAGCATTATAATAAGTGGCAAATAGCTTTTGCTTTTGCTATTGCAACTATCTCTGCATTTTCTCAGTTTTTAAAGTACAAAAAAACAGATGTCCGTAAATTCTTTATTAGTCTAATTGTTTCTTTTGTAGTTGCTGTTATACTTACAGGAGTTATTGTTTATGTGACAGAGATTTATCAAAATGTAATGTACATTTTACTAACATGGTCTGCGGTATTCTCTATTCTTTGTAACGCAAAAATTTTAGGCGAAGCACTTAAAGGAAAATGGAAATTATCAGGTTCTGCGGTAGCTCACATTGGTTTTGCTTTTGTTTTAGTTGGAGCATTAATTGCGGCAGCAAACAATAAAATTATATCAGTAAACAATACAGGTATTGGTTTTGGAGATGAATTTGCCAAGAGCAATAATCCCAGAGAGAACATCATTTTATACAAAAATGAGCCTGTAAAAATGAATGAGTACACTGTAACTTATCAGGGCGATTCTACCTCAGGAGTAAATACTTATTACAGGGTAAATTATAAGGTGATTGATGATAAGGGTGTGGTAAAAGAAAACTTTAGCTTATACCCAAATGCTCAACAAAATGCTAAAATGAAGCAGATTGTAGCGTCTCCAGATACAAAGCATTATCTTTTTCATGATGTTTATACCCATGTAAGTAGTGTGCCTTTAAAAGAAGAAGAACATCACGAAGACCATGAAGGGCATTCTGAGGATGAAGAATATCAACTTCCGGTAGTTCATGAAGTTTCGGTAGGAGATACCGTTCGTTTTAGAGATGGATTTGCAATTGTAAAAGCGGTTAATAAAAATGCATCTATTAAAGATATTCCCTTAACTAAAGATGACGTAGCTATAGGAATGAAACTAGAAGTTCAGTCTAAAAACGTTACGGTAGAAACGGAACCTATTTTCTTAATTAAAGGAAACGCAAAAGTAGATTTTGGTAAAAAAGTAGATGAATTAGGTCTTAAATTTAGATTCACCAATATTTTACCTGATAAGGATAAATTGGAATTAACGGTTTATGAAAAACCTAAAGCCGAAAAGAAAGATTGGATAGTAATGAAAGCCATTGTTTTTCCATACATCAATTTGCTTTGGGGCGGTACCATTATCATGATTGTTGGCTTTATACTATCTATTTTTAGAAGAGCTAAGGAAGTTAAGTAAATATGAAAATAGCAATATTGGGTTCGGGTAATGTGGCTTCTCATTTAAGTAAAGCCCTTATCAAAGCCGGTAATCCAGTAATGCAGGTTTGGAGTAGGCATCATGAAAATGCTGTTAATTTAGCTTTAGAAATTGGTGCCAATTCTATTCCAGATATTAAAGACATCAGCGAAAGCATAGAAGTAGTGATTATTGCGGTGAGTGATAATGCTATAGAAAATGTGGCTTCACAAATCCCTGTAAAGGAAAATAGGTTAATTATTCATACTTCAGGGACTACAGCAATAGCTATTCTTCAAAAATTTGGTAACCAATACGGGGTAATTTATCCCTTACAAACCTTTTCAAAATCTGCGGATTTAGATTTTAGCCAGGTTCCACTTTTTATTGAAGGAAATACGGCCTCTTCATTAGATAAAATATCAAATATCGCGAGTCAATTATCTGCAAAAGTTCAACCGGCAGATTCTCAAACCAGGGCTTTATTACATGTTTCGGCAGTATTTGCTTGTAATTTTACCAACCATTTCTATACTATTGCTCAGCAAATTTTGCAGGAGAAGAACTTGAGTTTTGATTTATTAAGACCCCTCATTCAAGAAACTGCTAATAAAGCGATGTTAAACTTACCTTCTACAGTGCAAACTGGGCCTGCCAAGCGAAATGATGAGCTCACCATGAATAAGCATATAGATTTATTGTCTTCCCATCCTCAATGGCAAGTAATTTATCATTTGATCAGTCAAGACATAGTAAAAAAGTATCATCCTCAACAAGCAGAGGACAAATAAATTGCTACTTTTGCCACACATGAATATTTATAAAGTAAAAATAAATTTCGAAGAAAAAGGTCACGAAACCATAGAGCTTCCTATTGCAGAAGGAGAGTCGGTTTTAGACGTTTGCTTAGATAATGGGATAGATTTACAACATAATTGTGGTGGAGTTTGCGGTTGCAGTACTTGCCATGTTTACGTAAATAATGGCGAAGATGCTATTCAGGAAATATCAGATAAAGAAGAAGATTTTATTGATAGAGCTGTAAATCCACGTATTAATTCACGCTTAGGTTGCCAATGCGTCATCATCGATGGCAATATTGAAGTCACCATTCCAGATCAATCTCAATTCTTAGGACACTAAATTTAAAAAACATGAATACAGATAAATTTGCATTACCCATCCACTGGAATGATCATGAAGACATCGCAATGGGACTTTATGAGAAGTTTGGAGATGATTTTGGCGAATCAAAAATTTACCGTATCCGTTTTACCGATTTGATGGAATGGGTGTTAGCACTTCCCAATTTTGTAGGTACAAAAGAAGAATCTAACGAAGGACATTTAGAGCAAATTCAATCTGCTTGGGTGTACGAGTGGAGAGATAATCAATAATTGGAAAAGCAAATTTTTGCTGTTAACCTTCTTCAGTCGGGCTGTACGCACTCGCTTTTTTTATGATTCCAAAAAATCATAAAAAAGAGCTCAAACAAATGCTGCCATCCCGTTTATTTAACTCAGGTCATTAAGCTCTTTATTCAGTTTCCTATTAAACTATTTCCATGTTAGAAAAACTAAAAGACATCACCACCTTTATTTTTGACGTTGATGGGGTATTAACCAATGGAAATATTTTAGTGACCGAAACTGGAGAACAATTACGTCAATACAACATTAAAGATGGTTATGCTATTCAACTAGCTATTAAAAAAGGATACCAGGTTTGTGTCATTACTGGGGCAAAAACTCAGGCTGTAAAATTGCGTTTAGAGGGTTTAGGCGTTCAGCATATCTATTTAAATGCTTCTTATAAAATGGAACCTTTTTTAGATTTTTTATCTAAAACCAGTTTAAAAAGAGAAGAAATAGTTTACGTGGGTGATGATCTTCCAGATCAAGAGATTATGGAGCAAGTTGCTATTTCAGTTTGCCCTGCAGACGGAGTTCAGGAAATAAAAGCTATCAGTTCTTACATTTCGCCGTTTTTAGGTGGAACCGGAGTAGCCAGAGATATTATAGAAAAGGTGTTGAAAGTACAAGGAAAATGGTTTATAGACAAACCAGACGCCGATGACGGAAGTTTAGATAAAGTGAAATTATGAGTCTAATCAAAAAGAAAATATACCTTGCCTCTAAATCACCACGACGCACAGAATTATTGCAGTTGATGGGTTTAGATCATCAAATTTTATTAAAAGAAGTCGAC
The DNA here is from genome assembly GCF_005116455.1 of Pedobacter cryophilus. Taxonomy (GTDB): domain Bacteria; phylum Bacteroidota; class Bacteroidia; order Sphingobacteriales; family Sphingobacteriaceae; genus Pseudopedobacter; species Pseudopedobacter cryophilum. The sequence goes on from NZ_SWBP01000004.1 coordinate 358,853, forward strand.
GAGAGTTTTCCATCTGATTTAGCGCTTGACCAAGTGGCTGCTTATATAGCAAAAAAGAAAGCAGATGCTTTTGAGCATCAAGCAGACGGAATAATTATTACCGCAGACACCGTTGTGGTGCTAAATAACGAGATTTTAGGGAAGCCCGATGATAGAGATGGCGCAGTAAAAATGTTGAAAAAACTGAATGGTAATATGCACTTGGTAATTACCGGAGTAAGTTTAAAAACTGCCGAAGAAACCATCAGCTTTAGCGACACCACCGAAGTTTATTTTAAAGAATTAAGCCAAGCAGATATTGAGTTTTATGTTGATCAATATCAACCTTATGACAAGGCTGGCGCTTATGGTATTCAAGAATGGATAGGATTAGTAGCTATTCAAAAAATAGTAGGTTCTTATACCAACGTAATGGGCTTACCCACCGAAAAGCTATTTGAAAAATTAAGACCTTATCTTTCTTAATCTCAAAAATCACTCATTAATAAACCTTCTTTAAGAGAAAAAGTACAGGTGATTACTTGTTTTAAATTAGATTTTTCTAAAACGTATTTGGTTAAAATAGAAGCCATTAAAATCATATCTACTCTTAAAGGAATCAAACCCTTCATTTCTTTTCTTTCTTGATGTGTAGAAGCAATGAGTTCTGCCAATAAATTATTAAAGGCATCAAAATTAAAATCAAAGTGATTGGTTTTATTTGTGTCAAAAACAGCATCATTTTTAACAGCAATTAATTCGGCAAAAGTATCAAAAGAGCCTGCTGTTCCAATTAAACTTAATGCTTTGTGTTGGTGAAGTTGCTCAAAAAGATCAACCAATTGTGCTTCAAAGTGCTCGTAAATTTGATGAATGGTTTTTGGAGAGATAGGGTCTTCTTGGTAAAAGTCGGCAAGTAATCTGGCCGCTCCTAAACGGTAACTTTTTTTCCAAAAAACAGCGTTTTCATTACAAATAATAAATTCGGTACTGCCGCCACCAATATCCATAATAAGAGTAGTTTCAGCACTCAATACTCCCGCTGCTTTGGCGCCTAAATAAATATATTCAGCTTCTTTTTGGCCATCAATAATTTCAATTTTAATATCGGCCTTAGCCAAAACCTCAGCAATAAATGCTTTTCCATTCGTTGCGTCTCTTACGGCAGCAGTGGCCGTAGCTTTTACAAACTGAATATGATGTGCATCTAATTCTTTTCTAAACTGAATGAGAGCGGCTATTCCTCTTTGATAAGCAGCATCAGCAATAAAGCCTTTATTTACGCCACCTTCCCCAAGTTTTACAGCAATGGTGTTTTTATGGATGACAGAAATTTTCTTTTGATCTGAAACCTCTGCAATCAACAAGTGAAAAGTGTTGGTGCCAATGTCTATAACTGCTTTTATTGTGCTCATTTTTTTAATTAAAAAGTCCATGGACAATAGACCATGGACTAATTTAGATTTTACTTATAACTTTTTACTGATAACTTTCTACTCCTTATAAGAAAACCATTTGGCCAATTCTTTATAAGTTACTTTTTTGCCATACATTAAAATTCCAACTCTATAAATTCTGGATGCCACCCAAGTAGTAAATACAAAGCCAACTACCAATAAGGCCATTGATAAAGCAATTTCCCAAGCTGGTACACCAAATGGAATACGAATCATCATGGCAATAGGAGAGGTAAACGGAATCATCGACATCCAAAAAGAAAGTGTGCTATCTGGATTGTTCACAATCACATTCATCCCAATAATAAAAGTAAAAATTAGTGGAAGCGTAATAGGCAACATAAATTGCTGTGTTTCGGTTTCATTATCCACCGCCGATCCAACTGCCGCAAATAAGGCACTGTAAAGCAAATATCCTCCTAAAAAGTAAAAGAAAAACGTTCCAATAATGAGTGGGAAATTAATGGTATCAGCAGCTTTTAAAAATTGCTGAACTTTATTACCTGAATTAATCTCTTTCATATCAGGATGATTGGCATCTTTCTTTATTCCTTGTTCTGTTTTTGCTTTATCATCTGTGTTGATATAACTAGAAGCCAAGGTAGATAAACCTGTACTTAAGATAATCCATAATAAGAATTGTGTTAAGCCAACAGCTCCAATTCCTAATATTTTACCCAGCATGAGTTGAAAAGGTTTAACAGATGATACAATAACCTCAATAATTCTACTGGTTTTTTCTTCAATTACGCCTCGCATTACCTGTGCTCCATAAATGAAAAGCGCTAAGTAAATCATAAAAGCGGCTAAAAAACCTACTACATAAGTTGCGCCCAAACTGGCATCTTTTTCTCCTTCATCTGTTAACTGTTTGGCGTTTATAGATACTTTTGCGTTTGAGCTGTTCAATACCGAGGTGTCTATCCCGGCAGCAATTAATTTTTTGTTTCTAAGTATAGATTCCATCTGGGTTTCAATATCATCTACTATAGAAATACTCGGTTTCTTTTCGGATATGACTTCTACTTTTCCGGTTTGTGCATAATCTGATGGGATATAGAGTAAAAAATCTTCTTTTTCTTTTCTAATTGCCTTTTTTGCCTGTTCATAATCTTCATTGAGGTAGCTAAAGTTAATATTAGAAGTATTGTTAAATTGATTTTTAAAAATTCCAGATTGGTCTATCACTTTAAAATCTTTGACATCGCTATCTTTATTTGCAGTAAGATAAACTACCAATGTCATCATGCCTATAAATAATGAAGGCACTAAAAAAGTAAGGATTAAAAAAGATTTCTTTTTTACCCTGCTTAAATATTCTCTTTGTATAATTAGAAATACTTTGTTCATGAGGAGGCTTAGTTTAGATGTTTAACTTTTTCAATAAAAATCTCGTTAATAGTTGGAATCACTTCTTCTAAATAACTTACCCCAGTTTGCGGAATAAGCTCTTGTAAAACATCATTTGTAGTAAATCCCTCTTTAAGTTTGATTGTTAATTTCTCACTTTCCTCTATTGAAATGGTATTTATTAACTCAAAAGTTGCTGAAGATGATGCTTTGAAATTAGCACTTACACCAATATGATAAGTGTTATTTCTATAAGCGTTTTTTATTGATTTTACGCTGCCATCTAATATTTTATGAGATTTATTAAGCAAAGCAATGTGGTCACAAAGTTGCTCTACAGATTCCATTCTATGGGTAGAAAAAATAATAGTAGAGCCTTTTTGGTTCAGTTCTAAGATTTCATTTTTGATGATTTCTGCATTTACAGGGTCAAAGCCCGAGAAAGGTTCATCTAAAATGATTAATTCGGGCTCATGTAAAACTGTGGCCACAAACTGTACTTTTTGCTGCATTCCTTTGGAAAGATCTTCTACTTTTTTATTCCACCAGCTTTGCATTTCCATTTTCTCAAACCAAAATTTAATTCTTTTGGTGGCTTCAGCTCTGCTTAGTCCTTTTAATCTGGCCAAGTAAAGCATTTGTTCGCCAATCTCCATTTTTTTATACAAGCCACGTTCTTCTGGCAGGTATCCAATTTTATTGATATGAGATTGATTGAGCTTTTCGCCGTTAAAAAAGATCTCTCCTTCGTCGGGTCCGGTAATTTGATTGATAATTCTGATTAAAGATGTTTTGCCTGCTCCATTTGGACCTAATAATCCAAAAATTTTCCCTTGTTCAACTTCCATGCTTACATGGTCTAGGGCTCGGTGTTTAGCGTACTCTTTAACAATGTTTCTGATACTTAACATGTACGAGGTTTTGTTTAGTTTGATCATTAGATGAAATAAGTGGCTATTTATTACATCAGACTATTCAACTTCTTGAAAAAATAATTTAAAATAAAGGGCTATTTGTTTTATTTGGCTAGTATTCAGACAAATATTCATGCGAAGAACAATAAAAAATCACGCAAAGGGCATAAAAAAAATGATCTTATGACTTTGCGTGAAATAAATAGCTAACTTTTAAATTATAAAGCGCTCAAATTATTTTTAGCTCACCGGAACAATTTTAAAAACTCCCTTGCCTTCTACACCTATGTATAAATAACCATCAGGCGCCATCCTTACCTCGCGTACCCTTCCTATGTTTTTGAACAATAATTCTTCCTTAACTACCTTTTTATTTTTAATAACGCATCTGTTCAAATACTCAAAACGTAAAGAACCTACCATTAAATTTCCTTCCCAACCTTTATAAATTTTGCTGTTTACAAATGCCATTCCGCTTGGTGCGATAGAAGGAATCCAATAATGAATAGGAGCTTCTATTCCGGGTTTTGTAGTCAATTCGGTAAAAGTAGTTCCATTATAATTAATGCCATAAGAAACTACCGGCCAGCCATAGTTTGCCCCTTTAACATGAATGTTAATTTCGTCTCCACCACGTGGACCATGTTCATTAGACCATAATTCGCCGGTATAAGGATTTAATGCCATCCCTTGTGGGTTTCTATGTCCGTAAGAATATATGGTTTTTTGTCCTTCGCTTTTATTGGCGAAAGGATTATCAGCAGGGATGGAACCGTCGTCTTTAATACGATGAACTTTGCCTAAGTCGTTTTTAATATTTTGAGGATTTCCTTTTTCATTTCCTCTTTCGCCAACAGAAAAATACAGGTAACCATCTTTACCAAAAACTAACCTAGAACCATAATGATGACGGGTGGTAGAATAAGGCTCAGCAACAAAAATATCTTTAGCATTTTCTAGCTGATTGCCTTTTAAAACCGCTTTTAATATTGCAGTAGTTTGCATTTTGCTATCGCCTTCTTTAGGTTTAGAATAGCTCAAATAGATAATGTTATTTTTAGCAAAATCAGGATGAAGAACCACATCCATTAAACCGCCTTGCCCTGATGCTCTTACTTCGGGTACACCCAAAACCTTTTCACTTTGTTTGTTTTCATTTACCAAATAAAGCTCGCCAGATCTATCAGTCACCAACATTTTTTGATCAGGTAAAAACGCAATTCCCCAAGGCACTTTTGCGCCACTAAAAACATTTACCAGTTTTACGGTGCTTTCTTCAGTCTTAAAAGTGTCTGATAATGGTTTTTCACTAGAAGTATATCTGTCTACATTTTTGATGCCTTTTAAAATGTAATCAGCTAAATCTTTAATTTCTTTGTCACTAAAGCTTTTTTCAAAAGCAGGCATTCCTCCATCAGCATAACCTGTTTTAATAGATTTATACAGGTTTTCTTTAGTGTTGCCGTATTTCCATTTTCTATCTACAAAAGCATCCATTTTACCGCCGTGGCAACCTGCACAATAGGTTTGATAGTTTTTCTCGGCGGTTTCTTCTACTGGGCTAGGCTGTTTTTCTGTTTTCTTTAAATCGATAGCAAAAAATGCTGTGAAAACAGTAATTATAGTAACGAAAGCTAATTTTAACATGGTTATGAATTTGATTGACCGTAAATTTTATTCAAGATAAAAAGAATGATTTGGATTAGAATATAGATTGGCTGATTTAATTGTTACAAAGTCAAGATATAAATTTTTAGCACAAAAAAAGCGAGATTTTAGGTCTCGCTTTTAATTGATTTATTTAATTCTTTACTCAAAATATTCCTTCATCCTGTCAAAGAAACTTTTCTCGTTCTTACCAGGATTTGGTTTAAAGTTTTGGGATTCTCTAAGTTGTTCTAAAAGGTCTCTTTCTTCGTTATTCAACGTTTTTGGTGTCCAAATATTAATCTGAATTAATTGGTCTCCTTTATGATAAGAGTTCACTTCAGGAATACCTTTTCCTTTTAATCTTAAAATTTTTCCGCCTTGTGTCCCTGGTTCTAGCTTAATTCTGGCTTTTCCGTCAATAGTTGGTACTTCTACGCTTGCGCCTAAAGTGGCATCTACAAAACTTACATGAAGATCATAAATTACATTAATACCTTCTCTTTTTAAAGATTCGTGAGGAGTTTCTTCTACTAAAATGATCAAGTCTCCGGGAACGCCACCTCTTGGAGCTGCATTTCCTTTACCGCTCATGCTTAGTTGCATCCCTTCACTTACGCCTGCAGGAATATTAATGCTAATGGTTTCTTCTCCACGAGTTACGCCGTCTCCATGGCAAGTGTTACATTTTGCAGAAATAGTGCTTCCTTCGCCATTACAAGTAGGACAAGTGCTTGTAGTTTGCATTTGGCCCAAAATGGTATTGGTTACTCTTCTTACTGCGCCGCTACCACCACAAGTTTTACAAGTAGAAAATGAATTTTTGTCTTTAGCGCCACTGCCATCACAAGTATCACAAATGATTTGCTTGTTTACTTTTATTTTTTTCTCAACGCCATTGGCAATTTCTTCTAAAGTGAGTTTTACTTTAATACGAAGATTGGTGCCTCTTTGAACCCTTCTTCCTCCACGAGATGATTGACCACCACCGCCAAAAAAGCTATCAAAAGGGCTGCCACCGCCACCGCCAAAAATATCGCCAAACTGACTGAATATGTCATCCATATTCATGCCGCCTCCACCGTAACCGCCGCCATAACCACCTTGCGAGCCAGCATGGCCAAACTGATCATAACGTTGTTTTTTCTCGGGATTACTTAAGATTTCATAAGCTTCGGCAGCTTCTTTAAATTTGTCTTCCGCAGCTTTATCGTCTGGATTTTTATCAGGATGAAATTTAATAGCTAACTTTCTGTAAGCCTTTTTTATTTCATCTGCAGGTGAATTTTTAGAAACACCTAATATATCGTAATAATCTCTTTTACTCATTTTTTTAATTTGAAGATTTGGAGATTTGAGAATTTGAAGATGACAGGAATTGGCTCATTTTCAAATCATCAAATTATCAAATCATTATGCGCCAACTACCACTTTAGCAAAACGGATTACTTTGTCATTTAAATAGTAACCCTTTTCTACTTCATCAACTACTTTTCCTTTTAAATCAGCTTTAGGAGCAGGAATGTTAGTAATCGCTTCATGCAGTTCTACATCAAAAACTTTTCCTTTAGATTCCATTTCTTTTAAACCTTTATGGTTTAAAAGTGATTTTAATTTATGATGAACCAATTCTATACCTTCTTTAACCGGGGCAACTTCAGTAGCGGTTTCCATGGCTTTGGCTGCTCTTTCAAAATCATCAAGAACGGTAAGCATACTTACAATCACATCTTTACCCGCAGTTTGCAATAATTCTATTCTTTCTTTGGTGGTACGACGTTTGTAATTGTCAAATTCGGCGTATAAACGAACATATTTATCGTTTAACAAAGCAACTTCTGCTTTTAATTTATCTACTTCACTCAATTCGTTTTCAGACGAATCCACTTCTCCATCTTTTGTATTCACCGTAGATTCATTTACTTGTGCTATCTCGTCACGAATCTCGTCCTGTTCTTTTGTATGATCTGTCATTTTGTTATTGTCTTCTGTTCCTGATACTTTCTTTTTCTTAAACATTTTGATGATAGTTTAATCAATGAGCAATTACCAAACATACTGCCATTTAATAAAAACAGTCAACCTGTCAGTCTTATTTAAAAAGACTTTCAAATTGACTGCTTTTGTATTTTGGGTTTTTAAACTGTTGCGTCTTCAATTACTTTACCGCTTTCGCATTTAATAATGCGAGAAGGAAAAGTTCTGATAATATGATAATCATGGGTAGCCATTAAAACTGCGGTACCCGATTGACTAATTTGTCTTAACAAAATCATGATTTCTTCAGATGTTTCTGGATCTAAATTTCCGGTTGGTTCATCGGCTAAAATCAATTCTGGGTCGTTTAAAAGTGCTCTGGCAATTACCACACGTTGTTGCTCTCCGCCAGAAATTTCATGAGGCATTTTTCTCATTTTACTTCTTAAACCCACTTTTTCTAACACATCTTTAATTCTTTCGTCAATTAAAGATTTATCTTTCCAGCCAGTTGCTTTTAAAACAAACTCTAAATTTTTCTCTATGCTTCTATCCGTTAGCAACTGAAAATCTTGAAAAACGATACCCAATTTTCTTCTTAAAAATGGTACGTCACTTTCTTTTAAGTCTTTAAGTTCATAACCCACCGCATGGCCATCTCCATTTTTAATATGTAAATCGCCGTAAATAATTTTAAGTAAACTACTTTTTCCAGATCCGGTTTGGCCAATTAAATAAACAAATTCGCCTGTGTTTACATGCAAATTTACATTAGAAAGTACCAAGTGTTTTTGCTGAAAAACATCAACGTTATTTAGTTTTATTACAGAATTTCCAATCATCAGATGTCTAATTTTAAGATTTGGCCAAAAGGTAAATCCTTTACAATATCCATTATATATGTTGCTTTGTCGGCTAAACCAACTTTTTCTAAAGATTTTTCTGGTCGGTCTACCCTAAAATAAGCTAAAAGCGTAAACTGCTCATCCCGTAATTGTACATAATCGGGTATTTTGGCAACTCCTTTAACTTTTATCACATACATATTTCAAAGGTAAAATTTTTTATGAGGTAGTTTTTTAATTTTTTTAATTCAGCTTAAAGCCGATAGAAAACGCATGGTATCTACACCATCAGCATAATCCCAAAGTTTTGGTGTTTGGCTTTCGCCGAAACTTATATGAGGAACTGGTATGTTTTCTTGACTTAACACAACTTGAATTTCTTGTTCTTGCTGCTTTATTTTCTCAACAGCATCTTCAATTTTTTGATATTCTTCATAATGAACCACAGATAGCGGCGAACTTAATCTTTCACTTTTTGTAACTAACAAAAAGCCATTATCAAAATGATGCACTTTATTTACCAGAAGAATAGACTTATTATAATCGTAGTTATTTTGGAATTTATGATGGTTAATCATATCCTCAAAATGCTGAATAGATTCAAAAAAATGATTAAAAATATAGCCTTCGGGAACAAAAAATTTAGAAACATTTCTGCATCCTAAACCATAATAATCAAATATATCTTTACCTAAAGCCGCTAATTCTTCTGAAGTTTCTTTACCGGTTAATAAAGCTACGCTATTTCTGTTTTTTCTGATAATATGTGGCACTTTAGAGAAATAATACTCAAAATAACGAGAAGAATTATTACTTCCGGTGGCTATTACCGCATCAAAATTTTCTAATCGGTTTACAAACTGAATTTGTTTTTCAAACTCAGGCTCAATCTTAATTAATTGATTTAAAACTGCCTTAATTAGGATATCATCCTGAGAAGAACACTTTATTAAAGCAATATGACCGCTAATTAAAACAGATACAATATCATGAAAACCCACCAATGGGATGTTGCCTGCTAAAATTAATCCTACTTTTTGCAGTTCTTTTTTAGGGCTTGGATATTCACTCAACCAGGTAGTTAAATCGGCTAAATTTAACATTTGACCGTTGGCCTTAATTGCCTTATTTACCTCAATATCAGTAAACCAACCATTTTTATTTTTTGCATGTTGTATGGTTGATATAAATTCCTCATCAGGGTTTAATAAAAAATCACCTAACCTTACAAATGCATCTACTTTCTTTTCTTTACTAAAATTCGACATTGGGTAAAACTCAAATACTTTAATTGTGTTATATTTGCGAGGATTTTGAGATACAAAAGTACGTTTTAAGACAGAAGAAAAAATAAGATATGGCAATTAAAATTACAGACGAGTGCATTAACTGCGGAGCATGTGAGCCAGAATGCCCCAATAACGCAATATATGACGCCGGACAACCTTGGAAATTTTCTGAAGGAACCAATCTAAAAGGAATTATAGATTTTGGTGGCGGAGAAACTTTAAATGCAGACGAAGCACAATCAGCAGTATCAGACGAGGTTTATTACATTGTTTCTGATAAATGTACCGAGTGTAAAGGTTTTCATGATGAACCACAGTGTGCAGCGGTTTGCCCTGTAGATTGCTGTGTAGATGATGAAGAAGTAAGAGAAACAGAAGAAGAATTATTAGCTAAGAAAGCTTGGTTACACCAAGAAGGATAGTTTTAATTTTATAGATTTTGTAAGGCATTCATGAAAATGGATGCCTTTTTTGTTGGGGGTGTTTTATGAATAATTTACGCAGGGTCCTCTGTGAGAGACTCTGCTAGGAAAAGGTAAAATTATAACCACAAAGTACGCGGAGAACACAGAGCTGAATGTTTAAGTTAGATCTTTTAAAACCATTCAAAATCTTTATCGCTTCATCCGGATTTAATTGTTGCCAGTATTGTTTTTGCCTGTATCGGCAATAATTAAATATTATAACACGTAATTTGATTTATATTTGCCGATAGGGAGAATTGAATAGAAAACGATGAAATATATTTCCGTAAGTGAATTTGCTAAAAAATGGAGTTTGCCAGAAAGAACGGTGCGGAATTACTGTGCCAAAGGAAAAATAAAAGGTGCTTTTTTAACTGGTAAAACCTGGAATATCCCAGAGGATCATTTGTTACCTAACAAAGGAAAAAAGAAAAAATTTAGTGATAATTTACTGCTCAATCAACTGAAAGAACAAAAAGAGATGAAATTAAAAGGTGGTATTTACCATCGTACACAAATTGATTTGACCTATAATTCTAACCGTATTGAAGGAAGCAAACTTACCCAAGAGCAAACTCGTTTTATTTTTGAAACCAACACGATAGGCATAACCAATGAAAGCGTGAATATTGATGATATTATTGAGACAAATAATCACTTTCGCTGCATTGATTTAATTATTGAAAAGGCAAAATCAAAACTTACAGAATCATTTATTAAAGATTTACATTTTTTATTAAAATCAGGAACATCAGATAGCCGAAAAGATTGGTTTAACGTTGGGGATTATAAAAAACTTCCAAATGAAGTTGGAGGCAATGAAACCTGTTTACCCAAATTAGTTCCTACTAAAATGAAGGAATTACTTTTAAATTATCATAAGGTAGATCAAAAAACTATTGCAGATATTATAGATTTTCATCAAAAATTTGAAGTTATTCATCCTTTTCAAGATGGCAACGGTCGGGTTGGAAGATTGATTATGTTTAAGGAATGTCTTGCCAATAATATTGTTCCATTTATTATTGATGATGATTTCAAAATATTCTATTATCGCGGCTTGCAGCAATGGGATCATGTAAAAGAATATCTAATGGATACTTGCCTTTCTGCACAAGATAATTACAAAGCTATTTTGAAATATTTTGAGATAGATTTTGATTAAATTGTAAATGAAAAGATCTTATATAAGATATGCTAAACTATAAAAAGTAATATCGTAATTTTTGATATGAAATTCAGTTGTTAAGTAATACTTTATAACTGAATTTTCCTATAACTATTTGTATTATAGTACATTAGTGAGGTGTTGACCGATGTTTTGTTTAGAGGTGTCAAAAAGTTCAGCAAGCTGTTGCTGGTTCATCCAAACAGAATCCTCTTTTACATAAAGCGAAACGGCAGATTTACCATCTTGGGTATTGTATATAATAATGTTTTGATCTTCCATAAACTTTCAAATATTAAACCCATGCTCTATTCCTCGTTTAAGTGTTCCGCAGGATCATTTAAATGTCTTATGAAGACCGAAGACCCTGTCTGGGATTTACTTTCTTAAAATGTTTCTTCCACCAGCCGGACACAGTCCTTTGTTTTCATTTTAGATTTATTGATCCTGAAAAAGGAACACGTAAACCAGATTGGTAACGTTTTGCAGATTTGAGAATTTACGGCTTTTCTTGCAAAAACTTGTCTGCCCGCATTAAATTTAGTAAAAAGTGATGAAGGCGCATAAAGTACTTCTCCCGCAATTTTTTAAACCTGTGGCTATGCGCCGTTATTTTATTCAAATTCGATTCTTCCAAAATTCAGCAACACTATTAATTAAATGTTCGGCATCTATTTCTTTTTCTCCAATGGCAATTATATTGCAAAATTTTCCGGGAAATTTAGAAGGAAAGCTAGTTCCCCATTTGCTTTTGATGATAGGAATTAATTCTGAGTCTGTTTTATGTTTTGAATGATTACAAATTAATCTTATAAAACGTAATTTTTGGTCAATATCTGAATCTAATTTACTTTCATCAAAGATAAAACCATCAAGACCTTTCATAATTTTAATTTTCTCTCTTGCAGTTTCTTTCAAACTATTACTTGATTCTTGACTTTTATCAATCCATTCAGGAAATGAATTTAATGTCATTATACAATTTAATAATTCAAAAATATGATTAGTCTCTTTATACTTTTTTATGTCGTACTCTAATTTAGTCCATAGTTGCAGATAGTTATCAAGTTGTGGAAACATTAATTTTTAGGTTTATAATTGTGCATAACTTGTATATATGTCTATCTAAGTCAGTTTAATACACCCATAATCTGTTGGCTTAGTCTGATAAAAGATAGATTTCTTTTAAAGATATAAAATTTTCAATAGTAGCAATGGCCTAAGTAAAATAAGCGGTATAGTAGCGGAAAACCCGCAGTATAAGAGCGAGCGGATTTGGAGTGTATAGCCCGGCTATCGGGAGCTATGGAAAACAGCCATTGCCTTTCAAAAAAAAGACCAAAAAAATCCCCAATTCTTGCGAATTAGGGAACGTTTAAATTTGTTGTTTAAACCTTAATTTAAAATCAAAGTTTGTAATCTATCTGGTCCTACTGATAAATATTTAACAGGTACTTCTAAGTGTTGCTCTAAATATTTAATGTAAGCAGCTAATTTTTCGGGAATTTCATGAGGTTCTCTAATTCCGGTTAAATCTTCATGCCAACCATCAATTTCTTCAAAAAGAGGTTCTGGTTTAATGCTGCTGATGTCATAAGGCATGTAATCAATAATTTCGCCATTATAACTGTAGTGTGTGCAAGCATAAATTTTTTCGAATCCGCTTAAAACGTCAGCTTTTGTCATTACCAATTGGGTAACTCCGTTAAGCATAATGGCATATTTTAGAGCTGGTAAATCTATCCAACCGGTTCTTCTTGGGCGACCAGTAGTAGCACCAAACTCGTGACCAATTTTTCTTAATTCTTCGCCCAATTCATTATCTAACTCAGTAGGGAAGGGACCGCTACCCACACGGGTGCAATAGGCTTTAAAAATGCCAATTACTTCGCCTATTTTGTTTGGGGCAATACCTAAACCTGTGCAAGCACCTGCGGTTGTGGTGTTTGAAGAGGTTACAAAAGGATAAGAACCAAAATCTATATCAAGCATGGTACCTTGTGCGCCTTCTGCTAAAACTGTTTTTCCTTCTTTTAAATATTGGCTTACCAAATGCTCGCTATCTACATGTGGGAATTGCTTTAGTAATTCTAAAGCTTCAAAAAATGCAGCTTCTTTTTCAGAAAAATCTTCAATTTCTCCGTAATTTGATAGTATTGAACGGTGTTTTTCAACTAATTTATCATATTTCTCCTTAAAATCTGGAAGAAAAATATCACCTACTCTTAGTCCATTTCTACCGGTTTTATCCATGTAAGTTGGGCCAATTCCTTTTAAGGTTGAGCCAATTTTACTTTCGCCCATTTTCTTTTCAGAAGAAGCATCTAACAATTGATGAGTAGGTAAAATAAGATGTGCTTTACGAGCAATCATTAGGTTTTTCTTCGCTAATAAATCATGCCCGGCATCTTTTAATTTATCAATTTCTCTTTTTAAGATGATAGGATCAATCACTACGCCATTACCAATTAAGTTCATGGTGTTTTTTTCGAAAATACCAGATGGAATGGTGTTTAAAACAAACTTTTTTCCATCAAATTCTAAAGTATGACCAGCATTTGGTCCGCCTTGAAAACGAGCAATTAAATCATATTTAGGTGCTAAAACGTCAACAATTTTTCCTTTTCCTTCATCGCCCCATTGGAGGCCTAATAAAACATCAACAGCCATTTATTTTGGTTGGTATATATTTATGATTAATAATTAATTTTTATTTTCTTGAGATTCGCAATAACCGTTTTTTAAACGGGTGCAATTTCCATACAGATTTAAAGAATGATGCTGGATTTCAAATTTAAGTAAATCGCCCATCATCGATTGTATTTGTTGAACTCTTGGATCGCAAAACTCCACCACTTTACCGCAGTCTAGGCAAATAATGTGATCATGTTGTTTAAACCCGTATGATTTTTCAAACTGAGCCATATTTTTCCCAAACTGATGCTTGGTGACCAAATCACATGAAAGTAAGAGTTCTAAAGTGTTGTAAACGGTAGCTCTACTTACTCGGTATTTTTTGTTTTTCATGTGGATATAAAGCAATTCCACATCAAAATGATCTGTTCTTGAATATATTTCTTCGAGTATGGCGAAACGTTCAGGAGTTTTTCTGAGGTTTTTATTTTCGAGGTAAGTCTCGAAAATCTTTTTGACCATGTCTATGGTTTCTTGTACGCCCATCTTTATTCTTAAAGGTTCAAAGTTATTAAAATTTACAACATAGCTAAATGGTTTCTAGCTTTTTAAAGTTAGCGGTTCTGTTTCGGAGTCAAATCTGGCTACATCAGTAATTCCTTTTACTTGTTTTAGCTCGTTAATCAGGTTTTCTAAATGTTTGGTATCGTTTACATAAACCATAATTGTTCCGTTAAATATTCCATCTTCTGTATCTACAGTAATGGATCTCATATTCACTTTAAAATCACTAGAAATTACTTTAGTGAGGTTATTAATTAAGCCAACTTCATCAATACCAATAATTTTTAGTCCGGTTAAGAATGCCAATTGCTTTTGGCTGGTCCATTTGGCTTTTACAATTCTATATCCAAAACTCGACATGAGTTTTGTGGCATTTGGGCAATTGGTTCTGTGAATTTTAATTCCGTCAGAAACGGTTACAAAGCCAAAAACATCATCTCCGGGTATAGGATTGCAACAATTAGAAAGTTTGTAATCTATTTTTTGTAAATCTTCGCCAATTAAAAGAATATCGCTGTCTTTGGTTTTAACCTGCTTAATTAATTTTTGAATTTGCTCTTGCTCGGTATCTAATTGTGGTTTTTGATCAATTATTTTTTCTGTAGCAGCAAATTCTTTTAAGTCTTTAAGGTCAATTAATCCTTTGGCAATGTTGTAAAATAAATCTTGCGTAGAAGAAAGTTTAAAGAAATAAGAAAGCTTATAAATGTTATCAGAATTGTAGGTGATTTTTAACGATTTAAGTTTTCGTTCTAATATTTCTTTGCCGTCTTCGGCAACTTTTCTGCGCTCTTCTTTTAAAGATGATTTTATTTTTGCCTTTGCTTTTGCGGTGACCACAAAGTTTAACCAATCTTCTTTTGGCGCTTGTTTACCAGAGGTGATGACTTCTACTTGATCTCCGTTTTGGAGTTTATAAGATAAGGGAACCAATTTATGATTCACTTTAGCACCTATACATTTAGCGCCTACATCTGAGTGAATTTCAAAGGCAAAATCTAAGGCTGTAGCTTCAATAGGTAATTGTATTAAATCTCCTTTTGGGGTAAAAATGAATATTTCATCAGAAAAAAGATTCATTTTAAAATCATCCAAAAAGTCTAACGCATTGGCTTCTGGGTTGCTTAACAATTCTCTAACCTTAGAAACCCATTGATCTAAACCGCTATCAGAAGATGATTCTTTATATTTCCAGTGAGCTGCAAATCCTTTTTCGGCAATTTCGTTCATTCTTTGGGTCCTAATTTGAACCTCAACCCATTGTCCTTTTGGACCCATTACCGTGGTATGTAAAGATTCATAACCATTTGCTTTTGGCGATGAAATCCAATCTCTTAAACGATCTGGATTGGGGCGATACAAATCAGTTACAATAGAATATGCTTTCCAGCAATCTGATTTTTCTTGATCGGGCTTGCTGTCTAAAATAATTCTGATGGCAAAAAGATCATAAACCTCTTCAAAAGGAATTCCCTTTTTCTTCATTTTGGTCCAGATAGAATTAATAGATTTTGGACGACCAACTACGTTAGCCTCCAAATCTTGTTCCTTTAATATTCTATTAATTGGACCTATAAATTCTTTAACAAATGATTCTCTTTCGGTCTTTTTTTCATTCAACCTGGTGGCAATAAATTTATAGGTTTCAGGCTCCATATACTTCATAGAAAGATCTTCTAATTCAGATTTTATGGTGTATAAGCCTAATCTATGGGCTAAAGGAGCATATAAATAAACAGTTTCTGAGCAAATTTTTAATTGCTTATCCCTGGGCATAAAGTCCATGGTGCGCATATTATGTAACCTGTCTGCCAGTTTAATTAAGATCACCCTTACATCATCAGCAAGGGTAAGCAGCATTTTTCTGAAATTCTCTGCCTGCATAGAGCTATTGGCATCAAAAACTCCAGATATTTTGGTTAATCCATCAATAATTTTAGCAACTTTTTTCCCAAATTCTCTTTCAATATCTTCTAAGGTAATTTCTGTATCTTCTACCACATCATGCAAAAGCGCACAAACTATAGAGGTTGTTCCCAGTCCAATTTCTTCGGCAGCAATTTGAGCAACGGCTATAGGATGATAAATATAAGGCTCACCAGATTTTCGGCGCATATCTTTATGGCTTTCCACAGCCATATCAAACGCCATCCTTATCATTCTTTTATCTCCTTTTTTAAGTGTTGATTTACAGGCTCTTAATAAGGCTCTGTACCTTTTTAGAATCTCTGATTTTTCTGCCTCTATGTCTATAATGTAATCTTTCATTTAAAAATTTCCCTTATGCAATCTTTTCACGTTAAAATAACGAATTTTGGGTTACTTATTGCTATTTAAAGTAATTAATATGCAATAAATTCGTATATTAAAATGATGAAAACGAAAGCATTTTTTATTTTCTGTTTTGTATTCCTTTTAGGATATCATGCCAAAGCTCAAGAATCTTATGTGAGAGCGGGTCAAAATGATACTATTAAAGTTTCGGCTATTAACTACAATGGCGAATTAATGCCTTGGATTGTTTTAAATGAAGTAAATGTGGTTTCCACCCGTTTGTTTAAATCTCAAGATGATTTTAACAAATATAGAAGGTTAAGGTATAATGTATTAAAGGTTTTGCCTTACGCTCGTTTTGCAGGGCAAAGATATCGCCAGCTTGAAAAAGACTTAGCGGTAACTACTGATAGAAGAAAACAAAAAGCGTTGGTTAAGGGTTGTGAAAAAGAAATCAAAGATTTGTTTAATAGAGATGTTAAAAACATGTCCATCTCACAAGGAGAAGTCCTTATTAAATTAATTGACAGGGAAACAGGAAATAGTAGTTATGACTTGGTGAAAGATATGAAAGGTGGAGTTTCTGCGTTTTTAATGCAATCTGTGGCTAGGGTATTTGGACATGATTTAAAAAGCCAATACGACCCAGAGGAAGAAAGAGATATAGAATCCATCATTCGTTCTGCGGGTTATTACAGTTACCAATAATATAATGACTGAAAAAAATATTTATCAATTTAAAGTTGATACCATTAAAGGTGAAGAAGTAAGCCTTAAAAATTACGAAGGCAAGGTTTTAATGATCGTAAATACAGCCTCTGAGTGTGGTTTTACACCTCAATTAGAAGATCTAGAACAGCTAAGGAAAGATTTTGAAGGAGAAAAATTTGAGATTTTAGCTTTTCCAAGTAATGATTTTGGGCAACAAGAACCTTTAGAAGGAGATGCAATTAGTAAGTTTTGTGTCATCAATTATCATACTCATTTTACTATTTTTAAGAAAATGAGGGTAAGAGGAACTTACGCATCGCCACTGTATAAATTTCTTTCTGATAAAAAATTGAACGGACATGTAAACGCCTCCCCGCGTTGGAATTTTCATAAATACCTTATCAACAGTAAAGGAGAAGTGATAGATTATTTTTATCCTTTTACCAAACCTAACTCAGCCAAAGTGAAAAAGGCTATTCAAAAGTTGTTAAGTACTACAAAAAAAGATTAATGAAATTAGACTTATTGTTTATTGCAGCTCATCCAGATGATGTTGAATTGGGTGCAGCCGGAACTATTTTGAAGTACAAAAAAGAAGGTAAAAAGGTTGGAATTGTTGACCTTACCAGAGGAGAATTAGGAACCCGTGGCAGTGCAGAGATTAGAGATGAAGAAGCCGCAGAGGCCGCTAAAATTTTAGGAATAGATGCCAGGGAAAATCTAAAATTTAAAGATGGTTTTTTTAAAAACGATGAAGAGCACCAAAAAGAAGTCATCAGAATCATCAGAAAATACCAACCGGAAATAATTATTACTAATGCTTATCATGATCGTCATCCAGACCATGGTAGAGCTTCTGAATTAGTGAATGATGCTTGTTTTTTTTCGGGTTTACCCAAAATTATTACCAAAGATGAAGAAGTAATTCAAGAAGCTTGGCGTCCAAATTTATTGTTACATTTTATACAGGATCAATACATTCAGCCTGATATTGTCATAGATATTACTGAGTTTATGGATCAAAAATTAGCCTCTATTAGAGCGTATAAAACTCAATTTTTTGTAGAAGGGGTAGAGTTAGATGAGCCTCAAACCTATATTTCTAATCCAGCTTTTTTAGAAGTAATTATTGGCAGAGCCAGAGAATTTGGAAAATCTATGAAAGTACCATTTGCCGAAGGATTTTTATCTAAGAAGATTTTAGGGGTTGATGATTTATTTAATTTAAGGTAATATTATCTAGTCAATTTTAAGAATTTTTCAACACAGATTATAAGGATTACTCGGATTTATAACACAAATTTTTAAGATTAAAAAGTAGATTTTCGTCTCTGTATTTAATTATTTTTTTCGAAAATTTAATTTCTCTGTTACCTCTGTGAAATTCTTTGCGCCCTTTGTGGTTTAAGAAACATCTTCAAAATCCCAAATCTTCAACATTTTATCATCACCAACAGAAAGTAAATGTTCACCATTTGCAGTCCAGCAAATATCATTGACTGATAAACGATGCCCTTCTTTAGCTTTATCAATACTTAAATTTTTAAAAAGGGACCAATCTTCAGCTCTCCAAATTTTAATAGATTTATCTCTGCTTGCAGTAGCAAAATAAGGTTGAGTTGGATGATAAACGATTTTGTAAATAGCAAATAAATGTGCCGCAAAGTCTTGTTTACACTCCCAAGAATTTACATCCCACACTTTTAAATGGGCATCTCGGCCTCCGCTAAGTAAGTATTTGCCATTATTAGAAAAAGTGACTGATCCAATTCCTACTTCGTGACCATGAAATTCATTAATAAAAGAATAATCATCTAAATGATAAATTCTTATCATCTCATCATTTGAAACACTCACCAGTAAATTTTTCTGCTGGTGAATTGTAAAAGAACGTACTTTTTGTATTCCAGATTGAAATTGATGAATGTTTTTTTTTTCTATAGGATCAATAATCAGAATTGTCCCTCTGTCGGTACTCGCTATGAGTTCTTTTTTTTGTGAGACAAATTTCAGAGAAAAGACTGCAGAACCTGCATTTAATTTTCCTAATAATTGGGTGCTACTTAAATCAAAAAAACAAATATTACCATCATTACAACCTGCAATTAATAAGTTGTTTTCTGGGATAATTTCTAAACAATAAACGGTATGTTGAATTTGATTGAAAATTCTTTGATGAATTTTAGTATCCGAATTCCATTCTACTATGCCTTTATCATTACCCGCAGTGTACAATAATGGCTCAAAAGGATGAGCAATTACTGCGTAAATTGGGTTACTGTGACCGGCTAATGTAGAAGCTTTCATTATTTGAGGTTTGAGGTCTGAGGTAAAAGGTTTAGGGTTTACACCTTATACCTTTTAGCTAAATGCCTTTCTATTGGTGTCTAGACTCTAAGTTTTTAGCTACGTCTTGAAGAGAAAATCCTTTTTCTTTTAACAGAACTAGCAAGTGAAAAACTAAATCTGAAGATTCATTAATGAAATCATGATCTGTTTCTGCTAAAGCTGCAATTACGGTTTCTACACCTTCTTCGCCCACTTTTTGAGCGATTTTATTTAATCCTTTGGCTCTTAGTTTGTTAACATAAGATTCTTCGGTGGGATTTTCGTACCTGTCTTTGATGATATTTTCTAATTGGAAAATAAAATTTTGATTATAACCAGTGTCAAAACAGCTTCTTGTGCCTTTATGGCAAGTTGGCCCAACCGGATTTACTTTTATTAATAAAGTATCTTGATCACAATCTAAACTAATAGATTTTACAAACAAAAAATGACCACTTTCTTCGCCTTTAGTCCATAAACGGTTTTTTGTGCGAGAAAAGAAAGTTACTTTTCCTTCTTTTTCGGTTTTTTCAAAAGCTTCATTGTTCATGTAGCCCAACATTAAAACCTCTAAAGTTTGTTCGTCCTGAATAATCACCGGCACTAAGCCTTCGCTTTTATTGAAATCTATGTTCATCAAATTCTGATTTCTATGTGGTTGTTTTTTAATAATTGTTTTAATTCTGGAATCAGTATTTCGCCGTAATGAAAAACTGAGGCCGCTAAAGCTGCATCAACATTAGTTTTTTGGAATACATCTACAAAATCTTGTGCAGAGCCAGCACCGCCTGAGGCTATGACAGGAATACTTACCATATCATTTATTTGCTTTAGCAATAGGTTATCAAAACCTGATTTTGTGCCATCTTTATCCATAGAAGTGAGTAGGATTTCTCCAGCTCCTCTAGATTCTGCTTCTTTTATCCAATGTTGTGTTTGTAATTCGGTGGCAATTCTTCCGCCGTTTAAATGTACAAAATCACCTGTTTCTAAATGTTTCGTATCGACCGCTAAAACCACAAATTGAACTCCAAATGCTTTTGCTAAATCATTAATTAATTGAGGGTTTCTTACCGCTGCAGAATTGATAGATATTTTATCTGCTCCGGCATTCAATAAAGCTTCCGCATCTTTTAACTCGCTAATTCCACCACCAATGGTAAACGGAATATTAATTTGACGGGCAACAGATTTCACCATTTCAATGGTCGTCTTTCGCTTTTCATGAGTGGCAGTAATGTCTAAAAATACCAGCTCATCTGCTCCTTGTTGAGAGTATTGCCAAGCTAATTCAACTGGGTCGCCAGCATCTCTTAGGTCAACAAAATTGATGCCTTTTACTGTCCGTCCGTCTTTAACGTCGAGGCAAGGAATGATACGTTTACTGAGATTACCCCTAAATCCTCCAAAGGGGACTTCCATGTTTACTTTTATTGTGTTTAACACTTTTTCAATATTGTGAAAGACTTCTTGATTTGCAAATCTAAGTACCTTAATACCTAAATTTTCTAAATCTAATTGTCTTATTTTGTCATTTTGTAATATTTCTGTTCGGTTATGAATGCTTCCGTCTAACTCTATGATTAATTTATGTTGATGGCAATAAAAATCAGCTATGTAATTAGAAATTGGATGTTATCTTCTAAATCTACAACCTAATTGTTTTCCATTCAAATATCCCCATAATAATTTTTCCGCATCTGTTTCTCTATTTCTTAATTCTTTTGCATTTTGAAAAATTATCTTGTTTGCACCAAAAAACATATTTGTTTTTTCCATATCTCGGAATTATAAAAGATATTTTATTTCCATTTTAAATTTCGATGCGATTACCCCCTTTAGGGGTCGGGGGTACTATAACGACGTTAACATCTGCAAATTCCAGTTTTTTATTTCTTCAATGGAAATATGACCTTCATAAATAGCTTTTCCTACTACGCAAGATTCTATTTTAAACTCATTGAGTTCTTCAATATCTGCCATTGAACTGATTCCTCCCGAGGCAATCAGTTTTATAAATGGAGAATGATTAAGTAATTTTTTGTACAAATCTACTCCGGCTCCACCAAGTTTTCCGTCTTTGTCAATATCGGTGCATAAGAATCTGAAAAACCCTAATTGTAAACATTTGTCTACATAATCCATCAACTTAATTGGAGAGCTTTCCATCCAACCAGAATATTTAATCACTTCATCTAACACATCTATGGCTACCACAACTTGGTCAGAACATTTTGTTTTTCCGCAAAGTTCTTCGCTTAATTCTTGTAAAAAAGTGGGGTTGGTAATGGCTTGTGTACCTACAATTACTCGGTGTATACCCGAGTCTAAAAGTTCTTTTACTTTCTCTATGCTTCTCACTCCACCACCATATTGAACCTTCATATCGGTTTTTTTGATGATGTCAAATAAATATTTTTGGTTGCTAAAATCTCCTTTAGCGCCATTTAAATCAATAATATGAACATATTCTGTACCGTTAGATTGGTATAATTCTATTTGTTCTTCTAAAGAAACTTCATATTTTGTTACCTGATTGTAATCACCTTCACGTAGGCGCACAATTTTTTGATCTAAGACATCAACAGCGGGAATGATATACATTTTGACAGTTTATAAGTGTGCAAAATTTTTAAGGAGCATTTCGCCTGCCTCACCAGATTTTTCTGGATGAAACTGAACTCCATAAAAGTTATTTTTTTGTATGCTAGCAGAAAATTTAATTCCGTAATTACAATAAGCAGATGTAAATTTAGAATTAAATTCTATAAAATAGGAGTGTACAAAATAAAAATAGGAAGCTGGAAGAATGTTCTTAAATAAAGGACAGTCTTTATTTGGGTAAATTTGGTTCCATCCCATGTGAGGGACTTTTTTACAAATTTCTTCTTCAAACCTTAAAGTTTGAACCGGAATAATTTCTAACATTAGAGAATTTCCCTCTTCAGAATAATTGGTGAGGAGTTGCATACCAACGCAAATTCCTAATACCGGTTTAGTTAAACTTTTGATTTTTGAAACCAAACCTGTATCCCTTAATTTTTGCATGGCAGTACCGGCATGTCCCACTCCAGGAATGATGATTCTGTCATACAAATCAAAATCAGTTTCTGTATTGATCATTCCATAACTGAGATTTAGCCTTTCTAAAGCTGCAGTTAGCGAAAAAATATTACCAGCACCGTAGTTTACAATTCCTATCATTTTTTTATTACGTAGGGATAATCCTCGGATTATCCTTGTTGAAAATGGATAACCCAAGGGTTATCCCTACAAAATCCCCTTTGTACTAGGTAATCTCATGTTATTAATGTCTCTTTTTATAGCCATTTTAATGGCCTTTGCAAAAGCTTTAAAAATAGCTTCAATTTTATGATGCTCATTATCGCCTTCCACTTTTATGTTTAGGTTTGATTTTGAAGCATCTGAGAAAGATTTAAAAAAGTGAAAAAACATTTCTGTTGGCATATCACCCACTTTTTCTCTTTTAAATTCGGCATCCCAAACTATCCAGTTTCTACCGCCAAAATCTAAAGCTACTTGTGCTAAACAATCATCCATTGGTAAGCAAAAACCGTATCTTTCTATTCCTTTTTTATCGGCTAAAGCCAAAGCAAAAGCTTCTCCTAAAGCAATGCCTGTATCTTCTATCGTATGATGCTCATCAATATGTAAATCGCCTTTGGTTTGTACGGTTAAGTCTATTCCGCCATGACGAGCAATTTGATCTAACATGTGATCAAAGAAATTTAAACCGGTAGAAATATTTGCATCACCTTTTCCATCTAAATTAATTTTGATGAGAATATCGGTTTCTTTGGTTTTTCTAACATGCTCAACAGTTCTATCTCCAACTTTTAAGAATCTATAAATTTCATCCCAATTAGAAGTTTCTATAGCGATAACTTCATGTAAGTTTTCAATCTGATTTTGAGTTTCGGCTGATCCGAGATTGTTTTGACTGTTTAACCAAATTGCTTTTGCGCCTAAATTTTTAGCTAAAACAACATCATTTAATCTATCTCCAATAACAAAAGAGTTTTCAAGGTCGTATTTTTCTTTATTAAAAAAATGAGTTAATAAAGCAGTTCCTGGCTTACGCGTTGGGGCATTATCCTTGGCAAATGTTTTGTCTATAATAATTTCGCTAAAGCGGATGCCTTCATTTTCTAAAGTTTTTAGGATGAAATGATGCACTGGCCAAAAATTTTCTTCAGGATGTACATTTGTTCCTAAGCCATCTTGATTGGTCACCATCACCAATTCAAAATCTGTTTCTTTAGCAATTTTAGCTAAATTGGTAATGGCTCCCGGGTAAAATACTAGCTTGTTAAATGAATCTATTTGTTCATCTTCTGGCTCTAAAATTAAAGTGCCATCCCTATCTATAAATAAAAGCTTAATCATTTTTAAAGTTTTTGAGGCTGTTTATTAAAGCCTGATTTTCTTCTGGCGTTCCAACAGTTATTCTTAAACAACCTTCGCAAAGTTCAACTTTGTTTCTGTTTCTTACAATAATTCCTTGTTGGGTAAGGTATTGGTAAATGCCATCAGCATTTATTGTTTTAACTAGAATAAAGTTTGCGTCTGATGGATAAATATCAATCACAAAATCAAAATTCTTTAAAGCCAAAACTAAAGTATCACGTTCTTTTAAAATTTCTTTGATCCAGTCATTTACCTGTTTTACATTTTTTAAAGCTTCTAAAGCTAATTTTTGAGAAGCTTCATTTATATTATATGGGGGTTTAACCCGATTAAAAACTTCAATAATTTCTTCACTGGCATAAGCCATCCCCACTCTTAAAGCCGCTAATCCCCAAGCTTTGGATAAAGTTTGTAAAACCACCAAATTGGCATATTCAGTTAATTCCTGAATGAAAGATTTTTGGCGTGAATAATTAATATAAGCCTCATCAATTACCACAATACCTTCAAAATTAGCTAAAATGGTTTCTATATCTTCTCTGTTAATAGAATTTCCTGTTGGGTTATTGGGCGAGCAAATAAAAATAAGCTTGGTGTTTTTATCTATGGCTTCGGCAATTCCTTCTAAATTGAGTTGATAATCTTCAGTAAGATTTACTCTTTTTAATTGTACATCATTAATGTTTGCCGAAACCTCATACATGCCATAAGTTGGCGGTACAATAATCACATTATCTATACCCGGGTTACAAAAACTTCTGAAAAGAATATCAATGGCTTCATCACTTCCGTTTCCAACAAAAATATTTCTAGCCGGAACACCCTTAATTTTACTCAGTTCCATTTTTACATCATACGCCATTGGATCTGGATAACGATTGTAATTTTGAGAAAGGGGAGAGCCAAATGCATTTTCATTGGCATCTAGATATACAGAAGCGTCGCCCTTAAATTCGTCTCTTGCAGAAGAGTAAGGTTTTAAGTTTTTGATATTTGGTCTGATGATTTTGTTGATATCAAACATGATTTTGATTTGATGATTTGAAAAATTAATCAATTTGAAGAATAAAATCTTTAATCCTTGTTCTTTATTCCTTACTCCTTAATCCCAGCAAGTCTCACACTTACAGCATTCTTGTGCGCATGTAAGCCTTCAATTTCAGCTAAGATTTCAATGCTTGGGCCTAAATTTTTTATTCCGCTTTCGCTGATGTGTTGGAAAGTGATTTTCTTGATGAACGAATCTAAAGAAACTCCAGAATAAGAACGAGCATAAGTACTGGTTGGTAAAGTATGGTTGGTTCCGCTGGCGTAATCACCGGCGCTTTCTGGTGTTAAATTACCTGCAAAGACAGAACCAGCGTTGATGATTTTATCAGTGATTTGTTGCCAATTATCAGTTGCTAATATCAAATGCTCGGGAGCATATTCATTACTAAAAGTCATCGCTTGGTTTAAATCATCAACTAAAACAACGTAAGAATTTTCTAAAGCTTTTGCAGCGATATCTTTTCTTGGTAAAACCACTAATTGCTTTTGTAATTCAGTTTGGGTTTCTTCAATAATTCTTAACGAAGAACCTACTAACACCACCTGACTATCTATTCCATGCTCCGCTTGTGCCAATAAATCGGCAGCTACAAAAACAGGATTGGCAGTTTCATCAGCAATTACCAAAACTTCTGACGGACCAGCAGGCATATCAATAGCGGTATTTGTTGTAGATTGAACCAGTGTTTTTGCCATGGTTACATATTGGTTTCCTGGGCCAAAAATTTTATCCACTTTAGGGATACTTTCTGTACCATAAGCCATTGCTGCTACCGCTTGGGCGCCACCTGCTAAATAAATCTTTTCTATTCCTAATAATTCGGCAACAAAAGCCAAATAGCCATTTACATTCCCATCTTTTTGAGGAGGAGAGCAAACTACAATTTCTTTACAACCTGCAATTTTTGCCGGAATACCCAACATTAAAAACGTACTTGGTAAAACCGCTGTTCCACCTGGGATGTATAATCCAACTCGCTCAATCGCTCTCACTTCTCGCCAGCAAGAAACACCAGTTGTGGTTTCTGTTTTCTCTTCTTTATGGATTTGGGTTTCGTGAAATTTTTTGATGTTGGCATATGCCACTTTTATTGCGTCTTTGACTTCAGCGCTTATGGTGTTGGCTTGTTTTGTTATTTCTTCTTTACCAATAAATAAAGAATTTAAACTCACCTGATCAAATTTTTGAGCATAAGATTTTAAGGCTTCATCACCACTAATTCTTACATCAGCAATAATTTGCTCCACTTTTTCTCTAATGGTATTTGCTGCATCAGCATTACGCTGAATTAGTTTTTGAATATCAGCTTTGCTTAAATCTTTGTAATTGTATGTTTTCATTCAGTTTTCAGTTTTTAGTTGCCAGTTATCAGTGTCTTGATACTTGCTACTAATATCTTGCTACTTTTTAAAGAATAATTTTCTCTATTGGCATTACCACAATTCCTTCGGCACCAGCGGCTTTTAATTCGTTGATTTTTCCCCAAAAATCACGTTCGGGAATAACGGTATGTACAGCCACCCAGCCTTCTTGAGCTAAATCTACTACTGATGGACTTTTAACTCCTGGTAATAACTTAATTACGGTATTAAGGTTTGCCTTAGAAACATTTAAAACCACATATTTAGTTTCTTTTGCTCTTAAAACAGATTGTATTCTTTGAATAAGTTCTTGAATTAAAGGATTATTTTCTTCTCCTTTTCTGCCTATTAAAATAGCTTCAGAAGACATTACATCTATAAAAGGTTTTAGTCCATTACTTCTTAATGTGCCGCCGGTAGAAACTATATCAAAAATTGCATCGCTTAAACCTAAGCCCGGAGAAATTTCTACAGAACCAGAGATCATTTTAATATCTGAAGTAATGTTATTTTCTGATAAGAATTTTTCGAGAATTACTGGGTAGGAGGTGGCAATGGCTTTACCATTTAAATCGGCTAATTCCTGAATGCTACTTTGATTAGGGATAGCAATTTTTAGGTTACATTTTCCAAATCCCAAACGTTGTAAATAAGCAACATCTACTTTGGTTTCGGCAATTACATTTTCGCCTACTAAACCAATATCAGCAATACCATCCTGAACGTATTCAGGAATATCGTCATCTCTTAAAAATAAAATTTCTAATGGAAAATTAGAAACTGGAGAGATTAATGAGCTTTTATAGTTATCGAAATTTAAGCCGCAATTTTTTAACAGTTCTACAGATTTATCATTTAATCTGCCAGATTTCTGGATAGCAATTTTTAAAGTTTTCAAGATTTTTAATTATTAATAAAAGACTAACAAATGAGAATGGAAAAGTTTTGAATACAAAACATACTAAAGAGCAACACCGCAATGGTGATGATGTAGATGATGATGTGTGGTTTTCAAAATTATTTTCATGTCTTTTTTAATAATTTCTACGGAGAGAAATTAACGTTGGCAAATATAAGAAGCTAATGGGGAAAATCAAGTTTTTAAGGTATTAATTGAAAAATACCTTGGTAGGTGTTGATTAATGTTGATTCAATAATTAATTCTAATCCCGTTTAAGGATTAGAGTTAATTAGACAGGGTTTATTTTTAACCTTTAACTTTATCAAGATGATGTTCAATTCCTCTTTTAATCTTTTGTAGGGCCTCATGAATAGCTACAGATGTTTGGTCTGATTGTGCACTGGCGAAAATCGGATCAGCACCTTCTAATCTGGCTTCAATATTACATTTTTTATCATCAGAGCCTGATTTCCCTCCATTTTCATCACTCAAATGAACTTCTACTCTTGTTAAATGGGCATCAAAACGAGCTAATTTTTCGTTAAAAAGATTAGTGATGTAGGTATTTAATTCTTCTTTTCCCTCAATGTGATTGTCGGTATTTACTTGAATAATCATAAAATATATTTTTAAATAATTGATGAGGCTAATCTACCGTTTATATGCTGTTAATCATGAATTATTAACATTTAATCTTAAAAGGCATGGCAATTGCAGAGTAGGAAATAAAATAATCATTATATGAAAATTAAACCACTATTAGTATTATTACTTATATCATCTCTTTTTGTAATGTCCTGTTCTAAGAACAAACATGAGGAGTTTGGAAAAGATTTAGCAAAAGCATTTAAAAGTAAGAAATACTTAAATTTTGACACGGCAGCATATTATCAGGTTTTTAAACAAGAAATGGTAAAGCTTAAGCCACAACTTCATGATCCAAAATGGATAAATAAAATTTATGATGCTGATGAAAAAGGATTAACCTTAATGGGTTTATTTTTAGTTAATGGCCAATTAGATACTTTAAGTCAGTATTTATTAAACGCAGAGTTTCATGGTTTAGATCCTAATTACTTTCATGCTAAAGAAATAGTTACGCTTTTAGATCAGATTAAGCAAACTAAATTTAAAAAAGTAGAAGAAAGTTATCCTTTATTGGCGCAATTAGAATTATTAAGTGCTGATGGATTAATAAACTACGCTAATATTTTGAAATATGGAGCAGTTAATCCAAAAACAATTTTTAGCACCTATTATGTTTCTATTAAAAGACCTGCAATTATTGATGCACAGCGTACATTAGAACAATTAAATTTAGGAAAGTTTTTGAGCGATTTACAGCCAGTAAATGGTTTTTATCAAAGGTTAATGAATTTGTTGATTAACGATAAAGCAAATGAAACTAGCAAATTAACAGCCGACGATAGAGAAAAAATTTATCTTTCTTTAGAACGATTGAGATGGCCAGTGCAAGAATATAAAGGGAAATATTTATTGGTTAATATTCCTGAGTTTTCTCTAAGATTAATAAATGATAACACTTCTATGCTGCAAATGAAAGTTTGTGTTGGAGAAGTAGGACATGAGACTCCTATTTTAAGCGGAACGGTTGATCGTATGCAGGTTAACCCAGTTTGGAACATTCCAGAAAGTATTGCTACTAATGAAATTCTAGATAGATTAAGAAGTGATGTTTCTTATTTAGAAGGAAATAATATGGTGGCTTACAAAGGTGGTGCTTTGGTAGATCCAGAATCTGTTGATTGGAATAGCGCCCAGGCTGGAGAGTATTCTTTCAAACAAAATCCCGGAGCTGATAATTCTTTAGGTCAAATTAAATTTATATTTAAAAACCCTTATGCTATTTATTTACATGATACACCTGCACAAGCCATGTTTAAACAAGATATGCGAGCAGTTAGTCATGGTTGTATAAGAGTGCAAGAACCTATGAAGTTAGCCTCTTTTTTAGTGGAGGATGAAAGTGAAACCAATAGAATTGTAAAAGAAACAGAAGCTGCATCTGCAGGAGGAGCAGCAGAATCTAGATGGGTGAAGGTTAAAAATCCTGTTCCAGTCTTTATTTCTTATTATACCGCTTGGACAGATGATGCAGGTAATTTAATATCATCTAAAGATGTTTATGGTTATGATAAAATGTTATTAGCAAAATTTAAAGGCTACATGGCCGCACTTTAAATTAAAAATAGGTGGTTAAGGGTATTTAATTTTAAAGTAAAGGATAATTCCCGCAAAAACTAAGGTTATTCCGTTGGCAATTATCATCGGAATATCTTGTTTAATGATGCCATAAACTAACCACAATAAGACTCCAGAAATAAACATGAGATACATCGAAAGCGAAATGCTTTTGGTGTCTTTTGTTTTAAAAATTTTTAATGCTTGAGGTATAAATGATGCGGTAGTGCCTATTGCTGCCAAAAAACCAATAGTACTGGTTAAATTATCCATTTTTTATTTTTTATCGAAATCTAAACGGATAGAAAAAACATTGCTGTAAAGCCCATCGCTTTGGTTACCTATATCAGTAAGGGCATAATCAATAGAAAAGTTTTTAATTTTAATACCTACACCTAAATTTGGCTGAAAAGCAAATTTTTGTGAACCGTTAAAATCAGTGGTTTTTTGGATATTATTTATGCCTGTTCTTAAGAAAATGATTTTTTTATAATCGGCTTCAAAGCCTACGGTAGGATCAACGCTTACCGGATCTGCCGACACTAAAACATTTCGTTTACCATCTGTAGTAAAGTTAAAATTAGCTTCGCTGGTTAATCCAAAATTTTCAGAAATTTTAGTGGAATAGGCAGCTCCTAAAACTATTCTAGGGAGTGTAGTTTCCGTTGAGTTTTCAGGAATATCATTTCCGGTTGCTGTATAAATGCTTGAGAATTTCTCAGGGTTATAGCTCCACGCATTAAAAGTGGTGGTAATATCCTTTCCAACTGCTGCAAATGTGAAACGATTGATTTTATATTGGGCTCCAACATCAATTCCAAAACCCCAGGATTTACCGTAATCACCCACTTTACGATGAATCACTTTTATGTTAGCGCCGTAACTCAGTCCATTTTCATTGGTATTTTTTCCTTTTGCATTTCTGGCATAGCTAAATAAGAAAGCGTAATCTGCTGCAGAAAATGATTTTACCCTATCATAATTAATATTACCGTCGGCGTCAATTAATTCAGAGGTATCAGGAATATCATCTACGCCAAACCTAATTAACGAAGCGCTAACTACCGCAGTATTATCGGCAACAAAAGTGGCAAAACCTGCGTAATCGTATTTAGCAATTCCGGCAAAATATTCAGAATGCATTAAACTGGCTTGGGTTTGTGATTTCATGTTCATTAAACCAGCAGGATTCCAATAGCCAGAAGTCACATCATTGGTTGATGAAATTACCGATCCTCCCATTGCAAAAGCTCTAGAACCTATTCCGATTTGTAAAAACTCGTTAGAATACTTTCTGGTTTGCGCAAAAAGAGCAATGGGGAAAAATAATAATAAAGTGAAGTAGTACTTTTTAAACATCAATTTAACTGGGCATCAATGGTTTCAAATATAAAAATAAATTCTTCTGAGAGGTCATCTTTGTAATTTAATAAACTTTTTGTTAAGGCTATTTCTTGCTCTTGTGTAAACGGATTCTCCCAAATTCGCATACATATTCTTTTTAAGGCGTAAGTAATTTTTTCTGTGTGAGCATAACTAAATAGGTATTCTTCCTTTTTAAAAATATTAAAAAAATGTAGAAACTGGTTAATATCCGGTATTTGGCAAAGCTTTAAAAATGATATGATTTCAGTAATATCAACTTGGTTTAAGTGCGAATAAAAAGATTTAACATTTATAAGTTCTTTGGTGATTAACAAACTGTCTAACATTAATTCTAAACTCACATGCCCTAAAAAGAAAGGTTTAACAGGCGAGCCAATCAAACTGTCTTTTAAACAAAGCTTAATCTGATGTTGATGATGTTTAAAAAAATCAGAGTTATGAAATAAGTTATCTACCTCTAAATGCTTTTTCCAACCTGTTAATAAAGCGGTATGAATAGGGTTATCTTTAAAAAGCTCTTGATGTTTTTCGGGATGGGGTGTCCAAGTTTTATTCGCATTTTTCAACAAATCAGGCAAAACCGCACCTAATACTTCATAAGCATTGGCGTTGTTCCTGTCGAAGTGAAAATGTGATAAAAAATTCATTTGTTATTTCCCTTTACGGTTGATGATTTTAAATGATACAATTTCTAACGAAATCATATATTTGCCCTTTTCCAAGATAATAACAATTTTTAAATAAATAAACACATGAATTTTGTAGAAGAACTACGTTGGCGAGGATTATTACATGACATTATGCCGGGTACCGAAGAGGAATTGGCTAAAGGAATGGCTAGTGGCTATATAGGTTTTGATCCAACTGCAGATTCACTTCATGTGGGTAGTTTGTTACAAATCATGACATTGGTGCGTTTTCAACAAGCTGGGCATAAGCCTTTTGCTTTAGTTGGAGGCGCAACGGGTATGGTTGGCGATCCATCAGGGAAATCTCAAGAAAGAAATTTATTATCAGAAGAAATTCTGAATCATAATTTAAATGGAATTCAGAAACAATTAGAACGTTTTTTAGATTTTGATTGCGGAGCTAACAGCGCAGAGATTGTTAATAATTACGATTGGTTTAAAAGCTTTACTTTTTTAGACTTTATTAGGGATGTTGGAAAGCACATCACTGTAAATTATATGATGGCTAAAGATTCGGTTAAGAAAAGGCTAGAAAGTGAAGTGGGGATGTCTTTTACCGAGTTTAGTTACCAATTGGTACAAGGCTATGATTTTTATTATTTGTGGAAGCATAAAAATTGTGTGCTGCAAATGGGTGGTTCAGATCAGTGGGGAAATATTGTAACCGGAACTGAATTTATTAGAAGAAAAGATGGCGGACAAGCTTTTGCCTTAACTTCGCCATTAATTAAAAAATCTGACGGCACTAAATTTGGTAAAACTGAAGGTGGAAACGTTTGGTTAGACCCAAAGAAAACTAGTCCGTACCAGTTCTATCAGTTTTGGTTAAATTCATCTGATGATGATGCTGCTAATTATATTAAGATATTTACTTTTTTAAACGAGGATGAAATCAATAAAATAATTGCTGAACATGCAGCAGCACCACATTTAAGAGTTTTACAAAAAGCATTAGCTAAAGATATTACCGAAAGGGTACATGGTTTTGACGCTTTAGAAACAGCTTTAAAAACCACCGATTTCTTATTTGGAAATGGT
Organism: Pedobacter cryophilus; assembly: GCF_005116455.1. Lineage (GTDB taxonomy): Bacteria > Bacteroidota > Bacteroidia > Sphingobacteriales > Sphingobacteriaceae > Pseudopedobacter > Pseudopedobacter cryophilum. Next base: position 391,510 of record NZ_SWBP01000004.1, read on the forward strand.
TCTTTAGAATTTTTAAATTCTTTAGATGATGAAGGTGTTTTGCAGGTTTTTGAAGGAATTACTCAATTTGAGATTTCAAAAGAAGAATTTAGTGCGGGTTATGATGTGTTGACTTTGTTAGCCGATAAAACAGCTGTATTTCCATCAAAAGGAGAGGCTAAAAAGATGATTGTTGGGGGAGGTGTTTCTGTTAATCGTGAAAAAGTGCCTGCTCCAGAGAAAGTTTTTATGACTTCTGATTTAATAAACGAAAAGTTTTTAGTGGTACAAAAAGGGAAGAAGAATTACTTTTTGGTGATAGTAAAATAAAGTTTAAAATATTTTAGTTTACGACAAAAATGTAATATATTTGGATATATGTCTGATAATAGCCAAAAATTAAATGAACCTTTTGCAGAATACGCTACCGCATTAAATGATTCAACTTATCATTTGGTTGCTTTTTTTGGTGGTATTGGTGCTTTAAAATTAAATTCTAACGTACTTTCTGATTTTGATATTTTAGAATTAACCAGGCGTGGCATTCCAAAAAAGGCGATGCTTAGCTTGGTGAATAAAATCTCTTTAACCCTACAGGAGTTTTCTAATATTATGCATATTTCTGAGCGTACATTTCAACGTTTTCAAGATGATAGCTTAATAAAAACAGAATATGCAGAAAAAGCGGTAGAATTAGCTCGTTTGTATGCCCGTGGCGAAGAAGTTTTTGGTTCTTTAGATAAATTTAAACGTTGGATGAAAACACCGTCTCACGTATTTAAAGATCAAACACCTTTTGATTTATTAGATTCTTCTATAGGTTTTGATTTGGTTTTAAAGGAAATTGGTAGGATAGAATACGGCATATTTTCTTAGATGGAGCTTTACAGATTAGGCTCTTGCAAGTTTTCTGCTGATACTTCTGGCGAAGGTTCGAGGTTATATGGAGGAAGATGGAATACCATTGGCGTTCCTGCTGTTTATTTTGCAAGTTCAAGAGCATTGGCTGTTTTAGAAGTGCTGGTTCATTTACCGCCAGCTTTGTTACCGAGTGATTTTTGCATGGCCATTTTAAAATTAGAAACAATCGCTTTTGAAATTACCGAAAACCAATTGCCAACAGGCTGGAATACTTTTCCGTTTTTAAAGCAAGTACAATTAATTGGGAATTCTTTCTTTAAAGAAGGCAAACACCTTTTGTTAAAAGTGCCTTCCGCGGTTGTAAGTGGGGAGTTTAATTATATTATGAATCCTAAACATAAACAAGCAAAAGATATAGTTTTTATAAAGAATGAACCTTTTTCTTTTGATAGTAGGTTATTTTAAGGTTTATTTTTTATAGGGTGTTCTAAATCAAAAAGTGTTTAAATTATTTGTCAGTTCTATTTTCTCTTACGTATTTTTCAATAAAAGCTATTACTGCTGAAACATGATGTAACTCTTCAATATTTGGGAAGGTTTTATGGAATTCTTGTGGACAATAATAATTAAAATATCTTTTTTTATCTGGTTTAAGAAGTTCAAAATTATAAATCCTCCCATCAAAAACTTCTATTCTTTTACCCCCCTGAGTATTCCGGATTTTCATAATCAACATAGTAATTAATAAATCTATGTGAGATGAGTTCTGCTGATGGTATTTGATTAACATAATGCTGATCATGAATGTGCTGCCATAGCTTATTCATATCAGCAGTTTTTAGTGGAATTTCTTTTAACTTAAAATCTTTTTTTATATTAAAATCCCAATCAAAATATTTTGCATTCCATTTATAATCTTTTAAAGTCAAAATAAAGACTTTACTGTAATTGTCAAGACCTCCTCTTTCCCAAATACGCAATTCAAATTCATAGTTCTTTTCTAGTTTAAAAATCGAATCTAAATCATTATCAAGTTTGTGTATTGGATTTTTGATGTTTTTATTTTCATTAAAATCAATTTTATAATGAGCATAGCTATTCTCAAAAGTTTTATTTTGAGCTAATACAATATTAGAATAAGCGAAAAAGGTAATAAGCAGAAGATAAGCATTTTTCATATTATGGTTTGCCTGTTTAAGATGTTTTATGGTTATATAGTTTTTCTGTTTATTGTGAGAAAAGGCACAAATTATTTTATCGTATTATTTTCTACATATTTTTCAACTATAGATATAATTGATGAAACATGTAATAATGGCTCAACATTTGAAAATGTTTTAAATAAAGCTTGCGGCGAATTAAACTCTAGAAACTTTTTTTTATCAGGCATTAATAATTCAAAGTTAATTATTGGTCCATGGAGTGGTTGAATATGTGAAATACTATAGAACTCGGGGTTTTTAGAATTAATCATATAGTTTTTAAGTAAATGAGCAAAAGATTCTTGGATTGGTATCTGAGTTAATTCATGCCTATAACCAACCTGATTCCACAACAATTTTAAATCTCCTTCATTTAATAAAACTTCTTTTAGTTTAAATTCATCCTTAATCTCCCAATTCCAATCAAAATATTTTGCACTCCATTTATGATTTTTAAGAGTCATTATAAAAACTCTTTTTATCTCTGGGATGCCACCACGAGTCCATAATCTAAATTCAAATTCAAAGTTTTTATCAATCTTATAAATTGAATCTAATTTATTATCATCAAATTGATTTGGATTGGTTGAATTTTTACTTTCATTAAAGTCAATTTTATAATGAGCGTAGCTATTCTCAAAAGCTTTATTTTGAGCATTTAGGTTTTGATAACAAATTGAGAATAAAAATATCAGTAAGTAGGTGTTTTTCATAGAAATTAATTTACCTAAATATAGAGAAAATTAGAAACAGAATCTACCCCACCATCAAATTACAACCTCTAACATCGCTTTGATCAAACCTGCCTAAAACTTCAAAGGATCCATCGGGATAAATTTTCCCTAAATCTTGTGTGGCTATAAAAGAACAAGAGTTAATATTTGCTAAATCAATTACGTTAATTCCGCCAGTTTTTTCGCCTTCTAATAATGATAAAGGATCATTGGTATCTCTAATTAAAACCTTCATCCAAGGCACACAATTAAAAATTCCATCGCCCAAAGAATATGCCTGAGATAGTAATTCTGTCATTCCATATTCAGAGTGTATATGTTCTATTCCAAAGCCATTACAAAGAACCTGATGAAGTTCTTCCCTAATCATTTCTTTGCGTTTACCTTTCATTCCGCCAGTTTCCATCACCACCAGATTAGGGAAATTGAGACTGTAATTTTCAATAAAATCTAGCAAAGCGTAGGTTACACCAATGAGTACCGTTTTTTGGTTTGTTTGTTTAAGAAACAATAAGGTCTCATATAATTCTTGGTGATTGTACAAAAAGAAGCCGCTTTTTGGATGGTTTGATTTTTCTATCAAATCTTTCACCATATAAATCAAAGACGAACCTTCTCTTTCTAAATAATTAGGCAATAATGCCAAAAAGCAAGTTTCGTTAACTTGTCCGTAAAATTTTTCGAAACCTTTTAAATAGCTTTTTTCATAAAGATTAACCTCTTTCACAAAATGCTGGCTGGTTTGCGTTCCTGTAGTGCCCGAGCTGGTAAATATGACTTCGGCGAAAGCCTGATGCTCAATAATTTTATGATTTTTAAAAAACTCAATAGGTAAAAAAGGAATTTGGGTATAATGAAGAATCTCCTCAGGCTTTAGGCCTAAATTTAAAACAAACTCTCGGTAAACCTCAATTTCTTGGCTTTGCTTCTTAAAAACAGACAAGCAAGTGGTATTAAATTCTTGCTCATTACTGATATTGAAAATGTTAGCGGCTTCCTTTTCCATTTATTTTTCAAAGATAAAGAATTAGGCTTTTGCATTACAAATAAGATGTTTTTTTGATGCTTTAATTGCTTGGAAATAGGATAAATATGCCCGAGCGGAAAGTCAAGCAACCTAAATCTCTAATGGTATGATGAGAAGATTGCTTTATACTGGTGATTTTAAATAGCTTTTTTGCTTAGTAATTTAAGCATTAACACTAAACTGGTAATTTCATAGCAGGGTTAAAACAGCTTTAGATGAGGTTTTTAAAAGTTTAACTTATAAAAAACCAAGGTATAGGTTATTACAAGGTAAATGATTGATATTGTAACAAAGGAAGATGTGAGAAATCTCAAAAGACGGTTTTTGTATGATTTTAGTAGGATTTTTAACGCTTATTGTAAAAGATGAAGCAAACAAAAATGGACGGCTTCTATTAAATATCAGTTAATTGTTAATAAATCAGTTCAATGTGGTTAATTAATTTTTCCTATATTAAATGATAATAGGGATATTAGCAAAGAATTAAGTTCAAATTATTCATGAAAGAAGATAAAGAAGAAGAAAATATAGATATTACATTAGAACAATTAGAGGGAACAGAAATACAGCATGTAAATAATCCAATAGTTGGACTAAAACCCATTGAAAAGAGATTTTTAGGGGCAGTTAAAGAAGTTAAACAACATAATAACAAGTATATTTTTTCTGATGGATCTGCGTCGGTAGAAATTATGGTGGTTAGCGATGAAATTATCAAGGTTAGATTAGCTCCGCATAGTGTCTTTTTAGATGAATTCTCCTACGCGGTACCGGCATTAGATCAAAAGGTTGCTGTTTTTACTTTTTCTGAAGACGACACCCACTACACTGTCTCCACCAACACGGTTTCTTGTTTGGTAAATAAAGAAAACTTTCATATTTCTTTTGCCGATATCAATAGCAAACTCATTAATGAAGATTATTTGGCCATGCACTGGGAAGAGAATGTTCAGTTTGGTGGTTATTACGTTTATTGCACCAAAAAGAGCTATCCCGAAGAAGCATTTTATGGTTTAGGAGATAAGCCTACAGATCTTAATTTAAGAGGGAAAAGGTTGCAGAATTGGAATACAGATACCTATTCATTCGCCAAGCATCAAGATCCATTATATCGTAGTATTCCGTTTTATATTAGTTTACACGAAGGAGTTGCCCATGGAATTTTTATGGATAACACTTTTAAAACTCATTTTGATTTTGCACATGAAGATGCTGGTAAAACCAGTTTTTGGGCAGATGGAGGCGAGCTGCAATACTATTATATTCATGGTCCGCATATGATGGATGTGGTAAAACGCTACCATACCTTAACCGGAACACATAAATTACCACCGCTTTGGGCTTTAGGTTATCACCAGTGCAGATGGAGTTACTATCCAGAATCTAAGCTTCATGATTTAGCAAAAAACTTCAGATCAAGAAAAATTCCTTGCGATGCTTTGTATTTGGATATAGATTACATGGATGGCTACAGATGCTTTACATGGAATAAAAAATACTTCCCAAACCCTAAAAAGATGATCAAAGAATTATCTGATGACGGTTTTAAAACGGTTGTAATTATTGATCCGGGAATTAAAGTAGATGATAATTATTGGGTTTTTAAAGAAGGTAAAGAAAATAAATATTTTTGCCGCAGAAGCGATGATTACTTTATGGAAGGCCATGTTTGGCCAGGCAGATGTCAGTTTCCTGATTTCACAAACCCAGAGGTAAGACAATGGTGGGGCGGTTTGTTTAAAGAATTGGTTGACATTGGCGTTGCCGGTGTTTGGAATGATATGAATGAGCCTGCTGTTTTTGGTTCTGGCACCTTTCCAGATGATGTTCGTCACCAATATGATGGTCATAGAGGTTCGCACCGTAAAGCCCATAATGTTTATGGAATGCAAATGGTAAGAGCAACTTATGACGGTTTAAAAAAACTCCAAAAAAGCAAAAGACCATTTACCATTACCAGAGCAGGCTATGCAGGCGTACAACGTTATAGCAGCGTTTGGACAGGTGATAACGTAGCAAGTTGGGAACATTTAAAACTTGGAAGCTTACAAATGCAACGTTTGTCAATGTCGGGAGTGCCGTTTGCAGGTACAGATATAGGCGGGTTTAGTGGTGAGCCAACTGGCGAATTATTTACCAGATGGATTCAATTAGGTGTTTTTTCTCCTTTTATGAGAGCGCACTCTGCCGGTGATACCGCCGAACGTGAGCCTTGGAGTTTTGGAACCGCATTAGAAGATATCAACCGTAAATTTATTGAGTTACGATACAAATTGCTGCCTTACATCTATTCGGCATTTTGGGAACATCATCGTTATGGTTTTCCAATTCTACGCCCAATAGTGATGTTAGAACAAGAAAACAAAACCAATAAATACAGAGAAGACGAGTTTACTTTTGGAGATAAAATTTTAGTTTGCCCTGTTTTAGAAGAAGGTGCAACCTCCAGAAAAGTATATTTACCGGTAGGTAATTGGTACGATTATTTTTCACATCAAGCGTTAGCCGGAGGAGAAGAACACCAAGTAGCGGCTCCTTTAGATACCATGCCTATTTTTGTGAAGGCAGGATCTGTGATACCAGAATATCCGGTAATGCAACATACCAATGAGTTTGAAATTGAAGAATTAATGTTTCAAATTTATTTTTCAGATTACGAAGTAAATTCGTTCTATTTTGAAGATCACGGAGATACTTTTGCTTATGAGCAAGATATTTACCTAGAGAAAAAGTTTGTAGTAAACGGAGACCTAAAAAGCATGACCATTAAGCAATCTGTTGAAGGCTTGTTTACACCGAGATACGAGACCTATGATCTTAAAATTATAGGCTTACCTTTCTTACCTACAAAAGTTTTAATTGATGGAAAAGAATATCTGGGAGAACTTAAATTTGATGAACTCAAAAGAGTTAGAGTGAAAGCGTCAAAGCATTTTAGGCAAATTGTCATCACCAAATAAAATTAAAAACCCGGCAATTAACCGGGTTTTTTTATGAAATCAGAAATTTAATTTTTTTGAAATTAATAAAAATCAGGATGTTTTTCTAAATTGAAGTTTATATGTAAATTGGGTTGCTTAACAAGCTCAATCAATTAAACCAATTAAACCAAATTTTTCCTTACAACCTAAGATAAATCATTCCATGGCTAAAAAAATAAAAGAACCTGAACCAGAGTCATCTGTAAAAGAGAAGAAAGTAGCTGTTAAAAAAGTAGCTGTTAAAAAAACAGTAACTAAAAAGAAAGAAACCGAGGTACCGCAGATAGTAGCAAATAAAATATATCCTTCGGTATTACTTTATTCTAGATTTTCTGAGTTTGATATTTCTCTTTTTAAAGCGGGTAAACATTATAAATTACATGAAAAATTTGGTGCTCATGTCATCAATCACGAAGGCGTAATAGGTACTTATTTTGCTGTTTGGGCTCCTAACGCTCATTATGTTTCGGTAATAGGTAATTTTAATTATTGGGATAAAGGCACACATGAACTTTTTGTAAGGTGGGATCATTCTGGTATTTGGGAAGGTTTTATTCCGCATGTAGGTAATGGCGAAGCTTATAAATATTTTATAGAGTCTAATACTGGTGAAAAGCTAGAAAAAGCAGATCCATTTGCTTTAAGATCTGAAGAGCCACCACGTACCGCTTCTATAGTTTGGGACACTTGGTACGAGTGGAAAGATAGTCCTTGGATGGAAAAACGCCATCTTAAAAATGCCTTAAACAAGCCCATGTCTGTTTACGAGGTCCATTTTGGCTCTTGGGCTCGTGGTTTAGAATCTCCAGATCAATTTCTTTCTTACAGAGATATGGCACATAAATTAGTGCCTTATGTTAAAGAAATGGGCTTTACTCATGTAGAGTTTATGCCCCTAATGGAGCACCCTTTTTATCCAAGTTGGGGTTATCAAATTACCGGTTTTTTTGCCGCTACTTGTCGTTTTGGTACCCCACAAGACCTCATGTATTTGATAGAACAATTTCATGAAAACGGTATTGGCGTATTATTAGATTGGGTTCCGTCACATTTCCCAGGAGATGCACATGGCCTTTATAATTTTGATGGCTCTCATTTGTACGAACATGCAGATATGCGTAAAGGCTTTCATCCAGACTGGAAATCTTATATTTTTAACTATGGCAGAAATGAAGTAAAAGCATTTTTAATTTCTAATGCTATATTTTGGTTAGAACGCTTTCACATAGATGGTTTAAGGGTAGATGCTGTAGCGTCTATGCTTTATTTAGATTATTCGAGAGAAGAAGGAGAGTGGGTGCCTAATGATTTTGGAGGTCGAGAAAATTTAGAGGCTATTGCTTTTCTAAAAGAGTTTAATGAAGCCGTTTATGTGAACTTTCCAGATGTGCAAACCATTGCCGAGGAATCTACATCTTTTTCTGGCGTAAGTCATCCTACTTATACAGGAGGTTTAGGTTTTGGTCAAAAATGGATGATGGGTTGGATGAATGATACCCTTCGTTATTTCCAAAAAGACCCTATCTACAGAAAAAATCATCATTCTGAGGTTACTTTTAGCACCATTTACGCATTTACAGAGAATTTTATGTTACCGCTTTCGCATGATGAAGTGGTACATGGAAAAAAATCTCTGATCTATAAAATGCCCGGAGACGAATGGCAACAATTTGCTAATTTAAGATTGTTATATAGTTACATGTGGACTCATCCTGGCACTAAATTGCTATTTATGGGTAGTGAGTTTGCGCAAACCAAGGAGTGGGATCCTCAACATTCATTAGATTGGCATTTGTTAGAATACGCCCCGCATCAAGGGATTAAAAAAACAGTAATGGCGCTTAATAAATTATATAAAGAAGAGCCAGCCATGTACGAGCGTAGTTTTGATGGAAACGGTTTTGAATGGATAGTAAATGACGATGCAGATAATTCTGTATTGGTTTACGCCCGTAAAGGCTTAAACCCAAAAGACGATTTAATTATTGCCCTAAATTTAACGCCAGTACCTCGTTTAAATTACCGTTTTGGCGTTACCCGCTCTGGTAATTGGAAAGAGATATTTAATTCAGACGAGCTACAATATTGGGGTAGTGGAATGAAAAATAATGATCAGGAAAGTGAAGCTAAAGGTAGCCATTGGAAGGCCAACTCTATAGAAGTTAACGTTCCGCCTTTAGGAATGGTAGTTTTTAAAGCAGTATAATAATTTAATTTTTTTGAAAAGCAGGGTTAGTACAAATTAAAAGTGCTAATCCTGCTTTTTGTTTATAGCCCACGGTTTAAACCGTGGGCTATAAAAATTATCATATTTTGGAAACCATTTTAATGGTTTTTTAAAAAGTATACTCGTAAATTAACCATTCATAAAATAATTTATCTTCAAACAAAATGAAAGTAGACATTGTCAACAGTAACCCATCTAAAAAACAGCCACGGGCTGTTATTACTTATGATGTTTATACTAATGGCAATATTATAAAGCAAGAATTACCATTTATTGTAGGCGTTTTGGCAGATCTTAGTGGCGAAGAAAACTTAGAAATTGCTTTTCCAGCGTATAAAAAAAACAGTTTTATTGAGATAAATAGTGCTAATTTTAAAGAAGTAATGGGTTTGATAAACCCAAAAATAAATTTTGAAACTATCAGCAGTTTATCGGCAAATACTTATTTAACAAGTGTAGTGTCTTCTTGGTATGGCTTGTATAATCTGGTATCAAATATAGCCGCTCATGATAATTTAAAATTGCGGGTATTAAATGTGAGTAAGAAAACTTTGCAAAATGATTTTGAAAAGGAATCAGAAACTGATCAAAGTATTTTATTTAAAAAAATATACGAAGCAGCATACGGTACGTATAGCGGTGATGGATATAGTTTACTGATAGGCGATTATGGCTTTGAAGAAAATGCTGTTGATAACCATCTTTTGGAAAAACTCAATCAACTGGGCACAATTTTACATGCACCATTCATAAGTAATAATGAAGAATTCTTATCTGATTTAGTCCCATTTAAAAACCAACCTCACAGAGATAGCAGAATTAGCGATATTTACTACCTAACAGAAAGTATTTGTAGCGCTTTCGCAATATATAGCTGGCCAGTAATCTCCAGCCATAAATTATCTTACCTTTTGGTAGCAAATAGATTTGCTCAATACATCAAAGTAATAATAAAAAATAAAATAGGATCTTTTCTTACCCGCTCAAATATAGAGGACTACTTAAATACTTGGTTGTCTAATTATGTTTTGTTAGATGATCATGCGCCAGAAAATGCTAATGCTTTATTTCCTTTAAGAGAAGCAAGTATAATTGTTAGTGATATTCCCGAAAAACCTGGAGAATACAAAGCCACTCTATTTATAAAATCACATTTCAAATTAGCAGAACTTACTCAAGCTATTAGGTTAGAAATTTTATTGCCAAGTGCTTAATTGTCTGAAAGTTGGATTTTATACCATAGCCTTCGGTTTAAACCGAGGGCTATAAAAATATGCTGTTTTGGAAACCGTTTTAACGGTTTAAATTTTTATACAATTTGCTTTAAAATAACTAGTTTTTATACTTTAAACTCATGGGCTTTTAATTCTTCTAAAGTGGCGTAAAGCAAAGCTTTTTCATGGGTAGCCTCTAAAATAACGGGTGGGGCAAAGCCGGCATCAAAAGCTTCTTTCCATCTAGCGGCGCATAAACACCACCTATCGCCAGCTTTTAAACTAGGAAATCTACCTGCCGGGTAAGCACTAATTAAATCATTTCCCATGGCTAAGGTAAAAGCTAAAAAAGCATCGGTAACTACTGCGGCCACCACATGTTTGCCGCTATCTTGCGGACCAGTACAGCAAAAACCATCTCTAAAAAAGCCAGTTAATGGGTTAGTACCCGCTATTTGTAAAGGTGTACCTAAAACGTTTTTATCAATTGGGTGGGTTGGGTTCATGTTTAATAGTTATGCATCTACAACTGTTTACATTGCAATATGTTCTTTAAGGACCTAGAATTGAGCAGGAATTTCATAATAATAGCCCACGGTTTAAACCGTGGGCTATATAAATATTGGGTTTTAGAAACCGTTTTAACGGTTTAGAAATCTTTTAAATCAGAAATAGAGTTTGAATGATATAATTAATAAGTCTGGAGAATCTTGCCTATTTGTTGCTTTTAATGATTTCTATTTCCTTTGCTAAAACAGGAATATTATTCTGAATAATTCCCCAAATCATTTCTGGCTCAACGGAATCGTATGCATGTGAAATAATATTTCGTAGTCCAATAATGTTTTTTGCTGATGAAATTTTAAGGTCAGCATCAATTTCAATCATCTTTCTGATAGCTTCACCAATGATTTCTAAATCTCTTTCTATTGCTCTTTGTAAAATAATGTCGGATTGGAAAGAATGGAAGTTATTATTGGTTTTAGCTTTTATAGTTTCAATTTCTTGAATGATACTTTGAATATCAAGAATATACTTTAATATTTTAGGCTGCATATAAATCTACCTTTGAGCGGTCTATTTCTTCAATCAAGACAGGGTTTTTGAGTGATTTTCTTGAAACTAAATCAATTTTTTTGCCCATTAATTTTTCTAGCTTTTCTAACAATGAAAAGTAATTGTCTGCATAATCTAGTACTTCAATTTTATCAGAAAACTGAACCAAAAAATCAATGTCGCTATTTTCATGCATCGTATCTTTGGCTGTAGATCCAAACAAAGCAATAGACTTTACCTGATGCACTTTACAAAGTACAATAATATCATTGAGCTTATCTTCAATTAACTTCATCATTTCTACTCAAAGATAAATTTTTTAAAAACAATTTTGGATACTTCTTTTGGCTTTAAATTATAGCCCACGGTTTAAACCGTGGGCTATATAAATATTGGGTTTTAGAAACCGTTTTAACGGTTTAAATCTTCGTATATCAAAAATAAGATTTGAATGATGTAATTAGCCTTTTGCTATTCGATATGTTCTGAAAGGCATATCGAATTTTTAATATAGTGGATTTGTAATATACTACTAGCATGTTGAAAAGCAGATTAAAAATCCTTTTTATTTTTAAGTACGAGATGCGCAAGCTAATATTTCGAACAGCAGGGCATGGAGCTAACATCTCGAACAGCTGAGGCATCAATAAAAGCCCTAAACTTTATGAGCAGCAATTATTTTTTTAGCAATTACATTAGCAGCATATACTGCACCATCCATATATCCAGGAAATTCTGGAGCAGACTCAGTGCTAGAAATTAACAATTGGTCATCAAAAAAGGACTGACTAAAAATTGGGTTTCCATTGTTCTGATGAGGATAATGAAAAACATCAGTTGCTTCAAAAGTGTTTTCTTCTTTGCTCCAAACACATTCTTTATAATCTAAAAATTCGGATGCTTTCTCTCCAAAAACAGATTTTAATTGCTCAATCACTCTATAACGCCTTTCTACATCATCAATTTGTTTAAAGGATGAATCAATAAATCCACAAAGTGCGTATTTGGATCTTTGGTGATTACAATGATCGTATAGTTCTGTGATTGGTCCAGCATTGCTAAATAAAGTTCCAGATCTATTTTTATTTTGCCAAAAAGCTTGTTTATAGGTTACAGCAATTTTAATGGAATCTTCCATCCAAGTATGAGTTTGTTTAGCTATGCTCATCAAATGGTTTGGTAAACTTGGTTCGAACAAGATTTTTTTTGCCCATAATTTAGGTGGAATGGCTAAAACAACTTTATTTCCTTCAAACACTTCATTTGTAATTACCTGTACCTTATAATTCAGTAATTTAATTTCCTTAACAGATTGATTCAGTAATACATCCTCTTTAGCTAATTGCTGATATAAAGTCTTGATTAAATTGAAGGTACCGCCCGAAATCCGGTAACTAGGTGCTTGTTTGGGTATTTGTATAGTTTCTGCTGCTGAGTTAGCAAAGCGCTGAAAGAATACTTCGCCATCCATATACTGTTCAAAATATTCAATTCCTAATTCGACAAGGAGTGCTTTTAAATGTTTATGCTCTTTATTAAACCAAGTTGCGCCCATTTCAACGGGGGTATTGTTGGCTCCATAAACTGTATTAATTCTACCACCAATTCTATTTCTTGCCTCTAAAATTTTAAAAGGAATACCTTCTTTTTGTAGTCTATAAGCCGTTAAAAGACCAGATAAGCCAGCGCCAATGATGATAATCATACTGCAAAAATAATGAAGAAGAAGTCTCGAAAAGTCATAATAAGTACCTTTTAATTTAAAAATAGTTCGTTTCTGGTATTTGTATGGATACAGTTCTCGGTTTTATTTTAGAGATTTCAGTAATTAACGAGTATCGAGGCTTTTCCATTACTCAATCCGTAGAAACGCTATCGCTTAATTCTCCGGACAGGGGGGATTGCAAATCCTTTTTATTTTTGAGTTCGAGATGCGCAAGCTAACATCTCGAACAGCTTGTTCATACACAAAAGCACAAGTCTCCTTACCCTCTTTTCTCACGCCCAGAAGACTTGCGCCAGTTAGGCAAAACCACAATTAAAATTGCTGAAAGCCCTCCAATAATAGGTAAAAGCCAAGTTAAAACTAATAGAAAAACTCTTTTAAATAAAGAGACATCTTTCTTAGCTAAAACTATTATTGTGGCAATTAAAAAGATAACAATTGCACTCAGTACCAAAAGCTTAAATCCCCAAGCAGGAGTTACAAAGTCCATAATTTTAAATTTTAGATACTTATTTATTTACAAAAGTTTCAGTTTCTATTCGATATGTCTGAAAGGCATATCGAATTTTTAATGATTGGATTTACAATCTACTAGTATGTTTTAAAAAGCGGATTGCAAATCCTTTTTATTTTTGAGTTCGAGATGCGCAAGCTAACATCTCGAACAGCAGGTTTTATTGATCCTGAAAAAAATGGAACACTAAAATTAGTTTGGAGTATAACAGGATTAATCTAAAAACTGTAAACTTATTTTAGAGCGATACAACTGGTTCATACACAAAAGCACAAGTCTCCTTACCATCTTTTCTCACGCCCAGAAGACTTGCGCCAGTTGGTTATGCCTAGTTATTTGTATAATTTCTTTTTTATTTCTTCAATCCATTCTAAATTGCTTCTTTCATTTAAAAAAGGTTTTTTTGCTAATTCTACATACTTTTTAGCAAACAGGATTTTATTGAATCCTTCTTTATCATCAAAAAATTTCTTCAAAATGTCTTTTTCCTTAGTTGTTAAATCAAAGAAGTTTGCTGAATATTTCTCATCAACTTCTAAATTTTTTTTCAAGAATAAATCTCTGATTTCTGGATAATTTTCATTTAATTCTTGAAGTGTTTGATAAAAAATTATAGGGTCTAAACAGTCTTCAATTTCTGTTGGCGGATTCATTAATGTATTGTTAACATCCACTAAAATTGATTGTTCTTTTCTTAAAACTAATCTTTCAAAAAGTAAATTCTTATCTTTTGTATATTCCGATACTTCAATTCTTTCTTTATCAGTATCAATTAAGCAAAATACTTTTCCGTTAATTTTGTAATCTGGATCTTTTATTGGTGTTGTTAGATAACTATATATTTTTTTAACTTCTTTAAATCCACCAACTGGTAAAATACTAAGGTTTTTTTCTTTAATTTCTTTTTCAAAGAAATAGTCAAAATATATTTTTTCAGATTGCCCTTCACACACTATCCAGTAGTATGGTTTTTCTTGCATTATAGAAATAATTATTGACTGAACTAAATCATTATAGCTCTTAATGTTATAGTCAATTGGCAAAGGTCCTTTATGAAGTTTTCTTGAATGAAGTATATTTTCTCTATAATTATATAAATTCAAAAATGTACTGGTTATTTCGTTTTTGTTGTTTTTTGTAATTGTAGTAGCACTTCCATTTGTTATTATTGGCAAGAAGCCATACCAATGTGTTGATACTAAGATTTGATGATTATCTTTACTGATTTTCAATAGTTTGTCAAATTGTTCATAGCAGTTTGAAATATGTAATGAAGCTTCTGGCTCGTCAATTGCTAATATAATATTACTTTCACGATCATTGTTTTTTATTAAGAAAGAATAAGCAACATCAATTAGTGCTTTTCTCTTTTCACCAGAGCTTAGTTCCGAAACAGGTATTGATTTTGAATTTTCAACTTTTTTATTTAAAATTTTAATAGAGAAATATGCTTCAATAATTTTAGAAACTAAATCAGGCATTGTTAAATTATCTTTATGAGAGCCTTTATAATGATATATTTCTAAAACTTCTTCTATTTCCTTTACAAATTTGCCTAACTGTTTGTTGATTTGATTTACTGTTTTTAATGTAATTGCATTTTCTATTTCTTTTTGGATGTTTTTATCCATTAATTTCTGCATATCTTGAGTTTCCAACTTAGTATAAGTTTGCACATCAGTTTCAACAGGAATATATATGTATGAATAGTGAGAATTTATATATTCATAAAAGCCTTTGAAATATTTTTGTAATTCTGAATCTTCATATATTTTGTTTGGTTTATCATTTATAAATGTAAGTTGATTGTGAAATGAACCAAAATAAATACCTGGATCATTATATTTTTTACCAACAAATAATAAAAGATACTCTTCGGAATCATAATTGATTAAAAGTTCGTCACGATGTTTATCAAAATCCCCTCTTCCTTTGAAGGTTGATTTCCAAAGAAAATCAGATAATAATTTTGCTTTATTAAATTGTTCTAAATCCTGTTTGTTTTCTTTTCGTAACTTATCTTTATGAATTAAAAAAACGGGAACAATAAATGGAAAATTATCACCGCTAATTCCGTCAGATTTTGCTTCATTATTTATTGGCCAATCTGTAGCGCCTTTTTTATTAAAACAAAAATCAAGAGCTTCTAATATTGAACTTTTGCCACAACCATTTTCTCCAATTATACTTGAAAATCCAACACCTTCTGAAATTGGTAAATAATTAATTCCTTTGTATATTTTAAAGTGTCTTAAAAAAATAGATACTATCATTTATTATATTAAGTTGTTAAATTCTCCGCGTCTTTTATAATTAGGCATAACTAGTTGCTGTACGCTAACTATAGCTTATATTTTTCTATCACATGGAAGCTATGTGTTACTCATATCATATTATCTTATCATAGGGCTATTTTTTTGTCAAATTCCTCTGGTTTCATTTTAAAGATTTTGGTAATCCTTAAAAAGGGACACTCAAACTAATTTGGGATATATTTTTCATTTCTTATAGTCCGCTAAATGCTTATTACCAACTCGCCTTAATTCATCTTCAAATAATTTGATAAAGTCAACAAGCTTTTGGCGAGGAGAACCTTTTGAATAATTCTCTTTATGATATCTGTCTACACTTGCATGACATAATACACATAAACACTTAAAATTATCTTCATCATTGTTTTTTGGATTTCCGTCAACGTGATGTGTTTCCAAGTAATAACCGTTTACTAAGTTTTGATTGAGATTAATGCCACAATCTTCACAAGTGAATTTCTTTTTCATTCTGTAATTTCGACTTGTATCATACCATTCCGGAGTATAGCCCCAAAAGTCAGTTGAAACTTCTTTAGGCAATTCGCTATCATAAAATTCTCCTTCAATTTGGTCATTAAGAATGAACTTTTCTCGATATTCTGTAGTTGTCATTCCTCTTTCAGTTTCATAATGAATTTTATTACAGTTTCCACATAATGTAAGTTCTTTGGTAACCCCATCACGATCTTCCATTGTTATAGTTTCAGTAGAAAAGACATAATGTCCATTAAAATTTTTCCTTTGTTTTTGATCCTGTATTGTTTGACAATTGATAATATGAAACTTCGGTACTATTGTTCCTGTTTGTTCAAATGTCCTTTGACTGTATCCACTTTCTATATAAAGAAATCCTTTGTGTTTATTACCTTTCTTGTCTGTAAATGTTATGCCATCAAGGTTTATTTCAACACTTTGATCAAGTTGAGCCTTCGTAAGTTTTTCCGTGATAGGCTTGAATTTGGAATTAATCCTATCAGGATCAATACCTAAGTGTATTTGCACAAAAACCTTTAATTCGTTGAAATCGTAAACCATTATTTACTCATTTGTTTAAGAGCTTCTCTAACCAATTGGTCACTTGTTGTAACTATTTTAAATTCAACTCTTCTACACTTATCATTGTCAGGTGGTAAATTAGATGTAGCAGTTAAATGTCCGTTTTTATCGAGTGTTCTTCCAAATGATAATCCATTTGCTGTTAGCCAAAACTTCAATCTTTCTTTTTCTGTAATTTTTAGATTTTCATAATAAAGAGTATTGAATAAGAACTTCATAACATTTCTAGTTCTATTTTGTGAAAGTTCAACATTATATATATAATCGCCTTCAATATCTGTATGTCCTTCTATTCGTACTTCTGCAATTTTATCTCTATATTGTGGCTTTAGAATTATAGCTAAATAGCGAGGGAAGAAATTAGTTAAAACGTTTTGAAACTCCAGTTTTAAATCACTTTTGTTGTAGTCAAACAATACTTTTTCGTTTACAAATTTTATTGATAAGTCTGCAGTATCAATCATCGCATCCCATTTGTCCTTCTTGAAATCATCTTTGAATTCTGTTTGCAATTCCTTCAATAATTCAACTTTAGTCTGTTCAAAGTCTTTAAACATCTTATCTTTTTCTGCTTGCTTATTTCTAACATCCATCATGTAGGATATTGAAATAAATAAGAAAATAACCATCAAAACGGTCATCAAATCAGACAGAGGAATCCAATAGTTATCCTTTTGTTTTGGTGATGCCATTTTTTAGTTTTTTAGTTCGTTGAATATTTCGGTTGTTTTTTTCTGATACTCCAAAACCATTGCTTGAAGCACTTTGTCAAGGCTCATAAAACTTTCACTCAATCGTTTCTTAAATTCACTATCTAATTTTTCAACATCTTTAGAAAGTTTATCATTGCTTTTTGCGATGATATTTACTCCATCATTCATTCTTGTTTCAATGTCTTTCCAGAATTTACCGTTGATGTCTTTAATTTGTTCAATTTCCTTCAATTTATCAAGAAGTTGGTTTATTGATTCTTGGAAACCCTTCTCCTTTTTCATATAGTCTGCAAGTTGTGAGCTTGAGTTTTCAATGTTGTTTGTGGCTAATTGAAGCTTGCTCGCTAGTTCAGTGAATTTTTTATCTTCAATCATTACCTTCTTTAATTCTGTAATCATTTGTTGAAGTATCGAGTTGTTATCTGTAAGTGATTTTGTATTTGTAGAAATTTCTAGAATATTTTTTGATGAAGTTTCAAGGTTTGAAGTAGTTTGATTAAATTGTGAAATAAGAATTGCAATTTGTTCTTTATTCTGCTTTTGCCAGTCATTAAGGTTTTTTACACTATTATTTAATTCTTCAAAATTCTCCTTTACCAACCTTTGAATAAGTTCATTCATCTGGGTGTTAAAGTCGGTAATGACTTTCTCCATAGCCTCAACTAGTGCCTTTGTATTGTTTTCTGTAAGGAGCTTGGTAAACTCATCAAATTTAGTTCGAATAATTTCATTGTTTTTATTCATTGTTTCAACTATAAAAGTTGAATTTGTTGATGTTAACTTTGCATATTCTCCTTGTTCAGCTCTTAATTTTTGAATTTGTGTTAATAAGCTTGTTTCACTATCTCCTCCTAAAGCAGTTTGAATTTTAGATAGCTTTTCAGTCTGCTCAGTCATTTGATTTTTAATTTTTGCAAACTGTGTAGCCAAACTTTCGTCACCATCTCCAATTATTGAACTGTTAAGTGTTTTAAAGTTGATTGCATTTTCTGAACTTGCCTTTTTAGTGTGGTCAATAAGTGTATTTAACGCTGTTATTTCATCACTAGAAACAGCTTTGTCTTTTTCATTTGTATGCTGAACTAAAGCGGTCAATTTCGAAAAAATGAGTAATCCGATTATCCCAAATATTGATGCAATAAATGCTGTTTTTAATCCATTAAGTAATTCAGGAATACTGTCATCCATATGTTTTACGTCAAAGTAAAATAATCCATATGCAATACCTAGAAATGTTCCAAGAATTCCTAAAGTCGGGAAAACTTGTGGTATCGAATCAAATATGTATGGGTTTATTTCATTTGGAGTTCTCTTTGCTCGAAGTAAATAGTAAATACTAAAAATTGTCCAAATGACTAAAAGTCCATATGGTAAAAGTTCGATTGCTTGTTTCATTCTTATTCTTTTTAAATTGTTTATTCGTTTGTTGTTGTGTCGTTGTTAAGGTTTCCTGTAACTAGACGCTCTATAAACACTTTATAGCGTATAGCTTTCTATCAGATGGATACCATTCGCTACTCATCTCATATTAACATATCATAGTGCTAATTTTTTTGTGCCTCAAAGTTCTCTGGTTTCATTTTTAACATTTCATTGATTCTGAAAAATAGGCCGTTGAAACTAGTTTGGAACATAATACACTTGATCGGGTATAGCTTAAACTTGCTGTTGGCAGTGGTTTCAGTTACCCTTAAAAAACAACAAATGACCAGTTTATACGCTCTATTTTAAAACATGGTGAGCTAAAACTTTTTGAACGTCATATACATTAACAGATTTATTGAATTGCTTTTTTATACTGGGTTGTGCTTCGCTGGAGATCCAAATTTTTAATTCAGCATCTAGGTCAAACGTACCAGAGGTTTCAATGCTAAATCTGGAAATACTTTTATAAGTAATAGACTTATATTCGGTTTTACTGCCTGTTAAACCTTGCACATCAACTAAAATCAGCCTCTTGGTGGTAAAAATAAAAGTGTCCCTAATGAGCTTAAAGCCTAATTCAATTTCTTCACCTTCTATAAGTAGCTGTCCGTATTTTTTTGTTAATTCTTCTTGACTTACCGCACCTGCATTTCCAAGAATAGCCGAAAATAATCCCATAATTTTAATTTTTGTTTACTATGTTGAATTAAACTTCAATTAAATAGCTGCTATACGCCATTCATCTCATTCTCCTCCAAAGTAAAAATTTAAAACCAGTAGAAAGATTTCATAGTTAAAATACCATTTTACTGGTACTGGTTTTTTGCGCTAAGGATGGTAGGTGTTTAGTATGGCGGCGAAGCAAGCCCATACCGTAACAAAGTGAAGCACCGCACAGCCTGGTGGCTGCTTTTTGGGTGGCTTTGGTGAGAGAGGGAAAAAAGCAGACAAGCGCCCAAATAAAAAGCCCGAGAATAGATATCCTCGGACTTTGGTGTGTAATTAAATAAGTCTTAACTTTTGACTTAAAACCTACAACTTAAAACTTTCAACTACTTAACAGTAGACATGTGTTGTAATAAGTCGATGATTTTGTTAGAATAACCCCATTCGTTATCATACCAAGATACGATTTTTACGAAGTTGTCATTTAATGCGATACCTGCATCAGCATCAAAAATAGAAGTACGAGCGTCTCCAATAAAATCTTGAGAAACAACAGCGTCTTCAGTATATCCTAAAATACCTTTTAATTCGCCTTCAGAAGCATCTTTCATGGCTTTTTTAATTTGCTCATAAGTTGCTGGTTTTTCTAAACGTACGGTTAAATCTACTACCGAAACATCGGCAACTGGTACGCGGAAAGCCATACCTGTTAATTTACCTTTGATAGCTGGGATAACTAAACCTACGGCTTTTGCTGCACCTGTAGAAGAAGGAATGATGTTTTGAGAAGCACCACGTCCGCCTCTCCAATCTTTAGCAGATGGGCCATCAACTGTTTTTTGAGTAGCAGTGGTAGCATGTACAGTTGTCATTAAACCTTCAATAATACCAAAATTGTCCATTAACACTTTAGTGATAGGGGCCAAGCAATTGGTAGTACAAGATGCGTTAGAAACTATGTTTTGAGAAGCTAATAATGTTTTGTGATTTACACCCATTACAAAAGTAGGGGTATCATCTTTAGCTGGCGCACTCATTACTACTTTTTTAGCACCAGCATCTATGTGCTTTTGTGCAGTTTCTTGTGTAAGGAATAAACCAGTTGATTCTATAATATATTCTGCACCAATTTCATTCCATTTTAAGTTTGCAGGGTCTCTTTCTGCCGTTACGCGGATAGTTTTACCGTTTACTACTAAGTTTCCGTTTACTACTTCTACAGTACCATCAAAAATACCGTGAGTAGAATCGTATTTTAACATATAAGCCATGTAATCTGGCTCTACAAGATCATTGATTCCTACTACTTCAATATCTTTTCTTTGCATGGCTGCTCTGAAAGCTAATCTTCCAATACGGCCAAATCCATTGATTCCAATTTTCATTTTGTTTTAATTTTTGTTTGCGTAATAATTCAATAAATTATAAATAGGTTCTTTTATAACAGAACTGATGTTGATTTTCTTTTCTTTAGCTACTTCCCTTAAATAATCTTGAAAGTTGGCGGCTACTGTGCCTACAAAGTAAACTGGATGTTTGCCTCCATATTGTTTTGACAGCGGAATTAAATAGGTATCCATAAATAAGCTAAAACCATCTTTGATAAATTCTTTCACAAAAGGCTCATCTCTGTTTTCGCTAAAAAATTCGGTAAAGGAGCTAAAAAATATGTTTGGATGTGCTTGTTTGTATATTTTATCTAAGATGAGTCTTCGGTCTAAATCGTATTTTTTTTCTAATAAGGTTTGGATAGGAGCGGGCAGGGTTTCATTTAAATAGGCTTTAATTAATTTTTTACCTAACCAGTTTGATGAACCTTCATCGCCTAAGGCAAAACCTAATCCGTAGTTGTTTTCTATTACTTTTTTACCGTCAAAAAAGCCAACATTAGAGCCTCCGCCAACAATGCAAACAATACCAGGAACATCATTACATGAAGCTTTTGCTGCGGCTTCTAAATCATGTGATACAAATACTTTACTAAATCTAAAGAATTGGGAAAGTGCATTTTTAATGATTTCGTTTCTTTCTAAAGAGGATGCACCTGCACCAAAAAAGTATATTTTTTTAATTTGTTCGGCGTAGTTTATGAGTTTGGTATTCTTATTTAGCAATTGTAAAATGAATTTCTCATCATTAAAAAAAGGATTGATACCGTTGGTGCGCACATCAATAGTGTCCATTCCTTTATCAGAAAGTTTCCAATTTGCATATCTAGAACCACTATAAACAACAGCTATCATAATTATGCGAGTATGGTTGCCATTTCTAAAAGATCTTCTTCCAACTTAAATTCATGGTCGGTAAGGGCTTCTTTTAAATCTGTTAGTTTTATTTCATTACTTCTTAAGCCTACCATTTTTCTGGTTTCGCCTCTTAATAATGCTTTCACTGCTGCAAAACCCATTCTACAGCCTAAAATTCTATCAAAACTACTAGGGCTGCCACCTCTTTGCAGGTGACCTAAAATGGTTACTTTGGTATCGTAAAAGTCAAAAGTTTCTTTTACTTTTTTGGCTACATTAAATGCTCCGCCATTTTTATCGCCTTCGGCAACTATTACAATACTAGAAGATTTTTTTTGTGCTGCTCCTTCTTCTAAAGTTTTAATTAAATCTATTATGGCGGTATCTTTTTCGGGCATCATAATGGCTTCTGCGCCACTAGCAATACCAGCTCTAAGCGCTATACAGCCTGCATCTCTGCCCATTACTTCAATAAAAAATAAACGGTCGTGAGATTCGGCGGTATCTCTAATTTTATCTATGGCTTCTATTACGGTATTTGTTGCGGTGTCAAATCCTAAGGTAAAATCAGAACCATAAAGATCATTATCTATGGTGCCGGGCACACAAATTACCGGAATATTATAAATGCCCGAGAATCTTTCGGCTCCGGTAAAGGTGCCGTCTCCGCCAATAGCAACCAATGCATCAATACCGTTAAGTTTTAAATTATCGTAAGCTTTTTGCATTCCCTCTGGCGTTCTGAAATCTAAACAGCGGGCAGTTTTTAAAATGGTTCCTCCTAATTGCATAATGTTACTTACAGAATGTCTAGACATTTCTGTAATATTATTATCAATCATGCCCTGGTAACCTTGTTTTATACCGGCAACTTCGCAGCCGAAATGTAGTGCAGTTCTTACTACGGCTCTTATACAAGCATTCATTCCGGGGGCATCTCCACCTGATGTAAAAACTGCGATTTTTTTGATTTTAGACATAAAGATTTTGGGTCTTCGGTTTGGAGTAGCTAATATAGGGTGTATTTTTTACACTAAGCAATTTTTTCTCGATTATTTTTTTAAACTTTGCAGATATCAAGCTTAATAAAATTATAACGCTATTAATTTGGAAAATTTACCGCTACAATTTGAATCTATATTTTCTGTAGATTGTGTGATCTTTGGTTTTGATGAGGGGGAGTTGAGGATTTTACTGATAGAAAGAAACGAAGAACCTTTTAAAGGATGGTTTGCTTTGCCCGGTAATTTGGTAGACAATACTGAAAGTATTGAATCGGCGGCAGAACGTATTTTGTACGAATTAACTGGTTTAAAGGGTATTTTTATGGAACAGTTTTACACTTTTGGAGCGCTGGGCAGGCATCCTTTAGGTAGAGTAATTACGGTTGCATATTATGCGATGATTAGATTAAACGGACAAAAAGATGTAAAGCCTGTTACAGATTATGCTAGGCAGGCGGTGTGGATGCCTGTTAAAGATATGCCCGAATTGGCCTTTGACCATAGCCGCATTTTTAGAAAAAGCTTTGAGAAAATTAAGAACAAAATAAGCTATCAGCCGATAGCTTTTGAGTTGCTGCCAGAAAAATTTACGCTTACGCAGCTACAAAATTTATATGAGGTTATTTTAGATAAGAAATTAGATAAAAGAAACTTTAGAAAGAAAATGCTGGCTTATGATATTTTGAAAGAGCTGGATGAAAAACAAAAAGGGGTTTCTTACCGAGCGGCCAAGCTGTACAAGTTTGATAAAAGGAAATATGCCAAGCACTTTAATAAAGAATTGTCTTTTTCTAAAGAGTAGCTTTTCTAAAAACCAAAAATTGAACTCAGGTTATTAAAAATAAAAAAATCCCTTAACACAATTGTTTAAGGGATTTTTTTTGAGCTTATTAAGCTAAATAACTTTAGAGTGTTTCATGTGATATTTAACCAAATCATCTATTGGTGAGCGAATAATTTTACCCATTTTCATATCATATTCAAGCGCTACTTCTTCTAATACATTCCTAAAATTGTAGGCAACAGAACCAATACAATTAAATTCAAATTCTTTGTAATTTGGATAATGACTCACTAAATTTTTAAAAAAATCATTAAAAGACGATTTAACTATGCCTCTAGAATATTCAATATCTACAGTAATATCATAAACAAATTTGCTAAAACTTGCACAAAATCTATTAGGTAGTGGTTGGGTATAAACTGTGTTTAAAATATCATCTGGGGTGAGTTTAAAAGTTTCCCAAAAAGTTTGTCTTACATTTTCAGGCATGTAACCTCTAATATAATCACCTAAAAGTTTTTTCCCAATGTAACAACCGCTACCTTCATCGCCTAAAATGTAAGCTAAAGAATCAATGTTGAACTCAATATCTTCGCCATCATAAATGCAGGTGTTGGTGCCGGTTCCTAAAATGGCGGCAAAACCTCTTTTATCATCTAATAAAGCTCTGGCGGCAGCTAGCAAATCATGACCAATTTTTATTTCTGCATTTTTAAAAATAACCTTTAAAGCATCACTAACTATTGCTGCTTTTTCTTCATTATGAACTCCAGCACCATAGTAATAAACCTCTTTAATTTCAGAAGAAGGTAAGTCTGCAGGCATATTTTTTTTCATAGACGCGATAATATAATCAGTGTCTGAGAAATAAGGATTGTAACCTTCTGTATTAAAAAGAGTCTTTTTTCCAGTGCTATCTACTATGCACCAATTCGTTTTTGTTGAACCTCCGTCGGCAATTATAATCATGGTTAATATTTTATTTAGGTCCTCTAAATTAGTAAAATCTTCTTATTGTACAAACTACACTAAGGTTTTTTATTTGCAAATAGAAAAAGCCCCGTTTTGTTACATTCTATTGCTATTTAAACAAGGCTTTTTTAATGTATTGTAACCGCTATTTTTTATTTGGATGAGGTTAAAATACATCAATTGTAATGTTACTAAACTATTAATTATTAATCAAACTTAGGTCTCGTTTAAATAACTTCTTCGCTTTTAAAAAAGCACTGCGACATTCCTTTTTCTAAAATATCTCGTCTTAGTTTTTTTCCGATGAAAACAATTCTGGTTTCCCTTTTTTCATCAGGTTTCCAATCATCGCCATCAGTAAAAATGGGCGCTCCTTTAACCGATTGGATAATCAGTTTTCGGCTTAAGCCTTCTATATTTAAAATTCCTTTGATACGGTAAAAAGACGCTCCTTGTATAAACAGCATTACGGTAAGGTAATGGCGTAGTTTTATTAAATCAAAACTAGGTTCAAAAATATAGCTTTGAGATACAATATCTTGATGCTGGCTTTGCTGCTGAATAGAAAAAACGTTTTTAGTTTTTGTAGATGGATAACCCAATCTAAACTGAACCTGCTCTTTATCATAAGCTTTCAATTCTAAAATTTCATTTACCTCAACTTTACCAAAATCTGTAAAACTATGCGTGGCAAAAGGATTGATTTTCTTTACAATGCTTTTTACGTTTTCTATGGTTTGCTCATCAGCTTCGGCACATTTATTAAAAATAATATGATCAGCAAAGGCAATTTGTTTAGACGCTTCTTCTTCTACCCCTAAAACATCCAACACATTTTTAACATCAACTAAACAAATCACTCCGTCTAGTTTAAATGCGGTTTGTATATTATAATCGGTTAAAAAAGTGGCAGCCACCGCTGATGGATCTGCAATGCCGGTGGTTTCTATAATTAAATGATCATAATCATACTTGCCAGTTACTAATTTATTCAATAGTTCAAATAAATCGCCATTTAAAGAACAACAAATACAGCCATTAGAAAGCTCAAAAATGTTTTCATCAGTTCGCATCACCAATTCGGTATCAATATTAATTTCTCCAAACTCGTTTTCAATAATGGCAAATTTTTTGTTTGTTTTTGCCTGAATAATATGATTAAGTAAGGTGGTTTTTCCGGCTCCTAAAAAACCGGTAAGAATGGTAACGGGTACTGATTTAAATGACATGCCTCAAAGATACAATTGAAAAATAAAAATTGATTTGAAATTTTGTTTAACCCCATAAATTAGTGATTTTGCAATCCAAATATTAATTCCATGATAGATTTTAGAAGTGATACCGTAACAAAACCAACAGAGCACATGCTTGCTGCCATGTTTACCGCAAAAGTAGGCGATGATGTTTTTGGAGAAGATGAAACTGTAAATGCTTTAGAAGAAAAATCTGCTGAGCTATTTGGAATGGAAGCGGCTTTGTTTTGCCCATCTGGCACCATGACTAATCAAATTGCTATTAAATGTTTTACACAACCTTTAGATGAAGTAATTACAGATCAAACTGCTCATGTTTACAGATATGAAGGAGGCGGAATTATGTTTAACTCGGCAGCATCGGTAAGATTACTTAATGGAGACAGAGGAAGAATAACCGCAGAGATGATAGAAGATGAAATTAACCCGGTTGGGAATGTTCATCATCCACATTCAAGTTTGGTAGTATTAGAAAATACTGTAAACAGGGGCGGAGGGAGCTGCTATACCTTAGAAGATATTGAGCCCATTTACCATTTATGCAAGTTAAAAGGAATGAAACTGCATTTAGATGGAGCCAGAATATTTAATGCTTTGGCCGCAACGGGAGATAAACCCAAAGATTATGGTAAATATTTTGACGGAATTTCTGTTTGCCTGTCAAAGGGTTTGGGTGCGCCGGTTGGTTCTGTTTTATTAGGAAGTAAAGAAACCATACAATATGCCCGAAGAGTAAGAAAAGTTTTAGGTGGCGGAATGCGTCAGGCTGGGTTTTTGGCTGCTGCCGGAATTTATGCTTTAGACCATCATGTAGAAAGGCTGTCTAAAGATCATTTAAATGCTTCTTTATTGGCCGATACTTTAATTGACCTTCCTTTTGTGAAAAGTATTATGCCGGTAGATACCAACATTATTATTTTTGAATTAAATGATAAAAAAGATGCATCGCATTTAGTAGAAGAATTAAAAGATAAGGGAATTTTGTGCGGAACTTTTGGTAAACAAATGATCAGGTTTGTAACTCATTTAGACATTACAGAAAGTAAGGTTTCCCAAGCTATAGAGATTTTAAAAAAGCATCACTAATATTAATTTTTTAATTCTAAAGGTATTTTAATGGTAAAAGTACTGCCTTCATTTAAGGCACTTTGTACAGTAACACCCCCTTTAATGCTTTTTAATAATTCTTTAACAATAAATAAACCTAAACCAGATGAACTTTCATTGTTGGTTGGTTTATTACTTAATATACTAAACCTATCAAATAATTTTGTTTGCTCATCTAAGCTAATCCCCGGTCCTTCGTCTTTAATGCTAATAAGATATTCTTCATCCTTTAAAGATAAATTGACATAAATATTTTTTTGAAACGGGGAAAACTTAATGGCATTAGATATTAAGTTGTGAAGTATTCTTTTTAAGAAATTTTGATCGGTTTTAACGTTTGTTATTGCTGCATTAAAAGTATATTCTAGATTAATCTGCTTAAAATCAGCAGTATTTTGAAAGTTTTTAAGAGTTTCAACTAAAAACAAATTCAAATCAAATTCTTCAATGTAATAATTGAGCGATACATTTTCAACACTATTTAAGGTTTCCATTTGGTCTATTAAATGGAATACATCTTGTAAGCTTTTATTAAAAATATTTAAGAGCTCTTCACTCTCTTTATCTTTCACAAAATCCTGAAAAAGAAAAGAAAGCATTTGAATATTGCTTAACGGAGATTTAAGATCATGAACCAAAATTTGCGTTAACTGATTTTTTTCTTGCATAATTTTCTGCAAGTTTTCATTGTTAATTGCAAACTCCTTGTTTTTTTTGGTGATATTTTCTTCGTAAAATAACTTGTCAAAATAGTTATTTACCCATTGCCCTAAGTATTGCACAAAATCACTGTCAGCCTGCGTAAAACCTGGCGTTTTAGCATCGTATGATGAAAAACTTAAGGTGCCGTTTTCTTGTTCATTAAATTTAATAGGAACACCAATGTATGATCTAATTTTAAAAGTATTAAAACAAGGGTGAGACTTATATTCGGTTAAACCAGCATCATCAATAAAAATTACCTCGTTTTGTGTAACGGCTAAATCACAAAAAGTATCTTTAATATTTAGGGTTACGCCTTTTAAATCATCACCAGCTATGGCAGAGTAAAACTCATAAAAAAAATAGTCGTCTTTTTCTATTTTTCCTATCATGCCTAACTGCATGCCCAATAAAGAACAAGAAATTTTTAAAATTTCTGAAAGCGTGTTTTCCTCACTTTTACTAAGAATAGACGTGATTTTAAAAATCTTATCCATTCTTTTTTTGTCTTCTATATGATCTGTAGTCATAAATTTAAAAGGAACGAGTGTAATAGTTACACCCAGTCTGCAAGTTATATAATTTATATATACGTAAGAAAATATTTTCGATATAGTTTTTTTGTCACATTATTTTTTTTTGGATGAATTTTTTTTGCTGGAGCAATTCTCAATTTGTTAATCTCTATATTCTACTACATTTGTAATAATGGAGAAAATTTTAATTGCCAACAGGGGAGAAATTGCACTAAGAATTATGCGTAGTGCAAAAGAAATGGGAATAAAAACCGTTGCCGTTTATTCTGAAGCCGATAGAAATGCCTTACATGTGCGTTATGCAGATGAAGCTGTTTGTATTGGTGCAGCACCGTCTAATCAATCTTATTTAGTGATTGATAAAATAATTGATGCCTGCATTAAAACCGGCGCCACAGGTATTCATCCCGGATATGGATTTTTATCAGAAAATGCCGAGTTTGCCCGAAGAGTTCAGCAAGCTAAATTAACCTTAATTGGTCCATCGCCAGAAGCAATGGAAATTATGGGCAATAAATTATCAGCAAAAGCGGCAGCATTAAAATATCAAATTCCAATGGTGCCCGGTACAGAAGAAGCCATTACCGATGTAGCCGATGCAAAAAACAGAGCCATAGAAGTAGGGTTTCCTATACTCATAAAAGCCGCAGCCGGTGGTGGTGGTAAAGGAATGCGAATTGTAGAACGATCTGAAGATTTTGAAGAGCAAATGCATTTGGCAGTTTCAGAAGCCGTTTCTGCTTTTGGAGATGGCTCAGTCTTTATAGAAAGATATGTCACTTCTCCTCGCCACATAGAAATTCAGGTTTTAGGAGATACCCATGGCAATATTGTTCATCTTTTTGAAAGAGAATGTTCTGTACAACGCAGGCACCAAAAAGTAATAGAAGAAGCGCCTTCCTGTATTTTAACAGAAGAAATTAGAGCTAAAATGGGTAAATGTGCGGTTGATGTAGCTCGTTCTGTAAACTATACCGGAGCGGGTACGGTAGAATTTATTTTAGATGAAAATCTTGATTTTTTCTTTTTGGAAATGAATACCCGTTTGCAAGTAGAACACCCAGTTACAGAATTAATTACCGGAATAGATTTAGTAAAAGAACAAATTAAAATTGCCAGAGGCGAAGCCATCAGCTTTAAGCAAGAAGATTTAAAAATTAATGGCCATGCTATTGAATTAAGGGTTTATGCCGAAGATCCTAAAAATAATTTCTTGCCAGATATAGGTACTTTACAAACCTATAAAACACCAAAAGGAAACGGAGTACGTGTTGATGATGGATTTGAACAAGGCATGGAAATACCCATTTATTACGACCCTATGATTGCAAAGCTCATTACTTTTGGAAAAGATAGGGCCGAAGCTACCCAAAGAATGGTAAGAGCAATAGATGAATATGAAATTACCGGAATAGAAACCACCCTAGCTTTTGGCAAATTTGTAATGCAACATGAGGCTTTTACATCAGGTAAATTTGATACGCATTTTGTAGGTAAATACTTTACTCCACAAGTTTTAAATACCCAAAACGAAGATGAAGCCATTATTGCCGCCATCTTGGCCACTCATATTTTAGAGAATAAGGCAAACAAAAGCAACAGCCCAATCGTTGAAAAAGCAACTTCCAACTGGAAGAAAAACAGAAAATCATACCATTAAATTCTACAACGTTTTGTTTACAGGAATTATAGAAACTTTGGGTACAATAACCCAGTTACAAAAAGAGCAAAGCAATTTGCATATCACCATTCAGTCTGCTATTTCTAAAGAATTAAAAATAGACCAATCTGTTGCGCACAATGGCGTTTGTTTAACTGTGGTGGCTATAGCCGATGATATGCATACCGTAACAGCTATTGATGAAACCCTGCAAAAATCAAATATTGGTGATTTAAAAGTTGGCGATTTAGTGAATTTAGAAAGATGTATGCAAATGAATGGCCGTTTAGACGGTCACATTGTGCAAGGCCACGTAGACCAAACTGCCATTTGTATAAATTTGCAAGAAAATAACGGTAGCTGGGTTTATACTTTTGAATATGACGCCACAAACGGAAATGTAACAGTAGAAAAAGGTTCTGTTTGTGTAAACGGAATTAGTTTAACGGTTGTAAATTCAAAAGACAACTCGTTTTCTGTTGCCATTATTCCATACACTTATGAGCATACCAATTTGCAACAAGTAAAAGTAGGCGATAAAGTAAATTTAGAGTTTGATATTATTGGAAAATATGTAACCAAAATGATGGGCAAAGCATCTTATTAACTTTAATGTGTTGGGTGTTCCCCTGCGGGTCAGGCTTTTTGTTGCAATCTTTATCCCCGAAAAGGGGATAAAGGATTTCCACTTCAATCCTTAACACAAAAACCTCATCCGCCTCGGTTTGTGTCCCCACAAACCGAAATTTGGGACACAGACCACGGAAAATTCGACACAGGAAAGCATTTTGTTTGGTTGTGTTGAATAATTTAAATAAACCCGACAGCAACGGCATCCTTTTTTGCTTTTCGGCAAAAAAGATATAGTGTATGGCGGGACTATGGGAGCTTATAAACCACTGCTTTTGCTTTTCTAAGAACTCATTTCTCACAAAGAAATCTTATCCAAATTAAAAATCCCTATTTTTGCAGCTGATATGGCCACTTTAGATAAATTGAAACTGAGTAAGCAATTGCTTGCTGCGATGACTGGGAACGGATATTTGAGTCCGAAAGAGATACAAGGAAAGCTTTTTCCGAGGATTCATGGAGGGCAAGATTTGGTGGCTATTGGTCCGGATGGTTGCGGAAAAACCACAACTTGCGTACTGGCAGCGTTAAATAAAATACAGTATACCGAAGAAATTGCACCTCGTATTTTGTATTTGGTACCTGATACAGAAACTGGCGAAGCAGTTTTAGACCAGTTTCATTTATTAAACAGAAACCGTGATTTAAGAATTTTTGGGCTTTTTGCTGGTGGTTCTAGCTTAGATACCCAAGTTTTAGAAGTAACAGATGGGGTAGATATTATTGTGGCTACGCCTGATAGAGCCAGAGCGCTTTATTTAAAATTAGGTTTGAACCTCAATAAAATTTTGCTTTTTATTGTGGACGATGCCGATTTAATTATTAAAAACGGCTTACAATTGCCTACAGTAGAATTAGCCAGAGGAATCAAAAAATCGCAGTTTTTGGTGTGTTCATCTGTAATGCATGAGCGTTTAGAGAAATTATATTCCAACTTTATAAAAATCCCAAATATTATTGAGGTGGATGATTTGGGTGATAATCAGTTAAATACGGTTGATCAATTACTTTACCAAGTACCAAATTTTAGTACAAAACTGTATTTGTTAGAAATGCTTTTGGCTGATAAAGAGGTTTTTGATAAAGTGTTGGTGTTTGTAAATTCAAGATTTACTGCCGAAACGGTTTATAAAAATTTAGCTAAAGATTTTAACGATGAAGTGGCGGTTTTTAAAGCAAGTGAAATTGCAGATCAGGTGGTGAATTCGCTTTCTGATTTTAAACTGACTCCAAAACTTAGGATTTTAATTATTGCAAATGAAGATGTTTCTGATATAAATGTCTCTGAATTTCCTTGTATCATGCATTTTGATATCCCTGAAGATGAAATGGCTTATACACAAAGGGTTTTATTTAGAGAAAATACTTTAGCAGACCAATTGGCTTTAACTTTTTGTACAGATCTGGAGTTAACCACGGTAAGAAGATTAGAGCAAATTCAAGGTAAAAAAATGCAGATTATGGATTTACCTGAAGAATTGTTTATTGTAAAGGAAAACGATAAAGGAAAATCTACTGAAAAAGATTCATCTTTTGATGCTGGTGAGGCCATGAAGATTAGAAAACGCAACTAATCTTCTATCTTTTTATTGGCCACTTCTTTTACAATTTTATCGAGTTGAAACACGCTGTATCTTATTTTTTTGCAAATATCTAGTCTTTCTTCTTCGTTATCGGTCATCTCTAATAAATCTGTTAAACCTAAAAGGTTGGCAACAGGCAATCTAATGAGATGAGATTGGGTAAAAGAAATGTCTTTTAACAAGTTGTTTTGTTTAGATATAATATTTTCGGTGTTTTTCTTTTCGGTGATATCTTGTAAAATTCCTTTCACAGAAATTAATTTTCCATCTTTATAAACGGGTTCTCCGGCCACTCTTACCCATTTGTTGATATTTTTGGCAGATATAAATCTTAATTCGAGGTCAAATTTTTTTCCTTCATTTATGGTTTCATTTACCGCATTTGTAATTGTTTCTCTATCATCAGTGTGGTAGTAGGAAATGCTGATAGCTAAATCATGGTCATAAGGTT
Organism: Pedobacter cryophilus; assembly: GCF_005116455.1. Taxonomy (GTDB): domain Bacteria; phylum Bacteroidota; class Bacteroidia; order Sphingobacteriales; family Sphingobacteriaceae; genus Pseudopedobacter; species Pseudopedobacter cryophilum. The sequence continues at coordinate 424,131 of NZ_SWBP01000004.1, forward strand.
CTTCTAAATCATGAATTTCATATACTTCTTTGGTCCATTCGGTTTTAAAAGTATTGATATTGATTGTCCAACCGCCTAGTTTGGCTATTTGTGAGGTTTCTTCTAATAATTCTCTTTGATGTTGTAGTAATTCTCTGCTTTTTTTTCTTTCAGTTATATCTTTAGCAATGCACCAAATAAAAAGTTTGCCAGACTGATCATGAAATATCTTACCATTAATAGAAACTGGTATAGTTTCATTATCCTTAGTTTTAAATTCTTTCTCGTAAGAATAAGTGTTATCATTTACAATTAAATCATTGATAAATGCTTTATCGCTTTCCCAATATTCTGGTGGTGTAAATTCTATAATATTATGATGAGTTACATCTGCTTTATTAATGCCAATCATTTTGCAAAATGTTTCATTAGCATCATATAAATCTCCGTTTGGGGTATGTAATAAAATACCTAAAGAAGAGGTTTCAAACAGCGTTTTATATTTGGTTTCGCTCTCTATAAATTTTTTATGAGCACTTTTTAAAAGGTTTAAACTTTCAATTTTGTGAGAAATGTCATAACCATAACAAATCATTTCAGATGGATTATTTTGTTCATCAGTAGCTAAATAAAACTCCCACTGTGTCCAAACAAGTTTTCCTAAGTTTAGTGGTTTTCTAAGTAATACTTTTTGGTAAGTATTGGGCTGCTCAAAACATTTAGCAACGGTTTCAAAACATTTGGGATGATCATCAACATAAATAGTTAGAAGACTGCTAGTACCATAAAGTTGTTTGGGCGTGAAATTAAATATTTTTGCAAAATGAGGAGAAACATAGGTGTAATTGCCGTCTAAATCTGTTACGCAGAAATATAAAATTTCCGAATTTTTTACGTACTGGTGGGTATCCTTCATCTCAATCATCTAACAAAAATATTGTACTAAATATATGAATTAATAACAATAAGCGAATTTAATTTTGAAAAGAATATAGGGATTTTAGGAATAAAATAGATTTATTTTAAGAAGACATGCGTAATAAAAATTAGGCTAATTGTCTATTTTTTTATTTGCAAAATCGGTTACAATCTGATCTAACTGGCTTACGCTAAATTTGATTTTTTTATAAATTTCAAATCTATCTTCTTCAGATGTTATGATATCTAGTAAATTAATTAAACCTAAAACATTTGCAATGGGTAATCTAACAATATGAGATTGCGTAAAATAAAAATCTTTTAACAAAGTGTTTTGTTTATAAATGGTATTTTCTGTTAGTTTTTTTTGAGTAATGTCTTGTATAATACCTTTAAGGGCAATAATTGTGTCTGCATTATGAATAGCTCCGCCTGCAACTCTCACCCATTTATGAATTTTTTTAGCTGAAATTAGTCTTAATTCAAGATCAAATGGATGTCCAAATTTGGCAGATTTTTCTAGCGCCAGTGAAATTTTAATCTGGTCTTCCCTATGGAAAAATTCAATGCCATTAGTAATATTGTGTTTAAAATCATCTTCTAAATCATGAATTTTGTAAACCTCTTTAGTCCATTCAGTTTTTTTAGATTTTAAGTCAATATGCCAACCTCCCAATTTTGCAATATGTGCGGTTTGTTCTAATAACTCTTTTTGTTGTTTCAATAATATTTTTTGTTGTTTTCTCTCTGTAATATCCTTAATAATGCTCCAAATAAATATTTTCCCATTTTGATCTTGAAATATTTTTGGATTTACAGATATAGGAATAATTTTACCTTCGGTAGTAATAAATTCTTTTTCATAGGAAGAATTTGTTGGTTTTTTAATCAATAAATCAAAAAAAGCTTTATCTATTTCTCTAAATGTTTCAGGTGTGAATTCCGAAATATTACGGTCGGTAATATTGGTTTTAGTAATACCTACCATTTTACAAAAAACCTCGTTAGCATCGTAAATTTTGCCGTCTGGTGTATGAAGTATAATGGCCAAAATAGTAGTTTCAAACAAGGTTTGGTATTTAACCTCATTTTCATTATTTTTTTCGTTTGATGTTTTAAGTAATTTAAGATGTTGAATTTTTTCTGATACGCAACTACCAAAACAAATCATTTCTTTAGGTTGATGGTGCTCATCTGTAGCTAAATAAAATTCCCATTGGCTCCAAATTAATTTTCCGTTAGGGAAAGGTTTTCTCAAAGAAACTTTTTGATAAGTATTGGGGTTTTGATAACATTTAGTTACTGCATCTATACATTTTTGATGATCTTCTTTAAATATTGTTAACAGACTATTGGTGCCATAAGTTTTTTCAGGATCTAAATTAAAAACTTCGGCAAAATGAGGAGAAATGTAGGTGTAGTTTCCTTCTAAATCCGTTTTAATTAGATAAAGTATTTTAGAATGTTTTAAATATTGATCAAATTTTTCCATTCAGCTTAAAATAGAATTTTTTATAATTTTAATATTTGCAATAAAAAAAATGCAAATATTAAAATTGAATAATATGAAACTCTGTTTTAACGCAGAAATTCTAACCTACATAAAAAAAGTGATGCAAAATTAATTACATCACTTTTGTTGTTAAAGTAAAATTTATTATTTCACACTAAAACCAACCATTGTATTTCCCCAATAAAGATCAACTTTACCAGATTTAGAAATTTTAAAAGTCATCATTTCTGTTGCTTCTTTAGTTGTTGAAACTTTTGAGGTTACTCTTAAAGCATCGTCTGCTTCTTTGTAATTAGTATCGCCCCATTGGTTCCAGGTTTTGTTAAAAATAATGGTCCATTCTTTCTCTCCAGGGATAGTGAATATACCATATTTACCAGCAGCAAGTGTTTTGCCGTTAATTTTTACATCTTGGCTCACTTCAAATACAGTAGCTTCGTTAGCGCCTGTTCTCCATACTTTGTTAAAAGATGCTAATGTTTCCAATGCTCTTCCTTTTAAACTTGGTTGGCTGTAATCTACAGAAATGGTAGCGCCACTAGAAAGTGTTTCAGTTACTTTTGCCGGTGGGCTAGCTCTTTTGCTTTTATCTACCGGTGGTTTTGTTTGTGCATTTACAGAAAAACCGATGAACAAAATTATTGCACCGGCTAATAGAGAAATTCTTTTTTTCATAATTATTAATTTGATTTAAATGGATAAACGAATTAAAGCATTTATTGTTGGTTCAGTATGTGTTTTTTGTAAAAATATTATCACTTGTAAATTTACCATCGGTAACAATCTATTAATTTAATAAAAGGTAAAACATTTCATCAAAAATTCGATTACTATGTTTTTAACAATAGTTTTAAAAAAATGGACAATCTTTGTTACAAAATATGCAATTGGCAGTCCTACACTAAAATATTTAATAAACAGTGACTAACATAAAACGCTTCCTAACGCTTCTTTTCCTTCTCTTTTTTGTTTTAAATTTTGCTTTTGCTCAAAAAAATCCCGTTTTAAACGGTGTTTTAAAAGATGCCCTTACCGGAGAAACTTTAATAGGTGCATCTGTAAAAGTAAGCGGACCGGTTATAAACGGCACTATTACCAACGCTTATGGTTTTTATTCTTTAAGTCTGCCTTTGGGTACTTATCAAGTTACTTTTAGTTATGTAGGCTATCAAACTATTGTGAAGGAGTTAGAGTTGAAAGCTGATACGCAGATTAATTTAGATCTTTCTTCATCTAATGAATTGGCAGAAGTGGTTGTTAATGCAGTTAAAAAGAATGATAATGTATCAAACCCTCAAATGGGTGTGCAAAAATTAGATGTTAAAGAATTAAGAAACATTCCCGTACTATTTGGCGAAAGAGATATTTTAAAAACATTGCAATTATTACCCGGAATTAAATCAGCAGGAGAAGGGAATAGTGGTTTTTATGTTAGAGGTGGCTCCACCGATCAAAATTTAATTCTTTTAGACGAAGCTCCTGTTTATAATGCCTCTCATTTATTGGGCTTCTTTTCTACATTTAATTCAGATGCCATTAAAGATGTAACTGTTTATAAAGGGGGCATGCCTGCGCAATATGGTGGCAGATTATCTTCAGTTTTAGATATTAAAATGAACGATGGTAATAAAAAGGACTATACTTTTGAAGGTGGGATTGGTTTAATTTCATCGAGACTAAAGATAGAAGGGCCTTTTAAAAAGGATAAAAGTTCTTTTATGATTAGCGGAAGAAGAACTTATGCAGATGCTTTCTTAGCCTTTTCTCCCGATAGTAGCATAAAAAATAATACGCTATACTTTTATGATTTAAATGCAAAAGCCAATTACCAAATTGACGATAAAAACGTGTTATATCTTTCGGGGTATTTTGGAAGAGATAAACTAGGTTTAGGTAATACTTTTGGCTTTGAGTGGGGCAATGCAACCGGTACTTTAAGGTGGAATCACTTGTTTTCTAACCGTTTGTTTTCTAATACTTCGTTAATTTACAGCAACTATAATTACGTGATTGAGAATTTATTGGAAGACAATAATTTTAAAGTAAACTCATCAATCAGAGATTTTAATTTAAAGCAAGATTTTCAATATGCTGTTAACAGCAACCACGAAATTAGGTTTGGGGTTAATGCCATTCATCATACCATTGCCCCCGGAAAATTAACTTCGTCAGGCAATTCTAGCGTAAATGAAACAACGGTACAAAACAGAAAAGGAGTAGAATTAGCCGCTTATTTTTCTGATGAATGGAAATTGAGTGATCAAATTAATATTGTTTACGGCACAAGATTAAGCACTTTCACTTTGTTTGGTCCCGGCGATTTTAAAACTTATGATGCTGATGGAAATATTACCGATTCTAAAACCTATTCTTCTAACGAGGCTGTTAAAAGCTATCTCAATTTAGAACCAAGGGTTTCTGCAAGTTTTCAACTCAACGATGCCAAAGCCATTAAGGCATCTTACACCAGAAATACACAAAACCTACATTTAATGTCTAACTCAACGGCTACTTCGCCAACAGATTTATACATTATGAATAGTAATAATATTAAGCCAGAAATTGCAGATCAGGTGGCAACCGGATACTTTACCAATTTTAAAAATGATACTTATGAGTTTTCTGCCGAAGTTTATTATAAATGGATGCAAAACCAAATTGAGTATAGAAATGGAACAGATTTAAGAGGAAACCAAAATGTAGAAGCTGATCTTTTATATGGCGATGGTAGAGCTTATGGATTAGAACTTTTTTTGAAAAAGAGGTTTGGCGATTTTAACGGTTGGATAGGTTATACTTTAGCCAAAACAGAAAGAAAGTTTAATCAAATTAATGAGGGGAAATGGTTTGATGCCAAGCAAGATCGTACCCACGATATTTCTCTGGTAGGAATATATAAAGCCAGCACCCGTTGGACATTTTCTTCAACCTTTGTTTACAGTACAGGTAATGCAGTTACTTTCCCAAGCGGAAAATATCAATTAGGCAGTTCTACTGTGTTTTACTACACAGAAAAAAACGCTTACAGAGCACCAGATTATCACAGATTAGATTTATCAGCAACTTTAGAAGGGAAAGTTGGGAAAAAATATCAATCGAGTTGGTCTTTTGGTATTTATAATGTTTACAATAGAAAAAATGCTTTTTCAATAGATTTTAGGGAAGATCCAGAGAATGCAAACAAAACACAAGCAGTAAGAACAACCTTGTTTGGCATTATCCCTTCAGTAACCTGGAATTTTAAATTTTAACTCATGAAAAATAATAAACACTATATACTCACTTTTTTTATAGCTTTCACTTCTCTTTTTTTAAGCTCTTGCGAAGAAGTTATTGATATTAAGTTAGATAAAACCGAAGCTGTTGCAGTTATTGAAGCAAACGTAACCAATAAATTAGAACCTCAAATTATCAGACTTTCTTTAACCAAACCTTTTACAGATGATAATTCTTTGCTGCCATTAACAAATGCTTTAGTTACTGTTCAAGAAGAAAACGGACCTACTTATGTTTTTACAGAAGGTGCAAACGGAAATTATATTTCTATCCCATTTAGTGGGAAGCCAGGTAAAAAATATACTGTTCAGGTAAAAGCAAATAACAAAACTTATACGGCTCAATCTATTATGCCACAAGTTGTAATTTTAGATTCTATTACCGTTACCGAACTCACCTTTTTTGGTGATAAAAGAAAATTTACGCAGGTAAATTATCAAGATACACCTAATATTAACAATCAATATAATTATGTTCTTACCGTAAATAACGAGTTAAGAAATGCGTATTATGTTGATAGCGATAGGTTTAATGATGGAAATAAGGTAACAAATACTATTTTTAGTGATGAACCAGATTTAAAAGCTGGAGACAAAGTCACCATAGATTTTCAATGTATAGATCTAAATATTTACCGTTACTTTTTTGCCATCTCACAAATCTCAGGTAATGGTGGTCCGCCAACAGCACCTTCCAATCCCGATTCTAATTTTGATAATGGAGCTTTAGGCTATTTTAGTGCCCATACTTCACAAAAAGTAAGTGTAACTATTCCCTAAGAGTTTTAATTTTTGCGTTTCCTCAACCAAGCCAATTATTCCCATTTAACCTGATAAAAAAGCTCAGAAATAAAGGCATAAAAAAATCGTAAAATTTAGGCTAGCCATAAACTTTACGATTTTAAATCTCTGTGACCTTGGCGCTCTCCGCGGTTAAACATAAGTTTAAAACTCATCTTCAAATCAACTCATTTTCAAATTCTCTGTGATCTTTGTGCCCTCTGTGGTTAAAAATTATTCGGTGTGCATCATCTTCAAATTGAAAACCTTCAAATCAACAAACCTAATTTCTCTTCTCCCCAAAGCTATTCACCATACTGTTATGTAAAGTTTTTGAACTCCAATAGCCACTGGCAATAATTCTTCTGATGGTATATAATGGGTCGTTTTCATCTCTTTTTTCGGCCAGTATAAATGCAGATTTAAAGCCTCTTTTCTTTAATTCGGGAATAGCTTCTTTATTCCACAAACCAAACGGATAAGCAAAGTAATCCATCTTTTTGCCTGTAATTTCTTCTAATTTTTTACTTGGCTTTTCTATTTGTGTAACCCAATCTTCGGCAACATATTTTTTAACGTTTTTATGATCGTAAGTGTGGCTACCAATTACGTTTCCATCATCAGAAAGCGCTTTAATATCTTCTTTACTCATGTAATGAACTTTGCCATTTCTACCAATAGAAACTGTCATAATAAAATAAACCCCTTTAAAGCCGTATTTTTTTAATTCTTTGGCGCCAACTTCAAATTGATCATAATCGGTATCATCAAAAGTAAACATCACTGGTTTTGCTGGTAGCGGATCTCCATAAACTAAATAATTGTATAGTTGATCGGGTAAAATGCTATTATAGCCACTATCGGCAAGCATTTTTACATGATCTTTAAACGTCTTTACCGGAATAATATAATCTTTTGCCGATTGTGAATCCGTTGCTTTCCAATCTCTTATTTGGTGGTAACATAAAATTGGAACTTGCTTACGGGCCAATATAGTTACCGCATCAGCAGGTTTTTTACCTTCATGGTTGACAGGTTGCGCTGCTTTAACTTCGGTTTTTACTGCTACAGAATCACCTGATTGATTTACATTTGCTGTTTTAGAACTTGATGAAGTACATGCTGCTGAAAATACAAGCGCTGAAAAGCTAAGGATATTGAATATTTTTTTCATGAAATGGTGTTGAAATTTGAATGCGAAATTATAAGAATTCTACTTAATATTTTTTTGTTTTTTGCACAAGCTTAACTATAATAAACTTGGGTGAAGCGGCAGCTTTTAAAGCTAATTTACAGCTTTAAAACTACAGCGGAAAACAAGACTATCGGTACTTAAATGTGATGAATTTGCTTTTCAAAAAAAACTTAAAACTTAATACTTACCACTTATCACTTTCAACAATCATCAAATTTTCAACAATTCTAATCCACTTGCTTTAATTTATAACTTTGCAACACCTAACTTTATTACTCATTGGCAAAAAATAACGACAAAGAAACTCCTTTAATGACTCAATATAACGAGATTAAGACCAAATATCCTGGTGCTTTATTGTTATTTAGAGTTGGCGATTTTTACGAAACCTTTGGAGCCGATGCCATAAAAGCCTCTCAAATTTTAGGAATTGTTTTAACCAAAAGAGCTAACGGATCTGCTTCTCATATAGAGTTAGCAGGTTTTCCGCATCATTCCATAGAAACGTACTTGCCAAAACTGGTGCGAGCCGGACAAAGGGTGGCCATTTGTGATCAGTTAGAAGATCCAAAAACTGTTAAAGGAATTGTAAAACGGGGGGTAACCGAATTGGTTACACCAGGCGTAGCTTATAGCGATAACATTGTTCAACAAAAGTCTAACAATTACTTAGCTACTTTGCATTTTGAAAAGCAAAGTATTGGGGTATCATTTTTAGATATTTCTACCGGCGAGTTTTTGGTGGCTCAAGGCAATGCCGAATATATTGATAAGCTTTTGCAAGGTTTTAAACCTAGCGAAGTAGTTTTTTCAAAAGCCAAAAGCAAAGATTTTACCGAAGAATTTGGAACTAACTTTTACACCTATACTTTAGATGATTGGGCTTTTAGTGCAGATTATGCTCAAGAAACCCTGCTTAAGCATTTTGAAGTAAAATCTTTAAAAGGTTTTGGTATTGAAAAGTTAAACTTGGGAATTGTTGCCGCCGGAGTAGCCTTACATTATTTAAATGAAACGGAGCATAGGCAGCTGCAACACATCAGCAATATTTCTAGAATTGAGGAAGACCGCTACATGTGGTTGGATAGGTTTACCGTTAGAAATTTAGAGTTAATTGGCTCGCCAAATGAAAACGGTAAAACTTTAATAGATGTTTTAGACCGAACTTCTTGTGCCATGGGTGCCCGTATGTTGCGTAAGTGGATGGTAATGCCGCTTAAAAATCAAAAACCTATTCAAGAGCGATTAAATGTGGTTCAGTTTTTTTATGATGAATCAGATTTAAAGGCAAAATTGCAGAATTATATTCGGCAGATTGGCGATTTAGAAAGGTTGATTTCTAAAATTGGCCTACAAAAAACCAATCCACGAGAAATTGTTCAATTAATAAGAGCTTTAACGGCCATTGCCGAAGTAAAAAATATTTGTGATGCTGTTAATCAGGATTCGGTGAAACGAATTTCAGAGCAAATTAATTTATGTGCATCTGTACTTCAAAAAATTGAAAGAGAATTACAGCCCGATCCACCTGTGCAACTCAATAAAGGCAAAGTAATGGCCGATGGTTTAGATCAAGATTTAGACCGATTGAGAAAAATTGCTTTTGGTGGCAAGGATTATTTGTTAGAATTGCAAAAAAATGAAGCGGTAAATACAGGGATTAGTTCTTTAAAAATAGCATTTAACAATGTTTTTGGCTATTATTTAGAGGTTTCTAATACACACAAAGATAAGGTGCCAAAAGAATGGATCAGAAAACAAACTTTGGTAAATGCCGAACGTTACATCACACCTGAACTAAAAGAATACGAAGACCAAATTTTAGGTGCCGAGGAGAAAATTCTAGCCATAGAAACTCGTTTGTTTACAGATTTGGTGGCCAGCATTGCCGAGTTTATTAAACCTATTCAGCTTAATTCTTATTTAATTGCACAATTAGATGTGTTGTTATGCTTTGCAGAAACTGCGCAAAAAAATCACTACGTAAAACCTACCGTAAATAATACCAAACTGTTGGATATTAAAGGTGGCCGGCATCCGGTGATTGAGCAAAATTTGCCTTTAGGCGATGAATACATCACCAATAGTGTCTATTTAGATAATGATTCTCAACAAATCATCATTATTACTGGTCCTAACATGGCGGGTAAATCTGCTTTGTTAAGGCAAACAGGTTTAATTGTTTTGATGGCACAAATGGGCAGTTTTGTGCCTGCTAAAGAAGCTTCTATTGGTATTGTAGATAAAATTTTCACTAGAGTTGGCGCTTCTGATAATCTTTCTAGCGGCGAATCTACTTTTATGGTAGAAATGAACGAAACAGCAAGTATCTTAAATAATTTATCAGACAGGAGTTTGATTTTATTAGATGAGATTGGAAGAGGAACATCCACTTATGATGGAATTTCTATTGCTTGGTCTATTGCAGAATATTTACATAACCATCCATCGGCGAAAGCCAAAACACTTTTTGCGACCCATTACCACGAATTAAATGAGTTATCTAATTCTTTTAACAGGATAAAAAACTTTAATGTTTCTGTTAAGGAAGTAGGTAATAAAGTAATTTTTTTAAGAAAATTAGTTCCCGGTGGGAGCGAGCATAGTTTTGGAATTCATGTAGCTAAAATGGCCGGAATGCCTGCCGCTATTTTAAAAAGAGCAAACGAAATTCTAAAAAGATTAGAAAATGAACGCACTGGTGGCGAACATGTGAAAGCCAGTTTAATGAAAATGCAAAAGCAGGCGGTTCAATTGCAAATGTTTTCTTTAGACGATCCGGTTTTGATAAAAATTAGAGATGTTTTAAATAATTTGGATGTAAACACCTTAACGCCTGTAGAAGCGTTAATGAAGTTGGATGAAATTCAAAAAGTGTTAAAAAATTCTTGATAATGAATAAAATTATTGCTCTAGATCAATTAAAAACCACAAAATTTAACCTCAGCTCATACATTAAACTTGTTTTTCTCTTCATTCTTTTTGCCTTAGCTATTACTTCCTGTAAATCAAAAAAAGTATTAGTTCCAAAATCTGGCTTCGAAAAACCTTCTCCAAAAATTGTCAAAAAATATTCAGAATTAATGGATGTTTCAAAAAAAGCGATTAGAAATGGTAAATTATATGGTTTTATTGATGATTGGCAGGGAACTAAATATCAGTATGGCGGCTTAAGTAAAAGAGGGGTGGATTGTTCAGGCTTGGTATATCTAGCTTTTAAAGATGTTTATGAAAAGGAAATTCCTAGAATAACCAGTCAGCAAGTAGAGGCAATTAAAAGAAAATATGAGGGCCAGTTAAAAGAAGGCGATTTGGTTTTCTTTGATTATGAAGGTAAAAAATTTAGCCATGTAGGTATTTATCTTCAAAATGGCTTCTACTTTCATGCAAGTACCAGTAAAGGAGTGATGGTTGCAAAATTAAAAGATCCTTATACTTATAAATATTTTTCTAGAGGCGGTACTGTTAAATAAATCAGGAGATTTTAACTCTTAGCGCTATTGAATATGAATTTAAATAAGCATTATGAAGAAATGTGGTCTAAATCTTTGGAGAAATTCGAAAGAAATGAATTTCAAATTGACCCACAAATTGATTCAAGCGATGATTTAAGGAGAGGAGTTACGCTTTTAATCAGGCCAAGTGAGCTTGTTAAAACAGAAATTTCAAATTTCATTAATGATTTAAAAATTATTGAACCTCATCAATATTACTACCCTTCTAGTGATATTCATATTACGGTGATGTCTATTATTTCTTGCTATTCTGGATTTTATTTAGGCGATATTAACATCAAAGATTATGAGGAACTAATCGCCTTGAGCTTAAAAAATTTAAGGAATGAGCAAATTAAATTTAAAGGATTAACCGCTTCGCCTTCTTGTTTAATGCTGAAAGGATTTGCTGCAAACAATCAAATAAACCTTCTTAGAGATAATTTAAGAGTTAATTTCAACCAAACTAATTTAAATTCTTCCTTAGACAGTCGATATGAAATTCAGTCTATTCATGCTACAATTGTTCGGTTTAAAACTGAAATAAAAAATAAGAAAGCATTTTTGGAATTGCTGGAAAAATACCGAGATTTTGATTTCGGTACTTTTGAGGTAGAACATTATGAATTTGTTTTTAATGATTGGTATCAAAAAAAGGAGTTTACTAAAATTTTAAATATATTCAGACCTTTATAATTCATCAGTTAAAGTAATAAAATAATGAAAATAAAACTCATTTTCTTTAGCTTAATCTTGTTAGTTAACTCAAAAACAATATCTGCTCAAGTAAAGTTATTAAGTTTAAATCAACTCGAAAATAGAATAGAATTAGGCAAAGACACGGTGTTTGTGGTGAATTTTTGGGCTACTTGGTGTGCACCTTGTATAAAAGAATTGCCAAATTTCGAACAATTGGGAAGGCAATATCAAAACCAACCATTAAAAGTAATTTTGGTGAGTTTAGATTTTAAATCAAAATTAGAGAAAGTTGTAAACCCTTTTGTAAAGAGAAATAAACTAAAATCAGAATTATATTTGTTAAACGAAAAGTCAGAACAAGATTATATAGATAAAATCAGTAAAACATGGTCGGGTTCATTACCAGCCACTTTAATAATCAACAACAAAAAGAAAACAAGAAATTTTTATGAACAAGAATTTACTTGGGAAGAAATAGAAAAAGTATATTTAACAAACAAATAATCAGTACAATGAAAAAATTATTAATGGTATTGCTTATTGCACTTTCTGGAATTGCAAAAGCTCAAACGGGTTATAAAATTGGAGACATCGCTACAGATTTTAACCTCAAAAATGTTGATAATAAGATGATTTCAATGGCAAATTATAAGGAAGCAAAAGGTTTTTTTGTGATTTTTCATTGTAATCAATGTCCTTATTCTAAAGCTTACGAGAGTAGAATAATTGCCTTAAACGCTAAATACGCTTCAAAAGGCTTGCCTGTGATGACAATCAATCCTAATGATCCAGCCATAAACCCCGAAGATTCATTCGAGAATATGAAAATCAGGGCAAAACAAGAAAAATATACTTTTCCATATTTGGTAGATGATTCTCAAGACATTGCTAAAGCTTATGGAGCAAAAGCAACGCCCCATGTTTATTTGCTAAAGAAAACCGATAAAGGGTTAGTGGTTTCTTACATTGGCGCTATAGATAACGATACAGAAAATGTAAATGATGCAAAAATTAAATATGCAGAAAACGCAGCAGAGGCACTTTTAGCAGGTAAAGAAATAGAGTTAACGCAAACTAAAGCTATTGGTTGTTCTATAAAATGGAAAAAAACTGCTCAGTAAATGCCATTTATATTTCTGAGGCAAAGCTCATTGAGGAAACTTAATGAGCTTTGTTTGTTTAGCAACAGAATTAAAGCACCAAAAACTTCTTTGCTTAACTAAAATTCCCGACCTTCATGTTTATAATTTTATTTAAAATTTAATGGAAAAAGACAAATCAAACTACTCATTTTGGGGTAAATACAAGCAATATGCCGGTAACGAAATTATGCTGTACGCCATTATGATAATTGGCATTATACTTGGCTTAATCATTTTTAGTTAAATTAAATAATTAACCATCGCATTTTGTCTTAAACCTCATATCTCACTTTATTACACCTTATTAAATGAAACTTAATTTAAAGCGTCCATTAGCTTTTTTTGATTTAGAAGCAACAGGTATCAACGTAGCTTCAGATCGTATAGTAGAAATCTCCATTTTAAAAGCGATGCCTTCTGGCGATGAGGAAATCAAAACCCTCAAAATCAAACCTCTTATCCCAATACCTTTAGAGTCATCTTTAATTCATGGCATTTATGATGAAGATGTAATAGATGCACCAACCTTCAAAGAGGTAGCACAAGAAATTATAGATTTTTTAGCTGATGCCGATTTAGCCGGTTACAACTCCAATAAATTTGATATTCCAATGCTTTTAGAAGAATTTTTAAGAGTAGGAATCAATTTTGAGATTGAACACCGCAAGTTTGTTGATGTGCAAAATATCTTCCACCAAATGGAACAACGAACTTTAAGAGCAGCATACAAATTTTATTGTGGTAAAGATATCATCAATGCTCACTCTGCCGAAGCTGATATTAAAGCCACTTATGAAGTACTCCTTTCTCAAATAGAAAAATATGAAGGTAAAGATTGGGAGAATAAAAAAGGAGTCATTTCACAGCCAGTAAAAAACGATGTAGAATCATTACACATATTTACTAACCTAAATAAACCGGTTGATTTTGCAGGGAGAATGGTTTTTAATGACGAAAACCAACCTATATTTAATTTCGGGAAACACAAAGGAAAAACTCTTTTTCAGGTTTTTGATGAAGAACCAAGCTATTATTCTTGGATGATGAATGGTGATTTCCCTCTTTACACTAAAAATAGGTTAGATAAATTTTGGCAACAACACAAAGAAAAAAGAAATGAAGCTAGGCAAAAACCAAAGCCAGTAGAAATTCAACAAAAACCTAAGCCCGTACAACAGCAAAAAACTGTAGAACCTCAAAAAGTAAAAGAAGAAGAGGTTTCTCCAGCCAATGATGATATGCTGAAAATGTTAGCCAACAAGTTCAAAAAAATATAAATTATGGTAGTTTTAGAAAACGATGAATTAAAAGTTACCCTAAGTTCAAGAGGAGCGGAGCTACTTTCTATAATAGATAAAAAGGATCAAACAGATTACATTTGGAAAGCCGATCCTGCTATTTGGCCTTTTAATGCACCAAATTTGTTTCCTATAGTTGGCGCTTTAAATAACGAAGCTTTATCTGTAAACGGAAATTCATATCCTCTTAGTCGTCATGGTTTTGCTCGTACAAGTATCTTCAGAAGAATAGAATCTGCGCCTCAGCAAGCAGTTTTTGAGCTCAGGTATAATGATGAAACACTCAAAAATTATCCGTACAAATTCGAGTTTCAGGTAATTTATCATTTAACCGGTCGATCGTTAAATATCCTTTATAAAGTCATCAATATGGATGATCAAACCATATATTTCTCTATCGGCGCTCATCCTGGTTTTAATGTGCCGTTAAATGCAGATGGAAACTTCAATGATTATTATATCGAGTTTGAAACCCAAGAAGAATTAATCACTCATCAGCTTACAGAAAAAGGTTTATTCAATAAACAAACAGCAACTATCCCTACAAATGGTAATATATTACCATTAGAGATGTCTCTTTTTGATAATGACGCCTTGGTTTTCAAAAATTTAAAATCAAGATCAGTCACTCTAAAAAGTACAACAACCAGCAAACAGGTAAAATTAGATTTTCCTCACTTCAATTATTTAGGCTTATGGTCTAAAAAAGATGCGCCATTTATTTGTATCGAGCCTTGGTTAGGTTGTGCAGATACAGACGGAGAGTTTAAAGATATTTCTCAAAAAGAAGCCATATTAAACTTAAAACACGGTCATGTTTTTGAAACCGATTTTAGTATTACCGTTTAAAGATTAATAATTTTGTGTGTTAAATGATTAATAGGTTCTGTCAACTGCTTTAGCTCAACTTATACTTAACAAAAACTTATCATACAATATATATACAGTTTATCCTAAAGTATTACTTTTAAATAAGTAATAACTGATATGAAACTGTTCCAATTCTTTATTCAACTAACAAATAAATTAAAAGAGCGTTTATTCCTAAGCAGAATGAAGGCTCTTTTTTCACATTAAGGCTTAGTTTTTTGAAAACTGCTTAAATTGAACGTATTTTGCAAGCTTAAGCTTGTAAATCCTACATGACAAATCCTTCCACCCCACAAAATTTATTAAAAAAAGAAAATTTCGGTCCGCATTTTAAATGGGGAGTTTCTGTTGCGGCTTATCAAATTGAAGGCGCTCATGATGCAGATGGAAAAGGACTATCTATTTGGGATGTTTTTACAAACACAAAAGGAAAAATCAAAGATGCCCAACATGGTAATATCGCCTGCAACTTTTATAATTCTTATCAGGATGATATTACGCTGGTCAAAAAGCTCAACATTCCTAATTTCAGATTTTCTATTTCTTGGTCTCGTATCCTACCACAAGGTACCGGCAAAATAAATCAAGCTGGTTTAGATTATTATAATTCAGTAATTAACCATTGTATAGAATTAGGAATAGAACCTTGGCTTACGCTCTACCATTGGGATTTACCTCACGAGTTAGAGAAAAAAGGAGGGTGGACAAATAGAGAAGTCATCCAATGGTTTCAAGAATTTGTGGAAATATGCGCCATTAACTTTGGCGATCGAGTAAAAAACTGGATGGTCATGAATGAGCCGGTTGTCTTTACCGGAGCCGGATATTTTTTAGGTTTACATGCCCCGGGCAAAAGAGGAATGAAAAATTTTTTGCCTGCAATACATTATACCACACTTTCTATTGCTGCCGGCGCAAGAGTGTTAAGAAAAATTTATCCTGACTCAAATATCGGAACCACCTTTTCTTGTTCTCACATTCAACCTTACAGAAATGTCCCTCGAGATCACCGAGCCGTAGATAGGGTAGATGCATTATTAAATAGATTATATATAGAGCCATTATTAGGTTTAGGTTATCCCGATAAAGAATTGCCAGTTTTAAAGGGAATAAAAAAATTCATGCTTCCGCAAGATGAAAAAGACATGATCTTTGATTTTGATTTCATCGGCATTCAAAATTACACCAGAGAAATCATTAAGAATTCATGGCTTATGCCATATTTAAGCGCATCATTAGTAAAAGCCGAGAAAAGAAATGTGCCCATTACCACAATGAAATGGGAAATATATCCCGAGGCCATTTACCAAATGATCAAAAAATTCAATCAATACCCGCAAATCAAAAAATTAATGATTACCGAGAATGGTGCTGCTTTTCCTGATATCTTAACAGATGGTAAAATTCTCGATCATCAAAGAACTCAATACATACAAGATAATTTAAGTCAAGTCCTCCGAGCAAAAAACGAAGGTTATAATGTAGAAGGCTATTTTGTATGGACACTAACAGATAACTTCGAATGGGCCGAAGGTTATCATCCTCGCTTCGGATTAATTCATATAGATTTTCAAACCCAAAAAAGAACAATCAAAGAATCAGGCAATTGGTACGCCAATTTCCTGAAATAATCACTAATTAATCTTCCTTCTGCAAAGGAGAAGGGCTGGGGATGAGGCTCAACCTGCCCAAATAATGATCATCCTCATCCTGATAAATAATCTGCAAACTCCAACCACACTCTAAAGCAATTTTATTCATCAATTCCTCATCTATATATAACCAAGAAAACCAATCTCCTTTTTCCTTCTCATATTCATATTGATAATCAATCTCTCCATAATAGCTTTCTTTTTCCGGTTCTCCATCTTCATATAAATAAGCTACGTCAGAAGAATCAAATAAAATCTGTCCATCAGGTAAAAGTAAATCCTTAGCATGATTTAAAAACAATTTCAAATCTTCCACATACCCGCAAAAACCAATACCATTCATCATCATTAATAGCGTATCAAATTTGCGATCCTTAAAAGTCATCACATCCTGATGAACAATATCCTTCACGCCACGTAGCTGCATTACCTCACAAGCACCTGCAGATTGCTCAATAGCAGTCACCTTAAAACCATTACGTTGTAGAATCACACTATGCGTACCAGTTCCAGCTCCAATATCTAAAATATCACCCTTACACAAGTTCAAAGCAAAAATCTCTACATCAGGCATATCTTCTTCTGTTCTAAAAAAAGAATCAACCGGTAGTTCCTCAGCCTCTCCATAATTATTATGAAGCCAAACATGTCCCTCAAACTTGTTAAAATAGAAATCCTTCAAGAAGGAACCATAAACATCAATATTCATTCAATAAATATCTAAAAGTATATTCAACTTCAAACCATTTAATAGCAATAATTAGTAATAACTTACCTAAACGCCTGAATCAATACTAAGTAAGGTTAAATTTTAGAAAAGCAAATACAGCACATATATATAAGGTTAGTCTGGCTGTCCACTCATACCCCATAGGCCTTAATCACAAGGGCTGGTATCCGTTTCCATCCAGTTTATAAACACAGGTCAGTGCATTTCAACGCTCAAAAAAACCTATAGCAACAGTAAAAATCAGGAAAAGTAAACTTTTTCAATCAGATTGACAGGGAGTTATGTAAGGAGTAATAAAAAGGAGATAATAATAGTTGCGAGATAAATAAAAAAGTTACACCTTTGCACTCCGCAATCGCAAGGAAGGCGGGGGATTGAAAAGAGAGAGAAGCTTAATAAGGATAGGAAAAAAGATAATTTTCGACTTGAAATAAAAAGCAAAAAAAGATTAGGAAGTAACAAAAATAAGTTACATCTTTGCACCCCGGTCAAACGGGAAGGAAAACCTTAAGGAGCGATTCTAAGAGGAATAAA
>NZ_SWBP01000005.1 GCF_005116455.1 Pedobacter cryophilus
GTAAAAGGAGTATAATATTCTTTTTGTAAACTAGATAAAGCCTTTTTAATGTCATCCATTACAAACTTTTGTTCTCCACCATTTCCTGTTGCACTAAAAGAAAGTTGAGCTGATGATATTTCATCTGTTTTAGTTACAAAAGAGCTAATCTTTACAAAGCGACGGTAGTTATTAATAAATGTGTTTTTCATGATGGTATATAACCATCCTTTCAAATTTGTTCCTTCTTTAAACTTGTTGTAATAAGTTATTGCTTTTAATAAGGTATCCTGAACAAGATCATTGGCATCATCCGCATCATGAGTAAAATGTAAAGCATACATTTTTAGTGATGGAGCCTGACGCATTACGAGAGTATTGAATTCTATCTTTGTCATTTTGTTTAACCTTTTAATAAATAAGTTAAACAAAAGTAAGTAATGAATTTTACTTACGCAAGTTTTTGTTTAGCTTTTTATCAATTAACATAAACAAAATGTTTAAACACGTATTGTTATCATTGAAAAAGATACATGATTAAATGCTAGAGCGCTTTTATGAAAAAATTGGTAACAGAGTTAACGAAAATTTAATTTATAAATTTTTATATGATGTTAACTTCTCTTTGTAAAGTAACATTAAATTTCTCTTTTACAGAGGTGATAATTTCTTCAGAAAGTTTAAAAACCTCTAATCCTGAAGCATTTCCGTGGTTTACCAATACCAAAGCCTGATTTTTCCAAGTTCCGGTATTTCCTACTACTTTTCCTTTCCACCCACATTGCTCTATTAACCAACCAGCGGCTAATTTTACTTTATCATCTACTAAAAAGTGGACAATATTTGGATATAAATGATGAATTGGATCAAACTCAATTTTAGAAATCACAGGGTTTTTGAAAAAAGAACCCGCATTACCGATAGTGGAAGGATCAGGAAGTTTAGAAACTCTAATGGCAGAAACTACTTGAGAAACATCTTTGATATTAGGTTGGTGGATTCCTCTTTTTAATAATTCATCAGCAATAGCACCGTAAGATATATTGATTTGACCTTGAGTGTGCAATTTAAATTTCACACGGGTAATGATGTATTGATTTTTGAATTCTTGTTTAAATATGCTTTCGCGATAAGCAAAATGGCAATCTGCTTTGGTAAAATGTTTAGTCTCACTACTGGCAATTTCAAAAGCTTCACAGCTTTCAAAAATATCTTTAAGTTCTACACCATAAGCGCCTATATTTTGAATAGGAGAAGCGCCTACAGAACCCGGAATTAAGCTCAAGTTTTCTATCCCTGCAAAACCCCAATCTACACAGTAATTAACCAAATTATTCCATACCTCGCCAGCTCCAGCTTCTACGGTTACTTCGTTATGGTTAATCCGATGTTCAATGCCTCTAATATTTATTCTAATAACTAAACCATCAAAATTTTTAGTAAAAAGCATATTGCTGCCTCCACCTATCACTAATCGTTGGGTTTGTAGCCACTGCGGATCTTGAAAAAGCTCAACCAAATCTTCTTTATGATTAATTTCCACAAAATACCTTGCGAAAGCATCAATACTAAAACTATTGAAGTTTTTTAAAGAAACATTTTCGTGGATTTGAAGCATACTGATTTGAAAATTAGTTAATTTGAAGATAGGTATTGATTTGATGATTTGAAAATTAATGAATTTGAAGATTCCTAACAAACTAATAACTAACCATCCAACAAACTATTTAAAATATTTCTTTGAAGCAATTAGCAACCCAAACTCTTCCGCATCATCTTTCTCCATAGATTTATGATGAATTTTATGTGCTCGTCTAATTCCTTTTAAATATTTGTTTTCAGATTTAAAGGCTTTTAATCGGTTATGAATAAACCAATCGTGAAAAACAAAATAGATAATTCCGTAAATGGATATCCCTGCTCCAATCCAAAATTTATAATCTAAAGTTTCATGTCCTAACCATATTAAGCCAACAGCAATAGTTCCAAATAATAAACTGAAAATATCATTGAGTTCAAAAAAACCATGCCTTTGTTGATGATGCGTTTTATGAATAAACCAAAGCGGCCCATGAAATAAATATTTATGCATAGCCCATGAAATGATTTCCATCACAACTAAGGTTAATAAAATTATTACTATTGCAAAAAGCCAGTTCATATTATTTTAAAAAACAAAGATGCATTTAATTTTGTATCGTTAATTTAGCTTAATTATAATTTTGCGTAATAAATGGATCAACAAGATCAAAAAAGGGAACAGATTATTGAAGGTGCTTTAAAGCGGTTTGCACATTTTGGTTTAAATAAAACCACTATGAATGAAATTGCAAATGATTTAAGCTTGTCTAAATCACTCTTATACTATTATTTTCCTGATAAAATTAATTTATACGCCGCAGTTTTGTCTAAAGTATTTACAGAAATCACAAGTCAAGTAGATGCTAAATTGGCTAACGAAACTTCGCCAGAGGCTGCGCTTAAAATTTATATAGAAACCAGACAAAATTTTATAGAAAAGTACTTTCCCATCCTGGATTTTAACAAGTTTGCTAATATTGAGAAGTATCAAGATTTAAAAGTGATACTTGATCAATCAAACGCATCTGAGATTAACCACCTAAAAGAAATTATAGAAATAGGAATCAAAAGCAATACCTATTTGGTTGAAGATGCTACTTATACCGCAAATTTACTTTTTGATGCTTTGCAAGGCTTGCGTAAATTTTATATGAGCAGTTCAAATATTCAATTTGGTGTGGATAGAGCCTATTTAGATATGATTTCTAGACGACAAAAAGAAATTGTGTACATTTTTCTTAAAGGTCTGTCTAAGCCCTAATTATCATTTAATCGTCATTTGAAGAAATTTTCAGGTAAATATTCTTTGCCTGAAAATGTTTTGCTGTATTTTTGACTAAAATACTTATAAAGTCAGTAAGTAAATTATTCAAATCAATAAATGATTGAACAGGTAGATATAAAACAAGAGCAAATTATTGAAGTCGCCCTAAAAAGGTTTTCTCATTTTGGAGTTTCTAAAACTACCATGAATGAAATTGCCGATGATTTATCTTTTTCAAAGGCCCTATTATACTATTACTTTCCTGATAAAACCACGCTTGTACTTAAAGTTATAGAACACATTTTTTATGATTTCATTAATAAACAGAATTCGATTTTAGCTGGTCAAACATCATTGAAATTAGCTTTAAGCTCCCTAATTGATCTCAAGATTGAGTTCGGAAAGAAATACTTCATGTTGCATATGAATGATGGGCAAACTGATCATTATTTAACTGATGCCAGATTTAGAAGTTTATTAGATAAAACAAAAGAAGAAGAGTTAAACATACTTTTTAAACTTTTCAGCAGATTTAAATCACTTGGGCTAATTAAGGATATTGATTGCAAAGATACTGCGCAAATATTTATTGATGTACTAACAGGGCTTTGGGTTTTTGAAGTACATATCAACCTTAAAACATTGATCCCAACAGAAGAACAGTTTCTGAGCATCAAAACTAAGTATGAAAAACTAATCACCATTTTTTATGATGGCATTATTGCAAGATAAAACAGAAGATAGGACTAGGATATTAGAAAAAGCAAGAGAGCTATTTTTCTTTTTTGGCATAAGAAGCATCACCATGGATGATATATCTAAGCATTTAGGAATGTCTAAAAAAACGTTATACAACCATTTTAAGGATAAGGCAGAAATTGTAAACATCATCATTGATGATTTAATAGTTAGCCATGGTAATAAGCTCAATGAAACTAGAATGATAAGTCAAAATGCAATCGACGAATTGTATTTACAAGTGGATGTGCTACTCTATTTTTTCAAAGAAATTAGCCCAAATATATTTTTTGAGATGGATAAATATTTTCCCGAGTTATCAGGGCATTTTACACATCATCGGCATCATTGCATTTTGTTGGGTATTAAAGAAAATTTGGAGAGAGGTATAGAAGAGGGTTTGTACAGACCAGATTTAGAAGTTGAATTTATATCTAATGCTAGGTTAAATCAGTTTGTTGCTGCATTTGATGAAAACGCTTTTCCTGAGATAGATTTTGATGTTACTAAAACTTTAAACAAGCTTAATGAT
The DNA here is from genome assembly GCF_005116455.1 of Pedobacter cryophilus. Lineage (GTDB taxonomy): Bacteria > Bacteroidota > Bacteroidia > Sphingobacteriales > Sphingobacteriaceae > Pseudopedobacter > Pseudopedobacter cryophilum. Next base: position 4,095 of record NZ_SWBP01000005.1, read on the forward strand.
TTTTACCTCCATGCCGTTTGTAGCGATAAAGGCAAACTATATATTAAATCATAAATAATAAAAATTAACATATAAAAATGAAATCAATAAAAATAATGCTGCTTTTAATCATCGGATTATTTATAGCAGATATAACTTTTGCTCAACAAAGCCTGTCTTTAAAAGAGGCATTAAACTATGCTATAAAAAATAGTGAGAATATTAAAAAGGCTAAACTTGATATAGAAGGTGGAAAATACGCCACAGCAGAAATAAAAGCACAGGCTTTACCACAGATAAATGGAACAGGAACACTTACTAATAATTTAATTCTTCAACAAAATCCTTTGCCAGGAGAATTGGTTGGAAGGCCAGGAGAAACGGTTTTGGTTGCTTTTGGTACAAAATGGAATTCGGCAGCTCAAGTACAATTAAGTCAGCAAATTTTTAATCAATCTGTTTTTACTGGACTAAAAGCAGCAAAATCTGGTGAGGATTTTTACAACTTAAGTGCTGAATTAACTGAGGAGAGTGTAATTCAACAGGTAGCTTCTGCATATTATCAAGTGTTAGTTTACAAAGAAAACATTGCCGTACTTGATTCCAATATCAATTCTTTAAAAAGCACCCAAAAAATAGTAAGTGCTCAGTATCAAAATGGATTAGCAAAGAAGATTGATTTAGATAGGGTGAAAGTGAGTTTAACAAATTTATTAAACCAAAGAGCTCAAGTAATTGATGGGGTAACTCAGCAAGAGAATTTATTAAAGTTTTATATGGGGATGCCAATTTCTACAGCCATTGATATTCCAACAATAAATTTTAAGGAGTTAAATATTGATGCGAATAAAATTGCTGATAGTTTGACTTTGGCAGATTTAACAGAGTATAAGGTTTTAATGAAGCAAAAAGAGCTGTTACAGTTTCAGAAAAAAGCTAATCAGGCAGAGTATTTACCAAAATTATCTTTCAATAGCAACTTCGCATATACGGGGGTGAGTCAGAAATTTGATTTGTACCGAAGAAACAACGGTACAGCTACATGGTTTGATGCTTCTTCATTGGGGTTAACGCTAAATATCCCAATTTTTGATGGATTTGCCAGAAGATCAAGAGTAAATAAAGCTGATGTAGAAATTAGAAAGATTAATGAAGAGTTAACGCTTACCAAACAATCTTTAAATCTTGCTTATGAGAATGCTAAAATTCAAATTAGAAATAGTGTAAATACCATTAATTCACAAGAAGAAAATAAGCAGTTGGCCCAAGAAATTTACAACAGTACCCAAAATAACTATAAAAATGGATTAGCAAGTTTAACAGACTTGTTAGATGCAGAAAGTTCATTAACAGAGGCACAAAACAGCTATAATCAAGCTTTATTGAATTATAAACTGGCCGAAATACAACTAATCAAATCAAAAGGTAATATCCAAAATTTATTAAACTAAAAACATGAAAAAAATAATTATCCCGGTAATCAGCGTAATTACTTCAATTGTAGTTATTGGCTGGGTTCTTACAAATAATAAAAAAGAGAATGAGGCCAAAACAGCTATAGCAGCAGAAAGTGGAGGTGCTGTTATGGTAAGAACAAAATTGGCTACAAAAAATGATATTAATTTAAATTTTACTGCCAACGGAACTTTTGCAGCACTGCAAGACTTAACTTTCCTTTCTGAAAATTCTGGAAGAGTCACCCGCATCACAGTTGATGAAGGAAGCAAAGTTTCTAAAGGACAAGTATTGGCTTATTTAGATGCTGAAATTTTAGGTGTTAATGTACGTAATGCAAATGCTACCTATCAAAATGCCTTAAGGGATTTGGAAAGATACCAAAGTTCTTATCAAACTGGTGGTGTTACTCAGCAACAGTTTGATCAAGCAAAGTTAGGCGTAGAAAATTCAAAAGCCATGTTGCAAGAAGCAAAAAGAAAGTTAAGTGATGCTAATATTAAATCTCCAATAAACGGCATTGTGAATAAGCGATTTATAGAACAAGGCGCTTATGTATCAGCAGGAAAAGAACTGTTTGAATTGGTAGATGTTTCTAAACTTAAGTTGGCTTTAACAGTAAATGAATCTCAAGTGGCTAACCTTAAAGTAGGAGACCAAGTAAAAATAAAATCAAATGTTGTTGCTAATAAAGACTTTGTAGGGAAAATAACTTTTATAGCACCAAAGGCTGATAATTCATTGAATTTTCCGGTTGAAATTGAGTTGGTTAATAATGCCGAAAAGCAAATTAAAGCAGGTATGTATGGCACTGCAATTTTCGAGTTCCCTAAACAAGCTCCAACTTTAACTATTCCAAGAACTTCTTTTGTAGGTAGCGTGAGTAGTAATAAAATTTATGTAATGCAAAATAGATTAGCCAAAGAGCGTAAAGTAATTGCCGGTAGAATTTTAGCAGAACAGGTAGAAATTTTAGATGGGCTTAAAGAAGGCGAAACTGTAATTATAAGTGGCCAAATCAATTTAATTGACGGCGTAAAAGTGGCTCCTATTAAATAATTAAAACAATGAAAATTACAGAAATATCAATTAAGCGTCCATCGCTTGTAATTGTGGTTTTTACAGTACTTACTTTGCTGGGTTTATTAAGTTATTTCTCATTAAACTATGAGTTATTGCCTAAATTTTCTCCTTCGGTAGTTTCTGTAAGTACTATTTATCCAGGAGCATCACCAAGTGAGGTAGAGAATACCGTTACTAAAAAAATAGAAGATGCAGTTTCTTCTATGGAAAACATCAAAAAAATTGAAGCAAAATCTTTCGAAAGTTTATCATTGGTGACCATCACTTTAAATAGTGGAACTGATGTAGATTTAGCTTTAAATGATGCGCAAAGAAAAGTAAATGCCATTTTAGCTGATTTACCTGATGATATTGAGGCGCCAGGATTAAACAAATTCTCTTTAGATGATTTACCTATTATTACCATGTCGGCCTCAGCAAATATGACAGATGCCGAGTTTTTTGATTTAATTGATAAAAGAATTGCGCCAATTATATCTAGAGTACCCGGTGTAGCTCAAGTTAATTTAGTAGGTGGTGAGGAGCGTGAAATTCAAATTAGCATAGATGCTAGTAAATTAGAAGGTTATGGTTTATCCCTTTTACAGGTTGAAAAAGTTATACTAAGTTCTAATTTAGATTTTCCTACAGGTAGTGCCAGAACAGAAGATCAAGATATATTAATCAGATTAGCAGGGAAATATAAATCAACCAAAGACATCAGAGACCTAGTGATTAGTACAGGTAAAGAGGGTGCGCAAATTCGTTTAGGTGATATTGCTGATGTGCAAGACACCCAAAAAGATGTAGAGAAAATTGCTAGAGTAGATAGAAAAAACGCTATCGCTTTACAAGTCATAAAGCAGTCAGATGCTAATGCTGTGGAAGTGAGTGAAGGAGTGAAAGGACTCATTAAAAAAGTAGAAACTGATTATAAATCTACAGGATTAAAGATCAGCATCGCTAATGATAGCTCCGTTTTTACACTAGAATCAGCAGATGCGGTAATACATGATTTAATTTTAGCAATTATTTTAGTTGCATTTGTAATGCTTTTCTTCTTACATAGTATTAGAAACGCCTTAATTGTAATGGTTTCTATTCCTGCATCTTTAGTGGCAACTTTTATAGGAATGAGTTTATTAGGATACTCCCTCAACTTAATGTCGTTATTGGGATTATCACTGGTAGTGGGTATTCTTGTAGATGACGCTATTGTAGTTTTAGAAAATATCTATCGCCACATGGAGATGGGTAAAAATAAAGTAAGAGCTGCCATAGATGCTACAAAAGAAATAGGTTTCACAGTAGTTTCCATCACCTTGGTTATTGTGGTTGTATTTTTTCCTATTGCTTTAAGTTCGGGTTTGGTGTCAGATATTCTCACCCAATTTTGTGTGGTGGTTATTATGTCTACTTTATTATCGTTATTTACATCATTTACTATTATTCCTTTACTTTCTTCTCGTTTTGGAAAATTAGAACGCATTACCAATAGAACGTTTTTTGGCCGTATTATTTTAGGTTTCGAAAAGCAATTGCATCGTTTTACTAATTGGGTAACCGATATTTTAAAATGGTGTTTAGCACATAAGAAAACAGCTTTAGGAGTAACTTTTGGATTGTTAATTGCGTCTTTTGTATTATTAGGAAAAGGATATATTGGAGCAGAGTTTTTTCCTCAGAGTGATAAAGGAGAGTTTTTGGTGCAAATAGAAATGCCTAAAGATGCATCGATAGAGCAAACCAACCAAATGACAAGAAAAGCAGAAGAATTTCTATCCGCAAAAAAGGAAATTGTTTCTTTAATAACTACCGTTGGGCAATCAAGTGATGGTGGTACAGGCGCCTCACAATCAACAGCTTATAAATCAGAAATTAATGTAAAGTTGGTTGAAAAGAAAGATAGAGAAGATGATGCAACCATTTATGCAGCAAAGATAAGTAGAGAAATGGCCAAGCAATTGGTAGGTGTTAAGATTAAAACAGTTCCAATAAGTTTAATAGGTACTGCACAACAAGCACCTATTAATTTGGTAGTTATGGGTTCTGAATTGGATAGTGTACTGAAATTTGCTGAACAAGCTAAAACAGTTTTAGGTAAAATACCAGGAGCGGCTGAAGTAAAATTATCTGTTGAAGCGGGTAACCCAGAGATTAGGGTAGAAGTAAATAGAGATAAAATGGCCGTACTTAGTTTAGACTTACAAACAGTTGGCGGAACCATGCAAACGGCTTTTAGCGGTAACACTGATGGGAAATTTAGACAAGGAGAATACGAGTACGATATCAACATTCGCTATCAAGCTTTTAATAGAAAGAATATTAATGATGTAAGCAATTTATTGTTTGTAAACACCAAGGGAGAGCAAATTAAACTTTCTCAATTTGCATCCATTTCTCAAAGTTCAGGTCCAAGCCAATTAGAGCGCCGAGATAAAAGCACCTCGGTTTCTGTGCAATCACAAGCTATTGGTAGGCCAAGTGGAACTATTGTAGCAGATTTTCAAACAAAATTAGATGCCATGCCTAAGCCAACTGGTGTAAGCTTAACTTGGAGTGGCGACCAAGAAAACCAAAGCGAAGGTTTTGGGACTTTAGGTATTGCATTATTGGCTTCAATATTTTTGGTTTATTTTATTATGGTTGCCCTATATGATAGCTTTGTATATCCTTTTGTGGTGATGTTTTCTATCCCACTGTCAATTATTGGAGCCTTATTAGCTTTAGGCTTAACTAATAATTCTTTAAACCTGTTTACCATTTTGGGTTTAATTATGCTAATAGGTTTGGTAGCAAAAAATGCTATTATTTTGGTGGATTTTACCAATCAGATGAAGAAAGAAGGTAAAAGCACTTATGAGGCTCTCATTTTAGCCAATCATGCTCGTTTACGTCCCATTTTAATGACAACTATTGCCATGGTGATAGGGATGATCCCAATTGCTATTGCTAGTGGTGCAGGTGCCGAGTGGAAAAACGGATTGGCTTGGGTTATTATTGGTGGGTTAATGAGTTCTTTATTTCTTACTTTAATTATTGTTCCAGTAATGTATCAGATTTTTGATAGATTAATTGAAAAGTTTGGAGCTAAAAAGGGAGAAAAAACTATTGAAGAATTAATGGTAGAGGATTATAATCACAAAGATGTGAAAGAATATGAGCACTCTCCAGAAATGATTTAAAAATAGTTTAATTGTTAGTTTGAGTGAAAGGAGCCGCAGCTATGCGGCTTTTTTTAAGGCTTTGGATAAGAATCATCCAAAGCCTTAAAAAAATGATGTCTCAATATTAAATATGTATCGCCCTGTTTGCAGTTGCAGCTAAAGCAGCTTCTTTAAAAGATTCTGTAAATGTTGGGTGAGCATGGCTTATTCTACCAATATCCTCAGCACTTGCTCTAAACTCCATGGCTACCACAGCTTCTGCAATCATATCAGCACAACGTGGGCCAATCATGTGAACACCTAAAATTTCATCAGTATCGGCATCAGCTAAAACTTTTACCAAACCATCTGTATCCATACTTGCTCTTGCTCTTCCGCTAGCTTTAAATGGGAAAGAACCAACTTTGTATTTTTTGCCGGTCTCTTTTAACTGCTCTTCAGTATAACCAACAGCAGCAACTTCTGGCCAAGTGTAAACCACACCCGGAATTAAATTATAATTGATATGAGGTTTTTGTCCGGCTATTACCTCCGCAACAAAAGTTCCTTCTTCCTCAGCTTTGTGAGCCAACATAGCGCCTTTAATTACATCGCCAATAGCATAAATGCCTTTTACACTTGTTTCTAAATGCCCATCAACAGTAATTTTTCTGCCTCGTTCTTCAACTGTAATTCCAATGTTTTCAAGTCCTAAACCATCGGTGTAAGCTACTCTGCCCACAGCAACTAAGCAATAATCACCTTCTAAAACCACTTTTTCTCCTTTTGGCGAATCAGCAGTTACGGTTACTTTTTTACCTTTTACTTCAGCACCTGTTACTTTATGGCTCAACAAAAATTTCACACCAATTTTAGTCAGTGATTTTTGAAGTTCTTTACTTAGCGTACGGTCCATTGTAGGGATAATAGCATCAGCGTATTCAACTACTGTAACCTCTGCGCCTAAACGAGCATAAACAGAACCCAACTCTAAACCAATTACCCCACCGCCTATTAAAATAAGGTGTTTGGGTACTTCAGTCATGTTTAAAGCTTCGGTAGAAGTAATAATTCTTTTACCGTCAGTTTTTAAGAAAGGTAATGCTGTAGGTTTAGAACCTGTTGCAATAATTACGTTTTTACCAGTAATTTCCTGCTCGCCACCTTTTGTTAATGCAATTTTTACTGTGTTTTTATCTTTAAAAGAACCTAAGCCCTGGTAAGTATCAACTTTATTTTTTTTCATTAAAAAAGTAATGCCGGCAGTAGTTTGTTCTACCACTTCATTCTTTCTTTTAATCATTTGCGCTAAATTCACTTTCACTTCTTTCACATCAATTCCATGCTCAGCAAAAGTATGGGTAGCATTGTAGTAATGTTCTGAAGAATCTAATAAAGCTTTAGATGGGATACATCCTACGTTTAAACAAGTTCCACCAAAAGTTGAATATTTCTCAATTAAAGCAGTTTTTAAACCTAACTGAGCACAACGGATTGCGGCTACATAACCACCAGGACCCGAACCTATAACGATAACGTCGTATTGCATTTGTTTAATTTTTGTTTGCGCTAAATTAGTTAATCTATTTTTGGGATAGAAAGGTTGTTTTCATTTAATTGCCATAATTTTTTGAAGCGCAAGGTTAGGTTTTTCATAACTTAGGTTAGTCCCGCTTTTCCCTGCAATCTTTTTGCCCATTTGCTATGTTTATTAAAAAGGCAAAAAGGATTTTCGGTACAATCGGGGCTAGAGAATTTGGGTTAGTGCTGAAAAATTAAAATCAGTATATTTGAGTATGGATTTAGCCACACTTATAAAAGCAAGCTATTCAGAATTTATAGAATTATGCAGAATGCATCGGGTAGATAAAATCTATGCATTTGGATCTTCTATTACCAATCATTTTAATCCGATAACAAGCGATATTGATATTGTAGTTAAGTTAGATATTGATAATCCTGCAGACCGAGGAGAAGCATTATTGTCTTTATGGGATAAATTAGAAATCCTTTTTGGGCGGAAGGTTGATTTGTTGACTGAAGATGCTATCCGTAATCCTTACCTTAAAGAAAATATCAACAGAACAAAGAAATTGATTTATGACAGAGAAAGAGAAAAAGTTTTTAGCTGACATAGAACACTCCATTGAATTGATAGAAAGTTTTATTATAGAGATAAAATCTTTTGAGCAATACTCAAAAGACGAAAAAACAAAAAGTGCGGTAGAAAGACATTTAGGGATAATAGGGGAAGCGGTTAATAAGTTTTTAAAGAGTCTGATGATAATCTCCTTGAAAATGCGATTCAAATCATCAGTTTAAGAAATAGATTGATCCATTCTTATGATAATATAGACGATTCTATTATTTGGTCAATTTTAACTCGTCATCTTAAAAATCTCAAGATTGAAGTATTAAGTAAATTAGATTAATCCTTTAATGAATAAAAATTTTTGGGCTATATTTATAGGAATCATGTTTCTTCTAGCCGGAATCAATCATTTTGTGATGCCTGGTTTCTACCTGCAAATTATGCCGCCATACTTGCCTTTTCCTATGGCTTTAATTTATTTAAGTGGCTTGGCCGAAATTATTTGCGGCGCTTTATTTATTCCAAAGCAAAGCAGAAGAATGGGAGCTTGGTTAATTATTTTATTATTGATAGCCGTTTTTCCGGCTAATATTCAAATGAGTATTGATGAATATCAAAATGGTGGATGGCTTTTTTATGGTTCTGTTTTAAGATTGCCATTGCAATTTTTATTCATTTGGTGGAGTTATAAATTTACTAAATAGCCTAAAAAGAATAATTAGCACTCTTTTTATTTTTTTATGTACGTTTATAAGAAAAAAACCGATGATAAAATTCAAGCTAGTTGGCTTAATTCTAATTTTATTCACTACCATTTCATCTTGTAAAGAAGATAATGCAGCATCTGTAAGTATTAATCATAAAGTATGGGCTCCAGCTTTAATAGATAAAAATTCTTCTTCAAACCCAAGCGGTCAAATTTTGTATTATGCTGTTTTAGATTGCGAAAAAGATGATTCTTACCGTTTTGGTACGGATGGAAAATTAACCATTAACAGAGGCACAAACAAATGTAATAATGCCGAACTTTCTACAGAAGTTGTTAATTATACTTACAACTTAAGCAACAAAGAATTAATTATTAAAGGCGTAAAATATACCGTTGCTGATGAATCTGCGGTTCAGTTAAAGTATTATACAGCCATACCAAATGCTACAGGTTTTCAATCTCTGATTTTTTTATTTGAATAGGTTATTTATTTGATTTTAATTTTAGGGATTCTTTTTTAAATGCTCTCTTACTTTTTTATCTAAAGCTTCAATATTATCCATTTGAGCTTGTTGAATTTCAAAAAGATCTTTCATTTGCTCGGCAATTAAGAGGTCTATTTTTTCATGTAAATGCCTAATTTCTATCTCTGATTTTAAGTTCACCATATAATCATCCTGAGCTCTTTCTCTATCTCGGCTTTCTTTGCGATTTTGACTCATCATAATTACCGGAGCTTGTAAGGCTGCGATACTTGATAAAATTAAATTCAATAAAATAAAAGGATAAGGATCAAAACCTTTATTGCTGAGTGCAATTACATTAATGATCATCCAAATAACCAAAAAAACAGTGAAAATGATGATGAATTTCCAGCTACCACCAAAAGTGGCTACTTTATCTGCTAATTTTTCTCCAGCCGTTGGTTTAATATCTTGTTGTTTATCAAGTATTTTTTGAGATATTAATTGCTCTTCTTCTAAGGCTTTCACCACAATATCATGAAGCTTAGAAAGGTTTTTGTTATTGGTTTTCAGCAGTTCTCTGTAGTTTTTTTTCTTAGCCATGGATGTTTAATTCTTTTCTGAATTTAAGGATATTTTTTAGCTTTTAATTGGATAGTTTTTTTTGCCACGAATGCACAAATTTTAACCAATGAAATAGGGGTTTTGTATTTCTTGGGTGGTTAATATGGCTTAGGGATTGGAAAGGTTTTGCTGCAAGCAAAAGTGCAAAGTGCAACGAAGCACCGTAACAAAGTGAAGCCTTGTAAAGCCCGACCCACCCGATTTTTCTTCGGGTGGGGAAGCTGCAAATTATGCTATTTTTGATAGTTAACCTTTATGTTTTGAAACATAAAAGACCATTTATCTGCTTGTTCTTCAATTACTTTTTAATTTAATAATGGTTTCGACATCATTGCTAATTTTAACATTTAAAACTAAATCAAGTTTGTTTACTATTCCGTCTGCATTAATATCCGCATATTTTGTATCGCCAACTTTTGGATTTGGAATTTGGATAGGGTTAGCATCAATTTCCAGTTGACTTTTAAAAGTTCCTGTATTTCCAATATATAAATCTTTATACTCATAAGCTGGGACTAAATAAACTTGATAATTTTTATTATTTGCAACTATAAATTTTAGTTCTCCGTTTAATGAAGTTTTATTTTTTTGAAATCCAGGAGTTAGACTTAATAGATTATCAAAAACATCAACAAATATTCCAGAGGCTAATTGGTTGTTAATATCTAAAACTTTTATAGTTAATGTAGCAGTTTCATTTTCTTTTTTACAAGATATTAGGCAAAACACCATCAAAATTAAGGACATTAATTTATTGGTTTTCATAATGATAGTTTAAGAATTGAAAATTAATTTATTCTTTTTTAGCAGGTACAGATTCTTTATCAGGATTTTTTGTGTTATAAGCTTGAACTATCTTTTTCACACCTTTAATTGTTACTTTTTCTAAAGCTACTATCTGCGATTGATATTCCTCACCAAAAACAGCCAATAAATTAGCTCTTGAAATTTCCTGCATATATATTTTACCACCTTTAAAAGGATAAAATTGATAATAGGTATTCCCTGTTTTTCCTTTTCTTAAATAATAATAATCATTTATTTGGTAGCTATTAGCTAGCGGATTTGGACTGGCTTTAATTTCTAGCCAATTAATGCTTATTAGGTTTATATTACCCTTTATCAAATATTTTTTATTGAGGCTACCAGAAGGAGATTCAGTAAAACCTTCCTGAATTCTATCAATATTAAAAGGAAGTTTCTTTTCATTTAAAACCTCTAATTTGGCTTTTTTAATTGATTTTTTTTGAGCAAAAGAGGAATGAATGGAAAGCAATAACACTAAAAGTAAAATGTATCTCATAACCCAAAATTATAGAAAAAGATAGAGATTTAATTTTTTAGAAAAATATTATTCCTAATTTTTCACTCGTTAAACAACTCCCAAGATTATTTTATTGAAATCTCATTTCGATATTAAAACTTTCAAAGATTTTGAAAAACCTTTGATAACATATCTTCAGCATCCTCAGTCCTTTTCATACATCGTAAACATACTTTGAATAGGTAGCCGCTGTAATTTTCAAAAAGTTTACGCAATGCTTGAGGCTTCCCTCTTCTATAAGCTGTATGTTTATCAATTTTCTAATGCCTTTTATAGGTGTAATGCATAAAAACAACAGTAATGTTGCTTGGTTAGTAAATTTAATTCTTAAACAACAAAGCCACTAACTCACAAATCCAAACCTTTTTAGTGGCGTGTCTTCATGAGTTTGTGGCTTTAGAAAGCTTTTAAATCAATTCTATTTTTGATAGTTAATCTTCATGTTTTGAAACATAAAAGACCATTTATCTGCTTGTTCTTCTATAATTTTTGAAGTTGGTTTTCCAGCTCCATGTCCGGCTTTACTTTCTATTCTAATTAAAACAGGGCTATTTCCTTTATGGTATTCTTGCAAACGAGCTGCAAATTTAAAAGAGTGTGCAGGTACCACTCGGTCATCATGGTCTGCTGTGGTCACCATGGTGGCTGGGTAATTTGTACCTGCTTTTAATGCGCTATAAGGCGAATATTTATACAAGTATTCAAACATTTCTTTAGAATCTTCGGCGGTACCATAATCATAAGCCCAACCTGCGCCTGCGGTAAATTTATTGTAGCGCAACATATCCATCACGCCAACAGCTGGGAAAGCCACTTTAAATAATTCTGGACGCTGAGTCATGGCTGCTCCAACTAAAAGGCCACCGTTTGATCCTCCAGAAATGGCTAAATAAGGTGTGGATGTATATTTCTGATCTATCAAATATTGTGCTGCGGCAATAAAATCATCAAAAACATTTTGCTTTTGCATTTTAGTACCGGCTAAATGCCATTTCTCGCCATATTCGCCACCACCACGTAAATTAGGAACGGCATAAATACCGCCCTGCTCTAATAAAATAATGTTTGAAGTACTAAAAGCTGGGGTTAAATTCACACTAAATCCGCCGTAACCGTAAAGTAATGTTGGGTTTTTACCGTTTAATTCAATCCCTTTTTTATGGGTAATAATCATTGGAATTTTGGTGCCATCTTTAGAATTGTAGAACACCTGTTTTGATTCGTATTTCTCAGGGTCAAACTGTACACCAGATTTTTTATAAATTTCTGACTGACCTGTTCCTATATTATATTTAAAAATAGTAGACGGATAAACGTAAGAAGTGAAGGTAAAATACAATTCGCTTTCGCCTTTTTTAGCGCTAAAACCATCGGCAGTTCCTATGCCTGGTAAAGCAATTTCACGTTCTTTAGTTCCGCTCATGTCGTACTGCATCACCAATGATGTGGCGTCTTTAAGGTAATTGGCAAAAATTTTGTCGCCACCTGTAGCCGCACTCATTACGTTTGTGGTTTCGGCAATCATATCTTTCCAGTTTGAAATGGCTGGGTTGGCGGCATCAACGGTAACCAACCTATAATTAGGCGCTTTGTAATTGGTGTAAATGTATAAAACACTTGCTTTGTTGGTTAATACACTTTGTTCGCTATCAAAATTGCCTACTACTTTTACAATACCGCTATTGGGTTTGCTTAAATCTTTAAAATAAAGTTCGTTACCGGTGGTAGAATTTGCGGCGGTAATCACCAAAAATCTTTCGTCTTCAGTTAAGTAAGCGCCAATGTATCTGCGTGGAGTTTGTCCGCCACCAAAAATCAATTTATCAGCACTTTGTGGCGTTCCTAATTGGTGAAAAAACAATTTATGGTATTGGGTTAAACCCGATAATTGACTTCCTTCTGCGGGTTTATCATAACTACTGTAGTAAAATCCTTCGGTCCCTTGCCAAGCTAAACCCGAGAATTTTACATCAGTTAAAGTATCTCCAACGGTAGTTTTATCTGATGTTTTAATGACGATGACTTTGCGCCAATCTGACCCTCCTTCTGAGATTTGATAAGCAGCTAAACTGCCATTTTTAGAAAAATCTATGCCGGCTAAAGAAGTGGTGCCATCACCAGAAAATTTATTAGGATCTAAAAATACTTCGGGCTCACTGCCTTCGGTTTGGCGGTATAAAACCGATTGATTTTGCAAACCATCATTTTTGTAGAAGTAGGTATAGTTTCCTTCTTTAAAAGGAGCAGAGAATTTTTCGTAATTCCACAGTACTTCTAATTTTTTTTTAATGGCTTCGCGATAGGGGATTTGTTCTAAATAATTTTGGGTGACTTTATTTTCCTCTTCCACCCAAGCTTTAGTTTCTGCAGAGGTATCATTCTCTAACCAACGGTAAGGATCAGGAACGATGGTACCAAAATAATCATCGGTAACATTTCCTTTTGCAGTTTTTGGATAGGGTAAAGTTTTAATGGTATCAGCCGGAGCGATCATATCTTCTGAAGTGTTTGTTTTGTTATTGCTACAGCCCGCAAAAATAGCAGCCGAAAGCGTGAGTAATAATAATTTCTTCATATAAATGGGGTTGTTTAGCTTAATAATTAAAACTACTAAACAAGAGTTGATTAACCTAATTAGGAGTGTAAAAATTTGATGAAGAATAACTTACTGAATGGTAAATCTTAAGTTAATGCCAAAGTTGCTAAATGCGGTAACAAAAGTTTGAGAAGTGTAAGGCCTGGTCACGTTAGAATCGTAAAATAACCTTAAATTAAATTTTTGGTTAATCACGTAATCTATGCTTGGTCTAAAGGTGATGTTTTTAGAACCTGCAGAAACTTCTGGCTCTAATACATCTGCTCTGTAAATCACTGTTTTGTTATCTCTAATGGCTACATCCATTTTAAAGTTTAAATCATTTTTTAAATTAACGCCTTTAAATAAACCAAAAGGGAATCTAAAATCGGCAGTACGGTAACCAAAACCTAATACAATGGCTTCGTCTTTTTGTGAGGCTAATTGGCTGTTAGCTAAACTTAAGCTTAACGCTCTTGATTTACGGTATTCTACATTAGCCGTCATATTGTTTTTCAACCTCACATCTATTCCTAAAAGTGGAACAAATTGTTCAAATAAGGTGATTTGCGAGAATTGGTAAAAAGGTAAAAAGTTATTTTCGGCATCTCTTACGTTTACTCCTCCATTACTTTCAGAGTATCTAATTAAAGAGTTAAAACCATTTACGTTATAGGTAGAATTATAAGTATGCGTTAAATCTATCGAAGAAAATATTTCGCTAATGGCATCTATCTTGGCTAAGCCATTGTAGGTAATTCTCCAGTTTGGAACCGGAATTCTTGGGAATTTGTTTAAATCTGCAGAGCCGGCATCTTTATTTTGATAAGCCGCTAAAAAAGCAGGAACTACCACATCTTGTGCGCTTTTTCCGTAACCATCAGCAAAGGTGCCAATAGTGCCGCTACTATTTGGGTTTTGCCTGCCTAAACGTTGTGATACAATGGTTCTGTTGGCTAAAAATTGGTCAAATACAGATGAATTTTTTGCTCCATTTTTATCTTTAAACGCACTACCTAATGAGATCACAGAAATGCTATAATCGCCGGCTGTTATAGGACTTAAGCTGCTAAATCTATTGGTAGCGTTATTGTATCGGTAATTGGTAGAAAAGTTTCGGCTGTTATTTTTAAAAGCACTTAGCTCTATTCTCAAATCTCTTAAGGGTTCTAAAGTTCCTCTTAAATTTAGTTTTTCATTTAAAGTGGTTATGTATAGCTGATTTTGTAGAGTGTCTTGCGTAAGCCAACCGTTGCTTAATGCTTTAAACCTGAGGTCTTCCTGAGATCCTAAAATAAAACCTACACCAGGTGCATTGGTGCTAAAGTCCATTCCAAATGCATTGGTTTTAGGCAAATATCCTGGTAAGAAAGTCCCGTCGTTTTTGATGTAAGAACCACTCACATTCTTTAAACTAAATAAAAGATTAACGAAGAATTTACTCAATCCTTTTTCATTATTAGGGTCATTTAAACGCCTAAAAAAGCCAAACTTGTTATACAAGGTGGTCATGTTTAAGGTTGGGTTTATTTGTATAGTTCTAGAGTTTTGAATGGTGTTTCCAAAATCAATTTCAGGATCGTTTAAGCTCAATAATGGTTCGGCCATCCAGTTAAACTGCGTTTGATACCTAGTTACCACATTTATAAAATCTAAACCCGGTATTTTATTGATAGGTAAGGTATAACTTAAACTTACCGTGTGATTGTAGTTTGTTGTACGGCCCAATTTTTTAAGATTTTGCCAAACGGTATCTCGTTTTAGTCCAGTAATTCTTCCTTCGGGCTCATCAACTACAGAAAGGTTAGTGGCATTAAAATCTAATTTTAATGATTTTGAAAGATCCCAACTTACACCATACAACCTGTTAATTTGAAAATTCTTATTAAAATTTGTTCTAATTGGAATAAAGTTATTTGGATCGTTATCTCTTAAAGTATTTTCAGAATATAACCTGTTTAATTCTACCCTAAAGTTAAGTACCGATGGAAGTAAGTTAAAGTTTATGTCTTTAAACAGCGATAATGATTTTGATTTTATGGCTTTATTAAATGGAGTAATAAACTTAGCTGGGTTATTATAATTGTATCCTAAAGCCCCTCTGTATGTTTTTTGTTGGGTGTTTAAATTGATAAAATCTCGGTGCCCGTACTCTGTAAATGCATAGGTTAAGCTCCAGTTTTCTACATCCCACAAATGATTTTTTGCTGTAGGATTGGTTTTAATTTTACGCACATTGGTAAAGTTGATACTTTTTCTTTGCGTATAATCCTGAGCGTAATTATTAATAGAATCTCTGGTTTTTTTAGAAACCTGATCTAAAATATTCTTTAATTCTATATCAGGGTTACGAGGATCATATTGAGGGTTGCTTAACTGACTAGAATAGTTAATGTACATTGGAATTTTGATTCCGGTTTTTTCTGAGAAAAATTTACCCAATTCAAAACTAGATGATACATCAAAAAAGCGATCATCAGCTCTGCTTAATTCGCTCACTCTTTTTTCTAAAGATCCAAAACCAATGGTGCTTTTATTGGCAGAAATGGTAACATCACCAAAATCAGCTAGTTTGGCATTCATTCTTGCGGTAGCCGCCCAGCCACCACGTTCGTCAAAATCAGTTAAACGTAATTCATTAAACCATAATTCTACCGTTTTATCTAGCCCATCATCCCCTACAGAAGCATTCGTTTTTAAAGGATTTCTAGCGCCCAACATTAATACCCTAAGCTTACTTAAATCTGGCTGCCCTTTAATGGTAATTCGGTTAGTACCATCAATAAAAGTGTAAGGAATATTTACTGGCCAAGGTTGCCCGTTTAATAAAGCGGTATTTCTAGAAGTTTTTGCTAGTTGAAATAACCTAAATTCTATATCAATTTTATTTTCCTCAGGCCAAATCAAATTAGGGTCTTTTGTGCCAGCAAGAGTAATTTTTGTAGGAATCTCGTATTCGTAATAATTGTCTTGATAATCTGTTCCTATTCTTATAAACGCATTAATGTCGCCATCTTTTAACTGATCACCTTCGGCATGAATAAACATTTCCATACGCTTATAAGAACGTATATCATTCACCGTAGTCTTATAGGCTGCTCTTGCGTAACCATCTCTTAAATTTTTGACAATTACAGCCAAAGCTTGCTCATTTTGGCGGGTATCTCCTCTAAAATTCGAAAAATCTTTTTCTCTTTGAATACCCGGAGGCACTACATAAGGAATTGGCGTTCTTGTCCCGTTTTCTTCAATGTTTACTGTGGTAACATCTAGCGTAGAATTATCTAAACCAGGGTTATTTAGGCTTGGGTCTGTTAAGGCTTTCGCCGGATTGTTTTCGGCATTAAATCTTCTCCATTCACCACGCACCAACTGTAAACGAGCCAGTCTTAAAACGGCCGTATCGGTAAAATTGGTCATAAACATCCGCATAAAGCGAATAGATTTAAAATCCTGAATGTTGCCCACTCTACTTTCATATTGAGCAATAGGAATTTTAAATTGATACCAGCTTACAGCTTGTTTAGTGCCATTTGCCAAGGTTACATTAGAAGTAACTTTATCTGTAATATAATTTTGCCCAACCAATAAATCTTGCGGACGCATACTTACCTTATATTGGAAATACTCGTCGGATTTGGTTTGGTTATTATCTCTGTTAATATCCTCGCCATCTGGCAAAGCAGTAGAAGCGGCATTCTCTATGCCAACAGCGTCTAAAGATTGTTGCGAGGTTTTAGAATTACCTTCTGTACCGTTAAAATTCTCATATCTTTTTAAAATACCGGCACTTTGTTGGTCTAATTGGTTTCCTCTGTAATAAGTAAAATCATCAGATGAAGGGTCGCTTCTAAATTGGTTTGCAGCTTGCGTATTAAGTTGTGCTGTTACTTGGTTAACAATGGTTTGGTATTTTTGCAATTCACCGGCATTGCCTAAACCATCTAAACCAACATCCTGTATTTTTCTCGCATTAGGGTCGTTATCAAAAGCTTGAATTACCGGTTGCAGTTTAGGCACTCTGCCCCAAACTGTCTCGTCTGTGGTGGTGCTGTTGCCGTCAATGGGTAGTCCGTTTTCTAAACTTTTTCTGCCATCTTTTAAAATGTCTTCTGATATGTTTCCTATGTTAAAATAAACATCTCCACCTTGTGCATTAGGTTTGTAAATGAAAGGATCTAACACCCAAAATTCAATAAATTCTATGTTTAAAGCTTCAAAATCATTGGTTTCTATGCGTCTAAACATCCCGCCCCAGCGGCTTCTTGGATTGCTTAACGTTCCATCATTGTTTATCCCTGTTGAGGTGAAATTATACGGACCTCTTAGCGTTGGATAATAAGCTAAATTTAGCGTAGGCAAGGTGAGTAAAGTTCCGGTTTGAGATTGCTTAAATGGGAATACTTCGGTTTCTAAAATCTCCCTTACGTAATGATTAGAAAGTTCGGCTCTGTTATTTTGAATATTAGGAGGCGTAAAATTATTGCTTCGACTATAAAAAATAGGGTCGATATTAAAGAACGAAAGTTTTGCCCTGTTAAAGCCGTATGATAAATCGTTGGTAGATTGAGATTCGGCAAATAACTGTGGGGTTCCTGATAATTGCCAAGTCACAGCACTTTTTAAATCAATAATAGAACGGCTGCCTTCAAAATCGTCTAAATAACTTGTTCCGGTAGAGCTACCTGCAAAGTTTAAAGCTTTTGGATGCCCGGGATTAAAACTAGCATACTCGCCATTAAAATTTATGGAAGAGGTTTCTTTGGTTGATATTAAAGGAATTTTATCAATTAACCGAGTTAGTAAACGGCTATTGGTATTGTAATTTACATCAAAGCCATAAATGGTGTTTGAGATAGATTCTTCCCCAAAATTTACTTTTTGAGTAAGCGGAGTTTCTTTCAAATTCATAAGTGTAGCTCCTAAATTGAAGTTTTCACTAATCCGGTAATCTAATCGGGTACCAAATAATGATTTTTGCTGAATCCCAAAAAGCTCGTTACTTTCTAATTTTATTTTAATGGGTTGCCCCGAGTTTAGTAAAGCTTCGTTTAATATTTTAACTCTTCCAATATTGTAGTCAACGGTATAATCTGCGCCTTCGGTTAATTTTAAAGTTCCGGCGGTAACCACTACCGAACCTTCGGGTACGTTAATGGCATTCAACTGAAATTCAGAACTTACCTGAGATTGATAAGTCCCTTTAATCACATATCGGTTTAAACCAGGGAAAAATTGTTGTGCAATAGTTTTGGTAGAATCATACAAAGGTTGATACACATATTTTTTGATCAATGCTTGTTCTGCAACCGGATCAAACTGAGCGGCTAAATCTTTACCAAAAGGTTCTACTTCCGGAAAAATTAATCGGCCATTTTGGGCATCAATAGTTAAACCTTGTAAAAAGTCAAAGAAGCCATCAGGTTGTTTAGCATTTTGTTGATTTAAACGATCTAAGCTTGTTACCTGAATCCATAATTTTCCGTTTGTACCTGTGCCTTCGGTAATCAAAGGTTTTTCTACTCCCGATTGATCATCTAGCCTAAAAATATTTAACCTAAAATCAGTCTGACTAATTTGATAAGCTCCTAAAGAATAAATATTTTTCATCATTAAATCCCAAAGTGGCAGGTTGGTTTTAATGGTTTCGTTTTTTAATAATTTTGTAAATAAAACCGTAGGATTATCAGGCACAACCTGCAAATCTGATGAAAATTCGCCCACCTGATATTCTACACCGTTTACCGTATAACGATAAGCTACTGATAAAACCTCATCGGCATTTAACGCATTATTTAAAGATATATAACCTAATTGAGGGTTTAAAGTATATTCTTTTTCGTTTAATTTTCTGGCGTAAGTAAGCTTATTGTAATTATCGGTTCTGCCGCTAGACTGGAAATAATTATCAATATCATTAGAATTTGTTTGCCTAGAATTAGCAGGAATATTTTGAAGTAAATTGTTAGATTGTTGTGGAAAACCAGGGCCAGTAAAAGCAGCCGGAAGCCCTGAGAAACCTGCGCCACCTTGAAAAAGAGTTTGGTTATAAGGCGTGTTTTCTCCTAAATCTAAAAAGGCTAAAACATCTCTAGAATCTGTTGTACTGTTGTTTCTGTTGGTTACCCAAACTTCAATTTTAGTAATGTTGGTGTTAGAGGTAATGATAGGCAAATTGGCCATTGCCCTGTTGTAGTTGTTTCTAAAATACTGCGCCAAAAAATAGTGTTTGTTGGCTTCATAATTATCTGTAGTTAACCTAAACTCGTTTTGTTGGGCGCCATTGGTAATATTAATCTCTTTAGATTGCGATTTTTGCTGAGAATATATACTGGTAATGCCTAAACGACCAAATTGTAATTGCGTTTTTAAACCGAATAAGGCTTGGCTACCGCTAATTAAACTGGTGTTTAATGGGAAATTAACCATACCAGCTTCAATTTTTTTAATGATTTCGTCTTTTCTACCGGTGTATTCTAATTTAACCTGGTTTTCAAAATCAAATTGAGCTTCGGTATTGTAATTGGTGGTAATTTTTAGCTTATCGCCGATATTACCAATCACATTCATTTGAATACGCTGGTTAAAATCAAAGTTTCCTTGTTTACGCTGACGCTCATTAAACAAAGGATTTTCGTTTCTATTAATTCTGCCAGAAAAAGTTAAATCAGCGCTTCCTCTGGGTTGAATATTAATGGTGTTGCTGCCGAAAATTTTCTCAAAAGATTTACTGTTTACTTTAACAGAAGGGATAAATCCTTCGGCTGCAGCCGGCGCATCTGTAGCTACAAGCGTTTTCCAGTAAGAATTAATTATATTTTTTTCTTCTAAGGCTTGGTATTCTTTAAAGGTAAGGTATAAAGGAGCTTTGTATAATTTATCCCCAATCATTTCTTTAACTACATACTTTTTGGTAACAGGGTCATAAGTAACTGTTCTTTTGATGTTTTGAGGGTTATCTAAAAACAAACTGTTTTTACCAAAAGCAGGGGTGGTGTAACTGTCTTTAACAGGATATTTTAATTTTAAAGAGTCGGCGGGTTTGGTTTGAGAACAAGCATCACTGCTATAGAATAGCAACGAAAAAATCATACTTAGTCCAAGAAATAGACGGGTAAAATTTGATCTCAAGCGTTTTTAGTTAAGTTTTGTAATTATAAGCTTTTAAGCGCAATTTTTATGATTTCTTCTACAGTTAAAGGATTTACAGAAGATCTTATGGCAGAATCAACCACTTTCTCAGCTGCATTTTTAACAAAACCCAACATTACTAAAGCACTTAACGCTTCATCTTTAGAAGTATTATTTTTTGGAGCAGAAATTAATGTATCAGGGCCATCTTTTCTTAATTTATCCTGTAATTCTATAATTAAGCGTTGCGCAGATTTTGGCCCAATCCCTTTTATTCGTTTAATTTGGTCAATATCACCTTTAATAATAGCTTCTTGAATTTCTGTTGGAGTAATAGAAGAAAGCATCATTCGGCCGGTATTTGGGCCAATTCCATTTACCGAAATGAGGTGTAAGAAAAGTCTTCTTTCGCCTTCATCAGCAAAGCCGTATAAAGTGTGGGAATCTTCTTTAACAGATAGCCAGATATATAACTTACAGCGCTCTTGGTCTTTAAGAGCGCTGTAAGTATTTAATGAAATGTGAATGTGGTAGCCAATTCCGCCAGTTTCTATTATTACATAAGCCGGGCACTTAAAAGTTAACCGGCCATCTATATATGCATACATGATTAATCTTTTGTTTTTCTTATTTTAGATAGTATTCCTGATTTTTTTTCTAAGGTAGCATTTTGTTTGGTTTGTGCATCAACTACTGCAATAGTTACCATGTTTACAATCTCTCTAACCGAGCTTCCTAATTGTAATACATGTACAGGTTTGTTCATTCCTAATAAAATTGGTCCTACGGCTTCCGCACCACCTATTTCTTGTAATAGTTTATAAGCAATGTTTCCAGAATCTAAACTAGGGAAAACTAAAGTATTTGCTGGTCCGTCTTTTAGTTTAGAAAACGGGAAATTATCATTTAATAAATCCTTGTTTAGAGCGAAATTAGCCTGCATTTCTCCGTCAACAACAATATCAGGGTGTTGTTGATGTAATATTTTTACCGCTTCACGAGTTTTATTTGGAATTTCGCCTTCATTTGATCCGTAATTTGAGTAAGAAAGAATGGCAATTCTTGGATTAATATTAAACTGCTTTACAGATTTATTTACCAAAACAGTAATGTCAACCAGTTCCTCAGTATTTGGATTAATATTAATAGTGGTATCGGCAAAAAATACAGGACCTTCTTTGGTAAGCATCATGTACATTCCGGCAACGCGGTTTACACCAGGCTCTGTTCCTATAATTTGCAAAGCAGGCTTAACGGTAGTAGCGTAATTTTTGGTTAAACCAGAAATCAGCGCATCAGCATCACCAAATTCTACCATAGAAGCACCAAAATAATTACGATCTCTCATAAATTTATGCGCTTCGTATGAGGTAATGCCTCTTCTTTGGCGTTTTTCAAAAAAGTTTTGAGCAAACTTATCGCTCATTTCCACTTCTTCTAATGGGTCTATCACCAAAACATCATCTAACTCTAATTCATTTTCTTTAATCAGTTTTTTGATGATAGATTTTTTACCCAGCAAAATTGGAATGGCAATGCCTTCGTCTTTTACAATTTGCGCAGCTTTTAAAATTTTATAATTATCAGCCTCAGCAAAAACAACTCTTTTTGGGTCAGCTTTAGCTTTATTGGTAATGGTACGCATAATGGCATCATCCATTCCTAATCTTTTCTTCAGTTCATCGTTATATTTTTCCCAATCAGTGATAGGATAACGAGCCACACCAGAATCCATAGCTGCTTTAGCCACAGCTGGCGCTACCGTAGTAATTAATCTAAAATCAATGGGTTTTGGGATGATATAATCTTTACCGAATTTTAAGTTTTTGGTGTTATAAGCTAAATTTACGGCTTCTGGAACATGTTCTTTAGCTAAAGCGGCAATTGCTTTAACCGCAGCAATTTTCATTTCCTCATTAATTGCGGTAGAACGCACATCTAAAGCACCTCTAAAAATATAAGGGAAACCTAAAACATTATTTACTTGGTTAGGATAATCAGAACGACCGGTAGCCATAATAATATCCTTACGGGTTTTTACGGCTAAATCGTACGCTATTTCTGGGTTGGGGTTAGCCATTGCAAAAACAATAGGGTTTTTAGCCATTGTTTTTAACATATCAGCAGTAACCACATCAGCAGATGAAAGCCCAATAAAAACATCGGCATCTTTCATGGCATCAGCCAAGGTATGAATATCTCTTTTGGTTGCAAATTCTGCTTTTGTTCCGTCTAAATGCTCGCGATCTGCTCTAATTACACCTGTACGGTCAATCATTACTACGTTGTCTCTTAAAGCACCTAACGAAACGTATAATCTGGTACAAGAAATAGCTGCTGCGCCGGCGCCATTTATCACAATTTTAACTTTATCTAGCTTCTTTTTTTGCAATTCGCAAGCATTAATTAAAGCTGCTGCTGATATAATTGCTGTACCATGTTGGTCATCATGCATCACCGGAATTTTCATTTCGGCTTTTAACCTGCGTTCAATCTCAAAACATTCTGGTGCCTTAATATCTTCTAAGTTAACACCTCCAAAAGTGGGCTCTAAAGCCTTCACAATCTTTACAAAATCGTCAACGTTTTTGGTGTCTAATTCTAAGTCAAAAACATCAATATCAGCAAAAATCTTAAACAAAATACCTTTACCTTCCATCACAGGTTTTCCTGCTTCGGGGCCAATATCACCTAAACCTAAAACAGCAGTTCCGTTACTAATTACAGCAACTAAATTGCCCTTAGCGGTATATTTATAAACATCTTCTACGTTTTCTGCAATTTTTAAGCAGGGTTCGGCTACGCCTGGCGAATAAGCCAAAGCTAAATCTCTTTGTGAATTTGTAGGCTTGGTAGATACTACTTGAATTTTACCCGGTCTGCCCTGAGAATGATAATCCAGTGCATCTTGTTTTTTATTGGTCTTGCTCATAGTTTCGCTTGATCTTAACGGACAAAAATACAATTCTTATGTGGAGGTGGAAATAAAATAGAAGTTTATAAATTTTTTTAGAAAAGCGACAGTAGTATTTATGGGTTTAGCGGCTAAATGCGTTAACGATGGAAACGTCATCCTTTTTGGTTTTTTTTGACCAAAAAGATACCTTGCCTGCGGCAGGCAGGTAGTGGACAGTGTGTTTAAACGCCCAAATTATTGTTATTCATCTTCTTTTAACAACTGCTCTTCATTCAAATTCCATCATTTCAAAATCATCATCAAAAATTTATAGGCTGACAAACTGTCATTTTAATAGAATCTTTACTAATTTTGTAATCCAAATAAAAAAGCATGTTGACACTAGATTTAGCTTCTAAAGAACACGATGAGTCCAGACAAGGAGAAGCATTAGTTTTAGATCAAAAAAAGAATAATATACATCAGCGAAAGCTATATATAGAAAGTTATGGCTGTGCTATGAATTTTGCTGATAGCGAAATTGTGGCCTCTATTTTAAGTGATGATGGTTTTATTACTACTCCAGACTATAATGAAGCCGATGTAATTTTTATCAACACCTGCTCTATCAGAGAAAATGCCGAAACCCGAGTGAGAAACAGATTGAAGCAATTTAAAGCCATTAAAAGAACCAATAAAGGTTTGGTGATTGGTGTTTTAGGGTGTATGGCCGAGCGTTTAAAGGCGAAATTTTTAGAAGAAGAACAATTGGTGGATGTGGTAGTTGGGCCAGATGCTTACCGAGATCTTCCAAATTTAATTCAGCAGGTAAACGGAGGTCAAAAAGCCATTAATGTTTTGCTTTCCAGAGAAGAAACTTATGCAGATGTGAGTCCGGTGAGGTTAAACTCTAACGGAATTAGTGCTTTTGTTTCTATTATGCGTGGTTGCGATAATATGTGCTCGTTTTGTGTGGTTCCTTTTACCAGAGGAAGAGAGCGTAGCCGAGATGCTGTTTCTATTGTTAAAGAAGTACAAGATCTATATAACGAAGGCTATAAAGAAGTCACGCTTTTAGGGCAAAATGTTGATTCTTATAAGTGGGTAAGGCCTCATCCTCAATCCTTCTCCAAAGGAGAAGGAAGCGCAGGAGAAGCCCAAAACATAGCAGAGCCATCTGCAAAGAACTCCCTCTCCTTTGGAGAGGGGCGGGGTGAGGTTGTTAATTTCGCTCAATTATTAGAAATGGTGGCTTTGGTAAGTCCAGAAATTAGGGTGAGGTTTTCTACATCGCATCCAAAAGATATAACTGATGAGGTTTTGCATACCATTGCCAAATATGAGAATATTTGCAACCATGTGCATTTGCCAGTACAATCTGGAAACTCTAGAGTTTTAGATTTAATGAACAGAACTTACGCCAGAGAATGGTATTTAAACCGGATTGAAGCAATTTGGAATATCATTCCTGAATGCAGCATTTCTACCGATATTATTTCTGGTTTTTGTACCGAAACAGAAGAAGATCACCAGGAAACTTTAAGCATGATGGAGGTGGTGAAATATGCTTTTGCTTATATGTATTCTTATTCTGAAAGACCAGGAACGCCAGCAGCTAAAAAATTAGCTGATGATGTACCCGAAGAAGAAAAACAGCGCAGATTAGCAGAAATTATTGCTTTGCAACAGCACCATAGTTTTTTTCAGGCACAAAAAAGAGTAGGCAAAATAGAAAAAGTACTGATTGAAGGATTTTCTAAAAAGTCTAAAAGTGATTTCTGTGGAAGAAGTGATAGAAACCACATGGTAATATTCCCGGTTCAAGGAGAGCACAAACCCGGAGATTATGTAAACGTTTTGGTAGAAAAAACTACCACAGCAACATTGATAGGTAAAATAGTTTCTGTTTAGTAGCAAGATATTAGTATCAAGTATCAAGACTTGCCTATAAGGTTATAGATTAATTTTTAAGAGCAATAGTATAAAGAAAAAGATTTAAGAAATCATCAGTAGAGTTTTTTGAAGCGTGTAGTTCTTGCTACTTGCTACTCAAGACTTGCTACTTAATTCTCAAAATAAATGGATGTACAAGATATAAAACAACGCTTTGGAATTATTGGCGGTTCGCCTTTGTTAAACAGAGCCATAGATATAGCTAGGCAGGTTGCGCCAACAGATATTACTGTTTTAATTACAGGAGAAAGCGGATCTGGAAAGGAAGTTTTTTCGCATATCATTCATCAAATGAGTGCCCGTAAACATGGTCCTTTTATAGCAGTAAATTGTGGCGCTATCCCAGAAGGAACCATAGATTCTGAATTGTTTGGTCACGAGAAAGGCTCTTTTACCGGAGCTCATGAAGCCAGAAAAGGTTATTTTGAAGTGGTAAACGGTGGAACAATTTTCTTAGACGAAGTAGGCGAATTGCCATTGGGTACGCAAGCCAGATTACTGCGAGTGTTAGAATCAGGAGAATACATTAGAGTAGGCTCTTCGAAAGTTCAAAAGACAGATGCAAGAGTGGTAGCCGCCACTAACGTAGATATGTTTGGTGCGGTACAAGCGGGTAAGTTTAGAGAAGATTTGTACTATCGTTTAAATACGGTTCCGCTAAAAATCCCACCATTAAGAGATCGTAAAGAAGATATTCATTTACTTTTTAGAAAATTTGTGGCCGATTTTTCTGATAAATACCGCTCTCCAAATGTAACTTTAGCAGACGATGCCGTACAGGTTTTAACCAATTATGGATGGCCAGGAAATGTGAGGCAATTAAAGAATATTGCCGAGCAAATTGCGGTTTTAGAAAGAGACCGACATATTACAGCACATACACTATTATCTTACATTCCGCTAGATCAAACCAGTACTTTGCCTATGCGCTTAAACCAGCAGGGTAAAAAAGATGATTTTTCTGAAAGAGATATCCTTTATAAAGTATTGTTTGATATGAAAAAGGATATGGTAGAACTTAAAAAATTAGTGGTTGATATTATTCAGAACGGAGATAACGTCTCTAATTACGCAGCAAGCAACCCGCAAGTGATTAATTCTTTATATCGTGATATTGAAATGCCAACCAGTGAATCTACGCTCACTATACAGCAACCGGTAAATATCAACCGACAAGAAGATTATCACATTACACATCATGATGCTGAAGAAGTGGAAGAATCACTTTCTTTGATAGATAAAGAGGCAGATATGATTAAAAGGGCACTTAAAAAGCATAAAGGAAAAAGAAAAGCCGCATCAGAAGAATTAGGAATTTCTGAACGAACTTTATATAGAAAAATTAAGGAATTAAACCTGAATTAAGGCAATGAGCAAGAGATTAGCATTCTTATTTATATTACCGTTTTTGTTTTTGCAAGCCGGATGTGGAGTTTATTCATTTACCGGAGGCTCAATATCTGCGGGAATGAAAACAGTTTCTGTGCCTTTGTTTGAAAACACAGCGCAATTGGTGGTTCCTAATTTAAGTCAATCTTTTACTGAAGCTTTAAAAGACAGGATTAGAACCCAAACCGGATTAAGTTTTTTAAGAGTAGATGGAGATGCAAATTTTGAAGGTCGAATTACAGATTATAACATTCAACCGGTTGCAATACAAGGTAACCAGCAAGTTACGGCTGGTTTAACACGTTTAAGTATTACTGTACAAGTAAAATACACCAATAAAATAGAAGCAGATAAGGGTTTTGACCAGGCTTTTACGCGTTTTATAGATTTTTCAACGCAGGCTGGTTCTTTCTCCGCACAAGAGCAAGCGTTAATAAAAAATATCAATCAGCAATTAACAGAGGATATTTATAACAGAGCTTTTGCCAATTGGTAGGCTTTTGTTAACTTCACAGGGTTTTAAAATAATAATAAGCAGCATTGAATTCAAATCAAACCGAGGCTAGTAAATTTCGTACTTATCATTCAAATCCGAATGCGTTGAGCAGTAGTGATTTGTATTTAATTAAGGAATGGATTGAAAAATATCCTTATTGCCAAAGCTTGCATTATTTGGCCTCTCGCACTGCAATAAATACTCAGGAATATGAAAATTTTCTTACTCAGGCAGCAGCTATTGCGCCATCAAGGGCAGTTTTACATGCTGTTGTTTATGAGCCTGAACAATTTTTCACCGAGTTAAGTCTTATTATTGAAGAGGAAGAAACTCATCATGAAACGGTTCAAACCGATCAGGATAATGCTGATAATCCTTTTGGAATAGATCTGAATCAAATTTACGGATCCGAATTTAAAGTCGAAACTACCGAGCCAGACGCTGAAGCATTAGATAAAGAAGCTGAAGAAATTCTTTTGGTAGAAGATGATGTAGAAGTTGAAATATGGAATCCAGAGGAAGAGCAAGCAATTGCCGGGGATTTGAATTTAGACAGTGAGATTGTTTCTGAGGATTTAGGAAAGCAAACTCAGCTAGAAATAGTTGAAGAAGAAGAAGAGTTTGAAATAGCCCTTAAAGGCGAAGAACAAATAGCTTTGCTACAGGAAACCGAAATAGTTGAAAACATAGAAGCTGAGATTACCGAAGAAGTAGAGCTGGTTGAAGAAGAAGAAATAGTAGAAGACAAAGAAGTTGAGCCAGTTGAAAACATCGAGGACGAAGTTTCGATTACCGAAGAAATAGTAGAAGAAAAGGAAATAGAATCAGTTGAAAACATTGAGGACGAAGTTTCGATTACCGAAGAAACAGAATTGGTTGTTGAAGATGAAGAAATAGTAGAAGAAAAGGAAATAGAATCAGTTGAAAACATTGAGGACGAAGTTTCGATTACCGAAGAAATAGTAGAAGAAAAGGAAATAGAATCAGTTGAAAACATTGAGGATGAGGTTTCGATTACCGAAGAAACAGAATTAGTTGTTGAAGAGGAAGAAATAGTAGAAGACACGGAAGTTGAGTCAGTTGAAAACATCCAAGACGAAGTTTCGATTACTGAAGAAACTGAGCCAGTTGTTGAAGAGGAAGAAGTAGTAGAAGACACGGAAGTTGAGTCAGTTGAAAACATCGAGGACGAAGTTGCGATTACCGAAGAAACTGAATTAGCTGTTGAAGAGGAAGAAATAGTAGAAGACACGGAAGTTGAGTCAGTTGAAAACATCCAGGACGAAGTTTCGATTACTGAAGAAACTGAGCCAGTTGTTGAAGAGGAAGAAGTAGTAGAAGAAAAGGAAGTTGAGCCAGTTGAAAACATCGAGGACGAAGTTGCGATTACCGAAGAAACTGAATTAGCTGTTGAAGAGGAAGAATTAACAGTTTCCGTCTCCGCAACTGAACCGATTAAAAAAGATGAATTACAATTTGATCATCCCATTCAAGCTGATTTTTTTGCTTTAAATCGTAAAGAATTAGCTAAAATAGAAGTTAAACAAGAGGAGCAAAGTGTAAGTCAGTATAACGACGAAAGGATGCCATATACATTTCTTTGGTGGTTAAATAAAACAAGAAAAGAGCATTCTTCCAATCATCAGCCTTACAGTTCTTTTAAATTAGATACCAGCAAGCAGATAAAAAAAGCTGATCCCGACAGGTTAAATCAGCAAATAGCAGAAAATATTTTTCATTTAAGAGGAGCAGAAGAAATATCTTCTTCATCAGCAAATTATACAGTTCCGTTTGATTTTAGAAAGAAGGAGTTTCAGATTATCGAAAAATTCATCAAAGAAGAGCCTCAAATTAAGCCTCCAACTGCAAATAAAATAGATTCAGAAAATAAAGCAAAGCGGAGTTCAGAAGATGCAAACCAAGTAGTTTCAGAAACATTAGCTAAAATTTATGTAGAGCAAATGCTTTATCACAAAGCTTTAGATGTGTACAAAAAATTAAGTTTGAAATTTCCAGAAAAAAGCACTTACTTTGCCAGCCAAATAAAATATTTGGAATTAAAGGTTAATTAATAAAAGAATTATGATAACGTTTTTAGTGATATTGGGAATTTTAATTTGTGTGCTTTTGGTATTAATCATTTTAATCCAAAATCCTAAAGGCGGAGGTTTATCTTCTGGGTTTTCATCTTCAAACAACATTATGGGCGTACAGCGCACCGGAGATTTTCTTGAAAAAGGAACTTGGAGCTTAGCAATCATATTAATGGTTGTAGCCATTTTTATTAATATCTCAAGTCCTAAAACAGGAGGAGCTGTAAAAACAGATTCTAAAATTCAGGAGCAAATTGATAAAACAGCAGCACCATCTTCTATTCCATCAATGCCTCAACCAAGTTCACAAGATACTTCTAAGAAGTAATTAAAATAAAATATATTGAAAAGACTGTTCTCTAAAAGGACGGTCTTTTTTGTTTTAGAATTGTTTTACTAAACGGCGTTTAATTTTAGTAAAGCTGCGTTAACGATTGTAGCGGCATCCCCGCCTGAACCGGTCGGGCAGGCTTTATCCCTTTTTTGGGATAAAGATATAGCGGAAAGCGTGTTAAAACGCCCTAATAAATTAGTTAGACCAATAACTGACAAGCTGACATTTGATATTTAGCATACCATTAACAAACCCGCCTTTTAAAGTGAAAATTTGGCAAAAGTGGGTTTTGGCATGTTCTGTGTCACAGAGGGCGTAGAAATTAAACATTATAAATAAAGATAAATTATGGCATTGAACATTAAACCTATCGCAGATAGAGTAGTGATAGAAGCTGCTCCTGCAGAAGAAAAAACTGCTTCAGGTATTTACATCCCTGATACCGCAAAAGAAAAACCTCAAAGTGGTGTTGTTGTAGCTGTTGGAAATGGCAAAGTAGACGAGCCAATGACCGTTAAAGTTGGTGATCAGGTTTTATACGGAAAATACTCAGGTACAGAAATTACTTATGAAGGTAAAGAATACTTGATTATGAAAGAAAGCGATATATACGCTGTAATTTAAATTAGAATCAAGATACAAGTAGAAAGAATCAAGACACTTGTTAAATTAATTAAACATATAGAGGGTAAAGTTTGTAAGTAAATCTTGCTACTGGTACTCACTACTCAATACTAAAAAAATGGCAAAACAAGTTAAATACAATGTAGAAGCCCGCGATGCTTTAAAACGCGGAGTAGATATTTTAGCTAATGCAGTTAAAGTAACCTTAGGTCCAAAAGGAAGAAACGTAATTATCGATAAAAAATTTGGCGCTCCAATTATCACTAAAGATGGAGTAACCGTGGCTAAAGAAGTAGAATTAAAAGATACTTTAGAAAACATGGGTGCTCAAATGGTAAAAGAAGTGGCTTCTAAAACTGCTGATATTGCAGGTGACGGAACTACAACTGCAACAGTTTTGGCGCAAGCAATTGTAACTGCGGGTATTAAAAACGTAGCTTCAGGTGCAAACCCAATGGATTTAAAAAGAGGAATTGACAAAGCAGTTTTTGCAGTTGTAGAAAACCTTAAAAAACAATCTCAGTCTGTTGGTGATGATAACAACAAAATCAAACAAGTTGCATCTATATCAGCTAATAACGATGATGTAATTGGTTCTTTAATTGCTCAAGCTATGGCTAAAGTAGGAAAAGACGGTGTAATTACAGTTGAAGAAGCAAAAGGTACAGAAACTGAAGTGAAAACGGTTGAAGGTATGCAGTTTGACAGAGGTTATTTATCTCCATACTTTGTAACCAATGCTGATAAAATGGAAGTAGAATTAGAAAGTCCATACATTTTAATCTACGATAAGAAAATCAGTAACATGAAAGAATTGCTTCCTATTTTAGAAAAGCAAGTTCAAACTGGTAAGCCATTATTAATTATTGCAGAAGATTTAGACGGAGAAGCATTAGCTACTTTGGTAGTAAATAAAATCCGTGGATCTTTGAAAGTTGCAGCTGTTAAAGCTCCAGGTTTTGGCGATAGAAGAAAAGCAATGTTAGAAGACATCGCTATTTTAACCGGTGGAACTGTAATTTCTGAAGAAAGAGGTTATAAATTAGAAAACGCAGATTTAACTTATTTAGGTCAGGCAGAAAAAATCACTATTGATAAAGATAATACCACCATCATTAACGGTATTGGTAAATCAGAAGATATCAAAGCCAGAGTAAACCAAATTAAAGCTCAAATAGAAACTACCACTTCAGATTACGATAAAGAAAAATTACAAGAGCGCTTAGCTAAATTAGCTGGTGGTGTTGCGGTTCTTTACGTAGGTGCTGCTACAGAAGTAGAAATGAAAGAGAAGAAAGACCGTGTTGACGATGCTTTACATGCAACAAGAGCTGCTGTAGAAGAAGGTATTGTTGCTGGTGGAGGTGTTGCCTTTATTAGAGCAGTAGAAGCTTTAGCAGATCTTAAAGGTGCTAATGAAGATGAAAACACAGGTATCAAAATCATTAAAAGAGCAATTGAAGAACCACTTCGTCAAATTTGTGCAAATGCAGGAATTGAAGGTTCTATTGTTGTTCACAACGTAAAACAAGGTAAAGACGATTACGGATACAATGCCCGTACAGATGTTTACGAAAACTTAATTGGTGCAGGTGTAATTGATCCAACTAAAGTTGCTAGAGTAGCTTTAGAAAACGCAGCATCTATTGCGGCTATGTTGTTAACTACAGAATGTGTGTTAGCAGACGAGCCAGAAGAAGGTGGTGCAGCAGCAATGCCTCCAATGGGCGGCGGCGGCATGGGCGGAATGATGTAATTTTTTCCAAGCATAAAGCTGAAGGCCAAAAGCCAAAAGCAATTAAAAATCCCTGTTCATTCAATTGAGCAGGGATTTTTTTATTTGGAAAAGCAAAGTCAATCCTTCTTTGGTTGAAGTGAAAGGGTAATATTTTTAATCGTGTTAATTGAAATCTATTAATTAACAATGGTTTGATTATTGCCTCTAAGTTTTTAAATAAACTTTATGATGATGAATATTTTAAAGAGCTTGATTTACACGATTTTTATTTTGATTGTTGCCTGTAATAATAGCGAAAAAACAGTCGAACAAGCTTCGGATAAGGAAATAAATATGGATACATTAGCTGAGGGATCAGCAAAAGATAGTTCTTCAACTTTATCTAACTTGTTAATTGAGCCAAATCAATTTTACGGAATTAAGCTAAGGGATGCGTTTTTAGAACTTCAAAAAAAGTATCCCGCTAGGTTAGAAAAAAGTATTAAAAAAACGGGAGAAGGAAGTTTCCAAATTTATAAGATTAATGGGGAAGACGGAGCGCATTTAGCTAATATTTATCCAGACCAAAAAGATGAAAAATTGGTAGGTCAAATTGAAATTATTAGCGCTAATGTAAAAACTATAAAGGGTATAAAAATTGGGAATACCTTTCAAGATTTAACAATGAAAGAAGGTGATGTAGAAGTGCATGGATCAGAAATTGAAGGTAGAACTTATGCTTCTAAAGACGGAATTTACTACCGGTTAGAGATGAATCATTTTTCTTATGATTTAGATAAAAGCAGTATTAAATCGGATGTTAAAATTATAGAAATAGTAATTAGGTAATTGCTTAAGCCCTATTCAAAAAAGAGCAGCCATTCTATTTTGATGGCTGCTCTTTTTTATATGTGATTAACTTGTTAAAATCACCTTTAAGGCTTTTTCTTTAGCGGCATTTCCAAAAGCTTCATAAGCGTCTATAATTTCATCTAATTTAAAATGATGCGTAATCAGTTGTTTTGGATCTAATTTACCAGCTTGAACTGTTTTAAAAAGCATAGGAGTGGTTGAAGTATCTACCAGCCTAGTGGTAATGGTAATATTTTTAGACCATAATGTTTCTAAATGTAAAGTCACGCTTTTACCATGTACACCAATATTAGCAATATGCCCACCAGCGGTAACAATAGATTGGCACATTTCAAATGTTGCGGGAATACCAACTGCTTCTATAGCTACATCAACTCCTTTTCCTTTAGTTAAAGTCATTACCATTTCAGCAGCATTTTCTGTTAAACTGTTGATGGTATGTGTTGCTCCAAACGTTTTTGCAACATTCAATCGGTTTTCATCTACATCAATTACAATAATTTCTGAAGGAGTATAAAACTGAGCGGTAAGTAAAGTAGCCATGCCAATGGGTCCGGCGCCTACAATAGCAACGGTATCGCCTGGTTTTACTTGTCCATTTAATACGCCACATTCAAAGCCTGTGGGTAAAATATCACTCAACATTACCAAAGCTTCTTCATCAGCCCCTTCTGGAATTGGGTACAGGCTGGTGTCTGCATAGGGTATTCTTACATATTCGGCCTGTGTGCCATCAATTAAATTTCCTAATATCCAGCCACCATTTTCACAATGCGAATACATGGCTTTTTTGCAATAATCACATTTACCGCAAGAAGTAATACAAGAAATAATTACATGGTCACCTTTTTTAAAAGCGCTTACTGCACTTCCTGCTTCTTCAATTATTCCCACACCTTCATGCCCAATTATTCTGCCATCCGTTACGGTGGGCACATCGCCTTTCATAATGTGTAAATCTGTACCACAAATGGTAGTTTTAAGGATTTTCACAATGGCGTCTGTAGGATTAATAATGATTGGTTTAGGTTTTTCTTCCCAGGCTTTTTTTCCGGGGCCATGATAAACAAGTGCTTTCATCTTTTTATGGTTTATTAAATGAGATTAAATGTGAGCTTAAAAAGCTAGCTAATAAATGACCACAAACACCTTTATAAGTGATAGATTGTTGTAACCAACCCTATTTATTATTTAGCCAAAGGTGGGCGTTCTAATAACTTAAAAAACTGATCTAATTGCGGAAGAATTACAATTCTTGTCCGCCTGTTTGAAGCTCTTCCAGCTACGGTTGAATTAGAGGCTATCGGGATATATTCTCCCCGGCCAGCGGCCACCATTCTGGTAGCAGGTACATTATATTTTTGCTGCAAAATTCTAATTACCGAGGTAGAGCGTTTTACACTTAAATCCCAATTATCTAAAAGTACCCCATCACGGTAAGGAACGGTATCTGTGTGCCCTTCTACCATAAATTCAATTTCGGGATGATTGATTAGTACCTTGGCTATCTTTCCTAATACTTCACTCGCTTTTTCAGTTACTTCATACTTCCCGGTACGGAATAATAGTTTATCAGAAATGTTAATGTAGATCACTCCTTTCTCAATTTTAATATCAATATCCTCATCATTAATATTGCCAATAGCGCCTTTTAAATTCATCACCAAAATCATATTGAGAGAGTCTTTTCTATCCATTGAAGTTTGTAAATTTCTGATATAAGCATCTTTACCTCCAATATTATCTAATGATTTTTTGATGCTTTCGGCCTGTGAATTGGTAATTACAGATAGCTCTTTTAGTTGATCAACCAATACATCATTAGTAGATTTTTGCATCTCAATTTGAGATTGATAACTTTTTGATAAGTCTTTGTAAATACGGGTAGAATCTTGGTATTGATCGCAAAGGATTTGAACTTCATTATAAGAACTCTCCAACTTATTAAAATCAGACCAAACGGTGTCATATTTTTTTTTGGATACGCATGAACTCAGCATCAAACCACCCATTAAAAAAATAAAAAAGCTTTTTAAGTTCATCACCTGTAGATTTTAGAATCTCAAATTTCAGTACTCGTTTTGGCAAACCTGATGATAGGTATCAGCTTCATTATTGATTTTTATTGAATGTTCTGTTTTTGATTAGAGTCAATGAGCTTATTGATAGTCATCATTTGAGTGCAATGCGGTTTAGCGTTCCTTTGAATCAATAAATATTAATATTATGAAGACTGATAATCAAATTCAAAAAGATGTAATGGAAGAATTGAGCTGGGAGCCTTTTTTAAATGAATCGGAAATTGGAGTAGCTGTAAAAAACGGAATTGTAACACTCTCCGGTATTGTAGATTCCTACTCCAAAAAACTATCTGCCGAAAAAGCAGCAAAGAAAGTTACAGGCGTAAAAGCCGTAGCAGAGGATATTCAGGTAGGGATTTCGCCAAGCTATCGAAAATCTGATACTGAAATTGCAGAAGCGGTATTAAATGCTTTAAAATGGCATACCGCAGTGCAAGATGAAAAAGTTAAAATTAAGGTAGAGGATGGTATTGTGAAGCTAGAAGGTGAAGTAGAGTGGGAATATCAACGCACCAATGCAAGAACAGCGGTAGAAAATTTAACAGGCGTAAGGTCTATTATTAACCTAATTACAGTAAAACCCAGAATTGCAGCTGTAGATATTCAGAAAAAAATTAGTGCCGCTCTTCATCGCAGTGCAACATTTGATGCCGAAAGAATTCAGGTAGATGTAGTAGGAAGCAAGGCTATTATTAAAGGGAAAGTACGCTCATTTGCCGAAAAAGATGATGCTGAAAATGCAGCATGGTCGGCTCCAGGGATTGTAAGTGTAGAGAATAAGATAGAAATAGAAGTTCCTTCTTATGCTTTTACCGAAGCGTAAAGCGCTTAAATTTTTATTAAGAAAAAACGAAAAAGTATAAATGCAGGAAGCGGTTTTGTGCTTCATCACCAAAATAACTTCCTGCATTATTATTGATTACTTATTTAAATGATTTGCTAAATAAACCTAAACGATCATCAAAAGTTAAAGTCAATCTGATTCTTTTTCATGAGGATAAAATCATCCTGCTGATTTTTTAAACGTTTCATCACCATAAGACTTAAAAGTCTAAATAGCTGTTTGTTATTTGGTTTTTTAAGCAAATACCTGAGTTCGATTTTAATCATACCTATAGCCTTTTATGAGGCAGAAATTGAAGCTAAAGATTAAAAATGGAACAGAGGTTAAATGTGAAGTATATTCTTAGACTTTACAGGTGAAAGTTGTTTTTGAAATTTCAATAAACATCAATTATTAAAATGAAAATTATGCTCAAGCGAATTCTGATAGTTGACGATAATACAGAACATTTAGATGTATTAAAAGATGCTTTAAGTTACTTTAACTTCTTGATAGAAACGAGGTGTGATGGTAAAGAACTGCTTTCTGTTGTAGAAAATTTTAAACCCGATTTACTGCTTTTAGATTATATACTGCCCGGAGATAATGGCGTAGATTTATGTCAGAAAATTAAAAATAATGCTCAAACCAATGATATACCTGTTATTTTAATGTCGGGGTATTTGGGCGTTTTAGAGCAATTTACTTGTTGTAATGGCTTTTTATATAAACCTCTTGATTTGAATGTGCTATTAGAAAAAATTGATGATTTAATTGGCGATAAAGTAACGGTGTAAGATTAAAAAAACGTTTTTTGATGAAGTCTAAAGTTGATTTTTTAGCTCCTATTCCTAAATAAGTTCTTTCTGTTTTAAGTAATTGATGATAATCAATTTTTGGGTTGAGTAAAATCAATATCCAACTCAATTGGTCAAACTACCTTTATAAACCAATAAAAGAAAGAACCTGTTATGACTTTAAGAGCCCAATTTTCATTAAATTTTTTTGATAGCGATAGATATCTTGATGCGTTTTCAAAAGAGACCATCAACCACCAACCAGCAGTAAATATTAATGAAACCGAAAAGGAGTTGGTAATAGAATTAGTTGCCCCAGGTTTAAAAAAAGAGGATTTTAAAATTTTTGTAGAAAACGGAATAATTACCATTAGCGTAGAAAAAGAAGAAGATAAAATGGAGCATTTTATTAAACATGAATTTAATTATTGTTCTTTTTCTCGATCTTTTACCTTGCCAGAAAAGGTAATTATAGAAGGTATAAAAGCTAAATACGAAAATGGTATTTTACAAATACACCTTGCAAAAAGAGGAGAAAATCCTTCAAAACCAAAATTAGAAATTAAAGTAACCTAAATTTCTATCTCAAAAAAAGCAAGTCGGTAAAAAGATAATTCCTTTCCTCTGTAATTGGTGTTCAGAAAAAATCAGCAACCCCTAATAAAAATTTATGAAGACAAATAATGCGCTCAATCAGATACTTATATTAAGTTCTTATCCCCCTCGTCAGTGCGGAATTGCCACTTACAGTAAAGATTTGGTAGACGCATTATCTACAAAGAAAAACAGTTCTTTTTCAGTAGCTATTTGTGCTTTAGAAAAAGGTAAATATGAAAGAGATTATCCTGCAGAAGTAAAGTATGTTTTAGATACTTCAAAAACAGAAGAGTACATTCAATTAGCAAATAAAATAAACAATGATGTAACCATTAAAATGGTTTTTATTCAGCATGAATTTGGCTTGTTTATGGGCGAGTATGGCGAGACATTATTGTATTTTTTATATGCTTTAAAAAAGCCAACCGTTATTACTTTTCATACGGTGCTGCCCAACCCTGGCGAAAGATTAAAAGCAATTTTAAAAGGAATTACTGATGCTGCTGATACTGTAATAGTGATGACAAAAAGCTCTAAAGAGATTTTGGAAAAAGAGTATCAAATAGCTCCTTCAAAAATAAATATCATCCCTCATGGCACTCACCCGGTTAAGCATAAAAATAAGTTAAAATTAAAAGAAAAATATAATTGCGAAGGCCGAACGGTACTTTCTACTTTTGGCTTGATCAATGCAAATAAAAACATTGAGACAGCTATTGAAGCCTTGCCAAAGGTGGTGCAAAAATTCCCTGATGTTTTGTACCTGATTATTGGGAAAACACATCCCGAAGTATTAAAAAATGAAGGAGAAGTTTACCGAGAAGAATTAGAAAAAAAAGTTCAAAAACTTGGTTTAAGCAAGCATGTAAGGTTTATCAACCAATATGTAGAAATTTCTGAACTATTAGATTTACTGCAAATGACTGATGTTTATTTATTTACCTCAAAAGATGAAAATCAGGCGGTAAGTGGCACATTTGCTTATGCCATGAGTTGCGGATGCCCAATTATTTCTACAAAAATACCACATGCTAAAGAAATGCTTTCGTCTGATACCGGCATATTGGTAGATTTTCAGCAACCCGATCAGTTGGTAAATGGCTTGCTAAAATTGTTAAGCGATAATCAATTAAGAAATAGCATGAGTAAAAAAGCAATAGAAAAATCTAAAGTAAGCGAGTGGAA
Source organism: Pedobacter cryophilus (assembly GCF_005116455.1). Classification (GTDB taxonomy): domain Bacteria; phylum Bacteroidota; class Bacteroidia; order Sphingobacteriales; family Sphingobacteriaceae; genus Pseudopedobacter; species Pseudopedobacter cryophilum. Next base: position 42,514 of record NZ_SWBP01000005.1, read on the forward strand.
AAATGTAGCCATTCAACATGCTGTTTTACTGCACAAATATTTATCCTATAACTCATTTGTGTTAAATTTCACCAAAATTTCTGTAAAGTATTTGTATCGTTTAGCCAACTAAAAGCATCTTCAAAAAGATTTATCTTTATTATGCGGTGTTCTCTGCTGCTCTATGGTTAAAAATTTAACCACAATTAGGCTATCAGGATAAAGCAGGATGAATGTTTCGCCCAAAGACATCATCTTAGCAATAACCAATTTTTAGAAAGTTTATTCTAAGCCTAAAAAATTTATGATGTATCGTTTGCAAATAATTGTAAAAGTTGCTTTTGCTTTCGGCGAGAAAATAATTATTTCTAAAAATCAACCTTTTGTAAGCAAATAAAAAATGATAAAATTCAAAAGCCTGCTTTTTTTATTGCTTTTATGCTCCACACTTGTACTTGCACAAGAAGTTTCTAACGTGGGTTTGGCTTGGGCGGGGAATAGCGTAAATACGGTAGTTTTCAGAAAAAATTCGGTAGTTACTTTTAAAAATATGCAATACACTTCTTATTATGATTCGGTAGGGAATGTAATATTAGCAAAACGTAAACTCGGGACAGATTCTTGGCAAATTAAACAAACTCCTTATAAAGGCAATTACAAAGACGCTCATAATTCTATCAGCATTATTATTGATGGAGACGGTTTTTTGCATATTTCTTGGGATCAACATGCTAGTAAATTGCGATATGCAAAAAGTACAGCTCCAAATTCTTTAGAACTAGGTCCAGAAATTGCCATGATAGGGAAAAACGAAATCAAGGCAACTTATCCCGAATTTTACAAACTAAAAAATGGTGATTTGTTTTTTCTTTACCGAGAAGGCGCATCAGGGCAAGGGAATTTGGTTTTAAACCGATACCATACTCAAACCAAAAAATGGGAACGCATTCATGATAATTTAATTGATGGACAAAACCAAAGAAACGCTTATTGGCAAGCTTGTATAGATAGCAAAGGTGTTTTTCATTTGAGTTGGGTTTGGCGAGAAAAAAGTGATGTAGCTACCAACCATGATATGAGTTACGCTAAATCTTTAGATGGCGGTAAAACTTGGTCATCATCTAGTAATGAGGCTTATGCTATGCCAATGAATAGCTCAAATACCAAACCTATTGTAACCATTCCTCAAAAAAGCGAATTAATTAATTCTACTTCTATGACTACCAATCATAAAGGAAATCCATACATCGCAACTTATTGGAGAGCCCAAAATTCAACCATTCCTCAATATCAACTCATTTATTTTGATGGGAAAAATTGGCTTGTAAAACAGGTCTCAGACAGAAAAACACCTTTTTCTTTAAGCGGAGTTGGCACAAAAAAAATTCCAATTTCTCGTCCGCAAATTGTGGTAAATAAAAAAGCAGTTTCTGTTGTTTTTAGAGACGAAGAAAGAGGAAATAAAGTATCAGTGGCAACTATTAAAGATGTTAAAAACGGAGCATGGAAGATAAAAGATTTAGGTAATGATGAGGTGGGGCAATGGGAGCCATCTCTTGATACCGAGTTGTGGCTGAATAGAAAAAAACTTCATTTGTTTGTACAACAAACAGCGCAAGGCGATGGCGAAAAAACAGTAAATAGACCCGCTCAAATGGTGAAAATCATCAATGTTAATCTAAAATGATACCACTCTTTAACCAAATAAATAAAAGAAAAAATGTTGACCAGCAATAAGTACTTTAAATTAAAAGTTGTTTTAACCTTCATACTTTTTACCCAAATTTTAACTTCTAAAGGGCAGGGTGTAATTAATATAACTGAAAACAAGTTATGGCATAACCAAGAGCGAGAATTACGTTACCGTCCGGATGGGGAAGATTTTGTAATTACCAACGGAAACCGACTGTTTACCAGAGCATTGTACGGGACAAATACCGCTTTTAGAGTAGAAACTGGCGATAAACCTGAGTTTGCCTTGTATATGCCCGGCATGGGCGGCAATTTTAAGTTAGGGGTTGAAAGTAATGGCTCAAACATTTGGTTAAACGATGCTAAAAATGTAGAAGCCAGATACAGGGCCGGAGCAAGAATTTATCAAATTGAAGACCCAATTTTAGGCAACGGAACACTTACTTTACATATTTTGGCTTTAGCCGATGCCGAAGGGTTTATTCTTAAATTATCAGCCAAAAACCTGAGTAAGCCTTTAAACTTTATCACAGCATTTGGTGGTGCAACCGGTAAAAAATTCTCTAGAGATGGAGATATGGGCCCCGATCCGGCCTCAAATTTCTTCTTAAAGCCAGCTAATTGTACAGATAATATTTACCAACTTGATAAAGCAACCTTTACCTTAAAGTATGGCGTAGGTTTACAAGTAGGGCAAGATGGACGGTATTTTACCGAAGATTTAAAACAGCAATCTCAACTGAGTAAAGAGCAAATTTTAAAAGGAGTTTTTCCCTCATCAACCGAGTTAAAAATTGTTGATGCTGCTAAATTAAGTCAGCCGCTTAATTATTTTCAATCCGTAGTTTCCAAAACTCCAGCTTTGGCTGGGAAGTTAAAAATCGAGCAAAACAAAGACTATTATTTCATCATCTATAAGCCCGATTCTAAATCAAACTTTAAAAATCAGGCTTCCGCCGAAGTTTTTCAAAAAGCAGAAGAAGCCCGAAAACTCATAGCCGATAGAATTAAAATTAACACGCCCGATTCATTTATCAATACCATTGGCGGCACTTTAGCCATTGCAGCTGATGCCAATTGGGAAGCGCCATCTTATATGCATGGCGCAATTGGTTGGCGAATGCGTTTAAACGGATGGCGTGGCGCTTACATGGCAGATGCTTTGGGTTGGCATGATAGAGCAAAATTAAATTTGCAAAGTTATGCCTTGTCGCAAGTGAAAACTCCAGAAAGTGGTGTGATTACGCCTGATTCTGCCACACATTTTTCTAGAAGTTTAGAGAAGTTGGGTGTAGGCATGTTTACCAAAGGTTATATCAGCAGAGACCCGTTGGGGAAAACCCTAAAAGCCCACCATTATGATATGAATTTGGTGTATATCGATATTTTATTGAGGCATTACCAGTGGAATGGAGATTTAACTTTTCTAAAAGAGACTTGGCCGGTTTTAAAGGATCATTTAGAATGGGAAACCAGAAACTTTGATGTAGATAGAGACGGTTTGTATGATGCTTATGCCGCAATTTGGGCGAGTGATGCGCTACAGTATAGCGGCGGCGGCGTGGCACATAGTTCGGCATACAATTATTTTGCTTTCAAAAAAGCGGCAGAAATTGCTATTATTTTAGGTGAAGATGCAACACCTTATAGGAAAGAAGCCAATAAGATTTTAAACGCCATGAATTCTATTTTATGGATGAAAAATAAAGGTGCTTACGCTGAGTTTAAAGATGCTATTGGAAACCAATTAATTCATCCATCGGCTGCTTTATGGACTATTTACCACAGCATGGATTCTGAGACCATGAACCCTTTTCAGGCTTACCAAAGCATGAAATATATTGATAACGAGATTCCACATATTCCAATTAAAGCGAAGGGTTTAGAGGATAATAATTATTATACTTTATCAACCACCAATTGGATGCCTTACACTTGGTCGCTCAATAATGTGGCTTTAGCCGAGTCTATGCACACCATTTTAGCAAATTGGCAAGCTGGTAGAAATGAAAATGCTTTTCATCTTTTCAAAAGCGAAGTGCTGGCTTCTATGTATTTAGGGGGTAGCCCTGGTGCGCTAGTTCAAATCTCACATTATGATGCCATTAGGGCAGAAGCTTATCGTGATTTTGCCGACCCAGTTGGAATGTTTTCTAGAGCTTTAGTAGAAGGCCTATTTGGTATTAAGCCTGATGCCTTACAAAAAGTAGTCGCCATTACTCCGGGTTTACCTGCCAGCTGGAATTATGCTTCCTTCTCTACGCCAGATATTTCTTTTGATTTTAAAAGAAACGGCAAAACAGATAATTATCAAATCATTCCCAAATTCCCAATTCAATTAAACCTAAAATTTCAGGTGATTGCTCAAGGAAAAGTAAAGTTGATTACCCTTAACGGGAAAGAAATAAAATGGACATACGTTGCCACCTCGGTTGGAAACCCAATTATTGAAATTAATACCGCTGCTGCAGAGAATTATACCATCAAAATAGTTTGGGAAGGAGAAAAACCTTCATCGGCTTTGCCAGAGAAAACGTATGTAGCAGGAGGTTCAATTTCCGAAAATATAAATGGAGCTAAGGCCATTAAACTTTACGATCCACAAGAAGCTTTTAAAACATTTAAAATCACATATAATGGTTTTACTGGAGAGTTAAACGCAAAAACGGGGAATCATACCGCATTTATTCAGGTTGTACAAGGTGATTTAACTTGGTGGATGCCTTACAGTTTTAAAGTTGAAAATGCGGTTGAGTTGGTAAAATCAAACGATACTGAATTAAATCAGCAGGGTTTTAAAATCAAAAACAACACGAATCAAAATCAAATTGTAAATGTTTCTGTAAACGGATTTGAAACCAAATTAACAATTGAATCAGAGAAAACATCTAATGAAATTCAAATTCCAGAGGCAGATTTAATCACAGGTACAAACCTCCTTAAAATGCAATTAGCCAATGGAGAAGTAATTTCAGAAAAATTGGTGAATTGGAATGTTAAAACAGCTAAAAAGCAAGAGCAAATAGACCTATCAAATTATTTTAATGATAAAGTCACTCAAATTTTCAAGAATCAATATTTAACGCCTCGTCCGCAGGTTACTACTTTACAATTACCTTGGCAAGGCACAGGAGATTGGCCTCATCCACTAGAAACTCATGAAATTGATGATACTGGTTTACGAAAATTGGCTGGCGAAACCAATCGTTTTTCTATTCCCCAAGGCATCAGCTTTGTTACTCCAAATAGCATCGACAAAAAGAACATTCTTTTTACTTCGCAATGGGATAATTACCCAAAAGAAGCTAGTATTCCTTTAACAGGAAAAGCTTCTCATGCTTATTTATTAATGGCGGGTTCTACCAACCCAATGCAAAGTCAGCTAGAAAATGGAGCCGTTTTAGTGGAATATACTGATGGAACTACAGCTAAACTTTCGCTCAAAAATCCAGAAACCTGGTGGCCAATTGAAGAAGATTATTATACCGATGGTTTTGCTTTTTCTTTAAAACAACCTCGTCCACCAAGAATACATTTAAAAACAGGTTTAATAGTTTCAGGAGAAGAATCAAAAGCAAAATATAACGGAGTGGAGATTAAAGGTGGCGCTGCAACTATCTTAGATATCCCACTTGATAAATCAAAAATATTAAAAAAAATTACGCTACAAACCATTGCAAATGATGTAGTAATAGGTTTAATGGCTGTAACTTTAATTAGAGAATAAATGTTCACCTTACAAAAAGACCACTAAGACTAATAAAAAACACTATAGTTATATGTTTAAATCCATTTTTGTCTATTTCATTTCTTTGCTATTTATTCATTCATCTTATTCGCAAACCCAACTTTTTAATCAAGATTGGGAATTTGTGAAGGATATAGATACCGCAATTAATCCAACTTTATTTGAAAGAAATAGTAAGGTAGTATGGCAAAAAATCAGCATTCCGCATACTGCTAATATAGAACCTATTGAAAAAGTAAAGCAACAATGGCAAGGCATTGCTTTTTACAGAAAGTTTTTTACTGTTTCAGCTACTGAAAAGGGAAAGCATTTGGCTTTTAAATTTGATGGTGCTATGCAAGAAGCAGATGTTTACCTCAACGGTAAAAAAGTGCTGAATCATAAAGGAGGTTATTTGCCTTTTTATGTTAATGTAACCGATGGAATAAATTACGGCTCAGAGAATGTGATTTTAGTAAAATTAAATAATCAGGATAATCCTATCATCCCACCCGGAAAACCTATTGCCGATTTAGATTTTAACTATTACAGCGGCATTTATAGAAATGTTTGGTTCATCAAAAAAAATCAATTGCACATTTCTGATGCGGTTGCAGCCAACAGAAAAGCTGGTGGTGGCTTATTGGTTCATTATGAAAATGTAACATCATCGTCGGCTACACTAACTCTTCAAACAGAAGTAGAAAACGGTGGAGATTTGGAGCGTACAGCATCAATAAGGACTAAGTTATTTGATCCAAATGGTAAATTAGTAGCCTCAAATAATGTCCCTATTGCAATAGATATTAGAGAAAATGATTTTGAGCTTTTTACACAAGTTATTGAAATTCAAAATCCTCAATTATGGTCGCCAAATTTGCCTTATCTCTACACGCTAAAAGTTGAAGTTTTAGAGAATGGAAAAGTTATAGATACAGAACAAATTAAAACCGGAATTAGAAGTTTAAAAATTGAAGCCAGTGCTTTGACTTTGAATGGAGAAAAAATAGTGATTAGAGGCACTAATCGCCATCAGGAGTATCCTTATGTTGGCAATGCGCTTTCGGATCAAGCGCAATACCGAGACGCTTATAAAATTAAGCAAGCAGGGTTTAATTTTGTGAGAAGTTCACATTATCCTCATGCTAATTCTTTTTTAGATGCTTGTGATGAGTTGGGTATTTTAGTAATGGATGCCATACCGGGTTGGCAGTTTGTGGGAAAAGAAGCCTTTACAGAAAACAGCTATCAAGATACCCGAGATATGATAAGAAGAGATCGTAACCATCCTTCTATTATTATGTGGGAAGCTTCGCTAAATGAATCGGGCATGAGTAAAGCCTACATGAAAAAAACGCATCAGATTGTGCATGAAGAATTACCATTTAACGATACCTATTCTGCTGGTTGGATAGACGATGCTTACGATGTTTTTTTACCTGCCCGTCAGCATGGTAAATACCCGGTTTATTGGAAAAACTATCAAAAAAATAAACCTTTGCTTATTGCCGAATATGGCGATTGGGAGTATTATGCAGGGAATGCTGGTTTCAATCAAAAAGAATATCAAAACCTAAATAAAGAAGAAAAATCATCACGACAGTTAAGGGCTTTTGGTCAAAAACGTTTATTGCAACAAGCGTTAAATTATCAAGAATCTCATAACGATAATTTAAATGGAAAAGCCATTGGAGATGCCAATTGGTTGATTTTTGATTACAAAAGAGGTTATGCTGATGATATTGAATCATCGGGAATTATGGATATAGTAAGGCTGCCAAAGTTTGCTTTTTACTTTTATCAAAGTCAGTTGAATCCAAATTTGAAGGGCGAAAATGAATTCAATAAACCCATGTTGTCTATCGCTAATTATTGGTCAAATATTGGAGATTCTACGGTGAAAATTTACAGTAATTGTGAAGAAGTAGAACTGTTTTTAAACGGAAAATCTTTAGGGAAACAAAAGCCAGATCAGGATAAAAATTCCAACAATTTAAAGCATCCTCCATTTACTTTCTCCATCAATGAGTTTACAGCAGGAACATTAACTGCGCTCGGTTTCATCAACAATCAAGAAGTGATTAAACAAGTGGTGAAAACGCCAGAAAAACCTGTAAAAATCAATTTAAGGGTTGATTTTAGTGGGAAGAATTTAAAAGCCGGAACCAATGATGTGGTGTTTGTTTATGCGGAAGTTTTAGATGCTAATGGCACAATCATTCCTGCTGCAAACCATAGCATTGAGTTTGAATTACAAGGTGACGCAGAAAATATTGCTCCAAAATTGGTGAAAGCCGAAGCAGGTATTGCTACTATTTTGTTAAAAGCTGGAAATAAGCCAGGCAAAATTAAAGTAACAGCAAAATCAGAAGGATTAAATCAAGCGCAATTAAAAATCAAATCAGTAAAATCAAATTGAATATCACCGATATAAACCAAACAAAAATGAAACTGAAGGCAGTAAAAATCGTCCTCACTAGTGTACTTGTGTTATTATTAAATATAGCATTTGCACAAATAGGCACAAGGTTTCCATCTGAAAAAAAGATTGTAAAAGATCCAGTTACAGGTGTAGAGCTTGTTTTTTTAACCAGTAAAGCCAAAGGCGATGGTAAAATTTACCAAACGCATAATCAATGGACAGCGGATAGTAAATGGTTAATTTTTAAATCGGATAGAGTACGCGGAGAAGCCATGGCCGTAAATGAACAAACTGGGGATATTGTACAGGTAACCGAGGGCGGATATATGGGGATGCTTAATATAGCCAGAAACTCCATGAAACTTTATTTTATGCGTAGAATAGGCAACAGAGCGAATCCCAATAATGCGGTTCAAATTGTTGAAGTTGATTTAGAAAAATTATTTAAAGACAGTGAGGCCGGAACTTTAAAAACTGCTGATACTTATCAAAAAGTTTGTGGCACTACTCCGCCAGAAATTGGTGCAGGTGGTGATATGGCTTTGGATGGAGACGAAAAAAGAGTTTATTTTAGAGTGGGCGAAGCCGATGCTGCAAAGCATTTAGCCCCAAACACCAAATTAGAAGAAAATTTTGGTCCGCGTAAAATGGGAGCTGGTCCCGCAGGTATAGCCTGTATGGATTTAACCACAGGCAAAGTAAATCATGTAATTTCTGTCCCTTTTCAGGTTGGGCATATCCAAACTAACCCTTGGATGCCGGGCGAAATTGTTTTTTGTTGGGAAACCGGAGGCAAATCTCCACAACGTATTTGGACTGTAAACGCTGATGGAGCAGGCTTACGTCCACTTTACCCCGAAGCGGATTATGAATGGGTAACTCATGAAGCAGTCATTACCAAAGACGAAGTAGCTTTTGCTATTATGGGGCATCGCAAAATACCCGGTACCAATACCAATGTAGCCGCAGGAACTGAGGTTGGCGGTGCCAATCCGGGTCAAGATGCAGCTTGGGGACCGTCCGGCACTCGTGAGAAACCAACCGGTTTAGCTATTGTAAATTTTAGAACAAGAGAAACTTATATTGTTGGTCAAACACCAAGCGGAAGCGGATTGTGGCATGTAAGTGGTTCATCTGATGGTAGATTTGCCGTTGGCGATGATTTTTCTAGAAGCCTTTATTTAATAGACAGGCAAACAAAAGAAATGATGTTGTTAACCACAGGGCATAAAGCAACAGCTGCAGATCATCCGCATCCAACTTTTAGTCCTGATGGCACAAGAATACAAATTCAATCAGCTATGCTTTCTGAAGATAACAGATCAATGAATATTTGTATTGTTCCCGTTCCCCAGGCTTGGTTAAAACGAGTTGCTCCAACAAAGAAACCATAAAAGCCCTTAAAAATGATGATGAAGAAGACGTTTGTCCTTATCTATATATTACTCAACTTGGCTTTTGCTGCAAACAGTCAAGGTTTAAAAACTAATCCACAAACGTTTATTGCGGGCAATAAAGAATTTTTATTAAACGGAAAACCTTATGTAGTAAGGGCTGGAGAATTGCATTTTCCAAGAATTCCTCGCGAATATTGGGATCAAAGAATAAAGCTTACCAAAGCCATGGGAATGAATACCATTTGTATTTATCTTTTTTGGAATTTTCATGAGCAAGAACAAGATGTTTTTGATTTTACAGGGCAAAAAGATGTAGCTGCTTTTGTAAAATTGGTACAAGAAAACGGAATGTATTGTATTGTAAGACCTGGGCCTTATGCTTGCGCCGAGTGGGATATGGGCGGTTTACCCTGGTGGTTATTAAAGAAACAAGATATTGAGGTGCGTACCGCTAAAGATGCTTTTTTTATGCAACGTACTGCCAAATATTTGCAAAAAGTTGGGGAGCAATTGGCGCCACTTCAAATTCAAAATGGTGGTAATATCATTATGGTGCAGGTAGAAAATGAGTTTGCTTCTTTTGGAAACGAGCAACCTTATATGGAAGCCGTTAAAAACGAAGTGATAAAAGCAGGGTTTGATAAAGTACAATTATTTAGATGCGATTGGTCTTCTAATTTTAATAAATACGAATTGGATGGCGTGGCTACTACTTTAAATTTTGGGGCAGGTTCTGATATTGATAAGCAGTTTAAAATCTTTCAAGAAAAATACCCCACATCGCCATTAATGTGTAGCGAGTATTGGTCGGGTTGGTTTGATCATTGGGGTCGTCCGCATGAAACAAGGTCTATTTCATCCTTCATTGGGAGTTTAAAAGATATGCTGGATAGGAAAATTTCTTTCAGTTTATACATGGCGCATGGCGGCACATCTTTTGGCCAGTGGGGCGGAGCAAATGCGCCCCCATACTCTGCAATGGCAACATCTTATGATTATAATGCGCCCATTGGCGAACAAGGAAATACTACTGATAAGTTTTTTGCAGTAAGAGATTTATTGAAGAATTACCTACAAGAAGGAGAGAGTTTGGGCGAAATTCCATCCGCTATGCCTGTAATAGAAATACCCACTTTTTATTTAAACCAAACGGCTAATCTTTTTGATAATCTGCCTAAAGGCATCAAATCAGAAAATATACAACCTATGGAAATGTTTAACCAAGGTTGGGGTCGCATCCTGTATAGAACCACTTTAAAACCATCAGCTATAAAACAAAAACTAGTGATTACGGAGGTGCATGATTGGGCAAATGTGTTTATTAATGGAAAATCAATAGGTAGGTTAGACCGAAGAAGGGGCGATAATAGTATAGAAATTCCAGCATCGGCGAAAGCCTTGCAATTAGATATTTTAGTGGAAGCAACAGGCCGAGTGAACTACGGAAAAGCCATTATTGATAGAAAAGGAATTACCCAAAAAGTGGAGTTAATTAATGGGAAAGAGAAAGTAGCATTAAAGAATTGGACGGTGTATAATTTCCCGGTTGATTATGGTTTTCAAACCAAGGCTAAGTTTAAAAAACGAGAAAATAATGGTCCCGCTTGGTTTAAAGGAGAATTTAATTTAGAAAAAACTGGCGATACTTTTTTAGATGTAAGCACTTGGGGAAAAGGGATGGTTTGGGTTAACGGCTATAATATGGGTAGGTTTTGGAAAATTGGACCTCAGCAAACATTATTTATGCCAGGTGTTTGGCTTAAAAAAGGTAAGAATGAAATCATTGTTTTAGATGTGGATAATCCAAAAGAAACCAAAATTACAGGGTTGAAAGAAGCTATTTTAAATGAATTAAACCAAGATGAATCTTTACTACACCGCACTAAAAATCAAAATTTAGATCTTTCTGCCGAAAAGCCAATTGAAACAGGTGCTTTCGCAGCCGGAAATGGATGGAAAGAAGTAAAATTTGAGGGTGTACAACAAGGGCGCTATTTATGTTTTGAAGCCTTAAATTCACAACAAGAAAAAGATGTTTTAAGCGCTATTGCCGAGTTAGAATTGATTGGAAAAGACGGAAATTCAATTTCGACCTTAAAGTGGAAGGTGGTTTATGCAGATTCTGAAGAAATTACTGCTGCCAATAACGCGGCTGATAAAGTTTACGACCAGCAAGAATCTACTTTTTGGCAAAGCCAAGCCGTTGGAGGCAAGCCCAAACATCCGCATCAAATTGTGATAGATTTGGGTGAAGTTACAGCGGTTAGTGGTCTAAAATATCTTCCTCGATCTGATAAAAGCCAAAACGGAATGGTTAAAGATTATAGAATTTTTATTAAAACAGAACCGTTTAAAATGTGATTATTATTTAATGCAGGATAACACAGGATACCCAAATAAGTTATTGCACATAAATTAGTTGTCAGATTAATTTTAACCAATTATTATCTTCAATTTTAAATTTTCTTGGTTTACAGCCAAATTAGCTTATTTATATAATATGAATCAGTTTATTAAAAAATGTTTTCTAATAATTTTTACCGGTTATTCTTGTGCTTACGCCGATGTAAAGTTGGCGAGTCCTTTTTCAGATCACATGGTTTTACAGCGTGAAATTGTAGTCCCTGTTTGGGGTACTGCAGATGCAGGGGAAAAAGTAACCGTAAAATTGGGCGCTCAAACCAAAACAACAATTACTAAAGCTAATGGAAAATGGATGGTAAAGCTTAATAAATTGAAAGCAGGCGGGCCTTTTGTGATGACTGTAACTGGTAAAAATAAGTTGAGTATTGATGATGTTTACGCTGGCGAAGTTTGGGTTTGTTCGGGCCAGTCTAATATGGATTTTACCGTTGCACAAGAAGATAGGTATTGGTGCGGAGTGTACAATGAAAAAGAAGAGGTAGCACAAGCAAATTATCCTTTAATTAGAGTTTTTGATACCGATTTTGCTCCAAATAATCAAGCTCAAGATTTTGTAAAAGGTAATTGGGAAGTGGTTTCTCCACAAAGTATTGGCCATTTATCTGCGGTAGCTTATTTTTTTGCCAGAGAAATTCAAAAGAAAATTAAAGTGCCTATTGGCTTAATTACCACCGCTTATGGTGCAAGTACTGCCGAAGCTTGGATAAGAAAAGAATCATTAGAAAAGAACGCGATTTTTAAAGGATTGCTTAATAGTTTTGATGATAAGTTGATCAAATTTAAAGCAGATACCGGTGCAAAAACAACCTACAATACAGCTTTAGAAAAATGGAAAATTGCTGCTGCAAAGGCAAAAGCAGATGGTAAAGATGCCCCTCGTGGTCCAAAAAATCCCGATCCGGTGATGGATCAACACAATCCGTATGTTTTATGGAATGGAATGGTAAAACCTTTGGTGCCTTACGCCATCAGAGGAGCGCTTTGGTATCAAGGCGAATCTAATTCGCCAACTGCTTCCATCTATAAAAATTTGATGGAAACTCTAATTAAAGATTGGAGAACGCAATGGGGCCAGGGAGATTTCCCTTTCTATTATGTGCAATTAGCTAATATTGGGAAAGAAATAGAATTTGTGCCTGCCAAAGGAGGTACAGAAGCCATTAAAAGAGAAGCCCAATTACAAAACTTATTACTGCCCCATACCGCTATGGCAGTAGCTATTGATAATGCAAACCCAGAAAACATGGGCGATGTGCATCCTAAGAACAAGCAAGATATTGGCTACCGATTAGCTTTACCTGCTTTAAATAATATCTACAAAGTAAAAACACCTTATTCGGGCCCTATTTACCAAAAAATGCAAGTTTTTGGGAATACCATTAAAATTTATTTTAAACATGTTGAAGGTGGTTTAATCATTAAAGGTGATGAATTAAAAGGTTTTGCAATTGCCGGCGAAGACAAAAAATTTGTTTGGGCCAAGGCTACTATTGTAGGGAATGAAATACTCATTACATCGCCAGAGGTGCTCAACCCCAAAGCTATAAGATATGGATGGGGTGCTAATCCAATAATCAGCCTTTATAATTCGGCTAATTTACCTGCATCACCTTTTAGAACAGATAACTGGAAATAAGCCTCATCAATTAAAATAAATTTCATTTGGTAAATAAGATCAATCTAAGTCTATTCACAATATGCTCAATAACAATTACATGAAAAAAACGATATTATTTTTAAGCTGCTTGGTGCTTACGCTGAGTTTAAATGCGCAAACTAGCGTTTCGGGCTATGTAAGTACCGTAAACCAAAATCAACAAATTAGTAAACATATTTATGGTCATTTTTCTGAACATTTAGGGAGGTGTATTTATGATGGTTTTTGGGTAGATAAAAGCTTAAATGTGAAAAAAGAAGGTCGTATTCGTATGGATATTGTGGATGCTTTAAAAGCGATAAATATTCCAAACTTACGTTGGCCGGGAGGTTGTTTTGCCGATGAATACCATTGGAGAGATGGAATTGGAGCGCCAAACAGTCGCCCAAAAATGGTAAATACCAATTGGGGTGGCGTTACAGAAGACAATAGTTTTGGTACGCATGAGTTTTTGGAACTTTGTAAATTATTAGGGACCGAGCCTTACATTAGTGGGAATGTAGGCAGCGGAACGGTAGAAGAAATGAGCAAATGGGTAGAGTATTTAAACTTTGATGGAGAAAGCCCAATGTCTAAACTGAGAAAAGAAAACGGACGTACAGAACCATGGAAAGTGAGTTTTTGGGGTGTTGGAAACGAGAGTTGGGGTTGTGGCGGAAATATGACTGCCGAGTATTATGCAGATCAGTTTAACCGTTACGCTACTTATTCCAGAGACTACCCGGGTACAAAACTAAAGAAAGTTGCAGGTGGCGCCAATAGCGATGATTATAATTGGACAGATGTATTGATGCGTAAAAGCAGAAACCAAATGTGGGGTTTATCATTGCATTATTACGCTATTCCAACGGGTAGTTGGGGTAATAAAGGATCTGCAACAGATTTTGAAGAGCAAGAATACTTTAGCAGCATGAAAAATGCTTTAAGAATGGACGAATTAGTAACCAAACATTCTGCCGTAATGGATAAATACGATCCGGCTAAAAAAGTAGCTTTAGTGGTAGATGAGTGGGGAATTTGGACAAATGTAGAGCCAGGCACAAATCCGGGCTTTTTATACCAACAAAATAGCTTACGCGATGCTTTAGTTGCTGGTTCTACCCTAAATATTTTTAATAACCATAGTGATAGGGTGAAAATGGCCAACTTGGCTCAAACCGTAAATGTGTTGCAAGCTTTAATCTTAACCGAAAAAGATAAAATGTTGTTAACGCCAACTTACTGGGTGTTTGATATGTACAAAACCCATCAAGAGGCTACTTTGCTGCCGGTAAAATTTACTTCACCTAATTATGTGGTAAATAATAAAAGCCTTCCATCCGTAAATATTTCTGCCTCAAAAGATAAAAATGGCGTAGTGCATTTAACCATGGTAAATCTTGATGCTAAAAACAATATCCCTGTAAAGTTAAATTTTGAGGATTTAAATTGGAGTAAAGCTGTTGGAACCATCTTAACCTCAGCAAAATTTACCGATTACAATTCTTTTGATCAGCCTAATAAAATTAAACCTGCGGCATTTAATGGGGCAAGCAAAAACGGAGATCAGCTGCAATTAAGTTTACCTCCATTAAGTGTGGTAGCTATTACATTAAATTAATTTTAAAATTGATATTATGGTAAGGATGAGCTTCGGCTTATCCTTTTTTATAAATGTATTTTTTCCTTCATATTATCTAAACTAGATGAATCATGATGGTAGTTGTGTGATTATTTTTTAGATTTATCCCAACCAATAACCTTGTTATCAATGTCTTTTCTTAAAAAGTGTTTTCCATTTGGGATATTCTGTTTGCTTGGCTTAAATAATATTTGTGCACAAAGCCAAAAAGCTGAATCTTTAGAATTATGGTATAACAAACCTGCAAAAGACTGGAATGAGGCTTTACCAATAGGAAATGGACGATTAGGAGCCATGATTTTTGGTCATCCAAGTTTAGAGTTAATTCAATTAAACGAAGCTACGCTTTGGACAGGCGGCCCTGTTAATCTCAACCCAAACCCAACAGCTTATAAATATTTGCCACAAGTAAGATCCGCACTTTTTGCGGATAGCATACCCAAAGCGGTTTCTTTACTCAAGAAAATTCAAGGTCCAAACACAAATATGTACCAACCTTTGGGTGATATTTTGATTAAACAAGATTTTAAAGGAGAGGTTAAAAATTACAAAAGATCTTTAAACATTGAAAAAGCAATTTCCACTACTTCTTTTGAGGTTGATGGAGTGCAATATACCCGAGAAATGTTTTCTTCTTTTCCAGATCAGGTGATGATTTTACGCATCACCGCCAGCAAAGCCAATAGCCTTAATTTTAGTGTATCTAACACTCATTTATTAGCACATAGCAGTTTTGTAAATGCTCAAAATGAATTAGTACTGCAAGGCAAAGCCCGCATTGAGAGCGATGAAAGAAGAGTTCCAAAGCCTATTGTTTTTAAAGATGATGAATCTTGCAAAGGAATGCGTTTTGAATGGAGAATGAAGGTGATAAAAAACGATGGTAAATTAACAGGTAAAGACAGCACATTAACCATTACTAATGCTACTTCTGTAGTGTTTGCTATTGCCGCCCAAACTTCTTTTAACGGAATTGATAAATGCCCTGATGCTGACGGGAAAGATGAAAAACTTGCCGTCACTCAAGATCTAAATAAAATTGCGACTAAAAAATATGACGACCTTTTAAAAGCCCATCAAACAGATTACACTTCGTTTTTTAACAGATTATCTTTGCAAATAAAAGGAGAATCTCATCCAGAATTACCCACCAACGAAAGATTATCCCAATATAAAACTGGTAAGCCGGATGTAGGCTTAGAAAAATTGTATTATCAGTTTGGCCGGTACTTATTAATATCTAGCTCCAGAGCGGGCAGCCCGGCTGCAAATTTACAAGGAATTTGGAATCATTTATTAAGACCATCTTGGCGAAGTAATTACACTACCAATATCAACTTGCAAATGAATTATTGGCCAGCAGAAATGACTAATCTATCAGAATTAACAGAGCCATTAATTACGCAAATAGGTTATATGGCAAAAAACGGAACTGCAACTGCTAGTAATTATTACCAAATGAAAGGTTGGGCGGTTCATCATAATTCTGATTTATGGGGACAAACCAATCCGGTTGGCGAAGGAGGCGGAGATCCAAAATGGGCAAATTGGGCTTTAGGAAGTGCTTGGTTATCTCAGCATTTATATGAACACTATCGTTTTACCAAGGACAAAGAATATTTAAAAAATGTAGCTTATCCGCTAATGAAATCTGCTGCTGATTTTTGCGAAGATTGGTTGGTAGAATATAAAGGCGAATGGGTTACTGCACCATCCACTTCTCCAGAGAATATTTACCTGCATCCGGCTGGCTATAAAGGTGCTGTAACCATTGCTTCGGCTATGGATATGGAAATTATTTGGGATTTGTTTACCAATGTAATAGAAGCCGCCAAGTTTTTAAATACCGATAAAGATTTAATTGCTAAGCTTGAAATGAAGCGAGCCAGGTTACATCCCCTACAAATTGGTAAAAAAGGCAATTTAATGGAGTGGTATGGAGATTGGGAAGATGAAGATCCAAAACACAGGCATGTTTCGCAATTATTTGGCTTGCATCCGGGTCGAGAAATTTCACCATTATTAGATCAGAAACTGGCTAACGCAGCAAAACAAACCTTAATAGGTAGGGGAGATGGCGGAACAGGTTGGAGCAAAGCCTGGAAAATTAATTTTTGGGCCAGGTTATTAGATGGAAATCATGCTTATCTGATGTATCAGGAATTATTAAAAACAACTACTTTAAATAATTTATTTGATACGCATCCACCGTTTCAAATTGATGGAAATTTTGGCGCTACTGCTGGCGTTACCGAAATGCTTTTGCAAAGCCAGTTAGATTACATACAATTATTACCTGCCTTACCAAATGCTTGGGCTACCGGATCTGTTAAAGGCTTAGTTGCTCGTGGAAATTTTGTGGTAGATATGAGTTGGAATAACAAGGAATTACAAAAAGCCGAAATTCTATCAAGAAGTGGCGAAGATTGTAAGCTGTTAACTTTGTTGCCTGTTAAACTAGCAGGAGTAAATGTGCTGTCAAAACCAGTAGTTATCAATAACCAAACTTATCATAGTCTTAACTTTAAAACTAAAAAAGACAAAAAATATTTGATTCTAAAAATATGAAAATCTCTTTAAAATACTTATTTCTGCTTATCACTTTATCTTCTGGTCAATTATTGGCACAATCTACAGCAAGGCCATCTTTTAAATTTGATTTTGGATCATCTGATGTGCAAAGTGGCTACACCGCCGTCACCCCAAAAAGTACTTACACAGATGCCAGCGGTTTTGGATTTGATTATGAAACTTTGCCCGCTTTCGCTGATAGTGGAAAAGGAAATGCGTTAAAAAGAGATTTTGTGACCGCCAGTCAGCCGTTTTATTTCTCGGTAAAACTGCCCGAAGGCAATTATAAAGTAAGAGTGCTACTAGGTAATAGTGATGGAGCTTCAAAAACCACTGTAAAAGCCGAATCAAGAAGGCTAATGTTACAAAATATATCTCCTGCAAAAGGTAAATTCAGATATGAAACTTTTATAGTAAACATAAAGGATAGAAATATTAGCGAAAACAAAAAAGTGGCTTTAAAACCCAGAGAGTACACTAAATTAGATTGGGATAACAAGCTTACCCTAGAATTTGCTGTTCAGCCATGTGTGGCGGCTATAGAGATTACTCCCGTAGATGATCAAATTACTGTTTTTTTAGCAGGTAATTCTACCGTGGTGAATCAAGATGATGAGCCTTGGGCATCTTGGGGGCAAATGATTCCTTATTTTTTTAAACCAGGGATAGCCATTGCAAATCATGCGGAGTCTGGTCTTACTTTAGGGAGTTTTATGGGTTCTAAACGTTTAGAGAAGATTTTAAGCGTGATGAAAAAAGGAGATTACCTATTTATAGAATTTGGTCATAATGATCAAAAGGATAAAGGAGCTAATGATGGCGCTTATAAATCATATACAGAAAACTTAAAATTCTTTGTTTCTAGTTTTAGAGCAAAAGGCGGAATACCGGTAATTGTGACTTCTACCGCAAGAAGATCTTTTAGCAACCAAGGAGATGTGGTAGAGACTTTAGGCGATTTCCCTGATGCCGCCCGCAAAGTAGCTGCCGAGTTAAATGTGCCATTAATAGATTTGAACAAAGAGACCAAAATTTTATACAAAGCATTAGGAGTAGAGCCTTCTAAAAAGGCTTTAGTACACTATCCTGCCAATAGTTATCCGGGTCAAACTCAGGCTTTGGCAGATAACACTCATTTCAATCCTTATGGGGCTTATCAAATTTCAAAAATTATTACCCAAGGAATTATTGATCAGAAAATAAAACTCAAAAAATACATTAGAAATTTTGATCATTATGATGCTGAAAAACCCGATCCTTTTACCAGTTGGACCTGGCCAGAAAGTTTAAGAAGTGATGCGGTAAAGCCCGATGGAAACTAGATTAAATGGTAGTTTTTTTTATCTAATTTTTTAAATAAATGTACAAATGACATTTTTTTAGTGAAAATAGTAAAAAAACAGGATGCGACAGGATGCAAAGCTTCCCGGAAACTTGTACTTTAGTATATTAACCAATTAGAGAGTCCCCGACTTTCGAGATTTATTAACCTAAATTAACCTTAAGTATGATGAAACTTTACTTCAACGCATTGCCTCCTTTTCTAAGTTTGATAATCTTATTAGTGCTTCTAAAAAGCAATAACAAGCATCAGGTCAATTCTTTTGATTTATCATACGCTCAATAAAGACCTTTATTAATTTTCTAAGATATAATTACTAATTATGTTCACATCAATTAAACGTGTTATTCTTTTGGTTTTAGTGGGTAGTTTTATACTATCAGGCTGTCAGAAGGATAAATTTGACGAGTATTATGGTAGGCCAGATTCTCTTGCCGATCCCATATATCAACAACTGGTTGCAAAGGGAAATTTCACTACCTTACTTAAACTAATAGACAAAGCTGCATACGCAGATATTTTGTCTAAAGCTGGTTATTGGACTTTGTTTGCTCCAAATGATGCCGCTTTTCAAGTGTTTTTTCAGGAAAACGGAATTACAAATGCAGAAGCTGTAACTAAAGAAATGGCTGAAAAAATTGTAAAATACGCCTTGGTATACAATGCATTTAGGACCGATAGAATTTCAGACTATCAATCTAATATAGGTTGGATTCCAAATCAAGCTTATAAAAGAAGAACCGCTTATTATGATGGTTTCTACAAAGAAATGGTTAATGGGGTAGAAACAGTTGTTTTTTCTTCAAACAGAAACAACTCTGCGGTAGGCGGAACTCCTTATTATGTTGATGGAGATAACAACAATAAATACGTTCCTTACTTTCATCAGAATTTTGTAACCGCCGCAGGTTTAAGCGCAATAGATTACAATTATTTTTTTCCTAACGAACCTTACACAGGGTTTAATTTTATTGGAGGAAATGTTAAAACAGCCGATATTATTGCCGAAAACGGAATTATACATGAGGTCACAAAAGTAACTCTTCCTTTACCAAATTTAGACCAATACTTAGCAGGAAAGCCTCAATACAGTTTATTCAAAAGTATTTTAGATAAATATTTGGTTACCTACCAAGTGAATGAATTAGCTACCAGAAGATATCAAATTTTAACTGGTAAAACAGATAAGGTTTACATTAAAGTTTATAACGCTGGCTTAGCTTTTTCTCCTAATAATGAGAATTTTGTAAAAACAACTGATAATGATGGTCAATCTGATGGTTACAGCATGTTTGTTCCTACAAACACGGTACTTCAGAATTTCATCAATACTAAAATTTTAGAGCATTATACTTCTTTAGACGCTTTGCCACAATATATTTTAGTGGATTTAATAAATTCACATTTATGGGCAAACACAGTATGGCCTACAAAATTTGCATCGGCCCTTAATTTATTAGAAGAAGAAGTTAGGTTTAACAGAACTAATGATATTGTTGACGGTCAAATATTAAGTAATGGTTTGTTTTATGGTACTAATAAAGTACAAGAATCAAATACTTTCTTTTCTGTGTACAGCAGACCCTATTTGAATCCCAATTATACTTTAATGACAAGGGCTTTAAATGAAGAGTACAAACGTATCATCAATAATATTGATATAAAATTTACGCTTTTCATGATGTCTGATCAATTGTTAAGAGCTAAAGGTTTTGACTACGATCCTATTAGAGTAGAATGGGTTTACACTTCTCCTGCTACCGGGGTAAGAGTAGCGGGTGCTTTAGCAAGAGCAAGAATTCAAAGAATTCTTTACACACATATAGTTGCTACGCCAAATAATGAGTTAAACAACATTGCGACCACAACAGGTTTTATAAGAACTGGCGATAGAGATATCCCTGGTGAATATATTAAATGGAATAATAATAAAGTGGTTGCAGCTGGTAATGAAGATGTAGGAACAGTAGTAAACATTACAGGTTTTGATAATACCAGTAACGGAAGAGTTTATTATACTGATAACCTGTTAGAATATAGTGAAAGAGGCATTGGTTTAAAGCTGGCAGCTTTAGCGAATACAATCCCACCAGGGCAAACTATTTCTCCATTTAAAAGATTTTTTGATTACCTGAATAACTCACCATTGTATACAAGAGCAACTGGAGTGATAAACGGTGTGTTATTGGGAACTTCTCATACCTTATTAGTTCCAGATAATAATGCAATTGCAGCAGCTATCACTGCTGGTTTGTTGCCTGCAAGTACAACACCTACAACAGGTATAGATGTTGAGAAAGTTTCTGCATTTATCAGGTATCATATTTTGGTAAGAAGAACTGTAGCTGCAGATGGAAACCAAGATATTACCTCTTCTGAAACGCTTCATAAAAACATTAATGATGAAGTGGTAACGGTTAGGATAAATAACCAAATAAACAATTTGTCTTTTTCAGGACAAAATAACAACAGAACTGCTACCGTAATTAATGCTTCAAGCAATAACCTGGCAGATAGAACTTTAATTCATTTAGTTAATAATTATCTTGATTACAGATAGATATGAGAAATAGATATTTTTTAAGCTTTATGGTTGTTTTGATGGGTGTTTTTGCACTTCCATCATCAATTTTAGCACAGCAACCCGCAGCAACTTCAACAACTTTATTGGTGAGAGGTAAAGTGATAGATAAGGTAGATAAATTAGCCATTATTGGAGCCTCTGTTGTAGAATTAGACAAGGATAAGCGTACCGTTACCGGCGTAGTAACAGATTTAGATGGTAACTTCGCCATAAAAATTAAAGATGCAAGTCATACCATTTCTATTTCCTATTTAGGATATAAATCTCAGGTAGTAGCAATTAATGGTAGAACTACTATTAACATCTCCTTAGAATCTAACTATAATGAATTAGCAGGGGTTACCGTAACCGCCACAAAAACTGGAACTAGCGGATTAATGGCCATAGCCGATAGAGATTTAACTACTGCTAACGTTACTATTAGTGCCAGAGAATTACAAGAAATGCAATCTACTTCTATTGACGAAGCCTTACAAGGTAGAATTGCAGGGGTTGATATTGCTTCTAACTCTGGAGATCCAGGTTCTGGAATGTCTATCAGAATTAGAGGTACTTCTTCTATTAGTGGAAGTGCAGAGCCTTTAATTGTAGTTGATGGTTTACCTTATGAAACTACTGTTCCCGCTGATTTTAATTTTGGAACTGCAGATCAGGATGGATATGCGCAATTGTTAAACATTGCCCCAGCAGATATTGAAACCATTACTATTTTAAAAGATGCAGCAGCCACTGCAGTATGGGGAGCCAGAGCATCTAACGGAGTATTATTAATTACTACAAAACGTGGTACGGTGGGTACGCCAACTATTAATTATGCTTTTAGAGGGTCGTTATCTACTGTTCCAAAAGGGATTCCGCTATTAACCGGAGATCAATATTCTCAGTTAATTCCAGAGTTATTTATGAACAGAACTGGAACACCTTTAAATACATTGGTAAATAAAGAATTTCAGTATGACCCAAGTGATGTTTACTGGTTTAAAAATTACAGTAATAATACGGATTGGATAGATGCCATTACTCAAACAGGTTTATCAGGTGACCATACCATTTCTTTACAAGGTGGTGGTGAGAAAGCTAAATATTACACTTCTGTTGGTTATTTAGACCAAAAAGGAGTAACCAAAGGAACAGGTTTAAACAGAATTAGTGCAAGGTTAAACTTAGATTATACCGTTTCTAGTAGAATAAGATTTAGAACAGATTTTTCTTACACCCATTCTGTAACAGATCGTAACTATGTGAATTCTTTTAATGCAAATGATGGGGACAGATTAAGAAGTGTGGCCAATAATAAATTACCAAACATGAGTATTTATGAATACGATGAGTATGGTAATTTAACGCCTAACTATTTTTCTCCAGCACAAAACATTCAAGGTGCTTATTCTAGAACTTACAATCCGGCTGCAATGGCTGAGTATGCATCTAACCAACAAACAGGAGAAAGAATTACCCCAATTTTCAACTTAAAATACGATATCATTCCAAGTATATTATACTCAGATTTTTCTGTGATGTTTGATATCAATAATAGTAAAGTAAATAACTTTTTACCTCAAAATGCTACCGGCAGACCCTATACAGAAACGGTAGTTAATAGAGCGGGAGATTCTGATTTAGATCAATTTAGAGTACAATCTAAGGCTAACTTTATTTTTAGTCCAAAAATTGGAGATAACCATGAATGGCAAAGTATTCTATCTCTTCAATCTGATGATTACAGAGGCGTAAGTCAAGAGTCGTTAACTTCTAATACCGCTTCTTCTTTATTAACCGATCCTTCAAATCCATCAAGAACTCAAAATACAGATTTAAGATTGTTAACAGGTATTGGCGAATCAAGAAGCGTGGGTGCTTTAATTAGTACTCAATATAAATATGCCGATAAATACATTATCAACGTAGGTTTAAGGGCTGATGGAAGTTCAAAATTTGGACCTAACAACAGATACGGTTATTTCCCTTCTATCTCTACTCGTTGGAGAGTTTCTTCTGAAAAATTTATGAAGAAATTAAAATTTATTGATGATTTAAGTGTAAGAGCCAGTTACGGGGAATCAGGTAGAGCGCCAAGAACAGATTATTTGTTTTATAACTTTTACGGAAATTTCCAATCTAACTATTTAGGTTTATCGGGTGTATATCCTTCAAATATTGAGTTAAGAAACTTAAAATGGGAAACTGTAGCAGGTACTAACTTAGGGTTTAACTTAGAAATGCTAAATAGAAAGTTGAGAATAGATGTTGATTTATATAAAAATAGATCTACAGATTTATTGTTCGAAAATCTTCAAATCTCAGGAGTTTCTGGTTTCAATGATTTGGATTTAAACTTTGGAAAATTAGATAACCAAGGATGGGAAGTAGGCATTAATGCTACGCCATACAAATCTAAAAACTTAACCATTGATTTTGGTTTTAACATAGCCAGTAACGTAAACGTCATTAGAGAAATATCCGAATTTTTCCCTTCTGAGGATGGTTTTTCTGATAGAAATGGTAGCTACAAACGTTTTTTACAAATTAATAATCCTTATGGTTCATTCTATGGCTATAAGTTTAAAGGTGTTTACACAGATCAAAACGCAACCATTGCTAAAGATGCAAATGGAAATCAAATTGTTAGCCCAAGCGGTCAGCCAATTTACATGCGATTTAATTATCCTCAAACAGATTATGTTTTTCAACAAGGAGATGCCATGTATGAAGACATCAATTTTGATGGAAATATAGATTCAAGAGATGTTGTTTATTTAGGAAACAGTAATCCAAAATTCACAGGTGGTTTTGGTCCATCATTTAACTACAAAAACCGTATCAGATTATCTACTTTCTTTAGTTATAGAATTGGTTACGAAGTGATTAATCAAACAGATATGTTCACTACCAATTTATCAGGTTTTGACAACCAAAGTACTGCCGTTTTAAGCAGATGGAGAAACCCTGGTGATGTTACTAATATCCCAAGATCATTATTTGCTTCGGGTTATAATTGGTTAGGTTCTGATCGTTATGTAGAAGACGCTTCTTTTGTAAGATTTAGAACAGCAACCATCAGCTACAGCCTTGGACCAGATATGTTAAAGAAAATAAAGGTAGCAGATGTAAGGTTGTTTATTACTGGCGAAAACATGTTTACGCTAACTAATTACAGAGGGCAAGATCCAGAGATTAACATGCAAAGAGGCGTATTTGGAGTAGCTTTAGATAACTCTAGAACTCCACCTACTAAGCGTTTTACTTTCGGTTTATCAACAAGATTTTAATCATAGAGAATAATCATTATGAAATTTAAAAAAATATATTTTACGCTCTTACTTATAGTTTCTTTAAGTGGGTTTTCTTCTTGCAACAAATGGCTTGAATTAAAGCCTCAAGATGGTATTGTGGGTGCCGAGTTTTGGTTAACAAAAGAGCAGGTACAATCAGCAGTAATTGGTTGCTATTCTTCTTTATTGGTTTCACCACAAGGAAATAGAGATATTCCTATGGCCGATCTTTTATTTATGTATGGCGAATTAAGGGGTGATATGGTAGTCCCTGGTGCTTTTGCTAGTATAGATGAAATAGATTTAATGAATGTTAATATACTAGAAACAAGTGGTTTAACCAATTGGAACGCTTTTTATCGCATCATTAACTACTGTAATAATGTAATAGATTTTGCACCAGCTGTTTTACAAAAAGATCCAACTTTTACCCAGGCAGAATTAGATAGTTATGTAGCAGAAGCTTTAACTATTAGATCTTATATGTATTTTGTTTTAGCCAAAACATGGGGTAATGTGCCACTAAAACTTCAAGCCACTAAAAGTGATGATGATAATTTTCAGATTCCAACTTCTACACAGTTACAAGTATTTCAACAAATAGAAAAAGATTTACTGGAAGCAGAGGGAAAAGCAAAATTAACTTACAATAACATCGCTTCAGATAAAGGCAGAATTACTAAATATACTGTGAATGCCATGCAAGCCGATTTGTATTTATGGCTTAATGATTTTCAAAAAGCCAACGAAGCTTGTGATAAAGTAATTAATTCTGGTAAGTTTTCATTAGTTCCCGGTAACAATGCTTGGTTTACTACCTTGTATGCAAATGGAAATTCATCTGAAGGTATTTTTGAATTACAATTTGATTTACAACAGTTAAATCCTTTTTACACCATGCACTTACAAAGACCTAGGTTTATTGGCGCTCCAAGAGTAATGGAAGAAGTTTTTAGAATTAATTTTCTTGACGAAACCAAGTTTGATATCAGAGGAAATGGCGCTTCTATATTATCTAGTGATAATTCTATTTACAAATACATAGGTTTAAATTCTCAGGATAGAAAAACTTTAGAACAGTCTTTCACCCATTGGTTTGTTTACAGATATGCAGATGTTCTTTTAATGAAAGCTGAAGCTTTAAACGAATTAGGAGATGGTGAAGGTGCAATAGAAATTATTAACGGGAAAGATGATAGTGATATAAAAGCGATTAGAATTAGAGCCAGAGCTTTAGAAGAAACTAAAGAATCTTTTGCAAATCCTAATACTCAAAAGAATGCGGTGACAGATTATATTTTGAAAGAAAGAGCTAGAGAGTTTGCTTTTGAAGGTAAAAGATGGTTTGATGTGTTGAGAAATGCCAGAAGAAATGATTATGCCCGTAGAGATTTAATTATAGACATGGTTACTGCAAGTGCACCGGTAGATAAGCAACAATCAATCATTTCTAAATACAGAGATAATAATAGTCATTATTTGCCTATCAACTTTACAGAGTTGAGAACAAATAAATCCTTAGTTCAAAATCCATTTTACAAATAAACTCCAGGAAATATGAAAAAGTTATTCAAACTAAAAAAGTTACAAGTGATGACAGCTTTACTGTTCTTACTAGTAATAGGGTTTGTTGCTTGTAAGAAAGAAAATTTTAAACAAACAACAGATGACAGCGTAAATATTACAGGATATTTCGAAAAAGACATAGCCAACTATTCGGTGTTTTTAAATATTTTAAAATTAACCGATAATGCTTCTTTTTTAGGCGCTTATGGTACATATACCGTATTTGCACCAACAGATGAGGCATTTAAAGCATATCTAACGGCTCAAGGAAAAACCAGTATAGATCAAGTTGATATTAACGTATTAAAAGATTTGGTAAAACTTCATTTAATTGAAGATACGGTATCAACCACTTCATTTACTGATGGTAAAATTAGTAAACCTACTGTTTCAGGTCAGTATTTAACCACGCTAGCCAAAAATGAAGGTGGAGTGACAAGAATTGTCATCAATAAATTGGCTAAAATTTTACAAGGCAATATTAGAGTGGGTAATGGAATTATACATTCTATAGATCATGTTTTAGTTAAATCAGAAAGAACGTTAGCTCAAGAAATTAGTGCAACTCCAAGTCTTTCTATATTTAATAAATTATTAATAGCCACAGGTTGGGATGTAAAATTAAACACCCCATTAAGTTTTGTAAATGGCGAAGGCAGTTATGTATCTGTATTAACTACCACCAACGCAGCTTATAAAGCTAATGACCCAACGCTTACAGATGATCAAATAGTTGCCAAACTAATTGCAAAATACTCTAATACTGGCAATCCAATGAATGCTGCTGATAGTTTAAATGTATATGTTGCTTACAGGGTTTTGCCAGGTTTAAAATACATGGCTGATATTGTAACTGCAAGCTCTCATGGCACCAAAGCTCCTTTAGAAATTATTAGTGTAAAATTATCTAAAGATAGTATTCTGTTTAATGAGGATGTTTTTGCAGGTGTTTTAGAAAAGGGAGTAAGTGCAGATCGTGATATAAGTGATGTTTCTACAACAAACGGAGTATTGCATTTTGTTAGAGGAGATTTCGCTGTTAAGAAAAGGGTGCCAACAGCTGTATATTGGGACGTTGCAGACCAACCAGAGATTCGTCAACTACCAGGTATATTTAGAGTAGGGGGTAAATTTCAATCTTTTACAAGAGGTACGCTAAGAGATATCAGATGGGATGGCGGCAATAACCCTGTTGTTACCTACGCAGTAAGTACTACAGGAAATTTTGCTGGGGCATATTATTCAGATTATTTACAAATCAGTTTAAGAACCGCAGTAGCACAGTTTGTAGAGTTTAGAACACCAGTGGTAATTAGAGGAAGGTATAAAGTATGGATTTCATTTAGATCGATACGCGGTAGTAGTAATTCACAAAATACCTGTAGCGCTGCTTTAGATGGTGTTCCATTTTCCAGAACGGTTAGTTTTGGAGAATACAAAATTAGAGCGCAAGGGGATGTTGGTTCTGTAGCGTCAGATCCTACTCCAACAGAGTTAGAAGCACAAGGGTATAAAAATCCAATAACTTTTAATAGTTCTAACTGGAATTGTAGGCTTTTAGGTACTATGGATATTTTAACCACAGATAGACATATTTTTAGATTAGATGCATTAACCAATTCCAACGCATCTTCAGCCACTATTGATATGATACATTTTATTCCTATTGATCAAAATCAAATAAGTCCAAAGTTTGGACCCAACGGAGAAATTGTATATTAATTAACTATAAATATTCTATCAGCTATTTCTAATTAGAAATAGCTGATTATTTCAAATTCTATAAATAATCCATTAAGGGATGAAGATTTACAAACAATTACGCACCATACTATCTGTAGCTTTTGTGTCAATAGCAATCTATGGTTGTACTGATAAATGGGATGAGCATGTAGCAATCACTGATGAAATAGTGAATGATAATTTATCTGAACAGATATCAAAAAACACCAGCGTATCAGAGTTTAATAAGCTATTGGTAAAAACTGGTTATGATAAAGTGATAGCTTCTTCAAAAACTTACACTGTTTTTGCTCCAAATAATACGGCTATAGCAGCTTTAGATCCGGCGATAGTGAATGATACTGCCAGATTAAAATATTTTGTAGGTAATCATATCGCTATTTCTGCTTTTCGTACAGATATGGCTTCTGATTCTTTAACAGTAAAAATGTTAACAGGCAAAAATTTAATCTTCTTACAATCTGCAATTGATGAAGTAAATATTAGTACCCCTAATAAGTTTGCCGCAAACGGTATTTATCACATTATTGATGGCTTGTTGAGTCCTAAATTAAGTATATGGGAATATTTAAAAGCTAACAATACTACTTATGAGCAAGCGGCTTTTATTACTGCTTTAGATACCATAAATATTTATCCAAATGGTCAAGAAAATACGGGTAACCCAACAGTAGATAATGAATTTACCAGAGAAACATTTAATATCAGAAACGAAGATGGTAAATACACCTTATTCTTAATGCAAAATGCTGCTTTTAATACCGAGGTAACTAAATTACTTCCTTACTTAATCAGACCTTCTGCAGATACTACTAAACTTATTTCTACAGAATATACCTTAAGAGATATGGTTTTTGCTGGCGAATTAAAAGTAGCCAATTTGCCTGATACCTTGGTTTCTAAATTTGGCGTAAAAGTGCCCATCAATCGTGGTAACATTGTACAAACTATAAAAAGTAGTAATGGTCTAATTCACATTGTGAGTAATATGAATGTTGAGTTAATTCATCGTTTAGTCACTACAAAAATAGAAGGAGAAAATCCACGACAGTTTATACCTGGAAATAAAAGAGGTAATACCTACTATCGCCAAAAGTTAGATAATAATGGAATAGAGTTTAGAGATTTAATGGTTCAAAACCATGCAACTGCTCAATTCTTGGTGACTTATACTACACCTATTTTATATAGCACCAGGTACAAGGTTTTATGGAGAGCTATTAATGATATTCAGACCAATACGTTTCAGCAAAAATTATTAGTAGGAACATTATCTATCCCTCCAACAGGAGGTTTATATACGGGCTCAATTATGAGTTTTCCTTATACAAACGTAAATGTAGCAGATTATAAAGATGTAGAACTTACTGGTACATTTAATTTAACCACTGCTGGCGGTGTTCCTCTTGCCTTGGTAGGTGCAAATAATAATTTAACCACCGGAACCAACACCTTATCATTAGATTATATTAAACTAGTTCCTATCATTAAGTAATTGTTAAATTTTAGAACATTTAAAATGCAAATAAAACCTATACATATCCTAAAATACAGCTGCTTAATAACTTTGGGTGCTTTAAGCTTTAGCGTTGTTGCTCAACAGCGTGATAGCGTAATGGCCAAAACAGTTCAAAATGCTAAAACACAAAAAGTAAAAGGTACTGTTAAAGACGCTACAACGGGAGCGCCATTAGCGGGTATCAATATTTCTTCACCTGGTTACTCTGCAAGTATTACAGATGATAAAGGAAATTTCTCTATCAGTACACCTTATACCAATTCTACTTTATTGGTAAGCGGCAACGGTTTTCAAACTAAAGAAGTAGCCTTAAAAGGTAAATTAACTGTAGATATCATTCTTTACGAAGCTGGTTATACTTCATTTTTTGACGAGGTAACCATGCCAACAGGCGTAAAAATAGAAAGTCAAGTTCCTTTTGCTGCAAAATCTTTAAACGTGGAAAAAAGCCAGTGGGAATTAGCTTCAGAAACCCCCGGTACTTACCTGCAAGGCCGTTTAGCAGGCGTAAATGCTACTCGTCGTTCTGGAACATCTAACAGCGATGCAACATTATGGTTAAGAGGCTTTAACTCGCTTTATGCAACTAATAAACCTTTAGTGGTTGTAGATGGTGTAATTTACGATACTGAAGATTACAGTTCAGAATTAATTGGGAATAACTTTAATAATTCAATCGCAAATATTGATGTAAAAGACATTGAAGATATCAGTATTTTAAAAGATGGATCCTCTCTTTATGGCACAAAAGGGGCTAACGGAGTCATCATGATTAGTACCACCCACCCAAAAGATTTAACTACAAAAATGGATTTTGCAGTATATGGAGGCTTTAATCAGCAACCTAAAAACATTCCTTTGTTAGGTGCGTCAGATTATCGTTCCTACTTAACTCAAATATTGCAAACTAGGGGTTTAAGCCAAAATCAAATACAGGCACAGCCTTATATGAATGATAATCCAAATAATTTCACTTATAACAACAATACCAATTGGCAAAATGAGGTGATGCAAAATAGCTATAATCAAAACTATTACTTAAAAGTAACAGGTGGAGATAACATTGCTAAATATGCACTATCTATGGGTTATGTAAATAACGGGAGTGTAATTCAAAATAGTGATTTTTCTAAATACAGTATGCGTTTAAATGGCGATTTAAATTTAACGCCTAAGCTTACTTTACAAGCAAATTTATCTTTCTATTACAATGAGCAAAACTTACGCAATCAAGGTAACAACTATAGAACTTCTAGTCCGCTTTATTTAGGTTTAACTAAAGCACCTTTTTTAGCGACTAATGTTTTTGCTGTGGATGGAGCACAATCACCAAACTTTAACGATTCTGACATTTTTAATGTAAGTAATCCGGCGGTGATAGTTTCAGATAATACCATTGGAATTAACAGAGCTTACAGGTTTTTTGGTAACCTGCATTTTGGTTACAAATTCAATAAAAATTTAAACTTGGTAACCATTGCCGGTATTACTTATGATAAAGGCAGAGAGAATTTCTTTTTACCTCAACTAGGCGTTACCAGCGATACTTTAGCAACAGCTATTGCTTTAAACAGATCTGGAACAGAAATACAACGTTTATTTAGTGTTTTTAATGATACTTATTTAAACTTCAATAAAAGTTTCAACAACAAACACAACTTTAGCTCTAGAGTAGGTTTACGTACGCAAACTAATAATTCTGAAAGTGATTTTGGATTAGGATACAATTCTGCAACAGATGAATTTTTAAGTGTAGGCGCCGGTAGTACAACTTTACGTAAAGTGGGCGGTACTTTGGGCGGCTGGAATTGGATGAACGTTTACATGGCCAAT
Source organism: Pedobacter cryophilus (assembly GCF_005116455.1). Lineage (GTDB taxonomy): Bacteria > Bacteroidota > Bacteroidia > Sphingobacteriales > Sphingobacteriaceae > Pseudopedobacter > Pseudopedobacter cryophilum. Next base: position 73,863 of record NZ_SWBP01000005.1, read on the forward strand.
AATTATAGCCTGTCTAACAAGTATTTCTTCTCTCTTAATTTAGCATTAGACGGATCAAGCAGATTTGGAAAAGATGCAGATAATGGAGCCATAGCCATTGGAGATAATAAATTTGCCTTTATGCCTTCTATTGGAGCAGGTTGGTTAATTTCTTCTGAAGATTTTATGGCCAACAATACCTTTATTAATTTCTTGAAATTAAGAGCTTCATACGGAATTACAGGTAATGATGATATAGGAAATTACTCCTCAAGATCTTACTATACTTCTCAAAATTTAGTGGGCGTACAAGGTTTAGTTAGAGGAAACATTGGAAACTCCAGTCTACAATGGGAAACCGTTAAAAAAGCGAATTTAGGTGTTGATTTAGCTGTTTTAAAAGAAAAATTAAGCTTAACGTTTGATGTTTTTTCTAATAGAACCAGCAATATGATTGTTTTTGAATCTCTTAATTCTTCTACAGGTTTTGATTTTGCCATTAACAACAACGCAGCCATGAGAACCAATGGATATGAAATTGCTGCTAACAGCCGTGTAATAGGAAAAGCTGATTTGAAGGTAGATTTAGGCGTAAGTTTTTCTCAATATAGAAATCAAATTACTTCATTGCCATCTGGCGAATTCCTTACTCAGTTTGGTGGCGCAACTTATATCACAAAAGTGGGTCAAGATGCTAATTTATTCTACGGTTTAACCAGTAATGGAATTTTCACTACTAACGCAGCCGCTACCGCATCAGGTTTACAAAGAAGATTACCTAATGCATCTTTAGTGCCTTACCAAGGTGGTGATGTTCGCTTTGTAGATTTAAATGGAGATAACGTAATTGATGATGCGGATAGAACTGTAATTGGTAATCCAAATCCAGATTTTATTGGAATGTTTAACTCTGCGGTGTCTTACAAAAGATTTAGCTTAAACGCGATGTTTAACTTCTCTGTAGGTAATGATTTGTATAACGGAACCAGAAATAGTTTAGAAAGCATGTCGGGTTATGAAAATCAAACTCAAGTAGCCTTAAACAGATGGAGAGCTGATGGTCAAATCACTTCTACACCAAGAGCAAATTGGGGAGATCCAATGGGAAATGCACAATTTTCTGATCGTTGGGTAGAAGATGGTTCTTACCTAAGATTAAGAACCTTGGCTTTAAGTTATAATATCCCCGTTAAGGATAAAATGATTAAAGGAGCTAAAATTTATGTGACAGCAAACAACCTGTTCACTTTAACCAACTATTTAGGTTACGATCCAGAGTTTAGTGCTAATTCAGCGCTATTTGCACAGGGTGTAGATACCGGTTTAATACCACAAGTAAGAACATTTCAACTAGGTTTTAAATTAGGCCTTTAATCATATCAGAGAATTTTTAGTATAGAAATGATGAAATTAAAATTTAATACAACAAAATGGTTTAGCTGCATTGCGTTTACGCTAGTGGTTACAGCTAACGTTTCCTGCAAAAAGTTTTTAGAGGTAGAACCTAAAGATAGATTAGTAGCAGAGCAAACTTACAGGAATGTATTTGATGCAGATGCTGCCGTAATAGGTGTTTACGGTAAGTTTATGAACTTGGCCGAGCAGTATGTAATTCTTAATGAATTAAGAGGCGATTTAATGTCGGTTACAGAAAACTCAAATCCTTTTTTAAGACAAATTAATGATCACCAGGTAAGTGCTGATAATCCTTACGCCGATCCAAAATTATTTTATGAAGTAATTTTAAACTGTAATGATGTCTTAGCCAACTTTGATATCATGCTAAAAGATAACAAGTTTACGCAAGATCAATACAATCAGCGTTATTCTGATGTGGCTTGTATCAGATCATGGGTTTACCTGCAATTAGGTATTCATTTTGGAAACATTCCATACATCACCTCGCCATTAGAAAACTTAGCCGATGTTAAAGATGTCACCAAATTTCCAAAGGTAAATTTTGATCAGTTATTAGATCTTTTAATTCCTTTTGTAGAAGGTTTACCTTACAAAAATACTTACGCAAGTAATTCCTCATTAATTACTACTGTAGATGGTTATGCTACAGCCAAATTCTTTATCAACAAACAATGTTTAATTGGTGATTTAAACCTTTGGAAGGGGAATTATACAAAAGCAGCAACCGCTTATAAAAGTGTAATGACCAGTTTTGATGATACAGGTGATGCAAATGCCAGGTATGATACTTACAAAATTAAGTTTGCTGATGTAGCTGGTAATAATGATTTATCTGTAGGATATATTCGTTTTAGAGAGCAAGATACTCAAGGGCTTATTAACAGTACTACCCAAGGCTGGAAATCTATTTTTGCCAGACCAAGAGATGTATTATGGAACACAGAATGGATTTGGGCTTTACCATTTAGCAAAAACTTTCAACCAGTAAATCCATTTGTAGATTTGTTTTCTATACAAGGCGGAAAATATTTGGTTAAACCATCTCAACTATCAATTGATAATTGGAATGCTCCAGTAAAATACAACGGTATAGTGGGCGATGCTAGAAAAATTTTCAGTATCAATGAAAATAACGGCAGACAAGTAGTAATGAAATACCTTTATAATTATTTAGACGATAGAACATTTTTGCCAAGGGTTTTATTTGAAAAAGAAGGAAATTGGTTTTTATACAGGGCAGCTACTTTGCACTTACGTTTTGCCGAAGCTGCCAATAGAGATAACAGACATAAATTAGCAGATGCATTAATTAGCACAGGAATTAATAATAATTATGACCCTACACCAGGAGTTACAGGCAGAAACGTAACTAACATTATGCAAACGTTTGATGTAGCACCTTATGATTTTGATGCTAGAAATGGCGATTTCCCAAGCTTTAGAGCTACATGGCATAGAAATACAGGAGTAAGAAACAGAGCTTATTTACCAAGGTTAGCGGTAGTTGGTGATAGTACCATTTCTATAGAAAACAATACCATTACAGAAGCAGGTTTAGAATTAGCTTTTGAAGGTAACCGTTGGGGAGATTTAATGCGTATTGCCAGAAGAAGAGGAGAGCCCGCTTTCTTAGCAGATAAAGTTTATCAAAAATTATTAAGAGAAGGTAATCCTAATGCAACTGCGGTACGTACCAAATTAATGGACCCAAACAATTGGTACTTGCCATTTAAGTTCGATTAATTTTTATTCATCATAATTTTTAAGCAAAACCGGCCTTTTAAAGCCGGTTTTGCTATTTTTAAGGTTTTAGCATTTACACATGGTCAAAAGCAACAGTAGGTTTATTTTTAAAAAATTCATCTTATTCTTAAAAGGAGGGTTCTTTTGTTTATTTCTATTCTTTTGCTCACCACTTAAAGCGCAAAATTTTGAGATTTTCACCTCAAAACACAAAGTAAGTATAGTTTACAGTCGTCAATCGGTAAAATTAGATTCTATTACAGCGCATTTATTAGCAAAAGATATTTATGCAGTTAGCGGTTATTTGCCTTTGGTTTACACCGATGTTAAAGAGGCCAAAGGAAACGTAATTATTTTGGGAAACTCCCAACATTCGCCAGCTCAAAGTTTTCCTGAATATGATGCATCACTATTAAAAAATAAATGGGAGGTTTTTTCATTTGTTTTACTAAAAAGACCTAATGAAAAAATTAAGCAGGCTTTAGTCATCACAGGTAGTGATGCCAGAGGATTGGCTTATGGCGTTTTTCATCTTTCAGAAAAAATGGGGATAAATCCTTGGTATGATTGGGCTGATGTTCATCCTGAAAAAAGGAAATCTTTAATCATCAACATAAAAGATACCATTTCTAAAACACCATCGGTAAAGTATAGAGGCATTTTTTTAAATGATGAAGATTGGGGTTTAAGGCCTTGGGCTGCAAATAACATAGACACAGCGCTAAAAAATATTGGTCCAAAAACTTACGCTAGAATATTTGAGCTTTTATTAAGGTTAAAAGCAAATATGATTTGGCCAGCCATGCATCCGGGGACCAAAGCTTTTTTTAATATTCCAGAGAATTTAGCTGTTGCCAAAGCTTATGAAATAATTGTTGGTTCTTCTCATGCCGAACCTATGTTGCGCAACAATGTAGATGAATGGAAAGAAACTAGCATGGGCGCTTTTAATTATGTAAGTAACCCCTCAGTAATTAACAATTATTGGCAAAAAAGAATCGAGGAAACCCAAGGCTTGCAAGCCATTTATAGTTTAGGAATCAGAGGAGTGCATGATAGCGGAATGGAAGGTGTTAAAAACAATAAAGAAGCCATAAAGGTTTTAGGAGATGTTTTTAAAGCGCAAAGAAACATGCTCAGTAATGCTTTAAATAAAGATCTACAGGTTATTCCGCAAGCTTTAACTTTATACAAAGAGGTATTAGATATTTATGATGAAGGCTTAAATGTACCAGAAGACGTGACTTTGGTTTGGCCCGATGATAATTATGGTTACATCCGAAGGTTAGGAAATTTAAAAGAAAATAAGCGATCAGGTGGGGCGGGCGTTTATTACCATATTTCTTATTGGGGTCGTCCGCATGATTATTTATGGTTAAGTACCACACCACCAGCTTTAGTACATCAAGAAATGCTAAAGGCTTATCAAAACGAAGCTAAAAACATGTGGATCGTAAATGTTGGCGATATTAAGCCGTCAGAATACCAAACCCAATTGTTTTTAGATATGGCTTATGAAATGGAACCTTTTCAAAAAAACGATTACTTAAAGCAGCATTTAACCAATTGGTTGCAGCAAATATTTAAGTTAGAGGAGACCCAAAATCTTACCCATATCATGCAAGCTCATTATCAGCTAGCTTTAGAAAGAAAGCCCGAATTTATGGGTTGGAGTCAAACAGAACCTACCACTCAAATTCAGCAAACAAAATATAATCATTTCGCTCATGGCGATGAAGCTCAAAAAAGAATTCAGGCTTATTTAACTTTAGAAAATCAAGTTGCTGAGGCGAAAAATAAAATTCCTTTGCATTTACATGATGCTTTTTATCAATTAATTGAATACCCGGTAATTGGCGCTTCTAATATGAATAAGAAGTTTATTTATCATGATAAATCAATGTTTTATGGCAAACAGGGTCGTTTATCTGCAAAAAGCTACACAGATTCAATGTTTTTGGCGTATGAAAATATCCAAAAAGCAACAATTTTTTATAACAGCACCTTAAGTAAAGGGAAATGGGCCGGTATGATGTCGGCAGAGCCAAGAAACCTACCTGTTTTTGCTTTGCCTAAAACGACTATAGAGATGGTGCCACAAAAAACAGTTTGGAATATAGCCGTTGATGGAGCCTCAAATTTAGAAAGCGACACGCTAATTGCGCCAACATTTTATGGCAAAGCCGATGAAAAATTCTTTATTGACATCTTTTTGCAAAAGGATGTACTCATCAATTGGAAAGCAGAAACTCCAACAAATTGGATTAAATTTTCTCAAAACCAAGGAACTTTAAACGCCAAGCAAAACCAGTACAGAATTTGGCTTAAACCTAATTTACGCAAATTGCCAAAATCAAATCAAATTGCTGATGTGCAAATTAAAACCAACCAAGGCAATAAAGTGATTAGGTTAAACTATCAGGTAAATGATAAAAAACTAGAGGGCATTTTTAAAGAACAAAATGGCTACGTTTCCATATTTGCGGCTAATTATTCAAATAAATTTGGCGATAAATGGCAATTGATAGAAGGTTTAGGTTATAGCGGTAAAGTAATGTCATCAGGTAATTTACCGCTAACCAAGCCAGATAGTCTGGTGTTAACCTATCAGTTTTATAATTCCACATCGGCGAAAGCCAAAATCTCTGTTTTTACCGTTCCTACCTTGCCTTTAAATAATGAATTAAAGTTGAGATATGCCATCAGAATTGATAAAGGCGAATGGAAAGAAGTAAATTTTGAAACTTTTGGTAGAAGTAACCAATGGAAAGAAAACGTTTTGTCTAACATTACCAAAAAGGATTTTGATTTCCCAAAATTAGCCGTAGGTATACATGAATTAGAAATTAAAGCGCTAGATCCACAAGTGATGATTGATAGAATATTAATAGATATGGGCGGATTAAAGCCAGCTTACAGCGTTATAAAAGAAACTAAATAATATAGAACAGGACACAGCAGGTTGCCAATTTTGCAATGCAAGCCTACATTTGATTATTCTAAAAGCGAATAAACCCTTATAAAGCTACTTTATTTGCAAAAATATTAATTGGTTCAATATGCGGCTCCCGCTGCATTACAAAAGATCATTTCAATCTGAAATGGTCTTTTCTTTTTTACAGGTTTTTTAAATGTTGATTAATTTTGGGATCCCCTTAAAACCAAAGCTCAACTTTAACACAGATTAAGTAATAAAGGAATTTTGAAGGGATATATAAGTTTCAACTTATGATTTGCAATAACGCTTTTTATTTCAATGATTAAAATCATTTAGCGTTGTGACCTTCGTGTGCTCGGTGGTTAAAATTTTAATATAAGTTAGCTTTTCATATTACCCATCATCGGGATAAAAATACAGTAAATAACAAAAAAATAAACATGAGGAATATTAAATATTGGCCGATTTTTAAATTAATTGAATTGATTTTTAATTAATAAGATAGTAATTAATTTAATAAAATAATGTCATTTTGTTTTTTAAGTTAAAAAACAAAATTATTAAAGTTAAATCACAAGAAAATTACAATCAGGATGCAACGGGTTGCGATGATTTTTTATCTGTGCTACATTTGTCTTAAGTCAATCCAAAAAGGCTTGTAAACCAAAAATTATAAACTAAACAATTAATTATGAATCCTAAGATTTTTAAAAATCCTAAAGGTTTTTCTCATCGGGTTTTAAGTTTAATGTGCTTACTTTTTATGTTTAGCTCATTATTAGTTAACGCTCAGGATAAAACAATATCCGGAAAAATCATTGATGAAACAGGTGAACCAGTACCAGGGGTGGTGGTTCAAAACAAAGTGAGTAAAAAAGGCGTGGTTTCTGACCTTTCTGGTAGATACAGCCTAACGGCAAACACAGGAGATGATCTTGTTTTCTCATTTTTGGGTTATATCACCCAAACCGTAAAAGTTGGAGCCTCAAGCACAATAGACATTACTTTATCATCTGATACCAGAGCACTTAGTGAAGTAGTGGTAATTGGTTACGGTACACAAAAGAAAGCCAACGTATCTGGTGCGGTAAGTACTTTCAAAGCCGATAAATTAGAAGAACGTCCGGTTGGTAGAGTAGATCAAGCAATGGTGGGGCAAATGGCTGGGGTAACGGTTAAACAAACCACAGGTCTTCCTGGTAAAGGATTAAGTATTCAAGTAAGGGGTACGGGGTCAATATCTGCCGGAAATGAGCCACTTTACGTGATAGATGGTTTTCCTCTTGCTGGAGCTAGTCCAAACGGAGCCGGAAACTATGCTACAGGTAATCCTTTAGATAATATCAACCCAAATGATATAGAATCTATTCAGGTTTTAAAAGATGCGGCTTCAGCGGCAATTTATGGTTCTAGAGCAGCCAACGGGGTAGTTTTAATTACCACAAAAGGAGGTAAAATTGGAAAACCTAAATTAACTTTTAATAGTTATGTGGGATATAATGAGGCGAGTAGAAAGGTAGATATGTTAACCGGTCCGGAATGGATAGACAGAGCTACCGAAATTATAAATGCGCAATGGGTAGCTTCGGGTACTGGGCGTACAGCAGCACAAACTAACGAGCAAAGAAGAGTCATATTAGGTTTAGCGCCTGGTTTGGTAAATACCGGTTTTATGACTGATGACCGTTGGGCGCAACCAGGCTATCCAGGTTTAAGAGTAATTGACTGGCAAGATGAGGCTTTTAGAAAAGGGGTAACGCAAAATTATCAGCTTTCTGCAAGTGGCGCTACAGATGCGGTTAAATACTATGTTTCTGGAAACTATGCTGGGCAAGAAGGAATGGTAATTGGTTTAAATTTTAAATCATACTCTGCCAGAGCTAACGTAGAAATTAATCCTAATAAAAATTTAAAACTAGGCTTAAACTTATCTCCAACTTATTCTGTTGGTGAAGACCCTGGGGTAGAAGGAAAAGATAATATTTTGCACCAATTAACCAGTATGACTCCTATACAGGAAGATACCATGGGTGTTTACAATAATTCTTTTAATAACGATCAATACAGATGGAGTTCTTCTCCAAACAGTCCAATTGCAAAATTGCAAAACACGCAAACTAACAATGCTACGTTTAGAAACATAGCCAGTATTTTTGCGGAGTATAAAATTTTAGAAGGCTTAACTTTTAAAACTACCCTTAACTTAGATAATTCAGATTACAACGCAAAAAGATATACTCCATATACTATTGGTGGTACTTTAGCGGCCAGATTATCACAATTAACGGTGGGTACTTCAGGTGCTTTTACATCTTTTAGAAGGCAAACTTTTGTGAATGAGAACACCTTAAATTTTCAAAAGAAATTTAATGATAAGCATGATCTATCTGTATTAGGAGGTTATTCTTTCAATACCGATAAATTAAATACGCAAAGTTTAACTTCACAGGGCGGGTTTGGAAATAGTGTAATTACTACTTTAAATGCCGCAAATGGAATAGTAGGTAATACTTTTGAAACAAAGAACGTGTTACTTTCTTATTTTGGAAGGCTTCAATATAGTTATGCAGATAAATACCTGTTTTCTGCAAGTTTACGTAGAGACGGTTCTTCAAGGTTTGGTGCAAATACCAAATGGGGATTATTTCCATCAGCTTCTGCTGCTTGGAGAGTAACTCAAGAAAGCTTCATGACTGATTATGCCAATGTAGTGAGTGATCTTAAAGTAAGAGTAAGTTACGGTGAATCTGGAAACTACAATATTGGAGATTATAGCAGTATTCCATTATTAGCTAACTTTAATTATTCTTTCAATGGTGTCCCTGCTATCGGCCAAGCTCCTAACGGAATTGTAAATCCAAATCTTGCATGGGAAAAATCAAAAACCATTAACGCAGGTATAGATTTTGGTTTATTTAAAAACAGAATCTCAGGTGCATTTGATATCTACAGAAAAGAAAGTTCTGATCTATTATTGAATGTATCTGTACCTCAAATTACAGGCTTTAGCTCTTCTTTAGATAATATTGGTCAGGTTCAAAATAACGGATGGGAATTTGAATTGAGCAGTCAAAATTTAGTTGGAGATTTTAAATGGTCAACTTCAGCTAATTTAACGCATAACAGCAACAAGGTAATGGCTTTACCTAATGGTCAATCGCAAATATTGGTGCCCTCAAGTTTTGATATACCTCATAGTTTAATTAGAGTTGGCGATCCATTATACAGTATTTTTGTAGTAAAGCAATTGGGTATTTTATCAGCTCAGGATATTACAAATAATGTGGCTAGATATGGCGCTCAAAAAGAAGGAGATGCTAAATATTTTGATGCAAATGGCGATGGTGTAATTGATGCAAATGACCGTGTAATAGTAGGTCATCCAAACCCAAATTATATCTACGGTATTACTAATAATTTCAAATACAAGAATTTTGATTTATCTGTTTTGGTGCAAGGTCAAACAGGTGGGTCTCTTTATTCTTTATTTGGTAGATCAGTTAATCGTACTGGTACTGGCGTTACAGATAACGTTTTGGGTACTTGGGAAAATCGTTGGCGTTCTGCCAGTGATCCTGGAGATGGCCAAATAGGTAAAGCATATTCAACTTTTGGTAGAATTAAAAATACAGATTGGTTATACTCTTCAGATTACGTGAGAGTAAGAAACATTACTTTAGGATACAACCTAGGGAATGCCATCAAAATAAAACAAATACAGGGAGCAAGAATTTATATTTCTGCCGAAAACTTCTTTGGTAAAGATAAATATGATGGAGGTTTTAATCCCGAAGCTACCAATACCAGTTTTAGTGGAAGTACACAATATCCAGAATCTGGAGATTATGGTGGTTTACCATTGGCTAAATCTCTCATTTTTGGTTTAAACTTCACCTTTTAATTCAACAAAAGAAAAAGATTATGAAAAAGATATTTTATGCAGTTACCATTACCGGAGCGCTGCTTATTACCAGTTGTGAAAAGGAATTAGATCAAACTCCTATTTCATCAGCAACTACTGAGACTTTTTATTCCATTCCCAATGATTTTTTACAGGGAGTAAATTCAGTTTATGCTAACCTAAAAACTTATCCAGATAGGCAATTAAATTTATCAGAAACCAGATCTGATAATTTATATGCCGTATCAGACGGAGGAGTGAGAGATTGGGAAGGCGTTAATAGCTTTCACAAGAATTTATCAGCCAATCCTTATTTAGAAGAAGCTTGGGCTACTAATTATAACGGTATTTACAAAGCAAATACGGTTTTAGGGCAAATAGCAACTAATGGAACCATTATTACTAATGCAACTTTAAGAAACAGATATGAAGCAGAAACGCGTTTCTTAAGAGCATTTTATTATTTTGATTTGGTAAGATGGTTTGGGAAAGTGCCCTTGATAGATAAGGTAGTTTCAGCAAAAGAAGCTTTAGAAATACCAAGAAGCCCTGTTGCAGATGTGTATGGTTTAATTATTTCTGACTTGCAATTTGCTATTGATAACCTTACAGAAGTTTATACTTTACCAGCAGATAAAGGACGTGTAACTAAAAATGCAGCTAAAGGAATATTGGCATTGGTTCACATGACTCGCTCAGGTCCAACTTATAGTATAGACGGCCCTGGTTTAGGTTTAAACGAATGGGGGAAAGCTTATACATTACTTAATGAAGTAGTGGTTAGTAATAGATATGCTTTTATTTCTAGTTACCCAACCGTATTCTCATTCACAAATGAGAACAATTCTGAAGTGGTATTTGATGTACAATACAATACGGGTTCTAATCCAGTAGTGGGTGCAACTTTTCCTTGGGTTTTAGTTCCTGATAATTGGTTTACCTCATTAGGGAAACCCGTACAAGGCGGCTTAACCATTAGACCTGTAGCTACAGATTTGTTAAATTCTTATGAAACGGCAGATACAAGAAAAGCATTTTCAATTCAAACTGGCTTTGTGGCAAATGGAGTGGCAGAGCCTCGCAGTTTTTTCAAAAAGTATGTTGATTTAAACCGAGTTCCTGTAAGTAGATTTGACTGGCCAATTAACTTTATTGTATTAAGATATACTGATATTTTATTGCTTAAAGCAGAATGTACACTAAATGGTGGTGGCGGAAACTTAGCTACAGATGTGTTAATACCAGTTAACCAAGTAAGAGCAAGAGCCGGATTAACAGTGCCGCTTACAAGTCTTACCCTAGCTCAATTAATGGAAGAGCGAAGAAAAGAGTTTGCAGCAGAAGGTTCTCGTTGGCATGATTTGGTAAGAAGCGGTTTAGTAATCACTAAAATACCTGCTTGGATTACCGCCGAAGATGTTCAACGTCAGATGCAGCCTTTTGTAAAAGATTTTGTGATCTATGCAATTCCACAATCACAATTAGATGTAAAACAAGGTTTATATACTCAAAACGTAGGTTATAACTAATTGTTCTTTAACTGAATTAAAAGCCACGAAATTTCTATTTCGTGGCTTTTTTTGTTGTGCCGGCTAAGAGATTTGTCAACTCTTTTGCCAGTTGTATTAAAGAGTTGACAAATTTTTCTTTCACAAATCTTCCGTTTCATCAAATGTCAGGACGATACAGGATAGCCCATTCTTTTAAAATTCCTATTTTAGAGGTTCAAGATTATTAACCAATTTTCAGACAAGCTTAAGATTACATACAACCTTTATATGTTGCTTGATATTTAAAACGTTAAGTTTTTTATTCCTGCATAAGGTAAAATATAATCTCCTTGCTGACCATAGAATTATGAACGTACGATACAAAAAATTAGTCCTGGTTACATTTCTCCTTATTGGATTCACATCAGGTTCCTTTGCCCAAAATCAATTATCGTGGCCAACAATAACCCAACAAAATAAACCATGGACAAGATGGTGGTGGGAAGGAAGTGCCGTAGATACCACCAACCTAAAATGGATGTTAAAAGAATATCAAAAAGTAGGTTTGGGCGGTTTAGAGATTACCCCAATTTATGGTATAAAAGGAGAGGAAAGTAAGTTTATCAATTTCTTGTCGCCAAAGTGGATGGATATGCTGGGCTTTACCTTAACAGAAGCTAAAAAATTAGATTTAGGCATTGATATGGCTCAAGCATCTGGCTGGCCTTTTGGTGGTCCGTGGGTAAAAGATGAAGACGCAAGTAAATATGTTGCACATCAAATTTACACCTTAAATGAAGGCGAAAAGTTAAAAGAACCTATTTTTTTTCAACAAAAAACTCTTTTAAGAACTGTTGGCGATAGAACAACTATTGATAAATTGGTTGAACCCATTGCGGCAAATCCCAATATGCAAGGTTACGCTTTTGATCAAGTGAGGTATCCTAAAATATTAAAAGCAGAAACCTTAATGGCTTACTCAGAGGAAGGTGAAACTTTAGATCTTACCAATAAAATTGGTGCTGATGGCCTATTAAATTGGGTCGCCCCAAAAGGAAAATGGACTTTATATGCGCTATTTGAAGGGATGCATGGTAAAATGGTAGAAAGAGCAGGACCGGGTGGCGAAGGTTATGCCATAGATCATTTCTCTTTATCGGCCACAAATAATTATTTGAATTTTTTTGATAAAGCTTTTAAAGGATATGATTTATCTTATTTAAGAGCCTTTTTTAACGATTCTTATGAAGTAGATGATGCACAAGGCGAAGCTAATTGGACGCCAAATTTTTTAGCGGAATTTAAAACCAGAAGAGGATACGATATAAGAAATGAATTACCTGCTTTATTGGGTTTTTCTAAAGATCAAGATAGAGCAACCAGAGTTTTAACAGATTACCGCCAAACCGTTTCTGATTTATTATTAGAAAATTATACCAAAGCTTGGCATAAATGGTCTAAAGGAAACGGAAAATTAATCAGAAATCAAGCACATGGTTCGCCAGCAAATATTTTAGATTTATATGCCGCAACTGATATTCCAGAAGCCGAAGGTGATGATGTTTTAAGAATTAAATTTGCTTCCTCAGCAGCTCATGTTACAGGTAAACCACTTTCTTCATCAGAATCTGCCACTTGGGAAAACGACCATTTTTTAACCCGATTAGGTGATGTTAAAAAGAAAATGGATTTATTCCTTTTAGGAGGTATTAACCATACTTTTTACCACGGCTCAAACTATACCCCACAAGATGCTAAATGGCCGGGTTGGTTATTTTATGCAGCAGTTCATTTTACGCCAAATAACTCTTTTTGGGGCGATTTTAAAGCCTTAAACAATTATGTGGCGCATTCACAATCCTTTTTACAAGCAGGTAAACCTGATAATGATGTGTTGGTGTATTTGCCAATTTATGATTCTTACGCCAACAGAGGAAACACTTTGTTAGTACATTATGATGGGATTGAAAAAGGTTTTAGAGGAACAGGTTTAGATAAAACCGCTAATGATTTATATGATAAAGGTTATGCTTTTGATTTTATTTCTGATACTCAAATCATGAATACTTCTGCTGCTAACGGAAAAATCAAAACTGCCGATGTAAATTATCAAACCATTTTAGTGCCAGCGGCAATGTATATGCCTGTAGCAACTTTACAAAAGCTAGTGAAATTAGCAGAAAGTGGCGCAACCATCAGTTTTTTAAATTTCTTACCTAAAGATGTTCCGGGCTTAGCTAATTTAGATCAAAATCGTTTGGCATTTAAAGCGCTTATTGCACAATTAAACTTTAAAACCGAAGGAAATTTTCAAGTGGCCAAAGTAGGTAATGGGTCAATTTTATTGGCTAACGATTTAAATAATCTATTATCGGCAGCTAAAGTTGCACCAGAAAGCATGAAAGAAATGAACCTTAACAACATTCGAAGAGCGGTTGATGGAGGTAAATATTATTTTATTGTGAACGAAGGAACAGAAATGATTAACGGTTGGGTGCCTTTAAGCACCAAAGCAAAATCAGTGGCTTTATTTGACCCAATGACAGAGAAAAAAGGTTATGCAGCCATTCGCCAAACCGCTAAAGGAACCGAAGTTTATTTGCAATTAGATAAACTAGAAAGCTGCATTTTACAAACTTATGATAACGTGGAAAATGCTGCCTCTTATGCTTACGTTGGTGCTGCAAATGAAGGGAATCAAATATCAGGAACTTGGAAGGTGAACTTTATTTCTGGCGGACCAGTTTTACCAAAAGCTTTAGAAATGCAAAGCTTAAAATCATGGACAGAAAGCGGTGCTGATTATGCAAATTTCGCTGGAACAGCATCTTATACTCAAACTTTTAAAAGGCCAAAAGGTAAAGCAACCGCTTATCTTTTAGATTTAGGTAAAGTAGAAGAAACCGTAAAGGTAAAATTAAATGGAGTAGAAATTGCCATTTTAATGGGTCCAAACTATAAAGTAGAGATTCAAAAAAGCCAATTAAAAAGAAAGAATACTTTAGAACTTTTGGTTTCTAACTCAATGGCTAACCGTATTTCTTGGATGGATAAAACCAATCAAAACTACAAGATTTTCTATAATATCAATATGTCATCAAGATTGCCCGAAAATAGAGGTGCTGATGGTTTATTTACCGCTAAAAACTGGACAGTAAAACCATCAGGTTTATTAGGTCCTGTTCAAATCACTCCTTTAACTTATATCAATCCAAAATAATTTATTCCCGTTATGAAAAAGTATTTATCTATTGTTTTTTTTCTGATGGCTTCCTTAAGTTCATCGGCGCAAAGCAATATTACTAAAACCATAAAATACCTGTCAGGAACAGATAATGAGAATACGGTAGCTTGGGATTTTTGGTGCACTGGTGGGAGAAAAGCTGGTGTTTGGACCAAAATAAATGTACCAGGCCATTGGGAACAACAAGGTTTTGGTGAGTATAATTATGGCAGAGATTACGTAACTTATGGTAAAAACTTTCGTTTTGCCGATGAAAAGGGCTTATACAAATACAACTTTACCGTTCCAGCAAATTGGACTGGAAAAGATATAAAAATTGTGTTTGAAGGTTCTATGACGGATACTGAGGTGAAAATTAATGGTAAATCAGCCGGAAAAATTCACCAAGGTTCTTTCTATTTATTCAAATATGATATCAGTTCTTTATTAAAATATGGAGCTTCTAATTTATTGGAAGTTACGGTAAGTAAAATGTCGGCAGATAACTCTGTAAATAATGCAGAGCGATTAGCTGATTATTGGATTTTTGGTGGAATTTATCGCCCAGTTTATTTAGAAGCTACTCCAAAACAACACATAGAATGGACATCTATTGACGCCAAAGCTGATGGCTCTTTTGCAATGAATGTGCATATAGAAAATCCTGTTAAAGGGGCCGAAGTTTATGCCGAGTTAAGCGATTTAAAAGGGAAAGTAATAGGTTCGGCGAAAGCCATAAATACCAATGGAGATACCGTTTTAAAAGTAAGTACAAAAATCACTAACCCTAATCTATGGACTGCCGAAACGCCAAATTTATATCAGGTAAAAACCTATTTACGCTCAGCAGGTAAATCAATTTATCAAACTCAAAACAGATTTGGTTTTAGAACCATTGAAGTGCGTAAGCAAGATGGAATTTACGTGAACGGTAAAAAGGTGAAAATGAAAGGCGTTAATCGCCATGTTTGGTGGCCAGAGACAGGTAGAAGTGTAAATGCCAGATTAGATTTAGCTGATGTGAAGTTAATTAAAGGGATGAATATGAACGCCGTAAGATGTGCGCATTACCCGCCAGATCAAGCTTTTTTAAACTATTGCGATTCGCTGGGTTTATATGTTTTGGATGAATTAGCGGGCTGGCAAAAAGCTTACAGCACCAAAGCTGGTGAACCTTTGGTTAAAGAAATGGTTAAAAGAGATGCCAACCATCCATCTATTATTTTATGGAGTAACGGGAATGAAGGCGGTCATAATTTTGATTTAGATGATGATTATGGCAAATATGATTTATCTAATCGTACGGTAATTCATGCTCACCACCGACCAGGAAATGCCATTAACGGCATTGACGGTAATCATTATGAAGATTTTAACAGCACCCAAAAAATATTAGCCGATACCAATATTTATATGGTAACCGAGTTTATGCATGCTCAAGATGATGGTGCCGGTGCAGCCGGATTATCAGATATGTGGGATTTGCATTGGAACGCTAAAAAAGGAGCCGGAGGCTTTATTTGGGCTTTTGTTGATGAAGCCATTGTGAGGACGGATAAAAACGGAATGTTAGATCCTAACGGTGTAAATGCGCCTGATGGTTTGCTAGGTCCGCATCGTGAAAAAGAGGGGAGTTATAACGCCGTAAAAGAAATTTATTCGCCTTATAAAATCATTTTAACCAAACTGCCCGAAAACTTTAATGGCAGCATTGAAGTAGAAAACAGGTACAATTTTACCAATTTAAATAAAGGAAAACTGAATTGGGAATTGATCAATTATAACCTTCCTGATGATAAAGATGCTGGTTATAAAGTGATGAAAAGTGGAACCGCAGTTGCGCCAGATATAGAACCTTTTGCGAAAGGAAATATTCAAATTCCGTTGCCTGCAGATTGGAAACAATACCAAGCTTTAGCTTTAACCGCCACAGATCAACATGGGGAAGAAGTCTATCGTTGGGTTTGGAAAATCCAACAAAATAGCCAAATGGTAAATATTTTGCTGCAAAGTAAACTGAAGAATCCTAAGGTTGCGGTAACAGAAAAAGACAGTATTTTAACCGTTAAAGGTGGTGATATCAGCGTAAGCTTTAGTAAAAAAACAGGTAAAATTATAGGTTTAACCAATGATAAAAGTGCGCCAATTTCTTTTGGAAACGGTCCGGTTTTGGTAAGCGGTAATGCTGCTTTTGTTTCTCTTACTCATAAAGAAGAAGGAGAAAATATAGTGATTGAAGCCAATTATACTGGTGCCATGAAAGCCATTAAATGGACCATGTACCCAAGCGGATGGTTACAGATGGATTATAGTTTTACTTTAAACGGAAAGCATATTTTTGCCGGAATAAGCTTTGATTACCCAGAAAATTATGTTTTAGGAGCTAAATTTTTAGGAAACGGACCTTACCGAGTTTGGAAAAACCGTTTGCAGGGCGTTACCTATAATACTTGGGAAAAATTTAATAACAGCACACAAACAGGATCTTATCCTTGGATTTTTCCAGAGTTTAAAGGCTATTATTCTAACATCAATTGGATTCAAATGAACACCGTGGAAGGTAAATTTACCATTGCTACCCCACAAGATGATTTATTTGTAAGGCTATTTGATTTTTACGGTTTAACCGGAATTGAGCCACATCCGCAATTGCCAACTGGCGATATTTCTTTCTTAGAAGGCATTCCGGCTGTAGGAAGTAAATTAGGTTTGAGGATAACTCCTCGTCCGCAAATGTATGGCCCAGCGGGCGAAACCAATGAATTTACAGGCGAACAGAAACGTACTTTATACTTCTTTTTTGGTTTAGCACCATCAGATAGAGTAAACAATTTTGTGATGCCAAAAGTGAATATCTTAACAGATTAATTGATGAAAAAAGCGCTCTTTTTATTCGTTTTTTTATTCGTTTTTGTTTTGGCTAAGGCCGAAGTAAAACTACCGGCATTATTTGCTAGTCACATGGTACTGCAGCAAGATACGCTAGTGAATTTTTGGGGTTGGGCAAAGCCGAATGAAAAAATAAGTATTAAAGCAGATTGGCAAAATAAAACCATAACCCTTACAGCTGATGCAGATGGAAATTGGAAAGCGACCATAAAAACCTTAAAATTTGATAAAAAGGCGCATCAAATTTCATTTAAAGGAGAAAACGAAATCATTATCAATGATATTTTATTTGGTGAAGTGTGGTTATGTGGTGGGCAAAGTAATATGTCTTTCCCCATTCAAGGCATACCCGGGCGCTATTTAGGCTTGGTAAACGCTAAAGAAGTTTTACAAAAAGCCGATAACCCTCTTTTGCGTTTCATCACAGTAGAAAGAAAAGTTTCTGCCGAGCCACAAAAAGATACCAAGGGCGAATGGTTAGTGTGCACACCAGAAACTGCTGCCGGAGATATTTCTGCGGTATCTTACTTTTTTGCTTTACAGCTGATAGAGAAAACAGGTTTCCCGGTAGGCTTAATTGGTTCTAATTGGGGAGGCACACCGGCAGAATCATGGACAAACAAGAAAATTTTAGAAAATGATAAAGATTTTAAGCCAATTTTAACTAGATATGATGCCACCGTAGCCGATTGGAAAAATATCAGTCAGCAATATCAATCAGATCGAAAACAATATTTAAAATTGGATTCTATCGCAAAAGCAAATAAAACAACAAGACCAACCGCACCTGCAGAACCTATTGGAGCAAACAGCAATAAATCGCCATATAAGTTATACAATGCCATGATTGCCCCATTAATTCCTTTTACAATTAAAGGCGTAATTTGGTATCAGGGAGAAAATAATGCTGTTAGAGCGTATCAATATAGAAGGTTATTTCCCGCTATGATTCAAAATTGGAGAGACGATTGGAAGAATCAAAATTTGCCTTTCTATTTTGTTCAAATTTCTCCGCATCGCTCTCAAAACGCCGAGATTAGAGAAGCGCAATTGTACACTTTTCAAAATGTAAAATCTACAGGAATGGTGGTTACCACAGATAACGGCGACTCTGTAGATATTCACCCAAGAAATAAAGAATTGGTAGGAAATAGATTGTCTTTATGGGCATTAAAAAACCATTATGGTTATAAAAATATAACAGCTTCTGGACCTATTTATCAATCTGCGCAAATTCAAGGCAATCAAATAGCAGTGAATTTTAAGTACGATAACGGTTTAACCGCAAATGGAGCACCCTTAAAAGAGTTTATGATTGCCGGTGCTAATCAGGTTTTTTATCCTGCCAAAGCAACCATTAAAGGAAAACAAATTATAGTTTCATCAGAAAAAGTAAACAAACCGTTAGCCGTTCGTTTTGCTTGGAAACATGTTCCTCATCCAAATTTATTTAATGCAGCAGGTTTGCCTGCATCACCATTCAGAACCGATTCTTGGGAAGTAGAAACCCAAGGATTAAATTAATCTTACAACAATTATGAACTTTAGAAGTAGAAAATTCTTCCTTATCGCTTTTGTTGCACTGGCAACATTTTTTCAATCGATTGCTAAAGATAAAGACCCCGCCTGGACAAAAAAGGTAGGTACTGCAAAACTGAAATTTAAGAAGCAAGAATTTGTAGCCAACAATTTTGGAGCTAAAGCCGATAGCACATTTTCTAGTACAGCGGCTATTCAAAAAGCCATTGATGCTTGCGAAAAAGCTGGAGGTGGTACAGTTACCCTAAATCCGGGTAGGTACTTAATAGGTTCTTTATATGTAAAAAGCAATGTGAAGTTAAGGATAGATGATGGGGTAGAACTATTGGGCAGTCAAAATATTAAAGATTACCCAATTATTGATACCCGTATTGCAGGTATGGAAATGAAATGGCCATCAGCTTTGGTTAATATTATTGATCAAAAAAATGCAGCTGTAGAAGGCAAAGGGCTCATCAATGCCAGAGGGAAAGTGTTTTGGGAATTGTATTGGAGCATGAGAAAAGATTATGAAGCAAGAGGTTTAAGGTGGATTGTAGATTACGATGCCCAAAGACCAAGAACCATTTTAGTGCAAAATTGTGAAAACGTACAACTCAAAGATTTTAGAATTAAGCAAGCTGGTTTTTGGAGTGTGCAAGTTTTATACAGCACTCATATTACTGTAGACGGATTAAATATTAGAAATAACATTGGCGGAAAAGGACCAAGTACAGATGGCGTAGATATAGATTCGTCTAGCTGGATTTTAGTTCAAAACTGTGATATAGATTGTAACGACGATAATTTTTGCTTAAAAGCTGGTAGAGATTGGGACGGTTTAAGAGTGAACAGACCAACAGAATACGTGGTGATCAGAAATAGTATTGCCCGCAGAGGAGCAGGATTATTGACTTTAGGAAGTGAGACATCAGGAATGATTAGACATGTTTTAGCCAAAGATTTAATTGGACTGGGTACTTCTAACGGCATCAACATCAAATCGGCACTTACCCGTGGCGGCGGTATAGAAGATATTCATTTTAAAAACTTTAGAATGGACAGCGTAAATACGGCTTTCCAAATTGGTAAAAATTGGAATCCCTCATACAGTTATTCTACTTTACCTAAAGAATTTAAGGTTGATGAAATTCCGGTTCACTGGCAAAAAATGCTGAATAAAGTAATGCCAGCCGAAAAAGGAATTCCGGTTTTTAAAGATGTTTATATTACTAATATGAGCGGTGT
This sequence comes from Pedobacter cryophilus, assembly GCF_005116455.1. Taxonomy (GTDB): domain Bacteria; phylum Bacteroidota; class Bacteroidia; order Sphingobacteriales; family Sphingobacteriaceae; genus Pseudopedobacter; species Pseudopedobacter cryophilum. The sequence goes on from NZ_SWBP01000005.1 coordinate 94,211, forward strand.
TGGTCTTAAAAGAGCTTTTAATATTGCGGGTATAGAAGGTTCGCCGGTAGAGCGTTTTAACTTTAGCAATATCAATTTAGAAGTTCAAACTGCAGGGACTATTTCTTTTGCAAAAGATTGGAAAATGCTTGATGTAAAAATCACAGCTAAAGATGGTACTAAAGTTAAAGTAGAAAATTCTACAGGGGTAGCGCTTTAAAATTGCTACGCTTAAAGTTCTTTTAAAATGATGTCGCTATCACTCTTGATGTGATAAATTTAATCGTCCAAAAATATAGCTCGATCTAACAATTGGTAAAATATATGCATGCATTACTTTAAAAAGCATTGGATCATTTTTATTCTTTTAACTTCATTTTTAACTGCAAATGCGCAGTTAAAAAGTAGGTTGAGGCATTATTCTACTGAAGATGGGCTTTCCCATGATGGCGTGTTATGCATCACAAAAGATAAGGAAGGTTTTATGTGGTTTGGTACCTGGGACGGAATTAATCGCTATGATGGCAATCAATTTATCACTTATAAAGCCCGCCCCGGGGATAGATCTAGCCTAAAAAACAACAAAATAAGGAGTATTGTTGAAGATAAAATTGGCTATTTATGGGTAGAAACCTATGATAATAAAGTTTATAGATTTGATAAGCGAACTGAGCAATTTCTTGCTATAAACAAGTCTGTTAACGGCGGAAACCTTAAAGATATAGTTGTAAGTAAATTGATAGCCACCTCATTAGGTGATACTTGGTTAATTACAGAAGAACAAGGCTTATTGTGTGCCGTTTATGATGAGGAAACCAAACTCCCTAAAGTTTACAGCTATCAAAAAGGGAAAAAAGGTGGTTTTGGAATTCCTTCTAATCATATCAATTTTTTAATTGAAGATAAAACAAAGAAAATTTGGGTAGGGACTGATGAGGGCCTATTTTGTTTAGTGAAAAGAAACGGAAAATACGTTCAGTATTTGAAGCGCCAAAACAGCGAAAAAATTCTAAAATCAAATTATAATGTTACTTGTGTTACCGGTAAGAATAACTTACTCTATTTTGGGACTTCAAGTGGCGAAATCATTATTTACAATACTAAAGAGCGGGTTTTTAAAATAAAAAATCTGGTTAAAGGCGCAAATATAAATGATATTTGTGTGGCCAAATCTGGTCAAATTTATATTTCTACCTCCAAACAAGGGCTTCTGGTGATGAATCCTAAAAGTCTTCAATTTGAAGTGCTAAAAATGGATGGGCAATCAAACTTGCTTTCATTATATGAAGATAAATCAGGAAATATTTGGATAGAGCCTACAACGCCGGGCATTATCAGGTATAATCCTTATAAAAAAGTATTTAAGCTTTATGTTCATCAAATTGAAGAAGTACCCGAACAGTTAATTACTAAAACTTATCAGGATAAAAATTATACTGTTTTTGAAGATGTAAATGGCGTTTTATGGACAAGTATGAAAGGTGGCGGCTTTGGTTATTATGATGAAGAGCGTAATGAAATAGCTTATTTTTATAACAAACCAGGTTCAAGTGATCAGCAATTATCTAATGTAGTTACTACCGTTTTTTCTGATAAGACGGGGGTTTTGTGGTTAAGTACTCGTTTTGGTGGAATTAATAAGGCGATTTTTACAGGTAACAATTTTCAACATCAACAATTAGAACCTCAATCTTTAAAAAGATATGATAATGAAGTGAGGGCAATTTATGAGGATAGCAAAAAGAGAATTTGGGTAGCTTCTAAAATTGGTAATTTATATGTTTTTGATAAGGGAAAAAAAATTCAAAACATTTTCAAAAATATATCAACCGCTAAAATTGGGAGTATTTATGCCATTAAAGAAAGTAAAAATGGGATCATTTGGATAGGAACAAAGGGGCAAGGTTTGTTAATGGCAAAGCCTTTAAATAAAGAGCGTACCAGTTATGAAGTAACCAGATTTTTAAATGACAAAAAGGATAGCAATAGCCTAAGTAGCGACATGATTTACGCTATTTTGGAAGATGCAAAAGGCAGAATTTGGATAGGTACTTTTGGTGGAGGACTTAATCTTATAGAAGAAAAAAACAACAAAATTATATTTAAGAATGCTAATAATTATTTCAAAAATTATCCAATTGCTACTTCCAATGTAATTAGATATTTGGAGGAAGGTGCAGACGGTACAATTTGGATAGCTACCACTGATGGCCTGCTCAGGTTTAATCCTGAGAGCAGTAAAAATGGCGATTATCAATTTTACAGATCTTCAAAAATACCCGGAGACATTAACAGTTTAGGAAATAATGATGTACAGGTAATTCACAAAAATTTGGATGGTCAAATGTGGATAGGCACCTTTGGTGGGGGTTTAAATAAAGTAATTGGAAGACCAAAAATTAACGACAAGCTAAGATTTGAAATTTACACCAAAGAACAAGGCTTACCCAATGATATTGTTTTAAGCATGGTGGATGATAAAAATGGGAATTTATGGCTGGCCACAGAAAACGGATTATCTAAATTTAACATTAACCAAAAAACATTTAGAAATTACGATTCTTATGATGGATTACCAAAAGAAGGATTCTCAGAGTCAGCTTGTTTTAGATCGGCATCAGGGGCTTTATATTTTGGATGCATTTATGGATATATTTCATTTTTCCCTGATAAAATAACCAGTAAAAAGTATAACACAGAAATTGCTTTAACCAATCTTCAATTATATAATAAAGATATTATTGCGGGTGCGCCGGGCTCTCCTCTGTCTTTTTCGCTTAACAAAACAAATAAAATTGTTTTAGATTATAATCAGGATGTGTTGAGTTTAGATTATTCGGTATTAGATTTTAGAGCCAATTCAAACATTAACTATGCTTTTATTTTAGAAGGCTATGATAAAGCTTGGCATTTTGTTAAAAATCAAAGAAAAGCAACGTACACTCATCTTTCTTCTGGAGATTACATTTTTAAGGTGAAAAGTTTGAACAAAGACCTGTTCACAAATATTCCCGAAAAAAGTATTGCCATCACTATTCTTCCCCCACCTTGGTTAACCATTTGGGCTTATTTGTTATACGCTATTCTTTTAGTTGTTTTAATTGTAATGGCCAGAAGAATCATCATCACCATGATAAGGTTAAGAAACAAAGTAACTGTAGAACGTAAACTTACCGATCTTAAATTGCAGTTTTTTACCAATATATCTCATGAGCTTAGAACACCTTTAACGCTGATTGTTAATCCTTTATCTCAAATTGCTAAAACAGAGCAACTATCAGAAAAAGGTAAAGAATACATGTTGGTGGTAAATAAAAATGCCAATAGAATGGTTCGGTTTATTAACCAACTGTTAGATTTTAGGAAAATTCAAAGCGGAAAAATACAACTTAAAGTTTCTGAAGTAGAGGTAGTGGCTTTTGTTAAAGATATTGCAGCGTATTTTAATGAACTGGCCGAAGAGAAAAATATTAAGTTCTTAATTCACTCAGATGTAGAAACATTTTTTGTTTGGATAGATGAAGAGAAAATAGACATTGTAGTTTATAACCTGCTTTCTAATGCTTTTAAATTCACCCCGCCCAATAAAATAATTGATATTCAGATTGATTGTGCCAGCTACCCTGATAAATTTATTATAAAAATTACTGATCAAGGGGTGGGAGTACCCGAAAGTAAATTAGCCGAAATATTTGAGTTGTATTATGAAGGTGAAAATCATGATCAGTCTCAAAAGGGAACTGGAATAGGTTTGGCCTTATCAAAAGATATTATTTTAAACCATAAGGGAAAAATTATTGCTCAAAATAATGAAGAAGGAATGAGCTTTATTATTGAGCTTAATAAAGGGAGTATGAGTTTTACATCAGTTGATATGCTGGAAAAGGAAAATGACGAAAGACATAGTTTACTTTTGCAACACCCTGAAAATAAAACAATTTTTTCTGCAAATGATAGCATTGATAAAAGCATTGCTGATAAAGAAAAACCTGTTGTTTTATTGGTAGAAGACAATACAGATTTGAGAAAATTTTTAGCCGACCAGTTAATAGATTTTTATAGAATTACCGAGGCCGCAGATGGGTTACAAGGTTTAAATACAGCATTAGAAATTTTGCCAGATTTAATTATTAGCGATGTGATGATGCCAAATATGGATGGTATAGAAATGCTTGATAAATTAAAAAACAACTTAACAACCAGTCATATTCCGGTGATATTGCTTACCGCAAAATCATCTATTGAAAACCAAATTAATGGCTTAAAATATGGAGCTGATTTTTATATCACTAAACCTTTTCATGTAGATCATATTTTGGTTTCTATGCAAAATCTAATTATGCAAAGGAAAAACCTTTACAAGAAATTTTTAGAGGAGAGAAAAATCTTCAAATTAGAACCTGGCGAAATTATTATTACTTCAAAAGACGAGAAATTTTTAAAGGAAGTAATTGCAATTGTTGAAAACAGCATGGCCGATCCACAATTTAACATAGATTCTGTTGCTGCGGCTATTGCTATGGGGCGTACCACATTTTTTAAAAAGCTAAAATGTTTAACCAACAGGTCTCCGGTAGAATTTGTAAGAGACATGAGATTAAAGCGAGGAAAGCAATTACTAGATGCAGGTGAGCATACCATTTCTGAGATTGCTTACATGATAGGCTTTAGTAGCTCAGGATATTTTAGCACCTGTTTTAAAGAAGAGTATAAAATTTCGCCGTCAGATTATCAGAAGAACAGAAATGAGAATAATTCTTAAACAGAAAACTTTGTTTGAACTTTAGTGTGATTTTAAAAACACCCCATAGAGTGCAACACTAAGTTGTAAATTATAAAAGCGAAGTCAAGCTCCGGTTTCTAATAATTTATTGCCTTGTTTTTCTTTTCACCAAAAATTGGAAGTTTTTCGCCAATTTTTTAATGCCCTAACCTTCCCACACTTATAAGTTTGTTAATACAATTATAAACAGCAAGTTCTGTTGAATTTTATTAATAAGCATAAAGTCTAAACTCTTTTTATTAAGAGGATTGGTTCCCTTTTTTTACGTGTTAAAACGTAAGCACTTTCTTAATGCCGTTAATGTTCAGCAGAAATTGCCACCATAATTCTCAAGATTAAGGTGTATAGTTAAAAAAACCAATTATTAAACAATTTCTATGAATCTAAAAAATTTACTTTTTAAGTCGGTAAAGTGCATGCTGATTGCTTTTTTTTTATCAGTTGCTTTTAATCAAGTTCATGCTCAAACCTTAGCTTTTCCGGGGGCAAAAGGTTTTGGTCGCTATGCTCTTGGGGCAAGAGGAGCCGCTAGTCAGCAAGTATATGTTGTTACTAATTTAAATAATAGTGGCGCTGGTTCTTTTAGAGATGCGGTAAGCCAGCAAGGGCGTATTGTTGTTTTTGCGGTAAGCGGAATCATCAATCTGGCTACAGATATTGTGGTGCCTCCAAATACTACTATTGCAGGGCAAACTGCGCCGGGTGAGGGCATTGTGCTTTTTGGTAAACGGGTAACTTTTTCATCATCAAGCAATACAATAGCTCGTTACATCCGTATCCGCTTAGGGGCAACAGATAATGCAGGTAAAGATGCGTCGGGTATTTCTAACGGAGCTAATATCATATTTGATCACATGACATTTACCTGGGGAATGGATGAAGTGTTTTCCATTAATTGGGATAATAAGGGCACAAGTCCAGATAATATTACCATCCAAAATTCTATTATTGGGCAGGGCTTACATCGTAACAATCACTCTGCAGGTGGTTTAATGCAGCCCTCAACCGGGAAAATTAGTTTAATAGGTAATTTATATACCAGTAATAAAACTAGAAACCCTAAAGTAAAAGGCATTAACGAGTTTGTAAATAATGTAGTTTACAATTGGGGAAATGCCAACAGATTAGGTGATATCATGAACTATGGCTGGAGTGGGGAAGCTTATATTATGGGTGGCGACTCTGAAGGTATTTCTCATGTAAATATCATTAATAACTATTTTATTGGTGGCCCTAGTACAAACCCATCAACCAGTACTCCATTTAACAGAGGGAACTCTAATTTTAATTTATATGGTGCAGGTAACTATATGGATAATAATAAAGATGGCGTTTTAAATGGAACGTTAATTCCTTCAGATTTAACAGGCTATCCAACCGGAGATATCAATAGTTTACAATCTGTAGCTTATGATTATCCGGCAAAGAATCCCGTTTTAACGGCTCAACAATCTTATGATTATATATGTGATAGTGTTGGTGCATCTTATCCAAAGCGTGATCAGGTAGATAGCATAATGATTGCCGATTTAAGATCAAAAGGTACAAGTGGTATTTACGTTTACCGCGAAACCGATTTGCCTTTTTCTAACGGCGGGGTAGGTAATGTTTTTAGCGCTCCGGCCCCTTTAGATACTGATAGTGATGGAATGCCCGATGTTTGGGAAGATGCTAACGGGTTAAATAAAAATAATGCAGCAGATGCAGTTACCTATAATATCAATTATCCAGAGTATTTAAATATAGAGGTTTACATTAATAGCTTAACCAGTATCACTCCGCCAGTATTTATAATTCCACCTTCTAATATCACTTTTAATGCAACATCGGTAGAATTACCTTCGCCGGCCAGTACCATTGTTGTAAACTGGAATGACAATTCAAACAACGAAAATAATTTTGTAATTGAGCGTTCTTTAAATGGAACTACTTTTACCCAAATTGCACAAGTAGGCGCAAATGTGATTACTTATACTGATTTAAATTTGGTGCCAAACACTAAATATTATTATCGCCTAAAAGCAGTTAACAGTACAGAATCATCTAGTTACAGTGCGGTATCATCTGTAACCACCCCTCCAATTCCTACAGCACCAACAAAAGCATCAGGGGCAAACCCAATTAACGGGTTTAATTTTGTTGAATTAAGCAGCGGAAACCTAAGTTTAAAATGGACAGGAAGTAGTAATACCACCACTTACGAAGTTTATTTTGGTACTACAGCCAGTAATCTTACCAAGCTTGGAGATGTAGCTTATACAGCTGCCCCAACTTATTTGGTGAATGGTTTAGCGTCTGGATCAACTTATTTTTGGCGAATAGATGCCCTTAACAATAAAGGCAGTGCAACTGGTGATGTTTGGAGTTTTAGAACCATTGCAAATGTTGCGGTAGGTACAGTTGGTTATTGGGCCTTTGATGAAACCTTATCAGCAGGAACACAAATTACAGATTCTACAACCTACATCAATCATGGTGTTTTAGGTTTAGATGATGATGATGCTACTATCAGGGTGTTAGGTAAAGTAAAAAATGCCTTAGATTTTGCTACCGCCCGTACAGATATTTATGTGGTGAGTGTACCCAGTCAGGATCAATTATATCTTGATAAAAGCTCATTTTCTGTTTCTTTTTGGATGAAGGCAGCATCCGCTTTGTTGCCTACAGGTACAAATAGCTCTTACCTAATGTGTAAAGGATCTATTACTAAAAACACCAATACTGGCGCTACCGGTAAAAGATTTGATATTGAATTTAAGAGCAGTCAGTTTCGTTTTGCAATTGATGATGATGTCACAAAAAAAGAACTCGCAACAAGCGCTACACCTTTTTTTACTGGCGATTGGGTACATGTAGTGGTGATGCGAGATGTATCAGACAATAAATTAAAATTGTATTTAAACGGAACCTTATTAACTACTTTAGATGCAACCGGGGTAACCGGAATTGGAGAAGCAAGTTCTTTGGTTGTAGGTAATATTGGCGAATTAGAGTTTTTAGCCACAACCAATTTGCCGGCTCCTTACAAAGGGCAATTAGATGAATTAAAGGTTTTTAATTATGCCTTAACACCACAACAGGTATTGTTGCAATACCATACCAGTCCTTTACCTATACAGGCTTATACGCCTTTTCCTACCAATACTGGCGTTGCTGATGATGCTTTGAAAGCAAATGTAACTTGGGCTGGAGGCATAAATACTACGCACTATAAATTGTATTTAGGTACTTCTAGCGGAGTATTAAATTATATAGATGATAGAGATGTAAGTACTCCAAATTATCAGTTCACTAATTTAATTGCCAATACACCTTATTTTTGGAGAGTAGACGCCGTTGGTGCAGCGGGTACCACTACCGGCAGCGTTTGGTCTTTCACAACATCGGCTTTTGCTATAGGTATTGTTGCCGATTGGCATTTAGATGCAACATCTGGGACAACAATTACAGATCACAGTACTTACGCCAATAGCGGAACAATTGATAATGTAAGCGCATACCAATGGATAGCTGGCAGGTTAAATAATGGGTTAAACCTGCAAACCATGACCACTGGTTCTACCATAACTATTCCTCATCAAAATCAAATAAAGTTTGATAAAAATTCATTTAGTATTTCTTTTTGGATAAAGGCTAATGCGCCCGCATCTGCAAGTACATCTGCCTATGTTTTAAATAAAGGGGCTTTTGCCAGAAATACAAGCACAGGCACTAATGGGCGGTGGTATGGGTTGGAATTAAAAAATAACTTGATTTATTTTTCTGTTGATGATGATGTGACTAAAAGCACTGTAAGTTTAAGCAGCGCCAATTTCTTAACCAATGCCTGGGTACATGTAGTTTTAATTAGAGACTTAGCAACCAATACACTAAAAATTTATAGAGGTGGTACGTTGGCAATTTCAGGTGCTGATAATACAGGCATTACAAATGGAATAGGAAATACCGACCCATTATTATTTGCAAATGCATCTGGCTTAACAGCTCCTTTTACGGGAGCTTTAGATGAGATAAAAATTTATAATTATGCTTTAACTCCTTCAGAAATAACCACTTTATCAACAGGGGCGGTTTTGCCTGTAAGTTTATCATCTTATACCGCTAATGAAGATGGAAACAGCGTACGATTAAACTGGACAACACTTTCTGAGCAAAATAATAACCATTTTTTGATAGAAAAATCTATCGACGGGGTGAGTTTTAACGCCATTGCAAATTTAAAAGGCAAGGGCACAACAAATGAGGTGTCTAATTATGTGGCTTATGATAAGCATCCATTTAATGGGAATAATTACTACCGTTTGCAGCAATATGATAATGATGGTGCTATAAAAAACCTAGGTATTAAAGTAGTGAAATTTGGCATCACCAACCAAGATGTACTTATTTATCCAAACCCAACCCTACAACGCATTCATATAAAAATGCCTACCCATATTGAAACAGCAAATGTTACTATCAGAAATTTAAATGGCGCTCAAGTCTATCAAAATATCATAAATGTGCAAAACCAATTATTGATGATTGATTTAGAGAATAAACCAAGTTCGGGAATTTATTTATTAGAAATTAATGCATTAGGGTTTACTAAAAGCGCAAAAATCATTGTAAAATAATAATTAATGTAAGGCTTGTTCCTTGTGCTTCTTATAACTCAATTAAAGGGAAGTGAAAAATACAAGCTTTTAAATCACCAATTCTAAACCTTTAAATAATATTAAAACATGAAAAAAAACTTACTTAAGATTTGCTTAATCTTTTTTACAGTAGCAATGGTAACAACTACTTCAAAGGCTCAAAACAACGGAGATTTTAGAAGTGTGACTAGTGGTGGTTGGGCAACTTTAGCAACTTGGGAAACCTATGATGTTGCAACTACTTCTTGGATTCCTGCAATAGCTGTACCAACCAATGGAAATAATGTTACTGTATTAAACACACATATTATTACTCTTGATGGCACAAAAGGGGTGAATAAACTAACTATTGATGCCGGAGCGGTTGTAAAATCAGCAGGCGGAACTATAAGAAATGTAAGGGTTCAGGAGTCAATTATTAATAATGGTTCTTTTGGTGCATCAGGCTCTAATGAACGGTTAAGCATAGAAGGCTATGCTGTAAATGGAACAATAACTATAACAGGGACAGGTGTTTATTTGGTGAGTTTAATTCGCAACAATGGGATTTCTCAAAATGTTGATTTTGTTATTGATGCTGATTTAAATGTAAGCTCATATATTTCTGGCCCATATACGCTAAGTTCTGGAACATCTAATTCTGCATCTCAGGGTGATGACAATGTAAACATTATTATAAATGCAGGTAAAACGGTTACTTGCGGAAGCTCTTCTTATCTTCATGCACCAAGTGGAAATACAACCATTACTACAGATTTTTATGGGAGTTATACTTATACCATTAATGGAACTTTAGATATGACAACTTCTACAACTTCTTGTGTGGTAGCTCATAATACAATTGGTTCTGTTACAATTAATGTAAATGGAACTTGGAAAATGGGTTCTGCTTTAAGAACAGCTTCAGCCTTTGCTACTATGCCAGTAGGTATTGCAGCTTTTAATTTAGGTACAAATGGGGTGATTGATGCAAGTTTAAATGCTGCGGGTACAAATTTGGTAATGACTAATAGCACCAGTGGTTTATATACATTTTTTAATATTACCGGTAACGGCATTCTAAAACAAAATCCAAGTAAGCATTCGTCTCAAGGGATATTTAGAGTAGGAACGGCTAATTTTTATTCTCCAGTTACCATTGGAGCAGTAGCAGCTCCAAATGCAGTTTATGCTGTTAATGTTTCGGCAGTTCCCGATGGTACAAAAAAAGTGGTGAATAGGGTTTGGGATATTTCATCGCCTACTACCGTTGCCGATTTAAATTTAACTTTTGGAGCAGTTGCAGGTATTGAAAAAAATGGGTTTAATATTACTCCTGATCCTGTTTTGGTTTACAATTGGTTAGGTGCTGCTTGGGGTGCAGGAACAACTGCTACAGCTGCCGGAAGTGGTACTGTAGCCGATCCGCATACAGCAGCAATAACTTTAGTAAACACCTTAGGTAAATTTAGTGTGGCTAATGAAGAGCCTATAGTTTTACCATTAAAATTTATTGCTTTTACGGCTAAAGCAAATGTTGCCGGCAACCAAGCATTGCTAAATTGGACAACTGCAGAAGAAAAGAATACCTTAGATTTTGTAATTGAAAAAAGTATTGATGGGGTTGTTTTTAGCTCTATCGGGATAGTTGGAGCCAAAAACGCTTCAGGTATTCATCCCTATAATTTTATAGATAATGCTGTAAATAGTGGTGTTTCTTATTATCGCATTAACCAAAGAGATTTAGATGGTAAATCTGCTATTTCTAAAGTGGTTTTTGTAAATATTAAAAGTCAGATTGCAATAAGTGCCTATCCAAATCCTGTGGTTAATGAACTTTATATCTCTCATCCATTAACTTCAAAAGAAGGTCAAATTGTGGTTTATGATTTAGCAGGTAAGAAAATTGCCAATCAAAAAATCATTTCGGGAACAGCCTTGTCTACTGTAAAGGTATCTCAATTAGTTCCTGCTATATATCTTTTAGAGGTAAATACAGGTTCAGATACCGTAAGAAAGCGCTTCATTAAAGAGTAAATAATTTAAATATTCAAAAGCATTTTACTATCAAAGTTTATAAAACAGAGATTGGTAAAATGCTTTTTGTTTTTTGCTCAATAGCTCATTTAGTTTGACGCTTATTTCACTTATCAGTAATCAAACCGAATTACTTTATTTTTTAGTATCAAAAAATGATTTTATCAAAAGCATAAAATATAAGAACGCCTATAATACTTCATTTAAAAGCTTTTTTACCAAAAATTGAAAGCATTTGGTCAATTTTTTAAAGCAATTTTTTACAGAGAAAGGTACGTTTGTTTCACAATTATAAATCAGTAAGTCTAAAAAATTACTGCAACCAAAAAAGCTAGGTATTAAAAACAGTTAAAGGGCGGTTATTCCGCTTTTCTACTTGCTTTTAGGAATGTTAATTTTTTAAAATTTAACCAAACCAAAATTATAAAATGAAGAATTCAGTAATTAAAAGCTTTTGGCTTTTGTGCAATTTAAAAATTACTACAATTCTCATTTATAATAGCAAAGATATTATCAAATAATTATCGGGCTTTTATAATCCTTTTTGATAAAGCCCAACAACCAATTTTTACAATTAGACGAAACTATGAGTAGAATTTCAAAAGTTTATTATCTAATCCTGCTTTCAGCCATAATATTATCGGGCTGTAAAAAAGAAATTAGTAGTTTTTATGATCGTCCAGAAAATTTAGGGCCTCCCATTTATCAGCAATTAGAATCTCGTGGCAATTTTAAGCACTTATTAGCTGCAATAGATAAAGCAGGGTACAAAGAGATTTTAGGAGGCACCGGATGGTGGACATTTTTTGCACCTACAGATTTAGCTTTTGAAAAGTTTTATCAAGCCAATAATATAAATGGTGATAGTGGTTTGTCTGATTCTTTAGCCACCGCAATAGTAAAATATTCTTTGGTTTATAATTCTTACAGAGATGATCAGTTGAGTACTTTTCAATCTGCCGATGGTTTAGATATTAATTCCGGTTTAGCCTTTAAACGTAAAACAGCTTATTATGATTGGGTTCAAGAAAAAGGTGATGCAAACCATCGCAAAATTATTGCTACCAATCGTAATGTTTCTACAGCCAGAAGCGGCAATGTAACTACCAATGTTTCTAATTACATAGATGGAGACAATAACAATAAATACATTCCATACTTCACTTCTTTATTTTTATCAACCAATAACCTTACCTCGACAGATTATAAAGCATTTTATCCTGATGCTAATTATACTGGTTTTAATGTGTTAGATGCCGCTGTAGATGAGAATAATAAAAATATTGCGGCAGAAAATGGGATGATACATGTGATTGATAAAGTGATTTTACCCTTACCAAATTTAGATCAATATATCAAATCTCAGGCGGCTTACAGTGATTTTGCCAAGCTCCTAGATTCTTTAAAATATTATTCTGCTAATGCTTACATCACCAATAAATATAGAATCGCAACAGGTAGTAACGATTCTGTATATGTAAAAGCCTATAGTGGTCAACTGGCTTTTTCACCAAATAATGAGCATTACCAAGTGCCAGGTCTTACTTCTTTTTCTAATACGCTTTCTCAAAGGCAAAGTTATAGCATGTTAGCCCCAACCAATGCGGCTTTGCAAGCCTACAGAGCTAAAATTTTAAAAAAATATGGCAATACTTTCTTTGGTACAACTCCTTTAAGTATTCTAATAGATTTTCTAAACTCACATTTATGGGGAGAAGCTTTATGGCCTAGTCAGTTTAAAACAAAAGAGAATTATTCTTTAGAAAACACAACCTTAGAGCTATCTAACGCTTCGGATAAGAAAATACTTAGTAACGGAATTTTTTATGGTGTTGATAAAGCAAATGAGGCTAATGTTTTTAGAACCGTTTTTGGAGTACCCTACCTAGATCCCGCAACCAGTTTAACCCACTTAGGGTTTAATGATTTATCTACCGGAATAAAAGCATACGTTATACAGCCAGGCGTAAGACAAACCATATTAGTAATGCCAAATTCTGTTTTGCAAAGTGCAGGTTGGCGATATAACGAATCTAGTGCAGGCTCATCAACAACGGTTTGGGGTTATAAATCACCAACAGCAACCAGTTATTCTCATGGTTTAATTTATCGTGAAAATATTTTAAGAATGTTTTCTACAGGTATTTTATTAACCCCTTCGGCAGAACTTAATAGTTTTGCTGGCGTTGGAGGCATTATAGAAACCAAAAGTGGAGATTACATTAAATATAAAAATGGTAAAATTCAAACCAGCGGTACTATAGAAACAGGTGTTGATATTAATGTAAGCTCACCAGATTTTTCCTCTATAAACGGCAATGTTTTTTATTTAGATAAAACGCTTTCTTTTACCGAGAAAAATGTAGGGCAACAAATAGAGAATTTAAAAGATCTTTATCCAAGCAGTTATGCCTCATTTTATTGGTTTTTATTTAACGGAGGGCCATCTATTTATAATAAAACATCTAAAGCTATTTCTGGTGTAAACACCGGTACCGATAATAAATATACCATACTGGTGCCTGATAACGCAGCAATTGCACAAGCAATAAAAGATGGTTTACTACCCGGAAATGTAACTACAGGAGCACTACCAACCTCAGCACCTACCAACCAGGTTCAGCTAGATCTTATTCGCAAATTTATTTTATACCATATTATACAAAGTGAATCTATCGCTTCTGATGGTAAAAAGTCTGATAATTTTATCACCATGCTGCAAACCGAAACCGGTGGTGTAACGCTGCTAAATGTTTTAAACCAACCTGGAAACTTATTAATTACGGATAAAAAAATGCGTACAGCAACAGTTAAAGAGAACGAAAGCAACCAGTTAGGAAACCGTTCTATTATACATTCTATTAATAAATACCTCAACTATAACAATTAATAAGCTATTGAGCCGAATATCATAAACATGAAAAGATCCTTATTAAAAAAATTATTTCTTTTTATACTGATTGCCCTAAGTGCTGGTTTAGAAATAGCCAATGCACAAGAGAAGTTTATCATTATAAAAGGAAAAGTAGTTGATAAAAATGATAAGCTACCCATACCAGGTGCTTCAGTTGTAGAATTAGATAAAGACAAAAGAACCATTACCGGCGTAACGACTGATTTTAACGGAAATTTTTCTATCAGAGTTTCTAAACCAGATCATCAACTTTCTGTGTCTTTTATTGGATATAAAACTTTTTTTAGTGGCGGCTTAAATGGTCGTACAGAGATTAATATTGCCTTAGAAACTAGCTTTAATGAACTTCAAGGAGTTACTGTAACCGCTAAAAGTGAGGCGCCACTTACTGATTTAGCTATATCAGCCCGAAATTCTACAAGGGCAACATCAACTATAAATGCAGAAAGAATAGATCAACTTTCTGTAACCTCCATAGATCAGGCTTTACAAGGGCGCTTAACCGGGGTAGATTTTGGTACAACTTCCGGAGATCCGGGAGCAGGTATGGCCATCAGAATAAGAGGTACATCTTCCATCAGTGGGTCTGCCCAGCCTTTAATTATTTTAGATGGCATGCCTTATGAAACCGAAGTACCAAAAGATTTTAATTTTGGAACTGCTGATGATCAAGGTTATGCCCAATTATTAAATATTGCGCCTTCAGATATTTTAGATATTACCGTATTAAAAGATGCCGCTTCTACAGCTTTATGGGGTGGCAGAGCTGCAAATGGTGTTTTATTGATCAATACCAAGAGAGGTAAAATGGGTAAGCCAGCTGTAAACTATAATTTTAAGGGTGCTTTAGCTACTCAGCCAGCTTCTATTCCGTTTTTAACAGGAAACCAATATTCTATGTTAATACCAGAAGAAGTGATGAATGCCACAAACTTACCTTTAGATTTTTTAGGTAATAATGGCCAAAATAAGGCTTTTCAATACGATCCTCTAGATGCTTATTACTATTATAATTACAGTAATAATACTGATTGGATAGATTTAATTTCTCAAACTGGTGTTACTCAAGATCATAATGTTTCTATGAGTGGTGGTGGCGAAAAAACCCGATATTATGCTTCTGTTGGTTACTTAAATCAATCGGGGACTACTAAAGGAACCGATTTAACACGTATCACCACAAAAATAAATCTTGATTATAATGTTTCAAGTAAGCTGCGTTTTAGAACCGATTTAACTTATACCCATGTTAATAATAATTTAAACTATACCAACAGCCTCCGTACTACTGCATTTAATAAGATGCCCAACATGTCGCCTTATGAGTATGATGAAAATGGAAATATTACACAGGTATATTTTTCTCCAGAATCTAACATTCAGGGAAGATACAGTGGGACTTATAACCCGCTGGCCATGGCAAATGAAGGTTCTAGTCAGCTATTTGGCGAACGTATTACGCCAAGGTTTAATTTAAGTTACAAAATTCTTCCTGATAATAAATTAACTTTTACCGGCGATGTGGTTTTTGATATCAATAATAATAAATCTAAAACCTTTTTACCGCAAATAGCCACCGGCAGGCCAAGTTCTGAAACAACAGTAAACAAAGCGTCAGATTCTGATGGAGATTCTTACAGTATGCAAACCAAATTAAACTTGGTTTACACGCCCATTTCAAATGAGAAACAATCGTTACAAAACTTAATATCTTTTCAAACTAGTGATAGTAGAACCGCATCTTTTAGTGCAATATCTTCTAACACCGCATCTTCTTACCTAAGAGATCCATCAATACTTTCTGTAACCAATGGAAGCGGTTTAGGACTTAATTCGGCCAAAGCACAATCAAGGTCTATGGGTTTGGTATTTCAATCTCAGTACCAATTGTTAGACAGATATATCTTTAGTTTAAATGGCCGTATAGATGGAAATTCTAAATATGGTCCTGATAATCGTTTTGGCTTTTTTCCGGGAGTTTCTGCCCGTTGGCGAGTTTCTGGTGAGCCTTTCATGAAAAAATACAATAAATTTTTAGATGATTTAAGTATCAGATTAAGTTATGGTTCTACACCAAATGCACCGGGCAGTAATTACGCTTATTTTAGCAGATACACACCTTTCTCCTGGACTTACCTCGGAAACTCAGCCGTTTCTCGTGATAACATAGCTTTAACGCAATTAAGATGGGAAACTGTAGTAGGTAAAAACCTTGGTTTTAACTTATGGATGTTTAATGATCGTGTTAAACTAGATGCAGAAATCTATCAAAATACCACTAAAGATATGTATTACAGTAATTTAAGAATTCCAAATATTACGGGTTATTCTGCTGTATCAATGAATATTGGCACCATGAATAATGATGGATGGGAAATTGGAATTAACACATTACCTGTAAAAACTAAAAATTGGGTGGTTGATCTTTCTTTAAATGTTTCTAGAAATGTAAACAGCATACAATCTATCTCAGAATTTTATCCTCGCGAAAGCGTGGTGGGTTTACCCGGTTTAGGAAATTACAAATCTTACCTTATAGAAGGTAATCCATTTGGTTCTTATTATGGTTTTAGGTACAAAGGCGTTTACAAAACAGCAGAAGACACTAAAGCAAAAGATGCAAACGGAGCACCTATTATTGGTCCAAACGGACAGGTAAAATACATGAGGTATAATTATCCGGTTGCCGATTATATTTTTCAGGCCGGAGATGCCATTTATGAAGATATTAACCACGACGGTAATATTGATGAAGCTGATATGGTTTACTTGGGTAACGGACTTCCTAAATTTAATGGTGGTTTTGGAACCGATATTTCTTATAAAGGGACTTGGAAACTGGGGGCGTATTTTAGTTATCGTTATGATTTTGATGTGGTAAACAAAGCGCAAATAACCACTACCAATATGTATGGCTTTAATAACCAAAGCACCGCAATTTTAAGCAGATGGCGTAACCCTGGGGATGATACCAATATGCCAAGAGCGCTATATAATGATGGTTACAACTGGTTAGGGTCTGATAGGTATATTGAAGATGCATCTTTCTTAAGATTATACTCTGTAACCTGTACCTACATATTTGGAAAATCTGTTCTTCAAAAATTGAATATTAAAAGTGGAAGACTTTATGTAACCGGGCAAAATTTATACACCTGGACAAATTACACAGGCCAAGATCCTGATATTAACATTGTAGGAGATAACAGTCCGTTTGCTTACCCTCAGGATAACGCATTAACTCCGCCCCCAAGAATTTTCACTTTAGGTTTAACACTCGGTTTTTAATAATTAAGAGATATGAAATTAAATATTAAACATATAACAGCTAAAGTATTTTTTATTGGGATGCTATTGCTTTGTTTGATGGGCACATCTTGTAAAAAGTGGTTAGAATTAAAACCCGAAGATGGCTTAATAGATCAAGAATATTGGCGAACCAAAGAACAACTTAAAGGAGCGGTGATGGGTTGCTATGCGTCATTGCTGGGTGGTTCTACCATGCCGCTTGCTAAATATTTATTTATTTGGGGAGAGTTGCGTGGCGATATGGTAACTACCGGAACAGATTTAGGTGGCGAAGAAAATGTATCAGCCTTAAATAATTTAAGACGAGACGAATTGTATATGTTGCGTACAGAACTTTCCTCAAACAATAGTTTAATTAATTGGGAAGCCGTTTACATCACCATTAATTATTGTAATGATGTGATAGAAAATGGCCCAAAAGTACTGGATAGCGATAAAACCCTCACAGAAACGCAGCTTAAAGCTTACTTATCTGAAGCGTATGCGCTTAGAGGCTTAATGTATTTTTATTTGTTGAGAAATTTTAAAGAAGTGCCTTTAAAATTAGAAGTTACCGCTACAGATAAAGCCATTAAGCAGCAGCCAAAAAACACCGAACAAGAAATTTACACCCAAATTATTAGTGATGTAACTTATGCTTCAGAAAATGCACCGGTATCTTATGGCTCTTTGGCCGAAGACAGAGGGCGTATAACCAAGTTTACAGCCTTTACCATTTTGGCTGATGCTTACCTGTGGATGGAAGATTACCAAAACTGCTTAACTGCATGTGAACAGGTAATTGCTTCAGGCAGGTACCAGTTATTTCCAGCCGGAACTATTCCTGCTAACTGGTATAGAGATGTGTTTTTTGATGGTAATTCTGTAGAAGGGATTTTTGAATTTCAGTTTGACAATCAAAAGCAAAATCCTTTTTGGGATATGTTTGGGGCTTCATCAAGAGAGTTTAAAGCTTTAGACTGGATAGCCGAGGGCGATTTATTTGGTGTAGATTTTAACAATCCCAACAACCGAGACATTAGAGGCAACGGTACTTCTATGAATGAAGCCACCAGCGGCATAGCAAAATATACAAATTCAAGAACCAACAGCACTTCTTTTTCTCACTGGTTTGTTTACCGATATTCAGATGTGTTATTAATGAAGGCCGAAGCATTGGTTTGGCTAAATCCGGGTGATGTAAACAATGCCACAAAGGCTATTGAAATAGTTGATAAGTTAAGATTTTCTAGAAATGCGCTAAGTAATTTAGCTTCTACATCAGTAGAAGTTCCTGATCCAACTGCAGAAACTCAAGAAATATCCAAATATGTATTTAATGAACGCTCTCGCGAATTTGCTTTTGAAGGCAAAAGATGGTACGATATACTCCGTAATGCAAAACGTAATAACTATCAAGACGAAAAAATATTATTAGACATTGTATCGGCGAAAGCCTTACCTAGTAAACAGCAAACCGTAATTAATAAGTTTAAAGACCGCCGCAGCCATTATTTGCCAATTTATTTTACAGAATTGCAAACAAATAAAGCCTTGGTGCAAAATCCTTTTTATCAATAGTAATAAACAAACTAACTAAAAAATATAATGAGAAATATTGTTAAACTAACATTTGGCCTCCTACTTTTCTTAAGTGTGTTGGCTGTTGTTTCTGCTTGCAGAAAATCAACACTTGTTTATTCTGTTTCTAACAGACCTAATATTACTAGGTTTTTGCAAGAACATCCAGATGAATTTTCTGAATTAAGCAAGGTTTTAAATTTATCGGGCACCGCCTCTTTTTTAGATGCTTATGGTAGCTATACTTTGTTTGCGCCAAACAATACAGCTATTAAAGCCTATTTGCAAACTAAGGGCAAAACTACAGTAGAAGAGATTAGCGGCGATGAATGGAAAAGCTTTGTCCGCTTTCATTTGCTGGAAGATTCTATTGGTACTGAGCAGTTTACAGATGGTAAATTACCGCAGCTTACCATGTTTGGGCAATACCTAATTACAGGTTCAGAAAGCGCAAACGGACAAACTAAAATTAGGGTGAACAGGCAGGCAAATATCACAGCATCAAATATTTCTGTTGGTAATGGGTTAATTCATACTATTGATAATACCCTTACTCCGGCCAGTCTTACCATTGCGCAAATTTTAGAGGCTAATGGCAATTACGTTATTTTTACTGAAGCATTAAAGAAATCGGGTTTATTTGAGACTTTAAATGTACTGCCAGCTAATAATCCAACCTTAAATAAAAAGTTTTTAACGCTTATTGCAGAAACTGATGATGTTTTAAAAGATGCTTTAATTTACGATTATGATGATTTAAAACGCACATACTCTAATACCGGAGACCCAACCTTGGCAACAGATAGTCTTCATTTGTTTTTAGAGTACCACATTTTATATGAAGCAAAATATTTGGCAGATATCATCACATCTAGCGCACATCATACGCTTGCACCTTTAGAAGTTTTAACGGCTAAATTATCTGGAGAATCTGTTTTAATTAACGATGACTATTTTAACGGAACGCATGAAGTAGGGATAGAATTACCACGTAACACTGGCGATATTTCTGCCACAAATGGTGTAGTACATAATGCGGCTAAGCATTTCGGAATTAAACTAAGATCGCCATATCGTGTAGATTTTGATGTTTGTACTTTTCCAGAATTATTAAAAAACAAGGCTTATTACGGGGTTAATAGCTACGAGTTTACTACAGAAGAAGCTGCTGAGTTAACCGAAGTGAGATTTTCTGGAGCTGTTGAAAACAAGAAATTGATTTACAGATTTGGCTCAGGTCAGGGAACTTCCAAAACTTCTTATAATGTAGATGTTTTAATAGTGCCAATGGCTACAGGCGGTACATCATCAAGGCCAGAGTGGGTTGAATTTAAAACGCCTTTGCTGATCAGAGGGAAATATAAAATTTGGATTGGCTATTACACTCAGGCTCAATCATCTAGTAATGGAGGTACAAAAACAGAAGTGCAGGCTCTTATTGGTGCAGATGGATCTGATGTGAGAACACCACTTTCTAACGCTCGTACCTTAAATTTTGTAACCAAAAGGCCAGGCCAGCCAGCAGATGTAGAAGAAGCCATTGGCTGGAAAACCTATATGGAAAACACCTCAGGGTCGCAGGTATCACGTTTAATGGGGATTGCAGATATTCCACAAACAGGCAGATATTGGATTCGCCTTAAAGCTATTGATGGCTCTCAAACTACTAATAATATTGATTTGATTCAGTTTATTCCTATAAACGATAATCAGCAATACCCAAAATTTAAACCAGACGGCACATTAATTCCTAAGCCTTAAATTATTTAAATACAAAATGAGAGGGAAAAAACCTTGGGCTTTCCCTCTCTTTAAAAAACACTCAATGCTAAATATTAATATGATTAATTTAATAAGAAGGAATTTGCTGGTAGTGGTTTTGTGCACATCTTTTTCAGTAATATCCTGTAAAGATGTATGGCAAGATCATAACGAATTGAATATTCAGGCGCTAGATAAAACCCTAATTGAACAAATTAGTGAAGACAGTAATTTAAGTTTGTTTAAAACCTATTTAGAGCAAACTGGCTATGATAAAGTTTTAGCAAGCTCTAAATCTTTTACAGTTTGGGCACCTGTTAATAGTGCATTGCAAAATTTAGATCAAGCTATTGTAAATGATAAAGACAAGCTTAAATCTTTTGTGGGCAACCATATATCTTATCAGTCTTACTTTACAAATACGCCTAAGCCATCTTTAATCATAAGAATGTTAAATGGAAAGAATACCACTTTTACTGCATTAAAATTTGAAAATGCCAGCATTGTTGATGCAGATTTATACGTAAAAAATGGAGTGTTACACACCATTAATGAAGCATCTGTACCAAAACCTAACGCTTGGGAATATTTACAATCTTCTACACTGGCAACCAAACAATCAAAATTTATAGCTTCTTTAGAACGAACAGAAATTGATACCACTAATGGAGTAAGACTTTTTGTAGATCCTGTTTCTGGTAGAACTGTTTTTCAGGAAGGCACCACTTTTCCGGTGCAACGTAATTCTTATTTTCAAAATGTATCTAATATTAGTAGTGAAGACAGTTTAATTACCTGCATTATTTTAACTGATGCTGCCTTTGATTTCGAAATTAATAAGTTAAGCAGCTTTAACCATACACCAAATGTTTTAAAATCAGATTCACTTACTAAATTTAATGCAGTAAAAGATTTGGTAATTAAAGGCGTTTTTGATTTAAATAGTCTTCCCGATTCTTTAACCGCAGTTACCGGAGTAAAAATCCATTTAGATAAAAATGCAGTGGTAGAAACCCGCCAGCTAAGTAATGGGGTGGCTTATGTAGTAAGTAGCATTGGTTATAAACTACTCCAAAATAAAATACCTACGGTATTAATACAAGGAGAGGCTTTAGATTCGCTACGTACGCCAACAGCGCCAGTTTATAAAATACAAAAAGATCCATCGGGTAAATTGTTTAAGCAAATACAGGTTTCTAATATTACTTCTTCGCCAAGTCCGCTATATTATTACAGGTACAAAGCTAAAGTGTATGCTACAAAATACGCTGTTTACTGGAGATGTATAAATGATATATATGCTACCCCAATATCAATGGCCGTAAAATTTAATCCTTTAAGAAAATATGATGTGGCTATGGCCGCAATGGATTATAAGGATGTACCTCCATTTAATGCCGCAAACCCGGTTACTTACCGTTTAGAATACTTGGGCGAATATACAGTAACAGACTATGGAGACTTATACACTTTTCTGGTTTCTTCACTTGGTGTCACAAGCTTAGCGCCAACGGCACTTTCTCTTGATTATATAAAATTAGTACCTATTAATTAATACCAGAAAGAATTCTATGCTCACAATAAATAAATCGATAAAAAAAATCTTAGTGTTTGGATTGGTGATTTTCACCTATTCTACATCTATGTTTGCACAAACCGATTCTCTAAGCAAAGTCTCTTCAATATCAAGAGACCCTGCATATAAAAATTTAGTTAAAATTAGCGGATTAGTGAAAGATGCGGCAACTGGTAGTCCAATAATTGGCGCTAACATTACTGTAGAAGGTTATTCGGCTGCTATAACTGGCGAAAACGGAAAATTTACTATTAACGTTCCTAATTTACAAAGCGCAGTAGTGGTTTCTGGTGCTAATTATCAAACTAAAGAGGTAGCACTTAAAGGAAAGTTAAATGTTGAAGTCATCTTGTATGAAGAAACTTACAGGTCTGTTTATGATGTTGCTGTACTGCCTTTTTCATCCGATTTAAAAAATAGAATTCCCTATGCTGTAAATTCAATCAATAATAATCAGGCTTGGAAAAAACCAACAGAAACACCTGATAGCTATTTACAAGGCAGCTTTGCCGGGTTAGATGTGGTAAGAAGATCTGGAACACCAGATATTGGCGCTAATATGTATTTAAGAGGCTACAATTCGCTTTACGCAACCAGTCAGCCTCTTATAGTAGTAGATGGGATGATTTTTGACAACAATTCTTACGGCGCATCACTTGTAGAAGGGCATCAAAATAATTCGCTGGCCAATATAGATATTAAGGATATTGAAAATATTACGCTTATAAAAGATGGAGGTTCTTTATATGGTACCAAAGGTGCTAATGGCGTATTGCTTATTACTACAACCAAAGTTAAAGATGTAGCCACCCATTTAGATTTTGCCGCTTATGGAGGAGTAAATCAAAACGTAAAAGCTTTACCTGTAATGCAAGCTAATGATTATCGCATTTACCTTTCAGATGTATTAAAATCTAAAGGCTTAACAGATGCAGCAGTGCAGGCTCAGCCCTATATGAATGATGATCCAAATACTGGTTTTTATACCTACCACAACAATACAAACTGGCAAAATGAGGTAACAGATGATGCTACAAGCCAAAACTATTATTTAAGAGTAACAGGTGGTGATGATATTGCTACTTATGCTTTATCATTAGGGTATTTAGATAATAATGGCATCATCAATAATACCAGCCTTACCCGTTATCAAACTCGTTTTAATGCAAATTTTAACCTCTCTAAAAAATTAGAAGCCTATACCAATCTTTCATTTAGCAGGAGTGAACAAGATTTAAACAATCAGGCTTTAGGAAGTAAAAAATCTCCACTTTATTTATCGCTAATTAAAGCTCCATTTCTTTCTCCAAATGAAATTTCTGAGTTAGGCATATCGTCTCCAAACTTCTCCGATACAGATATTTTTGGAATCAGCAATCCTTCAGTAGTTGTTTCCGATGCTTTTGTAGCCAAAAATAATAGCTACCGTTTTATGGGGTCTTTTGGCTTTGGTTATGCTTTTAATAATAAGTTCAAGTTAAATACACTTTTTGGTGTCACCTTTAATAAGGTCCGCGAAAACATGTTTGTTCCTCAAATAGGCGTTTCTGCAGATGTTTTAACTACTGCTATAGGTTATAACCAAACATCAGCAAGTTTACAGCGGTTGTTTTCGGTTTATAATGATACTTGGCTATCTTTTAATCATGATTTTAATCAAAATCATAAACTAACTTCAAATTTAGGATTCAGGTATAATAGTAATAAATCAGAATATGATACGGGCTTAAGCTATAATACTGCCAGTGATGATTTTATTACCCTAAATAGTGGGCAAACTACGTTAAGAACCGTTGGTGGATCTTTAGGGAAATGGAACTGGTTAAACACTTATGCTAATTTAAATTATTCGGCTTTTAGCAAATATTTTGTGGCATTTAATCTTGCTGTAGATGGTTCTTCTCGTTTCGGACAGGAAATACCAAGTGCTTTAGCTATTGGCAATTACCGTTATGCGGTGTTGCCTTCCGTGGCGGCTTCTTGGTTAGTTTCTTCAGAAGATTTTATGGCAAATGCTGCTTTTGTAGAGAGCTTAAAATTGCGTTTAAGCTACGGCTTAGCCGGTAATGATGACATTGGTAACTATGCAGCCAAAACATATTATGTATCTCAAAATTTCTTAGGTCGCCAAGGCCTTGTTAGAGGAAATATTGGTAACCCCGAATTAAAGTGGGAAACCAATACAAAATTTAATGCTGGTGTAGATGCTGCTTTCTTAAAAGACAGGCTAAATATTAGTTTAGATTTTTACCACAACAAAATTAGTGATATGTTAATTTATGAGCCTGTTTATACCTCATCTGGCTTTAATTATGCTTTAACTAATAGTGGCGCCATGCGAAATTTAGGTTTGGAGTTGGGGCTAAACGGTAGGTTAATTAATAAAAGTGATTTAAAATGGGATATGGGCTTAACGCTTGCCACCAACCACAATAAGGTAAATCAATTACCTAACAATGATGATTTGATTACCGAATATGGCGGTGCAACCATACTAACCAGAGTTGGTGAAAAAGCAAATTCATTTTATGGCTATAAAACAAACGGAGTATATGCTTCTGATACTGAAGCCGCTACTGCTGGTTTACAAAACAAAACTGCCGAAGGGGCTTTAATCCCTTTTAAAGGAGGCGATGTACGGTTTATTGATACCAATAATGATTTAGTTATTGATGCAAATGACCAACAAATTATTGGAGATGCCAACCCAGATTTAGTAGGTTCTTACAGCAATAAATTAGTTTATAAAAGATTTACACTCGATGCATTTTTTACATTTAACTTGGGAAACGATTTGTATAATGGCTTAAGAGCTAACCTAGAAGCAATGAGTGGTTTAGAAAATCAAACCCTAAGCATTAATAACAGGTGGCGTACCAACGGCCAAGTAACCAATGTGCCGGCAGCTGTATTTGGAGATCCCATGCAAAATTCTCGCTTTTCTGATAGATGGGTAGAAGATGGTTCTTACTTACGTTTAAGAGCCTTGTCTTTAAGCTATAATGTGCCTTTAAAATCTAGTTTTATAAGAAATGCAACAATTTATGCAACGGCTAATAATGTTGTTACTTTCACTAAATACTTAGGCTACGACCCAGAATTTAATGGCAATAGCAGTGTATTTGCTCGTGGGGTAGATTTAGGGATGAACCCGCTTTATAAATCTATGCAATTGGGCGTTCGCATAGGACTATAATTATAATTATTAAAGATGATGATCAATATGAACACAAGAATATATAGTAAATTAAAAAAAGTATTTGTTTTGTTGATGGTAACAAGCTTGCTGGTGTCTTGTAAAAAGATGCTGGATGTAGCGCCAGAAGATGCCTTAGAAGCAAAACAAATGTATCGTAATGTGTATGATGCAGATGCTGCTGTTTTAGGTATTTATGGTAAATTTTCTGGCCTTGCAGAACGTTACATTATACTTAATGAGCTAAGGGGCGATTTGTTAGAAGTTACGCCAAACGCTAATGCTTATTTAAGAGAGATTAGTACACATCAGGTTTCTGAAGATAACCCTTACGCAGATCCACGACCATTTTATGAAGTCATCATCAATTGTAATGATGCCATGAAAAACTTTACCATTATGCATGATGCTAAGCTTTTAGATGATATTCAATACAACCAAAGATATACAGAAGTAGGCTTATTACGCTGCTGGTTATATTTACAGTTAGGCATTCAATATGGCAACGTTCCTTATGTAACCCAAGCTATTGATAACGTAAACGATTTAAAAGATGAGTCTAAATTTCCTAAGCTTACTTTTAACGAACTTTTGGATAAGTTAATTGAATTTACAGAAGCTGTTCCTAAGGTTTATCTTAACCAAAATACATCTTCGGCAAGTCCTACGCTCATCATGCCAATGAATAGATATACAGTTAGAGATGGCGTGTTTAAGTTTTTTATTCATAGAAAAAGTTTGTTGGGAGATATTAACCTATGGAAGGGAAATTATACCAAAGCCGCCGAATATTACAAAGCTGTAATGGAATTAGGCACTACAACCACCACATCTGCAGATCAAAGAGTTGATATTTATGATACTTATCGCATCACTAATGATAATTCTGGAAGAAACACTTTATTAACCATTGGTACTATCAACCCTTGGTCTAATATATTTAGTAACGTGTTAGATGAGGTAGAAACCAACAGAGAACGCATGTGGACTTTGCCTTTAGATAAAGATTTTGCGCCAGGTAATCCTTTTATTAGTTTGTTTTCTTTAACCGGAAAATATTTGGTAAAACCATCTGCATTGGCCATTAATAATTGGGACAATCAGGTGCGTATGGATGGTGGTTTAACAGATCGACGTGGGCTCAACAATTCTTATTCTTCGCCGGGAGCGAATGCTCAAGTTGCAAAATACACTAAGAATTATACTATAACAGCTCCTTTTGAAAACACAGGAATTTGGATGTTGTACAGAGCTGCAATTTTACATTTAAGATATGCCGAAGCTGCAAATCAGGCGGGTTATAGTGCAGTAGCCGGTGTAGTTATAAACGATGGTTTTTTTGATAAAGGTGTTGTTTATGCAAGCAATCCTACCCCGTTTGATTTTAACGCATTTAAAGGAACAGTAAACGGTAACTGGTACCGAAGTATTGGAATTAGAGGGAGAGCGGTAAATAAAAGTGTCACTTTTGATATTGCCAATTTGCAAATCGATACCGAAAATAAAATTATTGAGGAAGAAGCTTTAGAAACGGCTTTTGAAGGTTACAGATGGCAAGATCTTTTACGTATTGCGTTAAGAAGAGAATCTACTGAGCCTAATTATTTAGCTAATAAAATAGGAGATAAGTTTACTGCTGCCGGAAGTGCAGATGCCGCTATTGTACGTTCAAGATTAAGTAATAAAGCAAATTGGTACCTGCCTTTTAAATGGAAATAGATTTAATAGGCGTAATTTTTTGTAACCAGTGTATGTTTTTTTGAATTAAAAAACTCATTATTTATAAGAAAGAGAAATGAGCAACTCAAGTAGCTGCTCCAAGTTTCAGCTGCTCCCTTAATCAATAATTTTAATAAATTTCTAAACAGAAAAGTATTAAAATATCCTTTATCAAGATAAAAAATGAAAAAATATTTAAAACTGTACGCATTCCTTTTATTTTTACCTGTTGAATTAATGGCGCAACAACTCGCTTTCCCCGGGGCATTAGGGCGTGGGCGTTTTGCCAGCGGAGGCAGAGGGTTAGAGGTTTTTCATGTAACCAATTTGAATGATACAGGTGAAGGATCTTTTAGAGATGCAGTAAGTAAACCCAAAAGAACAGTGGTTTTTGATGTGGGCGGCGTAATTAATATAAAATCTAAAGTGCAGGTGGCATCTGATATTACCATTGCTGGCCAAACAGCTCCCGGAGAAGGAATTGTGATTTATGGAGATGGGGTTACTTTATCGGGGTCTAAAAATGTGATTATGCGGTATTTGCGCTTAAGAGGCAGTATTAACATGTCTAGAGGAACATGTACTTTAATTATTGATCATGCTGAGAATATGATATTTGACCATATTTCTGTTCAATGGGGCAGATGGGATAATCTTCACATTAAAGAAAGTAACAACATTACGCTGCAACATTGTATCATTGGCGAAGCCATCGATCCTCAAAGATTTGGCGCATTATTAGAAATTCCTACCAATATTAGTATTTATAATTCTCTTTGGATAGATAATCAAAGTAGAAACCCTAAAGCTAAAGCAAAAATAGAATTTGTAAATAATGTGGTGTATAATTGGGGTGTAACAGGCTTTGTAGGCGGGCATTCTAGTGCGCATCATTATCAAGATATCATCAATAATTATTTTATTGCTGGTCCAAACTCTAATAATTCATTTATTGGGCAGTTTAGCGCTACAGATCATGTTTATCATAAAGGGAATTTTGTTGATTTAAATAAAAATGGAGTTTTAGATGGTATAGCCGTTCAAGACGAATCTTTTAAATCTGAAAAGGCAACTTTAGAAGAAAAACCCACTGTTTTTAATGTGGATACAAAAATATTAACCGCACAAGAAGCCTATTTAAATGTGATAAAAGAAGTAGGCTGTAGCTTAAAAAGAGATGCGGTAGATTTACGTTTATTGGGTTACTTAAAATCTTTAGGTAAAGAAGGCGTTATTTTTAAAACAGAGCAAGCCTCCGGTGGTCAGGGAGTAATAAAAGCGGGTAAAAAAATTAAGGATAAAGACTTAGATGGGATGTCTGATCAATGGGAACGTCGCCATCAGTTAAACATCAAAAATGTAAATGATCATCAAAAAATTACAGCTTCTGGTTATTCAAACCTCGAAGAATATTTAAATAATTTGGTGACTGCTCATCAAAAATAAAGCGTATAAATGAATCTATATCTTAATATAAAAGTTAATTTTTTTGCAGTTCCTTTTGTTGTTTTAATGCTGAGTTGTGCTGTTTACGCTCAAGAAAAAATAGATAGAAAAGCACTGGTAGAAAGACATACCATAAAAATTGAAAAAGCCGACCCTCTTTCGTCATTAACAATTGGTAACGGCGAATTTGCCATGACAGTTGATGTTACCGGGCTACAATCTTTTCCAGATTTCTATCAGGATGGTGTGCCTTTAGGTACCCAGTCTGAATGGGGATGGGATAGCTTTAAAGATACGGCAGGCTACCGTTTAGAAGAAAGCTTTAAAGATTATGAGCAACATGGGCGTAAGGTAAGTTACGCTGTGCAAAAGTCTGAAACGGCAAGAGGTAAAGAAGCTGCAGATTGGTTTCGCCAAAATGCACATCGTTTACAGTTAGGTAATTTTGGACTAGAGTTTTATGATAAAAGCGGAAAGATTTTACCTATTTCTGCCATCAAAAACATTAAACAAGAATTAAACATGTACACCGGAATAATCCATTCGGTTTACGAAGTGGAAGGCGAAAAAGTAGAAGTGACTACCCTTGCTCAGCCCAATCAAGATGGCGTAATGGCTACTGTAAAATCAGCACTCATCAAAAAAGGACAGCTTAAAATAAGGTTAAGATATCCTTATCCAACAGCACAATGGGCAGATGTAGGAAATTATTTTGGAGAAGATAGCCAGCATCAAACACAAATAGTAAAACAATTAGGTTCATCAGCTCAAATTAAACATCAGTTACAAGGCACTCAATATGCTACCTCATTAAATTGGAGTGGCAAAGCTCAAATCAGCGAAAAGCAAAAGCATTATTTCTTAATTAGTCCTGATAAAAATCAAGATCAATTTCAAATCAGTATTACCTTTTCTCAAAACGATAAAATCCCATCTTCCTCATTTAAAGAGATAGCCAAAGCCAATCAAAAAACTTGGGAAACTTACTGGGAAAGTGGCGGGGCGGTTGATTTTTCTGGAAGTACAGATTCCAGGGCTTTTGAATTAGAAAGACGCGTGATTTTATCGCAATATTTAATGCGAGTGCAAGAAGCAGGTTATTTTCCGCCGCAAGAAACAGGCTTAACTTACAACAGTTGGTTTGGTAAACCGCATTTAGAAATGCATTGGTGGCATGGCGTTCATTATGCACTTTGGGGCAGGGCAAGTTTATTGCAAAAAAGTACCGATTGGTATTTTAAAGTAATGGATGGAGCAAAAAATATTGCAAAAAGACAAGGTTTTGAAGGCGTGAGATGGCAAAAAATGACCGATAATGAGGGTAACGAAGTTCCATCAAGTATTGGCGCCATGTTGGTTTGGCAACAGCCACATCCCATCACTTACACCGAATTGCTTTATCGGGATAACCCAAATAAAGCAGTTTTAGAAAAGTATAAAAAAATAGTTTTTGCTACCGCAGATTTTATGGCTTCGTTTGCCCATTTAAATCCTAAAACTAATAAATATGATTTGGGCCCGGGTTTAATTCCTGCTCAAGAAAGATTTAAAGCCGAAGAAACCTTTAACCCCACGTATGAACTTTGTTATTGGAAATGGGCTTTAGAAACAGCACAACAATGGCGTTTACGATTGGGAATGCCACGAGAAGCTAAATGGGATGATGTGATTCAAAAAATTGCGCCATTACCCGTTTTAGGTGATGTTTATTTGGCTGCCGAAAGCGCTCCAGATTCTTACACCAACCCAGAGTTTAAAACAGATCACCCTTCTGTTTTTGGTGCTTTTGGTATGTTGCCTCAAACAGGTTTGGTAGATACCACAATTATGAAAAACACCTTTAATCTTATTTGGAAAGATTGGAGTTGGGCCGAAACCTGGGGTTGGGATTTCCCATTAACTGCTATGACGGCTGCCAGGTTAGGAATGCCAGAAAAAGCAGTTGATGCTTTATTAATGAACATCAAAACAAATACTTATTTAGTAAACGGGCATAATTATCAAGACGATAGGTTAAGAATTTATATGCCTGGTAACGGCGGTTTATTAACCGCAGTTGCAATGATGTGTGCCGGCTGGGATGGTACAAATGAAAAGAATCCTGGATTCCCTAAAGATGGTACATGGAATGTACGTTGGGAGGGTCTTATAAAAATGCCTTAATAATAATGAGGGTTTATACATAATTGGTTCTGTAGGGGATTACGTTCTAGTAACTTCTGCAATTTCAGTAGGGATAACGTCAGCTTATCCCTACTTTCTTTTAAACAAGAATAAAAGATGAGTTTCTTTTTCTTTTTATAATTTGGTAAGATGAGACGTAAAGATTTTTTGATTTCAAGCGCATTAGCCGGCATCACTTTATTTTTGCCAGATTGGAGTTTGGCCTCCAATCAAAAAGATCCAAAACTATCCAAACTTGCTAAACGCTTAAAACCACTTCATAGAATTTTAGAGTTAGAAGGTTATTACGTTTGGTGTTGTAGCCCAATTTTAGCCGATGACGGTAAAGTTCATGTTTTTTATTCTCGGTGGGATGCCAAAAAAGGAATGGGAGGTTGGATAAACGGTTCAGAAATTTGTCAGGCTGTAGCCGATGGTCCCGAAGCAGAATTTAAACACCTTCGTGTAGTGTTAAAACCCCGAGGAACTGAATTTTGGGATGGCACTACCTGTCACAATCCGCTTATTAAAAAAGTAGATGGAAAATATGCGCTCTTTTATATGGGTAACCATAATGGTAAAACCAGTACCAAATTAATAGGTTTAAGCATAGCCGATGATCTTTTAGGCGAATTTAAACATGCAGAAAAACCTTTGCTGCAAGCGGGTAAACTAGGCAGTTGGGACGATCATTGCACCACCAACCCGGCGTTTGTAAAACATCCAAACGGGAAATATTACTTGTTTTATAAAAGCTGGAATACTGCCGATTATGATCAATCTAAAGATCAAATAAGAGGGAACAGGAAATATGGTTTGGCTATTGCCGATGCCTTAGAAGGTCCATATATTAAAACCTCAGAAAACCCGGTGATTGATTTTTCATCTAAAGGAAATAACGCTCAAATAGAAGATGCCTATATTTGGTGGGAACATCATCAGTTTAACGTTGTAGCCAGAGATATGGGTTATTATGATCACCTCAGAGGAATTTATATGAACAGTAAAGATGGATTAAACTGGAGCCAACCCGAAAGGGCTTTTGAAGAAGTTGCGCATTATTTTCAGCAGCCACCAGCGCCTTCCAATCTTAAAAAATATGGTCGGTTTGAAAGGCCACAATTATTGCTAAATCATAAAGGAAAACCCACACATTTGTTTGTCACTACCCAAGGAGGAGCTTTTAAAACCTCTTCTCCTTTTGTATTTAAGATAAGCTAAAACAAAATAAAAAATATCCCTTAGGGTAAAAAGGCAAACAAAAGCCTCATTGGGGTAAAATGTCGGTAACTTTGGTAAGGAGGTAAAAATAAAACGTATGAAAATCAAGATACTAATAGGGCTTTCTCTTTCTTTTTGCTCCCTATCAGCCCAAACACCATTTGCTGTCCAAGCTTTTAAATCTCAGGAAGTCCAATTACTTTCCAGCGATTTTAGCAAGGCTCAGGCAACAGATTTAAAATATATGATGGCTTTAGAGCCTGATCGTTTGTTGGCTCCTTATCTGCGTGAAGCTGGTTTAACTCCAAAAGCAACAAATTATAAAAACTGGGAAAGTGATGGTTTAGATGGGCATATTGGCGGTCATTATTTAACGGCACTTTCTTTAATGTATGCCTCAACCGGCGATGTAAAAGTGAAAGAACGCTTAAACTACATGCTGCAAGAGTTAAAAAAATGCCAAGATAAAAATGGTGATGGATACCTTGGTGGCGTACCGGGAAGTAAAGTATTTTGGGCTAAAATTTTTAATGGAGAAGTAGAAAAGGTGAGCGAAAAATGGGTGCCATTTTACAACATTCATAAAACATTTGCAGGCTTAAGAGATGCTTGGTTATATACCCAAAACAAACAAGCCAAGGCCATGCTCCTAAAGTTTGCCAATTGGCATGTAGCTTTATCTTCTAAATTAACCGACAAACAAATGGAAACCCTATTAAGAACAGAATATGGTGGGGTAAATGAGGTATTAGCTGATGTTGCCGCTATTACAGGAGATAAGAAATACTTGCTAGCCGCTCAAAAATTTTCTCAAAAAGCCATTTTAAATCCTTTAATAAAACATGAAGATAAATTAGATAATCTTCATGCAAACACGCAAATTCCTAAAATTATTGGCTTTAAACGTATTGCAGAAATAGACGGAAATGAGGATTATAACCAAGCAGCTCGGTTTTTTTGGGAAACCGTTACCCAACGCCGTTCAGTAGCTATTGGGGGAAATAGCGTGAGAGAACATTTTAATCCCGCCAATAATTTTAGCAGTATGATAAGTAGTGAGCAAGGACCAGAAACCTGCAATACTTACAACATGCTAAAGCTCACAAAAATGCTGTACCAGTCTGAAGGTTTGGTTAATTACATCGACTATTACGAACGAGCATTATATAATCATATTCTATCAACCCAACAGCCAGAAACAGGCGGTTTTGTGTATTTTACACCCATGCGTCCCGGGCATTACAGAGTGTATTCTCAGCCCGAAACCAGTATGTGGTGTTGCGTAGGTTCGGGAATAGAAAACCATGCAAAATATAACGAACTAATTTATGCGCATACGGCCAAAAACTTGTATGTGAATTTGTTTATTCCATCTGTTTTAAATTGGAATGAAAAGGGATTAACGCTTACTCAGCAAACTAAATTCCCAGAAGAAGAAGTCACACTTTTAAAAATCAACATTAAAAAACCAGCTACTTTTAGTTTAAATATTCGTTACCCAAAATGGGTTGATACCGGATTAATGAAGATAAAAGTGAATAAAAGGGAAGTTAAATTTAGCGCTAAGCCGGGTTCTTACGCAGCCATAACACAGACTTGGAAAAATGGAGATGAAGTGGAAGTAACTTTACCCATGAAAACCACAACAGAGCAATTGCCAGATGGCTCCAATTACGTAGCCGTTTTACATGGCCCTATTGTTTTGGCCGCCAAAACCGATACCACAAACATGAAAGATTTATATGCCGATGACAGCCGATTTGGACATGTAGCCAATGATAAACAATATCCATTATTAGGCATGCCCATATTTGTGAGTGAGCAGCAAAATTTAGCAAAATATATAAAACCCGTTGCAGGCAAACCACTTACTTTTAGTGCTTCCAAAATTATTTATCCTGCTCAATATAAAAGCCTAGAACTTATTCCATTTTATAAGTTGCACAATTCTCGTTACGTAATTTATTGGCAAACCGAGAATGAAAATCAGCTGAAAGCGAGACAAGAAAAACTGGCTATTGAAGAAGAAGCATTGGCTAAATTAGATGCTCAAACCATAGATTTGGTTTATCCGGGAGAGCAACAACCCGAGTCGGATCATTTTATGAAATCCGAAAAAAGTGAAAGCGGAGTAAACAATGGAAAGCATTGGCGAGATGCGAAAGCTTGGTTTAGTTATCAGTTAGCTGATGCGAAAAAAGAAGCTAAAAAGCTGCAAATCACTTATTATGGAAGAGACACTAAACGTCTGTTTAATATCCTTATCAATGGAGAAATTATTGTTTCAGAGAACTTCAAAAGTAGTAAAGGAGATAAGTTTTATACCCAAGATTATGAAATTCCAGCAGCGCTATTAGAAAATGCAAAAGGTGTTTTAGTAGTAAAATTTGAAGCTTTACAAGGCTCCGCGACAGCCGGAATTTATGAAGTGCGATTAATACGTTAAACTTTTTTTGATGAGGTGAGTTTGGGTATTAAAAAAGGTGAAATTCGCAGCAAAAAAACAACTTTCAAAAGCTAACCTAAATCTTTTACCTCAATTAACCACGAATACATTAGTGAAAATTCGTGAAATTCGTGGCAAAAAAAAAGCTTTTAATCATAAGAACATTAGTAAAAATTCGTACTGAAAAAAATCTTAAAACCTCATTTACTAAAAGAAAATATCCCAAACACATAACTGAAAAGCCAGAAATAACCACAACAGCATTAGAGAAAATTAGTGAAATTCGTGGAAAAAAACACCCCTCAAAAGCTAATCTATATCTCTCTACTCATGGTTAATATTTTCCTAAACTCGTCTTTCATGTGCTCAAAATTTAGATCCATTTCATCCACAACTATAAAGTGATGTTTCTTATAAAAATCAACAGATCGGCTGCTGTTCATCGCTTTTAGCCAAACAATTTTTTTGTCTCTTTTATTAGCTAATACTATTACAAAATCAATAATTATTTTCCCCAATCCTTTCCCTGTAGCATCTTTAACAAAGTAAATCCGCTCTAATTCTAAAGCATCCAATGCCGAATAGTTTTTAAGACCACTATCTATATTTAATTTTAAAAAGCCGACTAACTTTTCTTGAAAGTAAAGGAGGTAAAAAGAAGAGTTTGGTTGAGCTATTTCTTCACTTAATCTGGCGGCGTTAAAATTTAGAGCGACGTATTTCGCACCTTCATCATCCCATAGGTAAGTATAATGTTCTAAATATGACTTTCTCGCAATAGCGACTAAATCATCAATATTTTCTTCTAAATAGGGTTTTATTTGCATAGAATGGAAAAGAGTGAATAGGTCAAATATAGAATTTTGCTTTGCTTTAAAATAAATCAAAAAAGATAGGATGAAGTCATTATTAGTGGAATAAACACCATCCAGACTATAAATGGGGCTGTGTAATATTTCCATTGCATTCGCTTTTCCGCAGGACGGCACATGATGCCTCTTTACCTGCTAATAGCTATCTTTCATCACCAATTATAGAATAAATCATTCTTTTGCATGTTTTTTAGAAAAACCAAGTTTAGCTTTATACTCATTTTATGCACTTTCATTTCCGTTTCACTTTTTGCCCAAAGGCAAATGGAATATTTAGACAGAGGAATGATTGCTATGCAAAGTGCCCCACAAAGTGTTTACATTGCTTGGCGTATTTTAGCTACTGATGCCAGTAATTTAGAATTTTCTTTATACCGAAAAGAGGCGGGCAAAAATCCTGTAAAACTTAATAAACCCGCAAAATCAAACAATTATATTGATTCTTTTTTGGGTTCAATCTCATCTTGCGAATACATTTTAAATGCTGTAATCAAAGGAAAAGAAACCTTATTAAAACGAATTAAATTCATTCCATCGGCTCAAAAACAAGCTTATTTAGCCATTCCATTGCAAATTCCTGCTGGCGGCACAATAGAAGGTAGCAATTATACTTATTCTGCTAATGATGCCAGTGTTGGCGATTTAAATGGCGATGGTCAATATGAAATTATCTTAAAATGGGATCCTTCTAACTCAAAAAATCCACCGCAATTGGGTTTTACAGGCAATCAATTATTAGATGCTTATACTTTAGAAGGGAAGCTTTTATGGCGAATTGATTTAGGAAAAAACATCCGTTCTGGAGCTGCATATACCCAATTTTTAGTTTATGATTTTGATGGAGATGGACGTTCTGAATTGATTTGCAAAACTGCTGATGGAACTATCGATGGAACCGGAAAAGTAATTGGCGATGCCAATAAAGATTGGAGAAATTACGATTCTAAAAGTGCTTTTCATGGTAAAATAGCTGAAGGTCCGGAGTATATTACCGCTTTTGATGGTTTAACCGGAAAAGCAATGGATACGCAAATTTACACTTCCTCAAGGTATCCGCTTGATGGTTGGGGAGGCATTGGCGGCAACGGCGGAAATGATAATTCCGCTAGCCGATCAGATCGTTTTACAGCTTGTGTGGCCTATTTAGATGGCAAAAAACCTAGTGCGGTAATGGTACGTGGTTGGTACGGGCGTTCAGTCTTATCTGCTTGGGATTTTGATGGAAAAAAATTAAAACAACGCTGGATTTTTGATTCTAAAGATGATAAAAACCCTTACTCAGGAATGGGAAATCATAACCTTTCTGTTGCAGATGTAGATCAAGACGGTAAAGATGAAATTTGCATTGGCGCTATGACAGTTGATGACAACGGAAAAGGGTTATACACTACAGGTTTACGTCATGGCGATGCTTTGCATTTAACAGATTTAGATCCAGATAGACCAGGTTTAGAAGTTTTTGGCATCCACGAAAGTGAAGGGAAAACCGAAGCTTTAATGACACCCGGAACTGCGCAGTTTGACGCCAAAACTGGTGAACTTTTATGGAGTAAAAGTCCGGGAATAGATGTAGGCAGAGGAGTTGCTGGCGATATTGACCCTACAAAAAGGGGTTTCGAAAATTGGGGTGGACCCGGTGGTTTGCGAGATGTAAAAGGAAATACCATTTCAGAAAAAGCGCCTAATTCTACCAATTTTTTAGTTTGGTGGGATGACGATTTAACCCGAGAATTACTAGACAAAAACTATATAGAAAAGTGGAATTGGCAAACGCAAACTACTGATCGTTTGTTTACTGCCGAAGGCGCTGTGGCAAACAATGGAACAAAAGCCACACCTTGTTTAACGGCCGATATTTTTGGTGATTGGCGTGAAGAAATCATCTGGCGATCAGCAGATAATAAGGAGCTTAGAATTTATACACCAACTACACTTTCGACCCATAATTTTTACACCCTAATGCATGATCCGCAATACAGATTAGGTGTAGCTTGGCAAAATACATCTTATAATCAGCCACCGCATACCGGCTTTTATTTAGGTGCCGAAACTAAAGAATTCCCAAAATCTAATATTCTTATTCTAAAAAAATGAAGAAATTAATTTACCCATTCCTTATGATTCTTTTGTGTTCTTGTGCTTCATTGGCGCAAAGGCAAATGGAAAACCTTAATAGAGGATTAATTGCTGTAAAAGAAAATAATGGAAAAGTATTTGTTGGTTGGCGAGTTTTAGGGACTGATGATGAAGGCATTGCTTTTAACCTTTATAGAAAAAGCGAAAATCAAGCGGTCATAAAACTGAATGCTAAACCCATTACAGGAGCCACAAATTTCATCGATTTAAAAGCTGATACAACAGTTTCAAATACTTGGTTTGTGAAAAGTATTATTAAAAACAAGGAAGTTGACGAGGCCGGAAGCTTTACCATCGTTGCAAAAGCACCCATTCAACAATATCTAGCTATCAAATTAAAAGAGATAGCAGGTTATCAGCCAAATGATGTTTCTGTTGGAGATTTAGATGGTGATGGGCAATATGATATCGTTTTACACCAAACCGGCAGAGGAAGAGATAATGCATCTTCAGGATTGACTGATCCTCCAATTTTTCAAGCTTATAAGCTAGATGGAACTTTGTTATGGGAAATTAATTTGGGTAAAAATATTCGCGAAGGCGCACATTACACTCAATTTATGGTGTATGATTTAGATGGTGATGGCATAGCCGAATTTGCTTGTAAAACAGCCGATGGCACTACTGATGCTAAAGGTAAAGTAATTGGTGATGCCACTAAAGATTGGAGAGAAACTGCTAATCCGCGTTCTCCAACTTACGGAAAAATTATAACTGGTCCCGAGTATTTTACAGTATTTAGCGGTAAAACCGGCGAAGCTTTAGCCACTACAGATTATATCCCGGCCAGAGGAAACATTGGCGAATGGGGCGGTAAAGGTGGAAATGGCGGAAACGATAGAAGCGGAAACCGGGTAGATAGATTTACTGCTTGTGTGGCTTATTTAGATGGTGTACGCCCAAGTGTGGTGATGTGCCGTGGTTATTATGGCCGAACAGTTTTAGCCGCATATGATTTTAGAGAAGGAAAATTAACCACCAGATGGGTTTTTGATTCCCAAAATGGAGATAATCCGTTTTCTGGAATGGGAAATCACAACCTTTCTGTTGCAGATGTGGATAGCGATGGTAAAGATGAAATTATTTTTGGCGCCATGGTGGTTGATGATAACGGGAAAGGTTTATTTACTACTGGTTTCCGTCATGGAGATGCCATTCATGTTTCAGATTTAGATCCCGAAACTCCTGGGCAAGAAGTTTTTGGAGTACATGAAATTGAAGAAGGGACTACTGGTCCGGGTGTGGTTTTATATGCTGCCGCAGATGGAAAAGTTTTATTTAAAGCACAAGATAATACAGATGTAGGCAGAGGCGTAGCCGCAAATATAGATACAACCAGAGTTGGGGCGCAAATGTGGTGGTCTGGCGGAAATGGTTTATATGATATTAAGGGAAATAGAATTGGTGATGCTCCGAGGTCTACAAATTTTTTAATTTATTGGGATGGCGATGCCACCAGAGAGTTACTAAACAGCAATTATATTGATAAATATGGCAAAGGCCGATTGTTTACTGCTGTAGGCGCTTCATCAAATAATGGAAGCAAATCTACCCCGGCTTTGTCTGCTGATATTTTAGGCGATTGGCGTGAAGAACTCATTTTAAGAAGTGCGGATAATAAAGAATTGCGCATTTATTCAACCACCATTCCTACAGATATTAAACAATATACTTTAATGCATGATTCGCAGTATAGATTAGGCGTGGCTTGGCAAAATGTAGGCTACAACCAACCGCCGCACACTAGTTTTTACATGGGGAAAGAAATGAAACCTGCTCCAAAACCAAATATCAAGACAGTAAATATTAAACAATAAGAATTTTTAAAACCAATTTTCAGCACCATGAATATCAAATTATTAAAGAAGTTTAGTGTTTTTATCATTCTGTTTTGTTGCATAAACGGTACTTATGCCAGAGTTGCTAATCCGGCCAGAAATTTAATGATCCCCAAAGCCAGTATCACTTCAAATACGGTAACCCTTTTATGGGATAAGCCCAACTTTTACAATGATATTGTTTCTTATCAGATATTTCAGAATGGTAAATACGTTGGCGAATCCACAAAAACCAATTACACCGTAAAAAAGTTAAAATCGGGTAAGAATTACTCTTTTCACATTGTAGCAAAAAATAAAAACGGAGAAACTTCTGAAATAAGTAATAAAGCAACTGGCAAAACAAAGGCAAAAAGCAAAATTTTTAATGTGTTAGATTATGGAGCTATAGCTGATGATAAAACACTCAACACCATAGCAATTCAAAAAGCTATTGATGCTTGCTCAAAAGGTGGTACGGTTTACATCCCTAAAGGAAAGTTTTTAAGTGGGGCGTTATATCTAAAAAGTGATATGACTTTATTGATTGAAAAAGATGGCATTTTAAAGGGAAGTAAGGAAATTAAGGATTATTTACCTTTTAATTTAAACAGGTTTGAGGGTTGGGAGATGGAAACTTTTGCAAGTTTAATTAATGCAGGGAAATTGGATAGGAGCGGGAAATATAACGTGAGTAATTTAAGCATTATGGGTGAGGGCACTATCTCTGGAGGTGGCTCTCCTTTGGGTAGTGCAATGATTAAAGCAAACGGAATAAGAAGTAGAGGGCGTTTAATTTGTATAATGAACGGCCAAAATATTAATATGCAAGGTTTAAATATTGAAAACGCTCCCTGCTGGACTATCCATTACATTTATTCTGATCAGGTTACTTTGCATGATTTAAATATTGTGAGTACTGCCCGTAATGGTGATGGAATAGACCCAGATTCTTCTACAGATTCCTATATTTTTAATTGTGATTTTTCTACTGGTGATGATTGTATTGCCATAAAATCAGGGAAAAATCCAGAAGGTTATTATGTTGGCAAGCCTACCAGAAATATCCGAATTACCGATTGTAATTTCATAAGAGGACATTCTTTAGCCATAGGAAGCGAAATGTCTGGAGGCGTAAGTGATGTATTTATACAAGATTGTAAAATTGGTAATCTTTTACACGGCCTTCAAATTAAAGCCACAAAAGATAGAGGCGGTTATGTGAAAAATGTAATTGTGAGGGATTGCGAACTGTTAAAAGTGACCTTATATACCGCAGTTAATTATAATAACGATGGCGAGGCAGCACCTGTTTTACCTCAGTTTAGCGATATGGAGTTTTCAAATCTAAATTTATCAAAAGCTAAACCTAATGAAGTTTTAATAGATGTTAACGGATTTGAGGACGAGCAGCATTATACTCGAAACATCTTGTTTAAGAATATAAGTTTGCCTAATCAATCCATCATACGTGTTAAAAATGGCGAATTAATCACTTTTAAAGAAGTGAAAGGTTTGGATGATAAAAAACCTGAGTACAAAATTATTGCATCAAAAGAGATCGTTTATTAAACGCTGATATAAAAACTAAGATCAAATATTATTTGATATCAACTTATAAATAATGAAGAATTTATTTTACGCATTTATTGTTTTAAGCATTGTTTCTTGTGCGTCTTTAAAGAAAAGTAATCAACCTCAATTGGCTGATAAACCTCTTTTCAGAGATCCAATTTATGATGGCGCCGCAGATCCTGTAATCGTTTACAATCAAAAAACTAATAAATGGGTGATGTTTTACACCAACCGCAGAGCAAAAGGCGAAGGTTATGATGGCGTAACTTGGGTGCATGGTACAAGAATTGGTATTGCCGAATCTAAAGATGGCGCAAAATGGACTTATGCCGATACCGCAAATATCAATTACAGAAATACAGATTATACCCATTGGGCACCAGAAGTGATAGAAAATAATGGTATTTATCACATGTATTTAACTTATGTACCGGGCATTTTTACCGATTGGCAGCATCCACGCTACATCTTACACTTAACCAGTAAAGATATGTTTGATTGGAAATTTGAAAGTAAATTAAACTTAGCAAAAGATAAAGTAATTGATGCTTGTGTTTATCCGCTGCCGGGTGGTGGTTGGCGTATGTGGTATAACAATGAAAACGATGGAAAATCTGTTTATTACGCAGATAGTAAAGATTTATACAACTGGACAGATAAAGGAAAAGCTTTAGCCACCAGAGGTGAAGGCCCAAAAGTTTTTAAATGGAAAGATAAATATTGGATGGTGGTAGATATGTGGCGAGGTTTAGGGATTTACTCATCAAATGATTTACTAAAATGGACTAAACAGCCCGAAAATATTTTAGAAAAACCAGGGACTGGTGTAGATGATGGCGTAATTGGCGGCCACCCAGATGTGGTGGTTAGAGGAGATAAAGCTTATATTTATTATTTTACGCATCCTGGTAAAACGCCAGAAAATAAAGGGAAAGATGGCTTTGAACAAAGAAGAAGTTCTATTCAAGTGGCCGAGTTAAAGTTTGAAAACGGCGTAATCACTTGCGACAGAAATGCCCCAGTTTATTTGAATCTAAACCTCACAAATTAAATAGTATGAAATATTTAAGATTAAGTTTTCTGTTGGCTTTTATTGTTTTCAATAATTTTGCTTTTTCTCAAAATAATGCTTCAAGAACTGAGCTTTCATTTGATGAAAATTGGAGCTTTAAACAAGAAGATGTGGCTGGCGCCGAGAAACCTGATTATGCTGATGCGTCTTGGAGAAAATTAAACGTTCCTCATGATTGGAGCATTGAAGGAGAATATGATAAATTAAATACAACAGGCAGAGGCGGTGGTTATTTACCATCAGGCATTGGTTGGTATCGAAAAATATTTACGTTAGCTGAGGAGCAAAAAAGTAAAAAAATATCCATTGAATTTGATGGCGTATTATCCAACTCAGAAGTGTGGATTAACGGAAAATCTTTAGGAAAAAGACCTTACGGTTACAGTGGTTTTACTTATGATTTAACGCCTTATTTAAATTTCGGAAAAGGGAAAACAAATGTCATCGCTGTAAAAGCTGATAATTCTA
Source organism: Pedobacter cryophilus (assembly GCF_005116455.1). Classification (GTDB taxonomy): domain Bacteria; phylum Bacteroidota; class Bacteroidia; order Sphingobacteriales; family Sphingobacteriaceae; genus Pseudopedobacter; species Pseudopedobacter cryophilum. The sequence goes on from NZ_SWBP01000005.1 coordinate 136,877, forward strand.
TTCAACCCGCTTCAAGGTATTATGCTGGAGCAGGAATTTATCGTCATGTTCGTTTGGTAACCACAAATCCTGTTCATTTTAACCATTGGGGAGTTTTTGTAAGCACAAAAGATGCTGATGCTCAAAAAGCAAATATGAGTGTAGAAATGAATGTTGAAAACGAAACTTCCACATTATCAGTGGTAGAATTGCAAATTAGCATGGTATCTCCGGCAGGCAAAACAGTAAAAATATTTACACCAGCAAAGCAAAATTTATCGCCAAAAGGAAAACTAAAATTTACGCAGCTTTTAGCTATTGATCAACCCGAACTTTGGGATGTAGAACATCCAAATCTGTATAAGGCCATCACAAAAATCATAGTAAATGGAAAAGAAATAGATCAAAAAACTACAGAATTTGGGATAAGAGAAGCCAAATTTGAAGCCGCTACAGGTTTTTGGTTAAACGGTAAAAACATCAAAATTAAAGGAGTTTGTTTACATCATGATGCGGGGAGTTTAGGCGCTGCAGTTCCATTATCAGCTTGGGAAAGAAGGTTTAAATTACTCAAAGAAGCGGGGGTAAACGCTATAAGAGTCGGACATAATCCAGCTTCGCCAGAGTTTATGAGCCTTTGTGATAAAATGGGTTTTATGGTAATGAATGAAACTTTTGACACTTGGACAGCCAGTAAAAACAATGGCGAAAATGGCTATAATCTTTATTTTAAAGATTGGTGGGAGAAAGATACTCGTGATTTAGCTTTAAGAGATAGAAACCATCCATCGGTAATTATTTACAGCGTGGGGAATGAAATTAGAGATAATTTGGATAGCCCTGAAGGTTTTAAAAAGTATAAAGAACAACAAGATTTAATACATAGCATCATTCCAAATATGCCGGTAACTATGGCTTTGTTTCGTCCGTCGGCTTCTAAAGTTTACACCAATGGCTTTGCACAAACTATGGATGTGGTAGGGCAAAATTATAGAGAAAGTGAATTGGTTAATTTTCATGAGGCTAATCCTACTTTAAAAGTTATTGGAACAGAAAACGGACATACCCAAGCGGGTTGGTTAATTTTAAGAGATAAACCTTATATGGCGGGTCAGTTTTTATGGACAGGTTTTAACTATTTAGGCGAAGCCGATTGGCCAGAAGTAACCAATAACCAGGGTTTATTTGATGTATCGGGCAGGTGGAGAACAGAAGGATTGCAAAGACAAAGTTGGTGGAGCAATAAACCAGTTGTTCACATGGTAAGAAGAGATGATAATGCTGGAAAAGGAGATTGGGTTGCCAATTGGACACCTTCAGATTTTGACACTTATGATGTCGCCAATGTGCAAGTTTATAGCAATTGCGAAGAAGTTGAGCTGTTTTTAAACGGTAAATCGCAAGGGACTAAACCTAAGCCAGCCAATGATTCGCCCAGAAATTGGGAACTAACTTTTGAGAAAGGAACCATAAAAGCTGTTGGCAGAAATGGAGGAAAAGAGGTAAGTGTAGAAGAATTTATAACGGCATCAGAACCAACTAAAATTATTTTAGAAGTAGAAAAAACCAGCATTTCTAATAATTGGGATGATGTAGTTTATGTGACTGCAAAAGTGGTAGATAAAGATGGAAATATTTGTCCAAATGCTACTTCGTTAATTAACTTTAGCGTCAGCGAAAATGCCGAAATTGTAGCTGTTGAAAATGGTTTTAACGCTAGTCATGAGAAATTTAAAGACACCAAACGTTTCGCTTATAAAGGCTCATGTAATGCCATTATCAGAGCAAAAGCATCAAAAGGAGAAATCACCATTACCGCAAATTCTCAAGATTTAACACAAGGAACAACAAAAATTACCATCAAATAAATATGAAAATTAAAAAGAGTCAATCGTTATTAGCCATCATCGTTTTTATAGCTTTTATCGCCTTTAAGGCACAAGAAAAACCTACCATTTATTTAATTGGCGATTCTACCGTAAGAAACACCGATAAAGAACAATGGGGTTGGGGAAGTTTGCTGCCCGAGTTTTTTGATACCACAAAAGTGAGCATCAAGAATAACGCAATGGCAGGCAGAAGCACCCGTACTTTTATTAAAGAACAGCGTTGGGAAAAAGTGCTCAATAACCTAAAACCCGGAGATTATGTGATGATGCAGTTTGGGCATAATGAAGGCAGTAAACCCGATACTTCTAAAGCCGGTTACCGTGGGGTTTTAAAAGGAACTGGAGAAGAAACTGTAAGTTTAACTTGGAAAGACGGCACCGTAGAAACCGTTTATACTTACGGCCATTACCTTAGAAAATTCATTAAAGAAGCTAAGGAAAAAGGCGCTACACCAATAGTTTTATCTATGATTCCACGAAACCAATGGGACAATTTAAAAGTAAAAAGAGCCGATAAAGATTATGGTTTATGGGCAAAAACAGTAGCAACAGAAGAAGGCGTTACTTTTATTAATTTAAACCAAATTTCAGCCGATAAATACGATGTTTTTGGTCCTGAAAAAGTAAAAGGATTTTTTGCCGGAGACCATACGCATACCAACAAAATTGGAGCTAAAATAAATGCGGCATCGGTAGCAAAAGGGTTAAAATTATCAAAAGAAAAGAAACTTAAGAAATACCTTATTAAAGCTAAAATCAAAGAAAATGACTAAAAAATATAGATTATTTACCCTCCTAGTTTTAGGGCTATTTGTTTCTTGTGCTGCTGCTAAAATGGCGGCAAAACCTACTCTTTTTTTAATTGGCGATTCTACCGTAAAAAACGGAAGAGATAACGGTGCAGGTGGTTTATGGGGTTGGGGGCATTATATTTCAGATTTATTTGATACCCAAAAAATTGATATTAAAAACCACGCTTTAGGCGGCACCAGTACCAAAACTTTTAGAACCCTAGGTTTATGGGACAGCGTTTTAGTGAAAATGAAACCCGGCGATTATGTAATTATGCAATTTGGACATAATGATAGCAGCCCTTTAGATGACAGCGCCCGAGCAAGAGGAACCATTAAAGGAAACGGCGATGAAAGTAAGGAAATTTATAACCCAATTTTGAAGAAAAAAGAATTGGTACATAGTTATGGTTGGTACATCCGTCAGTTTGTGAAAGAAACTAAAGCCAAAGGCGGAATCCCAATTGTTTGTTCTTTAATCCCAAGAAATGCGTGGAGTAACGGTAAAGTAAACCGTTCTGAATATGTAGAATGGGCCCGAGCTGCCGCCATTCAAGAAAACGCTTATTACATTGATTTAAACAAATTAATTGCCGACGAATACAATAAAGTAGGACAAGCAAAAGTAAACGAACTCTATTTTGGACCCAAAGACGCAACCCACACCATTTTAGAAGGCGCAAAGTTTAATGCTCAAAAAGTAGTAGACGGCATTAAAGAAATCAATGATTTAAAACTAGCTAAATACCTTAAATAAGTTAAAAGGGTTTAAGAGTTTAAGGATGAGCAGAAATTGGGCATTTTAACACGCTTTCCGCTGTATCTTTTTGGCCTCAAAAAGCCAAAAAGGATGCCGCTTCAATCGTTAATGCATCTAAACATTTAAAATAATAATACCTTGTTAAGAGAAAGAAAAAATACAAAAAAGAAGCAGAGCGATTAAGCCAAAGCACTAACAACCGTTCACCCTTTTTATTCGGCCTTGGCCTTTGCGGTAATTACAGGCCAGCCCTAAGCAGAAACTTTGTAGCAAAGGGCGTAGCCGCGGCTTTTTGGTTCTTTTCAGCTGAAGGAAAAGAACTAGAGATGGCCGCTCATGAGGCCGGAGAGCCATGTGTTTTTGGGCATTTTTGATAAAAAAAGGTAAATTGAATAAGTTAAACAAATAAAGTGACTAGAGATGGCCGCTCATGAGGCCGGAAAGCCATACGCTTTTGGGCATTTTAACACGCTTTCCGCTATATCTTTTTAGCCTCAAAAAGCCAAAAAGGATGCCGCTTCAATCGTTAATGCACTAAAACAATAATATCATGTTAAAAGTAAAAGCCATTTCATTATTAATTCTCGTTACAATCGGTTTACAAAGCTTAGCTCAAAAATCAGTTCCCAAAAAACAACCTAACATTGTTTTAATTCTAGCTGACGATATGGGTTTTTCTGATATTGGAAGTTTTGGCTCTACTACACAAACTCCGGTGCTAGATAAAATGGCTGCCGAAGGTCTAAAAATGACCAACTTTTACAACGCATCTCGTTGTTGCCCAACCAGGGCGTCTTTAATGACTGGGTTATTTCAGCACCAAGCAGGCGTTGGAGATATGATGAATACCCGCCCGCAACCTGCCTATCAAGGGTATTTAAATAAAGAATGTGTCACCATTGCCGAAGCTTTAAAAGCAGGAGGATACGCTACTTTTATGACAGGTAAATGGCATTTGGGGCAAGCCAAAGAAAACTGGCCAACTCGCAGAGGTTTTGATCAATATTTTGGATTAATTGATGGTGCAAACAGCTATTTCGAAAACAGACCCTACCGTCCCAATCAAAAATTAAGCATCGTTTTAAACGAAGAAGAATATAAAACAGGTAAGGGTTATTACTCTACCAATGCCTATACCGATTTTGCTATCAAATTTATTGAAGAAAAGCGCCAGCCTAACCAACCTTTTTTCTTGTACATGGCTTTTCAGGCGCCACATTGGCCGCTGCATGCTTTGCCAGAAGATATTGCAAAATACAAAGGTAAATTTATGAAAGGTTGGGATGTGTTGAGACAAGAGCGTTTTGAAAAACAAAAGCAAATGGGCGTAATTTCTCAAGACCAAACATTATCGCCCAGAGCTGCCGAACTGCCAGATTGGAACAGCCTCACTCAAAAAGAAAAAGAAGATTGGGACGATAAAATGGCAGTTTATGCCGCAATGATAGATAAAATGGACCAAAATATTGGGAAGCTAAAAGCTAAACTTAAAGAACTGGGAGAAGAGGAAAACACCGTTTTTATGTTCCTTTCAGATAATGGAGGCAGTAATGAAACCATTAATAACACCGGTTTTACGCCTCAAATTATAGCGTCATCTAAAATGGATGCTTCCAATCCGCAGTCATTTACCGCTTATGGTTACCAAGGGGCAAATGTGAGTAATACGCCGTTCCGTTCTTTTAAACATTGGGAATATGAAGGCGGAACCGCTACACCATTTATTGCTTACGGTCCAAAATGGATTAAGCCGCAATTAAACCATCAACCGGCACACATTATTGATGTGATGAACACTTGTTTAGAACTCGCAAATGTGAGCTACCCAACAACATATAATGGTCAGCAAATTACGCCAACAAGGGGTAAAAGTTTGGTGCCTATGTTTCAAGAAAGGAAATGGAAAGGACATGACGCTTTGTTTTTTGAGCATGAAGGAAACAGAGCTTTAAGAGCAGGAAATTGGAAACTCGTTTCAGAATATCCGGCAAATCAATGGCAATTATACAACCTTTCGTCTGATAGAGCCGAGCTGAATAATTTAGCCGCAAAATATTCAGATCGAGTGAAAACCATGGCTAAAAAATATGATAAATGGGCAAGCAAAACAGGAGTGATTCCTTTTGCCGAGCTAGATAAAAAAAGACCTCAGGATAAGTTTTAGGTTTTTTGGGGATTCATTTTCATAATTTATTCTGTATGACGTAGGGATAACCCTCGGGTTATCCTACACAATTTTTCATAAACGGAATCCGAGGATTATCCTTACATTTCTGTCAGTAGAGGGTTGTCTATTTTAAGAATACATAGGGATAACCCTCGGGTTATCCTACACAATTTTTCATAAACGGATAATCCGAGGATTATCCCTACATTTCTGTCCGTAGAGGGTTGTCTATTTTAAGAATAAGTAGGGATAACCCTCGGGTTATCCTACACAATTTTTCATAAACTAAACTATTTTAGCCATCTATTTCTATCCAAACAAATGTTAAACATCCCGAAATAATGAATTATTTACTAACAACTATATTACTTCTAATAGGAACTTTTGCTTTCGGACAGGATAGGATTATTCTACAAAAAAAGAATAATCCTAACAAACATAAAATCTTAAATGACAAAACAGAATATATTATTAAAACAGTAAACGCCTCCTATAAATCTACAATAGCTACTTATACAGATTCAACATTAACAGTAACAACTTTTGGTAAAACTGGAAAAGACACTATTTACAAATATAATCAAGGTCTCAAAGAAATTAATAAGTTGCGGCCGTTATACGCTAGGAATACAATAGTAATTCCCTTTAAAGAGATTCAATACATTAAAAAAGACTTGTTCAATAACAGAAAATGGCTAGAACCTTTTGGGTACATTGGACTTGGTGCTGGATTAGGGCTAGTTCTTTTGCCTGTAGTAGCTATAGATAAAGGTGCCGCTGGAGTTAAAGAATGGGTTACTTTTGAGTTAATTTTATTGGCGGTATCAGTCCCTCCAATATTTATCGGGACAAGAAAGGTTACCTATAATCTAAAAGATAAGTGGGTTATAATGATCCAAAATTCTCCACAGCATTGAGAGAAAATCTCGCAATTCAAAATTATAGAGATCAACCCATCTCTAAATTTAAAACCCTATTTTAAAATTCACAATTCATTTTAAGAATACGTAGGGATAATCCTCGGGTTGTCCTTTATCATTAGAAATTAATCTTTTTCACAAACGGATAATCCGAGGATTATCCCTACGTTTCTGTTCGTTGTTCTATAAATACATTTCAATGAAAAACATATTTAAAATTCTTCCCTAGTATCACGTTTAAGTATTTCTTCGCCAATTAATTCTATCTCCAATTTATTGTAATCAATGGTAAATTCAAAGAATAAATCCCCCTTCAAAACATCTTCTCTATCAATGCAGCCATTAAATTCAGTAGCCACATAATTTACCTTAAGCTTCCCCTTATTTCCCCCTTCATCTATGATTAAAATATCCTCACATTTATCAACGGTATATTTTCCCGGGAGATAAAAAGAGAGGAGACCAATAATTTTGTCTTCGTTATTTTTAAGGTCTTCAAGCAACCTAGTTTTTTTATCGTTTTCATCGTTTTCCCAAGCATGAATAGTTGTTTGAGTTGACGATAGGATAGCTGTAGGCTTATTCATGGCAGGTTATTTTGTTTGTACTTTGTACAAAGGTAGTGATTAAGTAAAAAAACATGTTTCTGTTTGTAAAGTTAAACTCTCCCAATCCCCCAAAATAAAACAGCCAATCCTTTATTACCACGTAACAATCCAGCTATTAACCACCTTTGCAGGATAAAGCAGGTTGCCTAAAACAGATAAAAGCTTTAAAATAGTAGCTGATAACCAATTCACCTTATCCAAAATTAATAAGGCTCTATTTTAGATGATTAAGAATATTCTTCATATCGTGATAATTTGTGTTTTTTTAAGCTTTTCGCCAAATGTTGGTTTTAGTCAGGGTGTAGAAAAAGCGGTGATATCCCTACAAGGAAAATGGAATTACCAATTAGATTCTTTAGATGTTGGCGTAAAACAGCAGTGGTTTTTACAAAAAATTAAAGATCAGTTAGTGCTTCCAGGCTCTTTAAACGAGCAAAATATCGGCAATATCATTACCCTAAAAACCAAATGGACGGGTAGCATTTACGATAGTTCTTTTTATTATCATCCTCGGTTAGCCAAATACCGCCAAGCTGGAAATATTAAAATTCCTTTTTGGTTAACCCCAAAGAAGCATTATGTAGGTGCGGTTTGGTATCAAAAAGAAGTAGATATTCCATCATCATGGGGTAATAAAAAGATAATGCTTTATTTAGAAAGAGCCCATACCGAAACCATTTTATATGTAGATGAAAAGCAAATTGGCAAGCAAAATAGTTTAGTTGCACCCCATGTTTACACGCTTGATTTTCCCTTATCTGCCGGAAAACACACCCTTACTTTGCGAATTGATAACAGCGTAAAAGAAATTAATGTTGGACCAGATTCGCATAGCATTACAGATCATACCCAAGGAAACTGGAATGGCGTTGTGGGTAGGATAGAGCTGCAAGCCAAAGATTTGGTTTCCATAGCCAATGTGCAAGTTTACCCTAATGTAGCGCAAAAAATGGCGAAGGTAAAAGTGGTGTTAAATGCTCCGCAAAAGCAATTGAATGGTACCATCACTTTGTTAGCTAAAAGCTTTAATTCGGCAGCTCCTCAGCAAACTAAAATTCTAAAAGTTAATTATCAAATTAAGAATAATAAAGACACAGTTACGCTTGATTTACCAATGGGCAATGATTTTTTGCTTTGGGACGAGTTTAAGCCAGCATTGTATGAATTACAAGTAAGTACCACTTTTCAGGATTTTAAAGATGCGCAATCAGTTACGTTTGGGATGCGAAAGTTTGAAGCCAGAGGAAAGCAGTTTTTTATTAATGATCGTCCGGTTTTTTTGAGAGGCACCGCAGAAAATGCTGTTTTTCCTTTAACAGGATATGCTCCAATGGATGAAGCATCATGGGAAAGAATCTTCAAAATTTGCAAATCATTTGGCTTAAACCACATGCGTTTTCATTCCTATTGTCCGCCAGAAGCCGCTTTTAAAGCCGCAGATAAAATAGGTTTTTACCTACAGCCAGAAGGTCCAAGCTGGGCAAATCATGGTAGTTCTTTAGGAAATGGCAAACCCATAGATCAATACATTTATGATGAGACTAATTTAATGGATGAGCATTATGGTAATTATGCATCATTTTGTTTAATGGCTTATGGCAATGAACCTAGCGGGAAACAGGTAGAATACCTAACTAAATTTAATAATTATTGGAAAGCTAAAGACTCCCGAAAGTTATATACTGGCGCATCAGTTGGTGGCAGTTGGCCGGTAATTCCAAATAACGAATTTATGGTAAGGGCCGGTGCCCGAGGTTTAGCCTGGAATCGTTTACCAGAAAGTAAAAGCACTTACGAAATTCAAATTAAGCAGTTTACTGTTCCTTTTGTGGCTCATGAAATGGGGCAATATTGTGTTTTTCCAGATTTTTCTGAGATTAAAAAATATACAGGTGCATATCAAGCTAAAAACTTAGAGCTTTTTCAAGAAGATTTAGCAGATCATCACCTAGCCAATCAAGCTCATGATTTTATGATGGCTTCTGGAAAATTGCAAGCCTTATGTTATAAAAACGAGATAGAAAAAGCGCTGAGAACACCTGGTTATTCGGGTTTTCAACTCTTAAGTTTAAATGATTATACCGGACAAGGAACTGCCTTAGTGGGTGTTTTAAATCCTTTTTGGGAAGAAAAAGGATACATTACGGCGAAAGAATTTAGTCGTTTTTGTAGCCCAACGGTACCGCTTACCCAGCTAGATAAATTTGTTTATAACAGTTTAGAAACCTTTAAAGCAACAGTAGAAATAGCGCATTATGGCGAAAAACCTTTGGTAAATAAGGTAGTTTATGCCCGTATAAAAACTACAGCAGGTAAAGTACTATTTACTTTCAAATACACTAATCAAAGCCTCAATTTTGGAAACAATATGTTGGGTAATATATCTTTTTCATTGAATCCAATTACCAAAGCCGAGAAGTTGATTTACGAAATTAGCTTAGAAGGTACTCCTTATATTAATAGCTGGGATTTTTGGGTTTATCCAAAAGAATTACCTCAATACAAAACCAGTTTTTATTATACCACAACTTTAGATGAGCAAGCTAAAAAAGTATTAGCCGAAGGTGGAAACGTGTTTTTAAATGCGTCAGGAAATGTGGTGAAAGGAAAAGAAGTGATACAAAATTTTACGCCTGTTTTTTGGAATACCTCATGGTTTAAAATGCGCCCGCCTCACACGCTAGGTTTTTGGTTAAATCCAAAACATGCTGCTTTTCAAAATTTCCCTACGGCTTACCATAGTGATTTACAATGGTGGGAAATTGTAAACAAAACTCAAGTAATGAATTTAGAAGATTTTCCTTCAGAATTTAAGCCTTTGGTGCAGCCCATTGATACTTGGTTTATGAATAGAAGGTTGGCTATGGTTTTTGAAGCCAAAGTAGGTAAAGGAAAAATAATAGTTTCTAGCGCTAATTTATCCCCAGATTTAAAAGTAAATCAGCCGGCTGCAAGGCAACTGTTTTACAGCTTACAACGTTATATGCAATCAGACAAATTTGAACCTAAATTTGAGGTAAATTTGAATACTATAGATGATCTTTTTAAAACAGGCTCAAAACAAGTTTTTGATACTTACACAAAAGACAGCCCCGACGAATTAAAACCAAAACTTAATTAAATACAAACAGTAAATCATTTATATCATGCTTAAAGCAACATCAAAACTCATTTTACTAGGCTTAGCTGCGCTCACTTTTTCTTCTTGTGCGGTTCAAAAACAGCAAAAAGCTCAAAAAGAAGAGATCTTAAAAGTGATGAGATCAACCAATGAATATTTTATGAATAAATGGCCCGATCCTTACAAGCCTATTTTTACTAATATTCAAAGACCTAGTAACATTTGGACCAGAGCCGTTTATTACGAAGGTTTAATGGCACTTTATCAATTAGATAAAAATCCTAAATATTATGATTATGCTGTAGAATGGGGCGAAAAACATAAATGGGGTTTAAGAAACGGAATCAAAACCCGTAACGGAGACGATCAAGCTTGCGGACAAACCTATCTTGATTTATTTGAGATTGATCAAAAGCCAGAGCGCATCAAAGACATTAAAGCTTCTATGGATTTGATGATGGCTTCAGGAAAAATCAACGATTGGACTTGGATTGATGCCATTCAAATGGCAATGCCTGTATTTGCTAAATTGGGTGTTTTAGAAAAAAATCCAGAATACTTTGAGTACATGTACAAAATGTATATGCATACTAAAGAAGTAGAAGGTGGCGGTTTATACAACGCAAAAGAAGGTTTATGGTGGAGAGATAAAGCTTTTGTGCCTCCTTACAAAGAACCTAACGGCGATGATTGTTATTGGAGTAGAGGGAACGGCTGGGTGGTAGCTGCATTGGTGAGGGTTTTGGATATTATGCCTAAAGATGGTCCTCACCGTGAGGAATACCTAAAAACTTATTTAGAAATGATGAAAGCATTAGTGCCTTTACAAAGAGAAGATGGTTTTTGGAATGTAAGCTTAAATGATGCAACTAATTTTGGTGGCCCAGAAACTAGCGGAACAGCATTGTTTGTTTACGGAATGGCTTATGGCATTAATAAAGGTTTATTAGAAAAATCAGTTTATCAACCCGTGATAGATAAAGCTTGGAATGCTATGGTTACCAAAGCGGTTCATCCAACTGGCTTTTTAGGTTATATGCAAGGAACAGGGAAAGAACCAAAAGATGGTCAGCCGGTAACTTATACCAGTATGCCAGATTTTGAAGATTATGGTTTAGGTTGTTTTCTTTTAGCTGGAGCTGAAGTTTACAAAATGGGAGGAAAATAATGTTAAAAGCAAAGAAAAAATTTATAGTTAATTTATTGGTTTGTAGCTTTTTTTTAGGAAGCACTTTAGTGGTTGCTCAAGAAAGTAAAAGCACTTTTAAAACTTTAAAAAGAAGTGTGAACGAGTTTACTTTCCAAAATACTGATGGAGCAGTAAAAATAGAATTTTGCACTCCTCGTGTTTTTAGGGTAAGATATAGTTGGGATGGAAACTTTGCCGCAAACGAATCTTACATGGTCCAAAAATACCAATGGTCGGCAATTCAATTAAATCAATCGGCTTCAAAAGATAATATTGTAATCAATTCTGATAGTCTTCGTTTGGTAATCAATAAATCGCCTTTTACCATTAAAGTGTATAACAAGGCAGGCGTTTTAATTAATGAAGACGCTTTGCCTGCAAAAAAGCAAAATACAGAAGTAGCCATTACCAAAAAAATGCAAGCCGAAGAACACTTTTTTGGTTTTGGCGAGCGTATGGATTTTTTAGATAGAAAAGGAAAGCAGCTAACTTTAAATGTTGGGCGTGGCGAAGGTTTACCTCATGAAGTGGGCGCTTACAACATATTAGAAGCTAATTATTGCCCAGTTACCTTTTTTATGAGCACCAAAGGTTATGGTATTTATTTGCATAATTCTTTTGCTTCTAATTGGGATATGGGTTATTCCAACCCTTCTAAATACAGTTTTTCTGCAGTAGATGGCGAGTTAGATTATTACTTTATGTATGGTGATTTTCCAACATTAATTAACCAATACACAGATATTACGGGTAAATCTCCTTTAATGCCCAAATTTGCTTTGGGTTTACACGTAGGGACTTATAGCGGCGGAACTTGGGGACACGAAGAAATGACCAGCACCCAATATGTGGTGGCTTTAGCCGGAAGGTTGCGTTCTCAAAATATCCCTGCTGATATCATTTGGTTAGATTCTACCTGGCGTTTATTTGGAGAAAATGGAGGAAAAGGAGCGACCACTTTTGAGTGGAGAGATACTTTTAAAGATCCAAAATCTATGTTTGATAGCATTTATGCGATGAATTATAGCATGGTTGGAGTGCATTTACGCCCAAGGTTTGATAATGCTAAAAAACTAAACTTATTAGACCAAGCCCGTGAAAAAGGATTTACTTATCCCGAGGATGGAAAACCCGGCGAATTTGTGAATTTCTTTGATCAAAAAGCCGTGGATTGGTGGTGGGAAAACGGGGTAATGAGAGTGGCCAAACAAGGCGCCATGTTCTTAAAAACCGACGAGGGAAGTGCTTTTGGAAGAAAAGCCAATGAAAGCGATAAAGTTGGCCCAACAGGTAGAGAAGCAGAGCGTTTACACAATATTTTCCCCTTAGCTTATGCTAAAGCACCTTATGAGAAATTTCAGGAATTAAATAAAATTAGAGGCTTAAACCAAACCCGTGAAGGTTATGCGGGCATTCAAAAATACCCTTTCATTTTTGCAGGAGATTGGCCTAGCGAATGGCAATATTTTGCGCCAGTAATTAAAGCTGGTTTAAACATTGGTTTGTCAGGAGTGAGTGATTGGGCGCATTGTATGGGAGGTTTTGAGCATCCTGCCGATCCTGAATTATACATCCGTTGGGTACAATTTGGCATGTTAAGTCCTATAGCTTTAGTTTTTGGGATGGATCATCCAGGTTACAAAGAACCTTGGAATTACGGTGAAGATGCCTTAAGAAATTTCAAATATTATGATCAATTGCGTTATCGCATGTTGCCTTATTTGTATTCTACCATGTATCAAAACTATAAAACAGGTATTCCAATGATGCGGGCTTTAGTTTTAAATCACCAAAATGATGTAAACACTTATCAGGTTGATGATCAATATTTATTAGGCGATAATTTAATGGTTTGCCCTGTAACGGTAAAAGATGCAAAAACCCGTTCGTTGTATTTGCCAAAAGGTACTTGGTTTAATTACTGGAGTGGTAAGAAAATAGAAGGAGGAAAATACATTCATGTGGTTGCACCGTTAGATAGTATTCCTCTTTTTGTAAAAGGCGGAGGCATTATTCCTATGCAGCAGGATATGAAATATACCGATGAGCAGGAAGTAAAAACTATCACTTTAGATATTTATCCATCCGGAAAATCAAGTTTTGATTTATATGAAGATGATGGTAAAACTTTAGCCTATCAAAACGGCAAATTTGCTATCACCAAAATCACTTGTGAAGAAAGCAATACGGGCTTAAAAATAATGATAGGCAATCCAAAAGGAGACTTTGTGCCTGTAAAGCATCAATACAAGGCCAATATTCGTTGGACTGGCAAAGCACCTAAAAACATAATGTTAAACGGAACCGCAACTCAAAAAGCAAATTGGAATTTTGATGCCGAAAAAAATATTTTAACTGTTAATATGGCTGGCGCCGATACCTTGCTAGTGAACTAAATGACTTAGCCCCCCGATTTTAATCGGGGGGCTAAGTCATTTTAATTACATTATAAAAGATTTATTGCCCTCGATTTTAATCGAGGGAGAGAGATTATAAAAGATTTATTTCCCCTGATTTCAATCAGGGGAAACTTAAACAAGAAATTATGAAAAGAATTTCCTTTTGCGCATTTCTGCTTTTTTGGAGTATCTCATTCACTCAAGCACAAACCAGAGAAAAATTCAATTTCAACCCCGAGTGGAAATTGAAAGTTTTTGATGATTCATTGGCTTTTAAGCCAAATTATAATGATAGAGATTGGGAAACCATTTCTTTACCTCATGCTTGGAATGAAGATGATGCATTTTTAAAACCTATTGATAAACATTCAACAGGAATTAGTTGGTACAGAAAGCATTTCAAAATTCCTGCAAATGCCATAAAAGGGAAAGTTTTTTTAGAATTTGAAGGCGTTAAATTTGGTGCCGAGATTTGGATTAACGGTAAATACGCTGGTATTCATGAAAACGGTGTAATGGCTTTTGGTATTGATGCCACCCCTTTTTTAAATCCAGATGATCAAGAAAATATCATCGCTTTAAGAATTGATAATGCTTGGAATTATCATGAAAAAGCAACCAACTCTACCTGGCAATGGAACAATAATAATTTTAACGCCAATTACGGCGGAATGCCTAAAAATGTTTGGTTACATACCACAGGTGATGTTTATCAAACACTTCCATTATACAGCAATTTGGGCACCACCGGCACTTATATTTATGCATCGGCTTTTGATATCAAACAAAAGTCGGCACAAATTAATGTAGAAAGTCAGGTGAGCAATGCATCGGCGAAAGCCAAAAAAATTAGGTTAGAAACCGAAGTATTAGATCTTCAAGGTAAATCTATCGCTACTTTTTCATCATTAGAATTATCGTTAAAAGCTGGTGAAACTAAAGAAATAAAGGCTTCATCCATCCTTAAAAATTTAGAATTTTGGAGTTGGGGCTATGGCTATTTATATACCGTAATTACCAGAATCAAATCAGAAGAAACACTAATAGACGAAGTGAAAACCAAAACAGGCTTTAGAAAAACCGAGTTTAAAGACGGAATGGTTTATTTAAACGATAGAGTGTTGATGATGAAAGGCTATGCACAACGTACCAGTAACGAGTGGCCTTCTGTAGGAATGTCTGTACCGGCTTGGTTGAGCGATTTTAGCAATAAATTAATGGTTGAAAGCAACGGCAACTTGGTGCGTTGGATGCATGTTACGCCTTGGAAACAAGATGTAGAATCTTGCGATAGGGTGGGTTTAATACAAGCTATGCCTGCCGGCGATGCAGAAAAAGATGTAGAGGGAAGAAGATGGGAGCAACGTAAAGAATTAATGCGAGATGCCATTATTTATAATAGAAACAGCCCCTCCATTGTTTTTTACGAGTGCGGAAACGAGTCTATTAGTGATGCGCACATGGCAGAAATGAAAGTAATTAGAGATCAATACGACCCTAATGGCGGTCGAGCAATTGGTTCTAGAGAAATGCTTGACAGTAAAGTTTCTGAATATGGTGGCGAAATGTTGTACATCAATAAAAGTGATACGCAACCACTTTGGTCTATGGAATATTCTAGAGACGAAGGTTTAAGAAAATATTGGGATGAGTTTACTCCACCTTTTCATAAAAATGGAGCTGGTCCCAAATATAAAGATCAAGACGCTAGTGATTATAACCGTAATCAAGATTCTCATGCCATAGAAAACATTATTAGATGGAATGAATATTGGGTTCAACGCCCCGGAACAGGTAAAAAAGTAAGTTCTGGAGGGGTAAACATTGTATTTTCTGACACCAATACCCATTACAGAGGAGAAGAAAATTACCGTAGAAGCGGCGAAGTGGACGCCATGCGTATTCCTAAGGATGGCTTTTTTGCACACAAAGTGATGTGGGATGGTTGGGTAAATCCAGATCCAAAAGGCTTGCACATGATTGGCCATTGGAATTATACTGATGATGTTGTGAAAGATCAATATGTGATTTCGGCAGCTCAAAAAGTACAACTTTTCTTAAACGGAAAATCTTTAGGTTATGGCAATAGAACGCATAATTTTTTATTCACTTTCTCTAAAGTAAAATGGGAAGCTGGAACATTAAAAGCCATTTCTTATGATGAAAAAGGAAAACAAGTTGCTGAAAAAACTTTAGTAACTGCAAAAGCTCCAAAAAAGATAAAATTAACTTTACATCAATCTCCAGCTGGCTTTAAAGCCGATGGTGCCGATATGGTTTTGGTAGATGTTGAGGTTTTGGATCAAAACGGACAAAGATGTGCAACGGCTTTAAATATGATTAATTTTAAATTAGAAGGCCCGGCAGAGTGGAGAGGTGGAATTGCTCAAGGTCCAGATAATTATATTTTATCTCAAAACATACCAGTAGAAGGTGGGGTAAATAGAATCATTATTCGTTCGGCTTTAGCATCCGGTAAAATTAGATTAACGGCTACATCTGCAAATTTAGAAAGCGCTGTTATAGAGTTTTCATCTGCGCCAGTGGTAGTAAATAATGGCATTTCTAAAATTATCCCTGCTGATGGTTTGCCTTCTAATTTAGAAAGAGGCGAAACACCACAAGGCGCTTCTTATACATTAAGCAAACAGGCGCTTAAAATAGTAAATGTGACTGCCGGTGCCAATGAAAAAACGGCTAAAGCCAGTTATGATAATAATGAGCTTTCTAGCTGGACAAATGATGGAAAACTAAGTACAGCTTGGATCACTTATGAATTAGCCGAAAAATCTAAAGTAGATGAAGTAGTTTTAAAGCTGAATGGTTTTAGAACTAAGCAATATCCAATTCTTATTTTGGTTGATGATAAAGAGGTTTTTAAAGGGTTAACCGATATAAGCTTGGGGTATATAAATATTAAATGTATTCCGGCAACTGGTAAAAAAGTGAAAATCATTTTAGCCGATCAATCTTTAACAGATGATAAAAAGCAAATGGCCGAAATGAACGGAAAGAATTTAGATGATGGCAATAGCACAAATTTAAATAGTAAAGGAAGCCTTGGGATTATTGAAGTAGAGATTTATAAAACATTAAAATAATTTTGAAATGAAAGTCGCATTTGCAATGAAATTGAAACCGGGTTGCGCCGATGAATACAAGAAAAGACATGATACCATTTGGCCAGAACTTGCTCAGCTTTTAAAGGATAACGGAATTAGTGATTATTCTATTTTTTTAGATGAGTCGAGCAATACCCTATTCGCTGTGCAGCAGCAATCTGGTTCTTCTTCTCAAGATTTAGGCAGCACCGCAATTGTTCAAAAATGGTGGGCTTATATGGCAGATATTATGGAAACCAATCCAGATCATTCTCCGGTAAGCACTCCACTTCCTCAAGTATTTCATTTAGACTAAATACCATCATGAAAAAAGTAGTAATAGGCTTATTGTTTTTTTGTTTCTGTTTAAAACTGAATGCCCAAGAAGCAGAAAAATCAATTTATCTGTTTTCCTATTTCAAAAATAACGGTCAGGATGGTCTGCATTTAGCGTACAGTAAAGATGGTTTAAAATGGGATGCACTTAAAAATGATCAATCGTTTTTAAAACCAACAGTTTCAAAAGATAAATTAATGCGTGACCCTTGCATTATTAGAGGCGGAGATGGTAATTTTCACATGGTTTGGACCGTAAGCTGGACCGATAAAACCATTGGTTATGCTTGGTCTAAAGATTTAGTGAATTGGTCTGAACAAGTTGCTATACCAGTAATGGCACATGAAGAAGGCGCAAGAAATTGCTGGGCACCAGAAATTACTTATGATGCGGCAAAAAAGCAATACCTAATTTATTGGGCAACTACCATTACTGGTAAGTTTCCCGAAACCTTTTCTGAAAAAGATAATGGCTATAACCACCGCATGTATTATACTTTAACTAAAGATTTTAAGAAGTTTTCTAAAACAAAATTATTGTATAATCCGGGTTTTAATGTAATTGATGCTACTATTTTGAAGGATGGAAAGCGCTTTATCATGTTTGCTAAAGACGAAACCAGAGAGCCCGCTCAAAAGAACCTAAAAGTGGCTTACAGTAAAAAACTAAAAGGACCTTACAGCAACGCCAGCGAACCAATTACAGGAAAATACTGGGCCGAAGGACCAACTGTAATTAAGAAAAATGATACTTGGATAGTCTATTTTGATAAATACACTTTGCATCAGTATGGAGCCATTTCATCAAAAGATTTAAAAAATTGGGATGATATTTCTGCTCAGATTTCTTTGCCAAAAGGTATAAGACACGGTTCTATTTTAACCATTACAGAGGCAGAACTTAATAAACTAAAATAAGTGAATTAATTTTTTTAAATTAAATTAACTTTATACCGAGGTTTATTATTTAAAAATCGAGAATGAAACCAACTGATTTCTTCAAATTTGTACATGTAGATGAATACTCTGCAACGCCAAAATACTTGCAGTTAAGCGACTCTATAATTTCAGCAATTGAGACCAATCATCTTCAAAAAGATGATGTTTTACCCTCAATTAATGAGCTCAGTTATATGCTCGAAATTTCTAGAGATACAGCAGAAAAAGGTTATCGGTATCTTAAAAAACTAGGCGTAATTATTTCAGTTCCGGGTAGAGGTTATTATGTGGGTAATGCCGATTTTAAAAAGAAAATTAAGGTATTTCTACTTTTCAACAAGCTTTCAGCCCACAAAAAAATCATTTACGATTCATTTGTTTCTTCTTTAGGTGCTGATGCCGCCGTTGATTTTTATATCTACAACAACGATTTTACCATATTTAAAAAACTCATTCAAAACAGAAGGACAGATTATTCGCATTACATTATTATTCCTCATTTTATGGAAGGGGGTAGTAATGCTTATGATATTATCAACACCTTACCCAAAGAGAAATTAATTCTTTTAGATAAAAAAGTGCCGGGTGTAGAAGGCGAATATTCGGCCATTTATGAGAATTTTGAAAAAGACATTTACGGTGCTTTAAGCGAAGCAAAAGAACAATTATCTAAATATCATACCCTAAAAATTATATTCCCCAAAAAGAGTTACTTCCCAAAAGAAATCATTTATGGTTTTAAAAGGTTTTGTCAGCAATACGCCTTCAATCATAAAATAGTAAGCGATCTCCATATCGAACCTATTTTACCCGGCGAAGCCTACATTAATTTAATGGAGGATGATTTAGTGGTTCTTATAGAAAAAATTATCTCTCTTGATTTAGTAATAGGTAAAGATGTGGGGCTAATATCCTATAATGAAACACCATTAAAGAAACTTTTATTAAACGGCATAACCACAATTTCTACAGATTTTAAGCTCATGGGAAGTCTGGCAGCAGAGATGATTAAAAAGAAAACTCATGAGCACCATGAGGTTCCATTCTATATTACATTAAGACCCTCTCTTTAAAATATTTTAGGCACTTACATGATAGTGCATGACAGTTCAATAGCTCTATCTTGTTATTTTAGCTTTACCAATAAATAAACTAAAATAACATTTTTCATGCAAGCAATTTTTGGCGTACTTTTTCATTTCATCGGAGGCTTTGCTTCGGGTAGTTTTTACATTCCTTATAAAAAAGTCAAAGGATGGGCTTGGGAAAGTTACTGGATAGTTGGGGGACTTTTCTCTTGGTTAGTGGTGCCACCTTTAGCCGCATATTTAACCGTTCCTAATTTTTCAGATTTTTTAAGTAGCGCAACAGGGAGTGTTTTGTTGTTAACTTACTTTTTTGGCGTTTTATGGGGAATAGGCGGATTAACCTATGGATTGGGCGTTCGTTATCTTGGTGTTTCACTGGGGAGTTCTATTATTTTAGGTCTTTGTATGGTGTTAGGTTCAATACTACCATCAATTTATTTTGATGTTTTCCCAAAAGAGGGAAAAGATACATTTACCATGTTCTTAACAACAGATTGGGGGCAGATGGTGCTTTTAGGACTAATTGTTTGTGTAATCGGAATTATCATTTGTGGTAAAGCGGGAATGATGAAAGAAAAGCAGTTAAAAACCGCTGCTACAGATCCTCATGGCTTAGAAGTTAAAACAGAATATAAATTCGGATTAGGTTTATTTGTTGGTATTGTTTCTGGTGTGCTAAGTGCTTGTTTTAATTTTGGTATCGAAGCTGGAAAACCAATTTCTGATGCAGTTAATACCGTTTGGAAACTAGCAAATCCAACTGAAACCACTAATTTTCTTTACTCAAATAATGTTACTTATATCGTTATCCTTTGGGGTGGTTTAACAACCAACTTTATTTGGTGTATGATTTTAAATGCTAGAAATAAGACTTTTGGAGATTATACCAATCAAAAAACTCCGCTGTTAAAAAATTATATCTTTTCGGCACTTGCAGGAACAACATGGTTCTTACAATTCTTCTTCTATGGTATGGGCGAAAGTAAAATGGGCAATGGTGCAAGTTCTTGGATTTTGCACATGGCGTTTATCATTTTAATTGCCAATGCTTGGGGTCTTATTTTAAAAGAATGGAAAGGCGTGTCAAAAGGTACATTAACAACTATTTTAGTAGGTATTGCTACCATTATACTTTCTGTTTTAATAGTTGGTTATGGAAATTCAATTAAGGTTTAAATAAAAAATAAAAAATATATATTATGTCTGTACAAACAACCTCTTTTAAACACGTAAGCTATCTTTGGAATGAAGAAGAAGCGGCAAAACTTGCTGGTGATGAGGTAGCATTATTAATTTACAGGTCTAATTTGCTAGGTGCAGATTTAAGACTGACCAATTATGGTGGTGGCAATACATCATGTAAAGCATTAGCCAAAGATCCATTAACGGGAGAAGAGACAGAGATCATGTGGATTAAAGGTTCTGGTGGAGATATTGGTACTTTAAAGAAAAGCGGCTTAGCGGCTCTTTATGTAGAAAGATTAAGAGCATTGAAAAATGTTTATCGTGGGCTTGATTATGAAGATGAAATGGTGGAGCTATTTAACCACTGCATTTATGATTTAGCTTCTAAAGCGCCATCTATTGATACACCTTTACATGGTTTTTTACCATTTAAGCATATAGATCATTTACATCCAGATGCTGCTATTGCAATTGCAGCGGCAAAAGATGGAGAGAAAATCACTAAAGAACTGTTTAATGGCCAAATTGGATGGGTGGAATGGAGAAAACCCGGATTTGAATTAGGATTAGAATTAAAGAAATGTTTAGATGAAAATCCTGGAATTAAAGGGATTATGCTGGGTTCTCATGGTTTATTTACTTGGGGAGATACCGCTTACAAAAGCTACATCAATACATTAGAAGTCATTGAAAAATGCGCTGAATACCTAGAGGAAAATTACGGTAAAAAAGGACCAATATTTGGTGGCGAAAAATTAAAAAGTTTAGCGCCAGATCAACGTAAAAATCAAGCTTCAGCATTAGCGCCAATTTTAAGAGGCTTTTGTTCTAGCGAACGTAAAATGATTGGTCATTTTACAGATGATGCCAGAGTGTTAGAGTTTATCAATTCTAATGATTTAGACAGATTAGCGCCTCTTGGAACAAGTTGCCCAGATCACTTCTTAAGAACAAAAATTAGTCCTTTAGTTTTAGATTTAAAGCCAGATCAAGATTTATCTGATGTAAACGCTATCAAAGAACACTTAGCGCCAGCTTTTGATGCTTACCGTAAAATGTATACAGATTATTACGAAACCTGTAAGCATGATAACAGCCCGGCCATTAGAGATACCAACCCGGTAATTATTTTATATCCAGGAGTAGGTTTATTTTCTTTTTCAAAAGATAAACAAACTACAAGAGTTGCAGCCGAGTTTTATACCAATGCCATTAATGTAATGAAAGGTGCCGAAGCAATTTCAGAATACACCTCATTACCAAGACAAGAAGCATTTAACATAGAATACTGGTTGTTAGAAGAAGCTAAATTGCAAAGAATGCCAAAGCCAAAAGCTTTGTCTGGTCAAATTGCTTTGATTACAGGTAGTGCTGGTGGTATTGGAAAAGCAATTGCTAAAAAGTTTGTAGATGAAGGTGCAGTTGTAGTGCTTAATGATATGAATGCCGAGCGTTTAGAAGCAACTGGCGAAGAATTTAAAAATATTTACGGTAAAGATTCTTATACTACCACTATATTAGATGTTACCAATAACGATCAAATTAAGCAAGCTTTTGATGATGCAGCTTTAGCTTTTGGCGGAGTAGATATCATTATTAACAATGCGGGTTTATCTATTTCTAAAACTATTGAAGATCATACAGATAAAGATTGGGATTTGTTATACGATGTTTTAGTAAAAGGCCAATTTAAAGTAACACAAGCCGCTGTTGGCGTGATGCGTAAGCAAGGTACAGGTGGCGATGTGATCAATATTGTAAGTAAAAACGCATTGGTTTCTGGTCCTAATAATGCAGGATATGGAAGTGCAAAAGCGGCACAGTTACATTTAAGCAGATTAAACGCTGCCGAATTAGGTGCAGATAATATTCGTGTAAACGTAGTTAATCCAGATGCAGTAATCTCAGATAGTAATATTTGGGCAGGCGGTTGGGCCGAAGGCAGAGCAAAAGCTTACGGAATTACAGTAGCAGAATTGCCAGCCTATTACGCAAAAAGAACCTTGCTAAACAAAATTATATTACCAGTTGATATTGCAAATGCTTGTTTTGCTTTCACTGGTGGCTTATTAAATAAGTCAACAGGAAATGTATTGAATGTTGATGGTGGAGTAGCAATGGCTTTTGTGAGATAATATTAGAATAAATACAAAATCGGGGAATCATGTTAATAGAAAAATATCAAATAGATCAGCACAATGGAGAATTGTCTGAGAAACAACAAAATAAATTCAATTTTTTTAAAGCAGAAAATCCATCAGCAGAGAGTTTATTGCAAAAATTAGTTGATTTTCAAATTGCAATACCTAGCTGGGCTTTAGGTACAGGAGGAACACGTTTTGGCCGTTTTTCTGGCGGTGGCGAACCTCGTAACCTGGAAGATAAAATGATGGATATTGGTTTATTACACCAATTAAATCGTTCTAGCGGGGCTATTTCATTACATATTCCTTGGGATATCCCAGAAGATGTAGAGAAAATTAAAAACCTTGCAGCTTCTTTAGATTTAAAATTTGATGCTGTAAATTCAAATACTTTTCAAGATCAACCTAATCAAGCTTACAGCTATAAGTTTGGTTCTTTACAACACGTAGATAAAAAAGTAAGAGACCAAGCCATTGCTCATAACATAGAAGTTATAAAACAAGGGGAAGCTTTAGGCTCAAAATCTTTAACGGTTTGGTTAGCAGATGGATCTTCTTTTCCAGGTCAATTAAATTTCCGCGAAGCTTTTCAAAATACTTTAGCCAGCTTAAAAGAAATTTATGCCGCATTACCTGCCGACTGGAAAATGTTTGTAGAATATAAATCTAATGAGCCAAATTTTTACTCAACAACAGTAGCAGATTGGGGTCAATCATTATTATACGTTACCAAATTAGGTCCAAAAGCTTATACTTTGGTAGATTTAGGTCACCATTTACCAAATGCTAATATTGAGCAAATTGTTTCTATCCTATTAATGGAAGGTAAGTTAGGTGGTTTCCACTTTAACGATTCTAAATACGGAGATGATGATTTAACTGCCGGAGCAATTAAACCCTACCAATTATTCTTAATTTTTAATGAATTGGTAGAAGGTATGGATGCAAATAACATGAACCATGCAACAGATTTAGGTTGGATGATTGATGCTTCTCACAATGTTAAAGATCCATTAGAAGATTTATTACAATCTGTAGAAGCTATAATGATGGCGTATGCTCAGGCTTTAATAGTAGATAGAAAAGCATTAAAAGCAGCTCAAAAAGTAAATGATGTTGCGCTTTGTCAAGAAATTTTACAGGAAGCTCACCGTACAGATGTGCGTTCTTTAGTTGCCCAAGCTCGTTTAATGGCGGGTGGTGCAATTGATCCAATTGGTTTATTCAGATCTGTAAAAGTGAGAGAAAAACTAATCGAAGAAAGAGGATTAAAATCGGTAGCAACCGGATTATAAAAATTACTATTTTAGATTCACGATTTTAGGTTTCCTTGCAAAAAGGACGATCTAAAATCGTGATTCATAAATCTAAAATAAGATAAATCTAAAAGCCAATACAATTTAATGTCTAAGCCCGTAATCGCCATATTTGACGTAGGAAAAACCAATAAAAAGCTTTTCCTTTTTGATGAAGAATATAAAATCGTTTTTGAACGTTCGGCAAGGTTTACAGAAACAAAAGATGAAGACGGCGATTCTTGTGAGAATTTAGAAAGCTTAAGGTTATCAGTTTTTGATTCCTTACGTGAAGTTTTAAGAGAGAAAGAGTTCAATATTAAAGCTATCAATTTTTCTACTTACGGCGCAAGTTTAGTTTACGTAGATCAAAACGGACAGGCTTTAGCTCCTTTATACAACTATCTTAAAGAATATCCCGAAGCTCTAAAAAAGCAGTTTTATGATACCTATGGCGGCGAAGAAGATTTTTCTGTCAGAACATCATCTCCCGTTTTAGGAAGTTTAAATTCAGGAATGCAATTGTATCGTATGAAATACGAGAAGCCTGAATTATTCAAGCGAATGAAATACGCTTTGCACCTTCCTCAATACATGAGTTCTATCATTACCGGGAAAATGTATAGTGATATTACCAGCATTGGCTGTCATACCAATTTATGGGATTTTCAAAATAATGCCTATCATGAATGGGTAGCAGAAGAAGGTGTTGATGCTAAATTAGCTCCGCTTTTTCCTGGTGATAAAGTAATAACCTCTAGCTTTCCAAGTGATAATTATTTAACAGGCGTAGGCTTGCATGATAGTTCTGCAGCATTAATTCCTTATTTAGAAAGTTTTAGAGAGCCGTTTGTATTGATATCTACCGGCACTTGGTGTATCAGTTTAAATCCTTTTAACCATAATCCACTTACAAAATTTGAGCTAACTCAAGATTGTTTAAGCTACATGACTTTTACCGGTAAGCCCATTAAAGCTTCCCGTTTATTTGCTGGTTTTGAGCATGAACAGCAGGTAAAAAGAATAGCAGCTCACTACAATCAAGCTATTGGGAAATATAAAACAGTTAAATTTGATATGGCTGTGGTAAAGAAATTTCTTCCTGATAAGCCTTTGCATCTGTATTTCAATTCTTTAGGTTTTGATTATTTTGACTTTGCCAGAGAAGATCTAAGTCGTTTTAAAAATGACATAGAAGCTTACCATTATTTTATTTATACACTTATATTTAAGCAGTTTTTGTCTACCAGCTTAGCTTTAGATAAAACCAATGTAAAAAGGATATTTGTGGATGGCGGCTTTTCTAAAAATTCAATTTATATGAATTTATTAGCATTAGTTTTTCCAGATATTGAAGTTTATGCCGCATCAATGGCGCAAGCAACCGCAATGGGAGCCGCAGTAGCCATTCATCAGCATTGGAATAAACAACAATTGCCTACAGATATGATCACCTTAAAATTATTTGTATCACCAAAAAGTAAATGAGAGTAGCCTTATTTGTCCCTTGTTATGTAGATCAGTTTTACCCGCAGGCAGCCATTGCGAGTTTAGAGTTATTAGAAAAATACGGATGCGAGGTACATTATCCAAAGAATCAAACCTGTTGTGGTCAACCTATGGCCAATTCGGGTTTTGAGCATTTATCTGGCGGCTGCAATCATAATTTTGTAAAGAACTTTGTTGGATATGATTATATCGTAGCGCCTTCTGGTAGTTGCGTATTGCATATTAATGAACATTTGCATGATGATGAATTTCCGGCAGAAGCAAAATACATCAGAGAACACACTTACGAATTGATTTCTTTTTTAACCGATATTTTAAAAGTTAAAAACTTAGAAGCCAGTTTTCCATACAAGGTAGGAATGCACCAAAGCTGTCACGGGCAAAGGGGTTTAAAGCTTGCGCAAATGAGCGAACTAAATGCACCCGCTTTTTCTAAACCAATGGATTTGCTAAATATGGTGAAAGACATTGAAATGGTAGAACTAGACCGAAAAGACGAATGCTGTGGCTTTGGTGGAACATTTTGTGTAGCCGAAGAAGCAGTATCTGTAAAAATGGGAAAAGACAGAGTGGCAGATCATATTAAACAAGGTGTAGATTATATTACCGGTGTAGATCTTTCCTGCTTAATGCATATGGAAGGAATATTAAAACGTCAAAACAGCAAAGTTAAAGTCATCCATATTGCCGAGATTTTAAACGGAAGTATCAAATGAAAGTAGCAGACCACGCCCAAAGAGCAGATATTTTTAATCAAGATGAGAAACGGGTTGATTGGCATGATGAAACCCTTTGGTGGATCAGACAGAAACGCGATAAAATTGCCCATCAAATTCCGCAATGGGAAGAATTACGTGAAGCCGCCTCATCCATAAAAGCACATACCTTATCAAATCTGCACAATTACCTCATAGAATTTGAGAAACATGCAGAACAAAACGGCATTAAAATACATTGGGCAGCTGATGCCAAAGAACACAACCAAATTGTTCATCAGCTGTTACAAAAAAATAACATCAATCAACTGGTGAAAAGTAAGTCAATGCTGACAGAAGAATGCCATTTGAACGAGTATTTACAAGAACAGGGAATAGATGTGATTGACTCTGACTTGGGCGAACGTATTGTTCAATTAGCTAAAGAACCACCAAGCCACATTGTACTGCCTTGCATTCATAAAACTAAAGAAGAAATAGGAGAGCTATTTCATGAGCATTTGGGTACACCCAAAGGAAATTCAGATCCACAGTTATTAACAGAAGCTGCCCGCATACATTTAAGAGATACCTTTTTAACCCGCAAAGCAGCGCTTACCGGCGTAAATTTTGCTATCGCAGAAACCGGAGAAATCGTAATCTGTACTAACGAAGGTAATGCAGATATGGGCGCCCATTTGGCTGATATTCATATTGCCAGTATGGGAATAGAAAAGATCATCCCAAAAAGAGAACATTTGGCAGTATTCCTTAGATTATTGGCCAGAAGTGCAACAGGGCAGCCTATTACCACCTACTCCAGCCATTTTAGTAAACCAAGAGCCGGAACAGAAATCCACATCATATTGGTGGATAACGGTAGAACCCGACAATTAGGAAGAGAAGATTTTAGAAGCTCTTTAAAATGTATTCGCTGTGGTGCTTGTATGAACACCTGCCCGGTGTACAGAAGAAGCGGAGGACATAGCTATCATAACGCAGTTGCAGGTCCAATCGGTTCTATTTTAGCGCCAAATTTGGATATGAAAGACTTTGCAGATTTACCCTTTGCATCCACTTTATGCGGCTCCTGCACCAACGTTTGTCCGGTAAAAATTGATATTCATGAGCAGTTGTATAAATGGCGCCAAGTATTGGTAAAAGAAGGACATGTAGATCCTAAAAAAGCAATAGCTATGCAGGTAATGGCTAAAACTTTGGCCTCACCAACCTTATATCATTTAGCAGGAAAAGCAGCAAGAATAACATTGAAATATGCCCCATTTGTGGTGAACAATAAGTTTAATGCTTGGTATTTGCAAAGAGAAATGCCCGAAGTGCCTAAAAGCTCTTTTGGCGAATGGTACCAACAAAACAGAAAAGACTCATGATGAGTAGAGAACAAATTCTACATGCCGTAAAAATGAACCAGCCGGAAGAATTAGCGCTTCCAAATTTAGACTCATTTTTTGAAAATCAGACTCAAGGAGATATCGCCGAGTTTACCAGCGTACTACAAGGTATTGGCGCTTTAGTGCTACAGGTAAGAAATCATCAGGAGATGATCAATACGCTAAAAGCACAATTCAAAATAGGAGAGGTAAGAGTAGTTTCTCCTTTAGAAAGTCTAAGAGAAATTGCAGAACCATTTATTGGTGATGACCCGCATCAATTAGCAAATGCCGAATTGGTGATACTTCCATCTCATTTTGCAGTTGCAGAAAACGGAGCTTGCTGGTTAAGCGATGCTTTATGTAGCGAAAGAGTGTTACCTTTTATTACCCAACATTTGGTGTTAACAGTCAATAAAGAAGATATTGTACCCACCATGCATGAAGCTTATGCGAGAATTGGCAAGGCCGATTATGGCTTTGGAACTTTTATAGCAGGTCCATCAAAAACAGCAGATATAGCGCAAAGCTTAGTGTTAGGTGCTCACGGCCCTAGAAGTTTAATTGTTTTTATAATTTGATGATCTTTTAGAGTTTTCTATCAGCCTTAATTTGAATTTTATCGATTTTAAGAAATAAAGAGATTTAAGGGTTTTATAAGCTCCTATTCATTTGTTTTTATTACATAAATTATAAACATTTAGCTCTGTGACCTCCGTGATCTCTGTGGTTAATTATTCAACGCAAAGATCGCAAAGGGTAAAGGCGAAGAAATATAAGCGTTCTAGCTCTGTGATCTCTGTGGTTAAAATTTAAAAAATCAGCAATAAAAAGTGTAAATTTTTTGATGTTTATCTCCCTTCAATCAATTATATAAAATAGCTTTCCTATATTAGAAATCGTTTTAACTAAAAAAAGATGATGATTAAGTTGTGCAAAGCTTTACTGCTTGTTATTTGTTTGCCTTTATTTTCTTGCGCACAAAACAATGCAGATTATGTAAAAGAAAACTACAATAAAATTGAACGCTACATTACCATGCGAGATGGGGTAAAACTATTTACTTCCATTTATATTCCTAAAGACGCATCGGCAAATCAAAAATATCCGGTAATGATGCAACGTACCTGTTATAGTGTTGCACCTTACGGCGAGGATAAAATGAGAACAAGTGTGGGCCCGTCAGAATCGATGATGAAAGAAAAATACATTTTCGTTTATCAAGATGTGCGTGGAAGATGGATGAGTGAAGGTACTTGGACAAACATGACACCCGTAATTGACAATAAAAAATCTAAAAAAGATGTTGATGAAGGTTCTGATACTTATGATACCATAGATTGGCTGACTAAAAACTTGCCATTTAATAATGGAAAAGTAGGGCAATGGGGTATTTCTTATCCTGGTTATTATACCGCAGCAGGTCTTTTATCAGGTCATCCGGCATTAAAAGCTTCTTCGCCACAAGCACCAATTTCTGATTTCTTTTTTGATGATTTTCACCATAATGGAGCTTTTATTCAGGCTTATTTTTTTACTTTTCCTGTTTTTGGCGTTCAAAAAACCGAAAACACAAGCAAGCCTTGGTATCAAATGCTAGACGCTAAAACTAAAGATGGCTATCAGTTTGGAATGGATTTAGGTCCGCTAAAAAATGCACAACAATATTATAAAGACAATTTCTTTTGGCAAGAAACCATCGATCATCCCAATTATGATGAGTTTTGGCAAAAGCGCAACTTATTACCGCATTTAAAAAATATAAAGCCAGCAGTAATGACGGTAGGCGGTTGGTTTGATGCCGAAGATTTACGTGGCCCATTAGCCATTTACAAAACCATTGAGAAAAACAACCCGGGAATTTATAATACCATTGTAGAAGGCCCGTTTGGACATGGAAGATGGAGCCGAGAAACCGGTCATACTATGCACAATGACATTTATTTTGGCGATAGTATTGCTACTTATTACCAAAAAAATATTGAAGCAAAATTCTTTAATCACTTTTTGAAGGGTGTTGGTGATGGTAAAACAGGCTTGCCCGAAGCTTACCTTTTTGATACTGGCGCAAAAGAATGGAAATCTTATGATCAATGGCCTGCAAAAAATGCCGAAAAAGTGAAGTTCTATTTGAATGAAAATGGCGCATTAGCTAAAAATACAACAATGGCCATGGCGGCCCGTTCATTTGAAAGCGACCCTATGAAACCTGTTCCTTACACCAATGACATTACCACTACTATGGGTTTTACGCCATTTAATTATATGAGCGAAGATCAACGTTTTGCAGGTAGAAGACCAGATGTTTTGGTTTACGAAACTGAAGTTTTAGAAAATGATATGGTTTTAGGTGGCGAGATTTTAGCTAAATTAAATGTGAGCACCACCGGAACAGATGCAGATTGGGTAGTTAAATTAATTGATGTTTATCCGGCAAATGAGCCAAACAACAATTACATGCCAAATAAAAACATCACTTTAAGCAATTATTGGCAAATGGTACGTTCTGAAGTGATGCGTGGACGTTTTAGAAATAGCTTTGAAAAACCCGAGCCTTTTGTGGCCAATCAACCTACAACGGTAAATATTCCGGTTCAGGATGTGTTGCATACCTTTAAAAAAGGGCATAAAATTATGGTTCAAATACAAAGTACCTGGTTCCCTTTAATTGATAGAAATCCTCAGAAATATGTTGATAATATTTTTAAAGCCGAGCAAAGTGATTTTATCAAAGCCACCCATAAAGTATTTAATAACAGCTATATTGAAGTAGAGGTTTTAAAGTAAGTTTTGATTTGTCATGCTGAATTTATTTCAGCATCTCATAATACAGACTTTGCATTAAAGGAAAATTTCACATAAGATACCGAAACGAGTTCGGCATGATAAACACATTGTATGCTGAATTTATTTTAGGTTGTAGGAGCGTTAACGATTGAAGCGGCATCCTTTTTTTGTCGTCCTGAGCGGAGTCGAAGGATAAACAAAAAAAGATACAGCGAAAAGCGTGTTAAAACGCCCGAATTAATTTGAGATTAATAATTAAAAGAAGTTAACTATAGATAATGAAAAATATTGTTTTAATTCTCCTATTCGTAAGTTCATCTTTAATTGTTAATGCCCAACTATTACAAACTAAAGAGCTTTACACCAAAGCAGATACTTTACGTGGCAGTTTAACATCCCCTTTTCGTACCTGTTATGATATCAATTACTATCATTTATCGGTAAAGGTAAATCCCGACGATAGGTTTATCAGCGGAAGCAATCTTTTTAAATTTACCGCGACTACCAATTTTAAAACGCTCCAATTTGATCTTTTTGATAATTTAAACATCGATAAAATCATTTATCAGGATAAAGAAATTGACTATAAAAGAGAGTTTAATGCCGTTTTTATTGATTTCCCTAAAGAGTTGTTAAAAGGCAAACAAGATAGTTTTACGGTTTATTACTCGGGGAAACCCATTGTTGCAAAAAATGCACCTTGGGATGGAGGTTTTGTTTTTACCAAGCATGATGGAGACAAAGACTGGATTGCTACGGCTTGTCAGGGAGTTGGGGCAAGTATTTGGTGGCCAAATAAAGATCAACAAGCTGACGAGGTAGATAGCGCATTCATCAGCATTAGCGTTCCAAATGGTTTAACCAATGTTTCTAACGGACGGTTAATGGGTGTTACCGATTTAAAAAATGGCTATTCTCGTTTTGATTGGAAAGTTGTAAATCCTATTAATAATTATGACATCGCGGTAAACGCAGCTAATTATTTTCATTTTTCTGATAGTTACATTGGCCTAAACGGTAATTTAAGTTTAGATTATTATGTATTACCAGAAAACGAGGCAAAAGCGAAAAGGCAATTTACTGATGTAAAAAGAATGTTAAAAGCTTTTGAGCATTGGTTTGGTGCATATCCGTTTTATAAAGATGGATTTAAACTGGTAGAAACACCACATTTAGGAATGGAACACCAAAGTGCGGTAGCTTATGGAAATAAATACCAACAGGGTTATTTAGGAAGAGACCGATCTGGAACGGGCTGGGGCTTAAAATGGGATTTTATTATTGTGCATGAAGCTGGTCATGAGTGGTTTGGCAACAACATTACAGCAAAAGACATTGCTGATATGTGGATTCATGAAAGCTTTACAGATTATTCAGAATCTTTATTTGTAGAATATTGGTACGGGAAAGAAGCTGGCGCTGATTATGTCATCGGCTTAAGAAAAAATATAGCCAATGATCAACCTGTGATTGGCCCTTACGGAGTGAATAAAGAAGGTTCGTCTGATATGTATGATAAAGGAGCAAATATGCTGCATACGCTAAGGACCATTATCAATAATGATGAAAAATGGCGTTCTATTTTGATAGGCTTAAATCAAACTTTCGGGAAGAAAACTACAACAACCCAAGAAGTGATAAGCTATATCAACAAAGAATCTGGAAAAGATTTAACTAAAATTTTTGATCAGTATTTAAGGTTCAGAAGCATCCCGGTATTAGAAATAAAGCAAGAAGGCGCTACTATTTTTTATCGTTGGTTATCAAATGTTGAAGGTTTTAATATGCCAATTCAGTTAGATAAAAGTGATGTTTTCCTTTATCCAACCACAGAATGGACGGTTTTAAGAACCACAGTTCCTTTAAAAGACATTAAAGTAAAGCGAGATTATTTTATAAATATGAACGTTTTAGAAAATTGATGCAACATTTTCAATAAAATGAGCGTCTTTTAGGGGAATAAAAAACATTTTTTAATATGAAATTTTTAACATTTATTTTTTCTGCTTTTGCAATTTTAGTACTAAGTCCATCCATTTCAAAAGCTATAGATAACAACAGACCACAACTTATTGTGGAGACAGAAAAACGTGAAGTCAGCAATTTTCACGGCATTGCTTCGGGTGGTTCTTTTAATATTGTAGTGAAAATGGGCGATCAGGAAAGTTTAGAAATAGAAGGAGATAAAGACGATATTGATCGTATAGAAACTGTAGTTCAAAACGGAACGCTCAAAATCCGTATGAAACGCGATTTAAAGAATTTTAATATTCCTTTTAACAGTCAGGTTAATATTTACATCACCGCCAAAAAGTTAGATGCATTGGCAGTTTCTGGTTCTGGTAATTTAGAAGTAGAAGGGGAGTTAAATTCTGCAAGTGCTAATATTCAATTAAGTGGTTCGGGTAGTGTAAAAGCAAAAGTTGAAACTCAAAGTGTTTCAGTTATTTTAAGTGGCTCTGGCGGATTAAACTTGAGCGGAACAACTGGTTCTTCTACCATTACAATTTCTGGATCTGGAGATTTAAATGCAGTAGATTTAAAAAGCAAAACCAGCAACATTAAAATTGCGGGTAATGCTACGGCAACTTTATACGTAGAAGATTATTTGAATGCAAGTTTAGTAGGCCCTTGCTCTGTAAAATACAAAGGAGGGGCAGAAGTGAAGCTGACTAATTTAGTAGGCTCAGGTTCGGTGACTAAAATGTAATCATTTAAAATATAACTCAAAGAGGAATTGATTAAGCCATCAATTCCTCTTTTTCGTTTTAACCCTAATAAAGCAATAAAGGTTTGAATGGGTTTATATGCTCAAATTCTTTATTACAAAGGCTTTTTATTTTTTAAATTGTGATCATTTAGCTCTGTGGTCTCCGTGTACTTTGTGGTTAAATTTTTTTGTTTTTTAGAGCTTTTGTTAGGTTTTTTTTAACCACAGAGATTCAGAGGATGCTGAGGAAAAGATAAATCTTTATAATAGAACAAATTTCGCTCTAAGTTTAGCCTAAATCTATTGTGTAATTCGAATTTAAAGATCTTCTTCGGCGGTTTTTTCGGTCACCATATCGTGAATAATACCATCGTTTTTAACAATAATAGCAGTCAATTTATTGTCTTTAAAAGCTCCAGTATCAATATTTATACTGTTACTTTTTTGATCGAAAGCAGCGTTATCTTGTGGCGTGTGCCCAAAAACCTGTAACTGATCTAATCTTTTAATCTCTTTACGATTCCAAAGTACGCCATCTTTATTATCAGGGTTAAACGGATTTTCTATATCCGTAACCCCTGCATGGGTTACCAATAAACTAGGTGTTTCAAACAACAAAGGAAAAGTAGCAAACCAAGCCGCATCTTTGGCTATTTCTCTAGAAAAGGATAAATATTGTTTGTAATTTCTTTCTCCCGATTTTT
The DNA here is from genome assembly GCF_005116455.1 of Pedobacter cryophilus. Classification (GTDB taxonomy): domain Bacteria; phylum Bacteroidota; class Bacteroidia; order Sphingobacteriales; family Sphingobacteriaceae; genus Pseudopedobacter; species Pseudopedobacter cryophilum. The sequence goes on from NZ_SWBP01000005.1 coordinate 170,584, forward strand.
CATACCAACTTTCATCCGCTTTTACCAAATAATGGCTGCTCAACAATTCTTCGTGGTTTCCTCTTACAATAACGGTATCAGGGTATTTTTTTATAATTTCTTGTAAATAAGACGCTGTTTGCGGGATATTCATCCCATGGTCGGTAATATCACCCACCAAAACAAGCTGTTGTTCTGCTGGTTTCCAGTTTTTAAGAAGCGCTTTTAAGGTATAAAAACAACCATGTACGTCTCCTACAATAAAGTGGTCTTTCATTGTTATGAATATGCTTTTTTAATTTTTGCAAGTTTACAATTTTGAAAATCAAAAATCACACTAATGCAGTTCTTTAGTGTTCTATAGCCTATTATTATATTTCAAGGGATCTTTTAGGGTTACAGTTTTTAGGTCAACTGTAAATTTTTAACTTTTATGATTTAAATTTAATTGCCATTACTGATTTTAAATGGTGGTCCAAAAAAATAATCCCATAAAATGGAGCAAGATAATTTAAAACGTATTCCTTATTTTTTATTGTTTTGTGCCTTATTAGTGGTTTATATTTTAGGATTATTAGCTCCAATGATTGATGAAGATTGTACGCATCATGCAAATATTGCTTTACACATGTACCTTCATCATGAATATATTAACCTTATTGATAACGGTAACGATTATTTAGATAAACCTCATCTGCATTTTTGGTTGGCTTCCATATCGTATCATTTGTTTGGCGTAAATAATATAGCTTACCGTTTACCCTCTGTTTTAATTACTTTTTTAGGCATATATAGCACCTATAGATTGGGAAGGTTGTTTTATACCAAACAAGTAGGTTTGTTGGCCGCCTTAATTTTAGCCAGTGTACAAGCTTTTATATTGGCTAATATGGATGTAAGGATGGATGCCATTCTTACTGCGTCCATCATTTTTGCCATCTGGCAATTAGCAGAAGCGGTTTCCCTCAATAAATGGTACAATTATTTGCTAGGCGCCTTAGGTTTGGCCATGGGTTTTTCAACCAAAGGCATGGTGGGTTTTATGATGCCCGGTATTGCCATCTTTTGTTTATTGCTTTATAAACGAGAATGGAAAGCCTTTTTTAACCCAAAATGGCTATTGATGATGCTTTACTATATAATTTTTATCTCGCCGGTTTTGTATGCTTATTATGTACAATATGATTTACATCCCGAAAAAATAATTAGAGGGATGAACAACATCTCCGGGGTGAAATTTATCCTGTGGTCGCAAAATTTTGAACGCATGGCAGGCACAAACTGGGGGAAAGCAAAAGTAGATTATTTCTTTTTTCTTCACACCTTACTTTGGGCTTTTTTACCTTGGTGCTTATTAACCTATCATGCCATTTTTGATAGGATTATCTTTTTTATAAAAACAAAATTTCGCTACCAAAACGGAATAGAATTTTTAACCTTAGGTACTACACTTTTAATACTTATCATCATCTCCACTTCAAAATATAAGTTGCCACATTACCTCAATATTTTATTTCCAGTTTTTGCCATTCTTACCGCAGCTCAATTTTATTTCAATACCATAGAAAACCGATTGAAAACCTTCAAAGTTTATTTAGGATTGCAGTATTTTGTAATGGGGGTTTGTTTATTGCTTTCAGGAATTTTAACTTTTTGGGTGTTCCCCATACAGTCTTTTTGGATAGCCGCCATTGCTTTTTTCTTTTTGATGATACTGATTTGGGTGATCATCAAGGAGAGAGGAATCATCAGAAAAACAGTGATTATTTCTGTTCTCACCAGTGTATTAGTCAACGTTTTAATGAATGGTAATTTTTATCCTCAATTATCGCAATATGATGCCGGTACAACCTTGGCTGCCGAAGTAAAAAAGCAAGAAATAATAGTGCAAGACATTTATAAGTACAAAGAAAACCACTATACTTTTGATTTCTACACCAAACACCTCACACAGCCCATTACCTTTGCCGAAATGGAAAATCAATCTACTACTTTATGGGTTTTAACCAATGAAGAAGGTTATCAAGAAATGAAAAAGACACTACCCGTAACCGATGTGATTAGTAAAAACGAGTTTGGAATTACCAGATTGAAAGGAGAATTTCTAAATCCCAATTCCCGTAATAAAGTGCTTAGAAAGTCTTATTTGGTAAGGATCAATTGATTTTGGTGTTTCAGTAATGTTTGTTTATCCATAAGAATATCGGGATAATACGCTGTCCACTACCTGCCTGCCGTAGGCGAGGTATTTTTTTGTCACCCTGAGCGGAGTCGAAGGGAGCACAAAAAAAGATGCAGATTCCATCGTTAACGCATACTACGCTTTTTTGAAATTTGGATTAATTTTTAAATACTGTTCAAATCTTGTCTGCCAATAATGCTCATAATTTCAACAGTGCCATTATTCACTTTGAAAAAAATACTGTCTGAACCACAAACACAACGTCTGTAGCCCGATTTTATAAAATCGACTGCTTCAAATGAGAATGGACGCTCTGCTATGATATCAAAATAATTAAAAAAGGAGTCAAAATATTGGTCAGCTTGTGTCATCCCAAATTTCTGAACTCCATATTGATGTATTCTAATTAAGTCTTCTTTGGCGGTATTACTTAATTTGTATTTAACCACTTATTAAAGACTTTGATTCTGCTAAAATTTGTGATTTAGTATCGCTTGTAAATCCATTTTTTTCGGCTAAATCTAATTTAGCGCTTATCCAATCAATTTGTCTTTGTTGTTTTCTGGCTTGTCTTATTAAGTCGTTTACCAATTCACTTTTGCTAGAATATTCATTATTATCCACTTGAGATTTTAGCCATTCGTCATTTGCTTGTGTGAATGAAATACTTTGTCTTGACATGTGATTCGTTTTTGATGTAAATTTACACCATAAATAGGTATCTGCAAAATATTCTAAGATAAATTCTTCAATTGTGCGGTTTTTTTAGAGAAGATTTTTTATTTGCTATAAAGTGTTAATCGGATTGCAAATCCTCCTCATTCATAAGTTCGAGATACGCTTACGCTAACATCACGAACATCTGAAATTTACCTCTGTAGAGATTCTAAAGGAGATAGAAAATAATTCAGCAGAAAGCAGAAAAAACTGGATGCTTTGGATTTTTAAAAAAGCAGGAGAAAACAATCACAGAAATAAAGAATTCCAATTTTGGCAGCAAGATAATCATCCCATAGAATTAGATCATGATGAAATTATTCAATCTAAAATGGATTATTTACATGAAAACCCGGTAAGAGCTGGAATAGTGAGAATGGAGAAAGATTATATTTATTCCTCTGGAATTGATTATTATGGAGATGAAAATGGTTTGATAGAAATTAATTTTCTTTAATGTTGTAGCGAGTCTGAAGACTCTTTTTTATTTATGAATCCGTAGTCAACGCTTAGGCTAAAGACTACGGACAGAATGGGAATTGTGAGAATGGAAAAAGATTATATTTATTCCTCGGGAATTGATTATTATGAAGATGAAAAGGGTTTGATAGAAATTGATTTTCTTTAACGTTGTAGCGAGTCTGAAGACTCTTTTTTATTTTATGAATCCGTAGTCAACGCTTAGGCTAAAGACTACGGACAGAATGGGAAATCTGGTGAGGCGCCGTCTACTCGATTACCGGCAGCTATTTTGGAATATACCATTCGTATTCAGGTGCTGTGTCAAATTCTTTTATTTTCAATATTCCTTCTCTCATTGATAAATAAAGATTATCGTTATCAACTAGAATTGATGAAGGATAAAGTATTCCCCAATAAAATGGAGACTTCAACACTTCAAAGATGTTAAGCTGTTTGTCAAGTTTAAGAATATATTGACTTGTTACAATAATTTTTTCGTCTTTATAGTCAGCAATTATTGCTGGTGTTTCTATTAAGTCAGTTATAGATTTGCATTTCCAAGTTTTATCTTCTTTAAATATTTCAATAATTTTCCCTCTATTTAATCCCATATGAGCTAATCCCTCTATTGCAAAAATTCTATTATTGAACTCAAAAAATCCTTTTATGTTTAGATTACCAGAAATTTGATAGACGGCTAGTCCGTTGTCTTTTACGAAATAAAGTCCACCACCAAATTCGCCTTTGTTAATACCGACCAAAAATCCTTCTTTAATTTTTTTGATAAATTTATTCCCTTGTAATTCTTTTAGATTTTCAGATATAAATTTTTCTGAAAATGGAAAAGAGTTACCTTTTTCTCTTTTATAATCATTTCTGATTATTTCCCATTTATTAATATTCTTTGTGAAAATCCAGTCATTAGCTGATAAATTTGCAGAATTAGTTTTTGCGCCCAAAGGAAGCGAGTCTAATTTCCAATTAGTCAAGTCAGGCGTTTGCGCTTTACAAGCAATTGAAACTGCTAGAATAAATAATGTAATCAATGTTTTCATGTTAAAGGTAGTTGAGTTATAGTTGCTGGTAACTACTAGATATATGCTACTTATAGCGTATATTTTTCATGTATGGTATTAAAAAATTAAAATAGATATTTAAAACTACCATAATTAAATTACCTTACAATAAATATTAATCATAATGATGCCTGCATTTAACAATCTGAATTTCATCGTTTTGGAATTTGTAAATAAGGCGGTGTTCTTCGTCAATTCTTCTAGACCAAAAGCCAGCATATTTATGCTTTAAGGGCTCTGGTTTTCCAATTCCTTCAAATGGAGTTCTTGAAATATCTTTGAGCAAGTCGTTAATTCTTTTGACTTTCTTCTTGTCGATTTTCTGCCAATAGAGATAATCTTCCCAAGATTCATCAACAAAAACATACTTCATACTATTCTTCAATTAAGTCTTTAGAAAATGAGTTTCCTTTTCTAAATTTTTCAATTGCAGAATCAAGACGTTTTTCGTTTGCACTGGAAGATAATTCATAGTTGGTAGCCATTAAAGAATTGTACTCTTCAAGAGACATCACCACAATCCCCGAATCTTTACCTCTATTGATAATAAGTGTTTCAAAGCCTTTAGCCACTTTATCGAAATAAGATTTAATGTCTTTACGAAAATCTGAAATATTAGTAACTATCATTTTGTGTTATTTTGTACAAAAATACGTACAAAATAACAATTTATAAAATCTCCTTCAGTAAGGATAAATTGATAGGCAAAGATTTGTCAACTCTCTTGCCAATTGATGAGAGAGTTGACAAATCTAATAACGATGAGATGAGAAAACCGCTTTCATTTTTAACGTTTTCCATCGTGATAAAAAAAGTTAATCATCAACTTTATCGCTAAACATTCTCCCAAAAACAAAGTAAACTCCAACCAGCGAAACTAAGGCGCTTATCATATAAAAAACAAGGCTAATACTTACTGAAACTTCTTGCGGAATACCTAAATATTTTGCGCTAAATAAAAAGATAATTTCTCGGGCGCCTAAGCCTCCAACAGATAAAGGCAATAATGTACTTAAAGAAGAAATGTAAAATATGACTAGTAAAACGGCGAAATTTTGCGCAGTTGAGAGTGCAAAAGCAATACAAATGATGCTAAAACCTTGTGAAAGCTGAACCATTAAACCCAGTAAATCTGTTTTTAAAATGTTTTGCCTATGTGTGGCAAAATATCTAAAAAGGATAAACCGATAAACAGTATATCCTGAGAAAAAGGAAATGATGACCAAGATTAAATACCATTTAGAAAGTGGGATGAAGCAGGCGGAAATGATAGCTAAGCCAATTAAAGCTACCAAGCCAGATATTCGGTCTAATAAAACAGCTGTGCTAATGGTTTTATAACTTTTATTGAAATGTTTTTTGAGGAGGATGATTTTATAAGCGTCGCCTCCTATACCGCCGGGCAAAAAAAGATTATAAAACATGCCTAACCAGTAAAGCTTTAAATTTTCTTTTTCAGTAAGGTTGATTTCGGCGTTTTTTAGGTAAATGTTGAGTCGGAAAGCGCCAATAATTTTAGATAAGATGAAAAATATGGTGGCTAAAGCAAGCCAAAAAATACGGACTGTTTTTAGCAAATTAAAAAATGGTATAAAGTCTATTTTGGTAAAAACATAGTAAAGGCAAATGGCACTTATAATGATCTTTAACGTAAACTTTAACCAGTTTTTATTCATCATAAGTAGATTGATAAGTTTGCCTGATTTGGTAAGGTTTCTTCCCTTGAGATTCATAATAGGTGCGCATATTTACTTCAGATAGCAAGCCAAAAGTGATAAACTGCAAACCCGCCAAAAGAAGGATGATGCCTAAAATCATCAGCGGTTTTCCCCAAATGTCTTCGCCTAAAAGTTTTAAAGTAAGCAGGTAAATATTAATGATTACGCCCATGCTAAAAAGAGTAAAACCTATGCCGCCAAACAAATGCATGGGTTTTTGCATGTATTTTCTAAAGAAAAGCATGGTGATTAAATCTGCCATTACTTTAAAAGTTCTGTTGATTCCGTATTTGCTTTCGCCAAATTGCCGAGCATGGTGTTTTACATCAACCTGTGTGATTTTGGCTCCTTGCAAAGCTGCCAAAACCGGAATAAAGCGATGTAATTCACCATATAAACCTAAATCTTTGGCAATTTCTTGTTTAAAAATTTTAAGGGTACAGCCGTAATCTAAAATATGCACATTGGTGGTGCTCCTAATAATGGCGTTGGCAATTTTACTGGGTATTTTTCTTAAAAGCGCACCATCTTTTCTGTTTTTGCGGTTGCCGGCCACCACATCCCAATCTTCTTTTACCAATTTATCTAACATCATGGGAATGTCTGATGGGTCGTTTTGGAGATCGCCATCTATTAAGGCAATGTATTTTCCTTCGGCACCATCTATTCCGGCAGTCATGGCGGTACTTTGTCCATAGTTTTTGCGTAGCACCAAAAGCTTGATACGTTTGCTTTTTATTTTTCGAATTTCGTCTATCGTTTCATCTGTAGAGCCATCATCAACAAAAATTAATTCATAATCTATATTTTTTAAAGCCTCTTTTACCGCCTGATACAAAGGGATTATGTTTTGCTTTTCATTTTTAATGGGCACAATTAAAGAAAGCTCCATAGCCTGAAATTAATTATTTGATAATTAATTTTACTACAGAATAGAAATTGTAAAGCAGATTGTAAAGTTGTGAAGAGAATTGTAAACTAGTTGAAATCTTTGTTTAAAAGCCTTTCTAAATCAGTAAAACTGATGTTCATTTTTACCCTTCCTTGCTGGGCATAAGATATTTCGCCTGTTTCTTCAGATACAATTAAGGCAGTGGCATCGCTAGATTCGGTAACGCCAATTCCTGCTCTATGGCGTAAGCCAAATTGTGCAGGGAGTTTGTCGTTCTCTGTTAAGGGTAAAATACAGCTGGCAGATTTTATTTTATTTTCTGAAATAATCACCGCACCATCATGTAAAGGACTGTTTTTTTGAAAAATACTTTCTAATAAACGTTTAGAAATTTTAGAATCCATCATCTCGCCGCTATTTACAAAAGCATCCTGATCAAAGTATTTAGCAAATACAATTAATGCTCCGGTTCGGGTTTTTTTCATGGTTTTACAGGCGTCAATAATGGGTTTTATTTTTGCCATATTATTTCTTTCCAGCTCTTCTTTTTTGAAGATCAGCTTTAGCCAAGTTCTGTTTTTTAAGGATATATTTTTACCAATGGTGAGTAAAAATCGTCTGATTTCTTGCTGAAAAACCACTATTAACGCAATAAAACCTACACTTACAAAGCTTCCTAAAATACCCGAAAGTAATTTCATTTTTAAAGCTTCGGTAATAAAATAAAGGAAATAGATAAGGATAAAACCGATAAAAATATTAACAGCAATGGTGCCTCTAATGAGGTTGTAAATGTAATAGATAATGATGGCTACCAATAGCATATCCACCACATCTAACATGGTTAACTTAAGAAAACTGAAATCTAAAAAATCCATCTCTCCAAAATAGTAAAAACAATTAGCTTAAACAGCATTTGAGTTTAAAAGAGTTGTCAACTTAATACATTCCATAGCTTCCTTTACATCATGAACTCTTAAAATACTAGCTCCATGCTGCAATGCAATGGTGTTTAAAACAGATGTTCCGTTTAAAGCTTGCTGTGGTGATATATTTAGAGATCTCCAAATCATAGATTTTCTTGATAAGCCCGCCAAAACAGGGTAGCCTAATATTCTAAAATCTTCTAAATGCTGTAAAAGTTTAAAGTTTTGTTCCACATTTTTTGCAAAGCCAAAACCAGGGTCTAAAATAATGTCTTTTACACCTGCTTCTTTTAGTTGTGCTATTTTTTCTGAGAAATAAAAGCTTATTTCCTGCATCATATTTTCATAATGATTCAGGTCTTTCATGGTTTGCGGGTTGCCTTTCATGTGCATTAAAACATAAGGGACTTTTAATTTTCCTACTGTTTTAAACATGTGCTCGTCTAAATTTCCACCAGAAATATCATTGATGATATGTGCGCCGTTTTCTATCGCTTTTTCGGCAATTGTAGCCCTAAAAGTATCAACAGATAATAAGGCTTCCGGGAAGTTTTTAACAATAATTTTAATGGCCGGAATCAATCTTTTTTCTTCCTCTTCGGGCGAAATATCTGTTGCGCCAACTCTGCTAGAATAGGCGCCTAAATCTAAAAAATCAGCACTTTCAATCAGCATTTTTTCTGCTTGCAATAAAATTTCTTTTTCAGATTGTAGCCTGCTGCCAGAAAAGAAAGAATCTGGCGTAATGTTTAAAATACCCATCACTTTGGGCTGGGTAAGATCTATAATTTTACCACCTACGTTGAGGGTTTTCTTTACCTGAAAAAATGTATCTTTAGCCGTCATTTAAGGCAAAATAGGCATTAATTCATCATTAAAACAAACAAATAAAAAGTTTTGGCAAACAATACTTCTTCAGAATACGACGCTATTATACAGGTTTGCAAAAGCCTTTTTATCAAAAAAACCAAAGATTACGGTACCGCCTGGCGCATTTTAAGACCTTCTTCTATTACCGATCAAATTTTTATTAAAGCTCAGCGAATCAGAACGCTAGAAGATAAAAAAGTAAGTAAAGTAGGGGAAGATATTATTGGCGAATACATTGGTATTGTTAACTATTGTGTAATTGCCATGATGCAGCTTGAGCTGGATGAAAATGCACCACAAGAATTAAATGCAGATAAAGTTGCCGAAAGTTTTGATGCAAAAGTTTTGGAAACCAAAGAATTAATGGCCGCTAAAAACCACGATTATGGTGAAGTTTGGAGAGATATGCGAGTTAGTTCTTTAACAGATTTAATTTTGATGAAGATTTTACGCGTTAAACAGATTGAAGATAATGAAGGTAAAACTTTGGCTTCAGAAGGCATCAAGGCCAACTATCAGGATATGTTAAATTACGCTGTTTTTGCGCTCATTAAATTGGGAGTTTCTTAAAAATAATTCATGAACAATACTTCTAAAAATACCATTCTTTGGATAGCAAGAGTTTTTGTAGGCTTGCTTTTTATCTTTTCGGGAATCATAAAATTGAATGATCCTTTGGGCTTTTCTTACAAGTTGGAAGAGTATTTTGAGGTTTTTCATGTGGTTTTTTTAAATCCATTTGCAGTTTTCTTCTCTATATTTTTATGTGCTTTAGAAGTAATTTTAGGGGTTTTATTACTCACTGGGGTTTACGCTAAAAAGGTAGCTTGGGGTTTATTGTTGCTCATCGTGTTTTTTACTTTCCTTACTTTTTATTCGGCTTATTTTGATGTAGTAAAAACTTGCGGTTGCTTTGGCGATGCTATTCCATTAACTCCTTGGCAATCATTTAGTAAAGATTTAGTTTTGTTGCTTTTTATCATTTATATTTTTGCTAAAAAGAATGATATTCACCCCATTACTATTCAAAAAAGAAAGCAGCAATTGATCACTATTTTTACGGTTGTGGTTACGCTAATTTTTGGTTTTTACACCTACACATTTTTGCCTTTTGTTGATTTCTTGCCTTATAAAATTGGTTTAAGTATCCCGGCTCAAATGAAAGTTCCTGAAGGCGCACCACAAGATGAGTTTCAAATTATTTATACTCTAAAAAACAAGAAAACCGGAGGAGAAAAGAAGATGACAGATAAAGAATACCTCAGCACTAAAATATATGAAAACGCTGATTGGGAATTGATCAATTCTTCTGAACCTAAATTGATAAAAGCGGGTTTTCAGCCTAAAATAAAAGACCTTAACGTTTTTGATTCACAAGGAGTAGGTTATACCACTGAGATTTTCGAAAATCCATATTATAATTTAGTAGCTGTAGGCTGGAATTTGTCAAAAACCAATAAAAAAGCAATGGGCGATATCAACGCCATTTCTATTAATGCCGTAGAGAACTTTAATATCCGTACGGTATTTTTAACTTCTAACTCGGCTCAAGATGCTGCTGTTTTCTCTAAAGATTTAAAGTTAGCAACAGAGATTTTTTATGCGGATGCTGTTCCGCTAAAAAGTATGGTGAGATCAAATCCGGGTTTAATTTTATTAAAAAATGGAGTGGTAATTGATAAATGGCCTGCATCGGCTTTGCCAAATTATAATCAATTGGCCGATAAATATTTTAGCCAGCAATAATGTTAAAATTCCTGCTCAATAAACTTGGATATGGCTTAGCAGTTTTAGCAGGAGTGGTGGTGGTGATTTTCTTTTTGTTTAACATTTTACCGGCAGATCCTGCCCGGATGACACAAGGTCAGCGTTCTGATGTACAATCTTTAGAAGCCGTAAGAAAAGAGTTTGGCTTAGATAAACCTGTTTCGGTACAATTTCTATATTATATTAATGATTTATCGCCTTTAGGCATACATGAAAAAGATAGCGCTGCTCAAGCCAAATATCATTACCAAAAGCTATTTAATTTAGGTAAAGAAAGTGCATTGGTTTTAAAAATGCCTTATCTGCGGAGGTCTTACCAAACCAAAAGAGAAGTGACTTCTATATTGGCTGAAACCGTTCCTAATACTTTAATATTGGCAACTACAGCGATGTTATTTGCCACCGTTTTAGGTATATTTTTAGGAGTAATAGCCGCCGTTTATAAATATACCTGGATAGATCAAACGGCCATAGCGGGATCAATATTGGGAATATCGGCACCATCTTTTTTTGCTGGAATTATTATTGCCTGGCTTTTTGGTTTTGTTTGGAGCGATTATACTGGTTTAAACATGTCGGGGAGTTTGTATGATTACGACCCTTTTAAAGGCGAAGTTTTGGTTTGGAAAAATCTGATTTTACCCATGTTAACCTTAGGCTTGCGCCCTTTAGCCATTATTATGCAACTCACACGAAGCTCCATGCTAGATGTAATGCAGCAAGATTATATTAGAACAGCAAAAGCAAAAGGATTAAGTCAAAATGCAATCATCATGAAACATGCGTTAAGAAATGCTTTAAACCCGGTGGTAACGGCAGTATCTGGTTGGTTTGCTTCTTTGTTAGCAGGTTCGTTTTTTGTAGAATATATTTTTGGATTTAACGGTTTAGGTAAAGCAACGGTTGATGCCCTTGAGCTAGCCGATTTGCCCGTAGTAATGGGCGCTATTTTGTTTATTGCATTTATTTTTGTGATCATTAATATTTTAGCCGATTTACTTTACGCAGTATTAGATCCCCGAGTGAAATTAAATTGAAATATTTAAACCCTATCAACCTCAAATTATAGCAAAATGAAAATATTCTTAATTGGTTTTATGGGTTGCGGTAAAAGTAAGCTTGGGAGAACTTTTGCTGCCAAATTAAACCGTCCATTTATAGATTTAGACGAGATGGTAGAGCTTCAATATCAAATGAGCATTCCCGATATTTTTGCTGCTTTTGGAGAAAATGGTTTCAGAGAAAAAGAGCGAGATGTTTTGCAGTTAGCCGCAATGGATAACCAAGCTATTATTGCTACTGGAGGCGGTGCGCCATGTTTTTTTGATAATATGGATTGGATGAACAAAAATGGCATTACTATTTTTATAGATCCGCCTGTAAAAGTTTTAGCCGAAAGATTAATTAATGCCCGTGTAGAAAGACCTTTGGTAAAAGGAAAAAATATGGATCAATTAATAGACTTTATTGAAATGAAATTAAAAGAAAGGCGCCCTTTTTATGAGCAGGCTCAAATCATACTTAAAGAGAGTGATTTAGGTGTAGATATGATGGTAAATGCTATTGAAGAAAAACTCAAATCGCATCAGCCATAAATTAATCTATATAAACCGCATCTTCCGCATCCACTTCATCTAAATGAACGGTTACATGTTCTTTTAAAACTGTTGAAAGTTCTAAGCCTACAAAATCTGTAGAAACCGGAAAATTTTTATGACTTCTATCAATTAATACAACAGATCTTAATTTTTTAAGAGGAATATTTAAGAAAACACCCAAGCCATAAGCTAAAGTTCTCCCACTATTTAAAACATCATCAACCAAAATAATCACTTTATTTTCGCAGTCGGAGATTGGAATGTCTATAGCCGATTCTAATTTAGAGCTGTCTTTATTAAGTTCAATTTTGGCTAATTTAATTTTTAAGTCAGATATTTTTGAAAGTACTTTTTCAATTCTTAAAGCCAATCTATAGCCTCTATCTACCACACCGGCAATAATAATTTCTTTTTCTTCAAAATTATCCTCTAGTATTTGATGCGCAATACGATTGATTTTTTGTTGAATTTGAGTTTGATCAAGGATGAGTACTTTCTTAGAAGTCATAGTGCTAATTTATCTGTGCTAAAATTAACTATTTCTAGCCAAAGCAAAAATTTTTTGAAAGGTGCAACCTTATTCATTTTAGTGGTGTCTTATTTTATAATTAACTGAAACAATTTTATAACAATTCACTCTAAATTAAAACCTAACAAAATGATCAATCCTAAACTTTTGAAAACTGGCTTAGTATGCTTACTCATTACATTTAGTGCAAGTGCATTAATTGCTCAAATTATAGAACGTAAAGAAAATTACAACAACTTTAACGGAATAGCGGTTTCCTCTGGTATTGATTTATACCTCACGCAAAGTGCCAATGAGCAAATTGTACTCAGCGGAACAAAAGATTTAATAGATAGGGTAAAGGTTTCTAAAGGAAGTGATGGATTGTTGAAATTTGAGATGGAGAAAAGATCTGGCTGGTTTAGTTGGAGTTGGGGCGAAGACAGTTATGTAAAAGCTTACGTCTCGTTTAAAACGTTAAACAGGCTAATTTCTAGTGGTGGATCAGATGTTTATGGAAAAGATCAATTTAAATTGAACAGTTTAAATATAATATCATCAGGCGGCAGTGGTGTTAAATTAGATTTGATAGTAAATAATTTAACGCTTTCTACCAGCGGGGGGAGTGATGTTTATTTAAAAGGAAAAGCAAGTAATTTTAATTTACAAGCCAGTGGCGGTAGTGATGTTAACGCTTTTAATTTACTAGCAGATGATGTAGTTGCACAAATGAGCGGCGGTTCTGATTGCGAATTATATACCGTAAAAACAATTAGTATAAACGCATCTGGAGCTAGTGATGTGACTTATAAAGGTCCGGGAATTAGAAAAAGCATCAAATCGTCAGGCGCTAGTGATGTACAACAAGTAAAATAGTTTTGGTTTAGTTAATGTGTGAAGAGCCGCCTCAAAAGGGTGGCTTTTTCTGTAATAAAGAAGTGATATAGAGATATTAAATCATGCGCTTTAAAAATTTTAGTTTAATTTGAATTTTAAATTAAAAATTGGCTACTCTTTATATGAAGAATAAGATTTTCTTGTTGCTATTTCTACTGGTATCAAACATGTTGAAAGCACAGGTAATTACCATTTTAGATAAAACTACTTATCAACCTTTACCTGAGGTATCCATTAACAATATCAGAACAAATATTTCTTTAAAAACCAATTTAAAAGGAGAAGTCTATTTATTGGAGAATACGCCAACTGATACTTTAAAAATTGAGGCATTAGGTTATCAAAGGGTTTATTTTACTTTTAAGCAAATCAAAGATTTAAAGTTTAAAGTATTCCTTTCCGAGCAGCGCATCAGTATAAATGAAATTATAGTTTCGGCGAGTAAATTCGAGGAAAAAAAATCTGATGTGCCACAGCAAATAGCGGTGGTTAAAGCCAAAGAAATCGCTTTTTTAAACCAATCTACCACGGCAGATTTACTCCAGCAAACAGGCAATATTCAGGTTCAAAAAAGTCAGGCCGGTGGGGGTAGTCCGGTGATAAGAGGTTTTGAAGCCAATAAAGTTTTAATGGTGATTGATGGCGTAAGAATGAATAATGCTATTTACCGTGGCGGGCATCTTCAAAATGTGATTACCATAGACCAAAGCCTATTAGATAAAGTCGAGATTGTTTTTGGGCCAGGGTCTGTAGTTTATGGCAGTGATGCCTTAGGCGGAGTGATCCATTTTTATACCAAAAAACCGAGTTTAAGTGGTAATGAAAAAATGCTGTTTAAAGTAAATGCCTACAGCAGATTTGCCACCGCAGCAAAAGAAAATACGCAGCATTTTAACCTAAATTTTGGATTCAAGAAAGTAGCTTTCTTAAGTAGTTTTACCTATTCTAATTTTGGAGATCTTAAACAGGGAGCAAACAGAAATTCAGCTTATCCTGATTTTGGTAAAAGACCATTTTATCAAGATAGAATAAACGGAAAAGATACCATGATAAGAAATAACGATGTTGATATTCAGAAATTAGCAGGCTACCAACAATATGATTTCTCTCAAAAAATACTATTTAAACCTTCTTTAAATGTAGAACACGCACTTAATTTTCAATATTCTACTTCTTCAAATATCAATAGATATGATAGGTTAACAGAATATGCGGGTGCTAAATTTAGGTTCGCTGAATGGTATTACGGTCCCCAAAATAGATTATTAACGGCCTATCATTTTAATCTTAAAACTAATAAAAAATTAGTGGAGGATATAAGAATTACCGCCAGTTACCAAGCTATTGAAGAAAGCCGAATCAGTCGTAGGTTTGCAAATAACAATTTAGATGCTCGTACAGAAAATGTAAATATTTTGGCTTTAAATGCCGATGCTGGAAGCGTTATAAAAAATCATGAGATTAGATATGGTTTAGAAGCAAACTATAATAATGTGCAATCAAAAGCAAATCGTAAGAATATCTCTTCTGGTGCAATTGCTAATTTAGATACCCGTTACCCAGATGGAGGATCTAATATGAATTCTATAGCTTTTTATGCAACACACTCCTGGGAAATTAGTCCTAAATTTATTTTATCTGATGGTTTAAGGTACAGCCAAATTAAGCTAAATGCCAATTTTGAAGATAAAACTTTTTTCCCTTTTCCTTATGATAAAGTGAAGCAGCAAGCGGGTGCTTTAAGTGGAAATATAGGTTTTAGTTATTTACCCGGAGCTGATTGGAAAATAGCTTATTTAGTTTCATCGGGATTTAGGGCGCCAAATGTAGACGATTTAGGGAAAGTTTTTGAATCAGTGGCAGGGAATATTATTGTACCCAACCCAAATTTAAAACCTGAGTACACTTACAATAACGAGTTTAATGTTTCAAAAATTATTGCTGATAAAGTGAGCATAGAAGCAGGTGCTTATTATACTTGGTATAGAAACGCCATCACCGTTCAAAACTCAACCTTTAACGGACAAAGTAGTATTTTTTATGACGGACAAATAAGTAAGGTAAGCACCAGTACTAATGCTAATAGAGCATTTATTTATGGGTTACATGGGCAATTAAATGCCAAAATAAGTTCTTCTTTGAGTGTTAATTCTACTCTTAATTATACTTATGGACGAATAAAAGGACCAGCCAGCAATACACCTTTAGATCATATTCCCCCACTTTTTGGACAAACAGGATTGCAATTGCAATTAAAGAAATTTAGAGCTGATTTTTTTGCTCAATATAATGGATGGAAAAGGTTGAAAAATTACAGTTCATCTGGTGAAGATAATTTGCAATATGCTACTATTGATGGAATGCCTTCTTGGTGTGTTTTTAATTTAAGAACAGCTTATCAACTGAATAAAAAGCTTCAAATGCAGGCCGCTTTAGAGAATATTACCGATCAAAATTACAGGATGTTTGCTTCTGGTATTAATAGTGCTGGTAGAAATTTGGTCTTGACCTTAAGAGGGAGTTTTTAGTAGGATTTTGGCTTAGGGGGTGAAATGGGCGGCTGCTTTAGCTTGCCGGTTTGTAGCGCAGCGAAAAACGGTACCCCTGCAACACCCGACCCTTTTTAGGGTAAGCCCCAAATTATTATTCTTGTCATCTCCAAATTCATTTCGGTATTTGATGAAATGGGTGGTTAATTCAAAAATGGCAACTCTGCAAGTAAAACAAGTAGGGATAATCCTCGGATTATCCGATATTAAATATTTTTTTGCCACGAATGCACAAATTTTCACGAATAATAAATGAAGGTTTATGTAGAGATAATCATTCAGCATTACACTAACCATTTATATGTTGTCATCCCGCATTCATTTCGGGATTTGATGAAATAGGTTTTTAGTTCAAAATGATAACTCTGCAAGTGAGATACTGAAAAATTTTCTGTAGGGATAATCCTCGGATTATCCGATATTAAATATTTTTTTCGCCACGAATGCACAAAATGGGTTTTAATTCAAAAATGGGAACTCTACAAGTGAGATACTGAAACAAGTTCAGCATGACAATAATCTTCTTACCTATTATAAGGGAAATAAACAAAATTTGCGCCTTCGGGTACTACCACAAATAGGCAAATGAAATCATCAGCACTTTTGTAATGTTGCAAAAAAGCTTCTTTTTTATCAGTTTGGATAATTCCTTTTTCGGTAAATTCTTCGAATGTAGAAGCTTGTATGGTCCATTCGGTTCCTAATTCATTGCGGTCTAAAATCATTTCTCCCAAAGCCACCTCGTGTTGGTGCGCTATAAAAATGGGATAGGCAGATAATCCTTCCACCATAATTTCTATAGCCACTTCACGCAGTGTTTCTTTGTAAAATTCTATATCCTTTTTTAAGCTGATTAACGGACTTTCTTGTGGCCCTTGTTGATCTTCAGTATTGCCTAATAATTCTTCTACATTCATTTCTTTAGGGTTAGGAGTACTACGTTTTCTACGTGTTGGGTATGCGGAAACATGTCTACAGGTTTTATTCTTGCCAAATCGTATTTCTCTTTCAATCTAATTAAATCTCGGGCTTGTGTAGCAGCGTTGCAGCTTACGTAAACAATCTTTTCGGCTTCCATTTCCATCAAACGTTCTACCACATCTGGGTGCATTCCTGCTCTTGGAGGGTCAGTAATAATCACATCTGGCTTACCGTTTTCTTTCACAAAATCGGCATTTAGTACATCTTTCATATCGCCGGCATAAAAAACGGTGTTTTCAATGCCGTTAATTTGTGAGTTTACTTTTGCATCTTCAATAGCGGTAGGCACATATTCTACACCCACAACTTTCTTTGCTTTTTTAGCCACAAAATTGGCAATGGTTCCGGTTCCAGTGTATAAATCATAAACCAGTTCATGGCCTTTTAAATCTGCAAAATCTCTGGTAATTTTATATAATTCGTAAGCTTGTACAGAGTTGGTTTGATAAAAAGATTTTGGCCCGATACGGAATTTTAAACCTTCCATTTCTTCGTAAATAAATTCCCTTCCGGCATAAAGTAACACTTCCTGATCTGAAAAAGTATCGTTCTTTTTTTGATTGATGATGTACAAAAGTGAAGTAATTTGAGGAAAAGTTGCTTTTACATAATTCATCATTAACTCTACCTGCCCATCTTCTGGATAAGCAAAAATCACAATTACCATTAACTCTCCGGTAGAAGAAGTACGGATCACTAAATTTCTAAGTGCGCCTTCATGAGCTCTTAAATCGTAAAAAGAGATGTTATTTTCTTTAGCAAAAGCACTAATGTTGTTTCTCAAATCATTAGACGGATCTGCCTGTAAATAGCAGTGATTAATTTCTAAAATTTTATCAAAACGCAGTGGAACATGAAAACCTAAAGCATTCATTTCCATATCATCATTCACTACTCCATCCATGGCGGTTAACCATCTTTTGTTAGAGAAAGTATATTCTAATTTATTGCGGTAATATTTATCTTGTGCCGATGGTAAAATCTCTTCTGCATGAGAAACCTCTAAACCAGCCAAACGCTGCAAAGCATCTAAAACCGATTTTTGTTTGTATTTCAGTTGCGCATCATAATTCATGTGTTGCCATTTACAGCCACCACAAACCCCAAAGTGTTCGCAAAATGCTTCCACTCGGTCTTTAGAAGGTTCAATAAGGTTTAAGATTTTAGCCTCGGCAAATTTCTTTTTCTTACGATAAACGGTAGCATCTACCACATCACCAGGGATGGCTTTTTCTATAAAAACCACCATTTCATTGGCTCTGGCTATGCCTTTGCCTTCTTCGGCAATATCTGTAACGGTTAATGCGGTTAAAATTTGTTGTTCCTTCAAAATACACACTCAATTAAGGCTGCAAATTTATGATTTCCTTTTTAAAAAGGAGTAGTTAAAGGCAAGAGGTTTTAGGTAAAAGGAGTAGGGGATTTACTGGAGAAACAAATATTGGCTAAAAATGACTGAAAATTGAGGCAAAACAAATCCTATCTTCTTAGAACAGAAGTTTAAAAGGATTTTAGAGATAGAAGGGCATTACTTGAATAATCTTAAAAATAATGCAAAAATATTTTTTGCAGGGCTTTCAATAATTTCAAATTGCTCGTCAATCTGTAAAGAAAAATTGTAGATCTCTTGACTCATGATGGTTTGGCTATTAATTCTCATTAATGCCAATTTAGCTATTTTCATACCAAAAACCAATTCGGTATAAAAAATAATTATTTATGTAAAGTGATTGTATAAATAGAACTCAAATGTGTGAAATATTTTTTGTCACCCTGAGCGGAGTCGAAGGGCGCTCAATAAAACCTGCCCGACCGGTTCAGGCGGGGATGCCGCTTCAATCGTTAACATGATGCTTGCTCCCTAACCTCTATTGTTGGTTAAATAAATATTGTTACTTTTAAGTATCTATTTAATACATCTAGAATTGAAGAATATAGAATGAAAAATGCTATTTGTGGCGTAATATCTACAAGTTATAGGCAAGCCAAAAAAGAACCGAGAAAGAACAAACTCACTAAATGAAAATCCCCAGATAACCGAAAAGATTATGATAGACATTAATTTTAATTTTCATTCTGATTCTAAAGGTGGTGATCCAGACATTTGTAGTCCTACGCTTAAAAAATATCATCAAATACTTTGGAGCAAACTATTACCAAATGGAAAATTATTTGAATTAAATAAGAAAAGTGGAGCTTATCTTAATCATAAATCTGATACACAAGAATTTTATTTGGGTAGCGACGCAATTACAAATTCTTATAAACACCATAAATTAAAATTTTGGTTGACAAGTCAGATTGCAGAGGATGTTGAAGAACTTTATATTGCCGGTTCTACAATAGGTGCATATACACTTTTTCCTAACAAAAAAATTAACGGGTTTCAAACTATTAATCAAGTAAGAGGCATAAATAAATTAATTGATGATAGATTTGATTTAACACTTGAGTGTATTAGACTCTTTTACAAAAACCAAAGTAGTCCGCTTTATTTTACATTGAATATTTTCAAACATTTCTTTGAATTATTTGAAACCTTTAAAGGTTATGTAGATTTTTTTCTTTTAAATGATCTTGTAGATGAAAATTACCACATAAATTTCTTTTTACCTTTTCACGATTTAAACTCTCGACCAATACTATCAAATAAAGATGAATATTTAATTTATAAACAAAATGCATTGAGTTTTATCAATTCAAGAAACATAAGAATTATGAATTACATAGAAACTAAATTAATCTAGCTATTCATTATGTTCGCGTAAGCGCATCTCGAACTTATAATAATAAGGATTAGTAATCCGCCAAAACCATTTTATAAAATATGCCCTAGAAAATAAAATACCAATGAAAATCAAACAACCTATGATTAGTTCATCATTTTTAAACCATAAAGTATCGCCGAGTATCAAATCAATCTTTTTTAGATTGAATAGATTTTTTTTGAGAGTGCCGTTGCCAAAGCAAATCTTATTTTTTTATATCCTTTCTTGGTTATTCACAATTGTTTTTCTTCCTGTAATGGTTTTGGGAGCAGATATTTTGGGAAAAAGTGATGATGGTCCAACAACAAGTAATTGGTTCCTTGTTATTTTGCTCGTTCCTTTTTTAGAAACAGCAATTAGTCAGTACCTACCTTTTAAATTGTTAAATATAATTTCTTTTTTTAAAAATAAACAGGGCTTAATTATTTTGCTTGCGGCTTTAGTATTTGGGGTATTCCACCTTTATAACTTAGGATATGCATTTTTTGGATTTTCCATGGGCTTGGTATTAAGTTATATTTATTATTTCTATCATCATAACCCTAAAAAAGCTTTTTGGGTGACTTGTCTAATACATAGTTTAAGAAATTTAACTGCTTTTGGAATAATGTTGATTTCGGATTTTAAGTTTTGATGTTGTATTTGTCAAATGATCAGGATATGTTTTCACTGATAGATGTTAGAAACAAAAAATGGTCTGTGGTGACACAGACCATGGCAAATAAAAAAACACGCTAAAAAACTCTGTGCCCTCCTTGGTTAAAAAATTTTAACAACATATTAAAACAAAAAATGGTCTGTGAGGACACAGACCATGGCAATGCATTTGCAAACCCTACTATGGCAATAAAAAATAATACGCTAAAAAAACTCTGTGACCTCTGAGCCCTCCGTGGTTAAAAAACTTTAACAACATATTAAAACAAAAAATGGTCTGTGAGGACACAGACCATGGCAATGCATTTGCAAACCCTACTATGGCAATAAAAAATAATATGCTAAAAAAACTCTGTGACCTTTGCGCCTCCGTGGTTAAAATACCTTAAATAAAATCTCCGTTTCCTCCGTGGTTAAATAATAACCTATCCAAATAAATCACTACTCAAATATCTATCTCCACGGTCGCAGGCAATAAATACAATTACTCCACTTTCTAATTCAGCAGCTAATTGTAAAGCGGCATGGCAAGCGCCACCGCTACTCATTCCAGCAAAAATACCTTCGGTTTTAGCTAGTTTTCTAGCCATTAAAGTGGCATCTTCTTCAGAAACATCAATAATTCTATCAACTCTAGAAGCATCAAATATTTTAGGTAAATAAGCTTTTGGCCATCGGCGAATGCCTGGTATAGAAGAACCTTCTGTAGGTTGGCAGCCCACAATTTGTATATTTTGATTTTGTTCTTTTAAAAACATGGAAGTCCCCATGATACTACCTGTAGTGCCCATAGAACTTACAAAATGAGTGACTCTATGTTCTGTGTCACGCCAAATTTCTGGTCCGGTGGTTTTGTAATGGGCTAAATAATTATCAGGATTTGCAAATTGGTTGAGTAAAAAATAATCGCCAGAAGCACCTTTTTCATCAGCATAATCACGGCATTTCTCTATATCTTCTAACAAAATCACTTTAGCCCCAAAAGCTTCCATGGTTAAGGTGCGTTCTTTGGTAGAGTTAGCTGGCATGATGAGTTCAATCTCCAAATCAAATAAGCGAGCAATCATAGCCAAAGCAATACCCGTATTCCCACTTGTTGCTTCAATTAAGCG
Source organism: Pedobacter cryophilus (assembly GCF_005116455.1). Taxonomy (GTDB): domain Bacteria; phylum Bacteroidota; class Bacteroidia; order Sphingobacteriales; family Sphingobacteriaceae; genus Pseudopedobacter; species Pseudopedobacter cryophilum. The sequence continues at coordinate 192,243 of NZ_SWBP01000005.1, forward strand.
CATTCCGGGTTTAATATCACCTCGCTCTATAGCGCTTTTCACCATGTTTAAAGCAGCTCTGTCCTTTACACTTCCACCTGGGTTATTTCCTTCTAGTTTAGCAAATATTTGGACATTTGGATTGGTATTCAATTTCTGAATTTCAACCAAAGGAGTGTTTCCAATTAAATCTATAATACCAGCCATCGCTATTTAATTTTATGCTTTTTTTTCTGAAACCTGTATAGAAGGTTTGTGATAAACTACTGAATCTGCCGGAACGCTTTGAGTCAGCCAAACATTTCCGCCAATGGTACTGTTTTCGCCAATCACTGTTTCGCCACCTAAAATAGTAGCTCCTGAATAAATCACTACATGATCTTTTACGGTTGGATGTCTTTTTGTACCAGCCATATTTTTTTCTACACTTAAAGCGCCTAAAGTAATGCCTTGATATAATTTTACATGATGCCCAATAACGGCAGTTTCGCCAATTACAGTACCTGTGCCGTGGTCTATGTATAAATATTCGCCAATTTGTGCTGCCGGATGAATGTCTATTCCGGTTTTAGAATGGGCGTATTCTGTTAAAATTCTTGGAATTAAAGGCGTGTTTTTGATGAGCAACTGATGCGCAATTCTATAAAATGAAATGGCATAAAAACCAGGATAAGTTCTAATCACTTCAAACTCGGTTTTAGCAGCCGGATCTCCGTCTAAAATGGCTTTTACATCGGTTTTAAGAATTCGATATAACTCGGGAATAAAATCAAAAAACTGATTGGTAATCACGTCATTATCACAGTGTATGCAGGCTTGAGTACTGTCTAAAATGGCTTTTAACTCTATTTTAAGTTTATTAAAAGCATTTTCAATTTCTAATTCTTCTTTATAAGATGCTTTGGCTTGCTCAGGAAATAATAGCCTAATTAACCTAATTGCCCACAAGGCAATTTCTTTATTAGAAGGTACAGCTTCTACTTTTTGCTGTTTATTAAAAATGTATTGGTAGAAAGCCTTATCCATTGATGATTGATTTTATTGATGCAATTTTAATGTTTTAAATGTTGACCGCAAGTAAAAATAGGGATTTGATTTTTAGAAACGAGTGGTTTAAGTCAACCTTAAAGGGCTTGGCGAGGTGTTTTTAAATATCAATTTCAATTTAGTGAAAACTACAGGGCAGCTTTTACTAAATAAGGCAAAATTTCTTTTTGAAAAGACACAAAGTTCTTGCGTACATCGCTATCACTTACAGAGGTGAAAGCAAATGAAAAGATGATGCTTTTACTTGATTTGATTAAAAATCTTAACCTTTCGGGATAGGTTTCAGAGTCGTTTAAATCTTCGATAGTAATAAACTCGGCGTAAAGCAAATTCTCTAATTCGTCAGAAAGGTTTTTCAAAAATTCTTGTGCATTGGTAGATTCTCTGATAAAATCCCAGCCAATAAATTCATTACATACGGTATAAGAAAGGCGACTTACTTTTAAAATCAGAATTTTAAGGTGCTCTTCTTTACTGATAGATTGCTTGTCTTGATGTACCAATTCATTAATGCTTACTTTCAAATAATCCATTAAAATGGCATGTAACACCAATTCTTTACTTTCAAAATATTTGTAAATGGTAGCCTTGGCAATTTTTGCTTTTTTTGCAATCTCGTTTACGCTGGTTTTATGATAACCGTATTTACGAAAAAGATCTTGAGCAGCTTTTTTTATACTTTCTTTTATTTTATCTACTTCCATATTAGTTTAAAACGGAGATTTGAAAACTGGTAACCGTTACTTGATATTGTTTTAATGGACGAGTTGCAGGTGCTTTTGCAGGCGAGCCATCACTTAATAAAAATATTGCACCACTGCATGGATCTGTTGCCGTAATGGTTGGATCACTCAGGTTTAACTGGCATTTGTTTAATGGATTTACAGTGCTGCAACGGTCATAAGCAACAATAGCTCCATCTGGGCGGCGGTATAAAATTAATCCTGCATATCCGTAACCACTAATTACCACTGCGCCACCAGCACCATTTAATCTACTTAAACGAGGATCGTTTATTGGGGCACTAAAATTTACAGGCACATCTGGTATAATATTAGCCCCATCTTTTGCGCAAGACAATAAAGAAAAGCTAAAAAATAGGATGAAACCGATATAAATTTTACTCATTTATAATTAAATGATTTCTGTTTGAAATTGTTTTAAAAAACGGACGTCGTTTTCTGAGAACAGGCGCAAATCTTTAATTTGATATTTTAAATTGGTGATTCTTTCTATGCCCATTCCAAAAGCAAAACCGGTATATTTTTTAGAATCGATGTTTACATTATCTAAAACGTTAGGGTCAATCATTCCGCAACCTAAAATTTCTACCCAACCACTGTATTTACACATTTGACAACCCGCACCTTTACAAATGGTACAAGAAATATCCATTTCTGCTGAGGGTTCTGTAAATGGGAAAAAAGAAGGGCGGAAACGTACTTTGGTGCCTTCCCCGTATAATTCCTGAACGAAATAGTAAAGTGTTTGCTTTAAATCAGCAAATGATACGTTTTCATCTACATATAAACCTTCCACTTGATGGAAAAAGCAGTGTGCCCTAGCTGAAATAGCTTCGTTTCTATAAACCCTACCTGGCATTAAAGCTCTAAAAGGAGGTTTCCCAGCTTCCATTAACCTTACCTGAACAGATGAAGTATGGGTGCGGAGAGCGTAGGCAGCCCCACTCCCAACCTCTCCCCCTGATGGGAGAGGAGCGCCTGATGACTTTTCTTTGTCGTTAGAAAAGTCGCCCTGCGCTTCTTCCCCCTTAGGGGGGAAGACTGAGATGGGGGCTTCTAAGAAAAAAGTATCCTGCATATCTCTTGCAGGGTGTTCTTCAGGGAAATTTAGGGCAGAGAAATTATGCCAGTCATCTTCAATTTCTGGTCCTTCTGCTACTACAAAGCCTAATCTTTTAAAAATCTCTACAATTTCTTTCCTTACTAAAGATAAGGGATGACGCCCGCCAATTTCAAAACCTTCGCCAGTAAGGGTTAAATCTTCTGTTGATGCAGTGTTTTGATCTGTAGAAGTGAATGTATCTTTAAAGTCGTTAAACTTAGCTTCTGCTAATTGCTTAAACTGGTTTAATACTTTTCCTAAAATGCGTTTCTCTTCTGGCGAAACGGCTTTAAATTCATCAAATAAATCTTTAATAATGCCTTTTGTACCTAAAAACTGTATGCGGAAGCTTTCTAGCTCTTCTGCTGTTTTGGGTTCAAAAGCTTCAATTTCTGTAGTGTATTGATTGATTTTAGACTGCATAGGGTGCAAATTTAACAAAAAAAGTCCCGTTTTTACGGGACTTTATATCTTAATCTAAATGTGATGAGAATTTTACTTTTGCGTTAACGATGGAAGCGACATCCTTTTTGCTTTTTTTGCAAAAAGATATAGCGGACAGCGTGTTAAAACGCCCAAATCAATATCGTAAGAAGCTTACCTACTTAATCACACCCAGCTCTTTACCTACTTTTATAAAAGCATTAATAGCTTTGTCTAAATGATGCTGATCATGAGCGGCAGACATTTGCACTCTTATTCTGGCTTTTCCTTTTGGTACTACGGGATAATAAAAACCAATCACATAAATGCCTTCTTCTAACATTTTAGCCGCGAAATCTTGAGAAAGTTGCGCATCATACAACATTACCGGAACTATTGGATGCACTCCTGGTTTAATATCAAAGCCAGCAGCTGTCATTTTTTCTCTAAAATATTTGGTGTTGTTTTCTAATTTATCTCTTAATTCGGTGGTTTCGGTTAACATATCTAATACTGCAATAGAAGCTCCAACAATAGCTGGTGCTAAAGTATTAGAGAAAAGGTAGGGGCGAGAACGCTGACGTAAAATGTCAATCACCTCTTTTGGGCCGGCCGTAAACCCTCCGGATGCACCACCTAAGGCTTTTCCTAATGTGCCGGTAATGATGTCTACTCGGCCCATTACGTTGTGGTGTTCATGCGTTCCTCTACCGGTTTTGCCCATAAAACCACTGCAATGGCATTCGTCAATCATCACTAAGGCTTTGTATTGATCAGCCAAATCACAAATTTTATCTAATTGGGCAATGGTGCCATCCATAGAAAAAGCGCCGTCTGTTACTATAATTCTGTGACGTAAATGTTGTGTTTCTTGCAATTGCTTTTCTAAATCCTCCATGTTATCATGCTTATAACGATAGCGTTGCGCTTTGCATAAACGCACTCCATCAATAATTGAAGCATGATTTAACTCGTCGGAAATTATGGCGTCTTCATCATTAAATAGAGGTTCAAAAACACCTCCGTTGGCATCAAAAGCTGCGGCATATAAAATGGTATCTTCGGTACCTAAAAAATCAGAAAGTTTTTGCTCTAATTCTTTATGAATGTCTTGCGTACCGCAAATAAAGCGGACAGAAGACATGCCAAAACCATGACTATCAATTGCGGCTTTAGCGGCAGCAGTCACTTTTGGGTGAGAGGATAAGCCTAAATAATTATTGGCACAAAAATTAACAACTTCTTTGTTTCCGTTCACAATAATATCAGCACCTTGTGGGCTGGTAATAATTCGTTCTCTTTTGTATAGTCCTGCAGATTCAATATCTTCCAATTCTTTTTTAAGAACGGGCTTAAGTGTTTGGTACATTGTAATTGATTTTTAGATTTTAAATTTAAGGAATCATTTTTGGATGAACTAATTAAATAAAAAAGAACTCGATCTAAATTATTGGATCACCCAAGAGCTATGAAGAAATATTTTCCTTTTTTGGTCCTTTATTTATTACCAATTGGTATTAAGGCTCAGTCTTTTACTGATTCTGTAAAATGGGTTAACCAATTTATAAGGGAAACAATAGCGGTACAAAAAGACCATGCTCAAATTGGTTTTGAAAATAGCGGCTACCTAAAGAATTCTTTGATTTTAGATGAAAAGCCCGAAAAGTTTTTAGGTAAAAACGTTGAAAAATATTCAAAGCTGGTAGATCATCAATTGATTTGGTTGTTTGAATCTTATGGCACCGTTTATTACACGCCAAAAGATGGGTATAAAGAATCTATAAAAGCAACCCGAAGCTTTGGTAAATACCCATCATGGGAGTTTAAAAGTGCTGTAGAAATGATGACAAACTTCGCCAAAGATGTAGTCAGATTTGGTGCTTTAAGCGATAAAAGTTTTGTTTCTCCTTTAGCTAATAATGCGTTCAATTTTTATACTTATGAAGTGATAGCGATTAAAGAAAATCTAGTTTCTGTAAAAGTAAAATCAAAGAAATTATATACGCCAACATTTGAAGGTATTTTAGAAATTGATAGTTTAAGTAAACAAGTGATGAAGCTTGATTTGCGAACCACAGGCAACAAAGGCATCAATTTTATTGATTCTTTAAGGATAAAACAATATTTTAAAACAGGACAGTTTTCGCCAGCCGCCACTCAATTTTTATATAAAGGAAAACTGCTAAAGTTTTCTTTCTCTGGTTCTGTTGAGGTGGATTTTAAAAAATGGTTGCCCTTAAATCAGATGCCTAATCATTTCGAAAAAATGGAAGTGATAAAGGAAGATTCGGCAGCATATCATGCAGAATTATTAGAAAGTAACAGAACTATTCCTTTAACGCTTCAAGAGCGGATGAGCTTAGCGTTTCAGGATACCTTGAGAAAGCGACAGCAATACAAAGATTTTACAGATTCTATTGATGGCATTGTACATAAAGCGCCATTTTTTCCGCTTCTTTTTAGTGATTTGGTTTGGAAGAGTAAAAACCAAAAAAGAGCAATTATTTTTGACCCTATTTTGCCAGCTTTTTTTTACAATACGGTAGAAGGTGCGGGTATAAATTATGGTTTTGCATTAATAGCTTATGCCCGAAAAGGGAAATATTGGTCGGTAATTCCTAAGATAAGATACGGACTGGCTAACAATGAGTTAAATTCTGATATTTCATTTTCATGGCTTTACGATCCTAAAAAAAGAGGATTAATCAATTTTAGTGCGGGAAGTACCTATGCAGATTTAAATCCGAATGGAACTTTAAACTCCCTTCAAAATACATTGAATACCTTGCTGTTTGAACAAAACTTCATGAAATTATACCGAAAGGAGTATGGTAGTTTAAGTATAGGGAAAGAAATTACTAAGGGTCTTTACTTTTCTGGTGGAGCCGAACTCTCTAGAAATTACTCGGTGCAAAATAATTTTGATTATTCTTTTAGAAATATCAAGGAAAGAAATTTTAGCTCTAATAATCCATTAGATCCTAATACGCAAACGCAGCTTTTTCCAAACAATACATCTTTTCATATAAACGCATCTCTTATCTATACCGTTAATCAGCCTTTTATCATGCAAAATGGGATGAAAACGTACAAATTGCCTTTAGGTCCTCGGTTTATATTGGATTATAGAAAGGGTTTTGCAGGTGTTTTCAACTCAAATTCTGATTATCATTTTATGGAACTATCTGTTCAGCAAGAAAAGCTAAATATGGGTTTATGGGGTTACGGTTCATATTCCGTTTCGGCAGGTAAATTTTTTAATGTTAAAAATGTTTATTATCCAGAATGGCGTCACTTTGTTGGGAATATGGCATTGGTGTTTAATCCGGGTTTAAAAAGCTTTCACCTGCTTAATTTTTACACTTACAGTACCAATCAATATTTTTTGGAGGGTCATTTTGAACATAACTTTAATATGCGCTTCTCTAATCATTTACCTATACTTAGAAAATTAAAATTAGAAGAACTTTTTGGTGGAGCATATCTTTACCAGCCTCAAAAAAAGCAATATTATGAACTTTATGCAGGCCTAAGAAGATTAATGTTTAGGGTAGATTATGCTTTTTCTTTTGATATTGAAGGGCAGTTAGATCACGGTATAAAGTTGTCTTACAATTTTTAATATAGAGTATATTTTTTTGAATGTTATCTCTAGATATTTATCTTAGTCTAAAATCCTATATGAAAAATAGTTTCCTCATTTTTTTTCTTCTGTTTATTACTTTAAATACTTCGGCACAAGTTTATACTTTAAGTGGTAAAATACTCGATAACCAAGAAAAAGCAATTCCATTTGCAACCGTATTTGTAAAAGGAACTACCAACGGAACAGCGGCCAACGGAAACGGAGAATACACTATAAAAGTAGGAACAGGTAAATTCGATATTATTTTTAGTGCAATTGGGTTTAAGCAGCTCATTCGCTCGGTAGAAGTTAACCAAAACACCATTTTAAATGCGCCAATGGAGACAGAATCGTATTCGTTAAAAGATGTAATTGTTTATGCTGATAAGGAAGATCCGGCATATCAAATCATCAGAAAAGCCATAAAAGAAAGAAAAAACTATTTAAAAGATATGCCTTCTTATACCTGTGATGTTTACATTAAAGGTGTACAAAGGTTGTTAAAAATGCCCGAAAAATTTTTAGGCAGAGATTTAAATAAAGTAGCTCAAGAGGCCGGTTTAGATTCAAATAGAACAGGGATTATTTATCAATCAGAGTCTCAATCAAAACTAAGTTTTATGCCTCCAAAAAGCTATCACGAGGAAATGATTTCTTCTAAAGTAGCTGGCAATAATAGGGCTTTTAGTTTCAACAGGGCTTCGGAGCTTATTTTAAATTTTTATGAAAATTATCAAGCTTGGGATGGAATAAGTAATCGTCCTTTTGTATCGCCTATAGCAGATAATGCCTTGTTTTATTATGATTATAAGTTAATTGGCACTTCGGTAGAAAACGGAGAGTTTATCAATAAAATTCAGCTTTTGCCAAAAAGAAAATATGATCCCGCTTACCGCGGATACATCTACATTGTGGAAGATAGCTGGCGAATACATAGCGTAGATTTTTTGATGAGCAAAGAATCTAACATCTCTTTAATTGATTCGTTAAAGATTAATCAGCAGTTTATTGCCGTAAACAGAAAAACCTGGATGCCCTCTAATATAAAATTTGAGTTTAATGGCGGCTTATTAGGATTTAAATTTGGAGGATACTACGTTGGTATTTACAATAATTATGATTTAAAACCTAAGTTGAATGAAAAGGATTTTAAAGAGGTATTAAGAATTACCAAAGAAGTAAATAAAAAGGATTCGGCTTTTTGGGTTGATGCTCGTCCCATTCCTCTCACACAAGAAGAAACCGTAAACTATAAAAAAAAAGATAGTATTTCTGCTCGCCGAGAATCTAAACCGTATTTAGATAGTTTAGATAAGGTGAATAATAATTTAAAACTATCCAAACTTTTACTCTCGGGATATAACCCAAGAAACAGGTATAAAAAAGAATTTTACAGCATAGATGGAATTTTACCTTCCGTTTTTTACAATACCGTAGAGGGTTTCGCTATAAATTACGGGGCAAGTTTTACTAAACGGATAGACACCTTAAACAACCGCTCCTTTTTTTGGAAAGGTAATTTACGATATGGTTTTTCTAATAAATTGTTTAGTGCAAATACGCAAGCCACGTTTCCTTTAGGCAAAACCTTTAACCTAAGAGTAGCTTTAGGCTCTGATGTGTTAGATTTAAATGATAAAGGAACAATAACTGTTTTAGGAAACAGTATTAACTCTTTGTTTTATGAAAGAAACTTCATGAAACTTTACCAAAAGAAGTTTACAGAAGCTACACTCTCCTCAAGAATAGCGGGCGGTTTAAACGGGAGTTTAGGTTTTGCATATCAAAATAATAAATCGCTTGTAAACACCTCAAATTATACTTTTATAGATCACAAAACCAGAGAATTTACAACAAATAATCCCTTTAGTCCAACCATAGACCAAGAGTTATTTCCGAAATATCAAAGCCTCAAATTAACACTTGCCTTAAGCTATAATTTTAGTAATAAATATGTCACTTATCCAACAGGCAGATTTTATTTACCTTCAAAATGGCCGGTGTTAACTTTTAATTATGTGAAGGCAATTCCCAATGTTTTTAATGCCGATGCCGATTTTGATTTAATGAGCTTAGGCATCAGAAAATCTGATGTAAAACTAGGTTTCTATGGCAATTTTACCTTTAGCGCAGTAGCCGGAAAATTTCTTAGCTCAAAAGCGGTGTACTATCCAGATTTTAAGCATTTTAGAGGAAACAATGCTTTGTCTTTTACGCCGGCGGCAAATCAGTTTTTATTTTTAAATTATTACCTAAACAGTACACAACAAGAATATTTTGAAGCACATGCCGAGCATAATTTTTCTGGATTTTTCACCAACAAATTACCCTTAATAAGAAAATTGAAACTTCAAGAAATAGTAGGAGCAAATTACCTCAGTACACCGATGTTAAAAAACTATACGGAATTTTATTTTGGACTTTCTTTTACTGGCATAAAAGCTTATTATGGCTTTAGTTATGAAGGAAATAAACAAGTAAATTCTGGCTTTAGGGTTGCTTATGGCTTCTAAAATGGCTTTAAACCAGCTATTTTTAAAAAATAACCCTTGTTTTATTGGTTTTAGGCTTCAAAATTTTGTTTGGGCATTTTAACACGCTTTTCGCTACCTGCCTGCCGCAGGCAAGGTATCTTTTTGGCTTCAAAAAGCCAAAAAGGATGCCGCTTCAATCGTTAATGCGCCTAAAAAACTCAAAAACTAGTTTTAAACTTACATTATTCTAAAAATAGCAATCAAAATTTCTTCAACTAAACAAAATATACCGTAAAACAGGTATTGGAAGCTTGTTTATTAAATAATAACTTTAAAAAGTTTTAGTTTATAGAGTTAATTGTTTTGGTTAAAAAAGGGGAGCTTAATTTGAGTTTAACTCCCCTTTTTTTTATTTAACAACTGTTATTTTTTGGGTGTAGAATTTTTCTCCAATCTTCACTTGAAGTACATAAACGCCATCATCAAAATTAGATAGATCTATTCCTTCAGAATATTTACCAGTAAAATTATCTTTCTTGGTTGCATAAACATCCTGACCAACTAAGTTAGTTAAGTTAATGCTTAAGTTTTCTTTCTTTAATACCTCAAAGTTTAAGTTTAGTATATTATTAGCAGGAATTGGATAAACTTTTAATCCTATTTCAGCGGCATCAGAAGGTTTTATTGCTGATAAAACATAATTAAAATTAGCAGAAGAACTCAAGCAACCCGAAGCATTTTCCACATCTACTCTGTAAACACCAGATACACTAGGGCTATATGTTTGGTTTGTTGCTCCATTTATCAGTGTTCCATTCAAATACCATTTGTTTGAGGCATTAAAATTTGAGTTTAGGGTTGTGCCTGTTTGGGTAATAATTGGTTTTGCTGTTTGCACAGGAGTTCTGCTATAATCTGTACAGCCTAAAGATTTAAACAACATGTTGTATAAATAGTAATAAGACGTTGTAATAGTAGTAGGAGTACCAGCGTTTTCAAAATATGCTCCAGAAAGAGAAATAATATTTCCCGGTGAGGTCATTGGTAAATTGGTTACGCCAGAATTACTTCTAAAAATAGTAGCTCCGTTATAACTAATTCCAATTCTGTAAGTTCCGGCAGCAGGAAATTGCAAACCTAGTTTATAACTTTTTCCTGGGTCGTTAATATCATCATCAACCAATCCATTGTTAATTACATCAGGCGTTGTTTTAGTTCTTATTACATCAATAGTTACAGAATTTAAGACCGTTCCTGTGGTGGTTTCTACTGTAAATGTAAGTTGCCCAGATTGACTTACGTATAACAATGCGCTATCTAAAACCATCGGAGAAGTAACTGTAATCACAGGCTTTGGTCCAAAATTTCCAGAATAAGATCCTCCGTTATACTTTTGTTTATTCTCGGCCCCAAGAAATGTTTTATAATCATTTAAACCAACATAAAACGTATTGTTTGTTGGTGCATTAGGAGTGAAATACGTTGCGTTTCCTGTAGCAATTGGAGCTTTAGAACTAGCTGATGGATACCAAAAAAGCGTCCCATCTCCTTGTCCGCCTAATTGGTAAAAACCTGCGGCATTATCACAAGCTATAACAGAAAGTGCCATAGGTAATGGCATTGCAGGCACATTAAATATTTTAGAACTGCTGTTATTGCTAATAATTACATCGGCTGTTAAAGATGTTCTGGCATCCATGCTGTATTGCTTAGAAGCTTCGGTAGTAAATACTCCTTTTAACGTATAGTCAACTTCATTATTAGGTGCCAAACTGCCGGTAAAGTTTTCCGTAATGGTTTTAATTACGGTACTATTGCTACTTAAAGTAACAACAACAGGAATGTTTGTTAGTGTTGTGCTTCCAAAGTTTTTTAGTTTAATAGAAACTACCTGATCTGTGGTGGCACACAAGTTATCATTGATGTTATTTAAGGCAATAACGCCGGCATCTGCACTTGAGGCAGTAAATACAACCCTATAATCTTGTGTTTCTCCTTTAGTGTAATTTCCACATGATGTTACCAATGCTGGGTTGGTGTTTTCTACTAACACCACTCTTAAAATAGAAGAATTTCCTGAAATTACATTTGCAGGAACTACTAAATTTCCAGTAAAAGCTCCATTAGCATTAATGATAGCAGAAGTTGCAATAGTCTCATTGGCATCATCAAAATCTCCATCTGAATTATAATCGATAAAAATTTTAGCAATTTTATCAAAATTTGCGCCACAAGTACCCATATTTACAGTAAACGGGTAGGTTTTTCCAGCTTCTAATTCTGCAGAAAGATTGCTGAAATCAGTATAAGTTCTACAAGTATTAGGCAATATATTGTTTATCGAGGATAACTGAAACTGATCTATTCTAGAATCATTAGATGATGTTGGCGTAGAAACACAATAAGTTTTACCCCCAATTCCTGATGCCAGCACTGAATAATTTTGAGGTCCTTTTGTTAAAGCTCCTTTATGAGAAACTCTAATGGTGTAAGCTTGCCCCGGAATTGCATCTGTTACATAAATTTGTTCTACATTATCTACCACATTATCTCCGGTTGTAGCCGCTGAAGTAGGCGCATCTGGATTTAATTTAAATGGAGACAAAGTAGTTGCGCCTTTAATCAATTTTAAATCTAAATCGTTAACCAGTTTAGGGACTCTGCTATTTAAAGTTCCTGTAGCTGTTGGAGTTCCTTCAGGGTCGGTCCAGCAAATAGTCACTTTTAAAGGCCCGTAACCAGAAGTAATGATTTGAATATCTTGGGTTTCTCCTTGAGCAAGGCTTTTTTCGGAAATTAAACTGGTAGTTGTATTTTGTTTGATGTGGGTTGCCGCTCTTTCCATATTTAATAATCCCCAACCAAAAATATAATCAGGTCCAACGCTAGTTCCAGCTTCATCAGCAGTTTGTATCACTAAACCTTTTAAAGTGGCAGATCGCATTAAATTACCTTGGTTAAGTTTAGAATAATATTCTTGAAGTAATACTAATGAGCCACTTACATTTGGTGCAGACATTGATGTGCCTGAAAGTGTGGCGTATGATTTTGTATCAGCATTGCTGGCTGAAGTAAGGTTTACGCCGTCAGCTACAATATCTGGTTTAATTCTGCCGTCATCTGTTGGGCCCCAGCTACTAAATGATGAAATTTTAATTTCTGAAGGGTTTGAGGACCCAAATGGTAAGCCAGATACTGCGCCAACAGTTAAAATGTTTTTTGCAGTTCCGGTGGTGGAAATAATGTCATAACTATTGTTAAAACTAATATCAGAAGGTCTGTTCCCTTTATCAACTAAAACAGTAGGCGAGATGCTGCTGTATCCCCAGTAATTTGATCCAACCGCAGGGCCAGTTTCGCTTCTGTTGTTTCCAGATGATTTTACTGGTAAATAATAAGGTGCATTATAACATATAATGTCCCAATCTCTTGTTAAAGCGTCATAAAAGCCAAATTTATAATCTTCTGTAGCGTTAAATAGACCATACCATTCCCATCTTGCAGGGGCAGTCCCCGGAGGGTCTGCATTGTAATTCCATCCAGCAATATATCCATAAGAATGGTTAGAAATAGCCATGCCATTACTTGCAGCGGCAGTCATTTCAGTAATATCTGAATTAAAATCATAGGCAAAAAGTTTTTGTAAACCCCAAGCCATTCCCCTTGCAACAGAATAAACGCCGCCTGCCGCTATTGTACCTGCAACATGGGTAGCATGTTCACTTCCTGTTGGTGGAGAATCTTTTTGTTCTACTCTTCCTCCTGTAAATTCTTGATGCCCTGTTAAAATAGATCCACCGTCCCAAATGCCTATTTTCCCAATTAAATTAGCACTAGATCCATTTAGTGATAAGCCTAATGAGCCGCCAGTATAAAGGCTGTTTGTGCGGGTAGTACCAGCCGCAATGGTGTTATTAAAAGTTTTTAAATATAAAGGATGACCCAAATCATCTACTCCCTGAAGTGATAAAATAGAGCCATCATTTCCTACACTAAATGTTATCCAATTATTTTGCTTAGCTAGCTCAAAAGCCTTTTTTCTATTAGATTCATTCTTTATTTTAAAATCTATTGAAAGCTGTTGAAGTTTTGCGAATTGTTCTTTTGTAACCAATTCTTTTCCATCTTGTGCAAAAGAGAGTGTGATAAGAAACGAGGATATAATAGTAAGTGTAAGTTTTTTAAACATAAGTTTGTTCTAAATAAATAAGCAACATTAAATATACTAAAAAAGAGAAGGTTAAGTTTTTTTAGAAGGTAAAAATGTTACTTTTTTATCAAAATAACAATTCAATTTTTTTAATGCTTTTTAAATAGATTAATTTAGAAGAAAGAAAGACTAATAGCCTTCTCTTATTCTTATAAACTCATAAAGATCATCAATAGGTTTTTCTATTATTTTCCCCATATTAATTTCATACTCAGTACAAACTTCTTTTAAGTTTTCTTTAAAATGAAAAGCTATGGAGCCAACAAAATGGCAATAAAAATCTTTGTAGTTTGGATAAGAACAAACATGAGTTTTAATAAACTCCTGAAATCCAATTTTTAGGGTATTTTTAATATATGGATGTTCTTGGTGTTGCCCCATAAATTGAGCAAAAGATGCCAAATAGAAATTAGGCATTGGTTTTTGGTAAATATTCTTGATAACAATTTCCTTATTTATCTGATAAGCATCATTAAAAAGGTTAATGATGTCTTCTGGCGCTCTTCGGTAAAGAAAATCTGTAATTAATGTTTTCCCAAAATAAGTACCTGAGCCTTCTTCGCCTAAAAGGTATCCTAAGCCATGTTTACTTGGGTGAATTTCATTGCCATCAAAAAAAGAAATGTTAGATTCTGTACCTAAAATACAGCTAAAGCCCGGCTTATCTTTGCAAGTGGCTAATGCCGAGCCTAATAAGTCACTTTCTACACTTATAAATGCGTTTTTGAATTTGGTGCTTAATGCGTTTGAAATAATCTCTCTTCTATCTGGACTACTGCAACCAGCACCAAAGAAATGGATCTCGGTAATGTTTTCGGCAATTTGCTGAAAAGGCTTGTAATGGTTAAGGTTTCTTATGATATCTTTTTCTGATAAAAAGAAAGGGTTTAACCCGTTACTATGATGTTTTTCTATTGATTTATCAGGTAGCTGTAAAATCCAATCTGTTTTTGTAGAACCCCCGTCTGCAACAAGAAGCATTTTAAATGTCTTTTAATAATTCACTGGTTAAAGGTTTCCCTAAAAAATCAGTGACATTATTAAATTCAATTACTTTTTTGTGATCGCTAGGGTCTAAAGAAGAAGAAAGCATCACTATTTTAACTGTATCTTTTTTTGGTGATTGAATGTCTTGAAACTCTACTAAAAAGTCGAAACCAGTTTTCACCGGCATTCTTATATCAAGGAAAATAATTTCGGGTAAGTCATCATTATTTTTAACCAATTCTTGCAAATAACTAATAGCTGCTTCGCATGATTGTTTCACCACAATAGATTCTGCAAAGTCGCTATTGTTTAAAATTTTTTGGTTAATCATGTTGTCAATGAAGTTATCATCAACTAAAAGTGCGTTTTTATACCTGTAAGTCTGCATCAGAATTTTTAAAAGAAAACAAATATATAAAAAGAAAACCTTAAACTTTTTATTCTTATTTGATAATTTTTTAATGAATAAAAATTAAATATTGATGGTTCCTGTAATTTCTTTTAAGGCTATTTCTGCTAATTTAGTTTGAAATAAAGCGTTGGCATACCTGGCATTTGCATCTATAAAATTTCTTTGTGCTTCTCTTAACTCTAATGGCACAATACTTCCTAGCCTATATTTTTCTAAAGTAATATCTAAGTTTTCTTTGGCTACTGCTACGTTAGATTCTTCTAAAAAAATTAATTGTAGGTTGGTTTGGTAATTTTGATAAGCGGTAAGTAATTGTGCGTCAATGGTTTGTTTGGTAAAGTCTAAATTATATTTAGAAGCTTCAATTTGTAGCTTCGCATTTTTTTCTAACCTGTTTTGTTGAAAACCATTAAAGATGTTTACAGATGCAGTAAAACCATAATTTAACCCTCTAGAATTAGATCTTAATGCAAAACCTGTTGGTGGCGAGGTAGAATTAGCGAAATTATAGCCAGAAGTAAGCGCAATCACTGGATACCTGGCTCCTTTAATTTGTTTTAAATTAAGTGCTGATATTTTTTGATTTACTATGGCTGTTTGTAAATCAGGATTTTGTGTGTCTGATAAAGCTTGTAGCTGATCATAAACTAAACTTTTATCAATGTTTAAATCTTCTTCTAAATTAAATACCGTTTTTAAGTCTCTGGCTAACAATTGATTTAGTCTTATTTTTCCTGATCGTATTAAATCTTCTTGTCTAAGCAGTTGGGTGGTATCTGCATTTAAATCAACTTTTGCAGCAAGTAACTCTAGCTTAGAACCTTTACCAATTTTGTATCGGCTATCGGCATTTTTAATTCTTATTCTTGATACTTCTAGTGCTGTTTGTGTGGCTTCTAACTGTTTTTGTTGTGTTACTAAATTGTAATAAGCTTCAATCACATCAGCAATTGTAGTTTGTATCGTTAGTTTGGCATTTAAATCGCCAAGTTTTTGTAGTTCTTGAAGTCTTTCATAATTGGTAAACATTTGCAAGCCATCAAAAATTCTCCAGTTTAAACCAACGCCGTAATTAATATTGGTGGTTTTTGCATTGGAAGCATTTCTGGTTTGGCCCGATGCTAAATCTACCTCACTAGTTTCTACTCGGTTATTATCCGTTAAATTTCCGGTAACAACCGGTAAAATTCCTGCATTACCATAGGTAACATCATTTTTGATGATCTGGCTTTGGTTATTGCTTAGTTTAATGCTGTAGTTGTTTTCTAAAGCAATAGTTACAGCTTGTTTTAGACTCAATTTTTCCTGAGCTTTTACCACACTAAAAGATGTTAAGCATAAAATGCTTAAGTATAATTTTATAGTCAATTTCATTGTTAAGCTTCTTTTTCTGCTAATTTGATTTCTTTCTCCGCTATTTCGGCTCGGCTTTCTTTATGTTCTTTAGACCAATAGGTGTAAATAGCCGGAATTACAAACAGAGTTAATAATAAAGAGAACAAGGTGCCGCCAATAATTACGGTACCCATACTCATTCTGCTTTTTGCAGCTGCACCTAATGCAATTGCAATAGGTAATGCACCCAAGGCAATGGCCAAACTGGTCATTAAAATTGGACGCAAACGCGATACAGAAGCTTCACGAATAGCTTGTGCCACAGGCATACCCCGCTCTTTAAGCTGGTTGGCAAATTCAACAATCAAGATTCCGTTTTTGGTAACCAAGCCTATGAGCATAATGGTTCCAATTTGGCTAAAAATATTCCATGATTGTCCTAAAAGCCATAGAGAGAAAAAAGCACCAGCAACAGCCATTGGCACTGTCATGATGATGATAATAGGATCTACAAAACTTTCAAACTGAGCGGCAAGAATAAGGTACACCAGAAGTAAAGCTAAACCAAATGCAAAAGTGGTGTTAGAATTACTTTCGCTAAAATCTCTTGATTCGCCAGCTAAATCTGTTGAGAATGAATCATCTAAAACTTTATCAGTAGCTCTTCTCATGGCGTCTATTCCATCACCAATGGTTTTACCGGGAGCTAAACCTCCAGAAACCGTAGCAGATGCAAATCTGTTATTTCTGTAAAGCTGTGGTGGGCTGCTTCTTTCTTCAATATTTACTAAATTATCTAACTGAATAAGCTCTCCTCTATTATTTCTTACAAAAATTGCACTCAAATCATAAGGATCGTTTCTTTTATCTTTATCAAACTGTCCAATTACCTGATATTGTTTCCCATTCATTATGAAATAAGCAAATCTTTGTGCACTTAAAGAAAATTGTAAGGTTTGCGCAACATCAATTACAGAAACCCCTAAGTTTTGCGCCTTATCTCTATTGATGCTTACGTTTAACTCGGGTTTATTAAATTTCAAGTTCACATCGGTATTTGTAAATGTGGGGTCTTTAGAAATTTCGTCCATAAACAAAGGCACTTTTTCTCTTAATTTTTCAAAATTTGGTGCTTGTATAATATATTGGATAGGTAATCCTCTTGATCGTCCAACAGATATAGTAGGTTGCTGGGTAACAAAAACTCTTGCCTCACTAAACTTTTTAGTGCTTTTAGTAAGTGCATTAGTAATTTCATCTTGTGTTCTTACCCTTTTATCAGGGTCTGATAATTTTATTCTGAAGAAACCTGTATTAGCAGCACCAGAGCCTGTAAAGCCAGGTGAAGTAACTGCAATATCTGCTATTCTTTCTGGAACAGAATCTCTCACTAATTCATTCACTTGAGACATAAAAGCATCTGTGTATTCAAAAGAAGAACCTTCTGGAGCTGTAATAGACATACTTAAAGAACTTCTATCATCTAATGGAGCGGTTTCTTTTGGTAATACTTTCCAAAACAAAGCGATGATACCCACACAAATAATAACTATTGGGAAAGCTATCCATCTTTTCTCTAAAAATGAGTTTAATGATGACTGATAACTTTCGTTCATTCTCACAAAGAAAGGTTCTGTTTTGATGTAAAAATTAGATTTTTTTGTGCCTTTCATTAAATAGGCGTTCAGCATCGGCGTAAGCGTAAGAGATACAAATGCGGATATGAGTACCGCAGCCCCAATTACAATTCCAAATTCTCTAAAGAGCCTCCCCACAAATCCTTCTAAGAAAATAACTGGTAAAAAAACAGCAGCTAAAGTCACCGATATGGAAACCACCGCAAAGAAAATCTCATTTGAACCTTTTATAGCTGCCTCAAAAGGCGACATTCCTTCTTCTAACTTTTTATAAATATTTTCTGTAACCACAATACCATCATCAACTACTAAACCGGTGGCGAGTACAATAGCCAATAATGTTAATACATTGACAGAGAAACCCAGCAAGTACATGATAAAGAAGGTTGCAATTAATGATACCGGAATATCAATTAAAGGTCTAAACGCAATGCTCCAATCTCTAAAAAACAGGTAAATAATAATGATGACCAATATTAAAGATATTCCCAAGGTTTCGGCTACTTCTATCACAGAACGCTCCACAAAAACGGTATTATCTAAAGCGATATCTAATTTAAAATCAGCAGGAAGTTCTTTTTTTAGTTCATCATAGCGTTTATAAAACTCTTTGGCAATATCTAAATAATTAGCACCGGGTTGTGGAATAATGGCAGTAGCCACCATGGGCGTTCCGGCTGAACGTAAAACAGTTTCTTCGTTTTCTGGTCCTAATTGCGCATAACCAACATCTTTTAAACGGATAACATTGGTGCCATCATTTTTTATAATTAAGTCGTTAAACTCTTCTTCATTAGTTAAGTTACCAACTGTTTTTACGGTTAATTCGGTTTTATCTCCAGATATTTTTCCTGATGGAAGCTCCACATTTTGCCTGTCTAAAGCATTTCTTACATCTAAAGGGGTTAATGCATAGGAAGATAATTTCTCAGGGTCTAACCACAAACGCATAGAGAATCGTTTTTGTCCCCAAATTTGCACAGAAGAAACTCCCGGAATAGTTTGCAATCTTTGTGCAATCACGTTTTCTGCATAATCACTCAACTCCAAAATGTTCCGCTTATCGCTTTGCACTGTCATAGATATAATAGGATCTGAGTTGGCATCAGCTTTAGAAACTACCGGCAAACCATCAATATCTTTTGGTAATGATCTGGCTGCTTGAGAAACTTTATCTCTCACATCATTGGCAGCTTCTTCTAAATTTTTATCTAAGTTAAACTCAATGGTAATAGAGCTTGAGCCTTGGTTACTTGATGATGAAATATTCTTAATCCCATCAATTTGGTTGATAGATTTTTCTAGCTGCTCTGTAATTTGAGACTCTACAATATCTGCGTTAGCGCCAGGATAACTGGTTCTAACAGATACCACAGGCGGATCAATGGAAGGGTATTCTCTCACTCCCAAAAAAGTGAAACCTATAATCCCAAATAACAGGAGTAACAGGTTCATCACTATGGCAAGAACTGGTCTTTTTATACTTAGGGTTGATAAACTCATGGTAAATTTCTTTAATTTTTTTAGTTGATTTTAACTTTCACAGGTGCATCTGGTTTAATAGCCATAATGCCAGAAGTGATTACTGTATCACCAACAGATAAACCTGAACTTACTAAAATGTCTCTTTCTGTTCTGATGTTAGATTCTATATCTACCACTTTAGCCAAACCATTTTTGCTGATATAAACCTGTTTCCCTTTTAAAACCGGTATTACAGCTTCGGTAGGAATTAAAATGGCATTTTTAATGTTTTCTAAGGGCAAACTTACATTTGCAAAAGTGCCTGGGAGTAAATAACCGTCAGAATTTTCAGCAATAGCTTTTAAAACTAATGTTCTGGTATTGATGTCAATAGCAGGTTCTTTTGCATAAACTTTTGCTTTAAAAACCCTGCTAGTTCCTGAAACGGTAAAGGTGATATTAGTTCCAATAGTTACCCTTTGCGTATATTTTTCGGGCACCGAGAAACTAATTTTTAAAGGATTAATGCTTACTAAATTTGCAATTTCTGTAGTTGGAGTTACATAAGCGCCATTGGAAATTGCTCTTAATCCAATTTTTCCTGAGAATGGAGCTCTTACTTCTGTTTTAGAAAGTTGTGCTCTTATCAATTGAGTTTGCGCCTGAAGTGATCTTAGTTCTGCATTAGCATTGTCATATTCTTCTACGCTAATTGCTTCAGATTTTAATAATTTTCTTGCTCTAGATTCTATTTCTGAAGCCAATTTTTCTTTAGTTAAAGCCTGTCTTAATTGGGCTTGTAATTCTCTATCATCAATTTTTAGAAGCAAACTTCCTTTACTCACCGTAGAACCTTCACTAAAATTAATTGATCGTACCAAACCAGAAATTTCACTTCTTATTTGTACTTGTTCATTGGCTTCTAAAGTACCAGAAACAGAAACTGCGTTAGAGAAATCTTGTGTAGTTACTATAACTCCATTCACATTCATGGCAGGTACGGGACCGCCTTTGCCAGCTGCCATGCCTTTGCTTGCGCTTTCTTTTCCTTTAGCTAATCTATTGTAAATTAAATAGCCCAGTAAAAGAGCAATAGCGGCGTAAATAATGTATTTGGTCTTCATTTTTTTTATATTTTTTTATCTTCAATTAGATTTTTAATCTTACTTATCGCCTGCATTTAGCAAGTGGTGTTAGATTTTGTTGTTTAAGACTTTATGGTTTTGTAGTCTAATATAACTTCATGTTGGTGTTTGTGTGTGAGATTGCCTTGTAACAATTCTATCGTTTTAAAAAATGTCTTCACATCTTCTTCCGGAATGTTCTCAAAAGCTTTAGCATTTAATGTTTTAAAAGAAGTGTCAATATCTGGTATTACTTTTTTTGCTTTTGATGTTAACTTAATTACTTGCTGCCTACGATCTTCCAAATTAGTTTCTCGATAAACAAAACCATTGCTGGTTAAATAATCTATCATGGTTACTAAAAAAGATTTATCGACCTGTAATAGCTCTGCTAACGCTTTTTGAGTTAAAGTTTCACGATGTTCATCTATCAATAACAAAGCATAATGATACCTTTCTAAAGGAATATGCTGAGAGATGTCACTAAACGCACCCAAATACTTTTTAGTAATTTGTATTAATTGATAAATTAATGGTTCTTCGTATTTTGACATATCGTTTGAACATCAAAATTATTAGTTAGTTCTACAGATAGTTGAAAGTATCAACTATATTACACTTTAGTGTTTAAACAAATTATTTCCGTAACCTCATCAAATTAATAACTTTGTTAAAAAATAAATACACAATGATTAAATCAAAATTCAAATTTTTAATACTCTCTGTGCTTTTTTTTATGACCACAAATTCTCAGGCACAAAACAGTGCAAACATTCAGTTTCAGGTTTCTTTTACTCAACCGCAAGCACATTATGCTGATGTGCAAATGACCATCACTAATATTAAAAAAGATGAGATTACCGTAAAAATGCCGGTTTGGGCTCCAGGTTCTTATTTGGTGAGAGAATTTTCTAAAAATATAGAGGGATTTGAAGTGGCTAACGCAGACAAAAGCCCTGTTGCATTTGAAAAAATCAAGAAAAATGCATGGAAAATTAATACGAAAGGAAAAACGTCTGTAACCGTAAGTTATAGAGTGTACGCTTTTGAAATATCAGTAAGAACTAGTTTTATTGATGCTAATCATGCTTTTTTATCTTCAACAGGAATATTTATGTACCCAGAGGGAAGCATTAATGAGCCTTCTTTGGTTACCATTATTCCACATAAAAACTGGACTAAAGTTTCAACCGGCTTAGAGCCTGTTGCAGGAAAAGCATTTACCTATTATGCTAAAAATTTCGACATTCTTTTTGATTCTCCAATAGAAGTAGGCAATCAAGATGTGTTTGAATTTAACGCTGCCGGAGTACGCCATGAAGTGGCTATGGTTGGTGGTGGCAACTATGATAAGGAGAAATTAAAAACAGATATGGCCAAAATTGTAGAGAAAGAAACTGCAATTTATGGCGAAAACCCTAACAAACATTATGTTTTTATTGTGCACCATTACCTAAGTGGAGGTGGCGGTTTAGAGCACTTAAATTCTACAGTTTTAGGTGCCAGAAGAATGGGTTATACAGATACTAAAACTTACAAAGGTTTTTTAAGTCTGGTAGCTCATGAGTATTTCCATTTATGGAATGTGAAAAGATTAAGACCTGTAGCTTTAGGTCCGTTTGATTATGATAACGAGAATTACACCACTAACCTTTGGATTGCCGAAGGCTTTACCGCTTATTATGATAATTTGATAGTGCAAAGAGCTGGTTTTTATACGCCAGATGAGTTTTTGAGCTTTTTAGAGGGTGATATCAATTTGGTTTACAATCAGCCGGGAAGTAAAATTCAACCTTTAAGTGATGCTAGTTTTGATGCATGGATTAAATCTTATCGCCCTAATGAGAACAGTAGCAATACCACTATATCTTATTATAACAAAGGATCTTTAATTGCTTCATTGTTAGATTTAGCTATTATTCACCAATCTAAAGGATTACAGTCTTTAGATGATGCGATGAAATTTGCCTATTTAGAATACTACAAAAAGAAAGGTAGAGGTTATACCGATGCCGAAATGAAAGCAGTTTTTGAAAAATTTGCAGGCGAAAATTTAGATCAGTTTTACAAAGATTATATCAATGGAACCGAGAACATAGATTTTCAAAAATATTTAGGTTATGCAGGTTTAAAATTGGTAGATAAAACTAGAGATTCAAAAGATCCTTATTTAGGTATCACCTTAAGTAGAGATGGTAAATCTGTAATTACAAATGTAGCCAGAGGAAGTGCCGCATGGAATGATGGATTAAACGTTAATGATGAAATTTTAGCCATCAATGGAGATAGAGTAAGTGATGTTTTAGCTTACATCAGCAACCAGGAATTAGGGGCTAATTTAGATTTTTTAATTAACCGCGATGGCTTAATTAAAACCATTAAAGTGACTTTAAAAGCAGTGCCAAATAAAAATTGGCAAATAGAACAACTAGAAAAGCCAACACCGGCACAAAAAGCGGTGTTAGAAAAATGGTTGAGTTTGTAAGAAAAGTAGAAGTTAATTTTAGGACACAAAAAAAGCCAACTCGTAAAAGTTGGCTTTTTTTATTGGGTTTTATTTTTGCTTAGAAAGTAAACCTTAAAGAAGCAGCTGGTTCCAAATCAAAAAATGGACCTCTAGCTAATTCTAATCTTGGGTGTAAATCTACAGATAATGCAAAAGGGATTTCTGGAATTTTCCATTCTAAACCTAAAATACCATCAGCTCCTAGCAATAAACCATTGTTATCATAATAATAACGGTCTCCAGCAAAACGTCTGTAATATCTATCACCTTCTATAGAACCAATGTGACCACCAATACCATAAAACCAGTTTACAGATGGTTCGCCAAAAGCTACAGCGTGTTTTTCATATAAACCTGTAAGTACAATAACTCCTGGTCTAATACCTAATATACCTTCAATTGCAGTGTTAGAATTGGTAAAGTGTTTAATGGTTAATCCGTTTTCATAGCCTCCACCTCTAATACCAATACCGGTTTTATAATTGGCTTGCGCCGATGATTTTGTTGAAGAGAAAACCATCAAAATGATGGATAAACTTAAAAGTAATATTGATTTTTTCATTATTTTGTTATTATTTTTTTAATCTGTTAGCAAATAAAATGCCAATACATTAAATCTAATGTGATTTAGAAAGTTGAAGAGCTAAAAAGCAAGTGTAAAAAGATAAAGTAGTTCTAAGTAAATGAACAAGTTATATGGCAATTTCAATGTCAGTTTGTGAAATACATTTATTTCTCTATTGATTTAAATTAGCCAGATTATAGACTATAAACCGTCTTGGTTTTTGATCATTTAATTTTTAATTTTAACTTGGGATACTTTAGTGATATGCTTGCCAATTTCGTATCTTAACAAAAACCAATTTTTAACCTTAATTCCATTTTTATGATAACAATTAGCAGAGTTTTTGATTTGCTGACCTATAATAAACAGCAGCACAATAGTGTAGATGCCCTTGCTGGTAAAGTTAACGGTGAGTGGGTTAAATATAGCTCAAATGATTTTATAACTACTGTAAATGAGGTGAGTAGAGGATTGCTTCAATTAGGAATAAAAAAAGATGATAAGGTTGCGGTGATGTCTCCAAACCGCCCCGAATGGAATTTTTGCGATTTTGGGATTATGCAAATTGGTGCTACTCAGGTGCCAATGTATCCCACCTTAGCCGCAAACGATATTAAGTTTATTTTAAATGATGCGGGTGTAAAAATTATTTTTGTGGCTGATCAATTACTTTATGATAAAGTAAATAAGATTAGAGAAGAATCTAACTTAGAACTCTCTATTTATACATTTGAAAAAATTGCCACATTACCTCATTGGACTATCGTTCAGGAATTGGGAAAACAAAATCATCATATTGATTTAGAACCCTACAAAAGTTTAATTGGTCCTGATGATTTATTAACCTTAATATACACTTCTGGTACTACCGGTACGCCAAAAGGAGTGATGCTTACCCATCACAATTTAATTAGTAATGTGATGTATTCTTCTAAACTGTATCCAAGTGATGTAAAAAGAGCTTTAAGCTTTTTGCCGCTTTCTCACATTTTTGAGCGCATGGTTTGTTACATGTACATTTATTTAGGGATATCTATTTATTACGCCGAAAGTTTAGAAACCATTGTGCCAAATTTAGCCGAAGTAAAACCACATTGCTTTACCACTGTACCCAGGTTGTTAGAAAAAATTTACGATAGAATAGTTTCAAAAGGACATGAATTAACAGGGATTAAAAAATCTTTGTTCTTTTGGGCTTTAGCATTAGCACATCAATACGAAATGGAAGGTGCAAATGGCTATTTATATGAGATGAAGCTTAAAATTGCCCGAAAACTGATATTTAGTAAATGGAGAGATGCTTTAGGTGGCGAAATTTCTGTGATTGTTTCTGGCGGAGCCGCATTGCAAGAGCGTTTAGCCAGAGTGTTTTGGGGTGCAGATATTAAAATTTTAGAAGGTTATGGTTTAACAGAAACTTCGCCGGTAATAGCCGTTAATGGTCCGTTTAAAGGGCAATGCAAATTTGGTACGGTTGGGCATGTTTTAGAAAATTTGGAAGTTAAAATTGCCGAAGACGGAGAGATTTTATGTAAAGGGCCAAGTGTAATGAAAGGTTACTACAACAACCCGGAAGCAACCGCAGAGGTGATGATTGATGGCTGGTTTCATACTGGTGATATAGGAGTACTTAAAGATGGTTTTTTGGCGATAACAGATCGTAAAAAGGAAGTTTTTAAAACTGCCGGAGGTAAATATGTGGCGCCACAAGTTTTAGAAAACAAGTTTAAAGAATCCATTTACATAGAACAAATTATGGTAGTAGGTGAAAACCGAAGATTTCCATCAGCTTTAATTGTTCCAAATTTTGATCATTTAAAAGATTGGGCGGTTAAAAATGATATTGAATTTACCACTCCAGCGCAAATGATCAAAAGCGAGAAAATTTGTGATAAAATATGGCAAGAAGTGAATAGATTAAATGAGAATTTTGGAAACTGGGAGAAAGTTAAAAAAATTGCTCTTTTGGCCGATGAATTTACCATTGATGGCGGCGAATTAACACCAAAATTAAGTATGAAAAGAAAGGTAATTTTAATGAAGCATTTAGATCTTATCGAAAAACTTTACAAAGAATCTGATAGTTTAGAAAAACATGTATAGCAATAAATATTTTACAGCTTTAAAAATGGTAACGGTTTATACTTCCGTTGCCATTTTTTTATTAAGTGCTTGCGTTAACGGTCAGTTAGGTAATAAACAAGCTCCTCAATATAAAAACGGAATGGTGGTTTCAGCCCATCCAATAGCCTCAAAAGTAGGGGTAGAAATTCTTAAAAAAGGAGGGAATGCCGTTGATGCAGCAGTAGCCGTACAGTTTGCCTTGGCGGTAGTATATCCTAATGCTGGCAATATTGGAGGGGGTGGTTTTATGGTTTATCGTTCTTCAAAAGGAGAAACTAATACCCTGGATTTTAGAGAGAAAGCACCTGCAGCAGCTTCAAAAGATATGTATTTAGATAGCTTAGGTAATCCTATTACAACTTTAAGTTTAAATGGTCATTTAGCAGCTGGCGTTCCGGGTTCTGTAGCTGGTATGTGGGCAGCACATCAAAAATACGGAAAGCTTAAATGGCAAACATTATTGCAACCTGCTATAGAATTGGCCGAGAACGGGTTCAAACTAACAGCAAAGCAGGCCGTAGAATTAAATGCTACTGATTCTATTTTTAATGAGTTAAACAAAGGTTATGGCTATTTAACTAAACA
Organism: Pedobacter cryophilus; assembly: GCF_005116455.1. Classification (GTDB taxonomy): domain Bacteria; phylum Bacteroidota; class Bacteroidia; order Sphingobacteriales; family Sphingobacteriaceae; genus Pseudopedobacter; species Pseudopedobacter cryophilum. Next base: position 218,585 of record NZ_SWBP01000005.1, read on the forward strand.
AGGTAAAGACTGGCAGACAGATGATATGCTGATTCAAAAAGATTTAGCCGAGACTTTAAAAAGGATTCAGAAAAATGGCAGAGATGGTTTTTATAAAGGCGAAACGGCTGCGTTCATTCAAAATGAAATGCAAAGAAATGGCGGAATTATTACTGCGTCAGATTTAGAGAGTTATCATGCTGTATGGAGAAAACCTTTAATTGGTAATTACAGAGGCTATAAAATAATTGCTATGCCGCCACCATCAAGCGGAGGTATTGCACTTTTGCAACTATTAGGGATGGTAGAAAATTACCCTTTAAAAAATTATACTTTTCATTCAGATTCTTCCATCCAGCTACTTACTGAGATAGAACGCAGAGCCTATGCAGATAGAGCAACTTATCTTGGAGATCCTGATTTTTATAAAGTTCCAACAGAGCAGCTGCTCAATAAAAGGTATTTAAATCAAAGAATGGCTACTTTTAATTGGGTAAAGGCCACGCCAAGTTCTACCATTTTGGCGGGCAATCTTATAGTTAAAGAAAGTGAACAAACCACACATTTTTCTATTGTAGATCACAATGGAAATTCAGTTTCTTTAACCACAACACTTAATGCTCCTTACGGAGCAAAGGTTTTTGTAAAAGGAGCCGGTTTTTTGTTAAATAATGAAATGGATGATTTTAGCGTAAAACCTGGCGTACCCAATATGTTTGGCTTAGTTGGCGGTAAAGCCAATGCTATTGCGCCCAATAAAAGAATGCTCAGTTCTATGACGCCAACCATTTTAGAAAAAAACGGAAAACTTTTTATGGTAGTAGGCACACCCGGCGGCTCCACTATTATTAATACTGTTTTTCAAACCATTACCAATGTTATAGATTATGAAATGAACATTCAAAAAGCGGTAAATGCAAGACGCTTTCACCATCAATGGTTACCCGATTTATTGTATGCAGAGAAGGATGCAATAGACAGCTTAACCCAAGAAAAATTAAAGGCAAAAGGTTATATGATAAAGCAGAGAAGTGATTTTGGCAGATGCGATGCTATTCTTGTAAATAAATGGGGCTATTTTGAAGGCGGTGCAGATTTCCGTGGAGATGATGCTAAAATAGGCTATTAAAGTGTTGGAGGTTCTACAAGCTTTGAAATAAGCATGAATTCTGCTGTTAGAAGATTTGTCAACTCTCTTGCCAATTAATCGGAGAGTTGACAAATCTGAAAAATAAAAGCTTACCGCTTAAATTGGTTATTCTGCAACAATTGTTTCGTCTTCATTATTCTGATTAGAAGCTTTTCCTTTTTGAATCCGTTTTAAATTAAACTCATAAAGTATCTCTACTTTTCTTCTCGCCCAAGGCATTTTTCTTAGAAAAGCTAAGCTAGATTTAATGCTAGGTTTATCTGTAAAGCATTTTATGGGAACTTTAGCCGCCATTTTCTCCCAGCCTACATAAGTTACTAAATCAGTCAGGATAGTTTCTAATGTTAAACCATGTAAAGGGTTATTGGCTTGTGATTTTTTTTCTTCCAGCATGTTTAAATATTAATTTTTAAATACCAGATTTCTGGTATTGGCTACTCGCTAAACCTCCGCTATATTTGACGCATCAAGCACCTGCGAAGAATGTGAAACAAAAGAAGCCAACTTTTTACAAAGTTGGCTTCTTTATTTTATCTATTTTCAATTAAAATCTTATTCCTAACATGATGCCAGCTTTTACGCCGCCCCAAGGGCCATCTAATTTTACTCTGGCTCCGTTTGCATCTACAGTCACTTCTTTATCAGTAAACGGAATTTCTAAATTTTCCAATTCATCTCTTAAAGCTTGTTGCTCATTTGCATCCAATGTTTTTTTACCGTCAAAATTCCCTTCAGAAGTTCCAAATTGTGGTCCAAAATGAAAACCTAAATGAACTGCTTTACCTAGTCTAAATTGTACGCCAAGTTCTAATCCACCGGTCATTGTTTTTAATTCGCCATCTAAAGGCATGGTCTCGGTAGTTCCATTTACATCAAAATCAATATTCCCTACAGCGCTATAAGTTGCGAATTTTGCAAATGGGGCAATGTAAAAACCTTTAAAAATATCTTTACCAAAGTAAAATTTAATTTGTGGGGTAAAAGCATTGTTGCCAACTGTAAAGTTATTTAACTGCTTTTCAACCTCAGGATCATCAATTGCATTTATAATTTGGTCTTTTAATGGTACTGTCCCTTTTGGCATGTAACGATAGCCTAAACTCAAGGCAATTTTTTTACCAATGGCTCTTTCATATTCTACTGCATAAGTTCTTAATGCCAGTGCCGGAACATTGATTTTGAATAAATTTTTATGACCAGGTATTACTTTAGAAGAATCCTTGCCAGCTTCTGCTTTTGATTGCAAGCCTATAGTTACAATAAAGCAAATAAAAAGTAAAATTTTTTTCATATTAATTAAGTCTTGTTTGAATAAAAGTAAAATTATTGTAAATAATTATCAATACCACGAAATGGGTATTTTTTTGAAAGAGAGATTAATTTTACTAAAGGTTTTTCGCTGATATTTCGCCTTTAATTGGGCAGAAACTGAGTAAAATAAACGGGGGCGAAGCGGCATCTTTTTACAGCAGAGAGGGTGTTATGGGGTAAAAAATACAGCAAAGCACCCGACTGGCCCAAATAATAAGCGAATATCCTTGCTTTTCAAATAATGGATAATGCTTAGTTTAAATTTTTTATTTTCGCAGTTCAATATAAAAATCGCAAAAATGGATTATCAATTTAAGCAGATAGAGCAGCAATGGCAAAAATTTTGGGCAGAAAACGAAACCTTTAAAGTAGAGGTTGATGTTAACAAACCCAAATATTATGTTTTAGATATGTTTCCTTACCCAAGTGGGGCAGGTTTACATGTGGGCCATCCGCTGGGATATATTGCTTCGGATATTTTTGCGAGGTACAAAAGGTTAAAAGGATTTAATGTTTTGCACCCAATGGGGTATGATTCTTTTGGTTTACCAGCAGAGCAATATGCGATACAAACTGGGCAGCATCCGGCAAAAACAACAGAAACCAACATTAACCGCTACCGCCAACAGTTAGATAATTTAGGTTTTTCTTTTGATTGGAGTAAAGAGGTGCGCACCAGTTCGCCCGATTATTATAAGTGGACGCAGTGGATTTTTATGCAGCTGTTTAACTCGTGGTATAATTTAGATACCAACCAGGCAGAGCATATTTCTACCCTGATTGAGAAATTAGAAACCATACCGGCTCAAGAAATTAATGCGGTTTGCGATGAAGATGTACAACATTTGCTTCCTAGCGATTGGAGTACATTAAGCGGAGAAGAAAAACAAGCCGAATTATTAAAATACAGATTAACTTATTTAAGAGAAAGCACTGTAAACTGGTGCGCTGCTTTAGGAACTGTTTTAGCCAATGATGAGGTAAAAGATGGTTTTTCTGAACGCGGTGGTTTCCCCGTTGAACAGAAAAAAATGATGCAATGGAGTATGCGTATTTCTGCCTATGCAGAGCGTTTACTACAAGGTTTAAACCATATTGATTGGCCAGAGCCACTAAAAGAAATGCAGCGTAACTGGATTGGGAAAAGTGTGGGGGCAATGGTGAAGTTTAGCCTCATCCCCAACCCTTCTCCAAAGGAGAAGGGAGCGCAGGAGAATACTAAATTGGGTTATGAGACTGCTAATTCTCCTTTTTGGGATTTGTTGAAAGAGAATTCAAAAGAAAATAGAAAAAATGCTACTGATGCAGAATTAGTACTGTGGCAAAAATTAAGAGATAGCCAAACAGGATTTAAAATAAGAAGACAGCATGTAATTGAAGGTTTTATTGCTGATTTTGTTTGTTTATCAAAAGGTTTAGTTATTGAAGTTGATGGTGGTTATCATTCTAAAACAGAAGCTTTAGAATACGATAAGCAAAGAACCGAATTTTTAAACCAAGCAGGTTTTGAGGTGATTAGATTTTCAAATGAAGAAGTAATCAATCAAACTGATAAAGTTGTTTCGGATATAAAAGAAAAGTTAGAGCGTTTAACCTCAAAGTCAGGGGCTCCCTCTCCTTTGGAGAGGGCGGGGGGTGAGGCCATTGAAGTTTTTACCACTAGAGTAGATACCATTTATGGAGTTTCATTTTTAGTAATTGCGCCTGAGCATGAATTAGTAGCTCAAATAACTACGCCAGCGCAACAAGCTGATATTGATGCTTACATCGCACAAACCAAAAAGAAATCGGAGTTAGACCGTATGGCAGATACCAAAACGGTGTCGGGGGCTTTTACGGGTAGTTATGCACTTAATCCATTAGATGGAACAAAAGTGCCAGTTTGGATTGCCGATTATGTATTAGCCGGCTACGGAACAGGAGCAGTAATGGCGGTTCCATCCGGAGATCAGCGTGATTATTTATTTGCTAAACATTTTAATTTGCCAATTATTCAAATTTTAGATGCGCAACAAATTGAAGAACAAGCCGACCCTACTAAAGAAGGTAAATATATCAATTCTGGTGTAATTAATGGCTTAGGATATAAAGAAGCGAGTGTTAAAATTGTTGAAGAACTAAAAGAAGTAGGCATGGGCTATGGCAAAATTAATTACCGTATGCGTGATGCTATTTTTGGCCGACAACGTTATTGGGGTGAGCCGGTTCCGGTTTATTTTAAGCCTGCCCGTTCCGCAGGCGGGAATGGTTTGCCTTACTTAATTGATGAAAGCGAATTGCCTTTGCTATTACCTGAGGTTGATAAATATTTACCTACCGAAAGTGGCGAACCACCTTTGGCAAGAGCTAAGGATTGGAAATATAAAGACGAATATGAGTACGAGTTAAGCACTATGCCGGGTTGGGCGGGTAGTAGCTGGTATTGGTACCGTTATATGGATGCTAAAAATGATTTGGCTTTCGCCGATGAAAAAGCCATTTCTTATTGGAAAGATGTGGATTTATACATTGGAGGCTCTGAACATGCTACCGGACACCTTTTATACAGCCGTTTTTGGAATAAATTTTTGAAAGATTTAGGTCATGTTACCGAAGAAGAGCCTTTTAAAAAATTGATTAACCAAGGAATGATTCAGGGGAGATCTAATTTTGTTTATAGAATTAATGATGCAGAAGGAAAAGGAACAAATTCTTTTGTTTCTAACGGATTAAAATCTGAATACCAAACAACCGCATTACATGTAGACGTAAACATTGTAGTGAATGATATTTTAGATATTGATAAATTTAAAGCATCAAGAGAAGAATATGCTAATGCCGAATTTATTTTAGAAAATGCCAAATACATTTGCGGTACTGAAGTAGAAAAAATGTCTAAATCTAAATTCAACGTAATAAGTCCTGATGATTTAGTAGAACGTTACGGTGCTGATACTTTGCGTATGTATGAAATGTTCTTAGGTCCGTTAGAGCAAAGTAAACCTTGGAATACCAACGGAATTGAAGGTGTTTTTAAATTCTTAAGAAAGTTTTGGAGGTTATTTCATGATGAAAACTGGAATTTTACAGTTTCTGATGCAGAACCTACTAAAGCGGAGTTAAAATCATTACATAAAATTATTAAAAAAGTAGAAGATGATGTAGAACGTTTTTCTTTCAATACATCTGTTTCTAGCTTTATGATTGCGGTAAATGAGTTAACAGATTTAAAATGCAAAAACAGAGCAATTTTGCAAGATTTAGTGGTTACGCTATCCTCTTATGCTCCTCATATTTGCGAAGAACTTTGGGTGCTTTTAGGAAATAAAGCAGGTACACTTTCTTATGCGGCTTATCCTACATTTAATCCGGCTCATTTGGTAGAGAATGAATTTAATTATCCGGTTTCTATCAATGGTAAAACAAAAACCAATGTGAACTTGCCATTAAGCATGGAAGTAGCCGAGGTAGAAAAATATATTTTAGAAAGCGAAATAATCACGAAATATCTTGATGGTAAGGCGCCTAAAAAAATAATTGTGGTAAAAGGTAGAATTATAAATATTGTGGCTTAACCGTTAACTCAATACTTAGTACATTTTTTTTTCGTTTTGTGTATCTAATCTATCTTTACTACCGTAAAAGGGATATGCGAAACATGAAAAAATATCTTTCTATTTTATTTATGCTATTTCTAGGAATTAGTATGAATGCAAAACCGCTAAGTTTGAATGTTGATACGTCTTTAGAGGAATTAACATTAAACAAAAATAAAATTATTTATAATGGGATGTTGCTTGGAAAATTTAATATCCAAAGTAAAGAGCTTGATATCAATAATAAAGAAAAAATCAAAGTGTATCACATCATCATTTTTTGTAAAGATGGTAAAGAAGTGGCTCAGTATGAGCTTCAGTTTAACGGAAAACCAAAAAAGAATTCGAGTGCAATTGTTGATGCTACATTAAAAACAACTAGAGACAATGTAAAGCATAACCCTTCAAATTTTTTAGATTTTTCTGATTCTCTTTCACTGGAGAAAGAAGAATCAGAAATTGTTCAGTTTGAACAAGTGGTTAAATACTTACTATCTTATCACTATTTGTAAAATAGAAACACTATAAAATTTATTTAAAGCCGCAAAATGCGGCTTTTTTTATGCTTTTTTTGTAGCACTTATGTTATATAATTATTTAAGTTATACCGTAACATTGCATCCCTTTTCCCATCTTATTACAAACAAAAAAAGCTTTCATTGCTTTATTGGCTGTAATTAAGAAAGCCATTTAAGCAAAGAGCGATAATCTTTATCAAAAAAATAAGATCAAAAAATGAAACACTTTTACATTTTATTACTGGCATTATTTTCAACCAGTTTTACTTACGCCCAATTTCCTGGCGGTGCAGCACAACCCACAATAGTTGGAAAAATTTCAGGTACTATTATAGATTCTCTTACTCAAAAGCCTGTTGATTATGCTACCATTTCTTTATCTAGAAGCGGACAAACAAAATCTACAAATGGTTCTTTAGCTGATGAAAAAGGAGCTTTTAAAGTAGAGAATATTAAACCTGGGAAATATAGAGTAACTATTTCTTTTATTGGATATGCATCTAAAATAATAGAGCCAGTAGAAACTACTTTGTCTAAACCCGATTTAAATATGGGAAACATTGTACTGTCGCCTAATAATAAACTTTTAAATGAAGTTACTGTAATAGGAGAGGCCGCAGTAATAGAAAATAAAATTGATAGAATTGTTTACAATGCAGAAAAAGATGTAACCTCTGCCGGCGGCAACGCTACAGATGTTTTACGTAAAGTGCCTTTATTATCTGTAGATTATGAAGGAAATGTTTCTTTAAGAGGAAGTTCTAATGTTAGGGTTTTAATTAATGGAAAACCATCCGGAGTAATGGCGGGTAACATGGGCGATGCTTTAAAAGCGATTCCTGCAGATCAGATTAAAAACGTAGAGGTGATAACTTCTCCATCAGCCAAATACGATGCCGAAGGATCATCCGGAATTATCAACATCATTACTAAAAAGAATAATTTAGAAGGTTTAAGCGGTTCTATTAATACTTCTGTGGGAACTCGTCAAAATAACGCCAACGTAAACATTAATGCTAAAAAAGGAAGATTTGGCTTAAGCACTAATTTTGGAGGAAACTATTCTTGGCCAGCGGCAAGTATTCTTGATTTTAAATCGGTTGGAAGTAATTTTACAAATAGCCAAACCGGTACAAATGAAACAGAGCGTTTAGCCGGAAATGGTTCTGTAGGGATTGATTATGATTTTAATAATTACAATTCAATCAACTCTAGCTTAAAATTTAGTCGTTTTTCTTTTGGTACCGACGGAGCTAATACGGCTACCACTCAAATTGGAAATGATATTAGTAGTTATTTACGTACTACAAACAGTGATTTTAGTGCTTTTAATTACGACTGGAATAATGACTTTACCCACAAATTTAAAAAAGAAGGGCAAGAATATTCTTTAGCGGCACAATACACCAGAGGGAAGACAGATAACGATTATACCACTCTTTTTTCTAATAACCCGTTATCAGAAATTTCAGGGAATGATGGGGTAAATGAAGAGTTTACTTTTCAGGCAGATTATACGCATCCTTTTAAAAAGGTAATTTGGGAGCTAGGGGCAAAAAGTATTTTAAGAGATATTAATAGCGATTCAAGAGCTCAAAAATTTAATCCAAGTTCCGAGTCTTTCACACCAATAACTGGAAGAAATAATATTTATGATTACAGTCAGGATGTAGCTGCAGCATATTCTACTTTTGCTTTTACTTTAGCTAAGAAATATGGCTTTAAGTTGGGTGGAAGATATGAGTATACAGATATTAACGGAAGCTCAACACCTTCTAATCAAATCCCAACTTTTGAAAACAGTTATGGTACTTTTGTGCCAAGTGTGGTAGTTTCTAGAAGTTTCAAGAATTTTCAAACTGTTAAACTGAGTTACAATAAAAGAATTCAGAGACCAAGTTTACCCTTCTTAAATCCTTTCCGTAACGTGGCAGATTCTTTACAACAATCTCAGGGAAACCCTAGCTTGTCTCCAGAAATCTCAAACAATTTCGAATTAGGATACTCCACTTTTGTGAAAACTACCGTAATTAATGCCTCTATTTTTTACAGAAGAACCAACGGAATTATTGAAAGTGTAATTAAGCCTACTGTTGAAAATGGAAAGTCTTTTTCACTACAAACTTTTGAAAACGTGGGTACAAATAATTCTTTTGGTTTCAATTTCTTTGGATCTGTAAATCCAATTAAAATATTGACTCTTAGAACCAACCTGAATATTAATTCTTATAACATTACTGTAAATAACTCGGCATTAAATCCTGATGCCAGTACATCAGGGAAAACTTATTTCTTATACAATGCATTTGTAAGTGGCTCTTTAAACTTGCCAAAAGGATTTATTATAGAAAGTTTTGTGATTTTAAATTCACCACGTAGAACTTTCCAAGGAGAGAATGCAGGTTTTAACATGTGGATTACCGGTTTTAAAAAGGAAATATTAAAGAAAAAAGGAAGTTTAGGTTTAACTATTATAGATCCATTTAATGAGCGTAAAAACTTTAAATCTAATTTAGTAAGTACTAATTTTACGCAAAACACTAGTTTTTCTATCCCTTTTAGGTCATTTGGTGTAAACTTTAGTTGGAGATTTGGACAATTAAAGGCAGGATCACCAGCCAAGAAAAAAGGAGTAACCAATGATGATTTAAAACAAGGAGATAGCGGCCAAGGTGCCGGTGCAGTAGGGAATAATTAAATCAAAATATAGCAAACAAAAAAAGGAGAGCCAAACGGTTCTCCTTTTTTGTATTTATAGGGCTGTGTGTATTAAAATCCAAAGGTTAAGCCAAAGTTTAAGTTTTTATAATCTGCCGGACCTTGGTTTTTAGCAAAAACATCATTCATATAATATTTGAAGAATACACCAGCGCCGCCATATCCAATTCTAACATTTGCGCCATATCTAAAAGGTTCAAAGTTATAGTCGTCTTTTACTTTTACTTTCCCGTTTTCATCACTTATTTGTTTTACTTTTCCGTTTAGTAAAAAGCCAACTTCTGGTCCAAATACAATAGTTGCTCTTTTACCTTTATCATTTTGCGCAGTGCGGTATTCAAAATATAATGGAACTCTTAAATAACGACTAGAAAATCTGTTTTTTTCGTAAGTTCTAGTATCCACATCAGCAGCTAAAACAGGGTTTTCGGGTTTAATAGTTACATTTTGTTTTAATCTCATGTGGTTCCAATCTAAACCAGCGGCTAACATAATTTTAAAATTCGGGTTAAATCTTAAACTTAGTTCTAAAAGATCAAAACCTACATTACTGGTTTTCCAGGTTTCGTTTTCTAAAAAACCATAACCTGCGGGAGTAGAAAAATCAGAGCCTGTGTGGTATTTACTCAAACCAATATCAAAATGTTCAAAGGTTAAATCAAAGTCTAGTTTTGGATATTTCACCACTTTTTTAACTACACTATCTTTTTTTCCGATGTTAATTGCTACACCATCAGCGTTTATAATTACTGATGTAGTTTTCTTTTTAACGGTATCTTGTTCTTGCGCCTGTGCAAGGCTAAACATGGCTAAGCCCATTACACTTAAAAGTATCTTTTTCATTTTTCTGCTTTTCTAAATTTGAATAATCCTAAATTAATTCCAGTGATTTCGTTGTCACCTTCATCGGTTCTACTTACTTTAATAATTTTTTCTTCTCTCTTATCTACTTTGGCTACTACAAAATTCACCAAGTCTCCTACTGATTTTATTTTTACTTTCCTTCCGGTAATGGCGCCATCATCGTTTAGGTTTTCATCATTAGTGTTTTGTGCTAAAGCCAGTGCAGCGTTCATGCTGCCATTTAATTTAGTTTGTTTGGCTTCATCATCTATCATTTGTTGCGCAACAGAATTGATTCTCTTTACTGGCTTTACTCTTGCCAAATCTTCTTCCAAGTTATTTAAATCTAAGACGGTTGCTTTGCTAGTAATGGTTGCATCCTCAGAAATATTTTTTTCAGAAACTTTATTTTCTTTACTAACAGGCTGTTTTTTAGTGTTAGCAGCTAATAATTCAGGCTTTTCTAATCTTTGCTCTTTAATCTTTACTCCTAGTTCATCCTTTATTCCTTGTTCTTTACTTTCCTCAAGCTTAGGCTCCACCTTAGCTGTCAGTTCATCCGTCTGAGGTTTTAATTTAATTACCTCAGTAGGTTGAGTGTACAAACCCAATCCAATTCCTAAAACAATCACTACGCTAGCCGCAGCCATCCAAAAAATTGGAAATTTCTTTTTAGGTTTTTGCTTTAATTCCTGAGCTATTTTGTCCCATGAATTTGCAGACGGTTCTACTTCAAAATCTTCAAAAGAGGATTTGAAAAACTCATCAAATTTTTTATCCGAAGCTACTTTCATTTCTGTATCCCTCTAATTTTAAAACTTGTTCTCTTAATACTGCCCTCGCTCTAGACAATTGCGATTTAGAAGCACCTTCTGTAATGCCCAATTCTGCTGCAATTTCTTTGTGCGAGTAGCCTTCAATGGCATACATGTTAAAAACCAATCGGTAACCACTACTAAGGTTTTGTATTAATCTCATTAAATCTTTTACGTTAATGCTACTCATATCAAAAGCGGTAGAAGCTCCCTGCTCATGAGTTTCATCTATTTCCACTACGTTGAGTGTTCGTAAATTTTTACGATAAAACTCAATAGAAGTATGCACCATAATTCTGCGCATCCAACCTTCAAAAGAGCCTTCTCCCCGGTAATCATTTAGCTTTCTAAACACCTTCACAAAACCTGTTTGCATCATGTCTTCTGCCTCAAATTGATCTTTAGCATAGCGCATACAAATCCCCAGCATTTTAGAAGAGGTAGTTTTATACAACAACTCCTGAAATTTAGGTTCACCGGCTTGGCAGCCTTTCACCACTTCTTCTATAGTAAACTTTGGTTTCAAATTCATATATGCTTCTATAAAGGTAGATGATGCTTTTGTTAAAATGGTTGCATGGTGGTTAATATTTTTTTAGAAAAGCAAGAATTCTACTATATCTTTAGCGGTAGCCGGGCTATCCATTATAGTCCCCGTAGAAAAATACGGGGCGCTGCCATTGCTATCCCGTTTAGGTATTTAGGGCAGTGCAAATCATAAAGGTTGATTTACAAGCGTGTTTTTGTCATGCTGAATTTATTTCAGCATCTTATTAAATAGGTTTGTTGTAGTGTTTAAGTAAAACCTAGTGTTTAAACTGTAAGCTGTAAAACATCAAATTTTAATTCTTTTTTTAACACGTAAAATCAAATTACTTAATCATCATCTCCAAAATCTCATCTACATATTTACGCTCATTAGCTAAACGAGGGACTTTATGTTGGCCGCCTAATTTTCCTTTAGCTTTTAACCAATTGTAAAATGTATTGTTGGGTGCAATATGAACCGTGGGGCGTTTAAGCGCCATATCTTTAAAGCGTTTGGCATCATAATCAGAGTTAACTTCGCGTAAAGTATTATCTAAAATATCTACAAAACGATCAAATTCTTTAGGTTTTTTCTCAAACTCAATAATCCACTCGTGGGCACCGGGTTCGTTCTCTTTAAAATAAATAGGGCAAGCAGTATAATCTTTTATAAGCGCTCCAGTATCGGCGCAAGCCTTATTTAAAGCTTTTTCGGCATTGTCTATAATTACTTCTTCGCCAAAGGCATTAATAAAATGTTTGGTTCGGCCGGTAATTTTTAAACGGTAGGGGTTAAGTGAGGTGAATTTAACAGTATCACCAATCATGTATCGCCATAGGCCTGCATTGGTACTAATTACCATGGCGTAGTTTTTATCTAATTCTACTTCATGTAAAGAAAGGGTATCTGGAAATTCTTTATCCACTTCCTCCATCGGTATAAATTCATAGTAAATGCCGTAATCTAGCATCAATAATAAATCACTGCTATCACTTTGATCTTGTATTCCAAAAAAACCTTCAGATGCGTTATAAGTTTCTAAATAATACATTTCCTTATTAGGAATTAGTTTTTTAAACTGCTCTCTATAAGGGTCAAAATTTACAGCGCCATGTACGTATAACTCTAAATGTGGCCAAACTTCCATTAAGTTTTTTTTGCCGGTAAGTTCTAAAACACGTTTGGCTAAAACGATGGTCCAAGTGGGTACACCAGCAATATTAGTCACATTAATATCCATGGTGGCCCTAGCCATTTTTTCTATTTTTTCCTCATAATTATCCATAAGGGCAATAGACATATCTGGCGTACGCAGCATCTCGGCCCAAAAAGGCAGGTTTTTAAGAATTACTGCTGAAAGATCACCGTAAAAAGAATCGGGGCTGAGTTGATTAATTTGATGGCTGCCACCTAAAACTAAACTTTTGCCAGTAAACATTTTTGCATCAGGTCTATTATTACAATAGATGGCTAACATGTCTTTTCCGCCTTTAAAATGGCATTCTTCTAACGCCTCTTCACTAACCGGGATAAACTTACTACGGTCATTGGTGGTACCAGATGATTTTGCAAACCATTTAATTTCTGAAGGCCAAAGTATATTTTGTTCGCCATTGAGCATTTTTTCAATGTATGGCTTAAGTGAATCGTAGTTTTGTACCGGTACTCGTTCTTTAAACTGACGAATATTTTCTATAGACCTGTAATCGTGTTTCTTCCCCCATTCTGTACCAACAGCATCGCTAATGAGCGAGGAAAACCACTCTTCTTGTACCTCATTAGGATATTTCATAAAAAGCTCTATCTGGTGCATTCGCTTTTTCATGTACCAGTTAAGGAAAGAGTTTACTATGGTCATTTATTTAGTTTGTTAGGTTTTTGGTTGGTTAGTTTGTTAGCCTATAAATCTTCAAATCAAGACATCTTCAAATCAATAAATAGAGCTTAAAACCTTTTAATTTTTAATTCAAAATGCTGACCTAAATAAAATTTACGAGCCATTTCATCATCTGCAATTTGTTGGGGTGTGCCAGTTAGCATAATGTTTCCTTCTGCCAGTAAATAAGCCCTATCTGTGATAGATAAGGTTTCGTTCACATTATGATCGGTAATTAAAATGCCTATGTTTCTATGTTTTAAGCGGGCTACAATCATTTGAATTTCTTCTACCGCAATTGGATCTACTCCTGCAAAAGGTTCATCCAATAAAATAAATTTAGGATCGGCAGCTAAAGCCCTTGCTATCTCTGTTCTTCTTCTCTCGCCTCCTGAAAGTAAATCTCCTCTGTTTTTTCTTACTTTATGTAAGCTAAATTCATCTATAAGGGTTTCTAATTTCTCTCTTTGTTCGTCTTTTTTTAAGGTAGACATTTCTAGCACTGCTTTAATATTGTCTTCTACGCTTAATTTTCTAAATACCGAAGCTTCTTGTGCTAAATAGCCAATGCCTTTTTTTGCTCGGCGATACATAGGGTCAGCCGTAATGTCTTCATCATCTAAAAAAACTTTTCCTTCATTGGGTCTAATTAAACCTACAATCATGTAAAAAGAAGTGGTTTTTCCGGCTCCATTGGGGCCTAATAAACCTACAATTTCTCCTTGGTTTACATGGAAAGACACATTGTTTACAACAACTCTTTGCTTGTATTTTTTAATGAGGTTTTCTGCCTTTAAAATCATGAGCGATTAATATGTTTTTATGCCTTTAATATTTAACTGAATGTTTCTTTTTTCTTTCCAAACGTTTTCTTCTATGGTATAACAAATGTCAAATGGTTTTCCAATATTAATTTGCTCTAAGTGATTTCCAAAACCAAAACCAATGCAATCAAAAGTTGGACTATTTTGCTGTTTAATAGTCATTTTTAAATGATTGTTACCAACCATAGTGCCATAACCGTACGAAGATACATTTCTGCTCATAAACACAGGTGACATATTTTGTGGCCCAAAGGGTGCAAATTGATTTAATATTCTAAAAAATTTAGGATTAATTTGATTCAATTCTATTTCTGCTTCCATAGAAATTTCCTGTATCAGCAAATCATCTGTAATGGTTGCGCAAACTACTTCTTCAAATCGTTGGCTAAATGCGGCTACATTTTCTGTTTTCATGGTTAAACCTGCTGCATATTTATGGCCACCAAATTGCTCCAATAAATCACTGCATTCGCACAAAGCTTCATATAAATCATATCCTATAACAGATCTGGCAGAGCCTGCTACATGTCCGTTAGATTGAGTTAACACAATGGTTGGTCTGTAATATTTCTCGGTTAACCTTGAAGCTACAATTCCTATTACACCTTTATGCCAGCTTTCATGATAAACTACGGTAGATTTTCTGTGCTCCATTTCAGGGGAGTTTAAAATCATGTTTAAGGCTTGTTCGGTAATATTACTATCAAACTCTTTACGTTCGGCATTTTTTAGGTTGATGATAAAGCCTGCATCTTCGGCAATTTCTGTAGAAGCGGCAATTAATAATTGAACTGCTTTTTTTGCATCATCTATTCTGCCAGCGGCATTAATTCTTGGTCCAATGGCAAAAACAATATCGGTGATAGAAAAGTCATCGGTTTTACCAGAAAGTTCTATCAAAGCTTGTAAACCTTTGCATGGATTTTCGTTTAGTTTTTTTAATCCAAAATAGGCCAATGTTCTATTTTCGCCAGTAATAGGCACAATATCAGAGGCAATACTTACAGCTACTAAATCTAAATATTCTTCAACTGATGAAAATGGCAGGTTATTTTTATCGGCGTAAGCCTGAATTAATTTAAACCCTAAACCACAGCCCGAAAGTTCTTTATATGGATATTCGCAATCTTTTCTTTTTGGATCTAAAACAGCAACGGCAGCCGGAATTTCATCTCCCGGCAAATGGTGATCACAAATGATAAAATCTATTCCTTTTTCTGTTGCATAAGCAACTTTATCTACTGATTTAATGCCGCAATCTAAAGCGATAATAAGCGTATAATTATTTTCTGCGGCATATTCTATCCCTTGTGTAGATATTCCATAACCTTCTTTATACCTATCTGGTATGTAGTAATTTATATTGGGATGGATTTGCTTAAAAAACGAATAAGTTAAGGCTACCGAGGTGGTTCCATCAACATCATAATCTCCGTAAACTAGTATATGTTCTTCATTTTTGAGAGCCCTTTCTATTCTTTCAATAGCTTGTGGCATATCTTTCATTAAAAAAGGATCGTGAAGTAGACGTAAATCTGGTCTGAAAAAATCTTTTGCCTCTTCAAAAGAATGGATTCCTCTTTTTGCCATCATATTAGACAAAATCATATCTACATTTAATTCTTTTGAGAGTTTTTCAACTATTTGTGCATCAGCTTTTTCCTGCGCTACCCACCTTTTTTCCATATATTTGCTTCGTCTAACCCGTAAATATACATTTTATCAGTTTTGTTGTTATAACTAGCTAGGTAAAATATATTGGGTATTATTTATTCACAAATCTATTAAATTTGAAAGCTATTGCTCTGTACGAGGGGTCTTATTCTGTAGATGCTTCTAAAAAATTTATTCCGTTTGATCCTTCTGTTGATAAAGTTAGCGACCGACCAGCCTCCTTGTTTATTTTTATTCAGCCTTTTCTGATAAAAACAGATCGAGATTTAATATTGATTGATACCGGCTTAGGCTATAATGATGCGGATGGGAATTTAATTTTGCATGAAAACATTAAGAGAGCGGGTTATTTACCTGGTGATGTGACCAAGGTTTTGATGTCTCATTTGCATTTTGACCATAGCGGTGGAATGGTTTGGACAAAAGACGGTAAAATGGAGGTGAGTTTCCCAAATGCAGAATATTATATTCAACGTGGGGAATGGGAAACAGCTTATAGTAATATATCTAAATCCTATAAAACAGAAATATTTGATGTGGTTCAAAGATCAGGGCAAATTGTTTTTTTAGAGGGTGATGGATTTATTAATGATGAGATTAGTTATGAAATTACTGGCGGACATTGTGAATTTCACCAAGTCTTTCATATTCAAACAGGCGGAGAATATTATTTTTTTGGTGGCGATATTGTACCCGAACCAGAACAACTGCAAAGAAAGTTTATTGCTAAATATGATTTAGACGGTAAAAAAGCGATGGAACTTAGGGCAGTTTACGGAGAGAAAGCTGCTGAAAATAATTGGATTTGTTTATTTTATCACGCAAAATCAAGAGCTATAGGAAGAGTGAAAAAACAAGATCAAAACTTTTCTATTGATGCTATAGTTTAATTTTATATTTCTAAAGTTTGATATAAATCTTTTATTTTTTCTACTGTTAATGGTTTAGAAATAAATTTATTGACAGTAGTAAAAGTTTCTGCTTTACTAATGTCATCATTATAAACAGATGAGGATAGCATATTAATAACCACTTTCTTTTTTATGCTGTCTTTTATTAGCTCGTACTCTTCTAAAAAATCCCATCCATTCATTAAAGGCATATTAATGTCTAAGAATATGATATCAGGAAACTCATCTTGATTGGTAAGCTTAGATTTTACGTAATTTATGCCCTCCTGACCATTTAAACAAGTGTTTACTTTTGCTTGTGGCGGAATTTTGTCTATTAATTTAGCGGCTATAAAATTATTGATTTCATCATCATCAATAATTAAAATATGGAGCGGTTCCTTTATCATCTAAAACTTTTACGAATTAATATTTTTTAAGTTTCCAAAATTCCGAATTAAATTATTTTTTAATATTCGAGAATTTTTACGGTAATTAATAGCCTTATCTAATATCAATACGACTTTTTATGTTGCTTTGTGGGATAAAATTTATGATGTGCTTTTCTTATAATGTTGTATTACAATGATCTAATAAATTAGATTACCTCTAACGTGTTTTTGTTACTTTAAATATAAAATAAAAAAAAGAAAGATTGTAATTTTAAATAAAGAAGGGAGAATTGTATTTAAATAAAACAAACCTGAATACTTAGTATTCAGGTTTGTTTTATTTATCTCGGAAAATAAATACGAGTTTTAGAAATTATTTTTTTGCAACCAAATTGATATTTAATTCAAATTCATCATCAATAGCTTTGTCTCCAATACCAGCAATAAAGCTTTTTGAACCGTATTTAATATCAAATTGAGTTCTGTTAATTTTAACCCCTTTTGCTACTGCAACTATAAAGCTTCCTTGTTGTTTAACTGACGCTGGAAAAGAAACTGAATTTGTAATTCCTTTGATGGTTAAATCTCCAGTGATAGTTGCTTTTTCTGCACCGGCAGCTGTAATTTTGGTGATTACAAATTTAGAAGTTGGGTTTTTTTGAACAGAGAAAAAGTCGTCAGATTTTAAATGACCTAATAATTTTCCGCCATTTGTAGCGTCAAGATCTGTACAAGTCATGCTGGTCATATCCATTGCAAAAGTACCGCTAGCTAAAGCTTTTCCATTTGCATTTAAATTGCCCGAAGCAATTTTTATTTCTCCTGTATGTTGACCTGTCACTTTACGACCAATCCATTCAATTTTTGATTTAGCAACGTCTACCGTGTAAACATCTGCTTTTGGTTTAAATGCAAACAGTATCCCTGTTAATGCTAACAATACTAATAAATTCTTTTTCATAATTGAGTTTAAATTAACAATGCAAATGTATAACTAAATTTTAGATGTTTAAACACTTAATTAAATTATTAAATACTGTTACTTTAATATGACAGTTTGTGAAGTAAAATTTAAGCTTTATTTAGATTTTTAGAAAAATAGATGGTAAAAGTGGTGCTTTCATCCAGTTTACTGTCTACTTCAATTTTACCATTCATAGATTCTATGTGAGATTTAATGATAAATAAACCAATTCCTTTTCCATCTAAATGAGGCGTAAAACGCTGGTAAAGGCCAAATATTTTTGATTTATTTTTATCTAAATCAATTCCAATTCCATTGTCTTTTACTTTTAAAATAACATATTCATCGTTTTCTGATGTACTAATATGAATAGTTGAAGCCCTGTGCGGAGATTTATATTTTAAAGCGTTGGTAATTAAATTAATCAAAATACTTTCAAAGTATTTTTTAGAATAAATCATTGTTCTAACATCAAAAAGAGTAGTTATTTTAGCACCTGATGATACAAACTGATACTCTATAGAGGCAATAATTTGTTTTAATTCTGATTCAAAATCTATAACGGTTAAAGATTTATTTTCTGGCTTTTGGTGTGAAACAATTTCTATTAAATCATTTAATGTTTCCTCCAACTTATTTACTGATATTCCAATTTTATCACAAAAGATTTTGTTGTCATCAGACATGCTATCATGTTCAATCATATTAAAAAGGCTGGAAATGTTTACCACAGGGCCTCTTAAATTATGGGAAATGATGTAGGCAAATTTCTTTAATTCACTATTACTTTGCATCAATTCTTCTGAAATTTTTATTAATTCTTGTTCCTTTTTCTTGATTTCATTAATATCAATAATAACGCCTGATAGCTTTATAACTTTTTCGTTTTCTATGATAACTTTTGAGGATGATAAAATATAAATATATTCTCCATTGGCTTTAGCTATTCTAAATTGTAAAAGGTCATTTCCTCTTCCGCCACCCATATTTTGCTTAAATATTTTTCTTGATTTTTCCAAATCATCTGGATGGATAGCACTAAACGGATCAAAATCTAAACCTAAATTTTGAGGGTTAACTCCCAGCAAATTATACCACTGTTTACTAAAAGATTTTTGATTGGTTTTTAAATCCCAGTCCCATAAACAAATATTGGCACTTTGTAATATGAGTTCTATTTGTTCTTTACTTTCGTTAGCCACTGCTTCGGCTGTTTTACGTTGTTCTATTTCGTTTAAAAGGGCTTTAGTTTTTGTGTTAACAATTTTTCTAAGACGCCAGTTTAAAAACACCGTAACAATAAAAAGCAAGAAAATAATACCTAAAACAATAAGTGAGATGAAGATAATTCTTTGCCATTCATATTTGGTAGGTTTAAATATCAAACCATCAATGTTAGCATTTTGAGGAACTAATTTTAATTCTTTATAAACAGCTAGCATTTGTTGAAACCTACCTAGGTTAACATGCCCAACTTCTACAATATTAGATAAAACTAGTTTTTCTGTTTCATCTGCTTCAAAAAGCAAATTATTTTCAGTAATCCCTCTTTTTTTTACACCAGGTAACTTTAAAATATAGTTTATAATTTCTTGTTTATGACTGAGCGCATATTCCCAGCCTTCTATGCTTGCTTTATTAAATGCTTCTACGGTTTCAGAATTTTCTTGAGCGTAAGTTTCAGAAGTAAATATAAGATCGCCGTAAAAATCTAAACCATAATCAGAAGGTTTAATTAAAGAGGTTTGATAACCTAATTGTCTTAATTGTTCTGGTTCGGCAGTACTGTAAGCCGTAAATGCATCGGCTTTACCATTAATTAAATCTTCATTATTCCACGAGTGAGGAAGCAGTTGTGTAGATGCCAAGTCAATACCTTCTCTAAAAAACAAGGCTCTTAAAAGTAACCATCCTTGGTCCTCAGAAACCATTATTCTTTTTCCTACCAAGTCTGAAAGGGTACGAATATTACTTGTTTTAAGCGTCATTAAAACATAAGGAGAGTGTTGGAAAATTACAGACGTAACTTTCACTTTTTTACCTTTAATGTATTCGTATAAAATGTCTGAACCTGTTACTCCAAAATCTGCACTGCCACTTAAAACCTGTTTTAAAGGTGGTTTATTTATCCCACCTTCTATAATGTTTACATCTAAACCGTGTTTTTTATAAAATCCTTTAATTTGGGCAGCATAAAAACCGGCAAATTGAAATTGATGATGCCATTTTAGCTGTAAATTAATAGGTTTTAAATCTTCAGACTTAGCTATGCTTCGATTTGAAAAAAATAAAGAGAATACAAGAAAAGGTAAACATAGAAACCTCATTAAAGCTGTTTTTTCTAGAAGTTAAACAGTAAAATTAATTATTTTCACAATATAGCTATTTTTTTGAAAAATAATTACTCCGTTTAGGGTATTCAAAATGAGGTTAAATGATCCTAAAATTCAAAAAGTCTTGAACAAGAATGTCAAGACTTTTTGAATTGAAAATATAATGGAAATTTTAATTTACGGCATCCATTTCATATTCTTCTATTGGCGGACAGCTACAAATTAAAGTTCTATCACCAAAAGTATCATTTACTCTTCCTACTGAAGGCCAAAATTTATGTTCGGCAACGTAAGGTAAAGGAAAACCTGCTTTTTGACGGGTATAAGGTTTATCCCATTCGTTTCCGGTAATTACAGCGGCAGTATGAGGTGCATTTTTTAATGGATTATTTACTTTGTCTAATAAACCTGTTTCTACATCAGAAATTTCATTTCTGATGGCAATCATCGCATCGCAAAAACGGTCTAACTCATGTTTTGGTTCAGATTCTGTTGGTTCAACCATCAAAGTACCAGCAACCGGGAAAGAAACTGTTGGTGCATGGAAACCATAATCCATCAATCGTTTAGCAATATCTGTAACTTCTACACCAAAGTTTTTGAAACTTCTGCAATCTAAAATCATCTCATGCGCACATCTACCATTTGCACCGGCATATAACACTGGGTAATGGGCTTCTAATCTGGCCTTAATATAATTGGCATTTAAAATAGCAATTTTAGTAGCATTGGTTAATCCTTCTGCGCCCATCATAGCAATATAAGCATGAGAGATGAGTAGGATAGAGGCAGAACCCCAAGGCGCTGCCGAAACTGCTGATATTGATTTTTCTCCACCAATTTGTACAACTGTGTGGCCTGGTAAATAAGGTACTAAATGTTTTGCAACTCCAATTGGACCCATTCCGGGGCCACCACCACCGTGTGGAATACAAAAAGTCTTGTGTAAATTTAAATGACAAACATCAGCACCAATATTAGCTGGCGATGTTAAACCAACTTGTGCATTCATGTTAGCGCCATCCATATAAACTTGTCCACCATGTTGGTGAATGATATCACAAATCTCAATAATAGATTCTTCAAAAACACCATGTGTAGATGGATAAGTAACCA
Organism: Pedobacter cryophilus; assembly: GCF_005116455.1. Taxonomy (GTDB): domain Bacteria; phylum Bacteroidota; class Bacteroidia; order Sphingobacteriales; family Sphingobacteriaceae; genus Pseudopedobacter; species Pseudopedobacter cryophilum. The sequence continues at coordinate 240,092 of NZ_SWBP01000005.1, forward strand.
TTAAGCAACTTAAATTTGCAGAGTGTTCTTCGGCTTTAGCCTTCAAATCTGCAACATCTATATTCCCTTTTTCATCACATTTGGTCACAATAATTTTCATTCCGGCCATTGCTGCCGAAGCTGGATTGGTGCCATGAGCAGATGAAGGAATTAAAGCAATATTTCTGTGGGAATCTCCTCTATCATGATGGTAAGCTCTAATTACCATTAAGCCAGTATATTCGCCTTGCGCACCTGCATTAGGTTGTAAACTCATAGCTGCAAAACCTGTAATTTCGCTTAACCAATCATTTAACTCGGCCATAATTTGCATGTAACCACCAGTCTGATCAACCGGAGCAAATGGATGTAAGTTTCCAAATTCTGGCCAAGTTACCGGAACCATTTCTGTGGTGGCATTCAATTTCATGGTGCAAGAACCCAAAGCAATCATAGAATGACAAAGCGATAAATCTTTTGCTTCTAATGATTTAATGTAACGCAACATTTCATGTTCTGAATGATGCTTGTTAAATATAGGGTGCGTTAAATAAGCTGATTGTCTTTGTAAAGAAGCCGGAATAACAGTTTCGATATTGCTTTTTAAAGAGTCAACATTAACATCATTTAAGTTTTTACCTTTTACTTTTCCAAAAACACGCACTAAAGTTTTAATATCTTCAACAGTGGTAGTTTCATTTAAAGAAATGGTAATAGACTCTCCATTATAGTGCAAATTCACTTCTTGGTTTAATGCTTCGGCATGAATAGGGTTTACCAAATTACCTACATTAAATCTTACGGTATCAAAAAATGTTTTGTTTTCCTGAGTAAAACCTAACTCAGCTAAAGATTTTGCTAACAATATAGCCTGACCATGAATTCTTTCGGCAATAGCTTTAATGCCTTTTGGACCATGATAAGTAGCATACATACCAGCCATAATAGCCAATAATGCTTGTGCTGTACAAATATTTGAAGTTGCTTTATCTCTACGGATATGTTGTTCTCTGGTTTGTAAAGCCATACGCAAAGCATAGTTTTCATGCGCATCTATGGTTACCCCAATAATTCTACCCGGCATAGAGCGTTTGTACTCTTCTTTTGTAGCAAAAAAAGCAGCATGTGGACCGCCAAATCCCATCGGAATTCCAAAACGTTGCGTGGTTCCAACTACAATATCAGCTCCCCACTCTCCCGGAGGAGTTAACAATGCTAAGCTCATAATATCAGCAGCAACCGTTAATTTGATGTTTTTTTGATGAGCAGCATCGGCGAAAGCCTGATAATTATAAACCTCTCCACTGCCAGCAGGGTATTGCACCAAAGCACCAAACATATTTTCGGTGAGTTCAATGGTTTCGTGGTTTCCAATCACCAAATCAATGCCGTAAGGTTGCGCTCTGGTTTTTAAAATATCTATAGTTTGAGGGAAAACTTCTTCAGAAACAAAATAGGTTTTAGCATTATCGTTTTTACGCAAACTGTATTGTAAAAACATGGCTTCGGCAGCAGCGGTTCCTTCGTCTAATAAAGAAGCATTGGCAATTTGCATTCCTGTTAAATCCAAAACCATAGTTTGAAAATTTAACAAAGCTTGTAAACGTCCTTGTGCAATTTCGGCCTGATAAGGCGTATATTGAGTGTACCAGCCTGGGTTTTCTAAAATATTTCTTTGAATTACACCCGGTACAATTACCCCATGATAACCCTGCCCGATGTATGATTTAAAAACTTTGTTTTTAGAAGCAACCTGTTTCAGATCATTTAAATACTGAAACTCACTTTTTGCAACAGGCAAATCCATTGGTTTGGCTAATCTGATGTTTTGTGGCACCGTTTGCGCAATCAATTCATCTAAAGAATTTACACCAACTGTTTTCAACATGGCTTGCGTATCCTGCTCATTTGGTGCGATATGCCTTTGCTCAAATTGCTCTTGATAATCTACATTTAATCTCATTCGGGGGCTATATTTTAAATCTTTATAATCGAATTTAAATGGCATTAACTCGATGGTTAATCAAGCGGCAAAAGTACTAAAATCAAACCGCTTCTTAAAGGTTTAACAAAGGGAATATTGTAAAGTTTTTGGGGTAAAAGAAATTGTTTTTTTGGGAAGGGTTTTGAAGCTTGTAAAATGAGTAAATGGTATGAAATTTTGGGCGTATCCCCGAAGAAAAATCGGGGTCGGGCTTTTTTGTTGCAATCTTTTTGTGAAAAACAAAAAGGATTTTCACGTCAATCCCTTACGCAGTAGAAACGAGTACAGCTATTTATCATCATAATGCCCTTTGGCAGAAATCACAAAAACAGTTACAATACTTTCTTCAATTTTATAAATTAATCTATCTCTTTGGTTGATTCTTCTTGACCATAGACCAGCATATTTATATTTCAACAATTCAGGTTTGCCAATTCCTTGAGCTGGTGTTTCGGATAATTCGTTAAAAATTTGCTCTACTTTTTGAATACTATTTTTATCCCCTGATTTTTGAATTGCCTTTAAATCTCTTTTGGTTTTTTCTGATAGATTTAAAGAATATTTTCCCATAAAGTTTTATCTGGGTCTAAAGTGGTAAATCTTCCAGCTTTTATATCTGCCAATCCTTCTTCTATAGCTTCAATATTTTTTGGATTATCAAAGTAATCATCTTCACTAATGCGTTCCTGCTTTCTCAATTCAAACATTTCAGATTTTCCTCGCTGAATAATAATTCTTTCTTTATCGGCTAAATCTAAATACTTTTTTAAATTCCCTCTTAACTCACTTGGACTAATCACTATCATGACAATTTTATTTAGTACATATAAATGTACACAATAATGTATTTAATTGTAAAATAAAAATGATTTTAAATTTTATTTCACCTCAATCCACTTACCATCACCTTTTACTTTCAACTCACCAAAACTCACACAATTCTCATCAGGAATTCCATTTTCTTTCAATAATGCTTCAAATTCTGTTACAAATTGAGGTTCTACGGCAACCAATAAACCTCCACTGGTTTGTGGGTCGGCGAGGATGTGTTTTTGTCTTTCGGTAATTTTACCAATTTTATGTCCGTAGCTTGCCCAATTTCTTAGGGTTCCGCCGGGGATTGATTTCTGTTCTAAATATTCATCAATTACGTTGAGTTTTGGAACTTTATCAAAATCAATGGTCGCTTGTAAATTACTGCCTTCGCACATTTCAGAAAGGTGACCAAGCAATCCAAAACCAGTAACATCTGTCATTGCGGTGATATAATCTAAATTGCCAAAAACTTCCCCAATTTTATTGAGTTTTGCCATAGATTTTGGAGCAATATCAGTATGTTCAGCTTTTAAAATTCCTTTCTTTTGAGCGGTGGTTAAAATACCAACTCCCAAAGCTTTAGTGAGGTATAATTTGCATCCCGCTTTAGCGGTAGAATTTTGTTTTAGGTTTTTGATGTCCACCATTCCGTTAACAGACAAACCAAAAACGGGTTCGGGGCAATCAATACTATGACCACCTGCAAGCGTTATTCCCGCTTCAGCACATATTGAACGAGCGCCTTCTAAAACTTTTTGTGCTACTTCTGGAGCGAGTTTATCAATTGGCCAACCCAGTATCGCAATCGCTAAAACTGGTTTCCCGCCCATGGCATACACATCAGAAATAGCATTTGCCGATGCAATTCTTCCAAAATCAAAAGCATCATCTACAATAGGCATAAAGAAATCGGTGGTAGAAATTAAAGCCATTCCGTTGCCTAAATCGTAAGCTGCGGCATCATCTCGGGTATCGTTACCAACTAATAGATTTTTATCTGCTTCATATTTGGTAGTGCTATGTAGAATTTTATCTAAAACGGCAGGAGAGATTTTACATCCGCAACCAGCGCCATGAGAATATTGAGTGAGTTTTATGTTTTCCATTTTATATTTTTTTTGTTGTCTCGAATACACGAAACATGCGGTTATTCTTTTGTTTTCATTAGTGCGTTGTTGGCGTTTTATAGTTCGTTTTTTGCCGCGAATACACGAATTTTCACGAATCTGTTCGTGTTGATTACATTGCTTTTATGTTTATTGTTGCGTAAGAGCTATTTTTTAAAATTATCTCGTTCAGATTTGTGCATTCGTGGCATTTCATTTTTATCACAATTTTTTTCCACGAATACACGAATTCTAAATTGAGAAATTTTGTTATTGGTGATTTTACTTGTCTATAAATTTCAAAATTGCTTTCGCATTTTCTTTTGGATTGATCTTTTCTAAACCTATTGTTTGAAGGTTTAAAACGGCTCTATTATTCAATCCCTTTTGATAAGTTTTATCATAGTAAACCAATACTTGATTAATGAAATCTTTCATTCTTCCTTCATCAATAGCCTGTAAAGTGAGTTTGGTTTCTAACGGACCTAATCTTTTAGCAATTCTTAAAACAGATTCTTTTAAGAAGTCTTTATCTAAACTTCCGTAATCTTCATTTAAAAAATTGACTCTTTCTTCTTTTGGAATCTCCATTTTAATAATAGGAGCTTTTCTCATTTGCTCCCAAATTGGCTTTGGAATTACTCTTTTTCCAATGGTTACGCTTTCATCTTCTAACCAAATTGGTTTAGATAAATCCATTCTTTGAAGTTCTAAACCCAATAAGTTTTCAAATTGTTCTTGTGAGGGCTGAATCATTTTTCCCATTGAGCCAAAAGAAGAACCTTGATGTTGCGCCAGATCTTCTAAGTCGATCACCTGCTCGCCCAATGCTTTCATTTCTTGCAAAGTTTTGGTTTTAGCACAACCAGTGCTTCCGCTCAAAATTGTAAAAGGGTAATTGTTAGAAAAAGCATCTATTCCTGATCTTCTGAAAGTTTTGTAGCCTCCTTTTAGCGTATAAACTTCAAAACCATATAAATCAAAAGCCCAAGCCATGGCGCCACTTCGCATTCCGCCTCGCCAACAATGAACCATTATTTTTTTATCAGGCGCTAATTTTTCGGCTTCTTTGATGAATTCAGCCCATTTTGGCCCGGTTAATTCAAAGCCTAATAATATGGCTGGTTGCCTGCCTTGTTGTTTATAGGCTGTTCCTACAATCACTCTTTCTTCGTTGGTGAAAATTGGAATGTTTAATGCTCCTGGAATATGACCTTGTTGGAATTCTAAAGGAGTACGGACATCTACAACTATAGTGGTTTTTGCTTTTTCTAAGAATTCTGAAAGGGAGAGTTGTTTGACCATTAATCCTATTTGAGTTTTGGATTTCTTTTTTCGTGGAAGATTGATGCAATTAGGATTTCATTATTTACTTCATCAATCTCATAAATAATCAAATATGGATAGTTTTTCATCACAAACTCTCTATACTTCGATGCCTTATTTGGATAGTGTTTAGGGTTTTTAGCAATGACTTGAAAATCAAGTTTTACTTGATTAATAAATTTCTCTCCAAGACCACTTTTTTGTTTTTCATACCATTCATAGGACTTTGATAATTCTCTTTGTGCCTTTAAGTATAAAACAGTTTTATAAGTGATCATTTTTTTGGGCTTTTAATTTTAGGATTTCTTCTTTTGCTTCTTCAAAAGTAAAACCTCTATCAAGTCCCTCTTTGTAACGTCTTCCTCTTTCATCCAATTCAGCTACAAATTCTTTATCCTCCCACCAATCTAAACTTTTATCAATATCACTTTCTACCAAAGTAAAAATGGCTTTAATCTTTTTATCATCAGCAGTCTTGATGTAATCTTGCAGTTTTTTTCTGATTGCTGTTATGGTCATGATCACTAATTTTTCTTATTCAAATATAATTATTTCAACTGGTACAAATAACGTTGAATAGTGTTTTCTAAACCTAAATATAAAGCATCACAAATTAAAGCATGGCCAATGCTTACTTCTAATAAACCCGGTATATTTTGGGCAAAATATTGGAGATTATGCAAATCTAAATCATGACCGGCATTAATTCCTAAGCCTACTTTATTAGCGGTTTGTACGGCTAAAATATAAGGTGCAATTGCTTTTTCTTTGTCTTGATGAAAGGTAGAGGCATATGCTTCTGTGTAGAGTTCAATTCTGTCTGTTCCGGTGGTTTTTGCAGCTTCTACCATTTCTGGGTTTGGATCTACAAATATGGAAACACGAATTTCATTTTCTTTAAAAACAGCAATGATATCTTGTAAATAGTTTTGGTTTTTGATGGTGTCCCAACCATGATTAGAAGTGATTTGCCCTAAAACATCTGGTACTAAAGTAACTTGAGCAGGTTGATTAGCTAAAACTAATTCAACAAATTTTTGCTCTTCGCAGTTTCCTTCAATGTTAAATTCTGTTTTAATGACTGATTTTAAATCGAAAGTGTCTTGATAGCGGATGTGTCTTTCATCTGGGCGAGGATGTACGGTGATTCCTTGTGCTCCAAAGCGTTCGCAATCTAAAGCGGTTTTTACTAAATCAGGATTGTTGCCGCCACGAGAATTACGTAATGTGGCTATTTTATTAATGTTGACAGATAATTTTGCTTGAGACATATACAAATATAGAAATGCTCAAAGGTTTAATTTAGTTTTAGACCGAAGAATATTATTCTTTCAATAATTTAAAACTAGTGGCTTTAAATCTGCCTTTCACAATTGTTCCTTTTACTTGAGCTTTTTTTATGGCATTACAAAAACCATCATCAGCATGGGCATCGCCGTGATCATCTATTTTTGTGCCGTCAACAAAGTAGGCTTTGCCATCAATTCTTACGGCTAAATCACAACCTTTTTGAGTTTTTAATTGGAAATTACATTGACCGCAAGAGACTTCTGCTACTTGGTTAATTTCTTTTTCTTTTGTTTTTTCTTGAGCAAATAAAAAGCTGGTGCTTAAAAAGAAAAGGAAGAATAATGTGGAAAAGATCTTGTTTGAAATAGTCATGATTAGTATCATTTAATATAGTTACTAAACTACATTTTTAACAAGGAAATTAGGAGAGAAATTTCAAAATATTCTATTTTTTCATTTGAAAAAATAGAATATTTTAGATTTTATTTAAGCTGTAGCCACTAATTTGCTGGTGCTTCTGTAAACGAAAGAGCTAAAAATGTGTCTTCTGGCAAATCTTCCTCTAGAATCAGCATTTACTAATTTAACGTAAACTGCTTTAGGCACATCAAAGTATTCGTAAATGTTGCCATCTAAAAATTCTACTTTTAAGACTTGAGATTTATACTCAAAATCTTGAATATTTGAATTAGTAATGGTTTCTGTATATTCTGGTAATGATTGCTGACGAGTTTCTGGCGCAATACTTACTAAAAAATGGTAAGCTTCAATCATTTTGGTAGTATTGGTTTCGGCATTGTGTTTTTCTACAGCATCCTGAAACTTATCTGGATGCCAAGTTTTCATTAAACTACGGTAAACCGATTTTAATTCAGCTAAAGTAGCATCTTCTGTAACCTCTAATAATTTTCTGTAATCAACAATTTTCTTCATAACATTTAATTTTATTGTTGAGCAGATGAGGACATTCTAAACATCTTTTCAAAATAATTTGGCGCAAAGGTAGGTTTTTAAAAATAAAAATCATCATGGAGGTGACTAATAGCTTTTTAAGTTTAACTTTTTTCGCACTGTACTGAATTTATAAACCCGATGGGAGCATTTGTTTGAGCTCTTTTTAATGCTTTTTTGGAGCATTAAAAAAGCGAGTGCGGACAGCGGGACTACCGGAACGGCAGAGCACAGAAACCTGCTTTTCTAAAATAAAAAAAAACCGCCCTGATAAACAGAGCGGTCTTGATACTTGATACTAATATCTTGATACTTAGTAACGGTAAGCGTCGTTTTTAAACGGACCCTCTACAGTTACGCCTATGTATTCTGCTTGATCTGATCTTAATGTTTCTAATTCTACACCAATTTTGGCTAAGTGTAAACGAGCAACTTTCTCATCTAAAGTTTTTGGCAATACATAAACCTTATTTTCATAAGCTGCAGTATTGGTCCATAATTCTAGTTGAGCCAAAGTTTGGTTAGTGAATGAGTTAGACATTACAAAACTTGGGTGACCAGTTGCGCAACCTAAATTCACTAAACGGCCTTCTGCCAATACAATTACATCGTTTCCATCAATAGTATATTTATCTACTTGAGGTTTGATTTCGATTTTAGTATCGCCATAAGTTGAATTTAACCAAGCCATATCAATTTCGTTATCAAAGTGACCGATGTTACAAACGATGGCTTTGTCTTTTAACGATTTAAAATGCTCGCCTCTTACGATGTCTTTATTACCAGTTGCGGTAACTACAATATCGGCTTCTTTAATGGCGGTATTTAATCTTTTTACTTCATAACCTTCCATTGCTGCTTGTAAAGCGCAAATTGGGTCAATTTCTGTGACAATAACTCTTACGCCTGCTCTACTTAAAGATTCTGCAGAACCTTTACCCACATCGCCATAACCACAAACAACGGCTACTTTACCAGCCATCATAATATCTGTTGCTCTACGAATTGCGTCAACTAAAGACTCACGACAACCGTATTTGTTATCAAATTTAGATTTTGTTACAGAATCGTTGATGTTGATTGCAGGCATTAATAAAGTTCCTTTTTTAACACGATCGTGTAAACGTAGAACGCCTGTAGTGGTTTCTTCTGAAATTCCTTTGATGCCAGCGGCTAATTCTGGGTATCTGTCTAAAACCATATTGGTTAAATCGCCACCATCATCTAAAATCATGTTTAATGGTTCGCGGTTTTCTCCGAAGAATAAAGTTTGCTCAATACACCAATCAAATTCTTCTTCGTTTAAGCCTTTCCAAGCGTAAACGGGAACACCAGCAGCAGCAATTGCAGCAGCAGCGTGATCTTGTGTGGAGAAAATGTTACAAGAAGACCAGGTTACATCTGCACCTAATTCTACCAAAGTTTCAATTAAAACTGCGGTTTGAATGGTCATGTGTAAACAGCCTGCAATTCTAGCTCCTTTTAAAGGTTTGCTTGCGCCAAACTCTTCTCTAAGTGCCATTAAACCTGGCATTTCTGCTTCGGCTAATCCAATTTCTTTTCTTCCCCATTCGGCTAGGGAAATGTCCTTTACTTTAAAAGGAACGTAATTTGTCTCTACTGATGACATAGTTTGTTTTTTAAGTGAGCTGCAAAGGTAGGGAATAGGGGTGTGAATTTCAAATGGTTAACAGTAAGTTAATGGGAGGGTTGATTTATGACAAACCCTTGATACGCTTTTTTATTAGTAAGCAGTTAAAAGCTTAATTCAATTTAGAAATAGAATTTTTCTTGATAATAGAAATGCTACAAAACTGCCACCGCTTTACGCCAAAACACTTTAACGTTATCAATATTGATTTTTTTTCTGGCCAAAGCTAAATCATAATTTTCTTGCGCCCTTAACCAAAAATCAGGACTCGTATCAAAAGCCTTAGCTAATTTTAAAGCCATTTCTGGACTTATACCTTGCTTTTGATTAATAATAGCTGATAAAGTTTTACGGCTAATTTCTAAACCAGCAGCAACTTCTTCTAAAGTCAGCTTGCTTTGCGTTTCTTCTTTAATACCGTCAATAGTTTCTTTTATTAGCTCACCGGGGTGTGCTGGTGCAAACATTGCCATAATTCTAGTTTTAATGATAATCTAAATAGTCAACGTCTAAAACATTTTCCTTATCAAATCTAAATATGATTCGATAATTTTTGTCAACTTTTACACTCCAAAAGGGATATAAATCTCCTGAAAGTTGATGGAGATGATAGCCAGGAACGTTCATGTCTTCAGCACTTAAAGCTGCATCTAAACGAGTTAATATCAGCCTAATCTTGCTAATATGCATAGGCTGTAATTTTGAACTATCTCCTTTGAGGTAAAAGGCTTTTAATCCTTTATGTTTGATGTTAAGTATCAATAATCAAATATACAATGTAACCCTTTAAGTTACAAACTAAAAAATAAGGAAGAATCATATTTATGACAAACCCTTGATAAGCTTTTTTAGTAGTAAACAGTTAAAAGCTTAATTTTGCAGTGTTAATTTTAAAACTTTCAACTTATTACTTTGAACTTTTAACTCAAATAGAAATGTATCCAGAATATTTAGTTGCCCCAATGAGAACCGACTTAACAAGTGTTGGTTTTGAAGAATTAAAAAACGCTGAAGAAGTGAAAAATGCTATTGAAGCAGAAGGAACAACGTTTGTAGTGGTAAATTCTGTTTGTGGTTGTGCAGCAGCAAATGCTCGTCCGGCTGCAAAATTAGCAGCTACTACAGGTAAAAAACCTGATAGATTAGTGACTGTTTTTGCAGGAATGGAAAAAGATGCGGTTGATGCAGCTCGTAACCATATGTTGCCTTATCCTCCATCATCTCCATCAATGGCTTTATTTAAAGATGGTAAATTGGTACATATTATAGAACGTCACCAAATTGAAGGCAGACCAGCGCAAATGATTGCCGATAACTTAATGGGTGCTTTTGAACAATATTGCTAATCAATAATTTTGATTAGACACAAAAAAAGCCAATCTGAACCCTCAGATTGGCTTTTTTTGTTGGAGATACTTTATCCTTTATCTAACACAAAGCAAAATTTAGAGCCTTTGCCTAATTCACTTTCGGTCCATATTTTGCCGCCGTTTAATTCAATAAATTCTTTACTAAGCATTAAACCTAATCCAGTTCCTTTTTCTTTAGAAGTGCCTAAAGTGCTTTTGCTATCCGTATTAAATATTTGATTGATTTGTTCTTTTGTCATTCCTATGCCGGTATCGGCTACGCAAAATTTTTGTTGATTTTGACCGTAATCTGAACAGGAGATTTTTATCGAACCGTTTTCTGGAGTGAATTTAATGGCGTTTGATAAAAGGTTTCTAATCACAAAATCAAAATGATTGACATCGGCTTTTATAGGAACATTGCACTGGTCAGAAATTTCTATAGAAATTTGTTTTGCCAGAAATTGATCTTTAAGAAAGGCTATGTTTTTTTGAACTTCAACTCCGGCTTCAAAAACGGCAGTAGTTATTTTAGTTCCTTTTATTTGAGAGTGCCCCCACATTAATAAATTATCTAAAGTTTCTAAAGCAGATTGAGATTGAGTAATTACTTTACCAATAAATAATTCTTCTTCTTCTTTGTTTAAATCGCCATCTTTTAAAAGATTTAAAAATCCTAAGGTACTGTTATAGGCACTTCTAAGATCATGCCCTATAATAGAAAAAAGCTTGTTTTTAATTTCGTTGCTATCTATTAACAAGGTTCTTTGTAAAGAAATTTCATGATGTAGTTTCTTTATCCTAAAATAATAAAATGCAAAAACCGACATGGAAAGAAAGCCCAATACAGTTAGTAAAATCATTAATTCTCTCTGATCAATTGCTTCTTGATTCAACTGATCTAATAGTTTTACCTGTTCTTGTGCTTTTTTTAAATCGTAGGTAGATTGTAAATCAGCTATTTCTTTATCTCTTTGTGCGTTTTTTAGCTTGTTTTCTTCTGCAAAAAACTCTTCATTATACTTTAATGCATTTTTATAATCATTTAATGATTTGTAGTTATGAGTAATCAGATCTAAAGTTTCGGTGACTAAATCTTGGAAAGATGCTTTTTTTGCTGATACTAAAGTTTTTAATGCGATATCATTACTGGCTTCAAATTTATTTTGATCAGTGTAAAGCAATGCAATGTTTAATTGATTTCTAATACGTTCGTTTGGTAAATTGCCTTTTTCTGCTTCTTCTGCAGATTTTTGAAGGTATTCTAAAGCCTTTTCATATTGGCCTTTTTCTTTGTAAACCAAACCAATATTCATTAAGCAATTTACTTTGCTTGATATAAAACTTAAGCCTCCTTTTTCGGCAATATCATACCCAGCCTGAAACATTTTTAAAGCATTATCAAAATCACCTTGCATGGCATAAAGAATTGCTTTATTGTTTAAAATGTCAATCTGATAGGCTTTATCTTTTAACTTTTTATTTATTTGTTCTGCTTTATCATTATGCGAGAAAGCCAACTTAAGGTCTCCATTTAATCTGGATATTACGCCTAGTTTTATATAACTAGATGTTTGCCCATCATTATCTTTTAAGTCTTCAAAAATCTTCAAAGACATTAAAACATTTTTCATAGCTAATTCATAATCACCTCTTTTGCCATAAACTACCCCCAAGTTATTAAGGATATTAGCCTTAAGGGATTTATTTTTTTTCTGATCTACGGTTTTTAAGGCTGCTAACAAATAGGTTTCAGCTTTTGAAAGTTCACCATGATTAACCGAATACTTTCCGGCGTTAAAATTTACGAGTGTTTCTCCTTGGTTATAATTGTTTTGTTTGGTATAAGTGAGTGCTTTGTTAAAGTAATTGGCAATGGAATCTGTTTGATTGGGATTAAAACTTTTGATAATTTTTAAATAGGCATCAACTACTAATGAATCGTTTGTAGCTTTCTTAATAATGTCTCTTTCTATTCTAAAATTTGGTTGTTGAAATAAAAGAATAGGAGCTATTAAAAGTGCAAATAAAAAATTAAGCATTAATTTTTCTGTTTAATATGGGTTGAATAAGTTTCTTCTGATATCAGTTTTCAAAATTAAAATTGAAAATTAGCTTTAATAAAAGCCACACCTAATATTACAAAAAATAAGTTTAGCTAAAATATTTTTTTAGTTTTTAAGAAAACGTTTTTTTTTATTGCTAAAAATAGCGTTTTTGTTCTTTTAAATTTTTTAAGTACTGATAATAATTAAGCTTAAAACATAATTTTATTTCAAAACGTTACTTTTGTAAAATACAGTCCCAATAGTTAAACAATAAATTAGATCAAATAAATTTATTCTATGTTAAAATTTAAAAACTCAACATTATGTTTTGCAGCATTAATGTTGGCATCTTCTTATTTATTCTCACAAGAAAAAGCTTCAATTCTTGATAAAAACTTAGTTCAGGTTTACAGAGCAAGCACTACTAAAATCAACGATTTAGTACATACAAAATTAGATGTAAAGTTTGATTACGCTAAAACCTATTTGTATGGAAAAGCTTGGATAACCTTAAAACCTCATTTTTATCCAACAGACTCCTTAACCTTAGATGCAAAAGGAATGGATATCAACACGGTAGCTTTGTTTGATGGAGTGAAGAATATCCCATTAAAGTTTATCTACGATAGTTTGTTCCTAAAAATTAATTTAGGGAAAACCTACAAAGCTGATAACAAGTACACTGTTTATATAGGCTATACTTCAAAACCAAATGAGTTTAAATCTAAAGGAAGTGCGGCAATTACAGATGCCAAAGGATTGTATTTTATTAATCCAGATAGCAGTGTAAAAGGAAAACCCGTTCAAATTTGGACACAAGGAGAAACTGAAGGGTCTTCAGTTTGGTTTCCAACCATAGATCGTCCAAATCAAAAAACCACACAAGAAATCACCATGACGGTGCCCGCCAAATACGTTACCCTTTCTAATGGCGCATTAATTAGCCAAAGGAAAAATAACGATGGTACCAGAAGCGATACCTGGAAAATGGATAAACCTCATGCGCCTTATTTATTTATGATGGCTGTTGGAAATTTTAAAATCTATCGTGATAAATGGAAAAATACGCCAGTAGATTATTATTTAGAGCCTGCTTTTGCACCTTATGCAAAAGATGTTTTTGGTAAAACACCAGCTATGATGGATTTTTTCTCTAAAAAGTTAGGAGTAGATTACCCTTGGAATAAATATGCGCAAATAGTAGTAAGAGATTTTGTAAGTGGCGCTATGGAAAACACAACCGCCACCTTACACGGAGATTATGTGCAGCAAACTTCTCGTCAGCTTTTAGATGGCAGCGGAGATGGCGAACCCACCATTGCTCATGAATTGTTTCATCAATGGTTTGGAGATTATGTTACTACAGAAAGCTGGAGCAATTTATCGGTAAACGAATCTTTTGCTGATTTTAGCGAAACCCTTTGGATAGAACATGCTTACGGAAAGGACGCCGGTGATGCGCATAATAACGATGCAATGAACGCTTATTTGGCAGATCCTACTTCAAAAGCTAAAAACCTTATTCGTTTCAATTATAAAGATAAGGAAGACATGTTTGATGTAGTTACCTATCAAAAAGGAGGAAGAATATTAAACATGCTGAGAAATTATTTAGGAGAAGATGCTTTCTTTAAAGGTCTTAATCTTTACCTAAAAACTTATGCGTTAAGCAATGGGGAAGCTCATCAATTAAGATTAGCTTTTGAGCAAGTGAGCGGAAAAGATTTAAACTGGTTTTTTAATCAGTGGTATTTTGGAGCCGGCAACCCAGAGTTAAATATAGATTATAAATGGGATCAAGCATCTAAAACACAAACCATTTACTTCAATCAAACTCAAAAGGATGACGCTTTTAAACTTCCAATTAAAATAGAGATTTATGTTAACGGTAAAAAAGAAACACGCAACTATTGGATGACCTCTAAAACCGATTCTGTAAGTTATTCTGTAGCTTCTAAGCCAAACTTGGTTAATGTAGATGCAGATAAAATTTTGTTGATCAAGAAAACAGATAACAAGTCTTTAGAAGAATTTGCATTTCAATATAAAAATGCGCCTTTATTTTTAGATAGGTTAGAAGCAATAGAAGCAGCCGCAAAAAGTAAAGAAATTAGCGCCCAACAAATTATAATTGCAGCTTTACAAGACCAATATTTTGAGCTTCGCATTAAGGCTATTAACGAGCTTAAATTAGATGATGAAGCTATAGTTAAACAAGCACTCCCAATTATTTTGAATCTCGCCAAAACAGATCCAAAAACATTGGTAAAAGCAGCCGCTTTAGATGCTTTAGCATCTTTAAAAGATCAAACCTATTTGCCTTTGTTTAAAGATGCCGTTAAAAATCAATCTTATGCGGTTGCAGGTGCTGCATTAGGTGGTGTTGCAGCTTTAGACGATACTGAGGGTATGAAAATCGCTAAATCTTTAGAGAAAGAAAGCGAAGGTCCATTAGCATTAGCCATTATCAATCTTTACACTACAAACGGCACCGATGCTGATTTTCCTTACGTTTCTAAAGCCTTTGGAGAATTAACAGTAGGAGAGAAGTTCCAAATCATACCTGGTTTCGCCTCCATGTTGTTTAAAGTAAACCAAACTTCTTATTTAATAGACGGAGTAAATCAGCTTAAACAATTAGGGGTTCAGTACAAAACTTACGGCGTAGATAAATATGTAACTGTAATGCTTAATAATTTATTGGGGAATAAAAAAGGTCAGTTAGAAAAAGCAGATTTAGCTACCAAATCAAATTTAGAAACACAAATAGCGTATATCCAAAAAACTATAGACGAATTAAAAAAGCTATAAGTTTATTTCAGTTTGTCACAAAAGCTCCTTTAAATTAAAGGGGCTTTTTTTGTTTTGGAAAAGCAATTGCAGTACATTTTAGTTAAGATAGTCCCGTTTTACGTTACAAGTCCGCCCAATACCTAGCCCAATACACTTCGGGCTTTTCTCTTCACCCGGGTTTATTTTACATAATACAGTGCAAATCAATCAGGTTCTTATAAAATTCATCTAAAATTAACCTCGTTTTAAAGAAAAAAAAGCGTTAAGACTTCCAATAAATTAGAAGATTCTTAAATAGTGTATTATTTACACACTAAAAATTTAAATTAGTGATGAAAAAGCTATTTTAATATAAAATTTTTATAAAAATTAAATATTATTTAGTAAAAACGCAAAGTATATCTATTTTTGTTGTGTAAATAATTTTTTAACAATTAAAAAAGAAAAATCATGAAAAAGTTAATCATATCATCACTATTTATTTTTTTAGCCACATCTGCTTCTATTAAAGCAAACACAAAAGTGGTTATTAAAGACAATGGCATTGAAAGTATAGCTTCAGATGTTTTAAGGCAATTTGGCTATTCATTTTACAGAGCCACAAACGTAAACTGGACAATCAATAATACTTATCAAAAAGCCACATTCTTATTAAATGGAAAAGTTACTTATGCTCTTTACGATTTAAATAACAGGTTTTTAGTAGCTACTCAATTAACAAATGTAAGCGAATTACCAGAGAGAGTAAAAGCTAGCTTAACATCAGAATATGCAGCTTATAAAGTAACCAATGTTTTAAAAGTGATAGAAAGACCGTCAGACTTTCAATATGATGATGATACCAATTCTTATTGGTTGGATCTTGTGAGTGAAAAGCAGCATCTTGTAGCAATAGCGGTAACCAACTCATCAATAAATATTGTAAAAAAAGAAAACGTACAATAAAAACTATAAAGCACAAATCAAATCTTAGAAAAGAGCCTCTTTCAGGCTCTTTTTTTATGCAGTAAAAATCCAAATCACCACTTAAGAGATAAGATATTTTCATTTTTAATAAGTAAATAATAACTTAGTCCCCTCGTAAAAAAAAAATATGAAAACATCTTTCGACTTTGATAAGCCCATTGCAGATTTACAGCATCAGGTAGAAAAAGTAAAGCAGATAGCAGAAAAAACAAAAGTTGATATGTCTGCCACTTTGAAAGAACTGGACGAAAAAATCGAAAAAGCAAAGCTAGATATCTACAGTAATCTTACTGGATGGCAACAAGTTCAAATCTCCAGACATCCAGAACGTCCTTACACTTTACAATATATAGAATCTATTTGTGATGATTTTATAGAAATGCATGGCGACAGAACTGTAAAAGATGACAAAGCAATTGTAGGTGGTTTTGGTTCAATTAATGGTCAAACTGTGATGTTTATTGGTCATCAAAAGGGAATTAATACCAAGATGCGCCAATACAGAAATTTTGGCATGGCTAATCCAGAAGGATACAGAAAAGCTTTACGCTTGATGAAATTGGCCGAAAAATTCAACAAACCAGTAGTTACTTTTATTGATACTCCAGGCGCTTTTCCAGGTTTAGAAGCCGAGGAAAGAGGTCAGGGCGAAGCCATTGCAAGAAATTTACTAGAGATGTCTGTACTTCGAGTTCCTATTATTTGTATGATAGTAGGAGAGGGAGCATCAGGTGGAGCTTTAGGAATTGGAATTGGCGATAGAGTTTATATGTTAGAGCATACTTGGTATTCTGTAATCTCTCCCGAATCTTGCTCTTCTATATTATGGAGAAGTTGGGATTTTAAAGAAAAAGCTGCTGAGTGTTTGAAATTAACGGCTGATGATATGTTAGCTAATAAGTTAATTGACGGCATTATTAAAGAGCCTATGGGTGGTGCACATCAAGATCCAGAAGCGATGAGTGCAACCATTAAAGAAAAAATCATTGCAGATTTAGCCGAATTAAGAAGCAAAAAAGTAGATACTTTAATTACTGAAAGAATTGATAAATTTTGCGCCATGGGCGTGGTAGTAGAAGAATAAGAATTTCTAAACATCATAAAAAGAGCCTTATCAATTTTACTTGATAAGGCTCTTTCTTTTTACAAGGTATTTTTTATTAACGGGTCATTCCAAACTGACTTTCATAAACTTTTAGCTTACTACTCACTTCTTTGTTAAGTGCAGTTTCGCCATATTTTTTGGTCATTTCATCAAACTGTGTTAACACAAAAAGATTTAATTGAATATCTCTACTTCCTAAGTTCTCTTTGTTCTGAATTAAACTTTGGTGGTAATCTAATTCTTCGCAAATTAAAGTAGTGCTTTGTTTTAAGAGGTCATTAGCCTCGTTTTTCATGCCTATTTGATACATAATACTAATCATCTCATATTTGCCTAAAGCAAAATTAGGGTCGTAAGTAGTTTTTACTGGTATCACATTTAAACACTGTTTCATTACCTTTCTTGCACTATCAACTTTGCCTTCAAAAATCAGATTTTTAGCTAATTCGTTGAATTTATTCACCGATAGAAAAACCATTTTTTGAGATTCGGGGTCTAAATATTTTGCAGTTTTAAGGTTGTCCCAATTAAATTTAGTCATTAAATTGGTGTACATCACATCAGTATTTACAGCTTCAGTTTCATTTATTGGGCTATCAGATGGTATTTTGTCTTTAATTTTAGGAATCAGTCTTAAAGCAAATCCTTCATTAAATAGATACTTGTCTAAGCCCATAAAATTGCTGTTAGGAACCGTAAACGCAAAATAAATAGGACGTTCCCAATTATTATGTAAAAGCATATCTAAAATAGCTAGTTGGCCTTTAGTTAAATAACCATTGCTAAAGCTCCATTCCATTTCTTTAACAATTTTGAAACCTTCTTCTTTGGTAATGGTATTGGTTTTTAATAGCTGAAAAGGATCAACAGTTAGCTTAAAGTTTTTGGTAGGCAAGAAGTTTTCTTTTTTACCACTTTGGTATTCTACTTTGGCTTCTGGATTATCAGAAGTAACAAACTCAAAAATATCTTTAAGATCTTGTGGGCCTGTTAAATTAAAATCTTGATAAAAGATCACATCTCTAACTCCACTTACATATTGCTCTGGCTTAAGCGACATGGGTAAAGGAGCCGAACCATTAAAAGGCCTTCTTAACTGGTTAATATACCAGTCAGTATCAAATAAACTTAAGTTTACAATTCTAACATCGGGTCTAAAATTTTCTACTTCCTGAACATACCATAATGGATAGGTGTCGTTATCTCCGTAAGTAAACAAAATTGCATTTGGAGCGCAACTATTTAAATAGTTTTTAGCAAAATCTCTGGCTGTAGTTTTCTCAGAACGATTATGATCATCCCATTCTTGACTAGCCATTAATATAGGTGCAGCAAATAAACAAATGGCTGTTGCGCCAATAGCAGCTGTTTTTGGAGTAATTACTTTTCTTAACCAATCCGTTACTGCAAAAACACCTAAGCCAATCCAAATGGCAAAAGCGTAAAAAGAGCCTACATACGCATAATCTCTTTCTCTGGGTTGACTAGGGGTTTGATTCAAGTAAATTACGATAGCTAATCCTGTAAAGAAAAAAAGTAACCCTACTATTCCAGCATCTTTCTGGCTATTTTTAAAGTGCCAAAATGCACCTAACAATCCAATAATTAAGGGCAAAAAGAAAAGTTGATTATTCGCTTTATTTTTGGTGATGCTTGATGGTAGTTTAGATTGATCACCTAATCTCCAGGCATCTAAAAATTTAATTCCACTTATCCAGTTTCCATCTGTGTAGTTTCCAATTCCCTGAGTATCATTTTGTTTGCCTGCAAAATTCCATAAGAAATAACGCATATACATAAAGCCAATTTGGTAAGTACCAAACCAGCCTAAGTTGGTGGCAAAAGTTGGACTCTCTTCCGGACCTAAATCCATCCAGTCTCTGTAAACTGCCGGATGATTAGAATCATCACTATACATTCTTGGAAAAAGTGTGTTTTTATCATATACATAAGATTGCTTTTGCCCAGCTATCTCATATTTTTGCTCTCCTTTTCTATAAATATTTCCATTTTGTTTAGACTCTACCGGTTTAGAATCAAAATTCTGACCATACAATAATGGTCTGTCGCCATATTGTTCTCTGTTTAAATAACTTAAAAAAGAAAATGCATCTGAAGGATCACTGTTGTTTAATGTTGGATTTGCTTTGGCTCTAATCACCACAAAGGCATAAGAACTATAACCAAATAAGATTAAAACAAAAGACAACATGGCTAAATTTAGAATAGGTTTTTTCTTTTTGATAGAATACATAATCAACCAAATGGTTGTGGCTGTTAACAATATGCCAAAGAAAATAACCCCGCTTCCAAATCCTAAACCAAAAGTGTTAACAAACAATAAATCAAAATTGGCGGCAATTTTAATCATGTATTGAATGATGCCGTATTGCACAAAACCTAAAATAAGGATACCAACAAAAAGGGCTATGAAAACGCCTCCTGTTGTTGTGGTTTTAGCTCTTCTAAAGTAGTAAACCACAGCCATTGCTGGGATTGCTAATAAGTTTAACAAATGGACGCCAATAGATAAACCCATTACATAAGCAATAAATAAAATCCATTTATCGGCTCTTGGTTCATCTGCATGAGCATCCCATTTTAAAATGGCCCAAAAAACTACCGCAGTAGATAAGGAAGACATGGCGTAAACTTCGGCCTCAACAGCAGAAAACCAAAATGAATCTGAAAAGGCATAAGCCAAGGCTCCAACTAATCCAGCTCCCATGATGCTGATCATTCTAAATTGATCAGGGGTTTCACCATATTTTAAAACTGCTTTTCTTCCTAAAGCGGTGATGGTCCAAAACAAAAACATAATAGTAGCAGCGCTAGAAAGTGCCGAACTCATGTTTACGCAATAAGCAACCATCTTAGGGTCATTAGCAAACAAACTAAAAACTTTGCCAACAATAAGAAATAATGGAGCACCCGGTTGGTGAACAATTTGAAGTTTATAAGCGGCAGAAATAAATTCACCACAATCCCAATAGCTGGCAGTAGGTTCTAATGTTAAAATATAAACTGTAGATGCAATTAGAAACGTTAGCCAGCCTAACAGGTTGTTAATTTTAGTATAGGTCATTTTTATTTTGATCTTTTAAACGCCGAAAATAACTATTTGAAATTAAAATCAAGCCAATTTAACATTTATTAACCCTAGTAGTAAATTCTAATAGTGTGGTTTGATCTTGATGATGAATAGTTTAGCACTTATAATTAACTCATATTGAGATTTTAAAGATAGATTTAGTATTTATTTGTAAAATAAATTTGCATCGTTTATTTAATGCCCTATATTTGCATTCCATTTCAGGAAAAGAATATTTTTTTTGAAATAAGATTGCCCGATAGTATAAAGGTAGTACAACGGTTTTTGGTACCGTTTGTCTAGGTTCGAATCCTGGTCGGGCAACTTCAAAAATTCGGATAGTAAATATACCATCCGAATTTTTTTTTAATTTTCTATTCGAATTCGAAAGATCATGCCATCAGCTTTTAATACAGTAAAACTTTTCTCTGGCTCAGGCACTACTGCCTTATCAGAAAGAATTTCAAAATCTTATGGTAAAGAATTAGGAAAAATCACCCTATCTCGTTTTTCTGATGGGGAGTTTCAACCTTCTTATGACGAGTCTATCCGTGGTTGCGATGTTTTTTTAATCCAATCCACCTGTCAACCCAACGATAATTTATTAGAGCTTTTGATGATGATTGACGCTGCTAAAAGAGCATCGGCACATTATATTACAGCTGTTATTCCTTATTTTGGTTTAGCCAGACAGGATAGAAAAGACAAACCAAGAGTAGCTATTGGAGCAAAATTAGTAGCTAACTTATTAGTAGCCGCCGGAATCCACCGTATTATGACTATGGATTTACATGCAGCACAAATCCAAGGTTTTTTTGATATACCGGTAGATCACTTAGATGCTTCAGTAATATTTGTTCCCTACATTAAAAGTTTAGGATTAGAGAATTTAACTATTGCATCACCAGATATGGGCGGTTCTTACCGAGCCAGAACTTTTGCAAAGTATTTTAATGCAGAGGTGGTTATTTGTGATAAAAGAAGAAAAAGAGCCAACGAAATAGAATCTATGTCTATTATTGGAGATGTAACAGGGCAAGATATTGTATTAATAGATGATATTATTGATACAGCGGGTACACTATCAAAAGCAGCCGGATTAATTATGGAAAAAGGGGCCAGAAGTGTGAGAGCAGTTTGTACCCACGCCGTATTATCAGGCAAAGCTTATGAAACCATTGAAAATTCGGCTTTAACAGAGTTAATTGTAACAGATACAATTCCTTTGAAACACGAGAGTCCAAAAATTAGGGTTTTATCAACTTCAGATCTTTTTGCAAAAGCAATTGCCAACGTAAATGAGCATGCTTCAATAAGTGATCTTTTTAAAATTTAATTAATTAAACAATACATATAATAATAAAAGCATGAAAACATTCGCTATTAGCGGTTCTCCTAGAGAGAACGTAGGGAAACGCGACGCAAAGGAATTGCGTTACGAAGGTAAAGTACCAGCTGTTTTATACGGTGGTAAAACGCAAACTCATTTTGCAATTGATGCTCCGGCATTAAAAGGTTTGGTTTACACAGATGAAGTAAACTTTGTAGAGTTGAGTATTGATGGCAAAAAATCTAAGGCCATTATGCAGGCTATCCAGTTTCACCCATTAACAGAAAAAATCTTACATATTGATTTTCTTCAATTATTTGATGATAAAGCTGTAACTATTGAGATTCCAGTGAAATTAACCGGAACTTCTCCAGGTGTTAAAGAAGGTGGTAAACTAGTTCAAAAATTACGTAAACTAAAGGTAAATGCATTACCTAAAGATATGCCACAGTTTGTAGAGGTTTCTTTAGAGCCTTTAGAAGTTGGTAAATCTGTTAGAGTACGTGATTTACAAGCTAAAGGTTATACTATCACTAACGTAGCAGAAGATACAGTTGTTTCTGTAATTATGTCTAGAGCATTAAAGCAAGCAGAGCAAGTAGCTGGTAAAAAGTAATTTTTACTGATCTTGACAAACCAAAAAAGGCTTCGAATTTTCGAAGCCTTTTTTGGTTAAATATGATTTTAAGAATGTTATTTATTCCGGCTCTACTGGTAAAGTAACTCCAGAAACAGCATTTTTAATTTTTAATTCTATTTCATCACTTAACTCTGGGTTATCTTTTAATAAGTTTTTTACCCCATCTCTTCCCTGACCTAGTTTGGTATCGCCATAGCTAAACCAAGAACCTGCTTTTTTAACAATTCCGTATTCTACCCCTAAATCTATAATTTCTCCAACTTTAGAAATTCCTTCCCCAAACATAATGTCAAATTCGGCAATTCTAAAAGGTGGTGCTACTTTGTTTTTAACGATTTTTACTTTTACACGGTTACCAGAAACCTCATCGCTATCCTTAATTTGTGCAATTCTTCTAATATCCAAACGAACAGATGCGTAAAATTTTAATGCATTACCACCGGTTGTAGTTTCGGGGTTACCAAACATTACACCAATTTTCTCTCTCAACTGATTGATGAAAATACAAGTACAATTGGTTTTGCTAATGGTACCAGTCAATTTTCTTAAGGCTTGAGACATTAAACGAGCTTGTAAACCCATTTTAGAATCTCCCATTTCACCTTCAATCTCACTTTTTGGAACTAAAGCTGCAACAGAGTCAATAACGATGACATCTATGGCTCCAGAACGGATTAAATTATCTGCAATTTCTAAAGCTTGTTCGCCATTATCAGGTTGAGAGATTAATAAGTTTTCAATATCAACACCTAATTTTTTAGCGTAAAACTGATCAAAAGCATGTTCTGCATCAATAAATGCTGCAATTCCACCTTTTTTCTGAGCTTCAGCAATAATGTGAGTAGCTAAAGTAGTTTTACCAGAAGATTCTGGGCCGTAAATTTCAACCACTCTTCCTCTTGGCACACCACCAATACCTAAAGCAATATCTAAACCCAAAGAACCGGTAGAGATAAACTCCATAGCTTCAACAGGGGCATCGCCTAGTTTCATTACAGCACCTTTACCATAAGATTTTTCTAATTTATCTAAGGTTAATTGAAGGGCTTTTAGTTTTTCGTTACTTACGCTCATGTATAATATTTTTAGTATTTGGCTTTAAAATCAATTTCGAACTGCAAAAATTGCTAATATTTTTGGCATTTTAAAATTTATTATTTTAAACTTAATTAAGATGATTCAATTTTCAAATTAATGTGAGTAAAAAGCCTATTTAACGGCTCTTTTGTTTAATTCTTTAGCAATTTTATCTTTCTTTAATTTTTGTGCTTTTTGCTTTTTTAGTTTGATTTGTGCTTTTTCTGCTCTTTTTAAAGCTGCTGGAGTGTTTTGCGCTTCATAATATTTGCAAAAATGACTAATTGGGCAAATCTCACATTTTGGACTTCGGGCTAAACAAATATAGCGACCATGTAATATGAGCCAATGGTGCGCAATATGAATTTTCTCTTCAGGAAGATATTTTACCAATTGCTTTTCTACGGCTAATGGGGTTTTTGCAGCAGTGGTTAAGCCTAATCTGTTAGAAACTCTAAACACATGCGTATCTACCGCCATGGTAGGGGCGTTGTATATCACAGATGCAATCACATTAGCCGTTTTTCTGCCTACACCAGGCATTTTTTGTAAATCGTTAATGTCTTCTGGTACTATGCCTTTAAATTCTTCCACCAAAATTTTTGCCATGCCTACTAAATGCTTGGCTTTATTATTAGGATAACTTACTGAACGTATATAAGTGAAAACTTCATCAGAGGTTGCCGCAGCTAATGATTCTGGTGTTGGAAAGCGTTCGAATAGTTTAGGGGTAATTTGATTGATGCGTTTATCAGTGCATTGAGCCGAAAGAATAACTGCAATTAATAATTCAAACGGATTGGTATAATGTAATTCGGTTTCTGCTATTGGTTGATGGGTTGAAAAATAATCAACAAAGGCTTTGTAACGATCTGTTTTTAACATGAATAATTTTGTAAATGATTATTTGATTAACGCAATAATCTCGATTTTTAATTGAGGAATATGTTTTATAACTAATCCCCAAATTACATCATCAGAAACGGAATCATAACCATGAATTATTCTATTTCTTACATCTACCAGCTTTCTTGAGTTTGAAATTAAAATTAAAGAATCTTTTTTTAATATTCTATTCATTGCCTCTCCAATGATCTCTACATTTCTTTCTACAGCTCTTTTTGTTCTAATATCTGCTTGATAATTTTTAAAGATTTTTGGTTGGTTTAAGAAGAAAGAGTCTATTTCATCAATGGCATTTAACATATCATAAAGCCATGTATTTACATCATTGTCCATAAACAAGCTGTTTGTTTTGGTTTATTGATTGTCTTAGATAAGGGTTTTTAATGGCTTTTTCTTCCAACAGGTCAATTGGTCTTTTAAGTATATCTTGTAATGAGAACTTAAAATCAAAGTAATTATCTGCATAATCCTCTACCTCAATATTAGAGAAATCAACAATTAGGTCAATATCACTAGATTCGTTGAAGTTGTCATTTAAAACAGAGCCGAAAGCGTACAGACTTTTAACTTTATATTTTTTACAAAGATTTACAATATCCGCAGTATATTTTTCTAATCTATACATCATAATCAATTATAAATTTAAGAATTTTATTTTTTGACTAAACATATTTTAGTAATTATAAAGTTAAATAGTTGGTTAATTGATGTTTATTTCTTTTCAAATTCAACTTATTACTTTAAACTCTTTACTTTCAACTTTTAGCTTAACTCTCAAACTTAATCCAACCTTCCCCTTCATAACCAAAAACCAAATATTTAGGAGTAATCATCTCGGCAAGCATTTCTATGGTATCAACCACTCTTGGGCCGCTGCGATTAAAATAGGCGTTACCATCGGCAATGTAAATCATGTTGTTTTTTACGGCTGTTAAATCTCTCCAGCCGGGTAAGTTTATTAACAAATCAATTTCTCTTAATGTTCTGTCAATAGTAAAGCCGCAAGGTGAAACAACCATAACATCGGGGTTTTCATCATAAATTTGTTCCCAAGTTACAAAGGGAGAATGTTTGCCGTTTTCGGTTAATATGGGCATTCCGCCAGCTATTTCTATCAATTCTGGAATCCAATTGCCTGCTATCATCATCGGCGAAAGCCATTCTATACAAGCTACTTTAGGCTTACTTGGGAAAAATTTAAGCTTGTGTTTTACTAAATCAATTCGTTCTTGTAAGTCTTCTATAAGTTGATTCCCAGTTTCTTCAATCTCTAAAATTACGGCAGTTTCTTTTATTTCCCTAAAAATATCAGTTAAAGTATTGGGCTGTAAAGAAATTAATCGGGTGTTGTTTTTAAGTAAATCACTCAGGGCTTCTTCCACATCTTTTTCAGAAACCGCACACACTTCACATTGTGCTTGGGTGATGATAATATCTGGTTTTAAAGATTCTATGAGTGCTTTGTCAATTTTGTAGATAGATAAAGCGTCTGATAAAATTTCCTTCACTTGGCGGTCTATTTCTACACTGCTGTTGCCAGATACAAATTTAGCATCAGAACAAACAGGCAATTCTTTTACACTTAAAGGGAAATCACATTCGTGAGAACGGCCAACTAAGTTGTCTTCTAAACCTAAAGCACAAATAATTTCTGTAGCTGCAGGTAATAAGGAAATGATTCTTTTCTTGTGCATTTATGAGTATTTTGGCAAATATAAAAATTTGAATGGTCTAATGAGCTTATTCCGCTTTTCTAAATCCCTTTTTGGTATCCAAAATAACATGATTTGCTTTGTTATTGTTTCGTTTTTGATGGCTTGCCATTCGGGATCAAAAAAAGAAGATAAAAAAGTGTTTACCCTTAATTTAGATCAGGGTTTAACATCTTTAGATCCCGCTTTTGCTCGTAACCAAAATGTACTTTGGATGACCAACCAAATTTTTAATGGTTTGGTTCAAATTGATGATAGCTTACAAATAAAACCTTGTGTGGCTAAAAGTTGGGAAATATCAGCAGATGGAAAGCAATATATTTTTCATTTAAGAAACGATGTTTATTTTCATGATGATGCTTTGTTCCCAAACAAAAAAGGCAGAAAAGTAAATGCAGGTGATTTTAAATATAGTTTTTCTAGAATTATAGATCCCAAAACAGCTTCTTCCGGTTCTTGGATTTTTAGCGATAAAGTTGATGGAGAGGAAGCTTTTATTGCAACCAATGATTCTACCTTAATTATTCAATTAAATAAACCTTTTCCTCCATTTTTAGCGATGCTATCTGGGCAATATTGTTCGGTTATTCCATTTGAAGTGGCTGAACATTATGGTAAAGAGTTTAGAAATCATCCTATTGGTACAGGTCCGTTTAAATTTAAATACTGGAAAGAAGGCGAAGTTTTAGTCTTATTAAAGAATGAAAATTATTTTGAAAGGGATGCTGATGGGGTTCAATTACCTTATTTAGATGCCGTAAAAGCTACTTTTATTCCAGATAAGCAAACTGCTTTTATGGAATTTATTAAAAAGAAATTAGATTTTTTTAACAGTATAGATGGGAGCTATCGCGATGATATTCTCACTAAAAGTGGAAAAATGACGAGTAAGTATGAAGGAAAATTTCAGATGGTGAAAGGCCCTTATCTCAATACCGAGTATTTAGGCATTTTGGTAGACAGCAATTTAGCAATTGTGAAAAATTCGCCACTTAAATATAAAAAAATAAGACAGGCCATTAATTACGCTATTAATAAAGAGCGATTGGTTAAATACTTAAGAAACAGTATTGGAATACCAGGATCATCGGGTTTTATTCCCGCTGGAATGCCAGGTTTTGACGCTAAAGCGGTAAAAGGTTATAGTTATAATCCTGCAAAAGCGAGACAATTGTTGAAAGAGGCAGGTTTCCCAAATGGAAAAGGAATGAGCGAGATTACTTTAAGCACCACCACCACTTACAAAGATTTGATAGAATTTATTCAAGGCGAGTTAAACAATGTAGGCATTAAAACAAAAATTGAAGTAAACCAAAGCGCTTCATTAAGAGAAGTAATTGCCAAGCGCCAAGTGAATTTTTTTAGAGGAAGTTGGATTGCCGATTATGCTGATGGAGAAATTTATCTTTCTATGTTTTATTCTAAAAATTACGTTCCTATTGGTCCAAACTATACTAGTTTTAATCATAAGGAGTTTGATGTGCTTTTTGAGCAGTTAAATTTTGTGAAAGACGATGAAGAAAGGTTTAAACTTTATCAAAAAATGGATCAGTTGGTGATGGATGAAGCGCCTGTGGTGGTTTTGTTTTACGATGAATTTATTAATATGTATCAAAACAATATTAGTGGTTTTAGTAAGAATGCTCAAAATTTGGTAGTTTTAAAAAAGGTGAAAAAGGATTGAAAAATATGTTTATCTCCAAATTATTGGGATAAAAATCACAAAAAGATTAACCTTTATAATAGTAGAAATAAATGCAGGTTGACATTTTTAAACTATTTTGAATACTAGATGTTACCTTTAAACTTTACAGTATATCCACATAAAAATTAATTAAAGTATCTGTATTTTTGCGACTATGATAGACTTACCCGTAATTTCGGCAAGCCAGTTACAACGAAAACCCGATTGGTTAAGGGTTAAACTCCCAATTGGAAAAGAGTACGCACACGTACGTGGCTTGGTTGATGAGCATAAATTACACACCATCTGCGAAAGCGGAAATTGCCCTAATATGGGCGAATGTTGGGGTGCAGGAACTGCCACTTTCATGATTTTAGGTAACATTTGTACCCGTTCATGCTCTTTTTGTGCCGTAGCTACAGGTAGGCCATTAGCGGTTGATTTGGATGAGCCTAATCGGGTGGCAAACTCTATTAAATTAATGAGCGTGAAACATGCGGTAATTACTTCTGTAGATAGAGATGATTTAAAAGATGGCGGTTCTATTATTTGGGCCGAAACCATTAGTGCCATTCGCAGAGAAAGTCCGGGGACTACCATGGAAACCTTAATTCCGGATTTTAAAGGAGTTTGGGATAATTTATACAGAGTTTGCGAAGAAAGACCAGAAGTGGTTTCTCATAACATAGAAACCGTTAGAAGGTTAACTAAAGAAGTAAGGGTACAAGCTAAATACGATAGAAGTATGGAATGCTTAAAACGTATTTCGGAATTTGGTTTAAGAACAAAATCAGGAATTATGCTGGGTTTGGGCGAAACTGAATCTGACGTTTTAGAAACCATGCAAGATTTACTTGAAGCAGGGGTTCATGTTTTAACTATTGGCCAATACATGCAACCAACAAAAAATCATCATCCGGTAATAGATTGGGTACATCCAGATCAATTTGCTTTTTACAAACAAGCAGGAAAAGAGATGGGTTTCAAATATGTAGAAAGTGGACCTTTGGTAAGATCTTCTTATCATGCCGAAAAGCATTTATTTGATTTTTAAATTATCCTCTATATATTAGTCTGATTGTGATTAAAACAAAAAAAATATTTTTAGAAGAGCCTGAGTTGGTAGCGGCGCTACAGCAAAGGAAAAAAATTGGGGCCGATGCCTTGTACGAAATGTACTCGGCATCTCTAATGGGTATTATCAGCAGGGTAATAGTTGATCAAGAGATTGCCGAAGATGTTTTGCAAGAAGCTTTGGTGAAAATTTGGAATTCTATACCGCAATATGATCCCACAAAAGGTCGTTTATTTACTTGGATGGTGAATGTTGCTCGTAATTTAGCAATAGACAAGGTAAGATCTAAAGATTATCGTAACCATTCTAAAAACCAAGATTTAGAAAACCACGTAAATTCAATTGATGAACAGAGGAACTCGGTTTACAAGCCAGAACACATTGGTTTAAAAGATCTTATCCAAAAACTTAGACCAGAGCAACAAGTAATTGTTGATATGATTTATTTTAAAGGTTATACCCATGTTGAGGTTTCAGAAGAACTCGAAATTCCTTTAGGAACAGTTAAAACCCGTTTAAGAATGGGCATTATTGAATTGAGAAATTATTTTAAATAAGGTGGAAAGCGTTAAAACATATATTGAATCGGGCATTTTAGAACTTTACGTTTTAGGAGACCTTAGTGCTGAAGAAAGATCAGACGTAGAGGCGATGTCTAAGCTACATCCAGAGGTAAAAACCGAATTGGATGAGATTGAAAAGGTAATGAGTGCGGTTGCAGAAAACTTTGCTACAGTACCTTCAAATAAAGTAAAAGAGCAGTTTTTTAATCAACTTTCATTTTCTGACGAAGATGAGGGTGATGTTGATGAAACAAAAGCAGAAGCTAAAGTTATCCCTTTAAATAACTCTAATTTAAATTTTTATAAATTATCATTAGCTGCCTGTGTTGCTTTATTATTGGTAAGTGTTGTGGCTATTGTAAATTTAAACAACAGTTTAAAAGACTCAAAACAGCAAATTGCGCAATTACAAACTAGCAATCAAAGTTTTGCTAATAGAGTAAATTATTTAGACCAAAAAGTTACCGTAAGTGATGAAGCATTAAATATTTTTACGAATGCTGATTTTAAAATGGTAAAGCTTAATGGAACTGCAAATTCTCCTGAATCTAATATTTTAGTAGCTTGGAATCCGAAGCAACAAAAAGTAATGATTGATATGCGCAGCATGAAAATGCCGATAAATGATCAAGATCATCAATACCAATTATGGGCTTTAGTAGATGGTAAACCGGTTGATTTAGGTGTTTTTGATGCCGAAAACAAAACAGCAGGATTAATAACAATGAAAGCAATAGGGGTAGCACAAGCATTTGCGGTTACATTAGAACCAAGAGGCGGAAGCGTGAATCCTACGATGGATAAAATGATGGTAATGGGTGCTACTATTTAAGGTAGCATCCATTCCTTTTTAACCTCATTTTCTTCATAAAGAAACTGGGCTCTTCTATGTCCAACATGATTTAAAAAAAGCCAATCTATACTTGTTACTTTGGTTTTTACGACTACAAAATTCTGAAACCCTTCTGCAACATTTTCTTCGGTAAGATCCTTAACTTCTAAGTTCTTTGGTAATCCGTCTTCAGGGAAATCTATTAATACAGAAGGAGCGGGGGTTACTAAATAACATCTTCTGCTTTCTAATCTCGAATCTTTCCATCGGCTTAAGGCAATATCATCTAAATGATGTATGGTGGCTTTTGCTTTTAATCTGATTTGTATTCTTGATTTTTCATCATAAAATAACCAGCTGATTTTATTGTTCTTTCTAATTTGATCAATTTTTGGTGAGCGCTCATCAGAGTGGAAAATCAAAGTTCTTTCTGCAGGAATTATTTTGCGTAAAACAACCGTTCTCAATTCCACCTCATCATTATTAACAGTTCCTAAAGTAGGGCAATGGAAAGGATGTTTGGATGATTTTACTCCGTTTATTAATCTATGCCAGCAATCGGCTAAAATTCCATCTAAATTATAAGGGATGTCGTTAATGATGACAGTATTTTGCATGTTTTATTAACAGCGTATTTGTAAAAGAGTTTAAAGAGATTTTAATTTGGGCGTTTAAAAGATTTGTCAACTCTCTTGCCAATTTATTAGAGCGTTGACAAATCTAAAATCAAATTAAAAGGATGTCTCTTCAATCTTTAGCGCATCAAAAAAATAAAAACTAGTTAACCTTATTTAGGCAATAACTCTCTTAACACAAAAGGAATTTGTTTAATTAAATTGGTTGCCGGTACCACGTACATTTTTTGCGCTAATTGCTCACCAGCATAACCATGACTAAAAACGGCTAATTGAACTGCTTTTTCTACGCTGTATCTTTGCGCTAGTAAGCTGGTAATCATTCCGGTTAAAACATCGCCCATGCCGCCACTAGCCATAGCTGGCGAACCTGATGAATTGAAATAACAAATGCCATCAGGAGTAAAAATCATAGTGGATCTGTTTTTTAAAACAATAAACACTTTTAATTTAGTTGCTTGTTTAAAGGCGTTTTCAATTCTTTGCCACCAACTTTCTTGCTCTCCAAAAAGTCGGTCAAATTCTTTCATGTGTGGGGTAAGCACAGAATTTTGAGGAATAAGCGTTATTAAATCTTGATGTTTTGCTAAAATATTTAAAGCATCGGCATCAATTACTATTGGTTTTTTAAAATGGGTTAATACCATCTTCAAGAGTTCAACGGCTTTTTCTGATATTCCTAAGCCGGGCCCTATACCAATCACTTTATATTTCTCTAAATCAGCTTCTAAAAAAGAGAGCTTAGAGCAATACATAGCCTCGGGCACACGAGTATTTAGAGCTCTTAAGCCACTTTCTGGAATAAGAGCGGTTGTTAAGCCGGCTCCGCTTCTGTGGCAAGCTTCGGTACACAATAAAGCGGCTCCCATGGTTTCATCTGCGCCAGCAATAATTAAAGCATGTCCTAAAAGCCCTTTATGCTCAAAAGGCTGACGAGCTTTGATGTAATTTTGAACATCGCCTTTCCAAAACCAATAATAGGGAGAGGAAGTACTTTGAATAAAATTCTCATTTAAACCAATATTAACCACTTTCCATTCCTTAATATATGGGCTAGAAATAGGTAATAAGAAATTTAGTTTTGGGCGTTGAAAAGTAATGGTCCAATCAGATTTGATGATGCTATCATTAAATAGTTCGCCTTCGCAGGGCATCCCGGTAGGAACATCTACACTGATTTTATAACCTGGGAATTGATTGATTTTTTTAACAAGTTTTTCCCATTCGGCAGTTAAAGGTTTGTTTAAGCCTGAGCCTAATAAAGCATCAATAATTACGTCAGCTTGTTGAATATCAATATCATTAGATGATCTTAAATTAGAAATAGCAGCTTCTTTTAGCTGTAAACGATCTAAGTTATGTTCAAAATCTTCGGTAGATTTTTCAGTAAAATCTGCAATAAAAACCTGAATTAAAGTATAACCTTCGTCTAATAATAATCGGGCTATAGCCAAACCATCACCGCCATTATTCCCTTTGCCACAAAAAATGATAATGGAGTTTTTACGATCCATAAATTTCTCTATAAAAACTTTGGTGAAAGCTTTGGCTGCTCTTTCCATTAAATCAGAAGAGCGAATGGGTTCATTTATGATGGTGTATTGATCAACTTGGTGAGTTTGCTGTGCAGTAAGTAGCTTTAACATAGAAGAGTATTATTAGCTATGAAAATTTCATTTTTAAATTTAGAATTATTCTTGTTTAAAACAACATATTAAAATTTAGGTAAGTATTTAATAAAAAGCAATGTAATGCGTTAAATAAACCTTATTGAAACGGATACCGGCCATAAAAGGGCTATTGAAAGGGGGGAGAGCTTAATGCCTTGTGGCGTATGAGTGGAAAGAAGGTAGCCAGAAGTTAAGAAAGATGGAAATGCTTTTCTAATTATTATTTTCTTTATTTTTTGGTGATAAAAATGATACTCATTCTGTCTAAAACAGTATATATTTACAAAATCACAACTTTTGCTATACGTTTAACGTAGAGAAATAAGTATTACAACTATCATTTATTTTATTAAACCGTTTTAATGTCCATTCTTTCTAACGAACAAGATAGATTAAAAGCGCTGTTAAATTACAAGATTCTGGATACTTTGCCAGAAAAGGAATTTGACAGGCTTACTACTTTGGCGTCGGCTATTTGCGAAACTAATGTTTCTTTGATTTGTCTGTTAGATGATCATCGTCAGTGGTTTAAGTCAAAAACAGGGATTGATATTAGTGAAACACCTAAAGAACTTGCTTTTTGTAGTTATACAATTTTAGGGAACGAATTAATGGAGGTAGAAGATGCCTCTAAAGATGAGCGGTTTAAATATAATCCTTTAGTAGTTTCAGATCCTCAGATTAGGTTTTATGCGGGTTACCCATTAATTGATCAGTTAGGAAATGCTTTAGGGACAATTTGTGTAATAGATACAGTACCAAAAAAGTTAAATGCCCACCAAAAGCAAGCTTTAAAGTTGTTGGCAGATTTTGCAATAGAACTGATTCAAGAACGCAGAAATAGTCAGGAATTTAAATATTTTAATAAGCTTTTTAAATTAACCAACGATTTAATTTGTGTTGCCGGGACCGATGGTTTTTTTAAAAAAGTGAATCCTGCTTTTAACGAGTTATTGGGTTGGGATGAAAGTTATTTACTTAAAATTTCTTTTCTAGATCTTACCCATCCTGATGATGTGGTGAAGACTAAATTAGAGATAGACCAGTTAGAAAAAGGAATTGTGGCAGTGAGTTTTATCAATCGTTTAAGATGTAATGATGGGACTTATAAATACATACAGTGGGCTACCGCCCCAGAGGTTTCTACAGGCTATTTGTTTTCAATAGGCAGAGACCTCACCTTAGAAAAGCAGAAGGAAATTTTACTCACTAATTCTGAACATAAATTAAGGTCGTTTTTTGAAAATTCGCAGGGCTTTATGTGTACACATGATGTTGCTGGAAATTTTTTAACCGTAAATAGTTCTGGAGCCGAATCTTTAGGCTATTTGCCAGAAGAGATGACTAAAATGAGTCTTTTTGATGTAGTACCAGCCAGCCATCACCAAGAATTGGAACGCTATTTAGCCCTTATACTTGAAAAGGGTATAGCTAAAGGAATAATGCATACCAAGAATAAGAACGGTAGTTTAATGATTTGGTTATTTAGTAATGTGGTTGAGGAGGATGCAGACGGAAATAAATATATTATAGGTAATTCTATTGATATAACAGAAAGGCACAGGTTAGAAGCTGATTTAAAATGGACCAAAGAAATGATGGAGCATACTAATGAAGCTGCCAGAATTGGAAGTTGGAACATTAACTTACAAAGCAATAAAATATATTGGTCTGATATGACCAAATCTATCCATGGCGTTTCACTTGATTATGTACCAACTTATGAGACGGCTATTTCTTTTTTTGAAGGGACTAGTATAGATTTAATAAATTGTGCTGTAGAAAAGGCCATAAATAAGGGTATTGCTTACGATTTAGAGTTAAAAATTAAAACAGCCAATGGCGAGCTATTGTGGGTGAGAACAATTGGTACTCCAGAGTTTAAGGATGGTGTTTGCAAAAGATTATACGGTACTTTTCAGGATATTAATGATAAAAAGAAAGTAGAGGAAGCTTTGCTTAATCAAAAATCAAGGTTAAGAGCTTTTGTAGATCATGCCCCTGCGGCCGTAGCCATGTTTGATACTGACATGAAATATATAGCGGTAAGTAAACGATGGATAGAAGATTATCATTTAAAAGATAAAGAGATTATTGGAGTTTCTCATTTTGAGGTATTTCCACATATTACTGATGAGTGGAAAGCGGTTTTTGCAAGATGCCTTAAAGGTGATATAGAAAAAGATGATGAATACTTGAGAAAGGTTGAAGGAGCGGATGACCAATATTTACAATTTGAAATAAGACCTTGGTATAAATTTGATGCCACAGTAGGTGGTGTAATGATATTTACTCAGGATATTACCGAATCTATTGCTCATAGAGAAGAATTAGAAAAGGCAAAAATTTTAGCCGAAGATGCAAGTATTGCTAAATCAGAATTTTTGGCCAATATGAGTCATGAAATTCGTACCCCTTTAAATGGCGTGATTGGGTTTACAGATTTGGTACTGAAAACAAATTTAAATAGCACACAGCATCAATATCTTTCTATTGTTAATCAATCTGCTAATTCTTTATTACTAATTATTAATGATATTCTTGATTTTTCTAAAATAGAGGCAGGAAAATTAGAGTTAGATGTTGATAAAACCGATTTGTACGAAATTAGTAGTCAGGCTATTGATATTATAAGCTATCAAGTACAAAATAAGGGATTAGAGTTATTGCTTAATATTTCGGTTAATTTACCAAGGTTTATTTGGGTAGATGCGGTAAGGTTAAAGCAAGTTTTAGTAAATCTTTTAGGAAATGCAGTGAAATTCACTGATAAAGGAGAGATAGAATTAAAAATAACAGCGTTAGATGATCCTTCAGCTAATGAAATTAACCTTAGGTTTGAAGTAAGAGATACCGGAATTGGGATTCAGGAAGATAAGCAGAGTAAGATATTTGAGGCTTTTTCTCAGGAAGACGCTTCTACCACAAAAAAATATGGTGGCACAGGATTAGGACTCACCATTTCTAACAAGTTGTTAGGCTTAATGAATAGTCAATTACAGCTTAAAAGCGAGCCAGAGCAGGGCAGTACTTTTTTCTTTGATTTAAAATTAAAAACAGAACATGGCTTGCCTATGGTTTGGGAAAATATAAATCAAATTAAAAAAGAAGCAATTCTTTCAGAAAGTGAGTCTATCAATATCTTTAAAATGTTAGCGCAAAGGTTAAAGGTATTGGTGGTAGAAGATAATTTAGTGAACAAGCTTTTGGCTAAAACTATTATCCAAAGAATTGTCCCTCTTGCAGAAATTATAGAAGCTAATGATGGATTAGAAGCCGTTAGATTGTTTTCTGCCTTACGGCCTGATATTGTTTTTATGGATATTCAAATGCCAGTAATGAATGGCTATGAAGCCACCCAAAAAATAAGGGCTTTAGCAAATGGCAAGCATATCCCAATTATTGCCTTAACTGCGGCCAATATAAAAGGAGAAAAAGAAAAATGCTTAGCTGCCGGAATGGACGATTTTTTATCTAAGCCTTTTGTTGAAGATGATATTGCAGCTTTACTTGTTAAATGGAATAATGATTTAGAAGACACTACTCTAATTAGTATGGAAAATGAAAATAATGTAGAAGTTGACCCCCATTTTGATGCCGAAATGGTAAAAGAATTTGTTGATAACGATAAAGAATCATTAATAGAGATATTAAATCTTGTTTTAAAATCGATACAAGATTCTTTAACAATGATGGAACAACAACTTGCCAACCAAGATTTAGCAGCATTAAACGCCAGTGGGCATAAACTTTTTGGTACCGCCGCTGGAACAGGAATGAATGTTTTATCTAAAATAGCCCGCGAATTTGAATATTTAGATCATTTAGAGATCACCCAAACTAACGATTTGTTAGAAAGAGTAACAGAAGAAATAAAGCTTGTAACTTTCTTAATTAATGATTTTTTACAGAAGTTGGATTAAGGCTTTCAGCGCCTTTTTTAAAATAAAACTCAACAAAGCAGAATCTTAGACTTCAATAGATTCTGTTTTATTCTTTTTTGGTGTTGATAAATTAGCGGTTCTGTCACCTAAGATTTTTTCTAAATCTTCTTTAAAAATGATTTCTTTTTTGAGCAATAATTCTGCAACAGCTTTTAAATTTTCTTTATTTTCTTTGAGGATATTTTTACTTCGTTCATAAACTTCGGCTACCAGTTTTCTTACTTCTTCATCAATTAATTTACCGGTTTCTTCGCTAAATGGTTTTTGTATTCCGCTATCTCTTTGCCCTGTAGAATCATAATAGCTAATATTACCTAACTTTTGGTTAAACCCATAATAAGTTACCATCATATAGGCTTCTTTAGTTACTTTTTCTAAATCGTCTAAAGCACCAGAAGTGGTTTCATTAAAAATTATTTCTTCTGCAGCTCTTCCTCCCAAGGTGGCGCATAAACTGTCTATAAAAGCAGCTTTACTTTTTAATTGTTTTTCTTCGGGCAAATACCAAGCAGAACCTAAAGATTTGCCCCTTGGAATGATGGAAACTTTAACTAAAGGATCTACATTTTTTAATAACCAGCTTACTACCGCATGGCCAGCTTCATGGTAAGCAATTATTTTTTTCTCATCGGGCGAGATAATTTTACTCCTTTTTTCTAATCCGGCAACTACACGGTCTATGGCATCTAAAAAATCAGATTTATTTACATATTCATTCTTTTTTCTGGCGGCTATTAAGGCAGCTTCATTACAAATATTGGCAATATCAGCACCCGAGAAACCAGGAGTTTGACTGGCTAGGAAATTAATATCTACTTTACCATCTGTTACCAAGGGCTTTAAGTGTACTGCAAAAATCTCTTCTCTTTCTTTTTTATTTGGAAGTTCTAAATAAATGTGCCTATCAAACCTGCCGGGCCTCAAAAGGGCAGCGTCTAATAAATCAGCCCGGTTAGTTGCGGCCAACACAATTACGCCACTATTGGTCCCAAAGCCATCCATTTCGGTAAGTAATTGATTGAGGGTACTTTCTCTTTCATCATTTGCGCCACTTAAAAAAGTGCCTTTCCCTCTTGATCTTCCTATGGCATCAATCTCATCAATAAATATAATGCAGGGGGCTTTTTCCTTAGCTCTTTTAAATAAATCTCTTACTCTAGAAGCACCAACACCCACAAACATTTCTACAAATTCCGATCCTGATAAGGTAAAAAAAGGAACTTGTGCTTCGCCAGCAACAGCTTTGGCTAAAAGGGTTTTGCCGGTTCCGGGTGGGCCAACCAGTACAACTCCTTTTGGTATTTTTGCGCCTAATTTGGTAAATACTGTTGGGTTTTTTAAAAAACTAACAATTTCTATAATCTCTACTTTTGCTTCTTCTAAGCCGGCTACATCTTTAAAAGTAAGGTCGCTTTTTTTCTTTTCTATTAAGGTTGCGGTAGATTTTCCAAAATTAAAAACCGAATTTCCTTCTGCGGCACTACTACTCCATCTTCTAATAAAATAGGCCCAAAAAGCGATGATTAAAATAAGCGGTAAAATCCAGCCTAAGCTGTTTAAAAACCAATTGGTATATTTTACATAAGTCACCGGAATTTTATCTTTGGGTAAAAAATCTTTTTCGGCCAATTCCATTTTATGTTCAAAAGATTCTAAAGAACCAATACTAAAGGAGTATTGAGGCTGCCCACTAGTACTCACTCTAGAAAATGGGTCTTTTGCTGGTTTCTCTTTAAGGTAAACTTCAACCTTTTCATTATTAATGACCACCAGTTTTTCGACTATTTTTTTACTCAATATATTTTGCTCAAAATACTGCCAAGTAATTTCTTTTCCGGGTGTAGCAGTAAAGTAGGGAAGAAAGAATAATAAGCCAAAAACTACAAGATAAAGAAACCACCATTTAAATCGTTTTTCAACAGGTTGATTTTCTTTGGAACTCTGCCGAAGGGTAGTTTTTTTTGGCTTGGGATTCATCCTGTAAAGTTTAAGAAATTAGGAGGATAAAGTAATGATAGCAATCAGTTAAAAGCCTGATTGAGTTGATCATCGCTTGAATTTTAAAGCGATAAATTTAAATGGTTTTAACTTAGGCTTAAGTTTTGTTGATAGAAAAAGGGTGGCAAAACGTTAGCATAAATTCTTAAGAAAAACATCATGAAAGAACTATTTAACGACTTTGGTTTAGAATTAAACGATTTAAATTCAATGGTAAAAGAAAGAGCAATAGAAATTGCTAACCAATTATTAGAAGAAGAAGGTTGGTTAAAAGAAGAGGCTTTAAAAGAAGGAATTAAACAGGCCCAAGAATGGTTTTTAGATTTGGAGGGATGATTATTTTAAAAACAGCACTTTACTCTCATAAATTGAATGCTGGCAGATTTTTGCATTAATTTTCTTATTCTTCATCCTTTTTATTTAACAGCAAATGAGATGTTATATTCTCAAAATCTGCATCTTTATCTTGGTGCAAAGCCTAAAGAGCCGGGTGAAAGTACTTGAGCCGAGTTAAGAGAGGCTCAATCTATGGCTCTTGCTTTACCAAATACAGGTATGGCGGTCACTCATGATATTGGACAATGGAATGATATTCACCCGCTTAATAAAATGGATGTGGGCAAACGATTAGCACTATCAGCACAAAAAGTAGCCTACGGAGATGAAAATGTTGTTGCTTTTGGTCCTACTTTTAAGTCTATGGAAATTATCAAAAACCAATGTGTAATTACATTTGATAATATAGGAAGCGGACTAAAGATAAACAGTGATGGAAATTTAAACCAGTTTACTATTGCTGGGGCTGATCATAAATTTTTAAAAGCCAATATTCGTATTGAAAACAATAAAATATTTATTTGGAATGATACCCTTGATCAACCTGTTGCAGTAAGATATGCTTGGGCAAATAACCCAGAAGGAGATAATTTGTATAATAAGGAAGGATTGCCAGCATCATCTTTCCGTACGGATGATTGGAAGGGAATTACTCAGTAGATTAATTTTTTATGCTGATTAATTCGTTTCTTCTGATAAAAAACTTAAATTTTATGAAATAGGGTATTAAATTTATTTCACTTTGTAAACAAAAAAAGTCCTGCAAATCATTTGATTTGCAGGACTTTTTTTGTTTAAGTTGCGGAGAAAGAGGGATTCGAACTTTAATTTTAACTAGTTGTTAATTAGCTGTTTAAAGTTTGTGTTTTCTCTTAGTTCTCGATTTGCTCTACTTTATATTGATTTTACTTTCTGCAATTTATAGTATAAATATATAAAATATTAGTTGAGCTTCTTGAAAAAGAAATCATTTTTAGGTTATTGCTATGTTAATTTTAGGGATATTAAGTTACCCTTTACTAATTTCAGGTGGATGAGTCATACTTTTTTATTTTGTGAGAATTATCTAATAAAAATACTTAAACTTGTGTATACAAGTTTAAGTATTTTTATTATTTTTGATCTTAAACCAATAGAATAAACTAAATTATGAATAATACCGTAAGCCCAGAGCAACCTAGGTATACCATTCCTTTTGCTACTTTAACTACCTTGTTTTTTATGTGGGGTTTTATTACCTGCATGAATGATGTACTTATTCCACACCTTAAAGAGCTGTTTAATCTCAGTTATTTACAGTCTATGTTGGTGCAATTCTGTTTTTTTGGGGCATACTTTACAGGTTCTGTTATTTACTTTATCACATCTTATTTATGGGGAGATCCTATTAATAAAATAGGGTATAAAAACGGTATGTTACTTGGACTATTGACTGCGGCTATTGGGTGTTTTTTATTTTATCCTGCGGCGGTATTTTCTGTTTACGGTCTTTTTTTAAGCGCACTATTCATTTTAGGATTAGGTTTTACTTTGTTACAGATTGCAGCTAATCCTTATGTTTCTTTATTGGGCAAACCAGAAGGAGCTTCTAGCCGCTTAAACCTTGCGCAGGCATTTAACTCTTTAGGAACCACCATTGCACCTATAATAGGTGGCTTTCTTATTTTTGAATTTTTCGCCGTAAATGGAGAAATTACTGCAGCAGCAACAGAAATTCCATATATAATTTTTACAGGGGTATTTTTGCTGTTAGCAATACTTCTGTATAAAATAAAATTGCCTGAATTTAAAACAGAAGAATCTTTACCAGAAGGTTTAGGGGCATTGCAATTTTCACATTTAAAATTGGGTATTTTGGGTATCTTTTTTTATGTCGGAGCAGAAGTGTGCATAGGAAGTTTTGTTATCAATTTTTTGGCTTTACCAGAAATTATGGGTATTCCAGAATCGGTAAGTAAAAATTATTTGGCGTTGTATTGGGGAGGAGCGATGATAGGCAGATTTATAGGAGCCATATCTTTAAGTCAGGGATTGTCAGGAAGTAAAAAAATAAGCTACATGGTTATTGCTGCTTTGCTGGTTTTTGGGGTAATATTTGCTATTGTTGATCTCAGTTTTTCGCAAATTTCTACCTTTTTAATATTTATGATCATCAATCTTATTGGTTTTTTTATTGGGAAATCTGCGCCAGCAAAAACATTAGCTCTTTTTGCTTTAGTTAATGTGGTATTGGTGTTCATTACAATTTTTACTAACGGTTCTATTGCTATGTGGACGGTTTTAAGTGCCGGACTTTTTAATTCTATTATGTGGTCTAATATTTTTACGCTTTCTATACACGGTTTGGGTAAATATACTAGTCAAGGATCTTCATTATTGGTGATGGCTATTCTTGGAGGAGCGATATTACCACTTGTTCAAGGTGCGTTAGCAGATTCCTTAGGGTTACAATATTCTTTTATTGTACCTGTTTTTTGTTACCTATATATTGCCTTTTTTGGTTTTTATTGCAGCCGAAAATTAGGAGATGTAAAGGTGGAAAGTATAAGTGGAGGTCACTAATTTTTTTATATTTTGCGGAGATAAAACAGGCTGTTTTCCTAAAAAAAACAGCCTGTTTTAATTAAAAATAATCTTGTAAGAAGTATTCTTCTGTATTACAATACAGCGAAGAATAAATATTTAAACCTTGAATGTTTGTTTGTAATCTTCTTTTCATATGAACAAGAGGATGACTGGTTTTAATATCTAGTAATTTACTGATCTTTTTATCACCATGTATAGCCCATATTTTCTGTTCACCTTCTTTTACTTCAACTTGATATTGTTCGTTAAGTAATTTAAACAACGAACGGTTTTCCAAGTTTTTTGAAGAAAATCTAGGCAGGTGTTGGTTGGTAATAAAAGTCTCTTCATATAAAACCGGAACTTGGTCTATAAACCTCAACCTAGTTAAAAAAATGCAACCTTTCTTTTGCTCTTCTTCGTCCAAATCATAAAAAAAATCTACTGGCCAATCCTGTTTTATTTGTTTTTGCAATATAGAGGTCACTAAATCTTGATCTCCCACACCTGCAGTTACACCACTTAAAGAAAGAATTCCCAAGCCTTTTTTAGGTTCAGAAACAATACTGCCTTTACCATGCCTACGGGTAATATAGCCCATATTTATAAGGCCAGATAATGCTTGCCTTACGGTAACTCTGGTGGTGTTATAAGTTTTACATAAATCATTTTCAGAAGGTAGCAAGTCGCCTTTTTTATAATCGCCTTTGTCTATTAAAGCTTTAAGGTCATCTATTACCTTTTTATATAAAGGAGTGTTGTCTTTCTTAATCATTTCATTTAAAAAAATAGGTTTCTTTTGCAAATGTAGTTATTGTTATGCTTATCAGATGTATATACAAGGCAAAAAATATTTCATTTTTATCTTGTATATACAAGTTATTCTTTTTATGTTTGATATGTAACATCATCCAGATGTTCAAAACCAATTAAAACTAAAATATAAATCAGATGAAAAGAAAAATTTACTTATCTATTTTACTTTTTTTTATTCTAAAAGGAGTAAATTCTCAAACTATCCAAACATTAGACAATTGCGAAAGTGTTACTGGTTGGTCTACCGAGTGGACTAATAATGGAATCAGTTTAGACGCTACTAACTTTAAAGAAGGCGCAAATTCTATACAAACAGCAAATAATACAGCAACTAATTATGTTCTTGCTTCTAAAACATATACTGTCCCATTTAATACGGGAGTTGATAAAGCAACAGGGTATTTGTCATTTTGGTTATATGTATCGGATGTGGTTGCCTTAAATCCGTTAGATTGGACTGGGGCAATAGAAATCACAAGTTCAGGTGGTGCTGATGTAAATGAATGGGCTTGGAATATTAATAGCTCCTTAAATTTACATAACGGATGGAATAATGTGATTTTGAAGTTAAGTGATGCTAATACATCTGGAGGAGAAGCTAATATTGCCGCAATAAATTTTTTCAGAATTTATAAAGAAGTAACCGGACCTGTAAGTCTCAAAATAGATGATATAAAATTTTCTTCTACTTATTCGGTTTTGCCAGTAAGCTTAACTAGTTTTTCAGCAGATTATTATGGTGAAAAATCAAGAATTCAATGGACTACTATTACGGAGAATAATAACTCTCATTTTGAAATTCAAAAATCAAATAATGGCATTGATTTTATAAAATTAACTGATTTACCTGCAAAAGCAAATAGTGAAGAAAAACACCTATATGTAGCATATGATAATTCTCCAAGCTTGGGGGTTAATTATTACAAATTACTTCAATTTGATTTAAATGGCAAGTTTCAAGATTTTGGTGTTAAAGCCGTAAATATTGCTATAAGAAATAATGATGGTTTTACTGTATATCCTAACCCGAGTAACGGGGAGTTTAATCTGATAATCCCTAGTTTGGCAGATAAAAATTTCAATGTTACAATAACTGATTTATCAGGCAAAAAAATACTTTCCGATAAAATAAAGTACAGTACAGATAATACAAATTATAATTTTAGGTATTCTGAAAAATTAAACAAAGGATCATATATACTAACCATTAATTCAGTAGGTATGAGCAAAACATCTATTATTATAATAAATTAATAATACAAATTAACTT
Organism: Pedobacter cryophilus; assembly: GCF_005116455.1. Lineage (GTDB taxonomy): Bacteria > Bacteroidota > Bacteroidia > Sphingobacteriales > Sphingobacteriaceae > Pseudopedobacter > Pseudopedobacter cryophilum. Next base: position 283,600 of record NZ_SWBP01000005.1, read on the forward strand.
AATCAATTATATAATTTATGAAATCAATTGTATTTAATAGTAAATCCTTAGGATTGAAAGTATACTTATTGAATATCATTTTTCTATTTTTTTCTGTCCCTCTTAATATTTTCGCTAATAATAATGTGGAGATATTAAAAGGTGTAGATATTAGAATTAGTGGTGTTGTAAAAGGAGATAATGGAGAAACTCTGCCGGGGGCATCTGTAACAATAAAGGGGACATCTAAGGGTGCTATCACTGATGTTGAAGGGAGGTTTGTTATAAATGTTCCTTCAGAGCAGTCTATTTTGGTTATAAGTTTTGCCGGTATGGAGCTTAAAGAGGTTGTTGTTGGGCAAAATGTTAATCTTGAAATTCAATTAAAAAGTAGTAATAAAAATTTAGATGAAGTAATTGTTGTAGGTTATGGAACTGTTAAAAAAGGTGATTTAACAGGTAGTGTAGCTTCTATAAAAGGGGATAAAATAACACAAGTTTCATCTGGGTCTTTCGAGACGTTATTGCAGGGGCGTGTATCTGGTTTAACAGTGATAAATAACAATAATGATAATCCTCAAGGTGGTTCTACAGTTAGAATACGAGGTGTTAGTTCTATAAATGGATCTAATGCCCCACTAGTTGTATTAGATGGGATTCCTTTAGGTGATGCAGGTAATCTAAATGCAATTAACCCAAATATTATTTCATCTATTGAAGTATTAAAAGATGCATCTGCTACTGCTATTTATGGTTCTAGAGGCGCAAATGGTGTAATTATGATAACCACTAAGCGTGGTACAGAGGGTACTTCAAATGTGTGGTTTAATCAAAAAAATAGTTTTGGTTTTTTTAGCAATGAACTTGATTATTGGCGAAATCCTCTTGATATGGCTATTCTTGAAAATGAGTCGTATGAAAATGCGGGTGTAGAACCCCGTTATATTGGTAAAAAAGATCAATTAGGAACTTATTATCCTTCTATAACGGAATTGAAGAACAATGACTGGCCGTATCAAACTAATTGGTCAGATTATATATTTAGAAAAGCATCTGTTACTCAGGATTATAACTTAGGAGTTGAAGGTGGGTCGCAAAAAGATCATTATTATGTTAGTTTAGGTTATTATAAAGGACAAGGAATGCAGATTGACGATGATTATAATAAGTTATCTCTTGATTTATCTTATGATCATAATGTCGCTAAAACATTAGTAATAAGAAGTCGTACTGGATTTTATAGAGGTAAAAGAAACGTGAATTATGGCATGGACTATACTAGAAATCCTTTATTTCCTGTACTTAATGGGGATGGGTCTTATTATAAAATGTTTGATACAGATTATGGAAATCCCTTGGCTTTAACCAATGAGCGAACAAATAAAGGGGAGAATTTAGATGGATATGCACAATTACAAGCTGATTGGGATATTTTACCAGATTTGAAATTTGTTTTACGAGGAAATGCTAGATCTGGTATGGGAAATACATATTATTTTAATCCTGTTAAGTACACCGTAAGCGGAGATAGATTTAACGGCGATGGTGGAATAGGAGCATCCAATTATCTTAATGTCACATCAGACGCATATCTTACTTATACAAAAAAACTGAAAGGATCACATGATTTTAGTGTAATGCTTGGGTCTACTATAGAAAATTCAGTTTCTAAAGGGGTAAGTACTGTTGGACAAGGATTTTCTAATACAGTTTTACGAGAAGAGAATTTAGGTGGTGCTGATAAGCAGATTGTTGGAAGTTATAGGACTGAATCCGTATTGATGTCGGGTTTTGCCCGTCTTAATTATACATTTAAAAACAAATATCTTTTTACGTTTACAGGTCGGGCAGATGGGAGTTCTAAATTTGGAACAAATAATAAATGGGGTTTTTTCCCATCAGGTGCGCTTAGCTGGAAATTAATTGAAGAAGATTTTATAAAAAATTTAAATGTTTTTGATCAGTTAAAAATCCGTACTAGTTATGGTATATCTGGTAATCAAGGTATTTCACCCTACCAATCTATTTCTCAATATGGACAGGATTTTTATTATCTAAACGGCGAAGAGTATATTATTTATGGTGTAGGCAGAGAGATTGGAAGAGAGGGAGAAGGTAACAGATATGTACAATGGGGAGGAATGGCTAGTAAAGATTTACGTTGGGAGAAAACTGCTCAGTTAGATTTAGGTTTAGATATGTCGTTCTTTAAAAGTAGGCTTAATTTGGTTTTTGATTATTATCATAAAATAACTACAGATCTTTTAAGAAGACAGTTTTTGAATCCAAGTACAGGGTTTGATCGCGTTTGGACAAATGATGGAGAAATTTTGAATAAAGGGATAGAACTATCTCTAGACGCAAACGTGATCACAAAAGGCGATCTTAAATTTAACGCAGGCCTTGTATTTAATGCAAATCGTAATAAAGTAGTCAGTATAGGCTCTAAATCTAGTTCAGGATATAGTGAAGTTAATGGATTAAAGTACGAAGCTTATGGTTCAGGTGTACTTAATGATGCTTTTTTAAATGTATTGGCTATTGGTTATCCTGTTAATTCTTTTTATGGCTATCAAGTAAACGGAATTATACAAGATATGCCTGATAATCCCACAAAAACTAATAGACCAGGAGAATTTAATTATGTTGGTTTAAAAGCAGATGGAACATTAGATCCTAATGCTAGAACAATTATTGGTGATCCTAATCCAGATTTTACAGCTGGCCTTAATCTGCAATTTACTTATAAAAAAGGTTTAGATCTTGCTATACAATTTTATACAGTGTATGGTAATGATATCTTTTCGACAAGAAAATTAAATGGTATTGCTTATACAGCAGATAGATGGACTCCTGAGAATCCTAATAATCTGCGTCCTTCATTACGAGCAGATAGGCAATATTATGCTTCATCTTGGTTTGTAGAAGATGGCTCTTTTTTAAGAGTACAAAATGTCACTTTAGGATATACTTTTTCTCCAAAACAGATAAGAAAACTTCAGGGAGCAAGGCTCTATTTCAATATCAATAATCCATTTACATTTTCAAATGTTAGTGAATTTGATCCGGAAACTAGTGAAGATGGCCGTGGATCGGCTCCTTATTCCAGAATTTCAACATTTACAACAGGTTTAGAAATTAAATTCTAAGAATAAAAATATGAAATCAAAACACATTATAATCCTTATGTTGATTGTTTTTAGCATAAGTTCTTGTAAGAAACTTTTAGAAGAAAAACCATATGGTACTTTTTCAGAAAATAATTATTATACAACTGAAAAGGATGCATTCAATGCACTTCTATATGCTTACGATCCAATCAATAACATTGAATATGGCTCTCGCTTCTTATTTAATATAGCAGACGTTCCTACTAATCAATATAATGATTATGGAAGAGGTTTCCCTAATACATTTTATTCTTGGGACGTTAATTCAAATACCGAGGAGTTTTTGTATTTCTTCAAGTATGCTTATTTAGGTATAAGCAGAGCGAATTCTGTTTTAGCAAATGTTAGTGCAATGAATAATATTTCACAAACTAGCAGGAAACAATTTTTAGGAGAGGCACATTTTTTAAGAGCGTTCCATTATTTTAATTTGGTGCGTACTTATGGTAGTGTTCCTCTCCATTCTAAAGTGGTGGAGAGTATAGAAGATGCTGGAGCTCCTTATGCTTCAATTCCAGATATTTATGCATTTATAGTAAAAGATTTAGAGGATGCAATTTTACTTTTAGGTATCTCAAAACAGCAAGGAAGAGCAGATAAAGTAGCGGCACAAGCAACATTAGCTAAAGTTTATCTAACGTTGGCATCTTCAAAATTAACAGGTGCTTCAGGCTATGAGTGGGTACAAAATGCAGAAGAAATGTATACTCTTTCTACAAAATATGCTGGAGATGTACTTTATAATCAAAGTGTTTATGCTTTGGATTCAGACTTACTAAATGTATATGATGTGAAACATCAGGCAGATAGTAAAGAGCATATTTTTATTACTTCAATGTATAGAGATGCAAAAGGAGAAGAAGGTAATTTTTCTCAATTGCCGCAATTATTTGGCATAGGCCTTCCTCAAATTTATGTTTCATCATCTATATCAGGTGGAGCAGGTGTAAATAAGTTTATAAATAACACAGCATGTTGGAGTTATTACAGAGTTGATAAAGACTTTTATAATTCATATGCGAGTAATGATCGACGTAAGAAATTAATGGTTTCTACCATTTACAATGCAAACGGAAGTGTTCTTGCAAATTGGATACCGACAAATGTCACTAGTTCTAATCCTACAGAAAATGCATTCTTTTATCCTTTTTGTAGAAAATATACTGACCCAGAATCTTTAGGAACAAGAACTAGTGCAAATTTATATCTCATCAGATTTGCAGAAGTAGCCTTAACCTACGCAGAAGCTGTAGGTCCTACATTAGGTTATGAGTGGGTAAATAAAATAAGGCAAAGAGCTAATGCAGATCCGCTTACACCGGGTTTAAATATTTCAGACTTTAGAAAAGCAATATGGAAAGAAAAATCTTTTGAATTGGCTTTTGAAGGTCATGGTATTTATGAATTACGAAGAACAAATCGTGTAATTGAAGAAATAACCAATAAAACTGTAAAAACAGAATATGCATATTTCTATCCAATTCCTCAAAGAGAAACTGATATTAATCCTAAAAAATAATTAAAGGTTATGAAAAATATTAAAACTATATATTTTGCTGTTTTTACGGGAATATTCCTTTTTGTAGTTACTGGTTGTAGCAAGGTAGAAAATGAACTTACTCAGGGTACAGATTATACTTTAAACACTCAGCAAGATGTTGCCCAATTTAAAACTACTGAAGGAATCAGAACACTGACAATAAGCGGCAATAATATCACCGATGTTTCTATGCTTAGTTTTAAAACTGTTAAAACCTTGATAATTGAAAACACTTCTATTAAAAATCTTTCATTGCCTCAGTTAACATCAGTAACATCATCATTAATTATACAGAATAATGATGTTCTGGAGTCTGTTAATATGCTTACCAATTTTAAATTCTTAAATGGCAATTTAAATATTGTTAATAATAAGTTACTTACAGATATTTCGGGCTTTTTGCAATTAAAAGTATTTAAGGGAAATCTCTTAATAACGGATAATGTTTTATTGGGAGAAAATCTAACCTGTACATCAACAAGTATCGGGTTTTGTGTAATTAAATATTTGCTGGAGAATTCAATAATTAGTGGCACCATAACTTTATCCAACAATCATCCAAAAGCAGTTACCGATGCCTCATTGATAGGTGTTATAACAGGGGGTAATATTATCAGCTACACACTTGGTTCAAAAGCTGATATCGAAAATTTTGCACCACAATCTGATACCGTTCAAAATTTAACCATCTCTGGTATTGATATTACCGATAATGTATTATCCCTGATTAAAGATCGTATTAAAGGAGTGAAAGGAACGGTAAGTATTACGAATACTTCTATTAAAACTACCGAGAATTTCTTCGAGGCTATAAAATGTAATGGAAGCATTATACTGCGTAATAATCTGGAGTTGACAAATCCACAGGGTTTTAAAGGTTATATTCTTATTAACGGAGACTTAATTATAGAAAATTGTCCAAAACTAAATTATTGGGGTACACCAAGAGGAGGTGCTGGTTTTTCTGGAGTTGTAAGAATTGAGGGTAGCCTCAAACTAAACCCAGTACCTGAAATGGCAGAAGGTGGTGCTGGACTTATCTCTTTGATTTACGTGGGTGGAGATTTTGAAATTGTTGGAGACCGTACAAAAGGAGGAATATACAATTTAGATACGTGGTATCAGTTAGGCGGAGGTATTAAGCATATTGGAGGTAGCCTTATTTACAACAACCATTACATGGTAAATGGACTTGGAGGTTTTGAAAATCTCGAATACTTAGGCGGTGATGTGACAATTCTAGACAATGGTGTTACAGCCGGTACCATTCCCTTGCAAAGTTTAACGAATCAGGTAGGTTTCTGTCTCATTAAGAAATTTTTAGATAGTGGGATTATTAAAAAAAGTAATCCTACAATACAGCTTCGTGTTAAACCTGGCGATCCGTTTATTGAAGTAAATACTTTGATACCATGCAACAAATAAGGGATATTTTTAAAATAAAAGTTATGAAAAGAATAGTGTATGCATTTATGCTTTTTGCAGCCATATTGGCATGTAAGAAAGACAAAAATCAAGTAATTGAATCTAAACGAGATATACAACGGAGTTACACTTTTTCTAATGGTATAATGCCTGAAAATGTATTGAGAAGTTATTTGTCACGCAGTATAACACAAGCTGAATTTTTAACCACAGATGGTTTTTATAATGATGGAGCTTACCCAGATAAGGCCGATGATACCCGTATGTTGAAGAATATGGGAGCTAAATTTATTGGCCGTTCTATTTATACATGGGGGCTCGAAGGTCGTATTAACAACCCCCTTTTCATGAGTAATGCTAAAGTTAAAATTAGTGAAATGCATCTTACAGATTCAGATATGCTATTTCAAGCCGCTATTTTTGAAATTATTACACCAGATGTAAATACTGTACCAGTACCAGCATGGGTATTTCAAGAATTTGGTTTAGCTGTTAGTGCAAGAAATTTTGTTTATACCGATATGATAAACTTAGATGGTGTTGGCGTAGGACAATGGGGATATGGCAGTGTTCCAGATATATCTCGCTTAGAAACTCGTATGTATTTCTTTTTTCTAGCCACAAAATATATAGGAACTGGCATAGAAGCCATTCATTTTGGTCAGGTAGAGTTAATGTCAATGGTTGATAAGAATAATAACTATGCCGGCTGGTCTGATCTTTTAACCCGCATAAGAGCCATGGCTAAAACAAAAGCAATTAGAGGTACTGTGATATGTGACGCCCATTTAGGTAGTGGCGGAATTGTAATTGATGGAAAATTATTGTTTGATTTTGTGTCGTTTCCTATGCGGATAAAAGAGATTTCTGGAGAGCCACAAAAAGGTGAATTAAAGAAATTTTATCTTGATGCTATATACGGAAGAACAAAAGGAGGCATTACCCCATCTGGTTGGAGTTGTGATAAAGCACTATACCAAGTTGAGTTTGACAATTTTGGAATAAGCGATCATCCTGGCGTTTCAAGCATATCAGATGAATGGACTTGGGGTTATGATGAAATTAGCTGGTATTATAATCAATCAGAAGATTACCGAAACGAATTTTTAAAATATGCCAGTAAATGGATAGTGAAAACAGATCTTAACGGTTATGTACAAATGCCAGGCAGCCGTGTGGTTATTACTTCTAACGGTGCAACACGTTACCGGGCAAATAAAAAAAGTGATGCTTGCGTAAATGGTAGGAATCAAGAAGAAACAATAAAATTGTTATGGTTAGAAGAGGAATAAAGTTGCTGCTTGTAACTATTTTATTTTTAATGAGTTGTACTGTCAAAGCTGAAACTGAAAATCTCGCCTATCATTTTGATAAGGCGGGCATCTCAGAGCAAGTTTTAACTAATTACTTAAAACGGGCGGTAACCATGTCCGAGTTTCTTACTGTTAATCCATTTTGTAATGATGGGCTACAGTCTGATAAAAGCGATGATATCCGATTGATTAAGAATATTGATGCTAAATTTATTGGTAGGGCAATTTACCGTTGGGGAGATGAACATGCATTTAATAGTCCTGAATTTCTTGGACAAGCAGCTCGATTAATTAAAGACGTTCATCGCAATGATTCTGAAGTAATTTTTCAGGCAGCAATTTTTGAAAATGTCACCCATGAAGTTGATCAGATCAATATTCCTAATTGGGTTTTTATAGCATTAAATATGCCCGTTGAAAAGAGAAATTTCAGTTATGCCTCTATGCTTAATCTTAAAGGCAAGTATGTTGATCATTGGGAAAAAGGACATAGTGTACCTGATATTACCCGATATGAAACACAACTTTGGTTTACATTTTTAGCAGGCTCTTACATTAATATCGGTTGCGAAGCTCTTCATCTAGGGCAAATAAACCTGATAGGCATGGAAGATGCCGGACTGAAATTTTGGGTAGCATGGTGTGGGAGTATTCGTAAGTATGCAAAGAAACACGCTCGCCGCAACTGGGTTTTGCTAGATGCTCATTCTACAGAAGGGGGAACTCTCATTGATGATAAAAGCCTTCTCGACTTTAATTCCTATCCATTACGTATTAAAGAGGATATTAATTCTCCAATGCAAGGAGTTTTAGAAAAGGGTTATTTAGATTCATTTTATGGTAGAAGTAAAGCTTGTGAAACTCCAACTGGTTGGAAATGCAAAGCATTACCATATTTGGTAGAGCTTGACAATTTTGGAGTGAGTGCAAAACCCGGCATTGCAAATCTTAGCTCACATTATATATGGGGATATGACGAAATTACTTGGTTTTATATTCAGAAGGAGGATTATCGTAAAGCTTGGTTGAAATATGCTAATAATTGGATTCAGGAAAATGATATTGCAGGTCATCTTCAAATGCCAGTTACAAGAATCATTACATTAGATAATCATATTCCTGTATTTAAAAATTTCGGAAACAATAAGTCTTCCAAATGTCCTGATGGGATGAATTTGGAAGAAACGATTAAAAGTATTTGGTATAAACAATAAGTTATTAATAATGAGTCGATTGAAATTATTACCCTTGAATTTAGTTTTATTTTTTGCTGTATTATCTATTTCTGAAACTGTAGCACAGGAAATAAATTCTCAACTTAAATGGAAAATAGCTTACCATAAAACTGAAAGTGAGATTCCTGAAAAATGGTTACCAGCAACAGTGCCAGGTGCTGTACAGCTAGATGTGATGAAAGCAGAAAACTATAAACAACCCTATTGGTATGCAGATAATTTTAAACAGTTTGACTGGATGGAGGATTACTTTTTTAGCTACAAAACTGTTTTTAAGCGACCTTCCTTACCAAAAGGAAATCGAGTATTCTTTCATTCAAAAGGAATAGATTATCAATTTAAACTTATTCTTAACGGCATAAATATTTTTGAACAAGAAGGGATGTTTACTTATGTAGATATAGACCTGACTGATAAATTAAAAGACGAGAACGAGTTGAAAATTATTCTAATGCCTATTCCAAAAATCAAAGAAGCGGCTACTTATATTCCAGGTTCTGAAACTTATAGGCAAAATGCTAGAGAAAGTGTAAAACCTGCCGTTAGTTACGGATGGGACTGGCACCCAAGATTAGTTACCCGCGGGATTTGGGATGAAACTTATCTTTCAGTGAGAAAGAGTATCCATTTAACTGACTTTGACATTTCTTATACTTTAAATGATGAATTTAAAAATGCTAATCTGAGTTTAAGTTTAAAAGGAGAAAATCTTAAAGGAAAACGGTATAAGTGGGCGTTAATAGATAATAAAGGTAGTGTGGTTTTTACAAAAACAGGTTCATTCAACTCAAATAATGAAGAGGTTTTTGCCAATATTAATAATCCAGCATTATGGTGGCCTAATGGTTATGGCGCTCCAACACTTTATCAAAGCGAGATTTTATTACTTGATAAGCGTGGTAAGCTATTAGATAAAAAACAGTCTAAAGTTGGCTTTCGTAAAATAAGCATGATTATGAATGATGGGGAGTGGGATAAGTCGGCGGGGTTTCCTATAACTAGAAACAGGGCGCCAGCAAGTTTAGAGGTAAATGGCAAAAGAATTTTTGCCAAGGGCTCTAATTGGGTTCATCCCGAAATTTTTGTTGGTCTTATCAATAAAGATACTTATCAAAAGCAATTACAATTAGTAAAAGACGCGAATTTTAATCTAATAAGGGTATGGGGAGGAGGAATAACTAATAAAGAATCATTTTTTGATATATGTGACGAAAAAGGGATTCTAGTATGGCAAGAATTCCCTCTGGCATGTAATAATTATACAAATGATGCCAAATACTTATCTGTTTTACAACAAGAAGCCACTTCTATTATAAACCGGTTGAAAAAGCATGCTAGTTTAGCAATCTGGTCTGGAGGGAATGAGTTGTTTAATAGCTGGAGCCGTATGACTGATCAATCCTTAGCCTTACGCTTATTAAACAGTTTATGCTACCAGCTTAACCCTCAAACTCCATTTATTTATACCTCACCTTTATACGGGATGGGGCATGGAAGTTATGTTTTTTTTGATAAAGATAATAGTAAAGGGAATGAAGTTTTTCAATGGTTGGCTAAGTCTGATAATACAGCCTACACAGAATTTGGAATACCTAGTGTAGCTAATTTAGATGTACTGAAACAGTTTATACCAAGCAATGAACTTTTTCCGCCAAAGAAAGGCACCTCTTGGGAAACCCATCATGCATTTGGAGCCTGGGGCGAGAACAGATGGTTAGAGCTGCCTTTTCTGGAAGATTATTTCGGTAAAATCTCGTCTTTAGAAAACCTGGTAATTTACAGTCAGTTGACTCAATCAGAAGGGCTAAAATTTATTTATGAGGAAGCCCGCAGGCAAAAACCTTATTGTAGCATGGCTTTAAGTTGGTGTTTTCAAGAGCCATGGCCTACGGCAGCTAATAATAGCTTGGTAAACTGGCCCAATGCTGTAAAACCAGCATATTATCAGGTTGCAAATGCATGTCGGCCAGTTTTAGCAAGTATAAGTGCACCAAAATTTCTCTGGATAGAAGGAGAAGAATTTAGTTGCGAATTATATCTATTAAATGATACTTACGACACATTAAAGTCTGGAACTATTAAAGTTAGCTTACTTTATGATGATAAAAAAGTAGATTTTGCATCTTGGGATTTCAAAGAGCCTAAACAATTCGAAAACACAAAAGGACCAAAGGCAACCATAAAGTTACCCGTTATGAAAAATGGGCTTTTCATTATTAAAGCCGAAGTAGTAGGCATGCCTCAATATAATTCTACGTACACTTTTTTGTATAAAGGGACTAGTGTAACCTATCTAAAATCTTCTGTTTCCAATAATTAATAACCATACAATGATGTTGAATTATAAATTTATTGCTGCCATTTTGTTTTTAGGTTCTAGTGTATTCGCACAGAATAAAACATCTAATCTTTCTTATGTAGATCCTACAATTGGTGGTGTAGGAGTCATTTTAGAACCAACCCGTCCTGTTGTTCATTTACCTAATAGCATGTTAAGGGTTTATCCAATGAAAAAAGATCAGCTTGATGATCAGATAAGTCAATTCCCTTTAAATGTTGCATCTCATCGTATTGCCTGGGTGTTTTCATTTTTGCCAGTATGTGATAGTAATGTAGATAAATTATGGACAGCCCGGTTTTCAATTGAAAAAGAACAAACAACGCCTTATTACTATCAAGCCGAAGAGGAAATTTCACAAAACACTGTTGAATTTACACCCACCGCAAAATGTGGCTTTTTTCAAACTAAATTTAATAATAAGGCAGATAAATACCTGCGCTTAGGTATTTGGGGTTCAGAAGGGCAGCTTAATGTTTCAGACAAACGTGTAATTACAGGAACCGAGAGTTTTTCCGGGATGAAAGCATATTTCTATGGGGAAACAGATACGGATATTGAGCAGGTTAAATTTCAAGATAAAAATCAGCATAAACTACTAGCCAGAGTAAGTGATAATACTGCCTCTGTAGGTTTCAAATACGGAATATCTTATATCAGTATCGAACAGGCAAAGCAAAATCTTTATAAAGAAATCCCAGGTTGGGATTTTAATGCCATTAAAAATAACGCCTATATAACTTGGGATAAGCTGCTGGATCAAGTACAAATAAAGGGTGGATCTTTAGCTCAAAAACGTGTTTTCTATACTTCTTTATATCGCTCCTATGAACGTGTGGTTGATATTAATGAATATGGTCAATACTACAGTGCTTATGATCATAAAATTCATCAATCAAAAGAACCTTTTTTTGTAGATAACTGGTTGTGGGATACATATATTGCTTTAGAACCATTGCACATGATTCTTAACCCAAAACAAGAAGCAGAAAAAATCAGGTCGTATATTGATATGTATAAGCAGGGTGGCTGGATGCCTTCGTTTGCAGTAACTTTTGGAGATTGGCCGGCAATGACGGGTAATAATGCTGCGATATGGATGTCGGATGCATGGTTTAAAGGGATCAAAGATTTTGATCTTAAAACAGCTTACGAAGGCATGAAGAAGAATTCTTTACAAGGAACTATACTGCCATGGCGCAATGGTGCGGCAACTTCTTTAGATTCTTTTTATAATAAAAACGGGTATATGCCTGGTTTGAAAATTGGCGAAACTGAACCAGTGAAGGAAGTTGATGCTGGCTGGGAGAAAAGACAATCAGTATCCGTAACGCTAGATAATAGTTATAGCGATTGGTGTATAGCAAATTTAGCATCTTACAACAAGAACAAAGCTGATCAAAGTTTATTTCTTAAGCGATCAGAAAACTATAAAAATGTATTTCGAGTAGAAAAAGGTTTTATGTGGCCAAAAGATAAAGATGGTAATTGGATTGAGCCTTTTGAACCAAAGCTTGCTGGTCGAGAGTATTTTACAGAGAATAATGCCTACAATTTTAATTGGGATGTGAAGCATGATTTTAAAGGCCTTTTTGCCCTCATGGGAGGAAGGAAAAATGCAGAAGAAAAACTAGATCAGCTTTTCAGAGAAGAATTAGGCTTACCTAAATATAAGTACTGGTATACACAGCCGGATGCTTCTGGCTTGGTAGGGCAGTATGTAATGGGGAATGAGCCCGGATTGCATATTCCATATTTATATAATTATACAGGATCGCCTTGGAAAACCCAAAAACGTATCAGAATGCTATTAGATACTTGGTTTACAGATAATCTTTTTGGTATGCCTGGTGATGAAGATGGAGGAGGAATGTCTGCTTTTGTAGTATTTTCAATGATGGGTTTTTTCCCGGTAACACCGGGTGTGCCCGTGTATAATATAGGCAGTCCAATATTTGACCGCGTATCAATTCGCTTAACAGATGGAAGTGTTTTTGAAATTACTGCTGTAAATAACTCTGCTGAGAATAAATACATACAAAAAGCATCTTTAAATGGTAAAGATTTGAACAAACCTTGGTTTACTCACGAAGATCTGATTAAGGGAGGAAAACTAGTATTTGTTATGGGTAATAAACCTAATACCGAATGGGGGAATTCTGAAGATGCAGCTCCCCTTTCAATCATAAATAAATAAATAATTTTTTTCTCTACTTGTATATACAAGTAGAGAAATTTAACTATATTTGAATCATGAAGACATATAAATTAAACAGATTATTTAATAGCAAATCAGGTAATTGTTTTGATGTTGCTATAGACCATGGTTTTTTTAATGAGTACGCATTTTTAAGCGGGATAGAAAACATACAAAGAGCAGTAGAAGTTTTGGTAGCAGCATCTCCAGATGCCATACAGCTTACTATCGGACAAGCACAATATTTGCAATCTATTCCGGGCAGAGAAAAACCATCTTTAGTTTTAAGAACAGATGTAGCCAATGTTTACGGAAAAGAACTTCCACGTACTTTGTTCAGCAGAATTATCGAAAATCCGGTAGAACAAGCCATTCGTTTAGATGCCGCTTGCATAGTAGTAAACCTGTTCAGTATTTCTGGTCAGCCAGAAGTTACCGATCAGTGTATCCAAAACATTCTGAAAATTAAACCCATTTGCGAGCAGTATGCTATGCCTTTAATGATAGAACCATTGGTATTTCGTCCAAACAGCGAAGCTGGCGGTTATATGGTAAACGGCGATCCTGAAAAAATTGTACCATTGGTAAGACAAGGTGTTGAGCTTGGTGCAGATATTATCAAAGCAGATCCAACAGATGATGTAAACCTTTACCATAGAGTAATAGAAATTGCTGGAAATATCCCGGTTTTAGTACGTGGTGGTGGTAAAGCAACAGATCAAGAAATATTAGAAAGAACTTACGGTTTAATGCAGCAAGGAGCTAGAGGAATTGTTTACGGACGTAATGTAATTCAGCATGCAAACCCAGCCGGTATGACCAAAGCTTTAATGGCTATCGTACATGAAGGCGCTCGTCCGCAAGATGTAATAGGCTTAATCCAACAATTGGAAAATGTATAAAATTTAAAGGAAAAATTTGGTTGATGTATTCTCATCTTCCAAATTTTTCCTGATGGTATTTATCCAAATATCACACAATAACAACCAATGCGGTTATCTTAAATACCGTAAAATAAACCAATAAGCAAGAATAGATAATTAGCTATTACTGTTTTATTTAAATAATTATTTTGATGAAAAAAGTAAATATTGGCATCATAGGCGGAGGGCTTATGGGTAAAGAATCTGCAAGTGCTTTCGGAAGATGGTTTGCTCTTAATGATTTCCCTGTTTCTGTAGAATTAATTGCTGTTTGCGATCTTAATGAAAAAGTTTTAGAATGGTACAAAGCCATACCAACTGTGAGTTTACTCACTACTAATTATAAAGAATTATTAGCTCGCCCAGATATAGATATAGTTTATGTTGCTTTGCCCCACAACCTTCATCAGCAGTTTTACTTAGAAGTATTAGAATCTGGAAAAGACCTTTTGGCCGAAAAGCCATTCGGAATAGACTTAGAAGCCGCTTTAGCTATACAAGAAGCAGCAGAAAGATTAGGTCGTTTTGTAAGATGCAGCTCAGAAATGCCATTTTTACCAGGTCCGCAAAGAGTAATGAAAGAAGTGCTTTCTGGTAATTTGGGAGAAATTATTGAGATTAAAGCTGGCTTTTTACATTCAAGCGATTTAGATACCTCAAAACCTATCAACTGGAAAAGACAAGTGAAATTTTGCGGTGAAATAGGGGTAATGGGTGATTTAGGAATGCATGTATTGCATGTTCCTTTAAGGTTAGGTTGGAAACCCGAATTGGTTCATGCTAATCTTCAAAAAATAATAACCGAACGTCCAGATGGTAAAGGAGGAATGGCAAAATGCGATACATGGAATAATGCAACATTACACAGCACTGTAGCTATCGAAAATAATGCTGTCCCTATGACATTGGAGATGAAGCGTATTGCTCCAGGTGAAACCAATACTTGGTACATAGAAGTATTGGGAACAAAAGGTGGTGTAAAATATAGTACCAAAGATACCAAAGCATTGTGGATATTTAAAGTAGGAGATGAGCAATGGTGGCAACGTACAGATTTAGGCTTTAAAGGCGTACCTTTTCCAACCATTACAGGTGGCATTTTTGAACCTGGTTTTACCGATTGTTTTATGCAAATGCTAGCTGCTTACGTAGCAGAAAGAGCAGGAGCTTTAAATAATAGATTTGGTTGTGTAACACCAGAAGAAGCAGTAGCAAGTCATTATGTTTTTGCGGCAGCACTTAAATCATTTGCCAACAATACGGTAGAAAAAGTAGAATATCAATTAGAAAAACTATCGATATGAAAAGATCTGCTATAAATAAAGTTATAGGTGCTGCTAAACTATTTTTTAACCAAAACGGTTGGACTTTACCACCATCACCAAGGTGGGACGTTACAGATTTTGGCTTAGACTCATTTTTGGCTTCGGGTTTGGTATTGGTAAATTTAGCAGAAGAAGTAGAATATTGCGAGAAGTTGATGTATGCAGTAAAAAATCAACTTACACCTGCACATACCCATAAAAAGAAGAAAGAAGACATCATTTGCAGAATAGGTAAACTAGTTATTCAATTATGGAGCAAAGATCCGAAAAAAGGAGAATCAGGAGATAGTTTTAATGTTAAAATTAATGGTGTTTTTTGTCTAGTAAAATCAGGAGATACTATTCATCTTTCGGCTGGCGAAAGGGTAACAATTGTGCCGGGTATTTGGCATGCATTTTATCCCTCGTCTGAAGAGTGTATTATTGGCGAAGTTTCTACAGCTAATGATGATTTAAATGATAATTTCTTTTCTGATGCAGAAGTAGGACGTTTTTCTGAAATACTGGAAGATGAACCAGCTATTGTTAAATTAGTAAGCGACAAATAATTTTTATGAGGAAAGGAATATTAGTTGCAGGCAACTGGATCATCGATCAGGTAAAGATAATCGATGTTTATCCTGAAGAAGAAAAACTGGTAAATATTTTTACCGAGTACAATAGCAATGGCGGCTCGGCATATAATGTTTTAAAGGGATTAACAAAGCTAAAGGCTAATTTTCCTTTAAGCGGATTGGGTTTGGTTGGCGATGATGAAAGAGGAAGACAGATTATTGAAGAGTGTGAAGCTTTAAAAATTGACACGCATCAAATCAAGAAAACAACAGCTGCTTATACTTCCTATACTGATGTGATGACGGTGAAATCCACAGGAAAAAGAACCTTTTTTCATCAGCGAGGAGCAAATGCCTTGTTGGATATTGATCATTTTGATTTTGATATTTCGCAAGCAAAAATCTTTCATTTGGGTTATCTATTATTATTAGATAAACTGGATATTATAGAAGAAGATGGAAATACTAGAGCATCAAAAGTGTTGAAAAAAGCAAAAGAACAAGGCTTTATTACTTCTGTGGATATTGTGAGCGAACGTTCTGATCGTTTTAAAGAGATTATACCTTCATCTCTTCCTTACGTTGATTATCTTTTTGTAAACGAATTTGAAGCCGGTATGATTACAGTGATAGAAACGGTTGCAACAAATGGAGAATTAATACTTGATAATTGCTACAAGGCAGCTCACAGAATTATTGAAATGGGCGTTAAAAAATGGGTGATTCTTCATTTTCCTAATGGATGCATTGCAGTGAGTAAGGACGGAGAAGTATTATTTCAGTCTAGTATTCAATTGCCTTCAGATAAAATTGAAGGAGCAGTTGGAGCTGGAGATGCTTTTGCAGCAGGTGTATTAATGGGTATTCATGATGATTGGGAAATGGAACAAAGCCTAAAATTAGGTGTTTGTGTTGCCGCTGCCAGTTTATTTGCTGCAACATCTTCAGATGGCATTTTATCTTCAGAAAAATGCCTTTTATTAGCAGACCAATTCGGATTTAGAAATGAAACTGTAAAAGTTTAATGCTCAGATCTATATCGTAAATGGACGGACAAAAAATTAGTGTAGCATTAAGGTCAATATTTCCAAAAGAAAGAATAAAATCCAGCTTAATAGATTTAGTAGCTTGTGCTTCGGATGCAGGATTTTATTATTTGCGTCCAAAAGCAGTGGTTTTGCCAGTTTCAGAACAAGAAATTATCCAATTGTTTGCCTTTTCGCAACAAAATCACATTCCTCTGGTTTTTCGTACCGCTGGAACAAGTTTATCGGGGCAATCCATTACAGATGGTATTCTGGTAGATTTAAGTCAGCATTGGGATACCATTAAAGTGGAAGGAGAAGGTGCTACCGTGAGGGTAAAACCCGGTGCAATAGGTGCAATTGTGAATGCGCACCTACAAAAGTACCACAAAAAAATAGGCCCCGATCCTGCCAGTATCAATTCGGCAATGATGGGCGGTATCATTTCCAATAATGCCAGCGGAATGTGTTGTGGGGTGTGTAAAAACTCTTACCATACTGTAAAATATATCCGTTTTATTTTACCTAATGGGAAAACTTATAGTACAGAAAAAATAGCTGATTATCAGCGTTTTAAACAGGAATGTTCCGTTGTTTACCATCAATTGCAAAGCTTGCAATTGATGGTAATGGGGAATGTGTCAATCCATGATAAAATCAGGAAGAAATACCTCACTAAAAATACAGTAGGCTATTCTGTAAATGCTTTTATAGATTTTACAGAGCCATTAGATATTCTTGCACACTTGTTAATAGGAGCAGAAGGCACATTGGGTTTTATTGCCGAAGCAGTAATGGAGACCATTCCAGATTATTCAGAGAAATCAACAGCCTTATTGTATTTTACAGATATTTATTCGGCTTGTAAAGCAATTATTCCTTTAAAATATTCGGGAGCAGCAGCTGTAGAATTAATGGATAGAGCTTCATTACATTCAATAGAAAACATGGTAGGCGTTCCGTCTATTATTAAAACCCTCCCAGAAACAGCAGCAGCATTATTAATAGAATATCAGGGAAATACACAAAATGAATTGCAGCTGCAAATAGATGGTTTTTTAACAATAGCGCCACAACTCTCCTTAATTAACGCTGCCGAATTTACCACGGTAAGTTACGAACAGGCTTTATTATGGAAAGTACGCAAAGGGATGTTCCCTGCCGTAGGTGCTGTACGAGCAAGTGGTACAACTGTAATTTTAGAAGATGTGGCTTTCCCGGTAGAAAAACTAGGGGAGGCAATTATCGATTTACAGCAACTTTTCACTAAACATGGTTACCATAAAGCTATTATTTTCGGTCATGCTAAAGATGGGAATATCCATTTCGTAGTTACACAAGCATTTGACACTAAATTAGAAATAGAAAGGTACGCATGTTTTTTAGATGAAGTGGTTGACCTAGTGATAAAAAAATACGATGGCGCTTTAAAAGCGGAACATGGTACCGGACGTAATATGGCGCCATTTGTAGAAACTGAATGGGGCGGAGAAATTTACAAGATTATGAAGTCTGTTAAAGAACTCATAGATCCAGAAAATTTGCTCAATCCAGGTGTGATTATCAATGCAGATAAAGCAGCGCATATCACCAATCTTAAAGAACTTCCACAAGTTGAAGAAGAAGTAGATAGGTGTATGGAGTGTGGCTTTTGCGAACATAAATGCCCAAGTCGTAACGTTACGCTCACTCCAAGAAAACGTATTGTAGTAAGGCGTGAGCTTTTAAACCTAAAGAATAAAGGAAATAAAAAGCAATATCAAACCCTACTCAAGCAATATCAATATGAAGGTTTAGATACCTGTGCAGTAGATGGATTGTGTGCCACAGCCTGCCCAGTAGATATCAATACAGGCGATTTAGTAAAACGCTTGCGCAGAGAAAGTCATTCTGAAATGGCGAATAAAATAGCCCTGCTCACAGCTAAAAACTTTAAAACAGTATCTAAGACTGTGAAATTTGCACTTGCATCGGGTATAATGATGAACAAAACATTCGGCAATAAAACGATGTATCGTGTTACTCACTCGCTCAGAAAAGTAATCTCTGCATTTCCATTATGGTCAAATCAGCTGGCATTAGCAAAAGCTATTCCAAAGCAAAAAGAAGAGCAAGACCCAATTACAACTGTGGTTTATTTTCCCGCTTGTATATCGAGGATAATGGGCGATGTAGAAGAAAGCGAAAAAGGAGTGATGCAGACATTTTTAGATGTTTCTAGCAAAGCAGGCATTCAAGTTGTTATCCCTAGTAATATTGAAAAGCAATGTTGCGGTCAAATTTATTCTTCAAAAGGATTTAAAGGGGCATATAGCTATACGGTAAATGATACCATATCTAAGCTTTGGGAAATCACCAATAAAGGAGCATATTCTGTTGTAATAGATATTAGTTCTTGCACCCAAACATTAAACAACTGTCGACCTGCATTAACTGCAGGTAATAAAGAAAAATTTGATTTAATGCAGATCATCGATAGTGTAGCTTACCTACATGATTATGTGATGCCTAAAGTAATCGTTTCAAAGAAAAAATCTAGGATTGTTTTACATCCCGTATGCTCCTTACAAAAAATGGATGGTTTAGAAAGAAAATTCAATGCTTTGGCTACTCATTTTGCAGATGATGTTACCCAACCTTTATTTGCTGGTTGTTGTGGTATGGCTGGCGATCGTGGTTTCCTTTTTCCAGAATTGACTAAATCAGCAACCCTGTTGGAAAAGAAAGAAGTCTGGTCATCTGGAGAGTTTGATGGTTATTATTCTTCATCAAAAACCTGTGAAATTGCTTTATCAGAAGCATTAGGGAAGAATTACCATTCTATATTGAAATTGGTTGATGAGTGTAGTTTTTAAGGAAATACTTTAAATATGAATGAAATATAAACTTGGTGTCGACATTGGAGGTTGTCATATTGCAGCTACAGTTGTAGATATGGAGAACCGGTCTTTTGTGGAAAGCTCTTATTTTTAT
Source organism: Pedobacter cryophilus (assembly GCF_005116455.1). Lineage (GTDB taxonomy): Bacteria > Bacteroidota > Bacteroidia > Sphingobacteriales > Sphingobacteriaceae > Pseudopedobacter > Pseudopedobacter cryophilum. The sequence continues at coordinate 303,597 of NZ_SWBP01000005.1, forward strand.
TATAAGTTTGAAACCTAATCAAATAATCGATTAAAGGATTGTACTAAAAATCATAATTTAACTAAAAAACTTCACAACTTAGGTTGAGGTTGTGAATCCACGATAATCCTTAAATAGATAGGGATGGTACCACTAATGTAGTTTTTTGGCTTTTTAAGATGAAAGCATAGATGCATTTAATTACTCATGATTTTAAACATTAAAAGTTAAACAAAATTACTTTTGTAGTTGAATAAAATCAAGATGTTTAGTGGTTGAACATGTTGTATTCCAGCTTTTTATGTATTCAAAGTAGAGTCAATTCTTTCAACTTTTTTACTCCACTTTATATTGCCAAATATTGCATATTTTGCCACTATTCAAAAAAAAAAGCCTACAATCATATGATTTGCAGGCTTTTAATAAAGTTTGATACGAGTATCTGCGGAGAAAGAGGGATTCGAACCCTCGGTACCGTTGCCAGTACACCAGCTTTCCAAGCTGGCTCATTCGACCACTCTGACATCTCTCCGGATTTTGAATGGGATGCAAAACTAAGATTTTCTAGTTAATATTTCAGCACTATATCACAAATTTATGATAAACCGTTGGCTTAACATTTAGATGTTTATTTTAGCAGCAAAAAACAATATTATTATGTACGAAGCTTATTTATTCGACCTTAACGGCACCATTATAGACGATATGCAATTTCACGCCAGAGCATGGCATGAAATTTTAACGAAAGACTTAAAGTTTGAAATTACTTTTGACGAAACTATTTTGCAGATGTATGGCAAAAACTCTGAGCTGTTAGAGCGTGTTTTTGGAAAAGGATATTTTACCCAACAGCGAATGGATGAGCTTTCTATGGAAAAAGAACTAAGGTATCAGGCCGCATTTAAACCCCATTTAAAACTAATTGATGGCTTAGGTCAATTCTTAGATAAGGCACATCAAAAGGGCATAAAAATGGCCATCGGATCTGCGGCTATTCCTTTTAATATTGATTTTGTTTTAGATAATTTGAATATCAGAAAGTATTTTCCGGTAATTGTAAGTGCAGAAGATGTGATTTTAAGCAAGCCTCACCCAGAAACTTTTACTAAAGGAGCCGAACTGCTAAATGTGGAGTATGCTAAATGCTTAGTGTTTGAAGATGCCCCAAAAGGTATTGAAGCCGCCCAAAATGCAGGGATGCAAAGCATAGCGCTTACTACTTTGCACCAGCCAGAAGATTTTGTGCAGTATCCCAATATTTTAAAATTTATTACTGATTACCAAGCATTAGATTTACTTTAACTATTAAATATTAGAAAAGCAAGGCTTGTACTACTATCTCCCGATAGTCCCGCCCTCTGCTTTAGTCCCCAATAAAAAATTGGGGCGCTGCCGCTGCCGGTCGGGTTTATTTTACGCAGGTTATTGCTAAAAAGGATGAATTTTAATTCTCAAAAAATTATAAACTAAACCTTTGGTTTTAATTTAAGCAATAAACGCAAATCGTCAAGAATTTGTGATCTCGTATTAAAATTTCTAGAAGCAATAATGAGGGCATTTAAGAGCTATTATTTATCAATTATCATAAATGTTTGATAAATAGGTTTTTAATAGTGTTTGTATGAAGAAAAACATCACTAACTGTTTTCTGGTAATTTACTTAAAAATGTGCAAAATCATCCTTTTACCTGATAAGGTACTGTGGTGTAATTGCATACTTTTACTGTCTAAATAATTTTAAAATGAAAATTTTATTACCAGAAGTAGAACTTATAAACGATTCTTACGGAAAGAATATTTTAAGGTTTCAAAAAAGATTTTGCAGACTTTTTTTAGTAGGAGCTATTTTATTATCAACCTCTATTTCAAGCAATGCAAATGTTTTTACTTTTATTAAAACTGAAAATCATTTCGATTACCAATCACTCCGCGAAAATTTCTTGATAGACGAAAATTGGATATTAGATACTACGGTAAATAATGTGACTTTTTACCATAAGATTATAGATTGCGGAGGAAAGAATGCTGTGTTATTAAAATTCGATAATTTAAATAGCAAAACAGCTTCCATTTCTTTTAAAGAGAGTTTTACCACAAAACAAGTCAAAGAAGGTTTAGACGGTTATTTCGGAGTAAAAGAAATAACCCTTAATACTGGTTTAACTTCTCCAGCAAATTGTGAAGATTTAAATAATCCGAAGTTAATTGTTTTATCCCAGCAAGTAGATCCAACATATTTATCAGATATACTAACTTTTTCTTTTAAAGAAATTAAAGTAGTTCAATTGTAGTCACTCATTATTTTTTAAAATAAGTAAAATGAAAAAAACATACAATAATATTGTTAAAAAATGCTTAGTTTTTATTTTAACTATTGTGTTTTTTGCAGGGATAGCCAGCAGTGTTAAAGCCCAAACAGGAAAAGACAGTAAGGGTAACGATTTCTGGCTTACTTTTCCAGAAAACAACTCAAACAGCGGAACAGCCTATCTTTATATCTCGGGCGAACAAAATACAACAGGTAACGTTTCTGTTCCGGGTTTAAATTTCTCTCAAAATTTTAACGTCACCGTTGGTCAAATTACAACCATAACGTTACCAAATACAGTTTTTTTAGCATTAAGTGCAGCAACAGAAAACAAAGGTATTCATGTTACGGCCGCAAAAGAGGTTACAATTTACGGTATGAACCAAAGATCTGCAACTACAGATGCGTATTTGGGTTTGCCAACAGATGTTTTAGGCTTAGAATATATGGTTATGAGCTACCAAGGTGGCTTTAATGGTGGCCAAATTGGAATAGTTTCTACGGTTAATAATACCACTGTAAGCTTTAAACTTACTGCTACAACCGGTAATTACATAGCTGGTACTACCTACAGTATTAATCTTAATCAAGGGCAAACATTTTATCTAAAAAATACAGCCGATTTAACTGGGTCACTAATTACATCTACTAACCCTGTAGCAGTATTTTCGGGAAATCAATGTGCAAATGTTCCCACTACCAGCTTTGCTTGCGACCATTTAGTTGAGCAAATGACACCAGCAAACACTTGGGGCAAAAATTTTGTTTCTATGCCATTGAAAAATAGAGTTGGAGATACTTATAGATTTTTAGCTGGAACAAATAATACAGTTTTAACCATTAATGGAGTTGTTGTAGCTACCTTAAATAGAGGTCAGTTTTTTGAGAAAATTTATACTCCTGCTTTAAACATTACTGCATCTGAACCAATTTTAGTTGCGCAATACGCAAATGGAACAAGTTACGATAATAAAACTGGTGATCCATTCATGATGTTGGTTTCCCCTTATGAACAATTTCTAGGTGCATATACAATTACAACACCCGCAACTGGCTTCCCTAACAACTATACAAATATTGTTGCTTCTACCGCTGCCGTTGGAACTATTAAATTAGATGGTAATATCATTTCATCAACTTTGTTTTCACCAATAGGAAATTCTGGTTTTTCTGGAGCTCAAATAGATTTAAGTGTTGGAAATCACAATTTAATAAGTAACGGTTTACCATTTGGCGTGTCAGTTTATGGATTTAACAATGCAGATTCTTATGGCTATCCTGCTGGGTCATCTTACTCACCTATAGCTACCGTTTCAACATTAGATATTACTCCAAAGGTTGGAAGTTTTATAAAGGGATCAAACAATTGTATTTCTGCTAAGGTGTTAGACCAATTTAATAATCCTGTTGAAGGTGTTAGAGTAGATTTTTCAATAGTAGGAGTCAATAGTTCTAATTCCGGATTTGCTAATTCTGATGTAAATGGAAATGCTGTTTTCTGTTACACAGGAAATAATTCTGGTACTGATGTAATTACCGCTTCTATTGGAACATTAAATTCAGTTTCAAATGTAGTTTGGCTACCAAATGCAACTGCGCTAAACTTTGATGGTCAAAATGATAGAGTAATTTTATCAAATCCAACCGTTGCTAACTTACAAACTTTCACGTTTGAGGGTTGGGTAAAATGGAATGGAACAGATAACGGGGCAATTTATGCCGAGGGAAATACAGGTTCAGATAACCCAATGTTTTCTATTATCCCAAGAAGCGTTGAAAATGGAGGTTTAGAAATCGTTTTAAGAAATTCATCAGCAGTTGGTTTAGTTATTCAACCTGCTGCGGGTAGAATCCCAACCAATGTTTGGACCCACGTTGCATTCGTAAGAACTTCAGCAACAACTGCACAGGTTTATATCAACGGTGTAAAAACAGACGATTTAACATTTGCTGACCCTGGAAACATTAGTGTTAATACAGCTCATATTGGTGTTCGTCAACGTACTGGTTTCGATAGCTTTTTTAGTGGAAATATAGATGAGGTTCGTATATGGAACAGAGCATTATGCCAAGGAGAAATTCAAAATAATTTAAATAACGAGTTAGGTGCGGGTCAAACTGGTTTATTGGCTTATTACAAAATGAACCAAGGTTTTGTTGGAAATAACAATTCTACTGTAAACACTTTAACAGATTTAAGTGGAAATAACAGGACAGGGTCTTTATTGAATTTTGCTTTAACTGGCACTACTTCTAACTGGGCAGCTGGTACCGTTACAGGTACAGCTCCAACATTTATAGCTCCCGTAGCTACAATTACAGCTAACGGACCTTTAACGTTTTCTTTATCTCAATCAGTAGTTTTATCAGCAAATACTGGTTCTGGTTTAACTTATCAATGGACAAAAGACGGAATCAATATTCCATCTGCAACATTGGCAAATTATACAGCTAATTTATCTGGAAGTTACAACGTTATTGTTCGCCAAAACGGATGTACTAGTTTAGCAACTCCTGTTACAGTTGCGGTAGTTGATGATGTTGCACCTCTCGTAAAAGTTAAAGATATTACTGTATTTTTAAATCAAGCAGGAACAGCGTCAATTACACCACAGTCAATTGATAATGGTTCGAGCGATAATTCTGGTAGTGTATCTTTAAATATTGATAAAAGTACATTTGATTGCTCAGATTTATTGGCTAAAAATGAAGCTACGATAGTTTCAGATGCATCATGGAAACAATCAACCTATGCAACTTCAACCCCACAACCATTTATTTCTGTGGTTAGCCAACTTCCAGCTAAGAGTACGTATACTTTAGCTTCAAACACACAAAATCCATATAATCAAGCTGGATTTTTCAAGCCTGCAATACCTGGTGCTGGTAGCATAAGATCTTTTGACGGATTGAAATTTTTTAGAAATGACTTTGTGTTAACAGGTCGCCCACAATCATTAAGGTTAAGAGCGAGAGTAGATAATGTAATGGAAATTTTCATCAATGGAGTTTCTATTGGTAGAGAGGATGATTTTGATGTATTAAATTTTAGCAATACTGCATATCATGATTTGTTTATAGATAATAATGGCGTAACAAATGGTTACCAAAACGGAATGCAATTTGATTTTGTTACTTCTCAATCTATTTTAGATTTATTAAAAGAAGGACCTAATGAAATTGTATTTGCCATTGGTAATGCAAATACTGCAAATGATGATGGTGGTTTTATGGTTAGAATGGATGCGGTGGCAGATGGAGTACCAGTTGTCTTAACAGCAACAGATGCAAGTGGAAATAGCTCAAATTCTACAGCTTTTGTAGTTGTAAAAGATAATTTGGCGCCAGTAATTGCTAGCAAACCAATATCTGTTACTTTAACAACTTCTGGTACAGTAAGTATTACTCCTCAAGATGTTGTTTTATCAGGAACTGATAATTGCAGCCCTGTAATTACTTATACATTAAGCAGAAATGCATTTAGCGCAGCAGACGTTACTAATAGTCCAGTAACAGTTCAATTAACAGGAACAGATGCAAGCGGAAACTTTAGTACAGTGCCGGTTTCTGTAACAGTAATTGATCCAGTACCAGTTGTAATTACGCAAAACATTACAGTTGCTTTAGATGCAAACGGAAATGCAACCATTACACCACAACAAGTTGATAATGGTTCTAGCTCAGTAGTGGGATTATTATTAGAAGGAGGTTTAGTATTAGATAAAACTACTTTTGATTGCTCAAACATTGGAGCAAACACAGTGAAATTAACCGCAACTAGTACTTTAGGAAGTACAGCTTTTGCTACTGCAACAGTAACAGTAGAAGATAAAATTGCGCCATCTCAGCCTATTTTGGCTGATTTAACAGGTCAATGTGAGGTAATTGTAACCTCAATTCCAACCACTTTGGATAATTGTAAAGCGGTAGTAACTGGGACAACAACAAATCCTTTAACCTACACCTCTCAAGGAAATTATGTAATTACATGGAGTTTTAACGATGGAAATGGAAACATTACTACTGCTACTCAAAATGTGATTGTTAAGGATGATATTAAACCTGTTTTTGCAGCCATTAATAATATTTCTGTAAATACATCCGCAGCATCTTGTGATGCGGTTGTGACTGTACCAGTACCAGTAGCAACAGATAATTGCGAATCAACAGGTAATGCTTTGAAATTTGATGGGGTTAATGATTACGTTTCTATTCCAAGAAGCGTTTCTGGAAATTTCACTATCGAATATTGGATGAAAACTACACAAGTTGGTCCTAATTCAACAGGTAGTCAGTGGTATCAAGGTATAGGAATTGTAGATGCTGAAGTTGGTGGAGTAACTAATGATTTTGGTACTGCATTATTAGGAAACAGAATTGCTTTTGGTGTTGGAAATCCCGATAGAACAATATTTTCAACTGTTCCTGTTAACACGGGAAATTGGGTTCATATTGCCGCTACAAGAAATCAAGTTAACGGGCAAATTCAACTTTATGTAAACGGAGTTTTACAATCAACAGGTACCGGTTCTACTAATCTTTTAGCTCAACCATCAAGAATATTGCTTGGTTTAATGCAAACAGGTGCTAATGGTTTTTATAACGGTTCATTAACAAATCTTCGTTTATGGAATACGGTTAGATCAGCGTCACAAATCGCAGCTAACATGAATGCATCAGTTGCTGGTCAAACTGGTTTGGTTGCCAATTATGGATTTAATCAAGGTGTAGCTAACGGAAATAACTCAGGAATTACCTCTTTAGTTAATGATGCTTCAAGTTCACTTAATGGAACTTTAAATGGATTTACTTTAACTGGTACTAATTCTAATTGGGTTAGTGGAGTTTCTTCATCATCAGTTACTTTAACCAATAATAAAACCAATACTTCAAATGCTTCTGGTATTTTCCCAATTGGGCCAACAGTTATTACTTGGACAGCAACTGATGCTGTAGGAAATCAAACAACTATTCAACAAACTGTTACCGTAATTGACTCCATCAAACCAATCGTAATCACACAAAACGCAACAATCCAATTAGATGCAGCCGGAAATGCGAGCATTACCGCAGCAGACATCAATAACGGAAGTACAGATAATTGTGCGATTGCTACCATAGTTTTAGATAAAACAACTTTTACAGGAGCCAACATTGGAACTAATATAGTTACTCTTACTGTGTCAGATGTAAATGGAAATGTATCATCAGCAATATCAACAGTTACAGTTGAGGACAAAATTGCACCAATTTTCACTTCAACACAAGTAAATGTAGTAGTTGCTTTAGATGCGATTAACGGAACGGCAACATTAACTGATTATTCAGGTTTTGCTACAGCAACTGATAATTCAGGTTTGCCAGTTTTAATTACACAATCTCCAGCTGTTGGAACTGCATTGGTACAAAATGTGCCTTTAACAGTTACTTTAACAGCAACGGATGCTTCTGGTAATTTAAAAACTCAAACATTTACAGTAACAGCAACAGATCAAACTGCTCCGGTAGCGTTGGCACAGAATATTACGGTTCAATTAGATGCTACAGGAAATGCAGTAATCACGCCACAACAAGTAGATAATGGTTCAACAGATAATGTTGGAATTGTTAATTACGTCTTAAATAAGACTGCTTTCAACTGTGAGAATGTATCAGGAAATACAATTTTAGATGTTTATGCTTACAAGGCTAATAGAGTATCAGGAACTCAGAACTGGCAAGGAGCTTTAGGAAACGATTTTAGGGTTAATAATCCTAACGGAATTGTTATAAATAAATTAGGTGCTTTTGATGATAATCAAAATGGAATATTTGGTTCATTATCAGGGGGCAGCATTAGAGTTGCTATATTTAATAGACAAACTCAAACTATAGTTCCAGGCTTAGACGTAATGATTTCAGGAACAAATCAGCCTTTAATTAATGGTTTTAGAATGAGAACTATTAGTGAAGTAGTATTAATGCCAGGAGATTATTCAGTAGTTGCTCTTGGTTTCAATGGCAATGAAAGAAATGGTAATTTCCTTGTGCCTTTATCTACCATTAACGACGGAAATGGGTCTATAACTTTCCAAGGAACGGGAAGATATACAAATTCTGGATTTTCTTATCCAACTATCATTGATGGAGGACCGGTTAATAGATATGATGCAGGAACTTTTAGCTACTCTGTAATAAATGGAAGCGAAGTTACTTTAACAGTAACGGATGCTTCTGGAAATGCTTCATCTGCAAAAGCAGTCGTAACTGTAGAAGATAATATCAAACCAATCGTTTTAATACAAAACGCAACTATCCAATTAGATGCAGCCGGAAATGCGAGCATCACGGCAGCAGCTATTAATAATGGAAGTTTAGACAATTGTGCTATTGCAACAGTTGTTTTAGATAAAACTTCTTTCACTTGTGAGAACGTTGGAGCAAACACAGTGACCTTAACAGTAACTGATGTAAACGGAAACGTATCAAGTGCAACAGCAGTGGTAACGGTTGAAGACAAGATTGCACCAATCGTGTTAACGCAAAACATAACGATACAATTAGATGCAGCAGGTAATGCAAGCATCACCGCAGCAGAGATCAACAATGGAAGTACAGACAACTGTGCGATTGCAAGTGTTGTTTTAGACAAAACTTCTTTCACTTGTGAGCAAGTTGGCGTAAACACTGTGACTTTAACAGTAACAGATGTAAACGGAAATGTATCAACAGCAACAGGCTTAGTAACGGTAGAAGATAACATCAAACCAATCGTAATCACACAAAACGCAACAATCCAATTAGATGCAGCTGGAAATGCAAGCATTACCGCAGCAGAGATCAACAACGGAAGTACAGATAATTGTGCGATTGCAACAGTTGTTTTAGATCAAACAGCTTTCAATTGTGAGCAAGTTGGAGTAAACACTGTGACTTTAACAGTAACAGATGTAAACGGAAACGTATCAACAGCAACAGCTGTCGTAACGGTAGAAGATAACATCAAACCAATCGTAATCACACAAAACGCAACCATCCAATTAGATGCAGCCGGAAATGCAAGCATTACAGCTGTAGCTATCAACAACGGAAGTACAGATAATTGTGCGATTGCAACAATCGTATTAAGCAAAACAGCTTTTGATTGTAGCAATGTTGGAGCAAACACCGTGACTTTAACCGTAACAGATGTAAACGGAAACGTATCAACAGCAACAGCGGTAGTAACTGTTGTAGATGCAATTGCACCAATCATTACCCAATTAGCTTTCCAAGAAATTTGTTTTGTAGCCAGTAACACTTATAGCTTACCTACTTTAACAGCAACAGATAATTGCAGCGTTGCTAGTGTGAATTATGTATTGAGCGGAGCAACCAGCAGAATAGGAACAGGAACAGATGCAAGTGGAACTTTAAACACAGGTTTAACCACCATAAGCTGGACAGTTACAGATGTAAATGGAAACGTAAGCACATCAAGCAATGATATCCGCATTTGGCCATTACCAGTATTAAGTATTACGCCAAGCAATGCAGATGCATTCTG
>NZ_SWBP01000006.1 GCF_005116455.1 Pedobacter cryophilus
ATGCTACCCGCAATCGCCAAGGCGGAATTTAAACGGTGTACTTTGGTTTGTCTGGCTACTTCTTTGGTTTGAGTCAAATTCACTATTCCAATTGTGTTGGTGTCTTTGCAAAGTTGCTATGCAATGCGACGTAGCAGAGCAATACAGCAGAGCGGCAAAGCAAGGATGGCCTTTGAAAATTTGGAAAGGAAGACCAATAAATCTTTTGTAGAAACTTTATGAAAGCAGTACCCTCAGCAAACCGACGAGTGTTGCATAAACTTTGTTAATCCACTGCCGTTCCCACGGCTTCGGTTTGCGTTTTAAGATTTATTGAGGCTTACTGAACAAATATTCATCAAGCCTTGATTCTTTGGTTACTTTCTCATCAAGGAGAAAGTGACTAGGCTTGTCCCGCCATTAGGGACGGAAAGCCCTTTGAGCGTTTGGGAAATTATCGTCAAAATTGAAATTTAGTATATCAATTCATAATCTCGCCGCTCATTAGCCGCGGAGGCCTAGTCCTTTTCCTTTAGCTGAAAAGGACCAAAAAGCCACCGCTTCGCCATTAGCTACAAAGTTTCTTCTTTAACCTCTTCATCACTACCGCTAATGCCAAGGCGGGATTAGGCGGTGTACTTTGGTTTGTCTGGCTACTTCTGTGGGTGAAGTTAAATTCACTATTCCCATTGAAATGGTGGCTTTGCAATGCCGTTATGCAAAGCGACGTAACAAAGCCGTATAGCAGAGCGACAAAGCAAGGATGGCCTTAAAGGATTTGGAGGGAAAGCCCATAAATCTTTTGCATTGCCATACATTAAGCACAAGCTTTAAAGAATCCGTAGAAGTGTTGTAGAAACTTTATGCCATCACTGCCCTTCCCCACGACTTGGATTGTTGCTTTAAAGATTTGTGGAGCTATCCCGAACAAAGGCTTTTCAGCCTTGATTCTTTGGTTACTTTCTCATCAAGGAGAAAGTGACTAGGCTTAGCCCGCCAATGAGGGCTGGAAAGCCTTGTGGGAAAAGGCAATTACAAATGAACATAAACGCAGGTTCCTCTATGAGAGACCCTGCTTGAACGAAAGAGAAACCTTGCTTGAACATAAAGAGAAAATCATTAAAAATACACCTCATAAGCAACCTTAAAAGTATTACAATGCGCATCAACAATATCTTTAATATCAGGCGAATAGCCCCCACCCATACTTACCTGTACCGGAATATCCTTTTGGAAACAAGCTTCAAAAACTATTTGATCTCTTTGTTTACAGGCCTCTTTAGAAAGAGCTAACTTTCCTAACTTATCAGTTGCTAAAACATCTACTCCTGCTAAGTAAAAAACAAAATCGGGTTTCACTAAATCAAGTAAATAAGGAATTTTTTCTTTAATGATGCTGAGATACTCGTTATCGCCAACACCATCGGGCAAACCAATATCTAAACTAGATTGCTCTTTTCTGAAAGGAAAATTCTTCTCGCCATGTACCGAGAAAGTAAACACCCGAGGTTCATTTTCAAAGATTTGAGCGGTTCCGTTACCTTGATGAACATCTAAATCGATAATTAAAATAGAAGAGGCTAAATTTTTATTTAATAGATAGTTAGCTGCAATAGCTTGATCGTTTAACAAACAAAAACCTTCGCCCCAATTAGAACCCGCATGGTGTGTGCCGCCGGCAATATTAAATGCTACGCCATGCTCAAAAGCATAGTGGCAACCATCAATTGTTCCCTGGGCTATGCGCAATTCTCGCTCTACCAATTGTGCCGAAAGTGGAAATCCTGTCCGCTTTTCTTCTTGATAGCTGAGGTTTAGATTTTTGAGCTTTTCCCAATAGGCTTGCTCATGGGTGAGTAAAACAATTTCTTCTGCCAACATTGCTGGCGAAAAAAAATTAGCATCATTTACCACGCCTTCATGTTTTAACTGCATGGGAATAAGCTCATATTTTAACATCGGAAAACGATGTCCTTCTGGTAAAGGATGAGCGTAAATAGGATCGAAAGCGATTTTAAGCATTAAGAAACCTGTTCTTTCTTATTAGATTTTGTGATTTTGAATAACTCTAAGATGCTAACAACGGCTAATATTCCAATTCCCATCCAACATAATTTAATAAGTGATGCAAATGCTACGGGGTCAATAGCTGTTCTTTTTAGTATAATGCCATACAACGCCCACATCACTACCAAACCAAAAGAGATATTTTTCTTTTTACCGATAATGAATAAAGAAATTAAAGTAACCACAGAAACCAATGCGGTTGCCCACTGTACTTCTGTTAATCCGAAAAGATTAGTTACGCCTATAGAAACTAAATAAAGAGAAATATTTGCCACGTTTGCTACACACAACCAAGCAAAATAAATACTTAAAGGAAACTGTGTAAATAGCTTGTTTTTAAATGATTGTTGCGTGTCCCATAAATTTAATTTGATAAAAACCATCAATAAAGTAATCAATTGGATGATGATTAAAAGCATGGATAAAAGAATGTATTCATACGTAAAAGCAAATACCCAAAAGGTAGTCGCAATGTTGTTGATGATAAATAAATTCCCGATTTTAAGGATGGCCACACTAGCCTCAGCATTTATATCATCCTGGTAAGCTTTAATTAAGTGGTAAATGGTAAACCCAAACAACGAAAGATAAATTACCCCCCAAATGGCAAAAGTGATGCCTGCCGGCGTAAAAACGGTGTCGTACTTATTACTAATATCTGCATTGGTTACGCCTCCAAATATTTTTAACTGACTTAAATTTGAAACCGCAAATGCAATAACAAAGAATATAAAGTTGAGCACTGCTAATTGTTTTACTTTTTTCATTTGATTTAGTTTGCTAGTTGGTTGGTTTGTTGGGTGGTTAGTTTGTTGGGTGGTTAGTTGGTTGGTTTTAACTTTAAACTAATCTCAAGCAAAGCATCGGCGAAAGCAAAAACATCTTTAAAAGTATTATACAATGGTACCGGACTTACCCTAATCACATTGGGCTCTCGCCAATCGCCAATAATTTGTTGTTTAACCAAAGCATCAAAAATAAGTTTACCATCTTGTTTGCAAATTAAAGAAAGTTGGCAACCTCGTTCTTCTGGATTTTTAGGGGTAATGATTTTGAAAAACTCTTCTCCTAAAGCTTCATTTACTTGTTGAATTAAGAACTCTAAAAAGCCTGTAAGCCTGATACTTTTAGCTCGCATATTTGCAAAACCTGCTTTCTCAAAAACTTTTAAGGAAGCTTTGTGGGCAGCCATCATTAAAATTGGACTGGTGCTTACCTGCCAACCCTCTGCTCCTTTTTCGGGCACAAAGCCTTTATCCATTTTAAAGCGTTTATCTAATTGGTAACCCCACCAACCTGCAAACCTTGGCAAATCTGCTTCAAAATGCTTCTCGTGAACAAATATGCCGCTTATGCCACCGGGGCTGCTATTCATGTATTTATAAGAGCACCAGCAAGCAAAATCTACCTCCCAATTATGCAATTGAACTGGGACGTTTCCTGCTGCATGGGCTAAATCAAAACCCACCAGGGCGCCAATATCATGCCCGGCTTTGGTAATGGTTTTCATATCAAAAACCTGCCCGGTGTAATAATTTATCCCACCAAAAAGAATTAAAGCCAGTTCTTTTTTATGCTTATTTATTTTCTCTAAAATATCTTCGGTTCTTAAAGTCTCTTCTCCTGCTCTGGGAAAAACCTCAATAATGGCATCATCGGCATTGTAACCTCTAAATTTTACCTGAGATTCTATAGCATATTGATCTGAAGGAAAAGCGCCTCCTTCCATTAAAATCTTATACTTTTTGCCTTTCGGCTGATAAAAACTCACCATCAGTAAATGTAAATTGATGGTTAAGTTGTTCATGCAGGTCACCTCAATAGGTTTTGCTCCCAAAATTGGCGCCAGCAAATCACTAATTTCATGATGATAGGCTAACCAAGGTTGTTCGCCATCAAACCAACCTTCTACGCCGTATTTTTCCCAATAATCTAATTGCTCATTAATAAATTGACGGGTGTTTTTAGGTTGTAAACCCAAAGAGTTTCCACACAAATAGGTAATTTCCTTTCCCTCATGTTTAGGGATAAGAAATTCGTTCCTAAAATGTTGGAGTTCATCCTCTTGATCTTGTTGTTGAGCAAAAGCCAAAGTATTGGTAAACTGCATATTTTATTTTTGTTCGCAATTTAATCATCTTAAACAAAAAAGACCATCTTAAAAATGGTCTCTTTTATATTACAGTTTAATTTTTCCGTGTTCACCCTCATGAAACAGCGTTTCAGAAAAAAGAGCTTGTGCAATGTTAAACAGGAAAACCATGGTATTAGAAGAATTGTCCCAATATTCGGCAGAAGTTACATCAGCTTTTAATAGCGCCAACTTTGGATCATCTAAGCCTTTTGGAAACCAAGCTTTTACAATTGGATTAAAAAGCGCTTCCATTTTTGCTTTATCTGTTACTAAGCTTGCTGTAGCTTTTAAAGTGACATAATTACTTTTACCCTCGTTAATAAAACTGATATTGATTTTATTATTTACAGAGATTTCTTTCATTTTTGGCGAATACTCATTTGTAAAAAACCAAATCATGCCGTCGTCATCTATTTGATGATAAGACATTGGACGGGTATGAATACCTTCCTTTTCATTGTAAGTACTTAACATACAAACCTTAGAAGAAGACAACAATTCTCGTAATTTTTCAATTTCTTTTTGCTTTTTCATATCCTTATTATTAAAATTATAAAAGGCTTATTTATAAAAGCCCTTTAGCCTTTACTTACAAAAGCATTGCCAGAAAGGCAAAATCTCCAGGGAATAGAGAAATAGGGTTCGGCACAGCTTAAACCTACTCTGCCTGTTGCTTTAATGTTTTCTGGGGTAATAATTAACCCTTGGTCTTCTATCCAAATTAAATCTCCGGTTAAACGCTCTTTATCAAAAGATTTATTTAAACCTAAGGCTTTGGCTAATGAACCCGGACCTTTTGCTAATCTTTTTAAAGGCACATTTCCTCTTCTTTGCTGCATGGTTTCTATTCCAACCATAGGTTCAAAAGCTCTGATGAGAATAGCATGTGAACTACCAGCCTCACCGGTAACCACATTCAACATATCATGAATACCATAGCAAATGTATAAGTAAGCCACTCCGCCTGCTTCAAACATGGTGGCGTTCTTTGGGGTTTTACGATTATTAAAAGCATGAGAACCGGCATCAAATGGCCCTATATAAGCTTCAGTTTCTACAATCATTCCGCCTGTAAGGTTTCCATCAATTTTAGTGAATACAAATTTCCCTATCAGCTCTTTTGCAATTAATAAGGTATCTTCTCTTAAATAAAAACTTTTAGGTAGTTTCATTGGGATTTGATTTCTATTTAATCTAAAATCTCTTTCACATGCTTTTTAATATTCTTACAAATAGAATCTAAAGGCAAGTCATTAGCATCAGTACCAAAAGGGTTTTCAATTTCCTCGGCTATTAACTCTAAACTGGCAAAAGCATATAAAATAAACACCACCACCGGAATAATATAATAACCTAAGTTAAACACCCAGCCAAAGGGTAAAGTCATCACAAAAAAGAAAATGAATTTCTTAATAAAAAGGCTGTAAGAAAAGGGAATTGGGGTGTTTTTAATACGTTCGCAGGCGCCACAAATATCAGTAAAGGCCATGGCTTCTTCATTTAAAATAAGCAGCTGGTTGGAAGATAGCTTATTTTCTTGGTGAAGCTGATAAAGCTTACTGTAAATACCTGATGCAATTTGATTGGGTAAATGTTTTTCTTTGTGTAAATCTAAAACAGGGTCTATTTCATGGTAATCTTCGTTTTCTCTTAAATGATTTTTTAATGCAAAAGCATAGTTTGGAATCATACGTTCAAAAAACTTTCTATCGGTACTATCAGGTAAAAAGACATGTAATTTAATGGCCAAGTTGCGTGACGAGTTGGTTAAAGCGCCCCATTGCTTACGGCCTTCCCACCACCTGTCATAAGCGGTGTTGGTTCTAAAAACTAATAATAAGGATATTACAAAGCCTAATATGCTATGCATTAAGCTCAAATTTTTAACATGGCTGGTTTCTGCTAATTGCCAATACTCTAATTCTAAATAAGCAATTGCACCAGCGTAAACACTTACTGCCAGCATCAAAGGCATTAATTTTCTAAAGGTATCTGCTTTATGTATTCTAAAAATGAAGGTAAACCATTCTTTGGGGTTGTAATTAATCATATTAATTTGTTGACAGCGGTAATAGACTACTTAAAAGCTTATTGTATTTATTGGCAAAAGTATCAATTGTATTAAAATTTTAAGAGGTTTCATTTATGATTGCATTAATTTCATCAGCCCTGTTTAAAATCATTACATGAGTGCCGCCTTTAATTACTTTACAGTTTTTAATTTTAGAGTACCTAAATACTAGGTCTTTATCTCCTACTATTTGAACTATCTTATTAAATGGCGTAAGCTCATCATCAGACTTCCATTCTAAAATTGCTGCGGCAGCCCAGGGTAAAAAATTATCATCACTTTCATCAATCATTTTAAAAACCAAATGTTGATCTGTCTTATTCATCTTCCCAAAGAAAAAACCTATAATAGGTTTCATATTCTTTAATAAGCTGCCATTTAAAAGATACTTTACCCTTAGCGCTTTAAAAATCTTAAAAACAAAAGGTGCTTCTTTTGATGATTTTAAACTAGAAATTATAAAAACATGAGTCGGATTTATTTTAGAAGATAAAATAGTAGCAAAAATGCCACCTAATGAAACGCCTAGCAAAGAATAAGGTTGGGTTTGATCTATTTGAGGAACAAGCTTTTCGGCATAGGTTTCTAAAGTATCTTTTGCATCGGGTTTAACCCAATGAATAAATTTTAAATCATAATTATTGGGATGCAGGTTTCTAAACAAGCGTTCATCAGCTCCTAAACCTGCTATACAATATAAATTAGGCATTAAAAGGAAATCAAATTGATGATCTCTTCTAAACCTTTTTGATCAGTCTCGTCAAAATGAGCTAATAATTCACTATCCACATCAAAAACGCCTATCACTATTCCGTCTTTAATTAAAGGAATCACTATTTCTGATTTAGAAAGGCTGCTACAAGCAATATGCCCCGGAAAAAGATCTACATCAGCAACAATTAATGTTTTTGCCTGCTCCCAGGCATTTCCGCAAACGCCTTTACCTTTTTTAATTCGGGTACAAGCCACCGGACCTTGAAAAGGCCCTAAAACCAATTCATTTTGCTTTACCAAATAAAACCCAACCCAAAACCAGCCAAATTGCTCTTTTAAAGCGGCGCAAACATTAGCCATGTTAGCTATACTATCTGTTTCGCCATATAAAAGCCCTTTTATTTGTGGGATAATAGATTCATATTGAGCAAGCTTGCTGCCTTTAGTGATTGTTAAATCTTCTGCCATGTGGTAAAATTACAACAACATCTTAAATATTGATTCAAAAATAAATGTCTAACCTATTTATTACATTCAATCTATCAAGTATTTTTTATCTTAGAAATCTAAAATAATTGTATGAAAAAGACAACTCTACTCCTTTTTATTGGTATTTTCTTCCAAACCGTTTCCATTTTTGCTCAAAACATTGAAAACAAGACCAAGGGATTTAAAAAATATCCGGGTTATTTTAATTTCTATTGGGATGAGAGCGCTGGTAAAATATATTTAGAGGTAGATAAGTTTGATCAAGAGTTTTTATACGTAAGTTCTTTGCCTTATGGTGTTGGCTCTAATGATTTAGGCTTAGATAGAGGGCAAATTGGCGAAACTAAAATCTTAAAGTTTATTAAAATTGGACCTAAAATACTATTGCAACAACCCAATTATGATTATAGAGCGATTAGTGATAATGCAGAAGAAAAAAAATCTGTGGAACAAGCTTTTGCAAGTTCGGTAATTTGGGGCTTTAAAGCCGAAGCCGAGCAAGATCAAAAAGTATTGATTGATATGACTCCTTTTTTAATGAGGGATGTTCATAAAATAAGCGATAAGCTGGGCAGCATGGGTCAGGGAAGTTACAAGGCAGATGATACCCGATCAGCCATTTATCTTCCAAACACTAAAAATTTTCCAAAAAATACAGAGTTCGAATCTATTATTACCTTAACGGGAACTGCCAAAGGGCGAGAGATAAATTCGGTTACACCAGATGCAGATGCGGTTACCGTACATACCCATCAATCTTTTGTTGAATTACCTGATGCAAATTATCAGCCTAGAAAATTTGATCCAAGAGCAGGTTTTTACGCAGCTGATTATATGGATTTTGCTACTCCAATAGATCAATCTATTGTAAAGCGTTACATCAGAAGACATCGTTTAGCTAAAAAAGACCCATCGGCAGCTATTAGCGAAGCCGTAAAACCCATTATTTATTATTTAGACAGAGGAGCGCCAGAACCTGTAAAATCTGCTTTAATGGATGGCGCAGCATGGTGGAACCAAGCTTTTGAAGCTGCAGGTTATAAAAATGCGTTTCAAATTAAGCTTTTGCCCGAAGATGCCGACCCTATGGATGTGAGATATAATTTAGTACAATGGGTGCATCGTTCTACCAGAGGATGGTCTTATGGCGCTTCCATTGCTGATCCTCGTACCGGAGAAATTATTAAAGGACAAGTTTCTTTGGGTTCATTAAGGGTTCGTCAGGATTTTTTAATTGCCCAGGGTTTGCTTTTGCCTTACGGCGATGATAAAACTGTGAGTGATGAAATGATGAAAATGTCTTTGGCTCGTATTCGCCAGTTGGCAGCGCATGAAATTGGGCATACCCTTGGCATATATCACAATTATGCGGCGAGCACCAAAAATCTTTCTTCGGTAATGGATTATCCTTTTCCGCATATAGAAATGGATGCCAAAGGGAAAGTAGATTTATCAAAAGCTTATGATGATAAAATTGGCGAATGGGATAAAAGAGCCATTATATACGGTTATCAGGATTTCCCAAAAGGAACAAATGAAAGTGAAGCTTTAGATAATATTATTAAAGAAACATTAAAACAAGGCTTTTTATTTATTTCTGATGCTGATTCCAGAGCCGAAGGTAGCGCTCATCCTTTAGCACATTTATGGGATGATGGAGCTGATGCCACCTCACAATTAGAGAATTTATTAAGATACAGAAAGGTTTTATTGAACAAGTTTTCAGAAAATGCGATACCAAACGGTACTCCTATGGCTACCATAGAAGAAGTTTTGGTGCCTATTTATCTTTTACACCGTTACCAAATTGAAGCTACTTCTAAAGTTGTTGGCGGTTTAAACTATTCTTATGCCTTAAAAGGCGATGGACAAATGGTAACAGAAATGATTGATCCGGCGGTTCAGCTTAAAGCTTTTAAAACCTTATTAAACACTTTAACACCAGATGCTTTAGCCTTGCCAGAAGATTTAATTAGCAAAATTCCACCCAGACCAGTAGGTTACCCAAGATCAAGAGAAACTTTTAAATCTGCAACCGGACTTACTTTTGATCCTTTGGCTGCCGCCGAATCTTTAACCAATACCACGTTAAAATTCATGCTAAATCCAGAAAGGGCAGAAAGAACTATCCAACACCATGCAAGAGATAAAAATCAACCTGCATTTGAAGATTTGTTGAAAGAGCTTGTAAAGCAAAATATCACAAACAGAGCAGATACTAAGGAAGATTTTAATAGTGAGATCTCTAGAATGGTAGCCATTTCTACTTATAAACAACTATTAGGCTTAGTAGCTACACCAAGAGTGCCTGATAATGTAAAAGGTAAAGTGCTGTTTGCTATTAATACCATTAAAAATTATACCCGAATGCAACTTGATGGCTTTTTACCCGATTATGAAAGGTCTCTTTATTTACAAATGAATGCCATAACACAACAATATGAGCAACATCCAGAAACGTTTAAAATAGCCGAACCTTTACCAATGCCTGATGGCCCACCAATTGGTGATGATATTTTTGATTTCTAATTTGTAAGGATTATTAAATATGGCCGACAATACAGAGAAAATGCTTTTAAATCCGGAGTTGTGGGTAAAGAATTATGCAGATAGCTTATTCTCTTTTGCTTTAAAACGAGTAAATAATGAGGAAGTAGCTCAAGATTTGGTACAGGAAACCTTTTTAGGTGCATTAAAATCGAGAAATAACTTTGATGGAAAGAGCTCAGAAAAAACATGGTTAATTGCTATTCTTAAGTTTAAGATTATTGATCATTATCGATTAAAGAGTAAAAAACAAACTAGTTCTCTTCATCAATCTGATGGTGAAGAGATTGAAAATCATTATTTTGAACCAAAAGATGGCCATTTTATTCCTCAACCATCACTTATTCAAAGTTTTGCTAACAGTGATGACGAATTGTTAAAAAGAGAATTTTATAAAACACTAGAAAACTGTTTAAAAAAATTACCCAGCAAATTGGCTATTGTTTTTAAATTAAAAATGCTTTTGGAAGAAGATGCTGATGTCATATGTGAAACTTTAAACATAACTAATACAAATTATTGGGTGATTTTACATAGAGCAAAGCTTCAATTAAGAGATTGTATGACTAATTTAAGATAGAAATGATAAAATTAAAAATACTATATAATTGTTTAGCTGCTACTAGGTTAGTATCTAAAGGACAACACAAACAATTAAACATTAAAGACTCACTAAGTTTAAAATTTCACTTAGCATTTTGTAAATGCTGCCAATCCTTTCAAGCTGATTTAGACTTTGTAAAAGAAAATTTGATGGAAATGGATGAGCATGGCGAAAAATACTTTTTAAATGAAGCATACAAAAAAGAGCTTCAAAAAATAGTTTTAACAGAAATCAATAAATAAGAATAATTCCACCTTAATCTATCCACAATCTGCTACTTATCAACGTAGTGAAGGGCTTGTGCTTAATTTTTCGGAAATTAGCTGCACATGATTGTTTCATTAACCATTGTAAGGTATCCTAAAAAATTTATTCCATTTGCTTTTTTGGCAATGGCCCTGCATCGTTTCCCTTTAATGCTCACTAAAGCTTGCTCTTTTTGGAAGCTTTTAGGTTGCGGCAAAAACGGAACCTTTGATATTAATCCTGATTATCAGCAATGGGGCTTAATGGCCGTTTGGGATGATGAAGAAAGCTTTAGGAAATTCCAATCCACCTCTTTTATAGCCAAATGGTGGAAAGCTTTGTGTGAGGAGCAATGGACAGTTTTATTAGAACCTACCGAAGCACATGGTAAATGGAGCGGCAAAGAACCCTTTGGGCATCCTAAAATTAAAGGTCATGAAGGAAGGGTTGGCGTATTAACCAGAGCCACTATTAGACCCACTAAACTCAAAAACTTCTGGAAAAACGTACCAAAAGTATCAGCCATTATGGGCGATGCTAAAGGCTTTATCACCTCCGTTGGAATTGGCGAAGCTCCATTTTTTATGCAAGCCACCTTCTCTGTTTGGGATAGTTTAGAAGATGTAAAACAATTTGCTTATCGCGATGCAGCACATGCCGAAGTGATAAAGTTGACACGCAAAGAAGATTGGTACAGCGAAGAACTTTTTGCCCGTTTCAAAATCCTAAAAAGCGAAGGAACTTTAATGGGAATTGACCCGATATTATAGTGGTTGAAGAGGAAGGAACAAAGAGTAAAGAGTAAAGAGTAAGGAATAAAGAGTAAAACACGAGATAAGAATCATCAAATTTTCAAATCATCAAATCTTCAAATCATTATTTTCTAATCAAAAAACCTTATGAGAGTAGTTGCAGAATTGCCACATCCCGATTGTAAAATTTCTATTTTTTCTATGAATATGAAGTACCTTATTAAGTTTGAACAAGGCACTTTAGAGCAAACTTATAAGCTCTCAGAAATGGATGTTTTAAACGGAATTGATGGCGTGTTTGAAATCCTGGATGAAGCATTTATTGCTGCGGTTGTGGAGCGTTTTGCTGGGATGAGAAAGGATTTTATAGAAGCTTATAAACGTTACAATTAATGTTTTATATAATATTTACAAAACTCTATAATATAGTTAGTTATATAACAAAATTGAGTTAAACAGAATATTATTTGGTAATCAAACCAATTCCACATAGCTTTTTGATCTATAAATAAATAAAAACTAAAAACAAACTTCATAACTTATTGATATACATAAATATAATAAGTAGCACAAAATATAATTCTGAAGTTCAAAAACACCAAATATATGCTCAAATCTTATCAAATTACACCTACCTACACTCCTCTTAAAAAAGATTTAGAACATAAAATAAACTTTAAAACCAAGCCTATTGGAGCCCTTGGAAAGCTGGAAAATTTGGCCATTCAAATCGGATTAATTCAGAACACTTTAAGTCCTAAAATCTCCTATCCTACATTGGTGGTTTTTGCCGGAGACCATGGAATTGTTGCCGAAGGCGTAAGCCCTTATCCTCAAGAAGTAACTTGGCAAATGGTGATGAATTTTGTTTCGGGTGGAGCCGCCATTAATGTATTTGCTAAGCAAAACGGTTGGGATATTTTAGTAGTAGATGCAGGGGTAAATTACACCTTCCCAACAAGCCTTCCCATCAAAAATTTGAAGATTAATTTTGGGACAAAAAACTTTTTGAATGAGCCGGCAATGAGTGATGAAGAAGTTGATAAAGCCGTTAAAACTGGGGCAGATTTAGTAAATCAAATTCACCAAAAAGGAAGTAATTGTATTGCCTTTGGAGAGATGGGAATTGGCAATACTTCTGCTGCGGCTATCATCATGAGTAAGATTACCAACATCCCAATAAATGAATGCGCAGGTAAAGGAACCGGTTTAGATGATGAAGGTTTAAAAAACAAAATCGAGATTCTTTCAAAAGCTACGGCTTATCATCATACTACAACTCCTTTAGCTATTCTAAAAACTTACGGAGGGTTTGAAATTGCCATGATTTGTGGAGCGATGTTAAAAGCTGCCGAGTTAAAAATGATTATTGTGGTTGATGGCTTTATCGTTACTTCTGCCCTGTTAGTTGTTCATGCTTTACATCCTCAGGTAATAAACTATTGTGTTTTTGCTCATCAATCTGATGAAAATGGGCATCGCAAAATGCTTAATTACCTCAATGCTGATCCACTTTTAAATTTAGGAATGCGATTAGGTGAAGGAACTGGAGCTGCTTTAGCTCTCCCTTTAATACAAGCATCTGTTAATTTTTTAAATGAAATGGCTAGTTTTGAATCTGCCGGGGTTTCCGAGAGTCGATAGTCGGAAGTCCGCTGTCCGCAGTGCTTATATTGAGTAAAAAGAGTCGGCTGTCCGCTGTCCGCAGTACTTATATTGGGTAAAAAAAATTAGTCCGCTGTCTGCCATAATTATTAACATGTATGCAAAGCCTAACCAACTAAAAACTAACAACCCACAACTGAATGAAAAAAGAAATACGAATATTTTACACCGCAGTGATGTTTTTTACAAGAATTCCTTGTCCATCCTTTACAGATCATGATCCCGAATATTTAAACCGTTCTTCTAAATACTTCACTTTAGTGGGAATGTTATTGGGCGCTTTGTGTGGGTTATCTTTCTGGCTGGCTGTACAGGTATTTTCTCCGCCTATAGCGCTCTTATTAAGTTTTGCGGTTTCACTTTTATTAACTGGCGCTTTTCATGAAGATGGCTTGGCTGATGTTTGCGATGGTTTTGGTGGTGGCTGGACAAAGCTAAAAATCCTCGACATTATGAAAGATTCTAGAGTGGGAACTTATGGATTAGTTGGCTTAGGGTTAGTTTTAGCTATAAAATTTGCCGCTTTGAGTGAAATGTCTGTAGAAATGATGATTCCGGTTTTAATTAGCGGCCATGCCATTAGCCGTTTAACTTCTGTAAGTTTAATTTATACTGATGAATACGCCCGAGAAGATTTGCTAAGTAAATCAAAACCCTTGGCCACAAAAATGAGTCACCAAGATTATTTAATAGCTTGTGTTTTTGGATTAAGTCCTTTATTGCTCATGCGTAATTATTGGATTTTCTTGGTGATTTTTCCTTTAATTTTAACCAAACTTTACTTTAGCAGATATTTTAACAAATGGATTGGCGGCTACACCGGCGATTGTTTAGGCACCGTACAACAAATATCAGAAGTGGTTTATTATTTAAGTGTAATTCTTATTTTTAAATACTTGGTTTGTTAAGGAAAGGATTAAAGAACAAGGAGTAAAGAGTAAAGAACGCATTTACAAGAAATCAATAATCTTCAAATTTTCAAACCAACAAAATGAATATCTATCTCATCAGGCATTCGGCAGTTTACAATCCAAACAAATTATGTTATGGGCAATCAGAAATTCCTTTAGAAGAAAACTTCACCGCAGATTTTGACTGGATTCAAGAACATTTGAATTTAAAAGAAGATACCCTTTATTATTCCAGTCCGTTTAGAAGATGCACTAAATTAGCTTCATTTTTAAGTAATGATACTTTTGAAATAGACAAACGCATTACTGAACTTAATTTTGGAAATTGGGAAATGAAAGCTTGGGATAAAATCCCCGAAAAGGAACTGAACCCCTGGATGGAAGATTTTGTAAATCATAGGATGAAAAATGGAGAGAATTTTAACGACCTCTATGAACGATCTGTGGAGTTTTACCAAGACATAACCAATGCTAACACACAAAACTTAGTAATTCTTACTCATGCTGGCGTTATTCGTTCCTTAACTTCGTATGTACTTGATTTCCCTTTAGAAAAAGCCTTTAACCTACAGGTAGATTACAGTTCTGTTTCAAAATTTGAGTATGATGCCAAAAACGATTTAAGCAAGGTGGTTTACTTAAATTTAAATGCCACCAATATTGGCGCAGCCAAAAAAATAATTACCGATTGATTTCCACAAACAAGCAATAAATTTTATGCTAACCATAAATATTAGAAAAATTCTAACACTTATGGCTAATAATGAATTGGAATTGATAAAAGCCCTACAAATTTCTATTGCTAAATTGTCAAAACAAATTCGGCATCACACTAAACAAACCCTTTAGCCTTCTCTAAAGCACTACCCAAACCGGCTACATTTTTTCCGCCAGCAGTTGCAAAGAAAGGCTGTCCACCTCCACCACCTTGAATTTCTTTAGCTAATTCACGTACAATGGTTCCGGCGTTTAGGCCTTTTTCTTTCACTAAGTTTTCAGAAATCATTACTGTTAGCAAAGGTTTATCATCAATATTGGCAGCTAAAACGATGTAAGCATTATCTAAAACATCTTTTAGTTGGTAAGCTAAGTTTTTTATGGCTTCGGCATTGGGTAAATCAACGGTTTCGGCAATAAAGTTTATCCCATTAATGAGCTGTGCTTTGGCTTTCAACTCGTCTTTTAAACCAGCAGCTTTAGCCATTACGGCTTTTTCAACTTCTTTTTTCAGTTTCGAGTTTTCCTCTATTAAATACTCTACAGATTTGGCTAAATCAGTTGGATTTTTTAACAGCTCTTTTAAGCTCTTTAATAATTCATCTTGATCATGAATAAAAGCTTCTGCCTTAACAGCTGTTATGGCTTCTATACGCCTCACTCCTGCTGCAACAGCACTTTCAGATACAATTTTGAAATAGCCAATTTGCCCGGTTGCTGGCACATGTGTACCACCGCAAAGTTCTTTAGAGTAAGTATCTTCAAAAGTAATTACCCTTACAAAATCACCGTATTTCTCGCCAAATAAAGCGGTTACGCCACTATCTAAAGCTTGTTGATAAGGCACATTTCTTTCTTCTTTAAGTGCAATATTTGCTCTTATTTTTTCATTGACAATACCTTCAATATTTTTTAGTTCTTCATCAGTGACTTTAGAGAAATGAGAAAAATCAAAACGAAGGTTGTCTGCATTTACCAAAGATCCTTTTTGGTTTACATGATGACCTAAAACCATTTTTAAAGCAGCATGTAAAAGGTGTGTTGCCGAGTGGTTATTTTCGGTTAAAATTCTGTTCTGAGCATCTATTCTAGCTAAAAAACTAGCTTCTAATTGTTGAGGTAAAGCATTAGTAAAATGAACAATTAAGCCATTTTCTTTTTTGGTATCAGTGATAATTACTTCTTCGCCTTCGCCAATAAGTAAACCGCTATCTCCTACTTGTCCGCCACTTTCTGCATAAAAAGGTGTACGGTCTAAAACCAATTGAAATTGAGTTTTTCCTTTTGCGGTTACTTTACGGTATTTTAAAATTTTTGAGTGAATTTCCCAATCGTCATAACCTACAAATTCTACTTCATCGCCTTCGTTAACAATTATCCAATCTTCGGTATCTATAGCTGTTGCCGCTCTCGAACGATTTTTTTGTTTTTGCAACTCGATTTCAAAGCCTTCCATATCAACAGAAAATCCTTGCTCACGAGCCATTAATTCTGTTAAATCTATTGGAAAACCAAAAGTATCCGACAATTCAAAAGCGAATTCGCCTATAATTTGCAAGTGCTTTTCTTCTTTAGTTTCTTGATATTTAGCTTGATGTTCGGCAATGTATTTTTCAAATCGGTTAATTCCTGAGGATAAGGTTCTCAAAAAAGAAACTTCTTCTTCTAAAATTACTTTTTCTACAAAATCTTTTTGAGCATATAATTCGCTAAAAACATCTTTAAATTGATTTGCCAAAATTGGAACCAGCTTGTAAATAAAAGGCTCTTTAAAATTTAAAAACGAATAGTTGTAACGGATAGCTCTCCTCAAAATTCTACGGATAACATAACCTGCTTTATTGTTTGAAGGTAATTGTCCATCGGCAATGGCAAAAGAAACTGCTCTCAAATGGTCTGAGGTTACCCTCATAGCTACATCACTTTTAGCATCTAAACCTAAATATCCAATCCCGCTTTTATCGGCAATAAACTGAATTAAAGGTTGAAAAACATCGGTATCATAATTAGAAGTTTTATTTTGAATAACACGTACCAAACGTTCAAAACCCATTCCGGTATCTACATGCTGTGCGGGTAAAGTTTTTAAACTTCCATCTTTTTGACGGTTAAACTGCATAAAAACGTTATTCCAAATCTCAATCACCAAAGGATCATCGGCGTTTACTAAGGTTGCTCCGCTTATTTTTGCTCGGTCTTCGTTTGTGCGGCTATCAAAATGGATTTCAGAACAGGGTCCACAAGGACCTGTTTCGCCCATTTCCCAGAAGTTATCTTTCTTATTTCCTAAAAGGATTTTGTCTTCGTCAACAAATTGTCTCCAAAAATCATAAGCTTCTTGGTCTTTTGGTAAACCTTCTTTATCGTCGCCTTCAAAAATGGTCACGTATAATCTGTCTTTTGGTAATTTATAAACGTCTGTAAGTAATTCCCAGCTCCAGGCAATGGCTTCTTTTTTGAAATAATCGCCAAAACTCCAGTTGCCCAACATCTCAAACATGGTATGATGGTAGGTGTCAATTCCTACTTCTTCTAAATCGTTGTGCTTACCCGAAACTCTTAAACAACGCTGTGTATCAGCTACTCTAGGGTATTTTATGGGTGCTTCTCCTAAAAACAAATCTTTAAACTGATTCATTCCGGCGTTAGTAAACATCAGGGTTGGATCATTTTTTACGACAATAGGTGCTGATGAAACAATCTGATGTCCTTTGGATTTAAAAAAGTCTAAAAATTGCTGACGAATTTCTTGTGCGTTCATACTCATAAGCTGCAAATATAAGGAGAATGAGCAGAGTTGAAAGTGTAAATGTTGTTATTGATTATTACTATTAAAATCTTGTTTATTGGACCATGAATACTCGGATTCTTAGGAATGATAGATTGGTGACTTTTTCTTTGTGATCTTTGTGTACTCTGTGGTTATTTTTTTTGACACAGATGATAAGGATTTCACAGATTTAAAAGTCTAAATGTATGTGGTTATTTTTTTGCCACGAATACACGAATTTTCACGAATATTGAATTTGAGACCTTTCCTCTTTGGGCTTTGTGTACTCTGTGGTTAATTATTTTTTGACACGGATGATAAGGATTTCACAGATTTAGAAATCTAAATGTATGTTGTTGTTTTTTGCCACTAATACACGAATTTTTCACGAATGATTTTTTTTACGCAAAGGACGCAGAGGTTTTTTTTGCTAGGAATACACGAATTTTTACGAATCTGGGTGGTGAGGATTGACTTTTGAAATTTATTATTGTGATACTGGTTTGGTTTTTTTGCGTAAGGGATAGCAGTGTAAATACTTTATCCCCTTTTCGGGGATAAAGATTGCAACGTATGAGCCCGACCCTTTTTTTAAGGGTTACGCCCAAGAATTAAAAACATTAATCAACATGTTTTAACTCTGATGAGCCACTTTTTTTGTTGTTGATATTTTTTGGTAAACCTTTGTAAAGAATCTCGCTTGAACCTGATGAGTTTACATTAAGACTGTTTAAAACATTAATAGCGCATTTACTTGAACCAGATGTTTCTATATTATAATCGCTCACCACAAAATCAAATGCGTTAATTTCTGATGCTCCACTTACATTCACATCACTTTGTCTGGCCTGGCCTTTTAAATTAATTGATGAAGAACCAGAAGTCTCCATTTTGAATTTGGCGACTACTAAATTTAAATCAACTTGAGAAGATCCACTTAAATCTAATTCAAATTCGTCGCTATTGATTTGATTTTCTGATATGATTTGGGTTGCTCCAGAGGCTTTAATTCCCGACCATACTTTTGAGCTTAACTCAACTACTACCTCGCCTGAATTACAAAAATTGCCATCCATTTCAATTTTTAAAACATCGCCACTTACTCTGGTTTTAATTTGTTTTAAAATATTATCATCGGCAGTTATTTTCATCCAATTTATAGAATCTTGCTTTATTTTAAGTTTAATAGAGCCACCAAACTCTACTTTAGAAAATGTGCCAATATTACGATCTTCTGTGATTGGTGTACCGGAACCTTCAATGCAATTACTATTGCAACTATTTAGCATAGAAACACAAGGAATTAATGCTAAAAAACAAATAATTTGGATATATTTTTTCATCATATTTTTATTGTTTTGACTACTATTTATAAGTTAAGGTTACAACAATTTATTGAAAAAGCTTTAATAAAAAAAAAGCTGCCATACAGCAGCTCCTTCAAACAAAACAAATATATGATAGGGTTAATTATTGTAAAGTAACCAAGCTTAACTTTAATTCACACATGGGGTTTTCACATTTTTCGACATCCTTAAGTGTGTTTTTCTTATTTCCAAGGGTGATGCTTGCTTGTTTAGCTAAATTAAGTTCT
Organism: Pedobacter cryophilus; assembly: GCF_005116455.1. GTDB lineage: Bacteria > Bacteroidota > Bacteroidia > Sphingobacteriales > Sphingobacteriaceae > Pseudopedobacter > Pseudopedobacter cryophilum. The sequence continues at coordinate 19,261 of NZ_SWBP01000006.1, forward strand.
TCGTTGTTTGAAGCAAATTTACTGACATCAATATTGGCATCATCCGTTGCAGACACGGTTTGATGCTCTGCATTTCCTTTTAATATTAGTTTTGATGAACCAGATATTTTAGAATTTAACTGATAAGTATCAAGCTTTACATTAACTGATGCTTCGTTTTCTAGGGTGATGTTTAAATCTAAGACCTTAAACTCGTTGATACCGTAAATAGTGGCTTTATCAGAAGCTTCAATGCTTTTTAAATCTTTAACCGTAACCCAAACTGAAAGCTTTTTATCTTCATAAGAACTAATTCTTAATGTTCCGTCTTCAATTTGCGTAAGTGCATTTTTGCCATAGTAATTATCATAAACGGTAATGCTTTGATGCTCTCCTTGGGTTATAAATACTTCTACATTTCCTTTTGCCGCAATTTTATCTATTGGCATTTTATCTTTTAACTCTGTCATCACAGATAAATTTTCTGCTGCTGTTACTTTTTTTGTTCCTGCGACAACGATCAGGACGAATATTGCAACATATATAATTACAACTCCAACTCTTTTTAAATTTTTCATTTTATTAAAATTATTTTCTATTCAATTAATACTTAAACTTTTTTTCTTTTTCATCTTCTCTACATGTACTTTGTTATACATAGTATTGTGATGATTTCTTATTTATCCGTTAACGAAACGTTTTGTAAGCTTTTTATTATCGAACTTACACAACATAAGACGCCAGGTGACATAAAACGTTACACCTAATTCAAAAAAAATTAAGAAAGATATATTTTGGAATTTCTTATAAAGAAATTTACAAGAAAGAAATTATATGTTTTGCTTGTTTGATATTGTTAAAATAATGAAATGCCTTTAGCCTATTGGTTAAAATTTGCTCCATACTGCTTTGTTCCTCTTCAATTTGCTGAATAGATTTTGAAAGCTCATTTAAAGAGGAGATGAATTTTAATTGCGGGCAGGCTATTTCTGTAAACTCTTTTAGATATTTACCTACTACCACTATGTTTTTAGAACGATATAAAGCATGTACTAACTTTAGCTTAAAGCCCGAAGGATGATCTGAAGAAACAATATTTACGAAGGCATTTGCAACCAAATGATCTAAAGCGGTTTCTGTTGGGTTTTGAAAGATAGAAATATCCTCAAAATGCTCAAAATCAACTTTTCCGGCTAAAATTAATTTCTTATTGGCTTGCCTTGCCCATTTATTTAATTCTTTAGCAAATTTATAATTGATAGAAACATTAAAATCGGCATTAAACAAAATATAATCGCCAACCACTTCTTCAATTTTTAAGGCTTCGTATTGATGAAAAGGAGGTATCAGATGTACAGATGCATAAAGCTGAGCATAATACTGCGCATCGTAATTAGAGAGCACTAAGAAATGTTGCGTATTTTGAAGTTTTTTCTCGAAGCTTTTAAGCTTTAAAGCTTCTAATTTAAAATATAGCTTCTTAAAAATATTACTTTCTTCTTGAGCTAAAAGCTGATAATATTGATGCTCTACATTATGTATTCTGATGAGTTTTTTTTTGTGTTTTAATAAAGGATGATTCACCCAAGCAGCACTATGCAATCCTTCAAATAAAACAGGATAATGATCTGATGATAAACAATTTAATAAATCATCATCTTCTCTAGTAATTACAATATAGGGCTTAGTAGATAAAAAATATTTTAGGTTTCGCTTACGCTGATAATAATAAACCTTTTCGCAATATTTATCCAAATCAGGATTTTCGTTTCTATCATATAAAAAGCAATGCAGTATTACTTTAACACCTTGTTGATGCAAGGCTTTTATTTTATAAAAAACATCAATTACCCCTCCGTAATTAGCCGGAAGAGGCACATTAAAAGAAACGATATGTAAGTATTGATCCAAATTTACAGGTAATAAAAATCTTCGCTTTTCTTAATTTCTTCGGCGTCTAACAACATTCTAATCAGCTCCAATTTCTCTGTTTCAGAACCTTTTTTGATACATTTTACTAACTCATTCAACATCATCTTTTCAGCATTTAAAGCCTTTAAAACATCCTGAATCATTTGTTCTTTAATATCTCCGTTTAACAGTCGCTTTTCTTTTAAACAAACATCACAAACGCCACATTTTTGAGCGTCTTTTTCTTCAAAATATTCTAACAATTGTACACTTCTACAAATATCATTTTCTACAAAAGACAGCATCCCCATCATTTTTTGATGATACACTTCTTTCCTTTCTGCTAAATACTTTCTATCTACAATTAAATCCTCGGTTTTATACCTTGGCTTAATAAAAGTTAATAAAGGCTGGTCGGTTTGTTTTTGATAGCTGATAATTTCTAGTTTATCTAGCTCTCTCAATAAATTAATCACATCCATTTTGTTCATGCTGTTCTTTTTGGCAATATCAGCTTCTTTGATATTCACAAAAGAGTCAAAAGCACCTCCATAAGAACGCAAAACCGACCTGATGAAAAGATCATATTTAGCGTTTTCTACCTGAAACTTGTAAATATCTTCTCCGTTCACTAAAAACTGCAATCTCGAAGCCATTAAAGCATTCTCTGTCAATACAAAATATTCATCATGCTCTAAAAATTTAATCGCACTTATGGTTTTTAAAACCTCTAATTGAAATTTTGAACAAAAATCTGCCAAGTTAAAATCATAAGTTACCCCATCTCCATTCCCAATAGGAATTTGCAGGTAATTGCATAAATAATGATAAATCTTTTTAATCTCTTCTGGCGAAGGGAAATTTTGCTCAAACTTTTTCTCAAAAACCAACTTATCTCTGGGTTGAAAAAGAATCACAGCATAAGCCTTTTTTTCGTCTCGGCCTGCCCTACCTGCTTCCTGATAATAAGATTCTAAACTTTCGGGAATTTCATAATGTACTACAAATCTCACATCAGGTTTATCAATACCCATCCCAAAAGCATTGGTAGCCACCATTACTTTTACTTTATTGTTAATCCAAGCCGATTGTTTTTCTGCTCGTTCTTCTAAATTTAAGCCTGCATGGTAATATTGAGCGGGAATTAAATGCTGATTTAAATATTTAGCCAACTCTACCGTATCCTTTCTGGTGCGCACATATAATATACCGCTCCCTTTCACATTTTTACAAACGTCTAATACTTTTTGAAGCTTATTTTCTTGCTTTAAAACCGAGTAACTTAAGTTTTTACGCTCAAAGCTTTTTCTAAATATATTTTGCGTTTTAAACTCTAGTTTTTGAATAATATCTAACTGAACTTTTTCTGTTGCAGATGCCGTTAACGCCAAAACAGGTACATCTGGGTGAATGGCTCTAAAATCGGCAATATGTAAGTATGGAGGCCTAAAATCATAACCCCACTGTGAAACACAATGCGCCTCATCTACCGCCAATAAGTTCACATTCATGTATTTAACGCGTTCTCTTGCCAAATCAGAAAGTAATCGCTCTGGTGAGATGTAAAGAAATTTTACCGGTCCGTAAATGCAATTATCTAAGGCAATATCAATTTCTCTTTTACCCATCCCAGCTACAATAGCCATCGCATTTATCCCTCTTTTTTGAAGATTCTCTACCTGATCTTTCATCAAGGCAATTAACGGAGAAATTACAATACAAATTCCTTCCATAGCCATAGCCGGCACCTGAAAACAAATAGATTTTCCACCTCCAGTGGGTAATAAAGCTAAAGTATCTTCCTTTTTTAAAACAGATTGTATGATTTCTTCCTGCAACGGTCGAAACTCATTATAACCCCAATATTGTTTTAAAATTTCTTTGATAGGCATCATTTGTATTAAACCGAAATATAGATTTTTTCAGACAATTAGGCTAAGATAGTTTGTTATTTTTAATTGATTTCTTTTTCACGCAAAGTCCGCAAAGGTTTTCGCAAGTAGCGCAAAGATTTTCTTTTGCCACGAATATTAGGATTGATGATGTTTCCTCTGTGGGCTTTGTGTTTTTTTTTGCCACGAATACACGAATTTTCACGAATATTGGATTAGCGATATTTCCTCTGAGGACTCTGTGGTTATTTTTTGCCACGAATTACACAAATCTTCACGAATATTTTCCTCTGTGAGCTTTGTGAAATCTTTGTGTACTCTGTGGTTAATCATTTTGATTTTTTCATAAATTGCAAACTGATTAAAACACACAATAATGAATAGATTTCTCTTAAGCACCCTTTTTATAATATGCTCTGGCTCATTAATCATCGCTCAGGAAGTACCAAAATGGAATGTAGAAAAGCCAACCGGACCATCAAAAAGCATTAATTTTAATACCGATGAAGGGACTTACATGAATTTAGATGTAAGTAAAGATGGTAAATTTATTGTATTTGATCTTTTAGGCGACATTTTTAAAATGCCTATTAACGGCGGCAAAGCAACTTTACTGTCTGGTGGAATGGCTTGGGAAGTTCAACCTCGTTTTTCTCCTGATGGAAAATCTATTTCTTACACTTCTGATAAAGCAGGTGGCGATAATATTTGGGTAATGAATGTTGACGGATCTAACCAACACGCCATTACCAAAGAAACTTTTAGATTATTAAACAATGCCGTTTGGACACCCGATAGCAAATATTTGATAGCCAGAAAACATTTTACAGCTTCCAGATCATTAGGAGCTGGCGAATTATGGATGTACCATATTGCTGGTGGCTTAGAAGGAATACAATTAACCAAGAAAAAGAACGACCAACAAGATTTAGGCGAACCTTGGGTTTCTCCCGATGGTAAGTTTGTTTATTTTAGTGAAGATGTAAGTCCTGGTCCAAATTTTCAATATAATAAAGACCCTAATAGTGAAATTTACGCCATCAAGAAACTAAACTTAGAAACCGCCGAGTTTGAAAAAATAGCAGGTGGATCTGGCGGTGCCGTTCGTCCGCAGGTTTCGCCAGATGGCAGCATGTTAGCTTTTGTAAAAAGAGATCGACTAAAATCAGTACTTTATGTACAAAATTTAGCTACCGGAGAAGAATATCCGGTTTATAATGATTTGTCTAAAGACCAACAAGAAGCCTGGGCAATTTTTGGCGTTTATCCCAATTTTAATTGGATGCCTGATAGCAGAACCATCGTGTTTTACGCCAAAGGAAAAATCAGAAAAGTAGATATCATTACCGAAGCTTCAGAAGAAATTCCCTTCAATGTAGATGTAAAACAAACCATTTCAGACGCTTTACATTTTGATCAAAAGGTTTTCACAGATGAAGTTGATGTAAAAATGATTAGGCAGTTGGTGACTTCACCTGATGGCAAAAAAGTTATTTTTAATGCTGCTGGATACCTTTACAGCAAAGATTTACCTAACGGAAAACCAGAAAGATTAACCAACGGAACGGATTGGGAGTTTGAACCCAGCTTTAGTAATGATGGTAAATTCATCATTTTTACTACATGGAGTGATGAGCAAAGAGGCGCTATTGTTAAATATGAGTTTAAAGGCAAAAAACTAAGCGCTATTACCACCGAAAGAGGCTTTTATTATTCTCCAAAATTCAACATCAAAGGTGATATGATAGTGTATAGAAAAGGAGTTGGAAATGATGTTTTAGGTTATGTTTACGGTAAAAACGCAGGAATTTATACCCTTAATTTATCAAACGGAGAAGCTAAACTCATTAGTAAACAAGGCATTAAACCATCATTTAATAGTACAGGAGAACGTATTTACTTTCAAGGATCTGAAGGTGATAAAAAAGCTTTTAAAAGTTGTGATTTAAACGGCGGAAACCTGAGAACACATTATACCTCCACTTATGCTAATGCTTTTATCCCAAGTCCGGATGGGAAATGGATGGCTTTTAATGAACTTTACAATGTTTATTTAACGCCATTAGTAACCACCGGAACTACTTTAGACCTTTCATCAGGTAACAAAGCTTTACCCCTTAAAAAACTAACCAGAGATGCAGGTTCTTACTTGCATTGGAGCGCTGATGCTAAAACTTTACATTGGACATTAGGTCCGCAATATTTTAGTAGTGCGGTTAAAAACGCTTTCACTTTTGTAGAAGATACGCCAGAAAAATTACCAGCCATAGATTCTACAGGTATTCAAATTGGATTAAAATTGCCTAGCTACAAACCGCAAGGAAAAATTGCTTTAAGAGGAGCCAGAATTATTACCATGGATGGCACAGAAGTTATTGAAAAAGGAACCATTATCATTAACCAAAATAAAATTGAAACCGTAGGGAACGAAGCTGATGTAGCCATCCCATCTGATGCAAAAATTTACGACCTTGCTGGAAAAACCATTATGCCCGGCATAGTAGATGTACATGCGCATTTACGCACCAGCCCGGATGGCGTTTCTCCACAACAAGACTGGTCTTATTATGCCAATTTAGCTTTCGGGGTAACTACCTCGCATGATCCATCTAGCAACACAGAAATGGTTTTTAGCCAGTCAGAAATGTTAAAAACTGGTCGTTTGGTTGGCCCGAGAGTATATTCTACCGGGACTATTTTATACGGTGCCGATGGCGATTTTAAAGCCGTTGTGAATAATTTAGAAGATGCCCGTTCTCACGTTCGTCGTATGAAAGCCGTTGGTGCTTTCTCTATCAAATCTTATAACCAACCTCGCCGAGAGCAAAGGCAACAATTTATTCAGGCAGCTCGTGAATTAAATATGGAAGTAGTACCCGAAGGTGGCTCTACTTTTTTCACTAATATGAGCATGATTGCCGATGGACATACTGGTTTGGAACATAACATTCCGGTTTTACCTGTTTATAAAGACGTGAATACCTTTTGGAATGCCAGCAAAACAGGCTACACTCCTACTTTAATTGTAAGTTATGGATCACAATCTGGCGAAAATTATTGGTACGATAGAACCAATGTTTGGGAAAACGAACGCTTGTTAAGCTACGTTCCAAAAGCCATTGTAGATGAACGCTCTCGCCGAAGAACCACTTCAGAATATGGCGATTACGGACATATAGACGTTTCTAGAGCCATCAATGAATTGGCAAAAGGCGGTACTAAAATTAACTTAGGCGCACATGGCCAGTTACAAGGTTTAGGCGCTCATTGGGAATTGTGGATGTTGGCGCAAGGTGGAATGAAACCTTTTGACGCTCTAAAAAGTGCCACCATTAATGGAGCCGCTTATTTAGGTATGGATAAAGAAATTGGCTCTTTAGTAAAAGGTAAACTGGCTGATTTAATTATTCTAGATGCCAACCCTTTAGATGATATCCGCAACAGCGAAAAAATTAAATATACCATGGTTAACGGACGCTTATTTGATACCGAAACCATGAACGAAATTGGTAATAACGAGAAACCAAAAAACAAATTTTGGTGGCAACTCAGCAAAAGCGAAAACTATATTATCCCAAGTGGCGAAATAGAAACCTATACTTTTACAGTGCCCGAATGTGATTAAAAACTCAAATTTTGTCATATTGAGCGAAGTCGAAATATTTTCTTTTAAACCGAAGAAGGCTTCGACTCCGCTCAGCCTGGCAAGCTTCTAAAGTTCAATCATAAATAAAAAATTTACCTTGTTGTAAGCTCATTCTGTCCTTAAACTTTAGTGTAAGTGATGTAACGGATTCAACTGTAAAAAAATCAAACTCGCTTTTTGCTGCCTGTAAAATTAACATGCTGAAAATCAATTCAACACAACAGTAAACCCTTCCATTAAATTTTATTCATATTATTGTTGATATGAAAAACCTCCACCATATCAACAAAATTAACATGGTAATTTTAACAAACAAGCCAAAATTTGCCCTATTTATATTTGGATTTTTCTTATTACTTCAACTGAATAGTTTAGCTCAAAAGCACTCTCCAAAAGGTTTTGATGCCATTTATTCGGGGATTCCTTGGTATACACAAGATGGAAATACCGTAAGCGCACATGGTGCTTCTATTGTTAAAGATAATGGTAAGTTTTACCTTTTTGGCGAAAGCAAAACAGATTCTAGCAATGCATTTGCCGGTTTTAGCTGCTATTCATCATCTGATTTATATAACTGGAAGTTTGAAAAAATGGTTTTACCTGTTCAAGAAACGGGTAAATTAGGCCCTAACCGAGTTGGAGAGCGAGTGAAGGTGTTAAAATGTCCCAAAACTGGCGAATATGTAATGTTTATGCATGTAGATGATCTTTCCTATAAAGACCAATTTATTGGTTATGCTACATCAAACACCATTAATGGAACTTATACTTTTAAAGGCGCATTGCTTTTTGATGGTAAACCGATAAAAAAATGGGATATGGGTATGTATCAGGATACTGATGAAAAAGGTTATTTAATTACCCACTCAGGAAATCTTTATCAATTGAGTGATGATTATAAAAGTGTTACCCAACAATTGGTTAGTAACATGACCAGTCAGTGTGAATCTCCGGCTATTTTTAAAAAGGATGGAATTTATTTTTGGCTAGGCTCTGGCTTAACTTCTTGGGAGCGAAATGATAATTATTATTTTACAGCAACCTCACTTAAAGGCCCTTGGACAGAACGTGGCCTTTTTGCCCCTAAAGAAACCCTCACCTGGAATTCGCAAACCACTTATGTTTTACCCATAGAGGGATCAAAAGACACTACTTTTTTATTTATGGGAGATAGATGGTCTTTTCCTCGTCAAAACTCTTCGGCAACTTATGTTTGGCAACCTCTTACTATCAATGGAAACTCTATTTCGCTTCCTGATTTTAAAGAAAGTTGGCAACTGAACATCTCTACCGGAGAATGGAAAACAACTGATATTAAAGGAAAAAAAATAGATGATTTGAATACAAAATTGATTAATTACCAAGGAAATTGGACACACTCACCTAATCATTCATCATCAATTAGCCGTTCTGATGCAAAAGAATCATCATTTTCTATAAATTTTAAAGGTAAACAAGTCGGGATGTTTGGAAATTCAGGTCCCGACGGAGGATATGCGAAAATAATTATACAGAATAAGAAAGGGGAAATTATACATTCTTCAATAATTGACATGTATTGTAAATATTCAGAATCTTCATTAAAATTTTTGAGCCCCATTTTAACTAAGGGCAATTATAAATTAACGGTTTCTGTAATGGGAGAACATGGTAATTGGTCAAATAAAAAAGGGACATTATTTGGAAGTAGCGGCAATTTCATCTCTCTTGATAAAATTATAGTCAATAATTAATGCTAAAAACTACAAAAGCAGGCTCTCTCTCAAACTACCCTGTGTAAATTAAAATCGGTAAATGAAATACTTAAATAAATAGAACAGGGCATCTCAATAAGCCAAACTATTTCGTAACAAAAAAAGGTGGCTTATTGCTAAACCACCTTTCATTTAATATTAATTTATCTTTATTAAGCTAAATCAAAACGATCAAGGTTCATCACTTTGTTCCATGCTGCAATAAAGTCTTTTACAAATTTAGCTTCGCCATCTACACATCCGTAAACTTCTGCAATAGCTCTTAACTCCGTATTAGATCCAAAAATTAAATCAACACGAGTTCCAACCCATTTAATTGCTCCAGTTTTACGGTCTGTACCAATAAAAGCATCATCAGATTCTGAAACAGCTTTCCAAGTAGTGCCTAAATCTAATAAATTCACAAAGAAATCATTAGTTAAAGCTTCCAAACGACGGGTAAATACTCCATTTTGAGATTGATCAAAATTGGTATTTAATACACGCATACCACCAACTAAAGCGGTCATTTCTGGCGCTGTTAAGGTTAATAATTGCGCTTTATCTAACAACATTTCTTCAGCCGAAATGGTAAATTTAGTTTTCACGTAATTACGGAAACCATCAGCCTGTGGCTCTATTACTGCAAAAGAATGAATATCTGTTTGTTCTTGTGAAGCATCGGTTCTACCAGCTGTAAAAGGAACTTTCACCTCATGACCAGCATTTTTAGCTGCTTTTTCAATAGCTGCACATCCGCCTAAAACAATTAGATCTGCTATAGAAACTTTTTTGCCTCCGTTTGAATTGTTGAATTGAGTTTGAATATCAGTTAAAACATCTAAAACTTTACCTAATTGAGTTGGATTATTTACTTTCCAATCATTTTGAGGTGCTAAACGGATACGAGCTCCATTTGCGCCACCACGCTTATCAGATCCACGGAAAGTTGATGCTGAAGCCCAAGCGGTAGATACCAATTGAGGAATTGTTAAGCCTGAAGCAAGTATTGTTGCTTTAAGCAATTCTACATCTTGTTCATTTACCAATTCATGATTAACTGCCGGAACTGGATCTTGCCAAATTAATTCTTCAGCAGGTACTTCTGTACCTAAATAACGAGCTTTTGGCCCCATATCACGATGCGTTAGCTTAAACCAAGCTCTTGCAAATGCATCATTAAATTCTGCTGGATTTTCAAAGAAACGTCTGGAGATTTTCTCATAAATAGGATCAACTCTTAAAGACATATCTGTAACCAACATAAATGGTTGGTGAGTTTTTGATGCATCATGCGCATCTGGAACTAAGCCTGCTCCAGCGTCTCCTACTGGCTTGTATTGATGTGCTCCGGCTGGGCTTTTTGTTAATTCCCACTCATATCCAAATAGGTTTTCGAAATAATTATTGCTCCATTTAGTTGGTGTGGTTGTCCATGCACCTTCTAAACCGCTAGTAATGGTATCGCCAGCGTTTCCGTTACCAAAGGAGTTTTTCCAACCTTGGCTTTGATTTTCAATGTTTGCTCCTGCTGGCTCTGGACCAACATATTTACTTGGATCTGCAGCACCATGTGTTTTACCTAAGGTATGTCCGCCTGCAATTAAAGCAACGGTTTCTTCGTCATTCATAGCCATACGAGCAAATGTTTCACGAATATCTTTAGCAGCCAACAAGGCATCAGGGTTTCCGTTAGGGCCTTCTGGATTTACATAAATTAAACCCATTTGAACCGCTGCTAGAGGATTTTCTAATTCGCGTTTATCATCATAACGTTCATCACCTAACCACTCACGTTCTGATCCCCAATAAATATCTTCATTTGGTTCCCACACATCTTCACGTCCGCCGGCAAAACCAAAAGTTTCAAAACCTGCCGATTCTAAAGCTACGTTTCCGGTTAATACCATTAAATCTGCCCAAGAAATTTTTCTACCATATTTTTGTTTGATTGGCCACAATAACAAACGAGCTTTATCTAAATTGGCATTATCTGGCCAACTGTTTAATGGCGCAAAACGCTGCGTACCAGCACCTGCTCCACCGCGTCCGTCTGCAATACGATAAGTACCGGCACTATGCCATGCCATACGAATAAATAACCCACAATAATTACCGTAATCTGCTGGCCACCATTCTTGAGATGTTGTCATCAAATTCATGATGTCTTGCTTTAACGCGTTTAAATCTAAAGATTTAAACTCTTCTGCATAGTTAAAAGTCTCGCCCATTGGGTTAGACAAAGTAGAGTGTTGACGTAAGATGTTTAATTTTAATTGATTTGGCCACCATTCGCGATTTACCGGACCAGCGCCAGCGCTTTGCTTTGCTGGAGTGCCAGCACTAGCACCGTGATTAAACGGGCATTTGGCATCACTTGTATTAACGTCTGCTAATGTTGATGGATCTGTTGAAGAATGTTTATGTTCCATGTTTATAATTTTTTTTACAGTGAGGAAATCAAATTTACAATGATTATTAGACAATTTTACATCTATATATTAAATGCTCTCATAGATAAAAGCTATGAGAAAAACTGGATTTATTAATAAATGAAGAGCTAAATCTAGAAATGGTTTTAAAATTTTGTAGAACGAAGCTCATAATTTTAAAGCTACTAAACTATCTATTTATAATATTCTACAAGGTTAAAAAAACCAAAAAAGCTATATCTATTTATATAATGTAAGCTCTTTTGCAATAGGGATTGGTGCGGAAATCTTTTTTGTTGGGCTGGTTGTGAAGTGGGAGACAAAAAAATTGTAGAGAAAGCCCGGACCTTTAGGTATTGCCCTCATTATTATTCCCTTTTTTAGTTAAAAACTAAGAAAATTATACTCCCAATTTGATTTTTTATACCGCTAAATTGTTTGATTATTTATGAAAATCGAAAAATAAATGCATTAAATTCCATGATTTTAATTAATTACTATTTAAAAGACTAATTAATTATTAAAATCACACATATAACTAATTACTATTGAATAATCTATAATATCTATGCCTTTTCATTAAACAAATGAAGGTTTGATGGTTACCTTTGAAGCAAATTAAAAGATATGGCATTAGTAGGTAAAAAAGCTCCAAAATTCACCGTAGGAGCAGTTATAAATGGTGAGGAAATAGTTGATGATTTTAGTTTAGAACAGTATGTAGGAAAGAAAAACGTAATTTTTTTCTTTTATCCAAAAGACTTCACTTTTGTTTGTCCAACAGAAATTCATGCTTTCCAAGAAAAAGTTGCTGAGTTTGCAAAAAGAGATACTGTGGTGGTTGGTTGTTCTACAGATTCTGAAGAAACTCACTTAGCATGGTTAAATACTCCAAAAGACAATGCTGGAATTCAAGGGGTTACTTTCCCTATTGTTGCTGATAATTCTAAGGTAATTTCTATGAATTTTGGTGTTTTAGGTGGCGAGTATAGTTTTGATAATGAGACTAGAACTTGGTCTTTTGCTGGAGCTCCAATTGCTTACAGAGGTACTTTTTTAATTGATAAGGAAGGTATTGTAAGACATGAATCTATTAATGATTTCCCTTTAGGAAGAAACATTGATGAATATATACGTTTAATTGATGCGCAATTACACGTAGAAAAATACGGTGAAGTTTGTCCTGCAAATTGGGAAGAAGGTGAAACTGCTATGGTTGCAACTTCTAAAGGAGTGGTAGAATATTTTTCGGCAAATTAATTTATGAGGTGGGGTAACTCACCTTTTTTATAAAGTAAGATTATGTTAATAGAATTAGAAGAAGATAATTTAGAAGCGGTTGTTGCAGAAAACGGTACTGTAATGGTACAATTCTCTGCAGGTTGGTGTGGAAACTGTAGATTAATGAAGCCAAAATTTAAAAGAATGTCGACAGAAAACGAAAGCATTACTTTTGTATTGGTTGATGCAGAGAAATTTCCTAATTCAAGAAAATTGGCTAATGTGAATAACTTACCCACTTTTGCAAGCTTTAAGAATGGTGCTTTAGTAAACCAAATTCAAACTAACAAAGAGGATTTATTAAAAAACTTATTTAATGAAGTTACCAGTAATTAGACAAATACACAGCACTAGCTCTGTAGAAGAAATTAATAATACCATTACTGTGTTAGAAAATATTTCTGAGGTTTCATCTATCAAAGAAGTCGAACTAGATGTAATTGGCGAATTGATTTCTAATTTATGCGGTGCCTTAGAAGTTCACCAATTGGTTGGAGAAGGAATGACCGAAAAAGATGCTTTAAATGCATTTATGAAAAAGGTTTTAAGCTCTATAGACAAATAAAAACAGTTTTTTAGTTTTTAAGAAAATGCTCGAATTTATTTGGGCATTTTTTGTTTAATAATAATTGTTTGGGCGTTTTAACACGCTGTTCGTTGTATCTTTTTGGAAAAAGCCAAAAAGGATGCCACTCCCATCGTTAACGCTCATAAAAAAGAGTAAAACTCAATCAAGAAACTCAACGTAAATACTAAATATTTTGCCCTATTACATAGCCACAAGCCCAAGCCCATTGAAAATTATAACCGCCTAACCAGCCGGTTACATCTACACACTCGCCACCAAAATACAAACCAGGTATTTTCTTAGATTCTAAAGTTTTAGAAGAGAGTTCATCAGTAGCCACCCCACCTCGCATCACTTCGGCTTTATCATAACCTTTATCGCCGGCAGGCTTCACTTTAAAATGATGGATAAAAGTATCTATGGCTATAAAATCTTCTTTGGTTAAAGAAGCCAAATTTTTATCAGTCGGGATAAATTTAACAATGGCTTCTACAAATTTCTTAGTATAAAAAGAAGTTAAAAAGTTGCCTAAAACCTTTTTTCCGTTGCTTGCCCGCTCCAGCTCTATCAAATTAATGATATTTTGATGTGGCAGTAAATCTATTTCAATTTGTTGCCCGGGTTTCCAATAAGAAGATATTTGTAAAATGGCTGGTCCGCTTAAGCCCCAGTGCGTAAATAAAATATTCTCTTCAAAACTTATTTCATTGTTACTAACTATGGCGTGGATAGAATTTCCAGACAAGCCAGCAAAAAACGCCTCCTCTTTACCTGTAATTGTTAAGGGCACCAAAGCCGGTGCGGTTGGCGTTAATTTAAGTCCAAATTGCTTGGCTGTTTTTAAAGAAAAATCTGAAGCTCCCATTTTAGCAATAGGCAAACCTCCACTAGCCATCACTACTTTTTCAGCATTTAATTTGAGGATTCGCCCCTTTTGTTCATAAGAAATTTCAAAGCCTTCATTGGTTTGGGTAATTAATTTTACTTCGCAATTCAGTTCTATTTTTTGATCAAGCTGTTCGCATAAATCAGTAAAAATATGAACAATGTCTTTTGCTTTATTAGAAGTTGGAAATAGCTGCCCCAGTGTTTTTTCTTGCCCCGTAATACCATAAGTTTCAAAAAAACTGATGGAATCATCTACCGTCCATTGTGAAAGTGCCGATTTACTAAAATGCTCATTCTCTGAAATAAAATTTTGTGCTGTAGTATATAAATTGGTGTAATTACATCGCCCACCGCCCGAAATCAAAATTTTAGCCCCTACCTGATCATTTTTTTCTAAAATTAAAGTCCGTTTGCCTAAAAAACCAGCTTGTACTGCACACATTAATCCACAAGCCCCGCCTCCAACTATAATTGCATCAAAATTCATGGTTCAAAAATGGCATTTTAAAATCATATCTGTGATATTTGCGCTAAATATGCGTTCAATAATTAACTTTGTTGCATGGCAGAAGTTTCTAGCATCACGGAATTTGGCAAAGTTTTAATCTTCCTGATTACAGGAATTATATTTGTTGGCCTTACTTTTGGATTAAATAAATTTATTGCTCCCCATCATCCCAATCCAGAAAAAAACAGTTCTTATGAATGTGGTGAAGAAGCCACAGGCAATTCATGGATTCAGTTTAATAGTCGTTTTTACGTTATAGCGCTCATATTTTTGTTGTTTGATGTAGAAATGATTTTTGTTTTCCCCTGGGCAACTGTATTTAGTGATAAAGCATTAATTGCAACAGATGTACGCTGGGGCTGGTTGGCTTTTACAGAAATGCTCATCTTTATAGGTATTCTTTTATTGGGCTTGGTTTACGTTTGGAGAAAAAAAGATTTAGACTGGATTAAACCTACTGCGTTTATACCACAGGTTAATACTGCTATTCCGGTAAACGCTTATCAAGCTATTAATCAAGAAAAATACATTCCTTTTCAACATAAGGCTAAGGCCGAAGCCATTGCAACCGTAGAAATAATAACTGAGGTTACTGTAGCAAAACCCAAATTTACGCCACGATTTAAAAAAGCATGAGTTTAGAACAACAATTAGAAAGCACCGGAGTAGTAGTTACCAAATTAGATGATTTGATGAATTGGGCTCGTTTATCCTCTTTATGGCCTTTAAGTTTTGGTTTGGCCTGTTGCGCTATTGAGATGATGGGTTCTATGGCTTCTAATTTTGATTTAGACCGTTTTGGGGTTTTTCCTCGTCCTTCGCCTCGTCAGGCTGATGTGATTATTATTGCCGGAACGGTAACTTTTAAAATGGCGGATAGAATTAAAAGATTATATGAACAAATGCCCGAGCCAAAATATGTGATTTCTATGGGATCATGTGCTAACTGTGGCGGCCCCTATTGGGAACATGGTTACCATGTGGTAAAAGGTGTTGATAGAATTATCCCTGTAGATATTTATGTGCAAGGCTGCCCTCCCCGTCCGGAAGCATTAATTGGAGGCATTTTAGAGTTGCAGAAGTTGATAGAGAAAGAAAGTTTGGCTCATATTTAGGAGTTATTTATCCCAAATTAAGTTTATATTGTATTTGCTAAAGTGCTGATCTTTAGATAAAATAGCCAAATTAAAGTTAATCCCTTGAGCAATTATAATTCTATCAAAAGGGTCTTGATGATGAAATTCTAAACGAGATAATTGAAGAATATGACTTGTTGTGATCGGCAAAATAGACAAGCCACTACTTTCAATGATTTCAAAAACTTTTTCTAAAGATTCATTCAGTTCTAATCTATTTAACGAATTCTTAATAGCTATTTCCCAAAAAGAAGCAATACTTACATAACAGTTATTATTAATGTCCTCTATGATAATTTTAGCTTTTTTAGGTAGTTTAGAATCGTTTGTAATAAACCATATTACGGCATGAGTATCAATTAAAACATCCATTAGCTATAGTCTTCAAAACCAGCAATAGGTGCATCAAAATTATCTTTAATTTTTATTAAACCTTTTGCTTGACCTGCAATTCGTTTTTTAGAGATCATATTCGCTTTTTCTGACTTTAATTTCAGGAAATCAATAAAATCAGCTACTTCAGCCTTGAGGTTAGATGGCAAAGAAGATAATTTTTCATATAGCTGTATATCAGTCATAAAAATCTGTTTTAACAAATATAGGTAAATCATATAACCTAAAAAATTGGGTTTAAATAATAAATCATGATATTTGAAATAAATTTTTTAAATAAAAAAATACAAACTCAGCAAACGCAGTAGTTTAAAAATAAAAATGAAATCAATTACACAAACTCGTTTAGGTATTTTAGGTGGCGGTCAGTTAGGTCGTATGCTGATACAGGAAGCCATTAATTACAATATTTCTATTAGTATTTTAGATCCAGATCCAGATGCGCCTTGCAAAAATATTTGTGATCATTTTGAAGTAGGTTCTTTAGGAGATTATGAAACTGTTTATCAGTTTGGAAAAAACCTTGATTTGCTCACTATTGAAATAGAAAAAGTAAATATTGAGGCCTTAGAAGATTTAGAAAAAAAAGGTGTAGTCGTTTATCCTCAACCAAGAATCATCAGATTAATACAGGATAAAGGCTTGCAAAAGCAGTTTTTTAAAGAAAACGACATCCCTACCTCTCATTTTCAATTGTTTAATTCGAGAGAGCAATTAAAAGCCGCAAATATTCACTTCCCTTTTATTCAAAAATTAAGGAGAGATGGTTATGATGGAAAAGGTGTTAAAAAAATTGCTGATGCCAATGATTTGGATGAAGCTTTTGATAAACCAAGCTTAGCAGAAAAGCTGGTTGATTTTGAAAAAGAAATTGCGGTAATTGTTGCCAGAAATGAGGATGGAGAAATGACCACCTTCCCAATGGTAGAAATGGATTTTAATCCGCAAGTTAATTTGGTCGAATTTTTAATTTCTCCATCAGAATACCATTTTGATATCCAGCAAATGGCCGAAAACATTGCTAAAAAAATTGCCAGCAGTTTAAAAATTGTAGGAATTTTAGCGGTAGAAATGTTTTTGACCAAAGACCACCAAATTTTGGTAAATGAATTAGCGCCAAGGCCGCATAACAGTGGCCACCAAACTATAGAAGGAAATTACACTTCACAGTTTGAGCAACATTTAAGAGCTATTTTTAATTTGCCTTTAGGCGATACCAGATGCCTAACTAATGCCATTATGATTAACCTTTTAGGCGAAGAAGGATATGAAGGCATTGCAGAATATGAAGGTTTAGAAGAAATTTTAAAGAAAGATGGCGTTTATGTTCACCTTTATGGTAAAAAGTTTACCAAACCTTTCCGTAAAATGGGACACATCACTATTGTTGATGAAAACCGAGAAAAAGCGATAGAAAAAGCAAAATTTGTTAAAGAACATATTAAAGTAAAAGCATAAATTTTTGATCATTAAAAATGACAAAAAATTCATCAACTCAGCCTCTGTGAACTTCGTGTTCTCTGTGGTTAAAAATCATACACATAAACAAGCCATTACGAACAAAATCAGCGTTCTGTGTGGTTAAAATTATAACACAATGACAAAACCAAAAATAGGAATCATCATGGGCAGTCGCTCTGATTTGGGCATTATGGAAGAAGCCGCTGATGTTTTAAAAGAATTAGGCGTAGATTATGAGTTAACAGTAGTTTCTGCCCACAGAACTCCTGATAGAATGTTTGATTATGCAAAAACTGCCGCAAGCAGAGGTTTAAAAGTAATTATTGCTGGCGCAGGTGGCGCAGCACATTTACCAGGCATGGTAGCCTCTACCACTTCTATACCAGTAATTGGCGTCCCTATAAAATCAAGTAATTCTATTGATGGTTGGGATTCTGTTCTTTCTATTTTACAAATGCCAAATGGTATTCCGGTGGCTACAGTTGCTTTAAATGGAGCCAGAAATGCAGGAATTTTAGCCGCTCAAATGTTGAGCATTGCCGATGTTAAAATTGCAGACAGACTGATCAAATTTAAAAATGATTTAAAACTAAAGATTGAAGAATCAGCAGAGAATCTAAAAAACGAAGGGTTTCCTTCCGAATATTAATTCAAAGCCGGGTCCATTGGGAATTTAGCAATATGGGCATATTTTTCTCCCATATTAATAATTGCTTCTTTCCATAAATCTGCTTCAGAATCATCAAATATCATATCTGGGTTGTATTTATTAGATACAATCCAGCTGTTAACCAACAATTCATCATTGAGTTGATCATCAGTCCAACCAGAGTATCCTATAAAAAACCGAACCTCATCTTCTTTAATATTGTAATTATTGATCTGTATTTTCAGGCTCTCAAAATCACCACCCCAATACAATCCATTTCCTAAATCAATGCCATTTGGTATTTTATCTGGTACTTTGTGAATAAAATGTAGAGTATCAGTAGCCACAGGTCCACCCAAATAAACCATAAAATTAGCATCCCAACAATCAGGAATAATATCGCTTAATAAATAATCGCTTTTCTGATTAATAATATAACCTAAAGCACCCTCCGGTTTATGCTCTACCAGCAAAACTACCGAACGTTTAAAATTAGGATCTGCCATAAACGGTTCTGATATTAATAGTGTTCCTTGTGCAGGAGAGAGTTTATTTATCATATCAATTTATTAAAATGTTATTTAATATTGTTTTTAACGAGCAATAAGCGTACAAGGTTTTTATTATTATTTAATTTCTAAATTAACAAATGTTTTAATATTGCTTTAAAACCATTTACACAATGATTAAGTTTGTTGAGTGATGAGTATAGAAAAATCAACCATACAAAATTTAAGACAAGATTACCGTTCTGCTTCTTTGTCTAAAAGCGATATTGATAAAAATCCGTTTCAGCAATTCTCTAAATGGTTTAAAGAAGCTTTAAATGCTAAAGTTACTGAACCTAATGCGATGACTATTGCTACAAGCAGTAAAAACGGTATTCCATCAGCCAGAATTGTTTTACTCAAAGAATTTGATGAAAATGGTTTTGTATTTTACACTAATTACAACAGCCAAAAAGGAAAAGAACTGGAAGAAAACCCACATGCTGCATTAATTTTCTTTTGGGGCGATTTAGAAAGACAAATAAGAATAGAAGGTACCGTTGAAAAAGTAACCGAAGAAGAAGCTACCGAATATTTTAATTCCCGACCAAAAGGAAGCCAATTAGGCGCACATACTTCGCCACAAAGTGAGACCATACCAAACAGATCATTCTTAGAGTATAAATTAGCTGATTTAGAAAAAGAATATCATTACAAAGACATTCCAAAACCCTCACATTGGGGTGGTTATAGAGTAATCCCAAATAAAATAGAATTTTGGCAAGGCCGAACCAGCCGTTTACATGATAGAATTGTTTATCTAAAAAATAACGACCAATCCTGGCGTTTTGAAAGGTTGGCACCCTAATGATTATTGATATTGTTAAAGAAATTTTAATTGCCAAGTTTGGAGATGAGGTAATTATAGCCGAGGAAAGATCGCATCTTCAACCTGCATTAGTTATTCACCCCAATTTTATTTCGGATGTTTGCCTTACGCTGAGAGATCATCCAGAAACTTGGTTTGATTTTCTTTCTAGCTTAAGCGGAATTGATTATGGTGTAGAGCAAAAGAAATTTGGAGTAGTTTATCACCTCAGTTCTATCATTAAAAATCATCAAATAGTGCTTAAAGTAATGCTTGAAAACGACAGAGATGAAAATAATCTCCCTGTTTTTAAAAGTGTAAGTACCGTTTGGAAAACTGCCGAATGGCATGAGCGTGAAGCCTTTGATTTATTAGGAATTTACTTTGAAAACCACCCAGATTTAAGAAGAATTCTTTTGCCTGATGATTGGGAAGGTTATCCTTTAAGGAAAGATTATAAAACAGCAGAGCGTTACCATCAAATTAAAATCGACTTATAAATATCGATTAATGAACTATCAAGAAGCACTCACTCGCTATCAGCATAAAATCAATTCGGTTTCTTCAGAAGAAATGGTTTTAAATTTAGGTCCGCAACACCCCAGTACACATGGTGTTTTAAGATTAGAATTAATAACCGACGGAGAAATTGTAAAAGAAGTAATTCCACATTTAGGCTATTTGCACCGCTGTTTTGAAAAACATGCAGAAGCACTTAACTATGCTCAAATAATCCCTTACACAGACCGTATGGACTATTTAGCATCTATGAATAACAACCATGCTTTTGTAATGGGTGTAGAAAGAATGTTGGGCATAGAAAACGATATTCCTAAAAGAGTTGAATACATACGTGTTTTAGTTTGTGAACTTAACAGAATTGCTTCTCATTTAATTGCTGTTGGTACTTATGGTATTGATATTGGCGCCTTCACTCCTTTTCTGTGGTGTTTTAGAGATCGTGAACATATTATGAATATGTTAGAGTGGGCATCAGGAGCTAGAATGCTTTACAATTATATTTGGGTTGGCGGCTTATTTTATGATGTACCCGTTGGTTTTGAAGAACGTTGCCAAGAGTTTGTGGCTTACTTTAAACCTAAAATGAAGGAATTAAATGAGTTATTAACTGATAACCAAATTTTTATTTCTAGAACAGCCAATGTGGGTATTTTACCTTTAGATGTGGCTATTAATTATGGTTGTTCTGGTCCTATGTTACGTGGATCTGGATTAAAATATGATTTAAGACGGGTAGATGAATATTCGGTTTACCCCGAGTTGGATTTTGAAATTCCTTACGCCAAAGGTGAAATTGGAACAGTTGGCGATTGCTGGAATCGCTATAAAGTTAGAATTGATGAAATTGCCGAATCGCTCAAAATTATTGAACAATGTACAGAGAAGCTTACCAAAGAACATAAAAGAACTCCAGATTTTGACCCAAGAGCAAAAGCGCCTAAAAAGATTGTCCCTAAAGCGCAAGATTTTTATATCAGATCTGAAAATCCAAAAGGAGAAATTGGTTTTTACTTTATAGCTGATGGAAAATCAGATAAACCTTTTAGGGTAAAAGCTAGAGGGCCAAGCTTCTCTAATCTTTCTGTTATTCCTGAGATTTCTAAAGGTGTAATGATAGCTGATTTAGTAGCTATTATTGGTTCTATAGATATTGTTTTAGGAGAAGTAGACAGGTAGTTTTTTATGATTTACCCTTATATTTTATTTTTTTGTACTAAAATATATACAATAAACCTCTTAAAATGAATGTTAAAACAGCTTTTAAAGTCGCCAAACAACTTGGCATTGTTTTGACATAGTAGGAAATGTATTAAAATACAAAAAAGCAAAAAAATAAAACACTAAAATAAAAGTTATGAAAAAGTTAATGAGTATAATATTGATATCGGTTAGTTTAGCCGCTTGTAATAATAAATACAAAGCAAGTTCTGATGATAAGATTGACTCTGTTAAAATAATGAAGGATAGCCTAAGATTAGATAGTTTTGAAAGAGCTAAGGCTGATGAACAAACAGCTTTAGAAGAACAAAAAATTGCTGCCGCTGCTGCTGCAAACAAAACATCAGTAACAAATAATTATTCTTCAAATTCAAGTGGCACTACTGCCGCTCCTGCCCAGAAAAAAGGTTGGAGTTCTGCAGCTAAAGGTGCGGTAATTGGAGGAGCTGCCGGAGCGGTTGGTGGTGCATTAATTGATAAAAAATCTGGTCGTGGTGCTGTTATAGGTGGTGTTGCTGGCGCAGGTGCTGGTTATATTATTGGTAGAAGTAACGATAAGAAAACAGGAAGAGCGCAATAAGCTAATTTATAAAATTTAAAAACATTAAAGGTTGCCTTTTAAGGCAGCCTTTTTTTATGCCTTATATTTTAATAGCCTATTTTCCGTTTTAGTTATTTTTATACCTTTGTTCACTTTAATTGAACGCTATAAACTATTAATTATCAATTCATGGCGAAAACAAAATATTATTTTAATTCACAAACGCTTAAGTACGAAAAGGTTAAATTAAGTATTGGGGTTAAAGTTTTAAAAGGTTTAGGTTTCCTTTCTACTGCTTTAGTTTTTTCTTTTATCATTATTGCTTTGGCTTATACATTTTTAGATTCGCCTAAAGAAAAGCAGTTGAAAAGAGAGATCAATTCTTTAAGCTTACAATATGAAATTTTGCAAAGCAGATTAAAGCAAATGGATGTGGTGATGAATGATTTGCAAGAAAGAGACGATAACATTTACAGAGTTATTTTTGAGTCTGAACCTATCCCATTAGAAGTTAGAAAAGCCGGATTTGGTGGTATAAACAGATATAAAAATTTAGATAACTACAATTACTCTAAATTAATGATAGAGACTACCAAGAAAATAGACATGCTTTCTAAAGAAATTTATGTGCAATCTAAATCTTATGATGAATTGGCTAAAGCGGTAAATTCTAAAGGAAAAATGATGGCATCTATCCCTGCTATTCAACCTATTGATAGCCGAAAACTTAGAGGTTCTATTTCTGGTTTTGGTTATAGAATGCACCCTATATACAAGATAAGAAAGATGCATGAAGGGTTAGATTTTGCTGCACCTATTGGAACTCCTATTTATGCAACCGGAGATGGCGTAGTAATTGCAGCCGGTGCAGAGAGAGGTTATGGAAATAGGATAATAATTAATCATGGTTATGGCTATATCACCAAATACGCACACATGAGTAAGTTTAAAGTAAAAATTGGAGTAAGAATTAAACGGGGTGATGTGATTGGTTTTGTAGGCAATACTGGAGCTTCTACTGGTCCGCATTGCCATTACGAGGTTTATAAAAACAAAAAACCTATTAATCCAATAAATTTCTTTTTTAATGATTTAACACCTTCAGAATATATGACGATGCTAGAAATAGCATCAAGAGATAATCAATCTTTAGATTAGTGTTTTAAAACAAAAATTATAAAAATACAGCACAGCTAAATATGCCTTATAAAGAAAAAGAAATAGCCAAATTGTACTATCCAATTGGAGAAGTTGCCGAAATGTTTGAAGTAAATACGTCTATGATTAGGTTTTATGAAAAGGAATTTGACATTTTACAGCCTAAGAAAAACGCTAAAGGAAACCGACTTTTTAGACCTGAGGATATTGATAATTTAAAAATCATTTTCAACTTAATTAAGAATAAAGGTTTTACTATTCAAGGTGCTAAGGAGCATTTAAAATCTAATAAAAACGAGGTACATGAACAACAAAAAGTGATTGATGCCTTAGAAAAATTAAAATCTTTTATGACCGAATTAAAAGATCAACTCTAAAACTTATAAACTTTATTTATGATTGAAAAAGACGTACTATCTAAATTAGATTACGCATACAAACTGCTTTTTATTACCGCATTAATTATATTTATGCTGATTTGGGGTAGTGATATTTTTATACCTATGCTTATTGGCTGTTTTATAGCTTTTGCTTTAATGCCAGTAAATCAATGGCTAGAAAGAAAAAAAATACCCAGAATTTTAGCCATCCTCATCACATTATTTTCATTTATTGGCATCATTGGTTTATTTGGTTATTTGGTAAGTGTACAACTTACCGAGTTAATTAAAAATTTACCTGATTTAGAAACCAAGTTTGAAAAACTTGTACAAAACACACATACATTAATAGAAAATTACTTTGGTTTAAATATCAAAGAACAAGATTCTTTACTGCGTGATTCTTTTAAAAATGCAGGTTCTTATGCCAGTTCTATATTACTTTCTACTTCTGGTGTAATTGCTATAATTATTCAAATTCCTATTTACGTTTTTTTGTTTTTACTGTATCGCAATAATTTTAAAAACATGTTATTGAGCTACTTTCCGGTAAAAAAGAAAGATGATAAAAATTGGATTCTGCAAATCAAAAAAGTGATTCAGGGTTATGTTTCTGGTCTTTTATTAATCATCATCATTGTGGCCTCACTTAATACCATTGGGCTATTTATGCTGGGTATTCCATACGCCATTTTTTTTGGTGTATTTTCTGCAATTCTTACTATTATTCCATTTATAGGAAATTTTATTGGTTGTGCCCTACCCCTGGTAATGGCTTTAATTACAAAAGACAGCGCATGGTATGCTGTGGGTGTAATTGGAGTTTATGTAGTGGTTCAGTTTTTAGAGGGAAATATCATCACCCCAAAAATAATGGGTAATAAAGTAAGTATTAACGCCCTTGCGGCAATTATTGCATTACTTATTGGTGGTAAAATTTTAGGAATTGCAGGCATGATTATCGCTATCCCAGCAATGGGAGTATTAAAGGTGCTATTAACTAACTCGCAGCAATTAAAACCATTTACCTTATTAATGGATGAAACTGACAGCAAATTTAATCCCGAAGAGGATGAAGTTTTAGAGGAAAATGGTAAAGACTAAAGTTCTATTTGTAATTAACCAAAAGGCTGGGCAACAGTCTAACCTTAAGATTCATGAAATTATCATCAAACATGCAATAAAATATGATTATGAGGTTGATTTTTATGAAATGGGAACAAATCACCATGCCTTAGAAATTAAAAAATCAATTGATTTATTTAAACCTGATATTGTAGGTGCTGTTGGTGGAGATGGAACCGTAAACTTGGTTTCCGGCATCATCCAAAAAACCAATATTTCTTTACTCATTATTCCCTACGGATCTGCCAATGGGATGGCAAAAGAGCTTCAAATTCCAGAGAATTTGCCGGCATGTTTAGATTTAATTATCAAGGGGAAAACCATTGAGATTGATTTATTGAAGGTAAACGAAGAAATATCTATTCATTTAGCTGATGTAGGTTTAAATGCCAGTATCGTAAAACGATTTCAGCTTGATAAGAAAAGAGGATTATTAACCTACGGAAAACATTTATTTGCCGAAATTTTCATCATAAAAAGAAAAAGATTTACAATTTTTTATGATGATCAAACAAAAAAAGTAAGTGCTGTTTCTTTAACTTTTGCTAATGCTACTATGTATGGCACTGGCGCCGTAATAAACCCTGATGGGAAGTTAAATGATGGTTTGTTTGAGATTTGTATTGTAAAACCTTTTCCTAAATATTTGGTGTTTAATATTGCTTATCAAATGTTTAGAAATAAACTTAAAACATCAAAATACTTTGAGGTAATTAAATGTACAAAAGCGAAGGTTATTTGTAAAAGAAGAACGTTATTACAAGTAGATGGTGAGGTTTTAGGAAAGGTAAAAGAAATTGAACTGACTTGTTTACCTAAAGTTTTAAAAGTGATTATTTTAGCCAATTTAAACCATCCAACCATCGTAAACTAATTCACCCGCCTCATTTTTCTCATCTACAATAATAGCTTCAATTTCAACTTTTTTATTGGAGTAAAATTTAAGCTTAAAAAAACCTTTTGCCGAGATTCCAAAACGAGAATGCTTACTATCTAAAACATAAGTAGCTTTAGATGCTGCCCCACTAATCACATAATTTATTTGATATTTTTCTATAAATTGTAAGTTATGCTCATGCCCTGCTGCATATATTAAACCAGGATATTTTTTAAAAATCTGTTTTAAACGAGCCCTCAAAATCTTAAACCTTGGATGAGAAAGATCTTCTTTGGCTCCAAAATATTTACGGTACAAAGGCAATAAAGAGCCTACTAATGGCAAAGGCAAATAAACATTTTTTTTATAAAGTGTAAACGGAAATAAATGATGTTTTAGCTTATAGCGCCCACCATGCAAAGAATAACTATAAATAGGATAATGCCCTAAAACTAATATTCTTTTAAACTGGTTTCGATGAAGAATCTCTTCTAGCTGGATAAAAAAGTCTTCTTCATTTTCTATGTTACAACCTTCATTTTTTCCTAGAGGTTTATTTCCTTTTTGTATCCACCACTGTGTATTAATGGCTACTATTACTAAATCATCACTTACATTAAATTCTTTAGGGCCGGGGCAACCATTTTCAGGCACAAAAATATCATCTTGTTTAAAAAGATCTTTTAAAAAATTTTGTTGTCTTAAAAAATAGGCTAAACCATCTTCTTTTCCTTTATTCCAATCATGATTACCCGAAATAAAAATCACTTTTCCTTTATAATCCTTTAAAGCTTCGTGATGTTTAATTAAAACAGTTTCTGCATCTTTTCTCAGCGGATCATCTTCTGATGGAAAACCTTTTGGATAAACATTATCACCCAAAAAAATTACTGCTGATGCTTCGTCATGTGGCAAATGAACTTTCATTAATTCTAACAGCTCATCTGGTTTATTTCTTTTTACATTTCCAGAATCACCAATTAAAAGAACTTCATAAGTAAGTTTTTGTGTAGACATACTGCTTAAATTACAATAAAAATTTAAAAAAATTAAATTCTAACAGTAATTTAATAATGATTACTTATTTTCAGGATCTTAATTATACTGCATGAAGAGATTTTACTTTCTAATCATATTTATTGTTTCTAATTTTCAACTTCAAGCACAAATAAATTACGGTCCCAGAATAACAGCTATGGGCGGTGCTGGGGTTGCTTTACAGGATGTTTGGAGTGCTCAAAAAAATCAAGCTGGTATTGCAGGCTTAAAAAATCCAATAATTTCTGCTGGTTATGAAAACAGATTTGGCGTAAAAGAACTCAGTACACAATCGGCGGTATTTGCTATTCCTATTAAAAATTATGCGTTGGGAGCCTCATTTCAATCTTATGGAGTTGATGCTTATAATGAAGTAAAAACCGGGTTAAGTTTAGCTAAATCATTTGGACCTAAACTACTGGCTGCCATCAACTTAAATTATCATCAATTAAAAATTGACAATTACGGAAATTCCCAAAGCTTTTCTGTAGAAGTGGGTTTACAGTACCAAGCATTTGAAAAACTTTGGTTAGGAACCCATATTGCCAACCCCAATCAAAGTAAATATGGCGAACAAACAGAACAAATTATTCCTGCCCACATTCAATTTGGAGCCAGTTACCTGTTTTCTGATCAATTAACCATCAGTTCTGAAGTAGAAAAAGTGCTAGACAATCAAGCTGATTTTAAAGTTGGCTTAGAGTACAAAGTAGTGAAATTTGTAGCCCTTAGAGGTGGCATTTCTGTAAATCCATTTAAACAGTTTGCTGGTTTTGGCATCAATTACGAAAAATTAAATTTAGATTTTGCCATAGCATCTCATCCTGTTTTAGGTTACTCACCACAAATAGCTATAGGGTATGAGTTTTAAGAAATCATTATTCTTATGTATTTGTTTTTTGATGCTTAGCTTCAACACAGTATATGCTCAGCAAACAAATGATCCTATTATAGAATACATTATAGAATCTATTGTAGATAATCAAGCAGAAGATTTTGATTATACCGAATTGGTTGACCGGTTAAATTATTACAGAAGAAATAAAATCAATTTAAATAAAACAAGTAGAGAACAATTACAAGAATTAGTTTTCTTAAACCCATTACAAATCAATGCTTTATTAAATCACATTACCATAAATGGAAAATTAATTGATGAGTTAGAGTTACAAAGTATTGATGGTTTTAATTTAGAAACCATCAAAAATCTACTTTATTTTGCCGGGATAAATACCCCATCGGGCTTTGAGAATTTTTCTTTTAAAAACTTATTTAAAGAAGGAAGAAACGATATTTTAATAAGATACAACCGCTATTTAGAAGCTCAAAAAGGATATTCACCAGGTTCTACTTCCAGATACTTAGGGACTCCCGAAAGAGTTTTAACCCGTTACCGATTTGCTTACAGCAATAACATTCAGTTTTCACTAAACGTAGAGAAAGACCCTGGGGAAAAATATTGGAATAATACCAACAACCAAACCGGACCCGATTTTGTATCGGCTAGTTTATATATTAAAGATTTAAGGAAATTAAAAAAATTAGCCTTTGGCGATTATACCCTTCAATTTGGGCAAGGATTAACACTTTGGAGTGGATTAAGCTTTGGTAAAGGTGCTGATATTTTTACTGTTGCAAAACAAGATTTAGGTTTAAGAGCTTACACATCTGTAAATGAGTATTCCTATTTTAGAGGGGTAGCCACTCAAATTAATTTAGGCAAGTTTGACTTTACTCCTTTTGTGTCTTACATTAATTTAGATGCCGGTATTGCTTTAAATCCTATTACCAATGCCGAAGATATTTCATCGTTACAACAAAGTGGTTTACACCGCACAAACAGCGAATTAAACAATAAAAACAGGATAGGTCAGTTTATTTTTGGTGGAAATTTGCAATACAATTACAAAAAACTATCTATTGGCTTAACAGCTTATCACTCTAAATACAGTAAAAACTTTGCACCCGGAAATTCCCTGTATAACAAATTTGATTTCACCGGTAATTCTTTAAATAATGCGGGTATAAACTATAGCTACACCTTAAAAAACACTTATTTCTTTGGAGAGTTTGCACATAGCTTAAACTATGGTTTTGCTTATGTAAACGGTTTAATAAGTAGCTTATCGCCTGCGGTTTCTATGGTGTTATTTCATAGAAATTATCAAAAAGATTACTTTTCTTTTTACAACCAAGGAATTGGAGAAAGTAGCACTGCTGTTAACGAAAAAGGTTTTTTTGGAGGCTTACAAATTAAACCAAGCAGAAAATTTGAACTTAATTTTTACACCGATCTTTTTAAATTTCCTTGGTTAAAATTTAGAGTAGATGCCCCATCAACAGGATATGATGTATTTAGTCAGTTTACATTTGCCCCTAATAAAACAACAAAGTTTATTTTGAGGTATCAGTTTCAAAACAAACAACAAAATGCTGCCAATCAAATTTTTGTGAACACTTTAGAATTTGTAAAAAAATCTAACTACAGACTTGATGCCCAATACCAGATCAATAAAAATTTTAGTTTAAAAAACAGGTTAGAAATTGTTCAATATCATGAAGAAAACACCAATAATAGATTTGGATTTTTAGCTTATCAAGATATTAATTACAGCCCATTAAGTTCTAAACTATCTGGAAATATGCGTTTAGCCATGTTTGAAACGGATGGATTTGATACCCGAATTTATGCTTATGAAAATGATGTACTTTACGGATTTTCTATCCCTGGATTTCAAGAAAAAGGAATAAGATTTTATACTAATGCTCGCTATAACCTAAAAAGAGGAGTTGATTTTTGGTTGAGATATAGCATTACCAAATACAATGACCAAACCACTGTAGGCTCTGGTTTAGATGAAATACAAGGCAACAGCCGATCAGAAATTAAGGCTCAAATTAGATTTCAATTTTAGATGATTGCTTATTTTAAAACGGAGATTCCCTTTTTACGCTTAGCTTTGTTTTTTATTGCCGGCATTTCATTTTCTATAAGTTATAACCTAAGCCCAAATTTACTTTGGTTTTTACCCTGGGCTATTATTTTCTTAATTTTAGTTTATTTCAATATTACTTTTAAAAAAGATAAACTTTATTTAAACACTTATATACCAGGATTTTTGATCTACAGTTTAATGTTCCTCTCGGGAATTATTATTTGTAATCAACGTAAGGAAATAGAAAAAGAAAACCATTTCTCTAAACTCCCAGCACAAGAACTCATTGTTTATTTAACTGAGGAACCAAAAATCAAAAATGATGTTGCCCGTTTTAATGTAGAAGTTAAAAACAATGTCACACAAAAAGGCATACAGAAAACATCAGGAAAGCTTCTTTTAGCTTTAAGATTTGATACCACTCAAAACTTAAAGCTTCACTATGGAGATTTATTGCTCATTAAATCAAAATTCCAAGAAACAGAACCGGCTTACAATCCATCAGAGTTTGACTATAAAAGATACCTCTCCTATCAACAGATTTACCACCAAAGTTTCATCAATCAAAAGCAAATTATCAAAATTGGAGAAAACGAAGGCAATCCTATAAAAGCTTTTGCACTAGCATATAGAGAAAAACAGGTAGAAAAATTCAAGAAATATTTGGAATATAAAGATGCTCAATCTGTAGCTTCTACCTTAATTTTAGGCTACAGATCAGATTTAAGTCAGGATATTTTAAACGCTTATTCCAAAACAGGAACCATGCATGTACTTTCCGTTTCTGGAATGCATGTGGCTATTGTGGTGATATTATTAGGTTTTTTACTTCGCTTTATGGATAAAAATAAGAAAAGCCGAATTGCCAAAGCCATCATTATGATTAGCCTAATTTGGTTTTATGCTTTAATATCTGGTTTAGATCCATCGGTAGAAAGAGCTGCCATTATGCTCACTTTTGTTTTAATAGCTAAAGCAAGATCTAAAAAAGTAAATATCTTTAATGTAATTGCTATTTCTGCTTTCATTTTATTGATTTATAATCCATTTAACCTAACCAATGTTGGTTTTCAGTTGTCTTTTATTGCCGTAGCAGGATTAATTTATCTACAACCAAAAATTTATGCCCTTTACGAGCCTCAAAATAAAATTCTCCAATTTATTTGGGCTAGTATAGCGGTTTCCATAGCCGCACAATTGGCAACTACGCCTATTAGTTTATACTATTTTCATCAATTCCCGCTCTATTTTATTGTAAGCAACCTATTTATCACCATACCGGCCGCCTTAATTATGTATGTTGGTTTGGCATTTTTAATGACAAGTTGGTTAATTCCGCTAACAAAAGCATTAGGCATCGTTTTAAACGAATTGATAGATTTCACCAATAAAGGGCTTATTCAAATAGAGCAGGTTAAGTACGCCAGTATTTCTCAAATTTGGGTAAACTCCTTTGAAATTATCCTGTTTTATATCATATTAACTTTATTTTTAATAAGTTATAAGAAATTACTCTATTTAAAATATGCTTTATTGCTTACTTTAATTTTTATTATTGATGTAGGTTATAAGCAATATCAACACATTCAACAAAAGCAAGTCATGTTTTTTAGCTTAAGAAAAAATACAGCTGTAGCTTTAATAAAAGGAAGAAGTGCCACCTTAATTACAGATTTAGACCCTAATGAATTTACCTATCTCTTCTCGGTGAAACCCTATTTAGATAGTTGCCATGTGAGCTATATAGAATATGTAAATCCTCACCTAACAGAAGACGAAAAATTATTTAATTTTGAAGGTCGTCGACTTAAAATAATCAATCATAAAAATAATATTTTTACCGCTTCAAAAGTTGATTGGTTGCTTTTAGGTGGAGATAAAATTTACAATGTAAATAGCATTTTAAAAAACAATAAGGCTCATCATATTTTTATAGATGGCAAAAACAGAGATTTTGTAATAAAAGGCTTACAAAAACAATTGATTGATAAAAACACCAATACGCATGTGCTAAAAAGAGCGTATGCGGTAGAAATTAAACTATAAACTTATACTTAAGCCCAATGCTGGTTGATTACCAAATTAATAACAGAGTTGCCTACATTATTTTAAATCGTAGTGAAAAAAGGAACGCTTTAAACTCAGAAATTGTTGCCGAATTAAGCCATGCTTTTGAAAAAGCCGAGCATGATGAAAAAGTAAAAGTGATTATCCTTAAAGCAAACGGAGAAGTTTTTAGTGCTGGCGCCGATTTAGATTACCTTAAAAAACTACAATCTAACTCGTTTGAAGAAAACCTTGCCGATTCTAACCTTCTTAAAAGATTATTTGAGCAAATTTATGGGCAACCTAAAATTGTAATTGCACAAGTACAAGGACATGCTATTGCAGGAGGTTGTGGTTTGGCTTCTGTTTGCGATTTTATTTTTAGCACTCCAGCAGCAAAATTTGGTTATACCGAAGTAAAAATTGGATTTATTCCCGCCATTGTATCGCTATTTTTAATCAGAAGAATTGGAGAAGGAAAAGCCAAAGAATTACTATTTAGTGGTGATTTAATTGATGCAAATTATGCAAAACAAATAGGCTTGGTAAACTATTTGTGTAGTGATGAAAACATAGAAGCAGAAGTTTTAGCTTACGCCGAAAAACTTTGTAAAACAACATCGGCTCAATCTATTGCGTTAACTAAACAATTATTAAATAATGTACAGGATTTACCATTAACAGAAGCTTTAGAATTTGCAGCAGAAATGAACGCTCATGCTCGTTCTACCAATGATTGTAAAAATGGAATTAACGCATTTTTAAACAAAAAGAAAATAGAATGGTAGAATTACCTGTAACTTTTTCAAAGAACAAATATCTAATTAACATCAAAAAATAAACAAACAAAACATGACTAAAAACTTAAAAATGGGTCTTATTGCATTCATTTGCTTAGGATCTTCTTTTGCTGCCAACGCACAAAAAACAATTAAAGAAGGCTCTATCACTTATAGCGTAGTATATGATTTACCACCAGACCAACAAGCTATGGTAGCCATGTTACCTACAGAATATAAAGTAAGTTTTAAAGGCGACATGAGCATATTTAAAATGGATATGGGCATGTTTGCTACACAGGTAGTTTATAACGACGCCACCAAAGAAAGCTTAAGCTTAACTGATGTACCTATGCAAAACAAAAAAGTTGCAGTAAAAATGAATAAAGAGCAGGGCGAAAAAATGCAGGAAATGCAATACGGTGAAAAAGATTTAGAAGTAAAAGCAACTACAGAAACCAAACTAATTGCAGGGTACAATTGCACTAAATACACCATTAACGATAAAATTTCTAACGAGCTATCTGAAGTTTGGGCTACTACCGATTTAAAAGTGCCTGCAAATTCATTAACCTCAACTTTTAAAGGTATTGTTGGTGTACCTGTACAATTTAGTACTAATGCCCGTGGTTTAAAATCTAAAATGACCTTAAAAGAAGTGAAAGAAGAAACTGTAGCGGAAATTAATATGACAGTTCCTTCAGATTATGAAACCCTAACATTTGATGAACTAATGAAACAAATGGGAGGCTAATCCTTTCAATTGTCATTTTATTTCAAAGGCTTTTAAGCTGTTTGTAAGTTTTTATAACTTGCACCATGCTTAAAAGCCTTTCTTTTTTTCTGAAATACTTCTTTTTATGGATGATTTTTTTCTTCATCAATAGATTATTTTTTGAAGCTTGGTACATCACAAGAATTTCTGAGTCATCCTACATAGAAATTATTCAAACCTTTTTATACGGTGCCCACATGGATGCTTCTATGGCTGCTTATCTTTGTGTCATTCCATTTTTGCTTTACATTGTATCG
This sequence comes from Pedobacter cryophilus, assembly GCF_005116455.1. Lineage (GTDB taxonomy): Bacteria > Bacteroidota > Bacteroidia > Sphingobacteriales > Sphingobacteriaceae > Pseudopedobacter > Pseudopedobacter cryophilum. The sequence goes on from NZ_SWBP01000006.1 coordinate 52,746, forward strand.
TGGCTTTTTCCTAAAGTATCATTTCCAAATAAATTTGTTAAATATTACACCTTCATCTTACTGTTTTTCACCTCTTTATTTACGCTTATAGATATTAACATTTTTAGGGAATGGGGTACAAAATTTAATTACAGAGCAGTAGAATTCTTTTTAACCGCTACTGAAGATGCTGTGGCTTCTAGCTCTTCTTCACCAGTTGTGGCTAGTTTTAGCAGTATTGCTATTCTATCTATTATTGGTATGTTTTTGTATGTTAAATTGGTTCCTCATATAAAGCCTTTGCAATTACACACTTCAAAATTAACAGCTAAAATCCCTGCTATTTTACTGGTTTTGGGTCTAACATTTTTAGCTATTAGAGGCGGTTGGAGTGTAGCGCCAATGAATACCAGTAAGGTTTATTTTAGTGAAAAGCAGGTTTTAAACTATGCGGCCATCAATACCAACTGGTTTTTAATGTCTAACATCTTATCTAACCAAAAAACCAAAGGCAATCCTTACACTTATTTCAGCGAAAGCGAAAGAAAAAGCATAGTTGACAGTTTGTTTAATGATCCAAAAAAAGATCATCCTTTAATTTTTAATCAGCCCAATCCTAACGTGGTTTTAATTATTATGGAAAGCTTTACCGCAGATGTGGTAGAAGATTTGGGTGGCGAAAAAGGCGTAACACCAAACTTTAGCAAATTAATTAAAGAGGGATTATTGTTTGAGCACATTTACTCGGCATCAGACCGTACAGATAAGGGTTTAATAGGTATTATTAGTGGTTTTCCATCTCAAGCCATTAGAAGTGTTGTTAAGGAAAATGATAAGCAAGAAAGGCTTCCGTCCATCTCTCAAGAATTAGTAAAAAACAAATACAACAGTTCTTTTTTTTATGGTGGTGATACCGATTTTTCTAATTTCAAATCTTATTTATTGAGTCATGATTATCAAAAAATTATTGATGTAAAATCTTTTGCTTCCGCCGAAGTAGGATCTGTTTGGGGTGCTTATGATGAAGTTACTTTTGCAAAACAACTAGCTTATTTAAATCAAGCAAAACAGCCATTTTTCTCTACCCTACTCACTTTATCAAATCATGAACCTTTTGATTTACCTCAAAAAGGAAAATTTGGAGATCAAACCATCGAAAATAAATTTAGAAGTACCAGCTTTTACACAGATAAAGCCTTGTGGCAATATGTAGAAAATGCTAAAAAACAGCCTTGGTACGCAAATACAGTTTTTATTGTTATTGCAGATCATGGGCATCGTTTACCTAAAAGCACTCACGAAATTTATAACCCAGCCAGGTATCATATTCCACTTTTATTTTTTGGTGGAGCTTTAAAAGCTGATTATAAAGGCAAACGAATTGACACTTATGGAAACCAAGTTGATATTGCTGCTACGTTGGTAAATCAGATAAACGTAGCTGATACGGCTTTCCATTACAGTAAAAATTTATTAAGCCCCAGCCTTAAAGGATTTGGATTTTACAGTTGGGATAATGGCTTTGGTTATATTGATAAAAACCAAGCGGTAAGTTATGATCCTGTTGGCAAGAAAATCATTTTTACAGTACCAGAAAACTTGCCAGAGAATAAAAAAGAAGAATCACTCATTAAAGCTAAAGCATTGATGCAAAGTGTTTATGAAGATTTTTTAAAATATTGAAAATTATTATTTAAATATTTTTATCTCGATAAAAAAACCTCACCTGTATAAAGAAATCATAAAAAAAGCCAGAAGTAAGAGATTACTTCTGGCTTTAGCTTTTCTATTAAAAGAAAAACTACTCTCTTGAAGCAGGCTCATTCACAAAAGATTCGGCAACTTTTGTTAATGCTACATCCGTTTCCTTTTCATTTTCTAAAATAGAAGTTAACAAATCTGCAATCTCATCATGCCCCATATTTTCTGCAAAAACACGTAAGGTTCCATAAGTTGCAATTTCATAATGTTCAACTTTTTGTGCACCCAAAATTAACCCGGCATCACGTGTCATGGTCTCTTTCTCCGTATCTTCAATAATGGTATTACATTCTTCTAACAAACCTTCCATAGCTGCACATTTTTTAGCTACTGGTTTTATTCCTAAAAGATCAAACACTTCCACAAGCTTATCTATATGAGTTTGTGTTTCTTGTGTGTGCTTTTCAAATGCTGCGGCTAATTCTTTACTGGTGGCTGCTTTTTTCATCTTAGGAAGGGCTTTTACTAAATGATTTTCTGCCCAATAAATATCCTTCAATTCATCAATAAAAAATTGATGAAATTCAGAATTTTTCATTTCCATAGTCTGTTGACTTGTTTTCACGTTGGTTGCCATAATTTTTAATTTTAATGTTTATAATTTGATAAATAGATTTACCAAACTGGCGCAACATCAATGCCAAATGAGCTAAAAAAAGACTGATTTAGACATAAAAAAGGATCAAAACTAAGTTTTAATCCTATAGAAAAACACGACGAAAGAAAGCTGTAAATAATATCTATAACCTATATAATTTATAAAAAAAGGAAATTTATTTTTTTGAATTAATCAACCAATTGTGCCACTTCTTCCTCTAAACCCAACATCCAATTTTGGAATAGTTCTTTTTCTAGGTCAACTGCAATTTGGGCATATTTCTCCCAGTTAGGCGAAAAGGTTTTTAATTGATGAAGCATTTCTTCTAAATGCCCCTCTTCTTCTAAAATGATAGATTTAACAGTTACTTTACTTTCCATATCACTTAAAACATCCTGATAAACAGGATACAATTCATCTGCTCTTACTTCTATGGCATAGGTTACCAATAAATATGCAGCAAATTTTAATTCAGTTCCATTAAGATGAAGCTCGTTTTTTAAATACTTACAAACTTTTACATCTAAATTATTCAAATAATACTTACTGGCTTTAGGAGCTAACAAATATTGATCTTCATAATTCTGGCACAAATCTTCACCTAATTTACCAATCTGCTTTTTCAGGTAATAAGCATGTCTATGTTCTTCTGCTGCGTGTTTTAAAATAATTAAACTTACTTTTTGCTTGTCCTCAGAAGCAGAAATTTTTCTTGCACCAGCGTTTTCCATAAAAGACAAGGTATTTAACCATTGTGCATGTATCAAGTTGTCTTTTACTATATTTTCTAAAGTTGCTTTTAATTTCATCTTAAATATCTTCTAACGCTATTTTAATCTGTTCGTAAATATAATCTAAATCGGTGTTGCTGATACAATATGGAGGCATAATGTATAAAATATTGCCTAATGGACGCAAAATTATGCCTTTTTCTAAAAAGAATTGATATAAAATATCTCTAATATTATTAAAATAAGAAGTCCCTTCGGTATTCCATTCTAAGGCTAAAATAGTTCCGCATTGTCTTACCTCTTTTAATTTAGGATGCTTTTCTATTTGCTGCTTAAATTGATGATGCTTTGTCTCAACTCTTTGAATATTCTGCTGAGTTTCGGCTTGCATCAATAAATCAAAACTTGCGTTGGCGGCAGCACAAGCTACCGGATTTGCCGTAAATGAATGCCCATGAAATAAGGTTTTTAACTTGTCATCAGAAAGAAAAGCATCATATATTTCTTGTTTACACGATGTAATACCAAGCGGCATAGTCCCTCCGGTTAAACCTTTAGAAAAACACATTAAATCTGCTTTATTTTCTAAATAATCTGAAGCAAAAATCTTCCCGGTTCTTCCAAAACCTGTCATTACTTCATCTGCAATGGTGAGTACATTTTCTTGTTTGCAATGAAGAATCAACTCATCTAAATCTGCGGCAGCATACATAAGCATCCCTCCTGCTCCTTGTACCAATGGTTCAAAAATAAAGCAAGCCAATTCAGATTTTAATTGGGATATTTTAGATTTTAGAGTTGATAAATTCTCTTTATTTGGTAAATCAATAAATTCTACATCGAATAAAAGCGCATCAAAAGGTGCGGTAAAAGCACTACGCCCACTTACGGCCATGGCACCAAAAGTATCGCCATGGTAAGCGTTTTTAAAAGCCAATATTTTTTGCCGCTGCGTTCCTTTATTACTCCAATATTGCAAGCACATTTTAATAGCCACTTCAACCGCTGTTGAGCCATTATCAGAATAAAATATTTTAGCCTGATTTTTAGGAATAATACTCAATAAATTCTCAGCCAATTGTACCGCCTGCGGATGCGTAAAACCAGCAAAAATCACATGTTCTAATTGCTTTAATTGTTCAAAAACCTTATCGGCAATGTATGGATGGCTATGTCCATGAATATTTACCCACCATGATGATACGGCATCAATCAGTTTTTTCCCATCCTCTGTAAAGAGATAAACTCCTTCTCCTTTTATAATTGGAATTGGCTTTGCCGCCGTTTTCATTTGTGTATACGGATGCCAAATGGTATCTAAATCCCTATTCACTAAATCATTCATAAATATTTTTCTCTCAATAAGTTAACTACATGTTTATCTACCGGAAAGGTGATATGCTTTTCTTCTAATTCTTTAATAGCTACAAACCTAAAACATTGCTTAGGGCTAATATCCTGTCCTTCAAAATCAAATTGAAAATTACTTAGCTTAAAGCTGAAATCTTGCTTTGGTTTTATTAAATAGTAAACAGAAATGAGCTGCCCGCCACCAAAAATAGATTCTACAAAAAAATCTGTGGTATAAAAATGAGCTTCCACATCTATAACTAAATTACACTCTTCTATAAATTCCCTTTTTAAACCTTCTGTTAAACCTTCGCCATATTCTAAGCCGCCACCCGGAAATTTAGTAAAACGTTTTCCGTACTCTTCCTCGTCACTCAATAAAACTTCTTGATTTTCATTCACCAACAAGCCATAAACTCTAACATTAAAAAGAGGTTTATTCATCATTATTCAAAATGCTTATTGTTTTTTGTCACGTTTTCTAAACTCCAATTAATGGTTTTAGTTTTTGGTTCGGTCCTTACTTCACAATTTTTCATGCTGCAATAATGGCAACACTGTGGGATACAAGGATCTGCATGGATAAAAAATTCAATAGCCACATTCACATTTTTATTAATCACTCGGTCTATATCAGTAACCTCGTGATGTACTTTATTCAAATCAAAATAATAAGGCAAAGTCACATGGCAATCAATATGTATTTCAGATCCGTATTGTTGTGTTCTTAAATTATGAATATCAATCCACTCTTCTTTTCTATGTTTATTTAAGTAATTGATAATTTCTTCTACCACCACCACATCAGATTCATCCATTAATCCCCCAACAGATTTCCGCGTTAAGCGATAGCCATTATAAATAATATAAAAACCTAAAGCAATAGAAATTGCACTATCTAACCAATTAATAGACGTGATATAAATTAATAATAAACCTACAACCAAGCCAAAACTGCTTACGGCATCTGTTAATAAGTGCTTTCCATCTGCCTGTAAGGTTAAAGAGTTTAGGGTTTTACTCTTGTTTATTAAATACCAACCCAACAAACCATTTACCAAGCCTGTAAAACCAATTATAAATGAACCTTCTAAAATCTGACTTAATTCTTGAGGGTAAAAAACATTGTATATGGATTTGGAAATAATTACAATTCCGGCAATCATAATCAGCGTTCCCTCTACAAAAGCCGAGAAAAATTCTACTTTTCCATGTCCATAAGGGTGATTTTGATCTCGGGGTAAACCCGCTAAATAAATACTGTAAAAAGCAAAAGAACTGGCTAAAACATTCACAATACTTTCGGCAGCATCAGTTAAAACAGCATTTGAATGCGTAATAAAATAAGCCGTAAACTTTAACAGCATTAAAGCCACGCTTACTAAAAGCGAAAGAAGAATAATTTTTATTTTGGGCTTCAAAAGGATGTGAATTTTAATGCAAATATGGATCTAAAAAGGGCTAATCAAAAATTAAATTTTTATTTGGGGGTTTTAACACGCTTTCCACTATACTCCGTTTGCCCTCAAAAAAAGGGCAATCCGGGTACCGTTTCAATCGTTAACCCAAAATTTATAAAGTGTAAAAGTTTGCCACTAGCCTTTTAATTTTTTGATATCTTCTTCAATCTCTTTCAAACTTTGTTCTTGTTGTAGAACCGATTGTTCTAATTTATATTTTTGATACTCTTTCTCAGATTTATCCAATGCCATTTGATGAGAAATAACACCTGCATGTGTTAGCAATTCTCTCCCGTTTAGTTGCAACAAACTGTCTAATCTGGCAATCCAATCCTTCATATACATGGGTACTTGTTGCTGAGCCATCGTTTCGGCAAATGCCAAATACTGTTCTACCAATAAACCTAACAACTTCATCTCATCTTCCTTTAGGTAGTTTTTAGCAATACTTGCCTCTTGTTTTTGAATAGACTTAGCTTCTTTTTTATCGTAAGAAAACATACCCATCAACGGTAAACTGGCGTCAACCCTTCTAAAAATTAATTCGGCAGCTGTATTTTGCGAAATAGCCCAAAGCAACTTGTTTTGTACTATTTTAAAAAACTCAATCGTCTTTTCTGCTTTTGCATCATAATCTATACTGGTTGTATAAATGTCTTTTATTTTTTGGTAAAAGAATTTTTCAGACAATCGTATTTCCCTAATTCGGCTTTGCAATTCGTTGAAATAATTCATTGAATTACCCGATTTAAAACGGTCATCATTTAAGGCAAAACCTTTAATAATATATTCTTTCAATCTTTGTGTTGCCCAAATTCTAAACTGTGTGCCTTGTTTAGATTTTACTCGGTAGCCTACAGATATAATAACATCAAGATTGTAAAGTAGAACATCATTTTCTTGTGTTTTGCCGATAATAGCACCATGTGGAGTGGTTATTCGGAAATTCCGAACAACCACTCCCTTATCTAATTCTCCATCTTCAAAAATATTTTTAATATGTTCACTAATCGTGGATTTTGACTTTTGAAAAAGTTCACATAGTTGCGCCTGAGATAGCCAAACAGTTTCATCTTCCAAACGCACATCAATTTTGATGTTTCCTTCTTGGTTTTCATATAAAAGTATTTCACCAGTGTTCATGTAAAATTGTTTAGGCTTATTATTAAAAGATGTTTAGGTGAAATTAAGAAAAATAAGGCTGCCTAAAAATTTGCCGCAACAATTAATTGTCCCAAATAAAAAATGCTTTTATTGGTTTATCACAAAGCGCTGTTTTAAGCTAATCTTATTGCTCACTTCTCATAGAAAAGTATTTTTATATATTTGCGCTTCAACTTAAACCATGAGTATATTATCAAATAGAATCAATAATCTGGCAGAGTCCCAGACTATTAAAATGGCCAAATTAGGTCGCGAACTTTCTGCAAAAGGAGTAAACGTTATCAATTTAAGCTTTGGTGAACCAGATTTTCACACTCCACAATTTATTAAAGATGCGGCTGTAGAAGCAATGGAGAAGAATTTCACCTATTACACTCCAGTTTCTGGTTATCCTGATTTAAGAAAAGCAATTGCAGATAAATTAAAAAGAGAAAACAATTTAGATTATAATTTTGATCAAATTGTGGTTTCTACAGGTGCTAAACAAGCATTGGCAAATGCTTTAATGGTAATGTTAAATCCGGGTGATGAAGTAATTATACCTACTCCATATTGGGTTTCTTATTCTGAAATGGTGAAATTAGCAGAAGGCGAATCTGTTTTTATAAACGCAACTGCAGCAAACAATTTCAAAATTACCGCCGCAGAATTAGAAGCAGCCATTACGCCAAAAACAAAAATGTTTATGTTTTCTTCGCCTTGTAACCCTACAGGTAGCGTTTACAGCCGAGAAGAATTAGCAGCTTTGGTTAAGGTTTTTGAAAAATATCCAAATATTTACATACTTTCTGATGAAATTTATGAGCACATTAACTTTGTTGGTGGTCATGTTTCTATCGCCGAATTTCCTTCTGTTAAAGAAAGAGTAATTTTGATAAACGGTTTCTCTAAAGCTTATGCGATGACAGGCTGGAGAATTGGTTATTTAGCTGCACCAAAAGAAATTTCTGATGCTGCCGATAAATTACAAGGTCAAATCACTTCTGGAACTTGCTCCATTACACAAAAAGCTGGAGTTGCAGCCTTAAATGGCGGTTTAAAAGAAGTACACGAAATGAGAGATGCCTTCTTAAAAAGAAGAGGGATTGTTTATGATTTATTAAGCAAAATTGAAGGTTTAGAAGTAAATTTACCAGACGGTGCATTTTATTTCTTCCCAGATGTTTCTTCTTTCTTTGGTAAATCTGTAGATGGAAAAACATTAAACAACGCAGAAGATATTTCTTTATATTTATTAAATACTGCCCATGTTTCTACGGTAACTGGCGAAGCTTTTGGGAACGAAAGATGTATTAGAATTTCTTATGCCGCATCGGAAGATGAATTAAGAGAAGCTTGTAGAAGAATTGCAGCAGCATTAGCTAATTTAAAATAATTGATTACAGCACTATTCAATAGTTTCAAAGATTTAAACATCCTCATTATTGGAGATGTGATGATAGACGCTTATTTGTGGGGGAAAGTAGATCGTATTTCACCTGAAGCCCCTGTTCCTATTGTATCTGTAAACAAAAAAGAATCAAGATTAGGAGGAGCCGCCAACGTAGCCTTAAACATTAAGGCTTTGGCGGCTCGTCCTATTATTTGTGCCGTTGTTGGTGATGATGCCGAAGGCGAAGAATTTTTAACACTACTGGCAAAAGAGCAAATCAATGCCAGCGGAATTGTAAAAATAGCCAACAGGCAAACAACTGTTAAAACTAGAGTGATTGGCCAAAATCAGCAAATTTTAAGAATAGATGCGGAAACTGACGCTGAAATTACTCAAGAAGAAACCCAACAAGTTCTAACTAAATTTAAACAAATATTAGATCAGCAAAGCATTCATGCCATTATTTTTGAAGATTATGATAAGGGATTAATTACGCCTTATTTAATAGAAGAAGTAATAAAAGTGGCTCAAGAAAAAAATATTCCTATTGTGGTTGATCCTAAAAAAAGGAACTTCTTATCTTACAAAGGAGTAGATGTTTTTAAACCCAATTTAAAAGAATTAAAAGAAGGTTTAAAAATAGATTTTGATCCTAAAAACTCATTAGAATTAAAAAATACCGTTGCGCAACTGCAAGAAAAAATTGCTTCAAAAAGTATTCTACTCACCTTATCTGAATTAGGTGTTTACGTTTTAAACGGAGAAAAAGAAAGCCTTACTCCTGCTCATATACGTACAGTTGCAGATGTTTCTGGTGCTGGCGATACTGTAATAAGTGTTGTGGCTACTTGTATTGCAGCCGGTGCAGATATTTTTACTGCCGCCCAATTAGGCAACTTAGCAGGGGGTTTGGTTTGCGAAAAAGTTGGCGTAGTTCCTGTAAATAAAGAGTTATTACTTCAAGAAGCATTAAAGCTTTAATTCTCTGCTTCTTGTTCACCATGTTTCTCAGGCTTTAACTCTGATCTGTTGGCGTCTTCTACAAAATCCTTTTTATCTTTCTGATTTTTAATAATTAAATAAATCATTAATATCATCACTAAAAGTATTACAACAGCTACTACTAAATAGTTCATTTCTTGTTTTTTAAATGAGTGGAAGAAATTATGTCTCCTTATTTTTTTTAATTCAGGATACCTTCATTTTAATCATACAAAAATAGAACCAACATCAAATTATATCACATACTTTGGTGTGTGATACCGGTCACATTTAAAGCACAAGCTATTCTATATTTTTGTTAAATGAAGAAAATATATTTGTTTGTAGCTTTATGTTTATTAGGTGTTTCATCTGTAAAATCGCAAACTCATCAATTGCAATCTTCTTGGGTAATGTGGGTTCATAACCATAGTTTATCTGCTAAAAACAGTATAAATCTAGATCTTCAGGTGAGATCTAACGAGCAATTTGATGGCATTAAGAATTTTTTAATCAGACCAAGTTTTAATCATTCCATCAATAAAAACTTAAGTGCCACCTTAGGTTATAGCTATTTTAACACACAAGTTAATGCCACTGAAAATCAAAAATCAAGCTTAAGCGAAAACATGATTTGGGAACAATTTTCTATGCATCAAAACATAAATAACATTAATGTGATTAGTAGAATACGCCTAGAGCAACGATTTATTGAGCAACAAAGTTCAAATATTTTTACCCAAAGAATAAGATTTTTTGTACGAACGGTTATTCCAATTACCAAATCAAAACCAAAAGGCTTCAATAAAGGGACATATATTGCCTTACAGGAAGAAGCTTTTTTTAATGTCCAAAACAAAAATAAGTTGAACACTCATTTTTATGATCAAAATAGAATTTCCCTGAATTTAGGTTACAAATTTAACCAAAAAGTAAATTTAGAAGTAGGCTATCTTCATCAATCTATCCATAGAAAATTAGGCTCAACTAACAATAATATATTTCAAATTGTGCTGTTTACAAAGTTCAAAAACAAATAATTTGGATCTTAAACAGTCTCATATTTATAATTAATCTTTTTTTTCAAAAAACCTAATAAAACACTACTCGTTTACCTACACGATTAACAAATTTACGTTTTTTTGGTCTTCAAAAATATAGTTAAACTATTTTTTTTTAACTAAAAGACAAGTTACCAAGCTCCGGTAACGGTTGCGTAGATTATTAAAACAAAAAATATAATTTCTATCAATTATTTTATTCAACTTGAGTTTTAGATTAGCAAAACGACTAATTACAAAACCAATTAAATTAACTAATTATTTATTTTTTTATGCAAAAAATCAAACTATTTTTAATGATGGTGGCGCTACTCATGTATTCATCAGTAAACGCACAAACAAGAATCGTTTCGGGGACGGTAACAGATGACGGAAAATTACCACTTCCTGGAGTATCTGTAAGTGTAAAAGGTGTTAAGTCTGGTACACAATCTGGTGTTGATGGTAAATTCTCTATTAATGCGCCGGCTAATGCAACACTAGTTTTTACTTATTTAGGATTTAAAACTAAGGAAGTATTAATAGGTAATTCAACCAACGTTTCCGTTACTTTAGAACTATCGGCTACTGAATTAGATCAGGTGGTGGTTGTTGGTTACGGCACTCAAAAGAAAAGAGACGTAACTGGCGCTGTTGGTTCTGTATCAATGAAAGATATAGAAAATGTACCTGTTACCAGAGCTGATCAAATTTTACAAGGAAGAGTAAGTGGAGTACAAGTAACTCAAACCAACTCAGAGCCAGGTGGTAATGTTTCTATACGTATTAGAGGAACAAACTCCATCACGTCTGGTAACGAACCATTATTTGTAATTGATGGTTTTCCGGGTGCAGGAGATCTAAACTCTATCAATCCTAATGACATTGAATCTATTGATGTTTTAAAAGATGCATCTGCTACAGCAATATATGGTAGTAGAGGTGCAAATGGAGTTGTGATCATCACTACCAAAAAAGGAAAAGCAGGGCAAACAGCTATCAATTTTGAAACTTACACAGGTTTACAAACCGTAAGTAAAACTTATGATATGATGAATGCTACAGAATATGCTAATTATTTAAATGATGTAGTTACTTTAACCAATGCCGAAACTGGCTCTGTAAGAGCGCCTGCTTATACTGCTGCACAAATTTCTGCTTTAGGTGAAGGTACTGATTGGCAAGATGCTCTTTTACGTACTGCGCCAATTAGTAATTATCAATTAAGTATTTCTGGTGGGAATACAGATACCCAACAAAGCTTAAGTCTTAATTATACTAATCAAGATGGTGTAGTCATTAATTCGGGTTTTAAAAGAGCTACCTTAAGATACAGCTTAGATAAAAAGATTAGTGATAGAATTAAAATGGGATTTAACACCCAAATATCTCGCACTGATGAAAACAGAGCTTTAGTAAATACAGCTGGTGGTAGTGCGGGTGGTGTTATTTTAGATGCCCTAAGATATAATCCTGCTATACCTGTTACAGATCCAATTACTGGCGAATACACTTTTCAAAATGGACCAGCACCTTATGCAGATAACAACATGGGTAACCCTGTTGCATTTGCTAAGAAAGTGAACAATAAATTCGCTAACCTAAGAAGCTTAATGAATATTTTTGGGGAATATGAATTTATGAAAGGTTTAAAGTTAAGAGTAAATGGCGGAGTTGATTTAAACTACAACACTCGTGATTACTTTTTACCTACTGATCTTTTCTTGGCTAACGGACAAGGAACTGCAACAAGAACAGCCAGAAACAACTACAGTTGGATTAATGAAAACTTCTTAACTTATGATAAGTCATTTAGTAAAAATCACGTTCTTAATTTATTAGCTGGTTTATCTGTTCAACAATTTGACAACACCAATTTTAATGCAACTAACACCAACTTTTTCACTAATATTTTAGGTTCTGATAATATTGGTATTGGTTCTAATATTCAGCCTCTTTCTTCATCTAGATCTAGAAAAAGTTTAGCTTCTTATTTTGGAAGAGCCAATTATAATTTCATGGAAAAGTATTTGTTTACTTTCACGATGAGAGCTGATGCATCTTCTGTTTTTGGTGCTAATAATAAGTGGGGTTATTTTCCATCTGCAGCATTTGCATGGAGAATGATTGATGAAAATTTCATTAAAGACCTCACCTTTTTAAGTGATTTAAAATTACGTACCAGTTATGGTATAACTGGAAATCAAGAGATTGACCCTTATTCATCATTAGGAAGATATTCTGCTAATGGATATACTTCAGGCGCAACCAGATTAATTGGTATTGCACCAAATAATATTTCTAATCCAGATTTATCTTGGGAATCTACTGCATCTTTAGATATAGGTATAGATGCGGGATTTTTACAAAATCGCATCACCTTTACAGCAGATTATTATCAGAAAAAAACCAGCGACTTATTATTACAAGTTTCTATTCCTAGAAGTACAGGATATGCAACTACATTAATTAATGCAGGTGGCGTAGAAAACAAAGGTGTTGAGTTGGGTTTAAGTACTGTTAATTTTGATGGAAAAAACTTCCAATGGAGTACCAATGCCAACATCTCATTCAATAAAAACAAAGTCACTGATTTAAATGGTGAATATCAACGTTTTGTTGGAGAAACCAGCAGTAGTGTTTTTCCGGGTGCAAACCCCGGAAGTAACGTATTACGTGTTGGAGAACCAATTGGATCTTTCTATGGTTACACTTTCTTAGGTATTTGGCAAACTCCAGCAGAAATTACTGCTAGCGGAATTACCAACGTAGTAAGACCGGGCGACCCACGTTATGCAGATACAAATGGCGACAAAGTAATTAATGCTTCAGATAGAACTATTATAGGTCAGGCCCAACCTGATTTTATTTATGGCTTTACCAATAACTTTAGCTATAAAGGATTTAATTTAAACGTATTTCTTCAAGGAGTAGAAGGTGTAAATGTACTTAATTTAAACAGGTACGAAATTGAATCAGGTTTGTTAAATACCAACAAACTACAAAGTGTGGTTAATCGTTGGACCGGACCAGGTACAAGTAATACCATTCCAAAAGCAAATAGTACTTTAAGAAGATCTACAGGTGTATCTAGTGACGTTGTAGAAGACGCAAGCTTTTTGAGAATAAAAACAGTTTCTTTAGCTTATAAAATCCCAGTTTTAAAATCAATGATGAAAACTGTAAAATCTACAAGCATTTATGTAACTGCTCAAAACCTATATACTTTTACTGATTATACCGGCTTTGACCCAGAGGTAAACTCTTTTGGCGCTAGTAATTTGAGTTTAAACACAGATTATAATGCATATCCAAACGTAAGAACATTTATTGTTGGTCTAAAAATTGGATTTTAAATTTTAAATACATGAAAAAATATATTTTAGTAATGGCCGGACTGATGTCCATAACCATGGTCTCTTGTGAAAAGTTTTTAGAAGAGAAACCCTATGATTTTATAGGAAGTGCCAATTTTTATAAAACCGAAGGAGATGCTAACGCAGCATTAAATGGCGTTTTTAGTAGCTTACAACCCCAAACTTATTTTGGAAGAACAAGTTGGTTGGTTACTGAGCTAAGTGGCGATTTAATGAGAGTAAATGCCACATTAGCAGATCGTGACAACTTATACGGTCAAACTTTTGATGCAAACAATGGTGAAATTGGCAACTGGTGGAATAGTTCTTTTAACTTAATTAACAGAGCTAATGATGTAATCAAAAATGTGCCTAATATTTCAATGGATGTTACCAGAAGAAACAACATTGTAGGAAATGCTCGTTTTTTAAGAGCTATGGCTTATTTTGATTTGGTAAGAAGCTTTGGTAGTGTTCCTTTAATTCTAAATCCAACAGAAGATTTAAGTAATTTAAAACCAGCCAGAACTCCAATTGCAGAAATATACACTCAAATTATTGAGGATTTACAATTTGCAGAAACAAATTGTACTGCAGAAAATTTAATTCCTGCTAGCGCAAAAGGTAGAGTATCTACTGGAGCAGCTTCTGCATTGTTGGCTAAAGTTTACCTAACTAAAGCAACCACTACTGCAAAAGAAGCTACAGATTATACAAATTCTTTAACCGCTTCTAATAAAGTTATCAATTCTGGATTATATGCTTTAGGAGCTTATGCTGATGTATTTGATGTGACCAAAGAGAACAATAGAGATCATATATTTTCTATCCAGTTTGACTTACCTCCAAATGTTGGAAACATTGTAGTGCGTATGCATTTGCCTGCTGGTTTAAACGGAACAGGATCTTTTGTTGTTGAAAAATCTTTTGAAGATTCTTTTTTAGCTTTAGACACTAGAAAAGCTTTAACACTTAAAAAAGAAACTACCACTTCAACAAATGCTTATTATTCTAAATTTGCAGATCCATTAAGACAAACTAATAATGCAAGAAACAACGTATTAATTACAAGATATGCTGATGTTTTATTACTGCAATCAGAAGCGTTAAATGAAATAAATGCAGCTGATGCCACTAAACTTACCGGAATTAATGCTGTTAGAACAAGAGCTGGTCTTCCTATTTTATTGTTAACAAATGTATTAACAAGAGATGCTTTTGTTGATGCTTTAGTACAAGAAAGAGCTTGGGAGTTTAGTGCCGAAGGACACAGACGTTTTGATTTATTAAGATTAGGAAGATATAAGCAAAGACAATTAGCAGCATTTAACAGAACTGTCGCTGATAAATACTTATTATTCCCAATTCCTCAAACAGAAATAGATTTAAATCCAAATTTAAAACCTCAAAACCCAGGTTTTGAGTAATAAAAAATAGAATTAAAGAGAAAGCCATTTCGTATTGAAGTGGCTTTCTTTTTTTATGAATAAATTTCCCTATCGTAAGCTATATATAAATCAATCTAAAATCCTTTTAAGCTAATTGAAACCACTCCTACTCAGTCTAATTTATAAAACCTGATTTAGCAATAAAGAAATCTGAAGTGATTTCTAAGATTCAACTCCTTAATAATAGCGCTTTCATTTCGTGTATTGTAATCATTTAGCGCTTTGACTTCCATGTGCACTCTGTGTTTAAAAAAATTTCCATCACGCATAAAAACAATTGTTTTTTAAAGCTTTAAATTTTGCTTTATTTTAAAACAATAGGAGAATCATAGACCTTAAAATAAAAGATAAATCTTATAGAAAATTAATTACGCATAAAATATATTGAGTATTTTTTGGTAATTGATGTCGCTCTAAAGAATGTTTTAAGCACTTTACCTTAAAAGATTACAACAAAAAACTGGCTATCTCCATTACAGAAATAACCAGTTAAACACTAATTAATCAATTATTTAGATCGGATAGCCTCCACAGGATCTAACCTTGAAGCCGAGAAAGCTGGCCAAAAACCAGATATCACTCCTATAATTACCGAAATACTTATTCCTCTGATGATGTTTCCAGAGTCTAAAACAATTTTCACATCAAAGCCATAAGTGGCTACCAAAGTCCCAAGGTATACTACACCCAAACCTATTAACCCACCTATTAAACACAATGCAATAGCTTCAAAAAGAAATTGCATTAATATGAAATAATTTTTAGCTCCCAAAGATTTTTGAATACCTATAATGTTGGTACGCTCTTTTACAGACACAAACATAATGTTAGCAATACCAAAGCCGCCAACTAAAATAGAAAAACCTCCTATAATCCAACCGGCAACGTCTACAATTCCAAAAAGCTGATCTAACTGAGCCGATATAATAGTAGTCTTATTTAATGCAAAATTATCATCTGCCGAAGGACTTAATCTTCTGATAGATCTCATTAAACCTTTCAACTCACTCTCTACATCTGTTACAGAATACATTTCTTTTCCTCTAACCGTAATTTGAGGACCGTATCTGTCACTTTCAATATCTACTAAGTTTCTGGCAAAATTTAAAGGAAGTAGTAAGGTTTTATCTGATGAAACACCTAATAAATCTTCTCCTTCTCTAGCAAATACACCTACTACTCTTACTTTTCTACCTAAAACTTTAATGTCTTTTCCAGAAGCAGTCTGATTAGGAAAAAGTCCCTCGGCAATATCAGATCCAATTAAACAAACTGGAGAACCACTAGTAGATTCATTTTCTGTAAAATACCTTCCATCAGACAAATCAAAGTTCCAAGTTTTATTATAATCATGAGAAGCTGCAGTAACTTGTGCACCTTCTATACTATTACTTTTAAATTTTAAAGTCCTGTTAGATAAACTTATTTCATAAGACAAGCCCTCAGCTGTAGTTGCTCTTTCTTTTAATGCTTGGTAATCTCTTAAACTTGCATTTGGTCTTTGCATGTACTTCCACCAAGGATAATCGCCAAAACCACCCCAAGGCCACTTCTGAACATAAATGGTTTTGCTTCCTAATTTATCAACACTAGTTTGCAAATTACCTCTAAAAGTATCTACTGCTGCAAATACAGTGATAATGGTAAAAATACCTATCGTTATCCCTAAAAGAGATAAAAAGGTACGCATTCTATTTTGCCTTAATGCATCAAAGGCAAAGATGAAGCTTTCGCGAAAGAGTTTTAGAAACAGCATATTGCAATTTAGACGCCTTTATTGAATTTAAGTTACAAGTGAATTAAAATTATGTTTTTGTGTGAATTTAAAATTCTCTAGATCAAAATGTTTTGGGCGTTTTAAAAATCAGAATAAACTTCTCTCATCGTTATCCAAAAAAAAGCCCCAACAAAAAAATCATTTAAAACCCTTTTTCATATTAAAATGAAGCCTTCAAACTCTTCAAACAACTTATTCAATATTTGAATATATTTTTCATAAATTTGCGCTCCAAATTATTTGTTTAAAACGTATGAAATTATCACAATTTAAATTCCATTTACCTGAATCTCTTATAGCTCATAATCCTACAGAAAACCGCGACGAGTCTCGTATGATGGTTTTAGATAAAAAAACAGGAAAAATAGAGCACAAAATATTCAAAGATATCTTAGGCTATTTTGAAGAGAAAGATGTGATGATTTTAAATAACACTAAAGTTTTTCCAGCCAGATTATACGGTAATAAAGAAAAAACTGGTGCAACTATAGAAGTCTTCTTACTAAGAGAGTTAAATAAGGAGTTACGTCTTTGGGATGTTTTAGTAGACCCAGCCAGAAAAATAAGAGTTGGTAATAAGCTTTATTTTGGTGATGATGATCTTTTAGTTGCCGAAGTAGTAGACAACACCACTTCAAGAGGTAGAACCATTCGTTTCTTATTTGATGGTACTGATGAAGAATTTAGACAGAACATTGAAATTTTAGGCGAAACTCCACTTCCAAAATATATTAAGCGTCGTCCAACTGCTGAAGATAAAGAACGTTACCAAACCATTTTCGCTAAAAATGAAGGTGCAGTAGCTGCCCCAACCGCAGGTTTACACTTTAGCAGAGAATTATTGAAAAGATTAGAGCTAAAAGGTGTTGATTTTGCAGAGGTAACTTTACACGTAGGTTTGGGTACTTTTCGCCAGGTAGAGGTAGAAGATTTAACTAAACATAAAATGGATTCTGAGCAAATTATTATTAGCCAAGAATCTGCAAATATTGTGAATAAAGGAATTGAAGAAAAAAGAAGAGTTTGTGCTGTAGGAACAACCGCCATGAGAGCAATTGAATCAGCAGTATCGGCAAATCATCAATTAAAACCAATTAATGATTGGACTTCAAAATTTATTTTCCCTCCTTATGATTTTAGCATTGCTAATTGTATGGTAACAAATTTTCACACTCCAGAATCTACTTTATTGATGATGGTTGCTGCATTTGGTGGTTACGAAAACGTAATGAAAGCTTATGAAGAAGCCGTTAAAGAAAAATACAGATTTTACAGTTATGGTGATGCCATGTTAATTATCTAAATAAATAAGTATTTAAAACCAAAAAAGACCGAAAATTTCGGTCTTTTTTGGTTAATTAGATTTCTAATGAAAACAAACAATCATTTTTATGCGGTTATTGTTGCTGGAGGTAGCGGCAAAAGAATGGGCAATGTTATACCAAAGCAATTTATGCTTTTGAATGGAATACCTGTTTTAATGCACACCTTAAACGCGTTCTATACAAATGAATACCAACCACAAATTATTTTGGTATTACCTGAAAGTGAAGATTTTTTTTGGCAACAATTAATAGCAAAGCATCATTTTAAAGTCCCCCATCAAATTATTTATGGCGGAACGGAAAGATTTCATTCGGTTAAGAGTGCTTTATCTATCATCACAGATTCAAATTCTATAATTGCAATTCATGATGGGGTAAGGCCTTTAGTTTCGCAAAAAACCATTTCAAATTGCTTCCAATCAGCCTTAGCTAAAGGAAATGCTATTGCCGCCATTCCTGCTAAAGATTCTATACGCAAAGTAAAAAACAATCAATCTGAAGCGCTTAACAGGTCTGAAATTTATTTGGTTCAAACTCCTCAAACTTTCATATTTGAGCAGCTTAGAAACGCTTATAAGCAAGAATACAGCATAAATTTTACAGATGACGCCTCTGTAGTTGAAAAAGCAGGCTTTCCTATCCACATAGAAAATGGAGATGAGTTTAATTTTAAAATTACTTTTAAAGAAGATTTAATTATTGCTGAGGCTCTTCTTAAATCTAATATTTAAGAATTTCGTTTAAAGTTTGGATAGATAAATCTAATTCACTTTTATTGATTACCCCCACTCTTTTAATCAAACGTTCTTTTGAAACAGAACGAATATGAAAAATCAAAAGCTCAGAAATCTCTTGTAAACCATTATGATGGTTTGGTTCTATTATTGGATTTCCTTTATAGTTTTTAATTTTTGTAGTGAGAGGAGCAGTTATTACTACTTTTAAATAGGTATTTAACAAATTTCCACTTAAAATAACCACAGGCCTATAACCCGCTTGCTCACTACCTTTAGTTGGATCTAAATTAGTAAACCATATTTCGCCTTGTTTCAATCCTCTATTTGTTTGAAATAATCTGCCATTCCTTCTTCTGCAATGAGTAAAATATCCTCATCATTTAATGCGTTTTTGTAAGATTTAGCATATTCTGCCTTATTCAATTGCTCCAAATAAATTCTCAAAGCCTTTTCAATTAACCGATTTTTGGGTAATTTCATTTTTTTTGCCTTTTCAGAAAGCAAATCCATTAAATCATCTGGCAAAGTGCTGGTGAATGTGGTCATCTTAATAAATGCTTTAAAACCAAATTTACAATTATATTTATGATTTATAAATATAATTCATAAAAAAAGCGAAACATCGTTAGACATTTCGCTTTAATTAAACTTATTAAAAGTTTAAGCTCCTCTTATCACTCTTAATAGTACTGCAATTACAGCAATTACTAATAAAATATGAATTAATCCTCCTCCAAATGGAGAAACAAAAGCGCCAAAAATCCAAAAAATAACTAAAATTACAGCTATGATGTAAAGTAAATTTCCCATGATGATTTAATTAAGGTTTAACAATAAAATATTCTTATTAATTCCATAACTAAAACCAGACCAATTAAAATTTACAATACAATATGCGTCCTTATTTAATAAAAATCAAACAATTGTTAAAGTAGTTGTATTTTAATTTGGACAAAAAAAAAGACTCAAATTACATTTGAGTCTTTTTTCTTAGTATTCATCTTCATTAAAGAAGAAGTCATCCTTGGTGGGATAATCCGGCCAAATTTCTTCGATATTTTCATAAGGCTCGCCATCATCTTCTAATGCCTGTAAGTTTTCTATAACTTCTACAGGAGCACCAGAGCGAATTCCGTAATCAATTAATTCGTCCTTTGTTGCCGGCCATGGAGCGTCTTCAAGATGTGATGCTAATTCTAATGTCCAATACATATTCTTAGAATTTATTTTATAATTTGCAAAAGTATATTAATATTTAAGCTTTACTAAAAAAGTTTTCAACAATTTTAAATCCGGGGTAACCAAATGTTCTCTTCATTTTTATTATCAAAAATTACTTTCCTGCTTAAGGTAAATAAATAATCAGAAAGTCGGTTAAGATAAATCACTACTTTATCATCTACCCATTCTTCTTCTGATAGATGAACGGCAATTCTTTCGGCCCTACGACAAACACATCTGGCAATATGGCAATAAGATGCTATTGGGTTTCCTCCGGGTAAAATAAAATGCTTTAACTCTGGCAAAACAACATTCATTCTATCTATTTCTTTTTCCAATAGCTCAATATCTTCCTCATGTAAATCAGGAATTTTCATTTTTGATTTCTCAGGGTCTGATGCCAATGTTGAACCTACAGTAAATAACCTGTCTTGTATTTCTTTTAAAGTTTGTTTGTCTTCATCGGCTATAGCCTGATCTCTAATTAAACCTATATAAGAATTTAACTCATCTACAGTTCCGTAAGATTCTATTCGTAAATGATGCTTTGGTACCCTAGTTCCTCCAATTAAAGAAGTAAAACCTTTATCTCCTGTTTTTGTATAAATTTTCATTGATATATTTTGTCTAGTCTATATACAGTTAGAATTTAATTCTTGTTTTAATATTTCTTTAAATCTAAAGCAAAAGACGGCAAAGCGCAAAAATTGTGAAATAAAAAAAGGTGAGTCACACATTACTCACCTTTTCCAATAAAACTAAAAAAATCAATTTTAAACGGCTTCCTTTTTAGCAGAAACTGTTTTAATGTCTTTATTCAAATAATCTTCTTCTATTAAACCATCTCTCATCCTCACAATTCTATGTGCATGTTGTGCAATATCCTCTTCGTGGGTAACAATAATAATGGTATTTCCTTTTGAGTGAATTTCTTCTATTAAACCCATAATCTCTGTAGATGTTTTGGTATCTAAGTTCCCGGTGGGCTCATCCGCTAAAATGATAGATGGATTATTAATAAGTGCTCTGGCTACGGCAACTCTTTGTCTTTGCCCTCCAGATAATTCATTGGGTTTGTGATGTACCCTGTTCCCTAATCCTACATTCTCTAAAGCTTGTATAGATCTAGTATCTCTATCTTTTTTCTTAATACCAGCATAAATAAGCGGTAAAGCCACATTATCTTGTGCGGTAGACCTTGGCAAAAGATTAAAGGTTTGAAAAACGAAGCCAATTTCTTTATTTCTTACGGTAGCTAATTCACTTTCAGACATTTCACTTACGTTGATGCCATTTAAAATGTATTCACCTTTGGTTGGCGTATCTAAACATCCTAAAAGATTCATTAAAGTAGATTTTCCTGATCCAGAAGGACCCATTAAAGCTACAAATTCTCCTTTATTGATGGTTAAAGAAACAGATTTCAAAGCGTGAATGGTCTCTGCTCCTATCACATATTTTCTACCTAAATCTTTAATAGTAATTAATGGCTGCATTTTAACGGTTTTGATAATTTGACAAGGTTAGTTGATCTTTTGTTACAAGGGAAACCAAAATTTTAACAAAAACCTATTTCTGAATCACTTTAGCCACTTTAATATATTCCTCATTTTTTAAGGGGGCGTTTAGCAGCGCTTCTTCTCTGGTCATTTCTTGCTTCACTTCATCAGCTCTCAATACGTTAACCGCTTGGTTCATGTAAATTAAAGGCTCAACACCTGTGGTATCTAACTCATTAAGTTTAGCCA
This sequence comes from Pedobacter cryophilus, assembly GCF_005116455.1. Taxonomy (GTDB): domain Bacteria; phylum Bacteroidota; class Bacteroidia; order Sphingobacteriales; family Sphingobacteriaceae; genus Pseudopedobacter; species Pseudopedobacter cryophilum. The sequence continues at coordinate 74,794 of NZ_SWBP01000006.1, forward strand.
TAAAATCTAAAATCTCACTTAGCTCTTCAATAGATTTTTCTTTTTCCTTTTCGGTAAGTTCTAGTCTTGCTAAATGGGCTATTTTCTCTACGGTTTCCTTATCAATTTTCATAATTTATAATTTAAGCCTGATGCTATTTTCTGATACACTAAATCCTTTAATAAATCTTCATCCTCTGGGTTATAACCATCGGTTTCTATGGGTTCGTGAACACAAATATGCGAAACTCCGGGCTTACAACCATATTTAAATCCATCATCCCAAAATATTTTCCAATTATCATGAATGGTTACCGGTAAAATTGGAATTTTATTGGTAATTGCTAATTTAAAAGGTCCATTTTTAAATTCATGTAATTGAGGTGGAAAATCAGCTCCTATTTTACCTTCTGGAAAAATAATGACCGACATTTTCTCATGCAACCTATGCTCTACTTTTTTAATGGCTCTAAATGCAGCAATTTTACTATCTCTATTGATTGGAATATCTATGGTCTCAAAAAATATCCGCATAAAAGGATTTTTCAGTAATTCTTCCTTTCCTAAAAAGAAAAAATTATTTTTCATCATCAAGGTCATTGCAGAAATATCCAAGTTGGAGGCATGGTTTGGACAAATGATATAAGTTTTGCTCCAATCTATTTGGCTTTTAAATTCAAACTTGTAAAATATGCCGCTAAAAGCTGATGAAAGATAGGCCCAACACTTTCTCACTTTATTAAATTGAGGATATCTACTTTGTTTTCTCGAAAAATAATAAAGAAAAGGATAGAGTAAAACGAAGAATAGAATCACCATAAACAGGTATTGGTAGAGTAAACATCGTCTCAAAATTCTTTTCATAGCCCTCAAAAATAGAAATTTTCTGTACTTTCGTCGCATTATGGAAACTGTTGTTAGCGGAATCAGGTCTACTGGTAAATTACATCTCGGAAACTATTATGGAGCGGTTAGTAATTTTGTGAAAATGCAAAATGAATATAATTGCTTTTTCTTTATTGCCGATTATCATTCATTAACCACCCATCCTACTCCAGCCAACCTTCATGGAAACATTAAACAAGTTTTAGTAGAGTATTTGGCAGCGGGATTAGATCCAGAAAAAACTACTTTGTACATTCAATCTGACGTACCAGAAATTGCCGAATTGTATTTGTATATGAATATGAATGCCTATTTGGGTGAATTAGAAAGAAGTACATCTTTTAAAGACAAAGTAAGAAGCAATCCTGATAATGTAAATGCTGGTTTATTAACTTATCCGGTTTTAATGGCTGCTGATATTTTAATTCATCATGCCACAAAAGTTCCGGTAGGAAAAGATCAGGAACAACATTTAGAAATGACCCGGACTTTTGGCAATCGTTTTAATAACCTTTACCAAACCGAATATTTTAAAGAGCCTTTTGCTTTTAACTATTCTAATGATTTGATTAAAATTCCAGGATTAGATGGGAAAGGTAAAATGGGAAAATCTGAAGGAGAAATGAATGCGGTTTATTTATCGGATTCACCAGAAATCATCAGAAAAAAAGTAATGAAAGCAGTTACTGATGCTGGCCCTACTCAAGAAAATCAGGTTAAACCACAAGAGGTTCAAAACTTGTTTGATTTGATGAAAGTAGTTTCATCTGCAGATACTTTAGTTCATTTTGATGAGCTTTACAATAAATGTCAAATTAGATATGGCGATTTTAAGAAGCAATTGGCCGAGGATATGATTATTGCCACACAACCTATCAGAGAAAAAATAGAAGACATTTCTAAAAATACTGTACTATTAAGGCAAGTAGCCAAACATGGCGCCATAAAAGCCAGAGAAAGCGCTTCAAAAACAATAAAAGAAGTAAGAGAAATTATTGGCTTTAAAGCTTTTTAATATTAGATTTAAAATTGTCGGACTAAAAATCGGCGTAAGCAAAAAAATATGCACATAGCAATTGTTGGAAACATTGGAGCCGGTAAAACTACCTTAACAGAATTATTAGCTAAGAATTATGGTTGGGAAGCCATGTATGAAGCGGTTGATAATAACCCTTATTTAGAAGACTTTTACAGTGATATGAAAAGATGGAGTTTTAACCTCCAAATTTACTTTTTAAATAGCCGTTTTCAACAAATTAAGGAAATTCAAAAGGGGAATAAAAGTATCATTCAGGATAGAACCATTTATGAAGATGCTTATATTTTTGCAGAAAACCTCCACGAAATGGGTTTAATGACCACTCGTGATCATGATAATTACCGTTCAATTTTCGAAAACATTACTTCGTTTATCAATCCACCGCACTTATTGGTTTATTTAAAGGCATCTGTACCTACTCTGGTAGAGAATATCCAACGCCGAGGAAGAGAATATGAAGCCAGCATCAGGATAGATTATCTTCAAAAACTGAATGAGAAATACGATAAATGGATAAAAGGTTATGATGCCGGTAAACTATTAATTCTTGATAAAGACAATTTAGATTTTACCAATAACCCCGAAGATTTAGCATCCATTATTGAAAAAATTGAAAGAGAAATAAATGGTTTGTTTTAGCTTTCGCCGATGAAAATTTTAGGCATCATACCAGCAAGGTACGCATCCACCCGCTTTCCGGGTAAACCCTTAATAGATTTATCAGGTAAATCTATGATTCAAAGGGTTTATGAACAGTGCAAAAAAGCTTCTTCATTAGTTGAAGTAGTGGTTGCTACGGATGATGAACGAATTTTTGCTGCTGTTAAGGCTTTTAATGGAAATGTAATTATGACAGCTGATGACCACCAAAGTGGGACTGATAGATGTGCTGAGGTTGCCAGAAAAATGCCAGGCTTTGATGCTATTATTAACATACAAGGAGATGAGCCATTAATAGATCCAAATCAAATTAACCTTTTAGCTTCTTGCTTTAATGATATTTCAACAGAGCTAGCTACTTTGGTTAAAGAAATAAAAACAAAAGAAGAGCTTTTTAATTTTAACACCCCAAAAGTTATTCTCAATAAAAACTTAGAAGCTATATATTTTAGTCGCCAGGTTATTCCTTATTTAAAAAACGTAAATCCTGATGATTTTTTAAACCAATATACTTTCTATAAGCATATTGGCATTTACGGCTACAAAACATCTACTTTAGGCATCATTTCAAACATTTCTACCGGAAACCTTGAAAAAGCAGAAATGCTTGAACAGCTTCGCTGGATAGAAAACGGTTACAAAATTAAAGTAGCCATTACAGCTCATGAAAGTTTAGCTATTGACAGCCCAGAAGATGTTGAGAAAGTGCTATCCGCTTTAAAATAATTATTAAGCATGTAAAGGCCTTTGTTTTACCATGCCTCCATAGGTATCATCTACGGTGTGCATTACAATAAATGCTTGTCTATCTATGTTTTTAACCAAGTTTCTTAATTTGGTAACTTCTAATCGGGTAACAACCGTAAAAACAATATTGATATCTCTTTCCGCCAGACTTAAATTCTTTACATAACCTCTTTCTCCTTTGTAAATGGTTACCGCTCTTCCTAATATTTTGATGATGGCTTGTCTAATTTCTTCATTTTCTGATGAAATAATAGTTACACCAATGTACTCTTCAATACCATGAATAATAAAATCGACGGTTTTTGAGGCTGCCAAATAAGTTAAAATAGCGTAAAGAGCAGTTTCAAAATTAACTACCCAAGCAGCAAAACCAAAAATAATGATATTAAAGAGCAAAATAATATCGCCCACACTTAAGCTCACATTTCGTGAAATAAATAAGGCTAAAACCTCTGTGCCATCTATTACAGCGCCTCCTCTAATGGTTAAACCAATTCCAGCTCCTAAGAAAAAACCGCCAAAAACAGCTATTAATAATTTATCTGTAGTAATAATAGGGAAAAAATCAAAGGAAACCATTAATGCCAAACCGGCAATTGCGGCTATGGTTTTGAGTGCAAACATTTTAGAAATTTGCTTAGAACCTAGTAAAACGAAAGGAATATTCACCAAAATAACGAGTGCGCTAAGCGCATAACCTGTTTTAATGTTTAATAAAAGAGAGATTCCCATTGCGCCTCCATCTAAAAAATGATTGGGCAGCAAAAAACTTTTTAAACCAAAACTAGCCGAAGTGATTCCTAAAACTATAAAGAAAAATTCTTTTAAAATAACCGTATAATCTGCTTTGCGATAGGCGTATTTTAATTTCTTTTTGTAACTCATATACCGCAAAATATAATAAATTTTATAGTTTTTTGCTCAATTACATCAAAAGGATTCTTAAATTGTTACAATTTTAAACATATCATGAGCCTAAAAAGTATCAATCCGTATAACGGAAAAACGATAAAAACATATAAAGAACATAGCTTAAAAGAGATTTCTGATAAGATTAAAGAAACTCATGAAGCTTGGCTGAGTTGGAGAAAAACTGACTTTAAAGAACGAGCATTATTGATGCAAAATTTATCTGCCGCTTTAAAAAACAGTAAAGAAAGTTTGGCTAAAATGATGACAGAGGAAATGGGAAAACCCTATAAAGCGGGTATTGCCGAAGTAGAGAAATGTGCAGGAGTTTGCGATTATTATGCCACCCATTCCAAAGACTTTTTAAAAGATCAATTGGTAGATACAGATGCTACAAAAAGCTTCATTTCATTTCAACCTTTGGGTGTAGTTTTGGCTATTATGCCTTGGAATTTCCCTTTATGGCAAGTATTTAGATTTTTAGCCCCTAGTTTAATGGCGGGCAATTGTGGCATTTTAAAACATGCATCTAATGTGAGTGGCTGTGCATTAGCCATTGAAAATTTGGTGATAGCAGCTGGATTTCCTGCCCATGTGTTTCAAAGTATTTTGGTGAGTAGCAAAAAAGTAAATCCAATTATAGAAAACCCTTTAATTAAAGCCGTAACCTTAACCGGGAGTACTTTTGCCGGAAAAATGGTGGCTCAAAAAGCGGCTTCATTGATAAAAAAATCAGTTTTAGAGTTAGGAGGAAGCGACCCTTACCTTATTTTAGAAGACGCCGATTTAGATTTAGCTGCCGAAATTTGCGTAAACTCCAGATTAATCAATAGCGGACAAAGTTGTATTTCGGCAAAAAGATTTATCGTGATTAAAACTATCGAAAAGGAATTTATTCGCTTATTCAAACTAAAAATGTCTAAAAAAATAATGGGAAACCCATTGAATGATAAAACAGATATTGGTCCACAGGCTAGAGAAGATTTAAGAGAGGAGTTACATCAACAAGTTAAAAAATCTATAAAAAAAGGCGCTAAATGTGTTTTAGGAGGCGTAATTCCGAAAGGAAAAGGAGCATTTTATCCTGCAACCATTTTAATTAATGTGAAAAAGGGAATGCCTGCTTATGATGAAGAACTATTTGGACCTGTGGCGGCTATTATATCAGCAAAAAATGAAGAAGAAGCCATAAAAATAGCCAACGATACTTCCTTTGGATTAGGATCTGCGGTGTTTACCAAAGACCTTATAAAAGGCGAACGAATTGCAAAAGAAGAATTACAGGCGGGAAGCGCTTTTGTAAACGAATTGGTTAAATCTGATGCTCGATTACCTTTTGGAGGCATCAATCAATCTGGCTATGGTAGAGAATTAAGCGCTTTTGGTATTCATGAGTTTGTGAATATTAAAACAGTTTATGTGAAATAGTATGTAATAAAATAGCCCTAACAAACTTCAATTTAAATTAAATGATCATCAAAAATATGGAGCCCCATCATTGGGAAGCTGTTAAAGAAATTTATGAAGCCGGCATTGCTACTGGATATGCCACTTTTGAAACTTCGGTGCCAGAATGGGATGTTTGGGATAAAAATCATTTACCACATTCTCGCTTGATATGCGAAATTGACGGTAAAGTTGCTGGTTGGGTAGCCTTATCACCTGTTTCAGGGAGATGTGTTTATAATGGTGTTGCCGAGATTAGCATTTACATTGATCCCAAATTTCAAGGTTTTGGAGTGGGTTATGTATTGTTAGAACATTTAGAAAAGGAAAGCGAAGCTAATGGATTATGGATTTTACAAGCCGGGATTTTTGAGATCAATAAAGCCAGCATCCGACTACATGAAAAATCGGGGTTTAGAAAAGTAGGCTACAGAGAACGTATTGGACAGCTCAATGGCGTTTGGCAAAACGTAGTTTTATTTGAAAGAAGGAGCAAAACCGTTGGTGTTTAAGTTCCGTTTTTAAAGGACAATATCTTATCAATAAATTGAAAAAATTGAAAACAGCCCTTATTATATTTTTAAAATACCCCGAACTAGGTAGATCCAAAACACGTTTAGCTGCAACCGTTGGAAATGAAAACGCACTTAAAGTTTACATAGAATTATTAGCACATACAAATCTGATTTCTAAAGAATTAAATTTTGATAAATATTTGTTTTATGACAAGGTGACAGCCCATAAAATGCCTTGGGGAGATGATATTTACCACACCGCCTACCAATTAGAAAGTGATTTGGGCGGCCGAATGCAAAATGCTTTTGAGCAACTTTTTGATAAAGGTTATGAGCGAATAGTAATTATCGGATCTGACTGTTATGAGCTTACGCAAGAAATCATAGAAGAAGCGTTTAACAAGCTTAATAGCAACAAAGTAGTAGTTGGCCCTGCTAAGGATGGAGGTTATTACTTATTAGGCCTATCACAACTCATTCCGCAATTGTTTAGCGATGTAGCTTGGAGTACTGAAGAAGTGTTTTCATCTACTATTAAAATTTTAAAATCTTTAAATTTAAGCTATGATACTACCCCTATCTTATCTGATATTGACACCGAAGATGATTTAACTGAAAAATTAAAGTTATTAATTAGTTAAAATTATATAAATATCTGAACTACAATACTAATTAATTTTAAAGAAATAGTAAATACCATTAATTACTGAGCTTAAACCTATGAAAATCACAATATTTTGCATCATACTTTTTATATTTTCATTTAAGATTAATGCAGCAGAAAACTATAAAATTGGAGATCAACTTTTTGTAGCAAGTTCAAAAGGTTTGAATCTCAGATTATCTTCTTCCCTAGATTCTAAAATCATAAAAACATTAGTATTTGGTTCCAAAGTTGAAATTATTGATACTAAAATTTCAGAAATCCCTTTTAGCTTATTTGTAGATGATTTTTGGGATCATAAAGGAATAGAGCTGAAAGGTTTTTGGGTTAAGGTTAAATCAGGAGATAGTGAAGGTTATGTCTTTGATGGGATATTAACCAAAAAAAAGTATGTAGAATTTGGAGTTGAAGTTAACCAAATTAAAATTTTTGGTGAACCCAAAATAGATACACTTAAAAAAATATCAGCACCAATGAAAAATGGGATCAAATACCCTTATCAAACCATTATTAAAACTTTTTCTAATCTCATAGAAGAAGAGACCTTTTTTGATGGTTGCTGGAATGTAAAGCAAACATTTAGAAATATTTCTTTTAACGAAGTCTATTGGTTAATAAACCGAGATATGATCAATGCAGATGCTATTCAGGAAGTAAAAATAATTAGAACTAAAAACACCACTATCATCACTTATTATTCTTGTACATGATTTCGCGTTAACGATAGCAGCGGATACCGGCCAAAAGCCTAATGCCAGCGCAGTATGAGCGGATAGCGTGTTAAAACGCCCAAAATCTGACAACTGATAACCGATAACTCCTTAACTGAATTCAAATCTTACTTCCTCCTGACTACCTCCTCTTCCCTACTTCCTAATTAAAATTTATCTTTGCAGCTTCAAAAAAAAGAAAAATGAGTAAACACGGAAGAATTTTGGTAGCGATGAGTGGCGGAGTGGATAGTTCGGTTGCTGCCGTAATGTTGCATGAGCAAGGTTATGAGGTAATTGGCTTAACCATGAAAACCTGGGATTACGCTTCTTCAGGTGTAAATTCAAAAGAAACTGGCTGTTGCAGCTTAGATTCTATTAACGATGCCCGTTCTTTAGCAGTTGGATACGGTTTTCCACATTATATTTTAGATATCAGAGATGAGTTTGGCGATTTTGTGATCGATAATTTTGTGGATGAATATTTAGCCGGCAGAACGCCAAACCCTTGTGTATTATGCAATACGCACATAAAATGGGAAGCCTTACTAAAACGAGCTGATAAATTAGATTGTGAATTTATTGCCACGGGGCATTATGCAAATATCCGTTCTCAAGACAGCGGCAGGTATGTGATCTCTAAAGGAAAAGACGAGAATAAAGACCAGTCTTATGTGCTTTGGGGAGTTTCTCAACAAAATTTAGCCCGTACGCAATTTCCATTAGGCTCTTTTGCGAAATCAGAAATCAGGCAAATGGCTTTAGATATGGGGCAAATGGAATTGGCCAATAAAAGTGAAAGCTACGAGATATGCTTTGTTCCTGAGAATGATTATAGAGCGTTTTTAAAGCATAGAGTGCCCGAATTAGAAACCAAGGTTGATGGCGGCGATTTTGTGCTTACAGACGGCACAAAAGTAGGTAAGCATAAAGGTTATCCGTTTTACACCATTGGGCAGCGCAAAGGTTTAGGCGTTGCTTTTGGTCACCCCATGTTTGTGACACAGATTTTGCCCGAAAGCAATACTGTGGTTTTAGGCACACAAGACCAACTACAAAGAACCGAAGCCTTGGTAAGAAACCTTAATTTGATTAAATATGAATCAATTTTAGAACCTTTGGAAGCTACCACTAAAATTAGATACAAAGATGCTGGTGCCATGAGCCATATTCAACAAGTGGGCGATAAAATGAAAGTAAGCTTTCATCATGCGGTTTCGGGTATTGCACCAGGGCAATCAGCAGTATTTTATGAAGGAAATGACTTATTAGGTGGTGGATTTTTGATCTAAGCTTAATTTTTAATTTTATAATATTAAATTCGCTTCATGTTGAAGCGAATTTTTTTTTGGATTGTAATTTCAAGCTTAACTTGGGCTTCCTGCACCAAAGAAACAACCGCACCCCCTATTGATTTTCAAAGCAATTTTTACCCGCTTAAAATTGGCGCTGTATCTATTTTTGAGGTAGATTCTACCGCTTACAGCAATTTCACCAATAGCAGTGTAAATTATCAATTTGAAATAAAAGATAGCGTAACCAATACTTTTGAAGATTTAACGGGCACAACCAATTACAGAATAGAACGATATAAAAAGGTAAACGGAGCTTCTAATTGGGTTTTTCAATTGGTTTTTACTCGAAACAAAAGTATAAGAGCGGCTGAAGAATTTATTAATAACCAAAGGTTTATACGTTTAATATTTCCGCCATTAGCAGGTGCTGTATGGAATGGTAATTCTAAAAATACCATTGGACAGCAAGAATTTATTATTGAAAATGAAGTGGCTGCTTTAAGTCTTAATAATTTCAATTTTGATTCTACCCTAGTAGTTACAGAAATTGACGAACAAAACTTGATCAGAGAAGATGTAGTAAATGTAACTTATGCTAAAAATGTAGGTTTGGTTCAAAAAGAAGTGAAAGCTTTAGATAAAAATATTTCGACCGGAAAAATCACCAATGGCTTTGCCTACACCCTCAAGATTAAAAGTTTTAAGTAACAGTTTTTAATTTTTGGTCACAAAAAACCGCTTAATTCCCTCTTATTTTGGGATTACTAAATTTATTATCCTTTATTTGCGTTAAAATCTGATTTGAATGGCGAAAAATTTACTGATTGTAGAGTCTCCGGCGAAAGCCAAAACTATTGAAGGTTACCTTGGAAAAGATTTTTTGGTACGGTCTAGTTACGGCCATATTCGTGATCTAAAAAAAGACGATAGCGCTATAGAAGTCGATAATAATTTCAAACAACATTATGAAATTCCGGCAGATAAGAAGCAGTTGGTTAACGAATTAAAAAAGTTAGCTAAAGAATCAGAAATGATATGGCTAGCATCCGACGAGGACCGTGAAGGAGAAGCAATTTCATGGCATTTATTTGAATCGTTAGGATTAAAAGAAGAGAATACCAAGCGTATTGTTTTTCATGAAATTACCAAACCTGCCATTTTAAAAGCGATAGACAACCCAAGAAGAATAAATTACGACTTAGTAAATGCCCAACAAGCCCGCAGAGTTTTAGACAGATTAGTAGGTTTTGAGCTTTCTCCCGTTTTATGGAAAAAAGTAAAGCCATCTTTATCAGCAGGAAGGGTTCAATCTGTAGCTGTAAGATTAATTGTAGACAGAGAAAGAGAAATAAATGCTTTTACAAGTGTACCAGCGTTTAGAATTGTTGCTATTTTCTCTACCGATAAAAGAGAATTATTTAAAGCAGAACTTTCGGGTAAGTTTGATAAAGAAACTGATGCTCAGCAATTTTTAGAGAATTGTTTAAACGCCAGTTTTAAAGTAAACACTTTAGATGTTAAACCTTTAAAAAGAAACCCTGCTGCCCCTTTCACCACCTCCACTTTACAGCAAGAAGCCAGCAGAAAGCTAGGATTTTCGGTTTCCAGAACCATGACAGTTGCGCAAAAACTGTATGAAACTGGTAAAATCACCTATATGCGTACCGATTCTGTTAACCTTTCTGATACCGCAATTGATGCTGCAGCTTTAGAAATTAAATCAGCTTACGGCGAAAAATACTTAGAAGCCCGAAAATTCAAAACAAAATCGGCCAGTGCGCAAGAAGCTCACGAAGCTATAAGACCTACTCATTTTGAGTGGCATACCTTAAATGATGCCGATGCATCTGAAAAAAGATTATACGAGCTGATTTGGAAAAGAGCAATTGCCTCTCAAATGAGCGAAGCTTTAATTGAAAAAACAACGGCTAAAATTGGCATCAGCACCAGAAAAGAAGAATTAACAGCCAGCGGCGAAGTCATTAAATTTGATGGTTTCTTAAAAGTTTACCGCGAAGATATAGATGAAGAATCTGACGCTTTAGATGAACAATCTGAAAACGCCATTTTACCTCCATTAGCACAAGGCCAAAAGCTTAATTTAGAAGAAATGAACGCTACTGAGCGTTTCTCTAGGCCACCAGCCAGATATTCTGAAGCTGCCTTGGTAAAAAAATTAGAAGAGTTAGGCATCGGCAGGCCATCAACCTACGCTCCTACTATTTCTACCGTTCAAAACAGAGGGTATGTGGTAAAAGAAGAGCGTGAAGGAAAATCTAGAAATTATCAGGTGATTACCTTAAAGAAAGGTGCCATACAAAAACAAACCAAAACAGAAATTACCGGAGCGGAAAAAGGTAAACTTTTTCCAACAGACATTGGCTTGGTTGTAAACGACTTTTTGGTAGAACATTTTAAAGATATTGTAGATTTTAACTTTACGGCTAGCGTAGAAAAAGAATTTGATGAGATTGCACATGGTTTAAAAGAATGGACCACCATGCTCCATAACTTTTACAAACCTTTTCATCATGAAGTAGAACATACTTTGGCCAATGCCGATAGAGCCAGCGGAGAACGTATTTTAGGTGTTGATCCTAAATCTGGTAAAAATGTTTCTACCCGCTTAGGCAAATTTGGTCCAATTGTACAAATTGGAGAAAACGAAGACGAAGAAAAACCTATTTACGCCAGCTTATTAAAGTCTCAATCGGTAGAATCTATTACTTTAGAAGATGCTTTAGAGCTGTTTAAACTTCCTTTTTCTTTAGAAGATTACCAAGGCAAAGAAGTTTCGGTTGGCATAGGCCGTTTTGGACCATATATTAAATGGGGAGAAGCTTATATTTCTGTCCCTAAAAATGTAGATCCATTAGCTATAGATATAGAAAAAGCGAAAGAAATTATTGGCGAAAAATTAGTTGCTGATGCACCGGTTGCACATTATAAAGAAATGCCGGTAACCAAAGGCAAAGGCAGATTTGGTCCTTTCATTAAATGGAACGATTTATACATTAACGTACCCGTAAGGTATAATTTTGATAACCTTACCGAAACCGAAATTTATGAATTAATTAGCGCTAAGGTTGAAAAAGAAGCCAACAGATATATCCAACAGTGGGAAAAAGAAAAAATTGCTTTAGAAAACGGCCGTTGGGGACCATTTATTCGCTTTGGAAAAGAAATGCTAAAATTGGGTAAAAACCCAGCAAGCGGCGAGAAATATACTCCAGAAGATTTAGCCAGCCTTACATTAGAAGAAGTTAAAAAACTCATTACCGATCAAATTCCTGATGCATTTGAGCCTAAAACTAAAACTGCAAAAGGCGCTAAAAAGCCAGCCGTTAAAAAACCAGCTGCTAAAAAGGTATTAGCTAAAAAGAAATAATTATTATGAAAAAAGACATTCCAGATAATATTGTGGAAGATGTTTTTGTAGCCGTTGTGCTAGAAGCAGAAACTCCCGAAAGCAAAATATGGAATGTCTATATCATTAACATGAAGGAAGAGCCTATAGAAACCATATTGGTTACTTCTAGCGGCTACGGGCTAAGAAACGGAGAAGAAGTTAAAACCTCTACCCTACGCCATATGCTCCCTTCTATTGAAGCCAAAGCTTTTGCGAAAATAGAAGCCATTGATGAAGAAGTCTTTGGCTTAAACAATGAGTATTGGATTAGCTATTATATTGGCAAAGAAATTTTCGATAAAAAATTCATTTTCCTACCCGAAAGCATTGTAGAATCTAATTTCATCAAAATTCCTGTGGTAAATAAACCTGGGGTAATGATTGGGAAATAGGTTTTCCTTTTTTCAGAAAAGCAATTTCATCACATTTACGTTCCGCAATAATGACAACTTTGGCATTGTGCGAATAGTATTTGATAGTCTCAATACATTATTCGTTGATTTACAAGACTATAAAAACTTTAACTATCAAAAATTTTGGCTTAAACGGCTAAACCTATCAACCAATAATATTAATCAAATCACTCATTTTATGAACAAATATTCTTTCTTATTAATTATCACGATCGTTTTTATAGCTTCTCAATCTATCGCTCAAAAACACACATTCGGTAGCGAAGAACCCACAACAGTTATCAAAGAAATAAAAAGAGACAATGGTCAGCTTTACAATTTGGTTATTACTCTGCCGCTACAATACCAGCCAGAAAAAGAATATAAAATTCTTTACTATTTGGATGCTTGGTGGCTAAAAGATTTGGTTATTGGATGTTACCGAATAAAAAGCTTAGCAAGTAAAACCACATCTAATAATTTAGAGGAAGTAATTTTGGTAGGCATTTCATCTGTTGGGGATGAACGGGCTTGGAATAGGCAAAGAAATATGGACTTTACACCTTCAAAATTTAACTCAAAATTTACATTAAAATTTGGAGAGGAAGAATTAAACGAAACAACATCGGGTGGTGCAGAAGGATTTCTACAATTCTTTAGAGATCAAATCATTACATCAATAGAAAGTAAATATAAAGTAGACAGCAAAACCAGGGGCTTAATGGGGCATTCATTTGGAGGATTATTAGGCTTTTATACTTATTTAGAACATAGTAAACTATTTGCAAATTACTTATTGATTTCTCCTGCAGTGTGGTGGAATCAATCTGAAATATTTAATGATAAAGGAACAATTGTCAATAAAAGAGAATCCAACATATTTATAGCGGTAGGAACATCTGAAGCCGAAATATTAAAATCACCATTGGCTAAACTCGTAGAAAAAATAAAGTCAGAAAAGAACGGGAAATTAAGAATGACCTACAAGCAATATGACAATGCTGACCACCATTCAGTTTTACCACAAGCCATTTATGATGGAATTGAATATATTTACACCAAAACAAAATAACTCATCCAAAGCCTTGGTTAGTGTCCACACGAAACAACGTCTCTAAAGTAAAAGTTTAGTTCGTGAAGACACGAACTAAGGCGGTAGGATTAATGTAAAATTTGTGAAAGAGAATTTACCCCCGTTTAAAAATTCAAGAACTGGTAAAATAGTCTTTATCCTGAGCATCATTGTATCGGGATTTTGGTGGTTGGGACAGGTCATAAATGTATATAATATTGCTTTAGTTGGTGCAATCTTCGAGCTTTTGTGGCTTCCAATGCTAGCTATGTTATTCACACTACCAATAATTTCACTGATATTTTTGGTAAAAGAAAAGTTTAATATTAGATCAGTTTATATCTATTCTATGCTCATTATTTTCACAACTATTTTGTTTATGGTTTGCTTTAATTGACAAATTTTGTTGAATTGGTTTACAAATCCACTTTATTTTTTTTAAGTTCGATATGCACTTACGCTAACATATCGAACAGCGCAAAGCAAACCCCACAAGTTGTGATTAATATAATAAAACAGTCAAATGAAAATCAACCAACTTAATCAAAAACCAGAAATTGATTACCATCTTAAGCTTAAAGAATTATACCTTCAATTTGAATTACTTCTGAGTGAAATTCGGAAAAAGGAAGTGCCCGACTTAATAATAATCTCTATCAATAAAGATATTGAAGAACTGAATTCAATTGCTAGTTCAGGAAATGAATTGAGGAAAATTCTAAAGAAAAAACAAACAGGAATTATTAAATTACTTGAAAAAGAGCTTAAGTTGGTACCTAAAAATTATTATCGTAATCTTTGGTTAGCGCTTGGGATGTCTGTATTTGGACTTCCGCTTGGTGTTGCTTTTGGAACCATTATTGGAAATATGGCTTTTTTAGGAATAGGACTTCCAATTGGGCTGGCCATTGGAATTGCAGTTGGTACAGGAATGGATAAAAAAGCATTTAAAGAAGGAAGACAGCTTGATTTGGAAATTAAATACTAAGTACAACCCAATGCCTTGGTTCGTGTCCACACGAAACAACGTCCCCAAACTAAAGTAAAATTTTAGTTCGTGAGGACACGAACCAAGGCGGCAAGCTTAATGGCATCTCAAACATCACTAAACTAAACCATACAATTATGAACATGTTTGCCAAAAATGAAGCTAATTCAGTAGAAGAATATCTTTTTTTGATACCTGAAAATCGCAAAAAAGACATTGATTTTCTCCACAATTTTATTCAAAAAGCAGTTCCTAACCTTAAACCTTATTTTGCTACTAATATGATTGGTTATGGCTTGTTTCACTATCTAGATTCGAAAAAGCAAAAAAAAGATTGGCCCATCATTTCCCTTGCAAATCAGAAGAATTATATAAGTATTTATGTATGTACTATTATTGAGGACAAGGATGCGGCAGAAAAATATAAAAAAGAGCTTGGCAAATTGAGTAAAGGAGTAAGTTGCATTAGATTTAAGAATATAGAAGAAATTAATCTTGAAACTCTTAAAATTGTATTACAGCTTGCCGAAAAAAAACCTGGAGTTGCAGGTGCCACCATTGTAGATTAAGTATTGTAGCTTTTTAAGAAAAAAATATAATAATGGTTTTGAATACCTATTATTATAAATTAATATCTTTTTGTTAAACCTCACTCCTATACCATGCAAACAGAAACAATATTTGAAGGCTTAAAAAGATTTAACTATCAAATAGATAAATTAGAAATTCTGTTGATATTGGCAGCAAAATCTAAAAATCCGGCATTGAGCTTATATAATTCTAAAGCCCGACCGGTTGTATTTAATTTAGAGGCGCTTTCTCGCATTTATAAAAACCTGCATAACAAGAAAAGATTTGAAAGAATGCAGCTTGCTTTTAAAACTTTAGAAGACCAATTAGGTAAAATAGATTATTACGAATCTTATATCAAAGAATTTACGGTTCAAGAAAATTTTCCTAAGGTTTTGCTTGATAATTTAACCAATCATTACCACCAAGAAATAGAAAATTTAGACAAAATTCTAAAAAATGAGCAATGGATTGATGAAAATCAAACGAAGCTCAATATTATTAAAAAGGAATTAGCAGATGCTTCATGGAAATCTGCTGAAAAAGACAGGAAAAAAATTGCCAAATTTCTTATAGAGGAAATAGACGAAATTGAAGATGATTATAAAACTGGCGCACTCAACTTTGCCGATTTGGAACATGGTGTGCATGAATTTAGAAGGCAAATACGTTGGATTAGTATTTATGCCTTGGTATTAAATGGGCTAATTCAGTTAAAACCCGCTGAAGAAATTAAGCCAGAATTAGAACGATACCTCACTAAAGAAACTATTAATAGTCCGTTTAATAAACTGCCAGAAGCAAAAGAAGGTGTAGCGCCCATTTACATTGACACTTCTTATTTTTATGCGTTAAGCTGGTTAATAGCTAAAGGTGGCGATTTAAAAGATGAGGGTTTAAGAATCATTTGCCTTGAAACCACCATAAAAGAAACCGCTTTTGTAGAAGAGAGCAAAATTAAAGAAGCAACTAAAATTTTAGCCATAAATAACCATCAATCTCCAAGTAAAATTAAAGCAGAAATGAAAATACTTGCTGATTATTTTATGTTGGATGTTAAAGTTTTATCTCATATTAAAAATGATATTGGAGATGCTATTTAAGCGAAAACACCAATTGATTTAAACCAAACACAGCGTTAATTTACCTCTACTGAGTGTGGTAAAATTTTAACCACAGAGATACGGAGGTCACGAAGTTAAATGTTTTAATCTCAAAATAAAAAGAGCTCGGTTTAAACCAATTGTAATTAAATTTTTTTATAAAATATTATTTTTTTACTCTGTGTTCTCTGTTTCTCTGTGGTTATAAAAATTAAGCTCCATTTCAAGTGTGATAAGTGAAATTTTAACCATACAGAACTCGGAGGTCACAGCCCACTTATTCCAGCAAATCAATATACCAAAACCCTAAATTTTTAGGCTGATCATTTATTGGCTGCAAACAATTATCATCTGTATTTTTTGGAGTAGGAAAAGCTTTAAATACCTTTTCTCCTAAAGTGTAAGGAATTGGATTTTTAAAAATAGGTCCATCAAAGGCAAAAGTATGAAATTCTCCATTTTCTCCGCAAATATCTACATCAGCAGGAAATTGTTTAATCAAATCAGCAGTGATCACTTTACCAACTAAATTGCCTAACCTTTCTTGCGTACAAACTATTACCGTTTTAAATTTTAAATCTAAAAATTCGTTCATCAGTTCTTGAGTATCTCTTTTCCATAAAGGGAAAATTGCTTTTAAACCAACTTCAGCTAAACGGTCTTCCCGGTATTTCTTTAAATCTTCTAAAAAAATATCTCCAAAAATGGAATGGGTGATTCCTTCAGTTTTTAATTTTTCTAAATGAAAACGCATAGTTTCATCATATTCTTTCATTCCCGGCATTTCGGGTAACCTAATTTCATACAAAGGAATGCCAATGGCTTTAGCTTGCTGCACCAATAAAGCGTACCTAACGCCATGCATAGAAATACGGTTTACGTTATCATTTATACTGGTCACCAAATATTTAATATCCAATTTGGGATTTTGCAAACAATGATAAAGTGCCAAAGCAGAGTCTTTTCCACCACTCCAATTAAAAATACAAGAGATCTTACTCATGCGCTAATAATTTTTGAACCAATAATGGAATGGCAATACTCGCTTTTTCTTCAATTTTTATAAGTGGATTTGGAATTTTTACCGCCGGTATTTTAGGGTCGACCACATAAACTGGCACATTTGGCTGGGCTAATTCTATTAAACCTGCAGCCGGATAAACGGCTAAAGAGCTACCTACCAAAATCACAATATCGGCTTTAGCCATTTCATGCATTGCTTTGGTAATCATGGGCACAGCTTCACCAAACCACACCACATGCGGACGTAATTGAGAACCTAATTCGCATAATTCGCCCATTTCTATGGTATGTCCTTTTATTTTGTACAGTAAAGCTGGGTTTTTAGAAGATCTTGAATAAATGATTTCGCCATGTAAATGCATTACCGATTTAGAACCTGCTTTTTCATGTAAATCGTCTATATTTTGGGTAATAATTAAGGTTTCAAATTTATCTTGAAGCTCAGCTAAAGCCAAATGAGCAGCATTAGGTTGAGCATCCATCACAGATTTACGCCTTTCATTATAAAAAGTTTGAACCAAAGTTGGGTTGCGCTGCCAAGCTTCTGGTGTAGCTACATCTTCAATATTATAACCTTCCCAAAGTCCATCAGCATCTCTAAAAGTTTTAAGCCCGCTTTCCGCTGATATTCCTGCCCCAGTAAGTATGATAATTTTCTTTTTCATGATATTGATTAGAAGATTTGTGATTTGATAATGCTTTGCGTTGTATTTTAATCCTCAATTAAACCTTATTCCTTGCTCCTTACTCTTTAATCCTTAAACCCTACTCCTTCATTTCAAAACCATTGGCAAGCCAGATACCATAAATATAGCTTTATCTGCTTTTTGGGCAATGTATTGATTGGTCCAACCTTGCAAATCTGTAAATTTCCTGCCTGATTCTGTATCGGCATGTAAACCCATCCCCAACTCGTTAGAAATGATAATGAAAGTAGCATCTTGTTGTATCATATCATCAAATTCGGTTTTAATTTGAGTTAAAGATGCATCAATATCATACTTGGTATCTACATAAAAATTGGTAAGCCAAAGGGTAACGCAATCTACAACCACTACCCTTTTAGAAAAATCTATTTTAGCTGGATATTTTTCTTCCTCAATGTTTTCCCATCGTTGATCTCTGTCATTTTGGTGACGTTTAATTCTTTGATCAAAATCGGCATCCCAATTTCGGGCTGTAGCCAAATAAACCGGATTTTCTGATAATTCTAAAGCCAAATTTTGTGCATAAGCACTCTTTCCTGATCTGGCTCCTCCACTAATGTAGTATATCATGTTTTTATATATTGTTCACAATTCTGTGAATACCTTCCTTCAAAGTTTTAGAATTAAAATTGATCAATAAACCTAGCTTTAAATTAGATAATTTTAAATAAGTAAGTAATTGAGCGTAATGAACTGGGGCTAAATTTTCTATAGATTTCAGTTCAATAATTATCTTGTTTTCTACAACTAAGTCCAATCTATAACCCATATCCATTTTTATTTCTTTATAGATAAATGGCATTGGCACTTGTTGGATAACATCTAAACCCATATCTCTAAGATCATAAGCAAGGGCATTTTCATAAGCAGATTCTAGTAATCCTGGACCAATATTTTTATGTAGTTCTAATGCAGCACCTATAATCATATAAGAAAGTTCGTTTTCTGTCATAGTTTTAGAGATGATTATTTCACAAAAAGAAAAATAAGAAAAACTTCTTAATCTTTCTTTCAAAAACCATCAAAAATTTCACGCAAAGAAAAAGAAGAAAAAAAACGCAAAGGACGCAAAGCCTAAAAACTTAAAAAAATTTTAAAACACGATATTAAATCCTTTGCGATCTTTGCTATTTCCTCTGCGAACTTTGCGTGAAAAAAAACTTTTAAAACACGATAGCAAATCCTTTGCAATCTTTGCGTTACTTCCTTTGCGAACTTTGCGTGAAAAAAAACTTTTAAAACACGCCAGCAAATCCTTTGCGATCTTTGCGTTACTTCCTTTGCGAACTTTGCGTGAAAAAAATATCCCACCTTAACGAAAAAAAAACTCCTACAATAAAAAAAGCGATGCAAAACACCGCTTCTTTTAAAGAATATTTAAAACCTTAGTAAGCTAATTCTTTGTTACTTTTTAGTATACCAAATTTAGATTTAGCCAATTCAAAACCTCCGTAAAGTATAGCTCCAAAAACTAAGTTTCCTAACAGCAAATTCCTTTCGAAAGGAATTGCAGCAATTAACGATTGATAATAACCAGTAATGTCTTTGTTGTACATAGTTCCGGCTAACCAAGGTTGTATATCAGTTACCAACCAATGAATTAATACGCCTGCTAAAGAACCTATTAATACCGAATTGACATTTACATTTTTAATTAATGTACCAATAAAAACCATGGCTGCAAAACACACATAAACCCAAGCAAAACCTCCGTAAAACAAAGTCCATTCGCCAGTATAAGAATACGTTACAAAAATATCACTTATAAAAAGTGTAATTAAAGGCACTAAATAAGCTTTTAATTTATTAGTAAAATAAGTACCTCCAAACATTGCAATAGCTCCTACAGGTGTAAAGTTAGACCATGATGACTGTTCGCCAAAACCAATAAATCTGGTGGCGGCGGCGGCAAGAATCATGATGACTAATACCCAGTTTCTTACGTTTATTTTATTTAATGACATGTTTTTATGTTTAATTGTGGTGTAAATTTATTAAATCTTATTGAAAAAGGAAGTTTAAGCCAGCATTAAAATTGATTCCTTTGGCATTATAACCTGCAAAGTCATTATAATCTGTATCTAATACGTTTTTAACATCTGTAAAAATGGTTAAGTTTTTAAATGCTTTATATTGAAAATAGGCATCTAACTTACTGTAGCTCCTTAAATTTAAAGATACCAGTGTGAAATTACTATTGTCATAATATTGATCTGTACGTTGATCATTCCATTTATAATTTAAACTTGCAAATATCTTTTTATTCACGGTATAACCTAAATTAGTCCCGAAGCTGTTTTTTGGTCGTCTAAAAAGATTAAAAGTTTTAGGGGCGCTTTCGCTGATTTGAACTTTCCCATCTACATAAGCATAAGCAACATTCAAATTCAGTTTTTGGTTTGGCTTAAAGCCGATTTCTAACTCAACACCTTTATCGTTTTGCCTATTTTGATTGATATAACCATAATTACCTGGCGTAACTTCTCCAAAATCAATCACATCTTTTCCTCTCCTTACAAAAACAGAAGTTGTAATAGAAAGCTTCTGATCTAAAAAATTACTCTCTAAACCAGTTTCATAATTTTGAGAAGTTTCTGGTTGAAGCGCTGCATTACCATATTCAGAATTTAACTGATACAAACTTGGCACCCTATAAGCCGACGATACATTGGCGTATAACTTAACCTGATTATCTAATAAAAACGAAGGATTTAAAGTATAAGTAAAGTTACTACCATATTGGTTATGCTGATTATATCTTCCACCAACTTCCATCCTAAAAATATCTCCTCCTTTTAAAAAGAAAGAAGAATATAAACTAGTAATATGGTTATCAGTAACTAACCTTGGAGAATATATATTGATTTGATCTGTTTTTGTGAACTTATAATTTACGCCAGAGGTAAGATCTAAGAAACTGGCTAATTGATAAGAGAAAATGCTTTCCAAATTGGTAATATTCCCTTTTAAGTTTGTTAATGAGCCATTATTATCAAATTTATTAGTCACGTTGTTTTGCGAAAACACAAAGTTTAAATCGCCTTTGGCTAAACTTATTTTAGAGCTTAAATTAGCTAAAAAAGCAGTTTTATCGTAATCATACCCAATGGCATCTTCAAAAGCGCCAGCATCCAATCCGGCTTTATTTTGATTGGCCTGTAAACCAGCATTTAAAGTGATGTTTTTAGTGATGTTTTGAGATAAGTTTAATCCTAAAGCCATTTGCTTAAATTCATCTTTATCAAAACCTGTTCCTTGTGCGGTAGAAAACCCTTTTGAACTTTGATTAGAAAAGTTTAAACTTACTTGTGTTTGCTCAATTTGTCCGTTTAAACCAATTGCTTCTTTATAGGTTCCGTAACTTCCAGCGCTCAATAAAGCATTTGCGGTGAGTTTGCCCTCTCCTTTTTTAGTAATAATATTGATTACTCCGGCAACTGCATCTGAACCGTAAAGTGTAGAGCTTGCTCCTTTTAAAATCTCAATTCTTTCTATCTGATCTATTGCTATTGCTGCAATATTGTACTCGCCAGAAATGCCGGAAGCATCATTTGCCGAAATCCCATTAATTAAAATTAAGGTATTAGCTGAAGAAGCCCCTCTTAGATAAACAGATTGCACTTCGCCAGGGCTACTTCCACTACCGGCAATGGAAATTCCGGCAACGGTGTTCAATAACTCGGGAAGGCTTCTACCTTGGGCTTTTGCAATTTCCTGAGCGGAGATTACTTTTACGATTTTACCAATATCGCCAATCTTTTTTGGTGATCTAGAAGCGGTGATAACTACTTCATTTAGTGATGTGGTGTCTTGCTGTTGTGCAAAAACTTGGGCATTTGATAATGCCAGTTGAACAAGCCCTAGGCCTGCTGCAACCATGATGTTTCTTTTTTTCATTTTGTTGTGAGTTTTTGGCCCACAGCAAACAGAAAACTGTTGAATTTCAAATGAAAATACCTTCATGAGTACTCACACTCAAAAGCTCCAATCCCCGAAAGCTATGAATTTATCATGTGATGGCAGGTCTTCTGACTTACTCCCCGTTTTTCGGTCTTCCCATTATTTACAACAGTGACCATTAGAATGAAAAACAGTTATAGAGCTTACAGCTGCGGGACAGTTGAAGATTTACACCTCATTCCCTATTAATTCTAACCAAGGTTAGAAACCATAACATTGCGAAAGTAGTAGAATTAAAATAGTTTAAGGAATAATATTTTTAAAAATTACGCATATTGTATATTAATACTGCAACAAATGGTTTTCCTTACTATAATCATTTACAACAAAAAATACTTTGTGAGAGAAAAAATTTAAGAATCTGAACTCAATAACTTTAAGGAATTTTTAACCAATTTTATAAAATTCTTATAATTTAAATGATAGGCTAAGCTTTTGAAAACCAATAATAAAGCAAGTATTTTATTGCTGAAATTTATTTTTAAAATAAACTGGTTGAACTCTTATTTTGGTACAATTATGGTATTGCTTTTTTTAGATACATTGTATTAAAAGAAAAACATCGCCATGAAAATCAAATTATTAAACCGTTTTAAGTTCTCAACAGAGCATAAACATTTAGATGAAGGATTTAGTGTATTAAATTCTCATCGTTTTAAAGAAAACATTGAAAATTCTACCCAAAAAAAATCTATTTACTACACTAGTTTTCTTTACCTCATTTCTATAATTAGCATTGGAGCTTGGATAATTTCTTTAGCCATACTTCCTTTTGGAGATTTTCTTCAATTTTTACTTGGCGCAGCGGTATTATCTGTTAATCTTTTAGTTTTTAAATGGGCTAAAATTTAGGGTTTACCATGTTTAAGATTATTTGAAAATAAATAACCAATAATTTTAGGCTTCAAAAGCTATAAAACCATTTCATCAATAATCTTCTCAATGGTAATATCTGGCTCTAAACAATAGCCAGGATGTACTTTAGAGCATTGTAAAATAGTGCTTCTGGTAGCTGTTAACCACCTAAAACGAGAAGGTAAATCTAATTTAGCAATTGGAGAATTACAATTCTCGCCTCGGCAAATGCAATCAAAAACATAAAGGTGCTTTTTTAAATCTTCAATATCTAAACCTGCAAAAAACATTGCTAATTTATCTTCATCAACAATAAATTTAGCTTGTAAATATTTCTTTTTAGCACAATATAAAACCACTCCTATGTTTAAAAATTCCTCCCTTTCTACCCTAGGTACCACACGTATCACCGCGTATTCATATAAATTATACTCTTGCATTATCAGCGGCTTTTACAAAAATATCTGCATTAGCAATTCTAGAATTTAGAAACAAATTGTAGGCATTTCTATATTCATCAGGAATTGAAAAATGATCACCTTTAAGCCATTCATCAGGAATTAAATTCACAATATCAGCAATTATTTGAGGGTTTAATATTGCTTTTAACTGTACATTAAGCTCATATAAATTAGTAGCTTGAGATAACAAAACGTGGTCTTTAATTAAATTAAAAGGACTTTTAGCTTGTTCTTCCCAGTTATTCCATGAGTGATGAAAATACAACGCTGCACCATGATCTATTAACCATAATTCTTGATGCCACCACAACATATTGGTGTTTCTGGCTGTACGGTCCATGTTCATTAACAAAGCATCTAACCAAACAATTTTTGAAGCCAATAAACTATCTACTAATTTAACCCCGGGATCGTAAGTGATAGAACCTGATAAATAATGAAGTGCTAAATTTAAACCTGTACTAAACTTTAATAAATCCTGAATCTCTTCATCAGCTTCGGTTCTGCCAAAGGCTTCATCCAAATCGGCAAAAACCAACTCTGGCATTTTTAAACCCAAATATCTGGCTAACTCCCCGCCTATTAACTCGGCAATTAAAGCATTTGGGCCTTGCCCCGCTCCTTTAAATTTAAGTACATACAAAAACCCATCATCAGCTTCGGCAATAGCAGGCATAGAACCGCCTTCTCTTAAAGGGGTTACATATCTAATTACTTTTACTCTTCTTAACTGCATAAATTTTTAACTAACTCTGTATTCATTAAAATAATTTAATTACTCATTATCAATTACTTATATTGTTTAAATTGATGTAATTAATGAATAAAAAATTAGGTATTTAACATTTTAAATTCTGCTAACTGAAACTTAAAAAAAAATATTGTTGACCATTTATTAGCTTGTTAAGCTGTTTAATAAAATGATATTTTTTTCATTAAAATTAAATTACAAATGTATATTTATACTTAACATTAATAGAACCAAAAGAATTGGTTTCAATAAATTTAAACCTTTACCCTTAATTTTTAGCACAAGATGGAGAATAATAGTTATTTCGAAATTTTTAAACTAACTCCAACACCTAGTTTGCTAATCAATGCTAATTATCCAATATTTACTATTGTAGCAGTAAATATTGCATATTTAAAGGTTACAGAGAAGCTGGAAGAAGACTTAATTGGAAAAGGAATTTTTGAAGCTTTTCCTGAAAACCCAAATCAAGCTGATGCAGATGGAATTAAAAATCTTACTCAATCTTTAAAAAATGTTATTAAAACCAAGCTACCTGATAAATTAGATTTGCAACGTTACGATATTGAGATTAAGGGTACTAATAACTATGAAGAACGTTACTGCGAAAGTGAAAACATCCCAGTTCTTACTAAAAATGGAGATATAGAGTTCATTATCCATACCATTACAAATGTTACCGAACTTATTTTAACCCAAAAAAGGATAACATCATCTGCAAAAGAAATTGAAAAAAGTAAAGAATTATTAGACAAAGCAGAAATCATTTCAAAATTTGGTTCATGGGAGGTAGATCTTCTTACAAATCAATTATTTTGGTCTGATGGGGTTTATAGAATGTGTGGATATGAACCTACTGATTTTGAAGTCACTTTTGAAAAAGGATTAAAAGTTATACACCCTGATGACAGAGCACTTGCTGTTTCCTTAATGGAAAACACCATAAAAACTGGTATCGAATATAAAGCTCAAAAAAGACTGATCAATAAAAATAACGAAATCATAAACGTTATTTCAAGAGGCTCTTTAGTAAAAGATGATTTTGGGAATGCGATAAAGTTAATTGGTGTTTTTCAGGATATTACCGATCAAATTAAGGCTAATGAGGAAATAATACTTGCTAAAGATCAATTTGAATCTCTAATTCACACTATAGATGGCATAGTTTGGGAAGCTGATGCGCAAACCTTTCAGTTTAATTTTGTTAGTCCGCAGGTAGAAAACATATTAGGATACACCCCAACACAATGGTTATCAGAACCTGAATTTTGGCAAAATCATCTTGTACCAGAAGACAAGGAAGAAGCCATAAGCTTTTGCCACATTCAAACTTCAAAATCTCAAAATCACACATTTGAGTACCGAATGATAAAAGCAGATGGAAGTATTATTTGGTTAAGAGACATTGTAACTGTAATTACAAAAGATGGCATACCCATTAAACTAAGAGGAATTATTTTAGATATTAGTAGTAGAAAACTACTTGAAATTCAGAAAAATGAAGCTGCCTTAGAGCTAAAAAAACGAAATACTTTTATAGAAACCGCTTTAGAGAACCTACCAATTGGCATAGCCGTCAACAATCTTACTGATGGTACTGCAACTTTAGTAAACGATAGATTTAGTGAAATATATGGCTGGCCTGCTGAAGAATTAAAAGATATTTCTACTTTTTTTGAAAAGGTTTATCCGGATGAAACCTATAGAAACAAAATTATTAAAACCGTAATGGACGACATTGCCAGTGGTGATTTAAGCCGAATGAATTGGAAAGGCATCAATATCACTACTAAAAATGGAGAACAAAGAATCATTAACGCCAAAAACATCCCGGTTTACAACCAAGATTTAATGATTTCTACCGTATTGGATGTAACCGAAGAAACACTAAATTTTAGAGCCTTAGAAAGTACTAAAGATGAATTAAGTAAAATCATGAATTCATCCTTAGATATCATTTGTACCATTAATGAAGATGGGTGTTTTGTAAAAGTTAGTGCCGCTGCTTTAGAAATTTGGGGCTACCATCCTGATGAAATTACCGGTACAAAATTTTTAGATTTAGTTTATCCTGATGATTGCCAGAGGTCTATTGAAGCTACCCAAGAAATCAAAAACGGGACTACCATGACTAACTTTCAAAACAGGTATGTGCGTAAGAATGGCACAATAGCACCTATGGTATGGTCTGCCAGATGGGATAATAATGAGAAATTAATTTATTGCGTTGCAAAAGATGGAACTGAAAAATTACTTCACGAACAAAAGTTATTAGAGTCTGAAACTAATTACAAAACACTCTTTGAAAACAATCCTATTCCAATGCTTTTATGGGATTTTAATACGTTAGAAATTTTTGATTGCAATGAAGAAGCATTGATAAAATATGGCTATACCAGAGAAGAGTTTTTGAAATTAAATATTAGAGATATTAGACCTCCAGAAGATCTTAAGTTAATTGAAGACGCAGTGAAAAGCGAGGCGAGTTACGGTTTAATTCATAAAAGAGTATGGCGGCATTTAAAAAAGAATGGCGAATTAATGTACGTAGATATTAGTGGCCATTTAATTAATTATAATGGCAGAAGGGCCTCTATTAATTCATTAAATGATATTACAGACAAATTAAAAGCTGAAGAGCTTAAAGAATTTGAAAAAAGAGACAAAGAAGCTTTAATAAACAGTACCGATGATTTAATTTGGAGCGTAAATAAAGAGTTAAGACTTATAGTTGCAAATAATGCCGCAAATGAAAATTCACTCAAAAGATTTAATGCCATTTTACAACCCGGAGACCACTTAATAAATACTTTTGATGTCCCACAACATGTTAAAGATTTTTGGTTTGAGTGTTACAACTTAGCCCTTACGGGAAAACAATTCAAGAAAGAAATTGAGTCACATGATTTAAATAGAGAAAATGTAGTTTGGATAGAAATTAACTTTAATCCTATTTACAATAAAGAAGAAGTTATTGGGGTTGCCTGTTTTGTTAGAAATATTACAGAGAAAAAATTAGCCGAAGAATTAATTAAACAAAGTGAAGCAAACTTAGCCGAAGCTCAAAAATTAGCAAAATTAGGAAGTTGGAATTATAATGTTAAAACTGATAAACTAACTTGGTCTGAAGAATTATATAATGTTTTTGGCACCAGCAAGCAAACTTTTATAGAAACACATGGCTCTTTTGTTGATCTTATTGATGAAGAGGATAAAGAAATTGTCACTAAAACAAGTAAACATACCCAATTAACAGGCGAACCATTTACTATAGAATATCACATTACTACTCCTACTGGTGAAGAGAGAGTGATACAAGAATTTGGGTATGGTGAAAAAGATGATAACGGGAAAGTAATACGCCTTTTTGGTACTGCACAAGATATTACCGAGCGAAAAAGAGCCGAGAAATTGATATTAGAAAGTGAAGTAAAATATCGGTCAATTGTGGAGAGTAGTATGGATGGTATTTTGTTAACCATTAAAGAAGGTGATGTTCTTTCAGCCAATTCTGCGGCTTGCGAAATTTTTAATATGACTGAGGAAGAAATTTGTAATGCAGGCCGAACCGGTTTAGTTGACATCACAGACCCTCGATTAATCCCGCTTTTAGAAGAAAGAAATATTAAAGGAAGAGCTAGAGGAGAACTGATCTTTAAAAGAAAAAATGGAGCAAATTTTCCTGGAGAAATTACATCTGTAGTATTTAAAGATGCTCATGGGCAAGAAAGAACGTCTATGATAATTCGTGATATTACTGCTCAAAAAAATGCAGAAAATACCATAAAAGAAAATAACCAAAGATTTGAATATGTAACCAAAGCAACCTCTGATGCTATATGGGATTGGAATTTAAAAGATCAGGAAATTTATTGGGGCGAAGGATACAAAACTATTTTTGGCTATGATTTAAATGATCTTGACCATCATGGTAACTCTTGGACAAAAAAAATTCATCCAGATGATTTAGAGAAGGTTTTATCAAGTATACAAAAAACAATAGATCACACCTATGATAGCAACTGGTATAGTGAATACAGATATTTAAAAGCCGATGGTAATTACGCTTTTGTACAAGATAAAGGCATAATCATTAGAGATAATGATAAAAAAGCCATTAGAATAGTTGGTGCAATGCAAGACATCACCAAGAAAAAGAAAGAAGATGAACGTCTAAAATTATTAGAATCTGTGGTAACCTATACCAATGATGCTGTATTAATTACCGAAGCAGAACCTTTTGATGCACCCGGCCCAAGAATCTTATACGTTAATGAAGCCTTCACAAAAATGACTGGTTACTTACCCGAAGATGTGATAGGGAAAACGCCCAGAATGCTACAAGGTCCAAAATCTGATAGAGAAGAGCTTAATAGATTAAGTGACGCTTTAAGAAACTGGGAATCTTGCGAGATTACTACAATAAATTATAAAAAAAATGGCGACGAGTTTTGGATTAATTTTACCGTTACACCAGTTGCCAATGATAAAGGATGGTATACCCATTGGGTAGCTATAGAACGAGATGTAACAGAACAAATAATAGCTCAAAAACAATTAGAATCAGCTTATGAAGAAAGAAACACCATTTTAGAAAGTATTG
Organism: Pedobacter cryophilus; assembly: GCF_005116455.1. Classification (GTDB taxonomy): domain Bacteria; phylum Bacteroidota; class Bacteroidia; order Sphingobacteriales; family Sphingobacteriaceae; genus Pseudopedobacter; species Pseudopedobacter cryophilum. Next base: position 103,537 of record NZ_SWBP01000006.1, read on the forward strand.
GTGATGCTTTTTTTGCTATTGATAAAAATTGGGTAGTTACTTATTGGAATTACCAGGCAGAGAAAATGTTGGGCACTCCAAAAGAAATAATTTTTGGCAAAAATCTTTGGGACGTATTTTCTGAGAGCATCAATTCGGTTTCATTTTATAAATATCATGAAGCTTTAGAAACTAAACAAGTTATTCATTTTGAAGACTATTATGAACAACAAAAAAGTTGGTATGAAATAAGCGTTTATCCTTCAGACAATGGTTTGTCTGTATATTTTAAAGATATTACAGAAAGAAAAATAGCCGAAATTCAGCTATTAGATCTTAATCAGCTTTTGCTAAAACAAACCAAAGAATTAGCCATATCTAATCAAGAACTAGAGCAATTTGCCTACGTTGCATCACATGATTTGCAAGAGCCTTTAAGAATGATTACCAGTTTTTTATCGCAAATAGAAAAAAAATATGGCAATGTAATTGATGACAAAGGGAAGCAATATATCTATTTTGCAGTTGATGGCGCTAAAAGAATGCGACAGATTATTCTTGATCTTTTAGAGTTTTCTAGAGTAGGCAGAACACCAGAAAACTTAGAAGAAATAGATGTTAAAGACCTAATTATAGATATTAAATCACTCTTTAGAAAACAGATTGAAGAAACACATACCAAATTAACATTTAAAGATTTCCCACTTATTAAAAGCTACAAGACTCCAATAAGGCAGGTTTTACAAAATTTAATTAGTAACGCTTTAAAATATCACAATAAAAATACCACTCCAATTATTCAAATAAGTGTTGAAGATAAACCCAACTATTGGGAATTTTGCATTACAGACAACGGCATTGGAATAGACCAAGAATACTTCAAAAAAATATTTATTATTTTTCAAAGATTACATAATAAAGATGAATACTCTGGCACCGGAATGGGCTTAGCCATTTGTAAAAAAATTATAGAAAACTTAGGTGGAGAAATTTGGGTAGACTCTGAAGAAGGAAAAGGCAGCACTTTCTATTTTACTATAAAGAAATAATTGTTTTTTTTTCTTAGATTTATTTTAACGATTATTTGGAATATGAATTAACCTTAAAATTACTTATTTGAACATTAGCATGGAACAAATTCATATTTTATTGGTAGAAGATAACGAAGGTGATATCTTATTAACCAAAGAAGCATTAGAAGAAGCCAAAATTATAATTAAACTTACTGTAGTAAGAGACGGGCAAGAAGCCATAGATTATATGAACAAAAAAGGTAATTACTTAAATGCCATTCTCCCAGATTTGGTTTTACTTGATGTTAATTTACCTAAAAAAAATGGGCATGAAGTTTTAAAATCACTAAAGCAAAACGATGATATTAAGCACATTCCAGTGATTATGCTTACTACATCTTCCTCAGAAAAAGATATAAATTTAGCCTACCATAATTACGCAAATTGTTACATTACTAAACCTGTTGAAGTAGCAGATTTTCTTAAAGTAGTAAGTTCAATAGAAGATTTTTGGATTTCTCTAGTAAAATTACCAACAAAAAAATTAAATTCTTAATGATCAAAGACTTTAAAAAATATAGCATTTTAGTGGTTGAAGATAATCTTGGTGATTTTACTATAGTAGAAGATTTTTTGTCTGAAAACATCTCAAACCCTAAAATTTCACAAGCTAAAAACTATAAAGAAGCTGCTGCTTTTCTTCTTGATAAATCTAATCACTTTGATGTTATTTTACTAGATCTTACTCTTCCAGACTTAAACGGTACGCCACTTATATCACAAATTATAAAACTATCTTCTTCCTGCCCTATTATTATTTTAACCGGTTTTACTGATATTGATTTTAGCATCCAATCTATCTCTTTAGGCGTTTCAGATTACCTTTTAAAAGACGATTTAAATGCCCTAACGCTATACAAAAGCATCATTTACGCCATAGAAAGAAAAAAAACTTTTATACAATTAGAAGAATCTGAGAGAAGATACAGTGATTTGTTTCATTTAAGCCCTCAGCCTATGTGGGTTTATGATTTGGAAGATCTTAGCTTTTTAAGTGTAAACCAAGCCGCAGTTAACAGTTATGGTTATTCTGAACAAGAGTTTCTGAGCATGACCATAAAAGAAATCAGACCTCCAGAAGACATCTACTTGTTAGAAGAAGCTCTAAAAAATTTAAGAAATAGAGATTCAATTTTTAGCAAAAATATTTTTAGACATCGTAAAAGAAATGGCGAAATTATTCAAGTAGAAATACTCTCTAATAGTTTCTGCTATAATAATAAAGAAGCTATGTTAGTTTTAGCCAATGATATTACCTCAAGAGTTCAACATATTTCTGCTATTGAAGAACAAAACAAAAAACTACAAGAAATAGCTTACACCCAATCGCATATTGTGAGAGCACCTTTAGCAAGAATGATGGGTATTGCAAACTTGCTTAAAGAATTGAAGTTAATTACCGAAGAAGGTAATATTTTAATGGGATACTTTGTTGAATCTAGTGTTGAACTTGATGGCATCATTCGTGATATAGTTAAAAAGAGTGAACAAATCAAAATACAGTAGATGAACATTGAAGTTGCAATTATAGATGATGATCCTATTATTCTTTTTTTACATAAGAGGATTTTAAAAACCACAGGGTTTCATCAACATCCGCAGGCATTTGATAAAGCGCAAAAAGCTTTAGATTTCTTTAACAGTTTACAAGGCCCTCAAAATACTGTTGTTGCATTTTTAGATATTAATATGCCCGGCATGAATGGTTGGGACTTGTTAGACATTATTCACAAACAAGATTTTGAATTTCCTATTTACGTTGTAATGGTTACTTCATCTGTAGATACAGAAGATAAAATAAAAGCTAAAACCTATTCAAAAGTGATTCATTTCACAGAAAAGCCACTAAGTGCTGAAGATATAGAGGTGTTAAAACAAAAATTACCTTAGATTTAAATTCCAAATTCAGATTTAATCTTAAGCTGATAGCAACCACAAAAAACATTTCTTTCGAATAGATTTTTTAGATTTGATCTTTAAAAACATTTAATCGTTCATAATTTGAGTATCAAAGTTAAAGCATTAAGTAAAACCTATGGCACACAAAAAGCGGTAGATCAAATCACTTTTGAAGCATCTCCGGGTAGAATTTTAGGTTTTTTAGGTCCAAATGGTGCAGGTAAATCTACTACCATGAAAATGCTGACTTGCTATTTACCGCAAACCGCTGGCGAAGCAACAGTTTGTGGGTTTAATATTGCTTCACAATCATTAGAAGTAAGAAAACGTATTGGTTATTTGCCAGAAAGCAACCCACTTTACCAAGAAATGTATGTAAAGGAGTTCTTATATTTTGTGGCCCATATTTACCACATTTCTAATATAAAAGAACGTGTTAACGAAGTAATTTTAGCAACAGGTTTGGTAAAAGAACAACATAAAAAAATTGGAGAACTTTCTAAAGGTTACAAACAAAGAGTGGGTTTGGCGCAAGCCATTATTCATAATCCAGAAGTGCTCATTTTAGATGAACCAACTTCGGGTTTAGACCCAAATCAGTTAATAGAAATTAGAAAACTAATTAAAGAACTTGGAAAAACCAAAACGGTGATACTTTCTACCCACATTATGCAAGAAGTAGAAGCCATTTGTGATGATGTGATTATCATTAATAAAGGAAAAATTGTAGCTAATGATTCTTTAGAAAACCTATTAGTAAAACACAACGAAAAAAGTTTAGAACCTATTTTTGTGAAACTAACAAAGGAGTTGAAAGTTGAAAGTGAAATGTAAAAATCCGTCAAATCCTTATCATACGTGTTAAAAATTTGATCAAAACTTGAAATTCGAAGCAAAATTAACCAACCTGATTAGTGAGAATTCGTGAAATTCGTGATAAAAAAAACAACAAACTCACATTAACAAAAAAACAAGTGCTAAAATCATAAAATGTTAACCATATATAAAAAAGAACTCTACTCCTATTTAAGCTCATTGGTGGCCTACATTACCATCGGAATTTTTTTAATTGTACTGGGTTTATTTCTTTGGGTTTTCCCCGATACCAGCATTTTAGAATATGGATATGCCGGCTTAGACAGTTTATTTAACACGGTCCCTTACCTTTTCATGTTTTTGATTCCGGCAATTACCATGCGTTCATTATCTGAAGAAAAAAAAGAAGGCACATTTGAATTATTAGCCACTCGCCCACTTACTGATTGGCAAATTATAGGCGGAAAATACTTAGCCTGTTTAACACTGGTGCTTTTTGCTTTAATTCCAACTTTAATTTACTACATCTCAGTTTATCAATTAGGCGCAGTAATAGGTAATATTGATACTGGCGCAGTAATAGGTTCTTATATCGGTTTGTTTTTATTGGGCGCAGCTTTTGTAGCTATCGGTATTTTCGCTTCCTCTTTAACCAAAAATCAGATCATCGCTTTTGCAATTGCAGTATTTTTAAGCTTTTTCGCTTTTAGCGGATTTGATTCGGCCAGCCAGATTTTATCACTCCAAAGATTTGATAACATCCTCATCAATATTGGCATTAATGAACACTATCAATCTATTAGTAGAGGCGTGTTAGATTCCCGAGATTTAATTTACTTCTTAAGCTTTATTACCGTTTTCTTACTTATTACTAAAACTATTTTGGGAGGCAGAAAATGGTAAACAAACAAAAAAAGAAGGATATCACGCAACTTATTTTAGTTTTATTTGGGATAATTGTGATCAATGTTTTATCGCAATACGCATTCACCCGAATAGATTTTACCAAAGAAAAAAGATACAGTTTATCTCAAATAAGTATTGATATATTACAAAATTTAGAAAAACCTGTCACTATAACCGTTTATTTAGAAGGCGAATTTCCATCAGGATTCAAAAGATTAAGAAACGCAACTAAAGATTTACTGGCAGATTACAAAGCTTATGCTGGTACTAATTTAACGTTTGAATTTGTAGATCCTGCCGAAGGTAAAAATGCTGAAGAGCAGCAAGCTTTTTTTGATGAACTTACTCAAATAGGCATAGAGCCCACCAATTTAAGTGTTAAAACAGAAAGTGGCTTAACGCAAAAAATAATATTTCCGGCCGCTATGGTGGCTGTAGAAGGAAAAGAAATTCCTGTAAAGCTTTTGCAAACTCGCATCGGCTTAAGCCCCGAAGAGGTTTTAAATAATTCTATTCAGAATTTAGAATATGCTTTTTCATTGGCTATCAAAAAAGCAAGTTCTGGTGGTAAACCTAGGGTAGGTTTTACAGAAGGGCATGGCGAGTTGAGCGATTTACAATTACAAGATGCCATAAAATCTCTTGCTGATGGTTATGAGGCTGGCCGCATTAATCTTACTGATATAACTTTTGCTGGTTTAGATAAATTGAAAGTAATGGTAATTGCTAAACCAGCAACGGAATTCTCCGAATTAGAAAAATATAAAATAGATCAGTTTTTGATGCGTGGCGGGAAAATTATTTGGTCAATAGACCAAGTAAGTGCTGATTTAGACAGCATGAGAAAAACCGCAGGTGGCGAACAATTGGCTTTTCAAAAGAAATTAAATCTTGATGATCAATTATTCACTTATGGCATAAGAATAAACTATGATTTAATTGGCGATATGAATTGCGGCCAAATACCAGTAAATGTTGGCGCAGTTGGAGATCAGCCTCAAATACAAATGGTGCCTTGGTTGTTTTATCCTATCATTATGCCTGTGAGTACCCATCCATTGGTTAAAAACTTAGATGGTATTAAAACAGAATTTGTGAACACCATAGATACCATTGCAACAAAAGATGTTAAAAAAACTATTCTTTTAACCACATCTCCATATAACAGAGAATTACAAGCGCCTACAATTGTATCCTTAAATATGATTGAAGAAACACCCGATCCAAAGCTTTTTCAAAGCCAACCTAAGGCCGTAAGTGTTTTATTAGAAGGTTTTTTTAAGTCGAACTTCTTAAATAGAGCCATTCCTGATGGAGTAACTACCGCTGAAGCAACTGTTTCAAAAAGCAAGCTTACCAAAATGTTAGTATTTAGTGATGGTGATGTTTTTAAAAACCAGATCAGCGAAAAAGACGGTTCTGTTTTTCCCCTCGGATATGACAGGTACAGCCAACAAAGTTTCGGGAATAAAAACTTTTTACTCAATGCGGTTGACTATTTAACAGACGATTCTGGTTTAATCACCTTACGATCAAAAGAAATTAAATTAAGATTACTGGATAAAGGAAAATTAGTGGCGCAAAAAACCACTTGGCAGCTCATAAATATGATTATCCCGTTAATAATGTTAGTTGTTTTCGGTATTTTTCAACATATTTATAGAAGAAGAAAGTATGCAGCTTAAAATTTATATTTTTGATTTTTAAAAGCACTAAACAACAAACGATAACATGAGATTCATTGTTTCTACGTCAACATTATTAAAACATTTACAAGCAGTAAGCGGGGCTTTAAGCAATAGTGCAGTTTTGCCAATACTCGAAAACTTTTTGTTTGAGATTAAAGATGCTCACTTAACCATATCTGCAACAGATTTACAAACCAGTATGACCACCTCAGTTGCTGTAGAATCTAAAGAAGGTGGTAAAATTGCCGTTCCATCTAAAATTTTATTAGACACTTTAAAAACTTTACCAGAGCAACCCATAGCTTTCTCTGTTGATGATAAAACTTTTGCCATAGAAATTAGTGCTGGTGATGGTAAATATCGTTTGAGCGGAGAAAACGGAGAAGATTTTCCTAAAATCCCAGTTGTTGACAACGCTTCTTCTGTTAATTTACCTGCTGCTGTTTTAGCCGAAGCAATTAACAAAACTATTTTTGCGGTAAGTAACGATGAGTTGCGTCCAGCAATGACAGGTGTTTTCTGTCAGCTTTCTCCTCAAAACGTAACTTTTGTAGCAACAGATGCTCATAAATTGGTAAGATATAGAAGAAATGATGCTAAAGCAGATACCGCAACATCTTTTATTCTGCCTAAAAAAGCGTTAAACCTATTAAAATCATCATTACCATCAGATGATATCAACGTTTCTATAGAATATAACACCACTAGTGCTTTCTTTAAATTTGCAAACATCAATTTAATTTGCCGTTTAATAGATGAGCGCTATCCAGATTATGAAGCGGTTATTCCTCAAAACAATCCTAATAAATTAACTTTAGACAGAAGCTTATTTCTTAACTGTTTAAAAAGGGTAGTTATTTTTGCTAATAAAACAACGCACCAAGTACGTTTAAAAATAACTGGAAGCGAATTGAACATCTCTTCAGAAGATATTGATTTTGCTAACGAAGCACATGAGCGTATAGGTTGCCAATTTGACGGAGAAGATATGGAAATTGGTTTTAACGCTAAGTTTTTAATTGAAATGTTAAACAATCTATCAGGCGAAGAAATTACCATTGAAATGTCTACACCAAACAGAGCGGGCTTATTGTTCCCAAGCTTAAAAGATGAAAACGAAGATATTTTAATGTTGGTAATGCCAGTAATGCTAAACAATTACGCATAAAATATTCTAAAAAAATAAAATGGAAATGGCTTGGTATTAAAACTAAGCCATTTTCGTTTTAATAAAAGTTTAGCCTTGTAAAATGAAATTTAAATTGCCTGTTTATCAACGTTCATCCCTAAAAAATTTAATATTCGGCATTTTTATTTGCCTTATATTTCAAGCTTGTACAGCCAGTACCGATTCTGATTTAAACCTAGGCGAAGCCCGAATTAAAATCTACAATGCCTCTCCAGACAATAGTATGATTACTTTTTATGTGAATGATACTTTAAAAACTCCTCAAGCGCTCAGTTTTTCACAGTCTACCAATTATGCAAACACTGCTGCCGGCAGTCATATAGTTTACACTAAAACAGGTGCAAATGAAATCCGAAATTCTAAATTTTCATTTCTATTTCAGCAAAATAAAAGTTACTCTATTTTTATTGGTGGCAAAATCAGTAAAGATTCTTTAGTTTATATTTCTACCGAAGATAATTTAACCGCTCCATCAGCAAATAAAGCAAAAGTTAGGCTAATTAATGCCAGCCCAAATTCACCAAGTGTAGATGCTGTATTTTCTACCAACCTTACAGATAGCATTCCTAATTTCATGAATACCAATTTCAGGTCGGGTACTATTTATACTGAGTTTGATCCTGGAAATTACATCATCAGAATAAGAACGGCTGGCACCAAAACAGTTATTACTAGTGATTCTAATTTAAATATAGTGGCCGGAAAAATTTATACCATTTGCATCAAAGGCTTATTAAATGGAAGTGGTAACTTTGCACTCTCTACAGTTTTAATATCTGATAATTAATTTTTCTTTTAAAAAAAACCCAAACCTATAGATCTAGGAAAGTGTAGTCTGGCTATCAGATACAAGTTTTTTTTTGTTAATAATCTAATAAAAGCTTTACCCAACTAAACAGTTTATTTTACACAGGTTTGTCTTACAATCAAATGGATATTCCTATTTTTACCCAAAATTTAAAAAACGTGGAAGTTTTAAAAAACCTTATTGATTTTATTATACATATTGATGTCCATTTAAGTGAAATCATTAATAATTATAGAATTTGGACTTACCTTATTTTGTTCTTAATTATTTTTGCCGAAACCGGATTTGTTGTTACCCCATTTTTACCTGGCGATTCATTATTAATAGCAGCAGGCGCATTAGTAGCTGTTGGAAACACCGGACTTAACATTTATATTTTAGCACTACTACTTATTATTGCAGCTATACTAGGAAACATTGTAAATTATGAAATTGGGAGGGTTTTAGGGCCAAAGGTATTTAAACCTGAAAACAAGATTCTAAAACTAGAGTATTATTCTAAAACTAAGTTGTTCTTTGAAAAACATGGCGCTAAGGCAATTATTATTGGACGTTTTTTACCAATTTTAAGAACTGTAGTTCCATTTGTAGCAGGTATTGGCAGATTAGACAGATTAAAATACAATTACTATAACGTTGTTGGCGCACTAGTTTGGATCATTAGTTTTGTTTTTGCGGGTTATTTTTTAGGTAACTTTGAATTCTTCAAAAAGAACTTTTCTCTTATCGTTCTTGCTATCATCATTTTTACTATTTTCCCAACAATTTATGCTGTAATAAAGGCTAAAAAAGAAAGCAACATAGCTTAATCAAAGGCCTACATATCATATTAAAAAAAAATCAAACTCAAACAGTTTGATTTTTTTTGTTAAAATTTGTTCAACAAATAGTTTGTGAATTGACTAAACCTGATTAATAAAGCTGCCTGATGTTGGTTTCAATAATATAGCTAGATAATGGTATGCGTGTTTAAAGACTTCCAAGCTAACCAACTAACTAAAAATCTAACAATCATTCTTCTCCAACAACTTTAACAACACCCCAAAATCTTTAGGATATTCGGCAGTGAAAGTTTTGCTTTCTGTTTCAGAAATTTTAAAAGTAACCTCTCTTGAGTGTAAAGCAAACCTTTTCATAATAGGTTGCTCTTCTTCGTTTTTATTTGGACGGTAACCACGTTTAATTTGAGATAAAAAAACTGGTTTTCCACCATACATATCATCACCAGAAATAGAAGCTCTTTGCGTAGCTAAATGAATCCTTATTTGGTGCATTCTACCAGTTACTGGTCTGGCCTCAATTAAAGTATAATGTTTAAAATATTTAATAGATTGAAAATAGGTTTCTGCTCTTTTACCCTCTCCTCGGCTAATCATTACATTCCCTTTTCCTGCATTTAAAATAGGCAAATCTATCAATAACTCGTTAAAAATATGAGTTCCATCTACAATAGCATGGTAAACTTTCTTCACCTGTCTATGCTCAAACTGCATAGAAACAAATCTGTAAGTTTCAGGATCTTTGGCAATAATCATTGCTCCAGAAGTTTCTTTATCTAAGCGATGGCAAATTTGAGCATCCTCATGGTATTGCTTAGCCAACCTCAAAATATTTATCTCTCCACCTTCTCTTTCATCTAAAGAACTTATGAAAGGCGGTTTATTTACAATGATTAAATGATCATCTTCATAAATAATAAGATCTTGTAGTTTTGGAATTTTCATGAGCGGCAAAGATAGGCTTAATCCTTAAAAAAAGCATTGCGAATTGATGTTAAAAAAAAGCGACTACTTTTTAGGCGAGTCGCTATGCAAAATCTTTAGATTAGGCTTAAAACCTATACATGACTTACGAAAGTTCAAATTTGTAGCCTACACCTTTAACTGTAGTTACATAAGAATCACCTAATTTTTCTCTCAGTTTTCTAATATGCACATCTATGGTTCTATTGGTTACCACAACAGAATCTTCCCAAATATTTTTAAGAATCACTTCTCTGGTATAAACTTTACCTGGTTTAGATGCCAATAGGTACAACAATTCAAATTCCTTTTTAGCCAATACTACCTTTACCCCATTTTGGTAAACTAAAAAAGATTCTCTATCAATCACTAAATCACCAATCTCTACCTTGTTCTCAACAACTTCTTCGTTTTGGGCATTTCTTCTTAAAATAGCATTAATTCTGCTTATTAAAGCTCTTGGTTTTATGGGTTTGGCTATGTAATCATCGGCACCCACATTAAAACCTGCAATTTCAGAATATTCTTCACTTCTGGCTGTTAAAAACACCATAAATGTGTTTTTAAACTCAGGCATTGCTCTCATAATTCTGCAAGCTTCAATTCCGTCCATTTTAGGCATCATAATATCCAAAATAATTAAATCTGGTAAAGATTTACGAGCCTCCTGAACAGCTTCCTGACCGTTACTAGCGGTATAAACCTGATAACCCTCTTTCTTTAGATTATATTCAATTAACTCCAGAATATCTGGTTCGTCATCAACAATAAGAATTTTAGGTTTGCTAGTATTCATAATTAATTATTTGTTACGAATTTAGAGCGTTTTATGTAAGATATGGTTAACGTTATATTAATAAATTGTTAAGGTTTACAAATTTTTAACAATAAATGTGAATTTAAACGCACTAAACTTTATTATTAATTATTATTAACCCTTTTGCACTATAAATTCTTTTTAAGAAATTCATTTAAAGCTTCACCTCTTAAATTTTTAGCTATAATTATTCCTTCTGGATTAATTATAAATGATGCTGGAATAGCGCTTATATTGTATAATTGAGCCGTTGGTGCATCCCATTGCTTCAGCTCAGAAACATGATCCCAAGTTAAATTATCATCGGTAATAGCCTTTATCCAATTATCTTTATTATCATCTAATGAAAAACCCAAAACTGTAAAATTTTTGTTTTTAAATAAATTATAAAGCTTTACAATATTAGGATTTTCTTGTCGGCATGGCGCACACCACGAGGCCCAAAAATCTAGTAACACATATTTACCTTTGTAATCAGATAATTTCAAACTCTTTCCTGCAGGTGTTAATGCTATAATTTCTGGTGCTGGTTGCCCTATGGCTACTTTTGCTGCTATTTCCATTTGCTTAGCAAAAAAAGCTATTGTTTTATTGTTAGGATAGCTGGCTACTGCTTCTTTACTGTAAGCTATGATATCATTTTCATAACCAGAAATATCTTGCATGCCCATCACAATATTTGCAGCAAAAAAAGCGGTTAATGATTTTTTGTTATCCTTAATAAATTGAATAGACTTTTCTAAAAATGGTTTTGAAATTTCTCCTGACTTTTGATTAAACTCAGCAATAATTGCATCTTTATTGTTTTGGTCTTTAGTAATCATTCTACTATATTTTTCGGCTAACATTCCTGTTTGCATACTATAAGCAGATGTTATTTTATTATAAGCGGTAAGTTTGTCAGATTCTTCTGAACCTGTAAGCTCATAATTAGACCCTGGATCTGTTAAATTTGCTTTTAGCTGAATTTCATTTCCATTTTCGGCAATCAGGATATAAGATCTTTGACCAATTTGTATTTGATAAAACTCAGGTGATAAAGACTTAGCTTTAATTACAAATTTTTGATCTTCATCTAAAAAGGTAGAATCTACCGGAACCATTTGCCCGGTTTGATCAGCACTTAAAAGGTAAACTTTTTTTGCATCGCCAGCATTTTCAACAATACCTTTAATTACAAATTCATCTTTATTTTTGCAGGCGTTAAAAACAAAAATACCAAAACATAAAACAACTAATAATATCCTTCTCATCTTAAACTTTCAATTTTCTCTATTAATAATTTATTAGCATTTTGTGGGTCTATCTTTCCTTTTGATAATTTCATCAGCTCACCCATAAACAAACCTAAAACTCCTTTTTTACCATTATGGTATTCCTTAACCTTATCAGGAAACCTTTCTACAGCTTTTTCTATAAATAAAGAAAGTTCATCGTTATCATTTTTCGCCAATAAATTAAGCTCTTTTACCAAATCACTTACTCTTTTATAAGGTTCTAGTATTAAACTATTAAATAATTGATCTTTAGCCTGATGATGATTAATTGCTTTATCTTCTACTAAATTGATAATAGCTGCAATTTCTGAAGGTGGAATTTTGAATTGATCAAAACCCATTTGATGATCATTCAAATAAGATTTTATTGTCCCCATCATCCAGTTAGAAGCCATCTTATAATGAGCCGTAAACTTAGTTACCTCCACAAAATAATCAGCCATGTTTTTTTCCGAAGTAAGAACCAGTGCATCATAAGAAGGTAAATTCATTTCTGAAGTAAACTTTTGGTAAAGTTCTTCTGGCAATACAGGCATCTCGCTTTTTATCTGGTTTATAAACTCGTCTGATAATACCAAGGGTAATAAATCTGGCTCTGGAAAATAACGGTAATCATTAGCCATTTCCTTTGATCTTAGAGGAGAGGTTTGACCGGTTACCGCATCAAAGTTCAAAGTGTTTTGTTCTATTCTTTCGCCTTTACTTACTAGTTTTATTTGTCTTTTAATTTCATGCTCAATGGCTTTTTGAACATTTTTGATGGAATTTAAATTTTTAACTTCACATCTATTTCCTAAAGTTTTATCTCCCTTAAGGCGAATAGAAACGTTAGCATCGCAACGCATAGAACCTTCTTCCATATTGCCATCACAAATATCAAGATACCTCACCAACTTTCTTAATTCGGCTAAATATGCAGCTGCCTCTTCTCCTGATGAGATCATAGGCTCTGTTACCACTTCTAAAAGAGGTACTCCTGCCCTATTCAAATCAATAAAAGAATATTGATTATCAATATCATGAATGCTTTTACCGGCATCTTCTTCCATGTGGATGCGGTTCAAAATAATTTCTTTTTCTACGCCGTTTTCTAACCTTATTTTTAAATGCCCACCAATGCAAATAGGTTGATTGTCTTGAGTAATTTGATAGCCTTTAGGTAAATCTGCATAGAAATAATTCTTTCGATCAAAAAAATTATACCTGTTAATTTTACTTTTTACTGCCAAGCCTAATTTAGTGGCATAACGAATAATTTTTTCATTACACAATGGTAATGCACCCGGTAAACCTAAGGAAACAGCACTAATATTTTGATTTGGTAAATTACCAAAACTAGCAGAATCAGAACAGAATGCTTTTGATAATGTAGATAACTGAACATGCACTTCAAGCCCTATAACAGCTTCATATTGATGTTCAATACTTTCTAGAATAATTGTCATTTTATAATAAATAGCTATTTTAATAATAGCTTGGTTGAGATTCTCAAATATAATTTAAATAGCTACATTTTATCACCTTGTAAGTAATTATTATCAAATAATTGAAATATTGTCATAAAAATACCGTCTACATAGTAAATATAAAAAATTATGAAGAAGCTATTGTTTGTATTTGGGCTTGGCATATCAGTATTATCATTTTCCGCAACACCGTTAAGTGCTCAAGTGAATATCAATGTAAATATTGGCTCACAACCTTTATGGGGGCCTGTAGGATATGACCATGTAGACTATTATTACTTACCTGATGTGGAGTCTTATTATTATGTCCCTACCCGGCAGTTTGTTTATCAAAACAATGGAAATTGGATACATGCTACAAATTTACCTTCTAGGTATAGTGGTTATAATCTTTACAGAGGTTACAAAGTGGTGATTAATCAACCACGTCCATATTTGTACTTTAACAATCATCAAGTAAAGTATAAAAAATATAAAGGTTATTATGGCAATCAAAATGCAATTAGATACAGCAATGACTCCAGATATTATGTTGTTAAAGGTCATCCACATGGAATGCCACCTGGGCAATCTAAAAAATTTTACCAAACAAGAGGATACAATTCTCATGGTGGATATCAACAAAAAAATAAAAACGGGGGCGGGAAAAGTAAAGGAAATGGAAAACACTAAAACAAAAAAAACCGCCAATAAAGCGGTTTTTTCTTTGTAAAGCTTTGTATTTGAATTTTACAATTTACTATTTACATCTAAGCAGTTTAAATCTTCAAAAGCGGCAGTTAATCTTTTTACAAATTGATCTTCTCCTTTTCTTAACCAAACCCTTGGATCATAATATTTTTTATTTGGAGAATCATCACCATCAGGATTTCCAATTTGAGCTTGCAAATAAGCTTCTTTTGACTTGTAATAATCTAATATTCCTTCCCAAAATGCCCATTGCATATCAGTATCAATATTCATTTTAACAGCTCCGTAAGAAATAGCTTCTCTAATTTCTTCTTCAGAAGAACCAGAACCACCATGAAACACAAAGTTTACTGGCTTTGCAGCTGTTAACTTAAACTTAGCTTTTACAAATTCCTGAGAATTATGTAAAATAACGGGTTGCAATTTCACATTACCTGGTTTGTAAACACCATGTACATTACCAAAAGCTGCTGCAATAGTAAATTTTGAGCTTATTTTACTCAATTCTTCATAAGCATAAGCTACCTCTTCTGGTTGAGTATATAATTTAGAAGAATCTACATCAGTATTATCTACACCATCTTCTTCACCACCGGTTACGCCTAGTTCAATTTCTAAGGTCATCCCAATTTTACTCATTCTTTCCAAATAGCGCTTACATATCTCAATGTTTTCTTCAATAGGCTCTTCAGAAAGATCTATCATGTGTGAAGAATAAAGAGGCTTACCATGCTGAGCATAAAACTTCTCTCCTGCATCTAATAACCCATCTAACCAAGGCAATAATTTTTTAGCACAATGGTCTGTATGTAAAATCACAGCAACACCATAATGTTCTGCTAATAAATGAACATGTTGAGCAGCAGAAATACCGCCTAAAATACATGCTTGCAATTGATCATTTTTTAATGATTTACCTGCATAAAATTGTGCTCCACCATTTGAAAGCTGAACTATAACCGGAGAATTAACTGCTTTAGCAGTTTCTAATACAGCATTAAGAGAATTTGTTCCTATTATATTAACTGCAGGTAATGCAAAAGCATTTTCTTTTGCTTTTTCAAATAACTCCTGAACTTGATCTCCTGTAATTACTCCTTTAAAATCTTTTAAACTCATTTTAATTCTTTTTTTATTAGTTCGAAGTTAAAAAAAAATATCTAATGAGTTAAGCTTGTATTCGAATTATAAATGCTGCATCAAAAATGAAGCTATAGGTTCTCATAAACAATTCATCAAATTTTCGTTTATTTGCATTCACACTATTTTAAAAGATGGCTTGGTTTAAAAGAAACATAAAAGGAATATCTACCTCTACAGAAGAAAAAAAAGAAGCGCCAGATGGGGTTTGGAATAAATGTCCTAGTTGTAAAAAAGCTTTACATTATTCAGAACAATTAGAAAATAAATACGTTTGTCAATATTGCGATTATCACCTTCGAATAGGCTCTAAAGAATATTTTGAGGTTTTGTTTGATAATAATGCTTTTGTTGAACTTTTTGGAAATTTAACGTCAGGTGATCCGTTACACTTTACAGATTCTAAGCCTTACACTGATAGATTAGTAGAAAGCTATAAGAAAACTGGATTAAAAGATGCAATTAGAGCGGCTCATGGTCAAATTGATGGGCAGGATTTAGTAGTTGCTTGTATGGATTTCAACTTTATTGGAGGTTCTATGGGATCTGTAGTTGGTGAAAAAATTGCAAGATCTATTGATTATAGCATCAAAAACAAAATTCCATTTTTAATGATCTCTAAATCTGGCGGAGCCAGAATGATGGAAGCTGCTTTTTCATTAATGCAAATGGCAAAAACATCTGCAAAGCTAGCGCTACTTTCTCAAGCTAAAATACCTTACATTTCATTACTAACAGACCCTACCACAGGAGGAGTAACTGCTTCTTACGCAATGCTTGGCGACATTAATATTGCCGAACCAGGTGCTTTAATTGGTTTTGCCGGCCCTCGGGTAATTAAAGAAACTATTAAAAAAGATTTACCAAAGGGATTCCAAACCTCCGAATTTGTTTTGGAGCATGGTTTCTTAGATTTTATTGTGGATAGAAGAAAAATGAAAAGTAGATTATCTTCTTTCATTAAAATGATGAGTAATTAATCATCAAAATCCATCGTTCTTCAATTCAATATAAACTTCGTTTTTTAATATAAAAGGCATAAAAAAAACCTCACTGAAATAAATTCAGTGAGGTTTTTTTATTGATTCTTATTTTTGTTTACTAGAAACCTAAACCAACAGTAAAAGCTCTTACTTTCTTGGGAAAAGTTCCAACTTGAACCGCAGAACCTAATGAAAGGTTAATAGAATATATTTTAGTTTCAGTACCAACAGTTAATATTGCATATCCAATACCACTTACAGCACCAATATCAAAACCATTAGCAGCATCAGCTCCAACTCTTAGTTTTCCAATTCTGGTTAATGTACCATTATTTGGAGTACCTGCTCTATATAAACTATCTGTTTTAGTATTAATGGTATACATCACTGTTGAAGATGCAGGAACTAAGTTGTTACTATAAGCTACTGCAGATTGTTCTACATTACCACCATTAATTGCACCATCAAGTGTTGCTGTTCCTAAAATTGGACTAACTCTTAAGTTTTGGCCAGTATTGCTTACTATCCTTATCGCATCAGCAGTAGGATTAAAATCAAAACCAAATGCAGTACCAGATAGCAATGGTATTAATGGCAATGTTCCAACTGCGGTAGCGACGCCAGAACTTGGGTTAATTGTATAAATTCTACTTGAGCTTCCTAAACCATAAAGCTGTCCATTCAATGGTCTAAAATCTAAACCAACAATGCTTTCACCTGTTTGTAATCCTGTAATAGGTTTAGTAATAGGCTCTGGTTTAGTAAGATTAAAAATCATCAAGCCATTAGTTTCATCTACTGCATAAGCAACTGATGCTGGAGCGATAGCCAAACCAATTAAGGCTGTAGCAGGTAAACCGTTATTAGGTGTTGGGAATGGAATCAAACCTAAATCTGTTACTTTACCTGTTGCTAAATTAATTTGAAACAAGGTTGGTGTTCCCGGTGTTGCAGCAACTGCACTCGCTGGACTAGCCGGAGGTCCTACTGAAATTCCACCTACAGGTATTGCCGGAATAGATCCATTATTAAATACCACTAATGCTTCTCCTGTTGGAGCAATATCAAAACCACCTGGTCTTGCATTTGTTATGTTGGTATTGTAAGCAGAAGAAAAAGTAGCTGTAGGAACTGCCGTAGTTGGCACACCTAACAATCCAACTTGAGTTAAAGTTCCAGCATTTGCATCTTGCTTATATAATCTACCAGAATTAAAATCAACATCATATAATTCAGTAGCTGTGGCGCCACTTGTATTATTGGTATAAGCTACTTCACTTAAAACAGCATTAGTTCCTCCGTTAATATTAACATCAGTAGCAACAACAGTTCCATCATCAGGGTTTAACCTTAAGTTTTGGCCAGATTTTGTTACCAATCTAATTCTATCTACTGTTGGGTTAAAATCAAAACCAGCAACACCACCAGAAATAGCTGGGGTAAAGGGTGCTGTGCTAATTGCTCTTGCAACTCCTGTAATAGGATTTAGAACATACAATCTACTTGTGCTGCCTAAACCATATAAAATCCCTGTTGCAGGGCGATAATCAATTGCTAATATACTTTCACCAGTTTGTAATCCGGTTATTGATACAGCTGCACCTATAACTTGATTAATGTTAGAAGCATTATATCTAATTAATTGCCCACCTGTACTTATTGAGTTTGTATTTGTTAAACCAACAAAAGCTAAATTTGGTCTTGTCCCACTCTCATTAATTAATAGCTCATCCTCTTGTTTACAAGATGTGATAGAACCTATGATTAAGGCAATAAGCCCCATCATTTTTATATTTGAATTGATAAATTTCATTTTCATATTGTTATTTTAATTTGATTTACAAATAGATATATTAATTGAAAATATATCTTAATCCAAATTGCATACTGTAGGTCGATCCAAAACTAACATTATCTCTTAATATTGTTGGTGCTGGTGCATTACCATCAAACTGTAATCTAAAAGTTGGTTTAGTTGCTCCATCAGGAGTTAATAAGGCTTGATTTGTAGGCACCAATAATTGACTTCTTACTAATTGCTTACGAATACCCCAGTCTTTATTGATAAAGTTACCCAAGTTTTCAACAGTTAAATTAAACTGTACAGTATTTCTTTTTTTGCCAACATTTACAAAAACGTCTTGTAAAAAGTTTAAATCTACTGTTCCAATCCAAGGTAAAATTCCACCGTTACGCTCTGCATATTTTCCTCTTCTAGAATTCAAGTAATTATCTTGTTGAATTAAATTGAAAAATAAATCACTTTGTTGTTGTGCAGTATAAGTAATTGCATTTGGCGCAGTACCTGCCGTAAATGGAGTGAAGGTAATTTCGCTTGGATTTCTTGGAATATAAATTAAATCTGCATTAGCTCCATCTCTATTCATATCTAAAGAGTAAGTATAAGATACTCTTCCTTGACTAGATCCTTCGTAAATTAAAGAGAATGTTGTTCCTAATTTCTTTAGGTATTCTTTTCTATAAGTTAAGCCTGCAATAATTCTATCTGGAACAAATCCATTAAAACCTAATTCTTTAGCATTAGAACCGTTTACAGTTGCATTACCTAACCAAGAACCTGAAGGCTGATCACCTCCTCCGTCAAAATAGTTTTTACCTTGTTGTTTGGTGTAAGCTAAAAAAGAAGAAAAACCATTATCAAATTGCTTTTCTAATTTAGCTGTAATAGAGTAATTGTAACCGCCACTTGCATTATCTAAAACATATGTATTAAATGCACCTGTTGCAGTTGCACTTGGAATACCAGCGCTAGTAAGTTTATTGATGTATTTATCTACGTTAGCGTTTGGATAAATAATTCTATTATCTGGGTAGCCACCTACATTTAAAGGAGCTGCTTTAGTTGGATCCAAGTTTGGATTTCTAAAGAAAACCTGATTAATGTCATAATTGTATATTCCTTCTAAAGTTCCAACTATACCAAATGGTAATTTAGCATCAATAGCTAAACTAGTTTTGAAAACCTGAGGAGATTTAACATTTGGACTTAGTAAAGAAATAGCACCTGGAACTGCAGTACCAGAAACTGGCTGTGTAGCAGGTAAATAAAAGTTTGGATCTGGATTGAAAGGGAATGGAACACCACCAAAGTTGGAACCTTGTTCTACTTGTGAAAATTGCAACAAGCCTGAATCACCAGCTTGCGACACAATCCACACTTTAGGAATACCTCCAGAATATAAACCAGTAGCACCTCTAAATTGTAAACTTCTATCACCTTTCACATCATAGTTAAAACCAAATCTAGGTGAAATTAAAAGTGCAGATGTTGGCAAAATACCAGTATCTAACTTCTCACCATTTGCAAAAGTTAATGGGGTAACTAATGGATGAGTTAATAGGTCTTGAGTGTAGGTGTATAAGTCACCTCTTATACCAAATGATAGTCTTAATTTATCATTAACTGTAAAATCATCTTGAGCATAAATAGAGTATTTTGAATCTTTAAACGTAGGAAATGCCTGAGCGTAACCTGGTGTTAAAGAAAAAGTTTTTGCGTAAGATAAAGGATTTGCACCTGATTTGAAATCGTCAAAGGAATTGAATACATAGAATGATGTACCAAAACGTTGAAAACCATTTTTGGTAGTACTAGTTTCAAACTCAACTCCACCTAATAAATTATGCTTTCCAATTGTTGTTTGTACATAATCTATGAAATTATAAGATTCCACATCTCTTAAATTACCAAAAGTGAAAGGCTCATAGCCAAATGAAGTAAATGGACGTCCATCTTTTAAAATATCTACAAAAGGAAATATTGAACTTTCTGAAGTTCTTGGTTCGTTTTGGTTTGAGTAAGAACCTCTAAAAGTGTTAGCAAATTTACCTCCACCAAATGTGGTATTCAATTCAGTAACTAAAGAATAATAATTGTTATCAGTAAAATAGTTAGAATTTTGAAAAGCTAATGCATTGTTATCTGTTCTGCTACCAGTAACAGGGTAAGCGTTACCAACCAATGGATTAGTAGAATTACTTAAAAATGATGGGCTTTTACTTTCTAATTGGCTATAACGAACTGTAAATTTGTTGTTCTTATTGATATTCCAATCTAAACGACCAACAATATTCAAACGTTCACTTTCAAAACCGTATCCATCATAACCACCTGTCTCGTAACCGTAAGTGTCTCTTAAATATTGGCTAATTTCATCTAATTCTACTCTAGTTGGTCTGTTTGCTCTTGGATTTGAAGGGAAATCTGTAGGATCTACAGAAGCTATTCTACTTTGCCCTGGTCTAGCTTGTTTATCAGACTCCACACTACCAAAGAAAAATAATTTATCTTTAATAATAGGTCCGCCAATTCTAGCACCATAAATTTTAACATCATTAGGGTTCGGGATCAATTCATCGTATCCCTTTACTTTTGTACCAACATTATTTTGATTTCTAAAGTAAGTGTAAGCTGAACCAGAAAATTCATTAGTTCCTGATCTAGTAGTTGCATTAATTGCACCACCCACAAAACCAGATTGTCTAACATCAACCGGAGTTACGTTAACAGAAATTTCTGATATCGCATCTAATACAATAGGATTTGCCTGTCCGCCAGGTAAATTACCCCCAATACCAAAACTGTTGTTAAAGTTAGCACCATCTATTGTGATGTTATTTTGACGGTAATTACCACCACCAATAGAATTACCTTGAGCCTGAGGAGTTACTCTTGTGATGCTATTAATATTTCTATTAATTGTAGGTATTTCATTGATTTGACGAGTTCCAACGTTTGTTATAGAACCAGATCTGTCAGAACTTAAAACAGAACTTCCTCCAGCTGTAACTACTACTTCGTTTAATTCTCTACTGGTTACAGAAAGCGTAACGTTTAAAATGTAAGGCTCTCCCAATTTAAGATAGATACCTTCATAAGTTTTAGGCTGTAATCCTAAAAAAGTAACTTCAACTTTGTATGGACCACCTGGTCTCATGTTTAATAAGTTAAACTTACCTTCAGCATTGGTAGTTGATGCATAAACAGACCCTGTAGGAATGTGGGTTGCCTTTACTGTACTTCCAATTATTGTTTCTTTTGAGTCTTTAACTGTTCCAGTTAAACTACCCGTAGTTACCTGTGCTGATGCTGTTATTACACCTATCAACAGGAAAGTAAACAAATAAAAAATTCTTTGTATTTTTCTTTTCATGTGTGAGTTTTTAAAACGGTACAAAAATCATGTATATGGTTTAACTATACAAGGATTAAATGTTAACAAATTGTTAACAATAGCACTTATTAACAAACACTTTACTTTGAAATTAAAAAATTAAGGTTTTTTTAATCATTGCTGATTTTAATTAGCTTTGGCTTTTAAAAAATATAAAATCAGTATGAATTACGATCTAATAGTTATTGGCAGCGGTCCTGGTGGTTATGTAGCAGCAATTAGAGCAGCTCAATTAGGATTAAAGACTGCTATTGTAGAAAAGGAATCTTTGGGTGGAATATGTTTAAACTGGGGATGTATTCCCACTAAAGCACTGTTGAAAAGCGCTCAGGTTTTTGAATATATCAATCATGCTAATGATTATGGAATTAAAGTTAATGGTGCTGAGGCTGATTTTGAGGCTGTTGTAAAACGCAGTAGAGGTGTTGCAGACGGAATGAGTAAAGGAATTCAATTCCTGATGAAAAAAAACAAAATCGATGTTTTAATGGGTTTTGGCAAAATTAAAAAAGCCGGAAAAGTTGAAGTTAAAGCTGCTGATGGATCTATAAAAGAATACGAAGCTAAACACACCATACTTGCCACAGGCGGAAGATCAAGAGAATTACCCCACATTAAACAAGATGGTAAAAAGGTAATTGGCTACCGAGAAGCCATGACTTTACCTAAAATGCCTAAAAGCATGATCGTAATGGGTTCTGGTGCTATAGGTGTTGAATTTGCATATTTCTACGCTACCATGGGTACAAAAGTAACCATCGTAGAATTTATGGACAATATTGTACCTGTTGAAGATGAAGATGTTTCTAAACAATTAAACAGATCTTTCAAAAAGATTGGTATTGACATTATGACCAAATCTTCTGTTGAAAAAATTGATAGCAGCGGAGATTTATGCAAAGTAACCGTTAAAACGGAAGCTGGAGAAAAAGTATTAGAAGCTGAAATTGTATTATCTGCTGTTGGATACTCTACTAACTTAGAAGGTATTGGATTAGAAGAAGTGGGAGTTAAAACTGATAAAGGAAGAGTTTTAGTTGATGAATTTTATAAAACAAATATAGCAGGTGTTTATGCAATTGGTGATATAGTAGCTGGTCAGGCTTTAGCTCATGTTGCGTCAGCAGAAGGAATTATTTGTGTAGAAAACATCGCAGGTCATCATCCTCAACCATTAAATTACGGTAATATTCCTGGATGTACTTATTGCTCTCCAGAAATTGCCTCTGTTGGTATGACCGAGAAAAAAGCTAAAGAAGCAGGTTACGAGATTAAAGTAGGAAAATTTCCATTTTCAGCTTCTGGTAAAGCAAGTGCATCTGGAGCAAAAGATGGTTTTGTTAAATTAATTTTTGATGCTAAATATGGCGAATTATTAGGCGCACACATGATTGGCAACAACGTAACAGAAATGATTGCTGAACTGGTAGTGGCTCGTAAATTAGAAACTACAGGAATGGAAATTATAAAATCTGTACATCCACACCCAACCATGAGTGAGGCAATTATGGAAGCTGCCGCTGATGCTTATGGCGAAGTAATACATTTGTAAGTCAGTTTTAAGTTATAAGTTGCCAGTTGTTAGAATATATCAACTGGCAACTTCGTTTAATATCCTTCATTCAAATAGCTTATTTATATCCCCAACCAACCAACTCTTATGAAATTACATATTATAGAAACCGGATTTTTTAAATTAGATGGCGGAGCAATGTTTGGCGTAGTTCCAAAAGTAATATGGAATAAAAGCAACCCTGCCGACGAAAATAATTTATGCACTTGGGCAATGCGTTGTTTGTTAATTGAAGATGGAAACAGGTTGATATTGGTAGATAATGGAATTGGCGATAAACAAGACGCTAAATTTTTAAGCCATTATTATTTACATGGTGATGATACTTTAGATAAATCTTTAGCCAAAATTGGGTTTAATAAAAATGATATTACTGATGTTTTTTTAACTCATTTACATTTTGATCATTGCGGCGGCTCTATAGTGAGAGAAAATGACAAACTCAAGCCTGCTTTTAAAAACGCTACTTATTGGAGCAACCAGCAACATTGGGACTGGGCTGTTGTTCCAAATGCCAGAGAAAAAGCTTCCTTTTTAAAAGAAAACATTTTACCTATACAAGAAAGCGGACAATTACAATTTATCCCTACAGAAGACGGTATTTCCTTTACAGATGACATTAAAATAAGGTTTGCTTTTGGCCATACTGATGCCATGATGCTGCCTCAAATTAACTATAAAGGAAAAACTGTAGTATTTATGGCAGATCTTTTACCTTCTGTTGGCCATATCCCTCTCCCCTATGTAATGGCTTATGATATGTTTCCTTTAAAAACCTTAAACGAAAAGGCATTATTTTTAAAAGAAGCCCAAGAAAACAACTATATATTAATGTTAGAGCATGATGCTGTGAATGAATGTTGTACTTTACAAATGACAGAAAAGGGAATTAAACTTGATGAGACTTTTAAATTGAGTGATATTTAATATTTTACTACAAATACACACAATGGCTTGATTTTTGATAAGAATAAAATATCAGATTAACTAGAAAAATCTTTAAATAACCCCAACATTTTCACATAATTAACGTTAAAGTTTTTTAACTTTGCACTCCTTTAGTTTAAGATTACAGAATAATATATATAGATGAGACAACTCAAGATTACGCAATCCATTACCAACCGTGAATCACAATCATTAGACAAGTACCTTCACGAAATTGGAAAAGTTGATCTAATTACTGCCGAAGAAGAAGTAATTCTGGCACAAAAAATCAGAGAAGGTGACCAAGCCGCTCTAGAACGTTTAACAAAAACAAACTTACGTTTCGTTGTTTCCGTAGCAAAACAATACCAAAATCAAGGTCTTACCCTCGGAGACTTAATTAACGAGGGAAATTTAGGTTTAATTAAAGCCGCAAAAAGATTTGATGAAACCAAAGGTTTCAAATTTATTTCTTACGCTGTTTGGTGGATTCGCCAATCAATTTTACAAGCCATTGCTGAGCAATCACGTATTGTACGTTTGCCGCTAAACCAAGTAGGTTCTTTAAGTAAAATTAGTAAAGCATTCTCCAGACTAGAACAAGAATTTGAAAGAGAGCCTTCTCCAGAAGAATTGGCAGAGACTTTAGAAACTACTGTTGAAAAAATATCTGACACATTAAGTAATTCTGGAAGACACGTATCTATGGATGCGCCCTTTGTACAAGGGGAAGAAAACACTTTATTAGATGTATTGGAAAACGATAATCCGGATACTGATAGTAATTTAATTGATGAGTCTTTATCTGAAGAAATTAAACGTTCACTTTCTACTTTAACAGAAAGAGAAAGAGAAATTATAGTTCTTTTCTTTGGTTTAAGCACCAATCACCCACTTTCATTAGAAGAAATTGGAGAAAAATTTAACCTTACTCGTGAGCGTGTAAGACAAATTAAAGACAAAGCATTACAAAGACTTCGTCACACCTCCAGAAGCAAGATTTTAAAATCTTATTTAGGATAATATTAAAACCCTTTCCCATAAAGAAAGGGTTTTTTATTTACCCATCTTTTAAAAATATTTCCTCTCAACTTTATCAACATAAATAGATCACTATCAACAGCTTATTTATGTGTAATTGATACAATAAGCACCCACTTAGTGTATTTTTTATTTAAAATCTAGTAAAGGATTTCCTATAATTGCGCCATAAACCAATTATTCCCCCGTTTCATGTCTAAAAAATACGATAGCGAATTCACCAGTTGGATTGCTAAAGAGAAAAAAGCTATTGAGTTGATCAATATTGTTGGTCAGCTTTGGTTTGATAAATCTATTGAACTTATTCTATTTAGAAAACCTTTATTTGATTGTAGCGGAAGCGAAATATTAGCTCATCATCAATATGTGCAGGAAATTACCGGTACAGAAATTTCTATTTATCAAACCTTAGAAATTGCAAAAGGGATAAGCGAATTAATTATTGCACCTTCTCGCATTGATATTGGAAGATTAACCATTGAATGGCTAAATGAAGGAAATCAAGCAAAATCAATTGAAGATTTTTTATTACAAAAACTACAAAAACATGTAGGCAAGGATAAAAAAACAATGGTTTCAAAAGATGTGATTTTATACGGATTTGGAAGAATTGGAAGAATTGCCGCTAGAGAATTAATTGTACAAGCAGGTAAAGGAGAACAATTGAGATTAAGAGCCATTGTAACCCGAACTTATAGTGATGAGGAATTGAGAAAAAGAGCCGATTTATTGAGAAACGATTCGGTACATGGAAAATTTCCTGGTATTATTAAAGAAGATTATGAACATAAAGCTTTAAACATCAATGGGCAATTGATTTATTTAATAGCAACAAATAGCCCAGGTGAAGTAGATTATTCTGCTTACGGCATTAAAAACGCTTTATTGATTGACAATACAGGCTTTAGCCGAGACAGAGACGGATTGAGTAAACACCTACAATCAAAAGGCGTTGATAAAGTTTTACTTACTGCCCCTGGAAAAGATGACGTACCTAATTTGGTTTACGGAATTAACCATTTTGAATATGCAAAAGACGAGCAAATTTTCTCGGCTGCAAGTTGTACTACTAACGCCATTGTACCGGTTCTTAAGGTAGTAGCTGATTCTTTTGGAATAGAAAAAGGGCATATTGAAACGGTTCACTCTTACACTAACGACCAAAATTTATTAGACAATTTTCATAAAAAATACCGCAGAGGAAGATCGGCAGCTTTAAATATGGTAATTACAGAAACTGGCGCTGCTAAAGCGGTGGCAAAGGTACTTCCTTTTTTAACTGATAAATTGACTGGGAATGCGGTAAGAGTCCCAACTCCTAATGTATCATTAGCCATATTAAATTTAAGTTTAGAAAAAGCTGTTGATAAAGAAACGCTAAATTCTGTTCTAAAAAACTCGGCTTTATTTGGTGATTTGGTAGAACAAATTGAATATTCGGTTTCTAATGAATTAGTATCTAGCGATATGATTGGGAATAGCCATGCAGCAGTAATAGACGGACCAGCAACTATTGTTTCTAAAGATGGAAAATCTATTGTTTTATATGTTTGGTACGATAACGAATATGGTTACACCCGACAAGTGGTACGTTTAGCAAAATCTATTGCTGATGTAATTAGGTTAACTTATTACTAAGAATTAATTATGCAAGGAAAATTAAGTTACCTGCACTGTTTTAAGTAAAATAAACCTGATTGGCAGCGGTAGCTCCCTTTGTTTTTCACAAAGGGACTAAAGCAGAAAGCAGGGCTATCTTAAGTTATAAAAGATGAACCCTGCTTTTCTAAATATTTATTTTAAACAATTAGTTTTGAGCATCATCTGCATCTAGGATGGCTTTGTCTACTGTTTTAGCTAATTCTATGGCTGCATCTCTAAGTTTGATATTCTGATCATAAGCTGCATCAATTTCTATGATTTTACTTTTGCGTTGATAATCAAATTGAAGGTAATAACGTGGCGATTTCCCTGATGTATCTCCTATCATTTTTGTTGGCCAATTCCAAAAACCAAGTTCAGCAGCTTTTCTGTGTAGAAAAAGCAAATCATCTTTTGAGAGTTTTACTTTGTTTTTTACCAGAGAATCTCTTGTATTTAAAAATTGAAATTCCTGACTTTTTGAGGAATATAGTTTATTAAAATTTTTACCAACACTTTCTTTTAGGGTGATGTTTTCAAATTCGGCAAACTTATAAGGCGCATTTTTTACCATTATGGTATAATAATAAATGCAGTACAACAAAAACGGAAGAGAAATACTAACTCCTAAAAATATCTTTTTAAATCTGTTACTCATTATAATAAAATTTCTTCTTGTGTGGCATTTTCATCAAACTCGCCTTCCCACTTAGCAATTACTACGGTGGCTAAACAGTTACCTAATACATTTACAGATGTACGAGCCATATCCATTAATTCATCTATACCCAAAATGATAAAAATAGGCCAAACAGGTAAATTAAAAGAGGCTGCTGTACCTAACAAAATCACTAAAGAAGCTCTGGGAACGCCTGCAACACCTTTACTGGTGAGCATTAAAGTAAATACAATAATTAATTGCTGGCCTAATGACATATCTATACCTGCGGCTTGAGCAACAAATATTGCGGCCAAAGCGAGGTAAAGTGTGGTGCCATCTAAATTAAAACTATAACCTGTTGGGATTACAAAGGCTACAATTTTACGTGGAACACCTAGTTTTTCCATTTCTTCCATAGCTCTTGGCAAAGCGGCTTCTGAACTGGTGGTGGCAAATGCTATGGAAATTGGTCCTGCTACTGCTTTTAAAAACTTTTTAATTGGAACGCCTGTGAATAAAGCAATTGGAAATAGAACTAATAAAATAAAAGCAATTAAGGCAACATAAAGCGTGGCTAAAAGCTGAAACAAGTTTAATAAAATACCCAATCCCATGTGCCCTACGGTGTATGCTATGGCCGCTCCTACTCCTATTGGCGCAAACAACATCACAATATTTGTAAATTTAAACATCACCTCTGATAAGCTTTCTGCTGCTTTTAACATCGGTTTACGTTTATCTTCTCTTACCATAGCTAAGGCAATTCCAAATAAGATACTAAAAACAACCACTTGTAAAACTTGTCCTTCGGCAATAGATTTGGCAATGTTCTCCGGAAAAATATGTAAGATAATGTCTGTAGTGGTTTGAGGTTCTACTTTTTGTAAAGTCTCTGTAATTGCTATTGGAGGTTGAATTCCTACTCCTGCTTTTGATATATTAATGGCTAATAAACCGATGAATAGTGCTATAGTAGTTACTACTTCAAAATAAAGTAGGGATTTCCAACCCATTCTGCCTACTTGTTTCAAATCTGAATGACCAGCAATACCATAAACCAAAGTGGCGAAAAGCAAAGGCGCTACAATGGTTTTAATCATTTTTAAGAATATTTTACTTAAAACCTGCAAATTGACACCAAATTCGGGAAAATCATTTCCAATTTCTGAACCAATTACCATAGATAATAATATCCAAGTGGTTAAAGACTTCTTTTGAAAACCATAAGCTATTAAAGTTCCAATAGCCAACCATCTAACAATCATTAGAATAGGTTCTGAAATACTTAAGATTTGATAATGACTTAAAAGAGTTAATAATGCGGCAATAAATATTGCGATTGATGCAATTAATGGAATACGCTTTAATTTCATTTATTTATAGTTTGGGAATCTAACAAAAGTAACTATTTTGGCCTATTGCGCAAATGTATATAGATGAACAATCCAAAATTAGCTGATTTAAAAAAAGAACTTAATCATCATGAGCCAAATGAATGGAAAGAATTGTGTTTGCGTTTAGCAAAATATAAAACAGAAAATAAAGAATTACTTCACTATTTATTATTTTATCAAGATAGGAAAGAAGATTACATTCAGGAAGTTAAAGATTTAATAGCTTCTGAATTTGACGACCTCCATCCTTCTATATATTATGTTACCAAGCAATTAAGAAAGCTCATCAGGATTTTAAACAAGCATATTAAATACGTTTCTGAGAAAGATAAGGAAACAGAATTAGCGCTATATTTTTCTGAACTTTTTGTAGGTCATCCTATAGTAAAGACCTCACATAAAGCTTTAATTGGCTTATTATACAGGCAATTAAAGCGAATAAACAAGTTAATTCCCAAACTAGAAGAAGATTTACAATTTGATTATCAGCAACAGCTAGATATTTTAATTACTGCGCTAAAGAAAAACCGTCGTGATTTTCATATCAGAGAAATTGAATAAGTTTGTAACAATACTAAAGAACTAAAATCTAACCCTAAACACAATCATTTAAATGTCTAATAAAGAACAAGTCTTTAAGGAAATATTTCAGGCTAATTCTAAGAAAATTTACCATTTGTGTTTTGGTTATACCGGAGATGATGATGCTGCGAACGATTTATTACAAGAAACTTTTTTAAAAGTTTGGCAAAATTTAGAAAAGTTTAGAAATCAAGCTATGATTTCTACATGGATTTATAGAATAGCTGTAAATACTTGTCTTACTTATTTAAAAAGCGAAAAAAGACAAGCGAAAGACGAACTCACTCCTAATATTATTGAAAACAAAGTTGAAGAAGTTTCAGAGAAACAAGAGCAAATAAAAACTTTGTATCAGTGCATTTCTAAACTGGAAGAAAACGAAAGAATTATTATTACAATGGTGATGGATGAAGTTCCTTACCCTGAAATTGCAGAAATATCTGGAATTTCTGAAGGAAACTTAAGAGTTAAAATACACAGAATTAAGCATAAGCTTACCGAATTATATAATGAGCATGAAAGACTTTGATTCATTAGTGGGCATTTGGAATGAACAAAAAACTTCTCCTAATATTAATTATAAGGAGGTGATCAATCATTACAAAACAAACAGAAGCAAATTGAGCTTTAAATTTCTATTGGAGATTTTAGCCATGCTTATTGCATTTTCTGTAGTAAGCTATATATTTTTCACTATAGAATTTGAATTTTGGACTTCTTATGTAGGATTAATTTTGGTTAATATTTGCTGTATTTATTTTATTGCTATGCAAATTATAAACCTTAAAAATATTGCTAATAGCAATACTTTATTTGATAAACCTCAAGATCATATTCAATTTATTAAAGAATTTAAAAAATCTAGGTACATACAGCACACTCGCAATTACAAAGTTTACACGTTTGTTTTAGGCTTGGGCCTGAGTTTATACTTTGTGGAGTTCTTTTACCGCTTAAACTTAGCCGTAATGATAACCGTAGTTGCCGCAACAATAGCTTGGTTTGTGATTTGTTACTTGTATTTGATGAAGATATATATCAAAAAAGAAGAGAAACGCTTTAATGATATGCTCACTGATTTGGAAAGATTGAATGAGCAGTTTAGTGATGAGGTTTAAACCCTTCTGCTAATAGATAAATATCAATCATTTAGATTTTCATGATAATTGATTAACCCAAAAACTTCTATAGTTTGATTATTAATACGAAAAACAATAGTGTAACCTTTAAAAATCAAATCTCTTATTAATTCATCCTCAAAATAAATTGATTTTCTGAAACTGTAAGGTTTAGTTGGGATTTCACGAATCTTTAAAAATAGATCCTTCTTGAATTTAATAGCTCTATTGTTGCTATCTAAAGAAATATAATGGATTTGACTTTTTAAACGATTAAGAAAAGATTCCTTAAATATGATTTTTCTTAATCATATCATCAATCTGCTTTTCTGCATCGTCAACATCAATAAATTTAGCTTCTCCTTTTAAAATTTCATCTAGTTCACTTTGCAAATATTTTTTATGTGAAATGAAATTTTCATCTTCATGTATAATTTCAATTTCATCCTTACTAAATTTGCTTAATAACCAAATTAACTTCTCATAAATACTATCCTTTATTTTGAGCTTTATTACTTGCATAAAGTTTTAAGTTTAAACTAA
This sequence comes from Pedobacter cryophilus, assembly GCF_005116455.1. Taxonomy (GTDB): domain Bacteria; phylum Bacteroidota; class Bacteroidia; order Sphingobacteriales; family Sphingobacteriaceae; genus Pseudopedobacter; species Pseudopedobacter cryophilum. The sequence goes on from NZ_SWBP01000006.1 coordinate 134,685, forward strand.
GTTAAAATTATTTTTTCAGAATCTACTCCAACTCAGTCAAATCAAAACTATTATTCTTTATATTATATTCTACTTTTTTCTTTCCTTTCGGATCTTTACCTTCCAAATCGCTTTCATCAAAAAGGTTAAATTCTCTTATCAGTTTAGCATCCTTCACATAAAATTTATCCAATCCTCGGTACTCACTTTTTGTTTTTGAGCTTAAATCTGGAAACTTAATTTGGTTAACATTTTTGCCATTAAACTCATAACAAAGAATTTTAGCACTATCGTATTTATCATTCAAAGTATAGTAAATCAACACTTCGGGATTACCATCTGAATCCATATCGGTATTAAAAACTTCGGTTAAACGCCCATCTAAATTATCTGAAGAAGCAACAGTAAAATCATTTTTTAAAGAGTCGGATCTTAAAATCAAAACCGATGAAGTTGAATCTGAACCTCTGCCCCAACTGTAAACATCAAAAATAAGATCTGGCCCAACTTCAATTTTTTCATGATGACGAAAAGGAGCTGGTAATTCCATCACTACTTTTTTAACTTTTTCTTCTTTAGCCTCTTTTTCATTTCCGCAAGAAAAAAGAAAAACGATGCCGCTTAATGCCAATATTGTATTAAATGTCTTTTTCATATTTTTAGTTAGATAACATCACTGATGGAATTTCTATTTTTATACCGTCGGTTCCTTTAACAGATACCCTTAAAGTAGAACCCGGTCCATCATCAAAATAAGCTACTTTTATTTTATGCAAACCAGATTTTAACAGTACGCCTGCCGCTCTTTCATATCTAGAATGTTTTCCATCATTATCAATAATTAATTGATCATCGATATATAATTTACTACCATCATCGCTGTAAAGAGAAAACTCAAAATTTGCACTCTCATTAACGTTAATAAATCCTGTAAATACCAAGCCATACTCCCTTGCTTTACCCGCCACTTTAGTAAAAGAAATTTGTGATGCTAAACCTTTTTGAGTGGCTAAAGCAGTATCAATTTCTGAGGTATTACTAAATTTACCCGGTACATAATAGTATTTTAAAGATCCGGATTTTTTTGCAATTTCAGAAGGATAAGACGGTAAAGTATCTCTGTTAATAAGCCACGTTGTTGTTACCACACTGCGTTTACCCGATGGCGTAATTACTCTTGATTTAACATATCTAGATTCTCCTTTTGGCACTTTCACACCAAAAGGCTGTGTGTAAAGGGAAGTGGTTTCATCAGGCATATAACCGTCTATGGTATAATAAATTTGAGCTCCTTTTACTGAAGGCTTAAAATCAAAAAAATACTCGCCGTTAACTATAATAGAAGTGTCTTTAGCGCCAATAGCTTCTGGCACACGATACATAGTTTTAGTTTGATCTAATAAACTCAAATGTAATGGCACTCTGTTTTCATTAAAATTCTTAAAGTCTTTTCTTTCTAATGTTGTCCAAGCAATTTCTGAAACAGCCATTATACGTGGCAATAACATGTATTCTACTTTTGCCGCAGTTGGCATATATTCTGTCCACATGTTGGCTTGCACACCTAAAATATACTTTTTTTCTGTTTCGGTTAAACCGGATGGTGTAGGATCATAAGCATATATTTTAGAAATTTTACCTTCTCCGCCAATGGTAACCGGTTCTTGATCTGACCTCCCTTGCACATGATCTAAATAAACTCCCATATTACTTGGTGTCATGATCACATTGTGCTTTTGTTTTGCGGCAGCAATGCCTCCCGCAGTTGTTTGCCAACTCATTACCGTGGCATTTGGAGCTAATCCTCCTTCTAAAATTTCATCCCAACCAATAATAGATCTCCCATTTTTATTTACAAATTTCTCTATTCTATGAATAAAATAAGATTGTAATTCGTTTTCGTTTCTTAATTTTTCGTTTTTAATTCTTTTTTGGCAATAGGAGCAAGTTTTCCAAGCAGTTTTTGGCGCTTCATCTCCACCAATGTGAATATATTTTGATGGAAATAATGCCATTACTTCTGTTAAAACATCTTCTAAAAACTCAAAAGTATGCTCTTTGCCTGCGCAATAAATCTCAGGAAATACACCCCATTTTTCTGCAGCTTTAAACGGACCAGGATTATCGCCACAAGCCAATTCAGGATAAGCAGATAAAGCCGCTAATGAATGTCCGGGCATTTCAATTTCTGGAATAATGTTGATGTATTTTTTATCGGCGTAAGCCACCACTTCTTTTATTTGCTCTTGTGTATAATACCCACCATACTTGTTCCCATCAAACCATTGTGGCATTCTATCATGATAATTTCCTACCACAGTTTGGGCTCTATATGCGCCAATTTCTGTGAGTTTTGGATATTTTTTAATCTCAATTCGCCATCCTTGATCTTCTGTTAAATGCCAATGAAAGTTATTAAGCTTGTAAACAGCCATAAAATCAATGTATTTTTTGATAAAATCGATAGAGAAAAAATGACGACCAACATCTAAATGCAAACCACGATAAGCGTATCTGGGTTCGTCAATAATTTCACATTGAGGAATTTGATGATTTTCTAAATTATTCAAATACAATTGCGAAAGGGTTTGCATGGCATAAAAAACGCCCTTCTCTTTTCCTAACAGCTGAATGTTATTTGAATTGACTTTTAATGTATAAGCTTCTTCTGAAGAATTTGTTGAACCAGCAGAATTAAAAGAAATTACACTTTGAGGTGCTTGAATAAAGTTCTTAGCAACCACTAAATCAAAGCCTTCTTTTTCCTTTACTAAATCTTTAAAAAATTCTGCAATTTTCTTATCAGCCTCTGTTTCATATTGCAAAGCGGTTTGAGAACTCAAAACAAAATAACCTGATTGTAAGGAGATTGATTTTGGCGCCGGAATAATTCCTAAATTTATATCAGTAGATTGTGCCGAAACTGAAATAGCATTAAGAATAATGAAGATGAATATTAATGACCGCATGAATTTTGAAGCTTTTATTTCAAATCTATAAAAATATAAATGCGAAGAATCATCATAAACAAAGTTTTACAAATTTAAAATGCTTTTTAAGTTAAGCTACCTATTTTCAATAATTAAACAATTTCAAAAAACAATGAAAGTTATTTTTAAAATCATCTCTATTTTTATTCTTGTATTATTTATGAAAAATTCTAATGCTATTGCTCAACAAAAAATAAGTCCGGTACTTAACCACATTGCAATTTCTGTTTATGATTTAAATGAAAGCACAAAATTTTATAAAGAAATTATTGGCTTAGAAATCATACCCGAGCCTTTTAAAGATGGCAAACATACTTGGTTTAGTTTAGGCAACTTGGGTCAGTTTCACGTAATTTCTGGAGCCGAAAAAGAGGTTAAACATTTAAGAAGCTCGCATATTTGCTTTAGCGTGATTTCTATGGAAGATTACATTAAAAATCTTGAACATAACAAAATTGAATATAGCAATTGGGCTGGAGAGCGTAATGCTGTAACCCTTAGACCTGATGGAATTAAGCAAATTTATTTTCAAGACCCAGATGGATATTGGATAGAGGTTAATAACGATCATAAATAAGAAAAGCGGAATTAATCTGCTTTTCTTATTTATTCAGTTGCATTTAGCTAATTATTAAGCATATTCTTTAGCGGCTAAATAGCGTTCAGCTTCTAAAGCAGCCATACAACCTGTACCAGCGGCAGTAACTGCTTGACGATAAATTTTATCTTGAGCGTCTCCACAAACAAAAACACCTTCAATATCTGTAGATGTGCTATCTGGCTTAGTAATTAAGTAACCTACTTCATCCATTGCCAACCAATCTTTAAAAATATCGGTATTAGGTTTGTGGCCAATGGCTACAAAAAAGCCTGTTGCCGGAATATCATGTTCTTCATTTGTTACGTTATTAACCACTTTAACGCCAGTTACAGATTTTCCATCTCCTAAAATTTCTTTGGTATCTGTGTTATACAAAATTTCAATATTTGGAGTGCTTAACACACGATGAACCATTGCTTTTGAAGCTCTAAACTCATCTCTACGAACCAACATGGTTACTTTTTTACAAAGTTTTGCCAAATAGGTTGCCTCTTCTGCTGCGGTATCTCCTGCTCCAACAATCACTACATCTTGATTTTTAAAGAAAAAACCATCACAAACTGCACAAGCAGAAACACCAAAACCATTATATTTCTCTTCGGATGGCAAACCCAACCATTTGGCTGATGCACCTGTAGAGATAATTACGGTATCGGCTAAAATAGTTTTGGTATCATCAACTATCACTTTATGAACCGGACCTGAGAAATCTACTGCTGAAACATATCCAAAGCGAATTTCTGTACCAAAACGTTCGGCTTGTTTTCTAAAATCCTCCATCATTTCTGGTCCCATCACACCTGCTGGGTATCCCGGATAATTTTCAACATCAGTGGTTTCTGTTAATTGACCGCCCATTTGCATTCCGGTGATCATTAATGGTTTTAAATCTGCTCTGGCTGCGTATATTGCTGCCGTGTATCCTGCTGGTCCCGAACCTATGATTAAGCAATGAACGTGTTCTAATTCTTCTGTCATTTTGGTAATATTTGTAATCAAATGTAAGCTTTCAATAAAAGCATCGCAAAAATAATGTTTCTGTTTATTTAGAAAATGCGGTATTATTTCTTTGTGATGATAAACTGAACTTTAACTGTATTATTTTTAACTGAATTTTATTTGAATCTGGTATATAAAGCCAATTGCAAAACATGATTTGTGGTGGAATTGGCAGTACCTTTAATATGTTGATTTAAGTAACCTGTTTCTAAATCCATACTCTCGTTTAATCGATAACCTAAAGCTAAATAAGTTCTGTTTTGATCAAAAACCTTATTATTAAGTAGATCTTTATTTTGGATATTTAAGAACACTTCATTTTGTAAAGCTAAGAAAGCGCCTTTACTAAATTTATTGGTTTCTTGCTTTTTAAAAGGAATAACTGCCCTAGCAAAGTATCTTATCCTCTGAGAAAAAATATCTGAGGTGTTAGTTTCTATAAATCTTTGCTCTAATCTAAATCTATTTACCAAAGGTATTTTACCAATAGGTGTGGTAATGATAAACTGTTGCCAAATTCTATGCTCAATTAAATCATTATTAATAGCCGGACCTAAATTAGTTAAGATAAATGCATAGCCTACCGTAGCATTCTTTTTATCGTCAAAAAAATAAGTGAAGCCTGGTCTGATTAAAACATTTCTGACGTAAGCCAAATCATCAGCCGATCTAAACTGGGCATCTAAATGCAAACCTGTTTTGTTTGACAATTTCTGACTATGAAAAAATGCTAGCCAAGCAGATTGTTGATTCACATTTTGTGCCTTGACCGAAAGAACACCAAGAGCCATAAAAATGAAAAGCCAAGAAAAAAATTTATTCGTATTCAAAATCATTTTATAATTATATCTGATTAAGCTGCAAAATAAATCAATTCTAAGTTTGAATCATGCCTACATTAAATCTTTTTTTAATTGGAGATTGATTTGCAGCCTCAATACCCATAGAAATCACTTTGCGAGTTTCCATTGGATCTATAATCCCATCCACCCATAATCTAGATGCGGCATAATAAGGTGTTGTTTGTGCATCATATTGGTCTGTTATGGCTTTTATTTGCTTATCTTCTTCTTCTTTGGTTATCTCTACTCCTGCTTTTTTCATACTTGCAGACTGAATTTGCCATAAAGTTTTACCTGCCGAAGCACCGCTCATTACCGCAATTTTGGCACTTGGCCAAGCAAATATTAACCTTGGATCATAAGCTTTACCACACATGGCATAATTTCCAGCTCCGTAAGAATTTCCAATCACAATAGTAAATTTTGGAACTACAGAATTGGCTACTGCATTTACCATTTTAGCTCCATCTTTTATAATTCCGCCATGTTCTGATCTGGATCCAACCATAAAACCGGTAACATCCTGAAGGAAAACCAAAGGAATTTTCTTCTGATTACAGTTCATAATAAAACGAGTGGCTTTATCGGCCGAATCTGAATAGATTACCCCACCAAACTGCAATTCGCCTTTTTTAGATTTTACCACTTTACGTTGATTGGCTACAATACCAACCGCCCAACCATCAATTCTGGCTAAACCACAAACAATACTTTGCCCGTAACCTGCTTTATATTCGTCTAAACTGCCAGCATCAATCATACAATCTAAAAGCTCATGCATATCATATTGCTTTTCTCTGTTTTCAGGCAAAATACCATAAATATCTTCGGGCTTTCTTTTTGGTAAAACCGATTTTACTCTATTAAAACCAGCATTTTCTGCTGATCCAATTTTACTCATTATACTTTTAATAGATTCTAAACAAGCCGTATCATTTGGATGCTTATAATCTGTAACCCCAGAAATTTCACAATGTGTAGTTGCTCCGCCTAATGTCTCATTATCTACATTTTCGCCAATTGCGGATTTCACCAAATAAGATCCTGCTAAGAAAACAGAACCTGTTCCATCAACAATCATGGCTTCATCACTCATGATGGGCAAATACGCTCCACCAGCAACACAAGAACCCATAATGGCTGCAATTTGTACAATCCCTTCAGAACTCATGATGGCGTTATTTCTAAAAATTCGACCAAAATGTTCTTTATCAGGGAAAATTTCATCTTGCATGGGCAAATAAACTCCTGCAGAATCTACCAAATAGATGGTAGGCAATCTGTTTTCCATGGCTATTTCCTGTGCTCGCAAATTCTTTTTGGCTGTCATTGGAAACCAAGCTCCAGCTTTAACAGTAGCATCATTGGCAACTATCATACATTGCTTGCCGCTTACATAACCAATACCAGCTATTACTCCTGCAGATGGGCAACCACCCTCCTTTTCATACATGCCATCGGCAGTAAAAGCACCAATTTCTAAAAAGGGTTTATCATCATCAATCAAAAACTTAACCCTTTCCCTTGCCAGCATTTTACCTTTTTCCTTTTGTTTTGCTGCGGCCTTTTCTCCTCCACCTAAAAAAACTTTTTTAAGTTTAGTCTTCAACTCATATACAAGTTGTTTGTTAATATCTTCGTTCTTGTTAAATTCAATATCCATACGGGTACAAATTAAGCTAATTACATCATTATTAAATCATCAATATCATGAAAAAATTTATCTTTTTTATACTTATTGTATTTGCTACACCTGCATTTTCTCAAGATAAATATCAGAAAATCAACGAGAAAAGAATTCATATCAATTCAAACGGGATGAAAGTTTTAGGCGGCTGGGCTTTAACCAATTTAACTATTGGAGGCTTAGCTTATTTTAACTCCTCAGGTAAAAAGAAATACTTTAACCAAATGAATGTGATGTGGAATGTGGTGAATTTAGGCTTGGCTACAGCCGGATATTTTGGCGCTAAAGCTGATTTGAAAGAACAGTTGAGTTTCGCACAAAGTATTCACGATCAACAAAAAATAGAAAAAATACTGCTTTTAAATGCGGGTTTAGATGTAGGTTATATGGCAACAGGTTTGTTTTTAAACGAACGTGGAATAAGAAAATCATCAGATAGATTAAAAGGTTACGGTCAATCTTTGATTTTGCAAGGTGCTTTTCTGTTAGTTTTTGATGGAGCAATGTATGCTATTCATCAAAAAAACGGAAAAGGTTTCGACAAATTTTTAAATCAAATGAGTTTTAATTTTGATGGAAAACAGGTAGGAATACTTTATAAACTGAATTAAAAATTTTAATTGAATATGATAATTTATAATTTTAAGGCATGAACTATAGTCCAAATCCTGAGAGATATCAATATATGAATTATCGCCGTTGCGGAAACAGCGGAATTAAATTACCTGAAATTTCTTTGGGGCTTTGGCATAACTTCGGCGGAGTTGATGTTTACGAGAATTACAGAGCAATTTTACATTTAGCTTTTGATAGCGGCATTACTCATTTTGACTTAGCTAATAATTATGGTCCGCCACCGGGGTCAGCTGAAGAGAATTTTGGATTAATACTTAAAAAAGATTTTTTGCCTTATCGTGATGAGTTAATTATTAGTACAAAAGCAGGCTACCACATGTGGGAAGGTCCTTATGGCGAGTGGGGTTCTAAAAAATATTTGGTTTCTAGTTTGGATCAAAGCTTAAAAAGAATGCAATTAGACTATGTTGATATATTTTATCATCACAGACCAGATCCTGATACGCCTTTAGAAGAAACTATGGCTGCTTTAGATTTAATTGTACGCCAAGGGAAAGCGCTTTATATTGGTTTAAGTAATTATCAAACGCCAGAATTTAACAAGGCTGTTGCCATTTTAAAAGATTTAGGAACTCCATGCCTTATTCATCAACCAAAGTATTCTATGTTTGAGCGTTGGGTAGAAGAAAGTTTGCTAGATGCTTTAGAAGAGCAAAAAGTAGGATGCATTCCATTTTCTCCATTAGCACAAGGTTTACTTACCGATAAATATTTAAAAGGAATTCCAGAAGATTCTAGATGGGCAAAACCACATGGCTTTTTAAATGAGCAATATGCTACGCCAGATAAAATTGAAAAGGTTAGAAAATTAAATACAATTGCCAAAGGCAGAAATCAAACTTTAGCACAAATGGCTATAGCTTGGCTGTTAAAAGATAATAGAATTACAACAGTTTTGGTTGGCGCAAGCAGACCAGCACAATTGGCTGATTCTTTAAAATCTTTAGATCATTTAGATTTTGATAAAACTGAGTTAGAAGCTATTGAGAAAATTTTATTGTAGGGATAACCCTCGGATTATCCTTTATAACAATTATTTTAGGATAACCCGAGGGTTATCCCTACGTTTCAAATACTGAATAATTGGCAAAGATTTGTGATTAGTGGCTAAATTATAAGATTCTGAAATAAATTCAGAATGACAAAAAACTAACTAAACTGAAATTTTTCTTCAATTCCTAATCCAAATAAAGCGAAATCATACTTTACTGGATCTTGAGGATCAAATTGTCTTAGGTTTTCTGTTAATTCTAAAGCAGTTTGCCAATCGGTTTGTTTCCTTGAAATGATTCCTAGTTTTCTGGCAACTCTGTCTACATGTAAATCGCAAGGGCAAATTAACTGGGCTGGACTTATTCTATTCCAAATTCCAAAATCTACACCATTTTCATCATTCCTCACCATCCATCTTAAAAACATATTTAAACGTTTACAAGTAGATTTTTGCTGAGGTGATGAAACATGCTTGATGGTTCTGTGAGGAAAATCTGGCAAAGAGAAAAAATAAGATCTAAAATAATTTAAGTTTCCTTCGATAGTTGGCTGCAAAAACATCGGCGCAAAGCAAACCTCACTTTTTAATTGCTTTTTTGAAGATGCATTTGATAATGTTTCTTTAAAATCGTCTCTAAAGATTTCATCGTTTTTAAAAGGCAAAAAAGCATCTTCTAAAGAATCAAAACTTGAATAATGATGCCTGAAGAAATGAATGAAATATAAAGTGTCTGTAGCGTTAAAAGTTCGGTGTTTAAAATTTAGCAGCTTTTTTAAATCAGTATCCTGATGGTTCATAATAAAATCATGAGGAGCGCCATCCATTAAAGCAATAAGCTCTTTACATTTATTAATGATGGTGACTCGTTGACCCCAAGCCAACATAGCGCTCCAAAAGCCCATAATTTCGATATCCTGTTTATTTGTAAACAAATGAGGAATACAAACAGGATCATTGGTGATAAAACCGGGCTGGTTATATTGTATCACTTTTGCATCTAAAAATGCCTTTAAATCTTCAAAATTTAATTTAATATTCAACGTTTTGTTTTAAATCATCCTTTTTAAGAATGATATTTTATAAATTACACTTACTATGAAAAATATATCCAAAATTCTCTTTTTAGCTTTTTTAAGCACTTTCCTCCTATCGTGTTTAACACAAAAAGAAAAGGAAGAAAACAAGAGCGAAATCACAAAAATTTTAAAAGCGAACAGTTTTAAATTTATTGCTCAACAAGCGCTTCCCATGAGAATGACTGCCGTACAGCTTACTTCTGAATATACTTTAACTGTTTCGCCTGATAGTATCAATTGTTTTCTTCCCTATTTTGGAGTGGCTACACAAGCGCCATACGGTGGAACCAATAATGCCATAGAATTTATCACTACAGATTTTACTTATGATAAAAAATCAAATACCGACGGAAGCTATGAAATCACTATTATTCCTAAAAAAACAGATAAAGCAACAAGACTGTACCTCAACATTTCCGCCAGTGGATACGCTAGTTTAAATGTTTCCAGTAATTATAGAGATCCTATCAATTTTAATGGAGTAATAGTAAAACGTTGATTTTTTAACTTAACGCCGATTTTAAATCGTCAATTAAATCATCTACATCTTCTACTCCTACACTTAAACGCAAAAGGTTATCTACTACGCCAACTTTTTCTCTTTCTTCTTTAGGGATGGAACCATGAGTCATGGTTGCAGGGTGATTAATTAAAGACTCCACACCTCCTAAAGATTCGGCTAATGTAAATACCTTAAAATTTCCTGAAATTCTAAAAGTTTCAGCTAAATCCGCATCTTTTAAAACAATAGAAATCATCCCACCAAAACCTCTCATTTGTTTTTTAGCCACATCATGGTTAGGGTGATCTGTAAATCCTGGCCAATAAATCTTCTCTATTTTTGGATGATTCTTTAAGAAATGAGCTATTTTTTCTCCGTTTTCACAATGTGCTTTCATTCTTAAATGAAGGGTTTTTATTCCTCTTAAAACAAGAAAAGAATCTTGCGGACCGGGAGTTGCGCCACAAGCATTGTATATAAACCAAAGTTTTTTGTACAGGTCTTCATCATTCAATAACAAAGCGCCCATTACCACATCAGAGTGACCACCAATATATTTGGTTACCGAGTGCATGACGATATCAGCACCTAAATCTATAGGGTTTTGTAAGTATGGCGAAGCAAAGGTATTGTCAACAGCCAATATTACATTTTTACTTTTAGCAATTTTTGAAACCGCTTCAATATCAATAATTTGCATCATTGGATTGGTTGGTGTTTCTAACCAAATCAGCTTCGTTTTTTCATTTAGGTACTGATGAATATTTTCGGGATTTGTTAAATCAATAAAATGAAATTTGATACCATAATTAGCAAAAACCTTGGTGAAAATACGATAAGAACCACCGTATAAATCGTTACCAGTAATCACTTCATCGCCTGGCATCAACAGTTTCATTACGGCATCTGTAGCACCCATTCCGCTAGAAAAAGCCAAACCATATTTTGCGTTTTCTAAAGCGGCCAAACAATCTTCTAAAGCTTTACGAGTAGGATTAGTTCCTCTTGAATACTCATAACCTTTATTGTCTCCTGGCGTTTTTTGCCAGTAAGTAGAAGTTTGATAAATTGGAGTCATTACTGCTCCTGTTGTTGGGTCTGGCTCTTGACCAGCATGTATGGCTTTGGTTCCAAAGCCCAGAGGCCTCACCCCAACCCTCTCCAAAGGAGAGGGAGTAGTTTGTGTGTTATCTGTATTTTCGTTTTGATTTTTATTCATCATCAAATTTTTATTTAATTAAATCCCTTCTAAAGGTAAAGCTCTCTCCTTTGGAGAGGGTTTGGGTGAGGCTTTTTAATAAGCTAAAGCAAAAATAACTCTTTGTGTTGATGGCTTACCTGTCACCATACATACACCATCTTCTAGCGCATTATCTAAAGGAATACATCTAATGGTGGCTTTTGTTTCTTCTTTAATTCTGGCTTCAGTTTCAGAAGTTCCATCCCAATGAGCGGCAATAAATCCGCCTTTTTCATTTAAAACTTTTTTAAACTCCTCATAAGAATCCACTTTTGTGGTCATCTCGGTTCTAAAAGTATGCGCTTTATTGTAAATGCTAGTTTGAATTTCTTCTAACAAGTTTTCAATAGCATCTGCAATTCCATCTCTAGATAAGGTTTCTTTTGTACGCGTATCTCTTCTGGCTACTTCAATGGTATTACTTTCTAAATCTCTTCCGCCAATGGCCAATCTTATTGGAACTCCTTTTAGCTCATATTCGGCAAATTTAAAACCAGGTCTTTGTGTGTCTCTATTGTCATATTTAAAAGAAATTCCTTTGGCTTTTAATGCTGTGGTAATCAAATTTACTGCTTCAGAAATTTTAGCTAACTCTTCATCACCTTTGTAAATAGGAACAATTACCACTTGAATTGGAGCTAATTTTGGAGGCAAAACCAACCCTTGATCATCTGAATGTGCCATAATTAAAGCGCCCATCAATCGGGTAGAAACCCCCCAAGAAGTAGCCCAAACATGCTCTTGTTTTCCTTCTTTGCTGGTAAACTTTACATCAAAAGCTTTGGCGAAATTCTGTCCTAAAAAGTGTGAAGTACCAGCTTGTAATGCTTTTCCGTCTTGCATCAAAGCTTCAATACATAAGGTATCTAAAGCCCCTGCAAAGCGCTCATTAGCTGTTTTTTTACCTTTTATCACTGGCATCGCCATCCAATTTTCGGCAAAATCTGCATATACTTCTAACATTTGTTCTGCTTCTGCAACGGCCTCATCTGAAGTTGCATGTGCGGTATGCCCTTCTTGCCATAAAAACTCAGTGGTTCTTAAAAACAATCTGGTTCTCATCTCCCAACGTACTACGTTTGCCCATTGGTTAATTAATAAAGGTAAATCTCTGTAAGATTGTATCCATCCTTTATAAGTGTTCCAAATGATGGTTTCTGAGGTTGGTCTTACAATTAATTCCTCTTCTAACTTGGCGTCTTCATCAACAATAATATTTCCATTACCATCGTTTTTTAATCTATAATGAGTAACTACAGCACATTCCGTAGCAAAACCATCAACGTGAGACGCTTCTTTAGAAAAGAAAGATTTTGGAATAAATAAAGGGAAATATGCATTACTGTGACCAGTATCCTTGAATTTTTGATCTAAAACACCTTGTATCTTTTCCCAAATAGAGTAGCCGTAGGGTTTAATTACCATACATCCTCTTACAGAAGAATGCTCTGCAAGGTCTGCTTTTGTAACTAATTCGTTATACCATTGCGAATAATCCTCTGATCTACTGGTTAAGCCTTTACTCATGATTTATTTGGAATAATTTTTGTATTTTTAAATAATATAAACTTGGTCAAAGTTATAAATTTTAAAGATTAAAGCTTTAGCCGAAAAACCTAATAATATGATGAAAGTTAAATTTACTCCTCAAATGTTTTCACTGGGCTTTTTAGCAATTGCTATAAGTGCTTGTTCTACTGTAAAAGTTGCAACAGATAATAATGATGATGTTTATTTTTCAGATGTATCTGCTAATAGCGCTGTATACGTTTCGGCACCTGCTGTAAAAGACAATTACAACGATCGTAATGGTTATTCAGATAATGATTATTACGAAGATGTAACTAATTCTAGGTTAGATTTTTACGACGTAAGAAATAATTACGCCTGGAGAGATCATTATTATAGGAACAACTTTAACTACGGTTACGATCCATTCTTTTCTTCTAACAACTTCTCTGGCTTTAACAATGGTTGGTCTTTAGGTTTTAATTTTGGTTCTCCATTTTACGGCTATAATAATTTTAATGGATCTCCTTTTTACGGATACAATAACTTTAATAATTTTAACGGTTGGAATAATTTTGGTTCTTTTTACGGCAACTCTCCTTACGGAGGAATGTATTCTTATTACAGACCAGGTTATTACGGAAACTATGGTGGCGGTTATGGTTACGGAGGATCTAACGGTTATTATGGAAATCCTAGTTACAGTAACAGACCAAATACTCCAAGACCAAACGGAAGTTATGATAACAGAACAGGAAACTCTACTGGAAATAGCATCCCTTATCCAACAACCCGTCCGGTAAGAAATAGCAGTAATGGCTCTAATGGAGCTGTTTCTACAACAGGAACTAGAAATCCGAATGGAAGTGGATCCACTACCACCAGACCAACCAGAACACCTGTACAACAATCACCAACTACTGAAAGCAGTAGACCAACAAGAACAGAAAGACCAACCTATACGCCACCACCATCACAAGGTAGTGATTCGGGTAGATCATCTTCAGGTTCATCAAGTTCAGGAGGTTCATCTTCACCAAGACCAACTAGACCTGGCGGCAACTAAAACTATAAATGAATTTAAAAAAAACTTTATTAGTGGTTATTACAGTAATAGCTACTCAAACTACTTACGCTCAATATTTAGCCGATGCTTTAAGATTTTCGCAGTTTCAAAACAGTAGTACTGCAAGGATGGATGCTATTGGAGGATATAAATCTGCCATTGGTGGAGATTTGAGTTCTTTGTACGGAAATCCTGCTGGTTTAGGAATGTTCTCAAAATCAGAATTTAGCTTTACGCCGAGTTTAAAACTCAGAAACAACGATATTACTTTTAATAGCAAAAATACATCTGGCAGCAGCAGCAATGTTGATTTAAATAATGCAGGTGTTGTTTTCCATGCAAAAACTTATAAAAAAGGTGATTTAAATAAAGGATTGTTAAGCTTAAATTTTGGAATTGGGTATCAAAAGAAAAGTGCTTTTAGAAACGATTTTATGTATGCCGGAACTACCAATTTAAATGGATTAGGTGACTATTTTGCCGAAACAGCTTCAAGCGAAAATGCCACCCAATCTAATTTAACTTCAGCGGTAAATGGCGCAGCTTATGATTCATTTTTAATTGAAGCTACCAGTGCTAATCCTACTCGTTACGTTCCAAATACATCAACAAATTCAGAACAAATTCAATCTGTTGATAGAACAGGTGGAAGTTCTAGTATTGATTTTACCTTAGGTGCTAATGTAAGTAATACCGTTTTTTTAGGCGCAAGCTTAGGTTTATCATCGTTTAAATTTACCTCTACAGAAATGACCAATGAAGTTGGCCTTTATGCTTTTAATGGCAATAACTTTGATTATGATGTAAATTATAATAGAAATTTTAATACCGATGGTTCTGGCATCAACTTAAAATTAGGAATGATTTTAAAACCAGTAAGTACGCTTAGAATTGGTTTAGCATTTGAATCGCCAACATGGTATACCGTAACTGATAATTACTCGGAAGAATTAAATAATCCTTTAGATAACATTAACGGCACAGATGATTACCCTTTTGAATACCAATTGAGAACACCCACTAAATTAAACGGCGGTATATCTTACTTTTTTGGAGATAAAGGGTTTATTAGTGCTGATTTAGGCTTTGTAGACTATTCATCTATTCAATTTACTTCTTCTGATTCACGAACAGATTTAAATACCAATACTGATATTAAGCAAACTTATAAAAACGCAATTAACTACAGTGTGGGCGGAGAATATAGAATTCAGCCTAATTTACTTTTGAGAGTAGGTTATCAATTAACTGGCAATCCTTACAAAAACTTAAATAATAAAGATTTTGAAATTAGCGCTTATTCTGGTGGTTTTGGGTATAGATTTGGAGCTTATTATTTAGATATGTCTATTATCAATTCTAATAACAAATTATTTTACAGCAATTATTCGCTATCAGATTCCTCTGAACCAGTTTCAACTATTGAAACCAGAAATAATAGTGTTGCTTTAACTTTTGGAGTAAGATTTTAAAAAAATCAACGCATAAAAAAAACCTAAATTTTAGAGATTAATCTTTAAAATTTAGGTTTTTCTATTTAAAAGAGAT
The DNA here is from genome assembly GCF_005116455.1 of Pedobacter cryophilus. Classification (GTDB taxonomy): domain Bacteria; phylum Bacteroidota; class Bacteroidia; order Sphingobacteriales; family Sphingobacteriaceae; genus Pseudopedobacter; species Pseudopedobacter cryophilum. The sequence continues at coordinate 150,354 of NZ_SWBP01000006.1, forward strand.
TGATAATCATCGATCTCTTCTAAATTATTTTCCCACCCAAGCTCTTAACATCCATGATGTTTTTTCTTTAAATCTCAAGAAACCAATAATCATATCAGCGGTTCCTTCATCTCCAGCATTATCAGTAGCGTTTTCTATCACTTCTCTTTCCATTACAATAAGCTTTTTAAAATCGTCTAAAATAGCTTCTACCATTTTTTCTGCTGGTAATCCTTCTGTTTTAATTTCCTTAATTTCAGAAAGTTCAATATAATCTGCATAAGTACTATAAGGAGATTTTCCTAAAGTGAGTACTCTTTCTGCCAATTCATCAATAGTAAGTTGTGCATTATCATAAAGTTCTTCAAATTTCACATGTAAATTAAAAAAATTATGCCCTCTTACATTCCAGTGGCAACCTCTAACTTTTTGATAATGAATTTGATAATTTGCCAATAATAGATTTAAATGATCTACCAATTCAATTACTTTTTTATCCTCTAATCCTATTTTGTTAACTGTGCTCATATTTTGAGTTTTAATTTGGTTAAAATTTATTATTTGCTTTTCTAAATAGATAAAACCGAATTAAAATAGTGCAATATCTGTTCCACTATCAATAAATATTAATTTAATACATCATCTTAAAGTAGAATTGTAAACCAAAAAATTAAGTGATAAAGAAATTTGATGAGCTATCTGCTTCCACACATTATTATATTGCTTTTCATTTTATAGATTATAATCATTTAGCTCTGTAATCTCCGCGTCCTCCGTGGTTAATATTATATCACTATGCATAAAAAACTTAATTAAACTTTAAATTGGCGCTTTATTTATAACCACAGAGAATCAGAGGTCACAGAGCAAAAAAGATAAATCTTTTTAAAAAATAAAATAATTCTCCATGTTTGGCATTAATACCTCTTGCTTATTTTGGGATTTATTACTTTTGAAACAATGAGCATCAATACAAAAAAAACCTTTGTTTTATTTTCGGGTAAACCCGAAGAAATGATATGGAAAATAAAACTAGATGATGCTACGCAAACCCTAGCCTGGGAAAATAGAACTTTAGATAAAAAGGTTTCTTTTTACGCTTACAATTTTTCGACCCAAACTCATTTACTCCAAAACTTTAAGTTTGAAGAAGATTGGCTGTTAGGATTAGATTTTGTTAATGCTGGCATTGCTTATTTTCATGGTTTTGAAAACGAGTTTTCTCCGGTTCATAAAGGAATTATCGCTTTAGATCTTAAAGAAAATAAAATACTTTGGCAAAATTTCAGCGTAAGCGTTCAACAATTTACTAAAGAAGGAGTCGTAGTATTTGATGCTAAAATTTTTCCCAGAGCATTCCAATTGCTTCACTATAAAAATGGTGAGTTGATATCCAAATTGCAATTAAAAGATCTATACCAAACTCAATCTATTAGTAATCAAATCTTTTTGCCAGAACTTATCGCTTCTACAGAAATTTGGGACACCCAGCATCAGCTCATTTATCATGATTTAAAAATTATAAGTGTTTATAAAAATGAAGCTGATAAAACCAACCAATACCTACAGGTTTATAAAAATGAGGACCTCATCTTTGAGGATTTATTAAATGCAGATATACAAAAATTGAGCATCGATACGTTCTTTGTGTGGCTTGGCAAACTGGTTTACATTAAAAACAAATCAGAAATTGTGAGTTATTTAGTATAATTGCAAAATTTTTAAATGAACAAATCTCATTTTATGAATTATAAAACTCTTCTTTTTTTATTAGTAATATTTTCATCAACACAAGCATTTTCAAGAGATGGCAGAGACTCTACAGGGATAGAAAACTTAAACGGAAAAAAAATTATCTTACATAAAATTGAAGCAAAAGAAACTTATTATTCTTTGGGTCGCCGCTATAACGTTAGCCCTCAAAGTATTATGGAGTTTAACAAAAATACAGCTTTGCACCCATCAGAAACTATAAAAATACCTACTCAACAAAATTTTAATGATAAGCCGGTGAGCTTTTCATCTCCAAATAAAACAGAAAAACCTGCTAAACAAATTAATCATAAAGTACAACCCGGCGAAACGCTTTACGCCATTGCCAGCAAATACAATATGAGGGTTGATGATATTAAATTATTGAATGGTTTAAAAACAAATTCCTTGAGCGTTGGCCAAACTTTAAAGGTTACGCCTAACGATGAAGTAAGTTTAACTCGCACCGTAGAAACCAATAATTCTGGCAAGGCCATTTTAGTAGAGAAGCCAAAAGTTAAAGAGCGTGTTCCTGAGGTTCCGGTGAGTAAAATAAAATATTTAGATTCTACAGATTCTCAACCAAATATAGAAATCCCTAAAAACAGATACGGAATTACCGAAGTAAATGATAAAGGTTTAGCCGTTTGGATTGATGATAATAACTTAGACGCTACTAAAAGTTATGCTTTGCATAAAACTGCACCTGTGGGTACCATTGTAAAAATCACTAACCCAATGTCTAACAGAAGTGTGTTTGCAAAAGTGGTTGGCCGCTATACAGAAAATGAAACCACAAAAGACGTGATTATTGTGATCACCAAAGCTACTGCCGATGCTATTGGCGCTTTAGATAAAAGATTTTTAGTAAACATAACCTTCGGCATACCGAATGAGCAACAGTAAACCTTATGTAATTGGCGTTGCCGGTGGTAGCGGATCTGGTAAAACGTTTTTTTTAAACTGCTTTTTAAATCATTTTTCTGCAGATGAAGTTTGTTTAGTTTCGCAAGACGACTATTACATTAAAGTAGGCGAAATGACTGCCGAGGAAAATCGCTTACACAATTTTGATTTACCTACTTGTATAGAAGTTAACCAGTTTCAAAATGACGTGAACGATTTGATGGATTTTAAAACCGTTTACAAGCAAGAATATACTTTTAATAATCCAACGGCAATTCCAAAATTGTTAGAAATTAAGCCCGCTCCTATTTTAATTATAGAAGGTTTATTTATTTATCATTATCAACATATCGATCAGCTTTTTGATTACCGCATATTTATGGATGCCGCTGTTGAAATTGCTTTAGAAAGAAGGTTGAGCAGAGATTTATTAGAAAGAGGCTATTCTGAAGAAGATGTACTTTACAAATGGGATAACCACGTGATGCCTTCCTATAACGAATATTTATTGCCTCACCGTTTCCGTTGCGATAAAATCATCAACAACTCTACCAACGAGTTAAGAAACATTTTAGATATTACCGATGATATTTCTAAAGAATTAAGAGGAAAACTTGGGATTTAGGGCGTTTAGCTGAAACCCCCATATTTCTTACCTTTTTACTGTCTATTAAGATCTTTCGATTAAATATTTTGGGCGTTTAAACACGCTTTCCGCTATATTTTTTTATTTCTCCCCTCCGCAGATCCGAAAAGTGCACAAATAAAAAAGATGCCGCTGCAATCGTTAACGCGATAATCCTACCCTTTAAAATTTAGGTATCAATTATATTGTTGGTTAAATAAATTATACTATTTTTAAAGATCTATTAAACATACATCTAAAATTGAATCACATTAAAGCTGCAAAATCATTGAATTTCTTATAATTTTTGATAGCCCTGTTGGTGATTTATAGAGTTTGTTGATTAGAATAAGAGTAATAAAAACTTCCGTGATACGGCTAATTCGGGTGTATTACGAAAGTAAACTAGATGTATATTACAAATTGGCAATAATATTAACCACAAAATAAACTAAATACAAAAAATGTTAGGAAATATATTAGGTATTGTTGGTTTAATTTTAACTCTAATTTTCGGAATTTATAGTATATGGATTGCAAGAAAAACTAACAAGAAAGTATCATTAGGTTTAGAGAAAAAAGAATGTTATAGCTTGTTTAAACAAGATATAAATAGATTAAAAATTGATGTTAAATATAATAATGAAATCGTTGAAAACTATTTGATTCTTTTTAAAGGTGTTTTAATTAATAATGGCAAAACAGATATAGATAAATCTAGGATTTATAAACCTTTACAATTAAACACTAAAAAAAACTATAAATGGCTAGAAACAAACGTTTATGAGAAACCAGATGGTTCTTCTATAACATTAAATAAATCGGATGATACAACCATAGAATTATCTTGGGATTTATTAAAGGCTGGCGAAAAAATAGAATTTGAATCCTTGATTGAAGTTCCAAATAATATTGAAATTGATGAAATAAGTGATGATTTTTACAACTCAATTGAATTTGATTTTAGAATTACTGACATAAATCGAATTGATAAACTTAGCGAAATAAATATTAGAGAAAAAAGGAATTTGAGACAGCGGAATAAAATGTTATATATTTCAATATTTACATTTTTAGCAGGCATTTACATTTTTTTTAGTCCTGAATTACCTGAAAATATATCTTTATTAACTTCAAAAAAAGAGATAAAATTTGAGGTTCTAAATAGAAAAGACACAATAAATGCTGTTTTGTATTCAAAAAAAGACAATATTGTAACAATAAAAAATGATAATTTAATAATTAACAAGAATATAAGCGATTTTAATGATGATTATAAAATATTAAAAATTGATAAGACAATTTCTGAACATTCGTTGTTTAACCGAATAATGGGTGGTCTTTATATTGTGTTAAGTATATTATCATTTCTATTATTTTATAAAATAAAAAAACTACCTTCAACAGGGGGGGTAGCAAAAAAGCGGGTTCTGGGAAAAATTCAACATTCGGAATTATAATGAATAGCTGTTATAAATTGAACATTTTATCCATCTAAAACCGCTTCTTCGCAAATCCCCAAACCGTACTTATCTATCTGTACCCAATCTGGTTTCAGAGTTCCTTTTTCAGGATCACTGAAATCTTAAAATGAAAATAGAGCAGCAAATTACTAAAAACAATGTTAGTGAACTCTTACTAAATAAAGTCCTCGGTTTTTTAAATACATTTATTGATTCTACAGAACATTTAAACGAGATTGTGTTTTTAAACAAAAACCGTTATAAGCCATATATACTACACAAAATTTTACTATTCAAATAAAGAAGTTTCTTTTTAACGAAACTTCTTTATATTTGTTAGAGAAAAATATCCGATTGAATGGACAAACTTTTTGAGGTTATTATTTTATAAGAAGTGTTCGAATTTTTAAAAAGCTTACAGAAAAAGCATTCTGAAAAAATCTTATACAATATTAGAAAATCTCAAGTTGAATTAGATTCTGAACTATTAAAAAAATTAAATAACGAAATCTGGGAATTCCGAACGTTGTATCAAGAATTTCAATATAGACTTCTTGCCTTTTGGGATAAAACGTCTGAAAATCAAATATTCGTTATATCAACACACGGATTTGTAAAAAAACGAAGCAAAGTTCCAGACAATGAAATTCAAAAAGCATTGAAGATTAGAGAAAAATATTTTGTTGAAAAAGGAATAAAAAATAAAAAGAAATGAAAACATACACATTAGACGAAGTACAGGACACAATTATAGGGGAAGTAGGAACTCCAGAACGTGATTTTTTTGAGTATGAAATTCAAATGGATTTAATAGGTAAAGCAATCAAACAAACAAGATTAGAACGCAACCTGACTCAAGAAGAACTTGGAAAGTTAATCGGAGTTCAGAAAGCTCAAATTTCCCGCCTCGAAAACAATGCAAGCAATGTAACCATGGACACACTGATGAGGGTTTTTTCTGCTTTGAAAGCGAAAGTGAAATTACATGTGGAACTGGCAAATATGAATATCAATGTTGGCAAATAATTTGCCTAATAATAGAGTGGACGAGTCCGCCTGAAACTGACAGAGAACACCTCTCCCATTCTGCCCGAAAAGTTAAGCAAAGCGTCTCCACGGATTCAATAATAAATTCAAATCTCCGACTCCAAAATTTCAATTTATGATCATCAACATCCAACCCATATTAGAGCATGAAAAAGTCATTTTATATCCATTACAGGATATGGACTTTGAAGGTTTATATCTAACTGCTTCAGACCCTAAAATATGGGAACAACACCCCAACAAAAATCGCTGGAAAAAAGAAGTATTTAAAACCTTTTTTGATGGCGCCATGCAAAGCAAAGGCGCATTTAAAATAGTAGACAAAAGCAACGGAGCGATAATGGGCAGCACCCGCTTTTATGATTATAACGAGCAGGAAAACAGCATTTTAATTGGTTATACTTTTTATGCTGTGGAGTGTTGGGGACAAGGGATTAATCATGCGGTTAAAACCATCATGTTAGATTATATTTTTCAATTCGTAGAAAAAGTTAATTTTCATATTGGTGCAAATAATGTAAGGTCGCAAATAGCCATTGGCAGATTAGGAACTACAAAAATTGATGAACAGGAAGTGACTTATTTTGGAGAAGAACCTAAGTTAAATTACGTTTATAGTCTGTCTAAAAACGAATGGTTGTTGAATAAACCAGCTTCTAAGAATTAAGATTATCAAATCTCCATTTCAGGAATCTCCCCTTCTATAATTAGTTTACCTTCCGTTGCTTTTTTAATCTCATCTATGCTTATGCCTGGGGCTCTTTCTAATAATCTAAAAGCGCCATTTTCTATTTGATAAAAGCCTAACTCGGTCACCACTCTTTTCACACAGTGAACGCCCGTAAGAGGCAGAGAACAGGTTTTTAATAATTTAGATTGCCCTGCTTTGTTTACTTGTTGCATGGCTACGATGATATTTTTAGCCGAAGCCACTAAATCCATTGCTCCACCCATTCCTTTCACCATTTTACCCGGGATTTTCCAGTTGGCGATATCGCCATTTTCTGAAACTTCCATTGCACCTAAAACCGTTAAATCAACTTTTCCGGCTCTAATCATTCCAAAACTCATCGCCGAATCAAAAATTGACGAACCTGGCAAAGTAGTAATGGTTTGTTTACCTGCATTAATTAAATCGGCATCTTCTTCCCCTTCAAAAGGAAACGGACCCATACCTAATAAACCATTTTCAGATTGTAAAACAACATCTACTCCTTCCGGGATATAATTTGCCGCCAAAGTTGGAATTCCTATTCCTAAATTAACATACATTCCGTTTTTAAACTCTTTGGCTATTCTTTTTGCGATTCCGTTTTTGTCGAGCATTTTTTCGTTTTGTAGGGATAATCCTTGGATTATCCGCTTTTGTAAAATGTATTTAAAATTATTTACCTATGTAACTCTTATAAAGGATAATCCGAGGATTATCCCTACGTAGTACGTAACGTTCTTTGTTCTATTCGTTTTTCATAATTTGATCCTTGAAAAATACGATGTACATAAATTCCTGGAGTATGAATTTGATCGGGATCTAACTCGCCTGCTGGCACCAATTCTTCTACTTCGGCAATGGTTATTTTACCTGCCATAGCCATTAATGGATTAAAATTTCTGGCGGTAGATTTATAAATTAAATTCCCCATGGTATCGCCTTTCCAAGCTTTTACAATGGCAAAATCGGCATCAAAAGCCATTTCCATTAAATAGTCTTTTCCGTTAAAATTCCTTGTTTCTTTACCTTCGGCTACTTCTGTTCCTACTCCGGCCGGAGTAAAAATTGCTGGCATTCCGTAACCTGCGGCCATACAACGGGTAGCTAAAGTGCCTTGAGGGATTAATTCTACTTCTAACTCTCCGCTTAATAACTGACGTTCAAATTCGGCGTTTTCGCCAACATAAGAAGCTATCATTTTCTTTACCTGTTTCTTATGCAGCATTAAGCCGATACCAAAATCATCAACACCTGCATTATTTGAAATACAAGTGAGGTTTTTTACGCCATTTTTCACTAAAGCAGTGATAGAGTTTTCGGGAATTCCACATAAGCCAAAACCACCAAGCATCAGGGTCATTCCATCCTGTATATCTTGAATAGCAACATCAGCGTTAGCTATTACTTTATTCATATTTATAATTGGTTAAATGTAAAGGTAAATTTTAAGCTAAACATTCAAAAAAAATAAGCTTCAAACTTAAAATTTAATTCACAGGACGCACCATTACAATTTTATCATCGCTACCATTGCTGGTGATAAAATATACCTCACCATCTTTACCTACGCATATTGCTCTTTTTCTGCCAAACTCATTGGCAAAAAAATCTGCCTGACTTTCTATACTAGTTTTATTATCGTTTAGCTTAAGCTGGATAATTTTACTGGCTTTTAAAGTGGTAAGCAATAAAGAATTTTTCCATTGGGGAATGAGATTGCTGTTATAATAAGCTAAACCTGCTGTAGCAACTGTTGGCGACCAATTAATTAAGGGTTCTACTACATTATTGGCTGCACAAAAGCTTGCTTCGGTACTGGTATTGCAAAAACCTTCTACATTTGGCCAACCATAATTTCTCCCTTTTTGGATCAAATTAATTTCATCATCGTTACTTGGACCATGTTCTGATGCAAATAGTTTATCATCAACAAAAACCAAACCTTGTGAATTTCTATGTCCAAATGAGTAAATATAGCTGCCAGTTACGGGATTGTCTGATGGAATAGTGCCGTCTAAATTTAATCTTAAAACTTTACCAGATAATGAATTCATTTGCTGCGCTGAAGCCGCATTTGTGGCATCACCGGTAGTTACAAATAACTTTTTATCGCTACTTATTAATAAGCGGCTACCATTATGATAAGTCCCTGCTGGTATATTTTGAATTAAAATATTGGGATTAATAAGCGTGTTATTGCTGTAAGTATATCTTACTACTTTTTCGCGGTAAACATTATTTGCATTATAATTATAAACTACATAAACGTAAGGGGAAACGTTAAAATCTGGATGTAGCACCATGCCCAACAAACCTCCTTCACCTTGACTCACCACATCTGATATGGTGAATAAAGGCGAAATTTGTTTAGTTACTGGGTTCACACGACTTATTTTTCCGGATTTTTCTGTTATCCAAAGTTGATCATCAGGGCCATATATAATTTCCCAAGGCAGCACCAAGCCCGATGCAATCACTGTAGATTGTAGGGCTACCGGTGTATTATTATCAACAGTATCTGTAGGCTTGTTTGACTTTTTGCAAGAAAAAAAAGCAATGGTGAGTAAGAATAAAATTAGATGTTTCATTTTCAAAGGGTTTAAAAAAATAAACGCTTAAAACTTTCAAATAGTTTTATTTTAGGTATACATAAGTAATCCCATCTCCTCCTCTATCAGCATGTTCATCTTCCATTTTACTCACCTGAGGATATTTTTTTAAATAATTACGAATCAATTTCCTTAAAATACCGTCGCCTTTGCCATGTATTACTTTAAAAGAAGAAAATCCAAACATCACTGCTCTATCAAAATAACGTTCTAATTCGGCAACGGCATCTTCCCCTCTTTTACCTCTTAAATCTATCTCTGGTGAAAAACTTGCGGCGGAATCTGTATAGGACGAAGTTCCAAACCTTTTTACCTCTTTTGGCACTTGCTTATTGGCTACTTTCTCTACCCTTTTCTTTTTAACTACAGATCTTAACTCGCCAAAAGCCACTATTAAATTATCTTTTGCGACTTCTAAAACCTGGGCTAAATTATCAGAATCAAGCATTTTAATCCAATCTCCTGCAACAATTTCATCCTGACTGATTTCTGTTTTAGGCTTTTGTACAGGTTTAATCTCGTTTACTTTTAAAGCTTCATGTAATTGTGCTCTTAAAGCTTGGGTTTTAACCTTATCAGCTTTCACCTCCTTAATTTCAGAAATGGTGTTTTCTACTAATTTATTGGCATTTTTTATAATTTGCTGAGCTTCAAGCTTGGCTTCTCTAATTAAATTACGCTTGTTCTCTTCGTAATAATTCTTTAACGTTTCATTTTCGGCTAATAGCGATTTATATTTTCGTTGCTGCTTATCTAACTCTATTTTACTGTCAAAAACTTCCTTTTTATCTCTTTCTAAATCAACCAATAAGGTATCCACTTTTCTTTGCTGAACGCTGATTTTACTTTTTGCTAACGCGATTAAATGCGGAGACAAACCTATTTTTTGAGCAATCTCAAAAGCATAAGAACTCCCTGGCTTACCCATTTCTAACATGTACATAGGCTTAAGATTCACATTATCAAAAACCATTGATGCGTTTTCTAATCCTGCAGCACTATTGGCAAATAATTTCAAATTTGAATAGTGAGTGGTAATCATTCCAAAAGATTTCTTTTGGTTAATTTGCTCTAAAACAGCTTCGGCAATGGGGCCTCCAAAAAGTGGATCTGTTCCGGTACCAAACTCATCAATTAATATTAAGGTTTTGCCAGAAGCATGCTCTGTAAAGTATTTCATTTTTGAAAGATGCGCACTATAAGTACTCAAATCACTTTCTATAGATTGATCATCGCCTATATCAGCAAAAAGTTGCTTAAAAATACCCACTTCTGATTCGGCTGCGGCCGGAATTAATAAACCTGCCTGAACCATAATTTGCAATAAGCCTACGGTTTTCATGGCGACAGATTTACCACCTGCATTAGGTCCTGAAACTAATAAAATACGCACTTGGTCATCTAAATGCATATTTAAAGGAACTACCGGCTTTCCACTTTCCCTATGACTTAAAAGTAATAATGGATGTTTAGCATTAATTAGTTTGAGCTTGGCATCCTTTAATAAAACCGGCATATTGGCTTCAATTTTAATCGCAAATAATGCTTTTGCCCTTACAAAATCTAGCTTGGTTAAAAAACCATGATAAGACAATAAAATGGGCACATAAGGCCTTAATTGGTTGGTGAGCTCTGTTAAAATTCGGATGATCTCTCTTCGCTTATCGAATTCTAAATCACGTATTTTATTATTTAAACTAAAAACTTCCTCAGGCTCTATAAAAACGGTTTGCCCTGATGAAGATTCATCATGTACAAATCCTTTAACTTTTCTTTTATTTTCTGCTAAAATTGGGATACAAATTCGGCCATCTCTAACGGTTAAACTACCATCAGCAGCCCAATTATTTGCTTGGGCATTCTTATAAATCTGATCTATCTTTTTTCGGGCTTCTTGTTCAGCTTTAGCGATAGCAGTAGTGATTTCAGCCAATAATCTGGATGCATTAGGTTTAATTTTGCCCCTCACATCAATTACTGCTTCTATGTGTTTAAGAATATTTTTTTCGATAGGCAAATGCTCAAACAAAGCCTCCAAATTTGGATATAAGCCTGTCCTTTCTTCAAAATACCTAATTACGGCAAATACAGTTTGTAAAGAACTGTAAACTTGAAAAGCTTCGTCTTCACTTAAAAATGTGCCTTCTATTTTTGCTTTTTCTGCAATTTTCTTGATGTCAAAAAAACTTTGAATAGGAATAGGTTGGTCGTTTTCCAGAATATTTTTAAATTCTGACGTTTGTCTTAGAAACTTATTAATCTGATCATAGTTACTCATGAACTGGATTTTATCAACCATTCCACGTCCCATTTCACTGATACAGAAATTTCTTATTGCATTTTTAACATCCTCAAAACCTAATTTTTGAAGACTATTTAAGGGGTAAATCATTTACTTTTTTAGCTTTTGGTTTTGGCTTTATAATAGGTTTAGGTTGTAAGCTTTTTTCTAAGCCTTCTAAACTATCAATCACCTTTTGGTACATTTCATCAAGCTCTTTTGGTTGTAAACTATAGTAATTTAAGCTTTTGCTAAACTTTGCCGAATCAATGGCGTGTTTCTTAAATATATAATTATACCTGCTTTTAGCTTGCATTAACATGGTATCTGTGTTTTGTACTTGATATAAATAAGAATCTGAAATATGCATATCCACAAAAATCTCAATCATTTTATCTTTTTCAATAATGCCTGCCGGAGCTTTCTCTCCCTGACAAGAGATAAAAAAGATAAAGACACCAAACAAAGCCGAAAGTTTTTTATTCAACATAAACAGTTTAATTAAAAATGTGCTGAGCTATTTTGTTATATTTTTAAGATAAGCCCTACACAAAGTAAATCATTTGTATTTTTGACAAATATTCGCATAAAATTACGCATTAATGAGCATTACAGATAATATTAAAGCTTTTAAAACAGAGATAGAAAGCGTAAACGTAAGATTGGTTGCTGTTTCTAAAACTAAACCTATTGAAGATTTAATGGAAGCTTACAAGGCCGGACAAAGAATTTTTGGTGAAAACCAAGTTCAGGAATTGGCAGATAAGTATGAGCAATTACCAAAAGATATAGAATGGCATTTAATTGGGCATTTACAAACCAATAAAGTAAAATACATTGCCCCTTTTATATCCCTAATACATTCTGTAGATAGCCTCAAATTATTAACAGAAATTAACAAACAAGCAGAAAAAAATAACCGAGTAATTGATTGTCTTTTACAAGTTTATATCGCTGATGAAGAAACTAAATATGGTTTAGGTTTTGATGAGGTGATTGAGCTTTTAGAATCTCAAGAATTTACTGAGCTTAAAAATATCAGAATTGTTGGGGTAATGGGCATAGCCACCAATACCGAAAATCAGAAACAAATTAATGATGAGTTTTACGAATTAAGAACTCTTTTTGAAGGATTAAAAATAGCTTATTTTAAAAATGAACCTTCATTTAAAGAAATTTCTATGGGTATGTCTGCCGATTATAAAATAGCTATTGAGCAAGGTTCTACTCTAGTAAGAATTGGTAGTGATATTTTTGGTGAGCGAGTGATCAAACATTTTAAAAATCAGGAAGAAGAATAATATGAATATACCTATCCGCTTTGCGGTAAAAGAAGATTGCCCAAGAATGTTAACGCTAATTCACGAATTAGCGCTTTATGAAAAAGCTCCTGAAGAAGTAACCGTTACTTTAGCCGCTTTTGAGGATGCGGGGTTTGGTGAAAACCCTATTTGGAAAGCTTTTGTGGCAGAAAAAGATGGCAAAATAGAAGGTTTTGCATTGTTTTACATTCGCTACTCTACCTGGAAAGGTTGCAGATTATATTTGGAAGATTTTATTGTGACAGAAAATATGCGTGGCCAGGGAATTGGTAAAATTTTGTTTGAGCGAGTTTTAAAAGAAGCTAAAGATAAAAATTATGTTGGTGTTGTTTGGCAGGTCTTAGACTGGAACCAACCGGCTATTAATTTTTACAACAAGTACAACGCCCATTTAGAAGATGGTTGGCTAAATGCTTCCCTCTCAAAAGATCAAATTCAAGCTTTCTAATTTTAAGCACTAACTATTACACAACAATATAAATGCAGGTATTCAAATTTGGAGGAGCTTCTGTTAAAGATGCCGAAGGGATAAAAAATCTTACAGCAATTGTAAAATCTAATTCATCAGAAAAACTGTTGATTGTAATTTCTGCAATGGGTAAAACCACCAATGCTTTAGAAAAACTCACCAACAGCTATTTTTATCAACAAAATGATGTGAATGAAATATTTGATGAAATTAAAACATATCATTTCGAGATTTTACATCAATTATTTGAAAACCCAAACCACCCTGTTTTTAATGAAATCAACAATACTTTTGTAGAAATAGATTGGATTATTGAAGATGAACCTGTAGATGGTTATGATTTTATTTATGATCAAATAGTATCTATTGGCGAATTGGTTTCTACCCGCATTGTGAGTCATTATTTAAATTTTGCAGGCATCAATAGCCTTTGGTTGGATGCCCGTTCCTACATCCAAACAGATAATACTTACCGAGAAGGAAAAATTGACTGGGACAAAACAGCACAGCTCATTCAAAAAAATATTCCTCAAATTCTTCAACATCAAATTGGCATAACTCAAGGTTTTATTGGTAATACTTCAGAAAACTTCACTACCACTTTAGGACGAGAAGGATCTGATTTTACCGCTGCTATTTTTGCATCCTGCTTAAACGCCCAAGCCGTTACCGTTTGGAAAGATGTTCCCGGGATTTTAAATGCCGACCCTAAACTGTTTTCAGACTGTATCAAATTTGATGAACTTTCTTATGAAGAAGCCATAGAAATGACTTATTATGGCGCAACGGTTATTCACCCTAAAACCATTAAACCTTTACAAAATAAGCACATTCCATTATACGTAAAGCCTTTTTTAACCCCTTCAGAAAACGGAACTATTATTAAAGAAGCTGTAATAGAAATCCTCACTCCCATTATTATTGTAAAGAAAAATCAAATATTGGTCACCTTAAGTACCCGAGATTTATCTTTTATTACAGAAAACCATTTAAGAGATATTTTTAAGGCTTTCGCCGATGTAAATATCAAAGTGAATACCTTGCAAATTTCGGCTTTAAGCTTTTCGGCTAGTTTTGATTTTGATGACAACAAGTTTGAGCATTTTCAAAATGAAATGAAAAATGATTTTAAAATCAGGTTTAATACCGATTTAAAATTAATCACCATCCGTCATGCTAATGATGAGAGCATCCAAAAATACATCAAAACCAAAATTTACTTGGAGCAACGCAGTAGAAATACCGCTCAATTTGTATTAAAAGATGAATAATCTCATCAATAAAAACATGCTGAAATCAGAAGTTCAGGATTTTATCCATAAAAACCTGAAAACAGATTTACAAAAGCTCATTTTAAAAGGTTCTCCTTTTCCTGAGGTAAGCATACAAGAATTAGCCATACAAATAGAAGGAAAAAACAAAGCCGAAAAAAAATTACCAACTTGGTTTAAAACCGAAAACATCATCTTTCCTCCTAAATTAAATTTAGAACAAGCCTCTTCAGAAATCACCGCAAAATATAAAGCCGGCTTAATTGGAGAAGGTAATTTAATAGATTTAACAGGCGGTTATGGGGTAGATGATTATTATTTTGCTGAGAAAACCAATGTTGTTTATCACTGCGAAATGAATGAGCAACTTTCTGTTATTGTAAAACACAACGCACAAGTATTAGGAATAAATAATATACAATGCATTAAGGGGGATAGTCAAGACTTTTTGGCAAAACAAACCCAATTTGATACCATTTACATTGATCCTTCTAGAAGAGTAGAAAGTAGCCGAGTTTTCTTATTTAAAGATTGCGAGCCCAATGTGATAGAAAACCAATCTCTATATCTTAAAAAGGCTAAAAAAGTAATCATAAAAGCAGCGCCAATGTTAGATATTAGTGCTGGAATTAGCGAATTAAAAAACGTAGCTGAAGTTCACATTATTAGTGTTAACAATGAATGTAAGGAATTGCTTTTTATATTAGCGCCTATTGCATTGGCTGAACCTAAAATATACTGTGCTTTGTTGAATCAAAAACAAGAAAGAGTTTATTCTTTTTCTTATGCCGAAGAAAAAGCTCTTATAACTAAAGTAAAACCTTTAAAAAATTATTTATACGAGCCCGATGCCGCTATTTTAAAAGCCGGTTTTTTTAAATCTATCACCCAAAAATTTGAGGTAGATAAAATACATCAGCATACGCATTTATATACCTCAGAAAACCAAGTAGAAAACTTTGCAGGTAAAACGTTTGAAATTATTAAAACCACACTTTTTCAAAACTTTAAAGCCAGTAAATCAATGGCTAAAGCAAATGTGGTGACCAGAAATTTCCATCTCAAGCCAGAAGAAATCAAAAAAACGTTTAAGATTAAAGATGGCGGAGATATTTATTTGTTCTTTTGTACTAATTATAAAGAGCAAAAAGTAGTGGTAGAAGTTAAAAGAATCTAAACTAATTTTAAAAACAAGGTGCATAATTTTAGAATTATCCCAACAACAAAAAAAGCCCGCTTATCTAATAAGCAGGCTTTACAATCCATTCAAATTCTATTAAACCTTCTTTACGTTCACCGCTTGAGGACCTTTTTTGCCGTCTTCTATATCAAATTCAACATCATCGTTGTCTTTAATAGCATCTACACCGCCAATTACATCCTTAAAGTGAACAAAAATATCTTTACCATCACAAATAATGAATCCGAAACCTTTTTGTGCATTAAACCATTTTACTTTACCAGTTTTCATAAATTATTGAGTATTAAACATATAAAATTAAAAAATATAATCAATAACTGTAATAAAGTAAACAGGCATTAGATTCATATTTTAAATAACAATATCAAATATAAAAGAAATTCTCACTTAACTAAATATTAAATTATTTATTTGGTTGAGGTGTCATTCTCAAATAAGGCTTAATCTCTTTAAATCCTTTCGGAAATTTAGCCGGAATATCCTCTGTTTTAATAGATGGAGATACCACCACATCTTCACCTTCTTTCCAATCTGCAGGAGTGGCAACACTGTAATTTGCAGTTAGTTGTAAAGAATCTATTACACGCAAAATCTCCTGAAAGTTTCTTCCTGTAGATGCAGGATAAGAAATAATCAATTTAACAGTTTTATCTGGCGCAATAATAAATAAAGACCTTACGGTAAAAGTAGTTGACGCATTTGGGTGCATCATGCCATACGCTTCAGAAATAGACTTGTCTTCATCAGCTATAATTGGAAAAGTAACTTCTACACCTTGTGTTTCATTAATATCCTTAATCCAACCTTTATGTGATTCTACATCATCCACACTTAAAGCCATCACTTTTACATTACGCTTATCAAATTCTTGTTTAAGAGACGCCGTTTTGCCTAATTCTGTGGTACAAACAGGCGTATAATCTGCCGGATGCGAAAATAAAACGCCCCAACTATCCCCTAAATATTCATAAAAATCAATTTCCCCTAAAGACGTCTTCGCCTTAAAATTGGGAGCAATATCACCTAGTCTTAACATAGCTTTTTGTTTATATATTCTACTAATTTAGTAGAGTTTTAAAGAGAAAACAACTTTTTAAAGATTATGGAAAAGCAATGACATTCTCTAATCAAGTCTCGATAGCCACTCTTTCGACTATAGTGCTTGCAAAAAAACGGGAAGCTGCCGCTACGAAAGCGTTTAACTAACCTCATGCTTTACAATTAAATTAATTCTACAATAAATACGCCAAAAAACAGGATCTCTTTCTCAAAAATCAGTGCATAAAAAAAGGAGTTCAAATTGAACTCCTTTTTTTATATCCTAAAACAGATTTATTTTTACTTTACTATTTCAACTATTGCTTTAAAAGCTTCTGGATGATTCATTGCTAAATCAGCTAAAACTTTTCTATTTAAACCAATATTTTTAGTAGCACATTTTCCTATAAATTGAGAATAAGAAATTCCATACTGACGTGTTGCAGCGTTAATACGTTGAATCCACAATGATCTGAACTCTCTTTTCTTAACTTTTCTATCGCGGAAAGCATATTGCAAACCTTTTTCGACAGTATTTTTAGCAATGGTGTAAACCTTGCTTCTTGATCCCCAGTAGCCTTTGGCTAAATTTAAGATCTTCTTTCTTCTTCTTCTTGACGCTACTGCGTTTACCGAACGTGGCATAATTTAATTGTTTTTGGTAAGAGGTGATCCTTTTAAAAGAATACTTAAACCCAATCCCTGGTTAATAAATAATTACTTTCCGATGCAAAGCATACGTTGAACATTTCCCAAATCACCATTAGAAACTAATTGTGTGTGAGTTAAGTTACGTTTTTGCTTTGTGGTCTTCTTAGTTAGAATGTGACTCTTGTAGGCACTCTTTCTCTTAATTTTACCGGTTCCAGTAAGCGAAAAACGCTTTTTTGCGCTGGAATTGGTTTTCATTTTTGGCATAATAATGCTTTTTAATTTAACCTGTTAATATTATTTCTTTCCTGTTTTAGGCGCTAATGTTAAGAACATTCGTTTACCCTCTAATTTGGGTAATAGTTCTACTTTACCAACGTCTTCTAAAGCTTGAGCAAATTTTAATAATAAAATTTCACCTTGTTCTTTATAAACGATGGCTCTTCCTTTAAAATGGACATAGGCTCTCACCTTTTCTCCTGCCTCTAAGAAAGAAACGGCATGCTTTAATTTAAATTGAAAATCATGATCACTAGTATTCGGCCCGAAACGAATTTCTTTGATCACTGTTTGTTTAGCATTCGCTTTAATTTCTTTAAGCTTTTTCTTTTGCTCGTAAACAAACTTGTTATAATCTACAATTTTACAAACCGGTGGATTAGCATTTGGAGAAATCTCTACTAAATCGAGATCTAATTCCTGTGCCATTTCCAACGCTTTTTCGATAGGATAAACCCCTTGCTCTATATCCTCGCCTACTACCCTAACTTCTTTAGCTCTAATTCTTCTATTGATATTATGAGCTGGTTCTGTTACTCTTCTGCTTCTATTCGGGTTCAATTTAGGTCTAATGATTGTCCTCCATTTAAATAATTTAAATTATAATTTCTTTTTGAAGATGATTGCTAAACTCTTCTATACTCATACTTCCCTGATCACCTTCTCCGTGTTTTCTTACAGAAACCGTTCCATCTTCCATTTCCTTCTCTCCTATAATCAACATGAAAGGAATTTTCTTGATTTCCGCATCCCTAATCTTCCTCCCAATCTTCTCGTCACGCAAATCAATTAGCCCGCGAATATCGGAATTATTTAACGATTCTAAAACTTTTTTACCATATTCTTCAAATTTTTCAGAAATAGGTAAAACTATAAATTGCTCTGGGGTTAACCATAATGGGAAGTTACCCGCACAATGCTCTATCAATACGGCAACAAATCTTTCTAAAGAACCAAATGGCGCTCTATGAATCATTACTGGGCGATGCTTTTGATTGTCACTGCCTGTGTATTCTAATTCAAATCGCTCTGGCAGGTTATAATCTACCTGTATGGTTCCTAATTGCCATTTTCTACCTAGGGCATCCTTCACCATAAAGTCTAATTTTGGACCATAAAAAGCCGCTTCACCGGTTTCTACCACAGTTATTAAACCTTTTTCTTCAGCAGCCTCTATAATAGCGGTTTCGGCTAATTCCCAATTTTCATCAGAACCTATATACTTCGCTTTATTTTCTGGGTCACGTAGAGAAACTTGTGCTGTATAGTTTTCAAAACCTAAGGCTTTAAAAACATACAATACCAAATCAATTACTTTTTTAAATTCTTCTTTTACCTGATCTGGGCGGCAAAACAAATGTGCATCATCTTGAGTAAATCCTCTTACCCTGGTTAAACCATGTAATTCTCCACTTTGTTCATAGCGGTAAACAGTACCAAACTCGGCTAATCTGATGGGTAAATCTTTATATGACCGAGGCTTAAATTTATAAATTTCACAATGATGAGGGCAATTCATTGGTTTCAAGAAAAACTCCTCTCCTTCTTGTGGTGTTTTTATAGGCTGAAAAGAATCTGCACCATATTTATCATAATGACCAGAAGTTACATATAAGTTTTTATGCCCAATATGCGGGGTAATTACTTGTTCATAGCCTGCTTTTTGTTGTGCTTTTGATAAAAAATTTACTAATCTTTCTCTTAAAGCCGCACCTTTGGGCAACCATAAAGGCAATCCCATTCCTACTTTCTCAGAGAAAGTAAATAACTCTAATTCCTTACCTAATTTACGGTGATCACGCTTCTTTGCTTCTTCAATCATGTGAAGATACTCTGTAAGCTCACTTTGCTTTGGGAAAGTAACTCCGTATATACGAGTTAATTGTTTTCTGCTTTCGTCACCTCTCCAATAGGCGCCGGCTACGTTGGTTAGCTTTACGGCTTTGATAAAACCTGTATTAGGAATATGTGGTCCACGACATAAATCAGTAAAGTTACCTTGGGTGTAGAAAGTTATTTTTCCATCTTCCAAGTCTTTAATTAAATCTAGTTTATATTCGTCGCCTTTATCTTCAAAGTATTTTGTAGCATCAGCTTTTGAAATAGCAGTTTTTAAATAATCTGCTTTGGTGCGGGCTAATTCTAATACTTTATCTTCTATCTTTTTAAAATCATCAGAAGAAAATTCTCTCTCCCCAAAATCTACATCGTAATAAAAACCAGTTTCTATAGCTGGCCCAATTCCAAATTTTGTTCCCGGATATAAAAACTCTAAAGCTTCCGCTAATAAATGCGCTGATGAATGCCAAAATGTACTTTTACCTTGCGCATCATTCCAGGTTAACAATTTAACGGCTGAATCCTCTTCAATAGCTAAAGAAGAATCTACTACTTTACCGTTTACTTCGGCAGCTAAAACGTTTCTGGCTAAGCCTTCTGAAATAGAAAGGGCTATTTGGTGTGCATTGGTTCCTTTTTCATATTCCCTAACTGAACCATCGGGAAGTGTAATCTTAATCATCTACAATATGATTTATAAGTTGTAAAATTTATTTATTTGAACACTCACACAATTGAGTGTTTATGATTTGCAAAAATAGCAGAAAATTTAGATTCTTTGTTCACACATTTAATCAATTCCTATATTAATGCAACGGCATGATTTTAGAGATTGCTTTTTGATAATTATTTAGAATGAGTTGGATAAAAATGTTTGCGGATGCAACTGAAGCGTCAGAAGATTTAATTGATGATTTGGTTTTTAAGATCAAAAAAAAATTAAAGTGGAATTCTCCAGTTGTAATTATGCCCTACCGAACTTATGGTACCCGAACAAATATTTATATTAAAGGCAGGGTATTAGAAAACAAATTAATAAAACCTGCAAGTGGTAAAGAAAGTCTTTTAAACAACTTATCAAATATGTATAAAAGGTTTCAGAGTGATGAGGTATCTGGCGTAACGATAAGTGCTGTTTATCATGACAAAACTTATGAAATAATAACAGATGAGGAGGGTTATTATAGCTTAAATTTTTCGCCAGTAGGGCAACCTAATATTCATTCGCTTTGGCACCCTGTTTCTCTTAAAATTAAAGATTCTCCTATTCCTTGGGAAGATCAAGAATATATTGCAGAGGTATTAGTTCCTCCTGTTGATGCTGAATTTGGCGTTATTAGTGATATTGATGATACGGTTGTTCAAACATCTGCAACCCAATTTTTAGCCATGGCTAAAACTGTATTTTTAAATAATGCACATTCTAGATTGCCTTTCCCTGGTGTCTCGGCATTTTATAATGCCTTATTGTTGGGTAAAAGTGGGAAACGAAATAATCCTTTCTTTTACGTTTCTAGCAGTCCATGGAATATGTATGATTTGCTAAAGGAATTTCTTGATTTAAATAAAATACCAGAAGGCCCTTTATTACTTCGTGATTTTGGATTGCAGGATAATAAGTTGATCAGTAGTGGACATCAGGCTCATAAAACAAAAGAAATCGTTAATATTTTAAAAATGTATCCAAATCTTAACTTTGTTTTGATTGGAGACAGCGGCCAACAAGATGCTTACATCTACAAAGAAATAGCTACTTTATATCCTGAGCGAATTTTAGCTATCTACATCCGTGATTTAGGACTAGAAAAAACCTCCAAAGCAATTAATGAATTGATTGCTACAAGTGTTGGGCAAAATATAGACATTACCTTAACTAAAGATGCAGAACAAGCGGCAAAACATGCAGCCCAGAAAGGTTTAATTTTTGTGGAAGCTATTCCTGAAATTAAAATTGATAAAAAACAAGATAAAGGAGAATTACCTGGGAAAGAAGAAAATACGATTGTTTAAGGTGTGAATAGATAAAATCAAACAAAAATCTTATTAATTTTTACACATTACCCCAACCTGTAGCCAAAACATCAGCTAAATGCATGGTTTTAATTGGAAGGTTTTGTTGATCTATGTAAGCTTGTAGTTGCAATAAACAAGAAGCATCGGTAGATATTATATATTCTGCTCCTGTTTCTAAAGCATTTTGAACTTTTTGCTCGGCCATAGCCGATGAAATTCCAGCAAATTTTACAGCGAAGGTTCCTCCAAAGCCACAGCAAACTTCGTTATCTTTCATCTCTACCAATTCTAAACCCAAAACTTTAGATAATAGCAAACGTGGTTCTTCTTTAATTTTACACTCTCTTAAAGCACTGCAAGAATCGTGATAAACGGCTTTACCTTCTAATTCAGCACCAAAATAATCTTTGTTTAAAACATTGATTAAAAAATCTGAAAGCTCATAAATATGACCTTGAATATTTTTGCATTTATTGTGAATGGCGGTGTTAAAAAACAAATCGTTATAAGAGTTTTTCACCATTCCGGTGCAAGAAGCTGAGGGAGAAACGATATAATTTTGTTCAGAAAAATCATTTAAAAATTTAGTACCTACTTCTTTAGCTTCGTCCCAAAAACCTGCATTATAAGCAGGTTGTCCACAACAAGTTTGCTCTGGATTATAAATCACCTTGCAGCCTGCTTTTTCTAAAACTTTAACGGTATTTTTTGCTGTTTCTGGATAAAGCTGATCAATAAAACAAGGAATAAATAATTCAATATTCATTTAGAAAAAGTAGGATTAAAAAAATAAAATCAAAAGTAGAAAGTTTAAATCAGAAAATTGGAGTTTTATAAATAAGTTTTAGGTTAAAAGTGTTTTACGTTCTTGTCTTAAAACCGTGAATAATAATATTAAACCAATGATAAAAAATGTTCCTAAACTTAGGGCACTATTTCTCATGTTTCCGGTGAGTTCTTCTATTAAACCAAAACTAAATAACCCGGCTACAATGGCCAATTTCTCGGTTACATCATAAAAACTGAAAAAAGAAGCGGTATCTGGCGTTGCTTCTGGTAAAAATTTAGAGAAAGTAGAGCGGGATAACGATTGAATTCCTCCCATTATTAAGCCCACCACCGCGGCCAAAACATAGAATTGATATTCATTAGCCACAAAATAAGCAGCCACACATACTCCAATCCAAATAAAAACCACAAAAATTAGAACCTGGATATTTCCAAATACTTTTGACAACCTCGACATTAAAATTGCACCTAAAATAGCTACCAACTGAATAATAAGAATGGTTGCAATAAGTTTTGATGTCCCTAAATGCAATATTTTTTCTCCAAAATTAGCGGCAACCAACATAATAGTTTGCACTCCCATAGCATAGAAAAAATATGCCGTTAAATACTTTTTAAGAACCGGCATTTGCTTTACCTGCACCCATACTTTTTTTAATTCTTGCAAACCACTATGTACTTTAGATTTATCTAATTTATTGTAATTAGGGCTTCCTTTTGGTAAAACCGAAAATGGAATTTGAGAAAAGCCTATCCACCATAATCCTACTAAAAGAAAGGATAATCTGGCTGGTAAAGAAGCATCTGTGATTCCAAAAAATTCTGGTTTTAGAACAAATACAAAACAAATGATTTGAAGAATTACACTTCCTACATATCCATAAGAAAAACCTTTTGCACTCACTTTATCTTGCTCTTCTTTTGTGGCAATTTCTGGTAAATAAGAATTACTAAATACAATTCCACCGTTATAACCAATAGCGGCTACAGCAAATAAAATGATGCTAAATTCTAAGGTATTTATTTTAAAGAAAAACAAACCAGCGCAGGCTATAGCTCCAATCCAGGTAAATACTTTCATAAATACCTTTTTATTACCATGATAATCTGCTGTTGCTGTTAAAAATGGAGTGATGATGGCAATAATTAAGTAAGCTACAGCTAAAGCGTAATTAGATAACGCTGTGTTTACAAATTTCATCCCAAAGAAAAACACTTTATCCCCATTTTCACTTGTAGTAGTAATTGCGGTATAATAAGCTGGAAAAATAGTAGAAGTGATCACCAAGTTATAAGCAGAGTTTGACCAGTCAAACATGGCCCATGCTCTGATGGTCTTTTTATTATTTTTGATAGACAGCATTATATTACGATTGAGGTTTTACATTTGCGAGTTTAAAAATCATGTCTTTAATTTTGAGATTTACTAGCGAAATAAAAGTATATAAAAACAAGTAACCACAAGAATAAATTTTAATTGAGCGTAAAAAGAGAAATCAAATGTTTGCATTGTAAAGAATGGACTTTGTGGCGTGGAGAAATTTACGACCGATGTTTGTATTGTGGTGAGTTTTTACAGAATGAAGATTTTATCAAAAAAGTAGAAACTGATATCAGAACTCAGGTTAAGGAAGAAAATGACCTTTTTCATATTAAACCTACTGATAAAGAATTCACTAAGAAAAGCAAAAAATTTTTAAGAAGATTTAGAAAGGTTTTTGTGGTAGCACAAGCCGCTTTAATTGCTTTTATGAGCTTACTTTTGTGGCTTATTGGATTGATGAGTACTTAATAATGGCAACATTAACTAATAAATGGTTTTTAGTTTTCAGCCTAATTTGGCTCATTATTTTTACTTGTACTAAGTTTGGAATTTACTTTTACTGGCCTATTCAATTTTACCTGATTGATTTAATTGCAGTTCCAATTATTGGGAATTTAAGCTTGGCTTTTTACCGTTTTATATTAAAAAATCAGTTAGCTAGGCTCTCTTTTTGGCATATTGCTTTTATAGTTTTAAGCTTAATTGTAGTTTTTGAATGGTATATGCCTAAATCTAACAGTCGTTACTCTGCAGATATTTTTGATGTGGTGATGTATATTTTGGGTGGTTTATTTTTTGGATTGGTGATGAATTGCAAAAAGTCTAAAGTCCGCTGAAAGCAGTTGTAGGTTATCAGTTCTAAGTTTTCTGTGGAGGCTATCGGTTAGTTTAATTTCACTATCAAGTTTCTATTACTTTTTTTGCGTTAGGGACTGAAACGGCAGCTTTTTTGGCTTTTTTGGGCCAAAAAACTACAGTGTAAGGCCCGCCCGAACGCCCAAATAAAAACCTTTTTAAAACAAAAAAGCCCCAATAAATTGAGGCTTTCTGTAAAATATGTTGCTAATTAATTATTGTAAACCTTTACTACAAAAATAAAATCTTGCATCTTTTTTATACGTTGTGTTCTGCTTAATCCTGCCAATGTATTTTTCTTATTGATAGTGATTTTCTCTTTTAAAGAATCTTGAGGAATATTGTCTATCGCTTTTAACAAAAAGTTAGATTTTATAGCAAATGTTGCTCCATCTGCCTGAGTTTGCTTGCCACTCACAATACCAATAATGTTTCCTTTGCTATCTAATAAAGGCCCACCAGAATTACCTGGATTAACCGGAATAGAAACTTGATAAGCAATAGAATCGCCACCAAAACCATTAGCCGAACTTAAGTAACCTTCTCCGTAAACTACATCATCTTTTGGGAAACCAAAAGTGTAAACGTCTTCTCCTAAATCAGAAGCTTTTCTTTTAAAGGTATAAGGTAAGGCCGAAAGATTTTTGAATGTTGGATCTATAATTTGTAATACAGCAATATCAGAAGCCGGATCTATGTAAATGGTTTCCACTTTAAAAGACTCGCCTTTATTATTTTGAACATAAATAGAATCGGCACCTTCTACCACATGGTAATTGGTCACCAAATATCCGTTAGATGTTAATGCAAATCCTGTTCCGCCAAACTGACTTGGTGTAGCATCTTGATTTTTACTGTTAATATTTCTGATTAAAGCATTTTGAGAACGCTTTATATTTTCCATATCTCTTTTTAAAGCGCTGTAACTTGGGTTGGTTTCCTTTTTAAACTGACCTGTTGATAAAAGCGTAACCAAAGTAACCAAAATAGCTACAGAAGCTGCCACCGCTAAATTTTTCTTATGCTTTCTCCAAATAGAAACAATTTTAGTTGGCTTCTCTAGGTATTGTTCTTTTAAAGCTTCCACATCTAATTCTGCATGAATTTCATTCATTGCATTTCTAAGATTTCTTTCTTCTCCAAAACTTTTTAAAGTTTTTAGAAAATCTAAATGTGCAATTACCTTATGATCTAAAGCTGAATTTGCTTTTCTTTCTAAATCAAAAGCAGCCAATTCCTCAGCGCTCATCTCATTAAAAAGATAAGATTCAATTTTTTTAATCAAATCAATTTCACTTTTCATATTTCTTATTTTTGACTAAAAAACAATTTCTTTAGCCTTTGAAGACACTTATATTTTTGAGTCTTGGCATTATCTGCATTGGTATAACCAAATTTCTCGCAAATGTCTTGCATAGAACTATTATGAATGTAAAAATCTTCAATAATAGTTTTGCAAGGTTCACCTAACTCTTGTAAAGCACTATTCATTAATAAAAACTGCTGATCTTTTTCTTCACGCTGCTCTACATCTTGCTCTACCTGAAAATGATCTTCGTAATCTTTAATATCTCCACCACTAAATCTACTTTTATGATTTAGCTTCTTTAACCACAACCTTCTACATACCGAGTATAAAAATGTTTTAAGCTTACTACTTAATTCAAAATCTCCACTTTTTATTTTATCATGAAGAACTAAAACTCCTTCCTGAAAAACATCTTTAGCATCATCTTCATTTCCGTTGTTATTAATGATCAATTGTAAGACCATTGGAAAATAAGTTTTATAAAGATATTTAAGTGTAGCAGATGAATTATTCAGGATGCCTAAAATGATTTCCTTATCTGTTGGCTTAGAATCGTTTATCTTGTTACTCACTTCTTAATACTATTTCCGCTAAATTGTAACCCTTTCTCCGTAAAAAAAAATTTAAACTGCATTATTATCTAAATAATTTCAAATTATTATCCAAAATTCAATCCAAAAAATAAAATTTCACCTTTTTTAAAAAAAATTCAAGTATTGAGGGTTACCTTTTTAAATTTTAGGTATTAACCAGTAATTAATCACAAAATAAAAAAGAAATTAACATGAAAAATTTATTAAAATTCGGATTTTTTGCTTTAGCTATCTCATTATCAGTAGTTGCTTGTAACTCTAACAAACCAGCTGAAGAAACTGCTGATTCAGCTGCTATGGATTCTATAACAGTTGATACTTCTGCAATTGATTCAGTTGCTCCAGATTCAGTTGCTGTTGATACTACTGCTGCAATGTAATTTTAAATCCCAAAAAGATTTAAGGCCACTATCTTTTGATAGTGGTTTTTTTTTGATCTATATTTTTTTTTTAGAAAAGCAAATTCCTTCATTCAAAACAACAACAGTCCCACTGTTTGTTCATACTGCACAAAGCCTTAGCCACAAAAGGCCGGTATCCACTTCCATCAGGTTTAGATAACCAAACCTTTGCTGCTATTAACGTTTCCAACCTATAAAATTTCGCAAAAGAGGCATCTAAATTCTTTCTGCTTTAAGCAAAAATCCTTACTTTAAGCGCTCTATTGTTGATGTATAAATGCAGCTAGATAAGCTTGAAATAAAAGGTTTTAAAAGTTTTGGAGACAAAATCACCATCAATTTTAATGAGGGTGTTACCGCTATTGTAGGTCCAAATGGCTGCGGGAAATCAAATGTGGTTGATGCCATACGCTGGGTGCTTGGCGAGCAAAGTACTAGGATGTTACGGTCAGAGAAAATGGAAAACATCATTTTTAATGGTACAAAAACTAGAAAACCAGCCAACCTTGCCGAAGTCTCCCTTACTTTTGACAATACCAAAAACATTTTACCTACTGCATTTTCTAGCGTTACGGTTACTCGTAAACTGTACAGAACCGGGGAATCTGAATACAGATTAAACGATGTATTGTGCCGTTTAAAAGACATTACAGATTTATTTTTAGATACCGGAATTGGTGCCGACTCCTACTCTATCATTGAATTAAAAATGATAGATGAAATTATTGCAAATAAAGAAGGCTCCAGAAGAAACTTATTTGAAGAAGCATCGGGTATTTCTAAATATAAACTCCGCAAAAAACAAACTTTTAGCAAACTAAAAGACACCGAAACAGATTTAAGTCGGGTAGAAGATTTATTGTTTGAAATTGAGAAAAACCTTAAAACACTAGAAAATCAAGCAAAAAAAGCAGAAAAATATTACCGGTTAAAAGAGCAATACAAAATATTGAGTTTGGTGTTGGCATCATTCAAAATATCAAATTTTAGAACCGCTTTAAATAGTTTAGAAAAGCAAGAAGTAGCACAAAATACCGCTAGGCACACCGTGAGTGTGAAGTTAGATGGCTTAGATGCCGAAATTCAAAAACACAAATTCAATAGTTTAACCAAAGAAAAAAATCTATCTAATCAGCAAAAAGCCACCAATGATTTTGTTTCTAAAATTAGGGCTTATGAAAGTGAGAAAAAGATTAAAAATGAGCAATTACGATTTTTACAGGATAAAGAAAACAGATTAAGCGAAGAATTAGAAAAAGATAAAAATCAATTGCAGCATGTTCATTACAACATTAAAAGGTTAAATGAAGATCATTTACAAGAAGAGCAATTGCTGCACAGGCTTAACTTAAGTTTACAAGATTTAAAAGAAGAAGTTGATGAACTTCGTTTGCAGCAACAATCGGTGAAAGCCAATTTAGATGCTCAACAAAAACAAAACACGCTATTACAAACTCAATTATATCAATCTGAAAAGGAAATTGACATCCTCTCTATCCAAAAAGAAGCCCTCACACAAGAAAGTCGCCGAAATATTGAAGATACCGTAAACAGGGAAACCGAATTAAATGAATTTAACATTGCTGTTATTAAATTAGAAACTCAAATAGAAACTAAAAAACACGTTTTAACACATTTACAAAGCCAGGAAGAAGATTTAAAACAGCAAATAATAGATACCGAAGAAACGCTTGCCGCAAACAAAGATGAATTAAATCAATCTATAAGAAAAGTTGATGCTAAGCAAAATGAATTTAACTTAACCAAAAGTTTAGTAGATAATTTGGAAGGTTTCCCCGAGTCGATCCGTTTTTTAAAGAAAAATGCACAATGGAATAAAAATGCTCCACTCCTTTCTGATATTCTTTTTTGCAAGGAAGATTTTAGAATAGCTATAGAGAATTTTTTAGAGCCTTTAATGAATCATTATGTGGTAGAAACCTATCAAGACGCTATTGATGCCATTAAATTATTAAGCAATGCATCAAGAGGGAAAGCCAATTTCTTTATTTTAGATAGAATTAACACAGAAACATTTACCGAACCTTTAAAAATAGATTACGGCATTCCTGCTTTAGAGGTGGTAGAAACCGAAAAGAAATATCAGTTATTAAGCAGACATCTTTTACAAAATGTTTTTTTAGTGAATGATGAACAAGAAAAAAACTTAAATACAGAAGATTTACCTAATGGTTTGGTTTTAATAGGTAATTCGGGTAAGTTTTATAAAACTAATTATACTTTATCTGGTGGTTCGGTAGGTTTATTTGAAGGAAAGCGTATTGGAAGAGCTAAAAACTTAGATAATCTCACAAAATCTATAAAAACGCTTGAAACAGGAATTAAAAGTTTAAAAGCTCAAATTGAAGAGCAAACCATTAAAGTTGCATCCTTAAAAGCAGCTTCAAAAAATCAGGAGATACAGCTTTTGGAGAAAGACACCACACTTTTACAAAACGAATTTATATCGGTTAAAACTAAACAAGAGCAATATTTGGCTTTTATACAAAACAGTCAGAATCGTAAACAAGATATTGAAAACAAACTCAACAGCATTAGTAATTCATTAATTGACCTTACGCCTAAAATAATGGAGTTGAAGCTTCAAAAACAAAATTTAGATGTTCAATTATTAAATCAACAGCAATCTTATACCGAATTAAGTGAGTTTTTAACTGTTAAATCATCCGCTTACAATACCGAAAATCTAAAATTTCATCAGCAACAAAACAAAGTCAGCGGTATAGATAAAGATTTAGAATACAGAGAAAGTCAGCAAGAAAGTCTGGAAATTAGGGTACTAAAAAATCAGTCGGAATTAGAGAAAACTAAAGCTGATATTTTAGGAATTGTGCAACATGTAGATCATAATGATGATGATTTATTAGCCATGTATGCTCAAAAAGAAGAAATGGAAAAGGCAGTTCTGGAAGCTGAAAAAGACTATTATGAAAGCAAAAATATCATTAACGATTTAGAAAGCAGCTTAAGTGAACTTAGAAAAGCCAGAGAACTTTTTGATTTACAGAGCACCGAATTAAAAGACAAAAAGAATCAGCTTAAATTAGAATTGAGCTCCTTAAAAGAGCGACTTTCTGTAGAATTCAGTATCAATATTGAAGATTTGTTAGATGACGAGCCTTCTGAAGAAGATAACGAAGAAGAGGTAAAAGAAAAAATAGAGAAAATTAAACGAAATCTGGATGATTTTGGAGCGATTAACCCCATGGCAATGGAGGCTTACAAAGAAATGGAAGATCGTTACACTTTTATTCAAAATCAAAAGAAAGACCTTACCGAGGCCAAGCTTTCGCTGATGCAAACCATTAAAGAAATAGACGATACTGCTAAAGAAAAGTTTATGACTGCTTTTGTGATGGTGAGAGAAAATTTCATGAAAGTTTTTCGTTCCTTATTTAATGATGAAGACAGCTGCGATTTAATATTAACCAATCCTAATGAACCATTAGAATCTGATATTGATATTATTGCCCGTCCAAAAGGAAAAAGACCTTTGTCTATCAATCAGTTATCTGGAGGTGAAAAAACCTTAACAGCTACGGCTTTGCTTTTCTCCCTTTATCTTTTAAAACCTGCACCATTCTGTATTTTTGATGAGGTTGATGCACCTTTAGATGACACCAATATTGATAAGTTTAATAATATTATCAGAACTTTTTCTGGTCAATCTCAATTCATTGTGGTTTCTCATAATAAAAAAACTATAGCCAGCACAGATATTATTTATGGCGTAACCATGGTAGAACAAGGCGTTTCTAGAGTGGTAGCTGTAGATTTAAGAGAAGTTGCTTAAGAAATAGCGCATCATATTAAAGATTTAAATGTAATATCGTTAACAATAAATAGTTTATAAGAAATACTCATCTCTAAATTTAAAAACATGTTTAAAAAACTCATTCCATATTTAATAGCAGTTTTATTTATCTCCAGTTGTTCTCAAAAAATAAATCAAACTAATGTGTTAAATGATTTAAAAGAACTTTCTGACGATAAGTACGAAGGCAGAAAAACAGGGACAAAAGGTGCTGACATGGCAGCTGAAATGATTATTAAAAGATTTAAGGAATTGGGTTTAAAATCATATCATCCAAATTACAAGCAGGTTTTCTCTGTAACCAATAGAAATAAAGAAACACTTGTTGGGAATAATATTGTAGGCTATATTGAAGGTAAAACAAATAAAGTTATGGTGATTTCTGCTCATTATGACCATTTAGGAATTATTAACGGGAAAATTTATAATGGTGCTGATGATGATGCTTCTGGAGTGTGTGCTGTTTTGGCTTACGCCGAATATTTCTCAAAACATCAACCAAATCATACGCTTATTTTTGTAGCTTTTGATTCGGAAGAAATGGGTTTGCAAGGTTCTAAACATTTTGTTGCCAACCCTCCAGTTGATTTAAAAAACATAGAAATTAACATCAATATGGACATGATTGCACATAATGATAAAAATGAATTGTATGCCGCTGGAACTTTTCATTTTCCCGAACTTAAAAAATACATTTTTACCAAAACCAGCCAACCAAAAATATTGCTTGGCCATGATGACCCCAAATTAGGAAATGATGATTGGACTTATCAAAGCGATCAAGGGTCATTTTTTGCTAAAAAAATCCCTTTTATTTATTTTGGTGTAGAAGATCATTCAGATTATCACAAAGAAACAGACGAATTCAAGAATATTAACCAAGAATTTTATGTGGGTGCCGTAAAATCTATTCTAGAAATTATTAAAAATATAGACGCTAATTATTCTCTGCAAAAAATAATGAGGGATAACCAGATTATGAATTAGTAGAAATTATTTTAGCAACAAAAAAGGAGAGCAATTGCTCTCCTTTTTTGTTAACACTCTCTTAAAAAACAAAATCTATCTTGATCTTCTTGGAGAGTGAATCATCCCTTTAAAACTGTAAGGATTATAAATTTCTTTAATTGTTAAGGCTGTTGGCGAAGTGCTTTTTCCATTAATACTCATGGTTTGAGAAGTAGAACTTGAAGTAAACATACCTGTGTTAATGTAAGATAAAGCTGCTGAAAGACTAATTTCGGCAGGATTACCAAAATCTCTGGTGATATCATCAGCTTTTGCTGAATTAGGTGTGAAGCCTGCAAAATAATCTCCTTGCCCTAAAGAATTTGTGGTAGAAAACATAGACATGTAAACATCATACTTATCAATTCTAATTGGGAAAAACCCAACTGGTTTACCATAAGTAGTAGAGCCTACAATTTTCACATCAACATAAGGCTTTAAACTATTGATTACCAATTCACTGGCTGATGCTGTTCTGTCTGTAGTGATAAAAACAACTTTACTCACGTTGGTTAAACTTCCTTTTTTTGCAAAATTGAATGTATTACTGGCAATGGTATAAGATTCATCTGCATAAGTTGCTATTCTTCCATTAAAATACACGTAATCTCCATTTTGATCTCTTATGGGCTGATTTTTAAGAATGCCTGTTTTTCCTGCTTGTAAAGAAGAATTAAAAGCCTCTGAAAACATCACTTTTCCGTTTACACTTGATGGTGCAATTAAATTAATCAAATGTTCTGCAGTACTTACATAACCGCCACCGTTGTATCTTAAATCTATCACTAAATCACTAACTCCTGCTGTGGCAAATTTAGAAAACACGTTATTTAAAGCTGCTTCAGAATTGTCTGAATCAGAAAATCTGGCGTAAGCCAAATAACCAACTTTCTTATTACCTACCGTTAAAATTGCATCTTTATATATAGGACTACTGGTATATTTTGTTTGATTTAAAGTTACGCTATACCTTGATCCGTTGGTTTTTAAACCCGCAATTGAAATTGTATTTGCGTTAATAGCGTTATTGATAAAAGTTTGATCTGCAGAGAAATTAGTTCCAATTTTTCTACCGTTAATTTCATCAATATCATCTCCTCTGCCTAAGCCCGCCAAAGCAGATGGAGAACCTGGAGAGGTATATTCAAAATAAATTTTGTAGCTGGCGTTAGTTCCAACTAAATCTAATGAATAGCCAAAATCATCACCTTCCCCGTCTAAACCAACCGAACTTTCGCTACTGTTATTGTAAATTAATTTACCACTAGCAACTAAATCTTCTATGTAAGAGTATTTTGGAGAAGTTGGATCATCAAATGAATATTCGTATGGTTTATTTGTTACCGGATTAATTTTTATCTGCGAAATGGCAAATAATTCGGCGTTAAAATTAGCTAGATTAGAAGATAAAGAATTAAACTTTCTTGGATTAAATGCTTCATAAGTTGGTAAAGCATCATTCCATAAATAAACGTCTTTAGCGTATACAAATATGGAGTCTTTGGTGAGATCGCTTCTGCTGCCTGATGCTATTACAGGTGTTGCTATTTTATCTTTTTTACAAGAAGAAAATATAATGGAAGATAAAGAAAGAGCTATGGTTAATTTTAATAATATATTCTTCATAAAGTGCTTTTAAACAGTAACGTAAAACGGTAAATTGGAGTTTTTATTTCAGCTATTTCTTTAACTTACGGCTATATAATCTATTCCGTAACGAAGCGCCATAACCCTATCATTTTCTGTTTTAGAAACAATTAAAACATCCTCTTTGTTTAAATTGTTTTCCTTCAAAATATATTCCAGACTTTCTATTGATGGTTTAGGATTAAATTCATCGGCAAAATAAACTTTAAGATATTTCTCTAAGCCATTCCACTCGGTTTGAGTAATTTTATTGAGTTGCTGTTTAGGATTTCCGGCTGTAAGTATAAAAATTTGTTTCCTTTCTACTACCAATTCCTGTAATAACAATAAAGCTTCTTTAAATAATAACAGCTTTAAAGGCAATTTGGCATTGCTAAAAAGAAGTTCTAAATTTTCTTGATATTTTTGATCAATTCCAAAGGTTACAGCAACCTCTTTAAACATGTTTTCATTACCGTAAACTTCATATCGTTTACTCATAAAATCAATTACATCTTTACTCTCAGGAAAAGCTTCTAGGTATTCTATAAAATTTGCAAATAAATAATAAACCTGTAAATCATAATCTTTTTGAGGAATGAGAACATTGTCTAATTCAAAAATAATTGCCTTTTTATGAGATGGGATATTGGTAATTGATAACATTTTAGTGAGCAACGTTTTTAATTCTTAAAATTTTATCTCCTGATAAGTAAACTTGATAGAAGCCATTTGCTTCATGATGAAGTTTGGTTTTAACTGTTTCCATAATTTTAGAAGGTAATGATGCTGTGAAACGTAGCTGACTATTTAAAATCAGAACATTTATAAGTTGTAGATTTTCTTGTAGGGTATAAATACTTAAAATCTCAAAATTAGGCTGATTAAACAATTTACCTAATTGAGTAAAAGAAAGCTCATTCAATTTACTCCAAACCCAATTAAAATCTTTTTGCTCATCATTTATAACTATTAAATCTCCATTAAAATTAGTTTGCCCTATGGCTAACTTCTGATTTGGATATCCTGAAGCCAATAATTTAGAAGAAAAGTTAGCATAGCTTTCGCTTTGTGCGTCAGCATCATCATAAATAAAATTAGAACCTATAATTTCTATTCCAAACTCAGCAAAAAGAATTTTTGCTTCTAATAAAGATTTTAATTCTCCTGCTCTAACAGCATAAACTTGCTCAATTTCAAAATCAAGACAAAAACTCAATAACTCATGAGCCAATGATGGGCTGTTTACAGATGGGAATTTAGGCGAAGGATAATGGTTTTCACCAAATAAAATTTCTTCGTCTTTTAATAGGTAAGCTAGCTCAAAGCTACAAGCTTGTTTTGCGGAAGTAATTAAAACTTTCAAAATCTAGGATTAAAATATTAAACCATCTTTCATTGTAATTTTCCTATCAGCCATATCTGCTAACTCTTCATTATGAGTCACAATTACAAAAGTATGGTTAAACCTTACTCTTAAATCAAAAAATAATTGATGCAATTCTCTGGCATGGTAAGAATCTAAATTTCCTGATGGTTCATCAGCTAAAATCAAATCTGGTTGATTAATTAATGCTCTGGCAACAGCCACTCTTTGCTGCTCGCCACCAGAAAGTGCCGATGGCTTATGGTGGGCTCTATCTTTTAATCCTAAAATATCTAATAATTCTAATGCTTTATACTCTGCTTCACTTTTACTTTTTTTAGCGATATAAGCTGGAATACAAATGTTTTCTAAAGCGGTAAACTCGGGTAATAAATGATGAAATTGGAATATAAAACCAATATGTTTGTTTCTAAAAGCACTTAAACTTTTAGAACTTAATGCTGTAACATCGATATCGTTAATAAATACTTTTCCTTCGTTTGGTTGATCTAAAGTACCTATGATGTGTAATAAAGTGCTTTTTCCAGCCCCAGATGCTCCTACAATACTCACTACTTCGCCCCTTTTAACTTCTAAATCAACTCCTTTAAGGATTTGTAAGTCGCCATAATTTTTTTTGATGTTTTTTGCTGTTAGCATGTCCCAAAAATAAGAAAAGAATTAGCTTAAGTTTATAGCTTATGAGCCCAAATCATCATCATCACAAAAAATGAATAAATTATTTAGCAATAAGGTTTCATTTATAGTTGTGTATTTGTAATTTCACGACAAATTTTTACGACATGAACATTCACGAATATCAAGGTAAACAAATTCTAAAAAGTTTTGGTGTACGCATACAGGAAGGTATTGTAGCCGATACCCCAGAACAAGCTGTAGAAGCGGCAAAAAAACTTAAAGAAGATTATAATTCTGACTGGGTTGTGATTAAAGCACAAATTCATGCTGGTGGAAGAGGAAAAGGTGGTGGTGTTAAATTGGCTAAAAACTTAGATGAAGTAAAACAAAGAGCAACTGATATTATTGGTATGCAATTGATTACTCCACAAACCGGTCCCGAAGGTAAAAAAGTGAGTAAAGTTTTAGTAGCTCAGGATGTATATTATCCAGGTGCTTCAGAAACTAAAGAATTTTATGTTTCTGTGTTGTTAAACCGTTCTTCGGGTAAAAATATCATTATGTACTCTACCGAAGGTGGAATGGATATTGAAGAAGTTGCAGAACACACACCTCATTTAATTTTTAAAGAAGAAATTGATCCTAAAGTAGGTTTACAAGGTTTTCAAACCCGTAAAATTGCTTTCAATTTAGGTTTATCTGGTAATGCTTTTAAAGACATGACTAAATTTATAGCTGCGCTTTATAAAGCTTATGAAGCTACAGATTCTGCCATGTTTGAGATCAATCCTGTTTTAAAAACATCTGATGATAAAATTTTAGCTGTTGATGCCAAAGTAAGTCTAGATGATAACGCATTGTTCCGTCATCCTGATTATGCTGCTATGAGAGACACCAACGAAGAAGACCCAACTGAAGTTGAAGCTTCTGCATCTAACCTTAACTACGTTAAGCTTGATGGTAACGTTGGCTGTATGGTTAACGGAGCTGGCTTAGCAATGGCAACTATGGATATCATTAAAATTGCTGGTGGTGAGCCTGCAAACTTTTTAGATGTTGGTGGTACTGCAAATGCAACAACTGTTAAAGCGGCTTTTAACATCATCTTAAAAGATCCAAATGTTAAAGCTATTTTAATTAATATTTTTGGTGGAATTGTACGTTGCGACAGAGTTGCACAAGGTGTAATTGATGCTTACAAAGAAATTGGAGACATTAGAGTACCAATTATTGTTCGTTTACAAGGAACAAATGCTGAAGAAGCTAAAAAATTAATTGACGAATCTGGATTAAAAGTATTCTCGGCAATTTTATTGAAAGAAGCTGCTGATTTAGTTTCAGAAGTTTTAGCTTAAGATTTTTATTTAAATCGAAATATCAAACCTAAGTCTTAACGGCTTAGGTTTTTTTGTGACCTTTTTTTGCCACGAATGCACAAATTTTCACGAATGACTAGAGGAAGGTTTTTGTAGGGATAATCCTCGGATTATCCGATTTGAAATTAATTTATTGCCACTAACGCACCAATTTTTGCGAATTAAAAATTGATAAATAAATAAATCTCCTTCAATTTTATTAGTATTCATTCGTGAATTCGTAGCTGAAAACCTCACAAAACAAAAAAATCGTTCAGTTTTCACTGAACGATTTAAAAGGGCGGACGATGGGGCTCGAACCCACGACCCCCGGCACCACAAACCAGTGCTCTAACCAACTGAGCTACGACCGCCATTTGTTATTGTGGATTGCAAAATTAATTTAATTAGCTGATTTATCAAATATTTTAAAAAAATACTCGCAATACTTTTGTAGTACCCTGATTCTATGCGCAATAAAATTTTATACTTTCCCTAATAATCTAAATTTATATCTTCGCAAATGATCCAAATCTTCACTGATGGTGCTTGTAGCGGAAATCCAGGTCCTGGTGGCTATGCTGTAATTTTAAAATCAGGAAATCATTATAAAGAATTATCAGCAGGTTTTAGACTAACTACCAACAATAGAATGGAACTGATGGCGGTTTGTGTGGGCTTAGAAAGCTTAAAGAATATTAACCAGGCCGTCACCATTTTTTCCGATTCTAAATATGTAATAGATTCTATTGAAAAAAAATGGGTTTTTGGTTGGGTAAAAAAAGGTTTTGCCGGAAAAAAGAATAAAGATTTATGGCTTCGCTTTTTACAAGCTTATAAATTACATCAGGTTAAATTTGTTTGGGTAAAAGGTCATGCTGGTCACCCTGAGAATGAAAGATGTGATGAAATGGCTGTAATGGCCGCCAAAAGCAAAACGTTAGAAATAGACAGTGTGTTTGAAGTAGAAAACAAAAAAGGCCAGAATTTATTGTAATTCTGGCCTTGATAATTAATCAATAATAAAAAAAAGATCTTAACTCACCTTTAAAATTTCTTTAGGAGAGTATTGCGCCATATATTCTTCGGCCAATAAAACCATTTTGGTAGAGCCAATAAAAATAGATTCTCTTTGGTGTATTTCGGTTACGTCAATATCTAAAATTCTTTCATAACCGTTAGTTGCTCTACCGCCAGCTTGTTCAATAATAAAGGCTAGTGGATTACACTCATAAACTAATCTTAATTTCCCCTTTGGTGCACTAGCTGTACTTGGATAAATATAAATCCCACCTTTAATTAAATTACGATGTAAATCTGCAACCATAGAACCAATGTATCTTGAAGTATAAGGTCTTTGTGTAGCATCATCTTCTACCTGGCAATATTTAATATATTTTTTTACCCCTTCTGGAAAATGAACATAATTTCCCTCATTAATGCTGTAGATAGTTCCGGTTTCAGGAATTTTTATATCCGCATGAGAAAGACAAAACTCACCAATTGAAGGATCTAAGGTAAACCCGTTTACGCCCTTACCCGTAGTATAAACCAACATAGTTGATGAACCATAAATTACATAACCAGCTGCAACTTGCTCCGTACCTTTTTGCAAAATGTCTTCTAAAACACCATTACCATCAGTAGATTTTCTTCGGTAAATAGAAAATGTAGTGCCAACGGCAACATTTACATCAATATTTGAAGAACCATCTAAAGGATCTATAGCTACAACGTATTTAGCGTTTTTAGAAACATCAGTATTTAATAAAACAACCTCTTCATTTTCTTCTGATGCTACTAAACAGCATTCTCCTCCACTACTTAAAGCAGAAATAAATTGCTCATTAGCATAAACGTCTAATTTCTTTTGGGTTTCTCCCTGTACATTAACCACTCCAGAGTCACCTAAAATATCAGCTAAACCTGCTTTATTAATCTCTCGGTTAACAATTTTAGCTGCAATCCCAATATCTCTTAACAGCCTAGATAACTCGCCTTTTGCGTATGGAAAGTCTGATTGTTTTTTAATTATAAATTGTCCTAATGTAATCACGCTTTGTTTAAATTTACTTAGTGTATTTTTTACGCTATCTATCCCCTAACTCTATGACATCTAAAGTATGAATTATATTTTCAGAAATACAAAATTTGATTAAAGTTCTTTTTTGATGCCAGCCATATTTTCCTGCTGCACCAGGATTTATATGCAGACAATTAATTTTTTTATCAAAAACAACTTTTAAAATATGAGAATGCCCCGTAATAAAAAGATTTGGCGGCTTAGTGTAAATTTCTGGCTTCACATTACTTGAATATTTATCCGGATAGCCTCCTATGTGAGTCATCCAAACGTTAACCTCTTCACATTTAAATTTTAAATGCTCTGGATATGTGGCTCTTACATCCTTTCCATCAATATTACCGTAAACGCCCCTTAAAGGTTTAAAGGCTGCCAATTGATCTGCTAGTTCTATATTCCCAAAATCGCCAGCATGCCAAATCTCATCGCTGTCTTCAAAATATTTAAATACTGCATCGTCTAAATAACTATGTGTATCTGATAATAAGCCAATTTTAATCATTAAAATATGATGAAAAAGTCTTTTAAAACAGTTTTATAGGCTAAAGAATGAACTCCTTGCCCTTCATAGATACAAAAATCATGAAAACAAACTTCAGGTAATTCTTGCTTGCTAAAACTAATAATGTGCCTTATAGTAGCTTTATCTTCGTAAGATCTAATTTTAATACATTTTTTCACATGTAATTTAAAATCAGATGCTAAGTTTTGTAACATTAGAGAAATATCAACTGGCACAATCAATTCTAAAGTACCATTGTCTGATAAATGATACTGGGCTATCCGTAAAAGATCTAAAAAAAACTGTTCATCTGTATGCCTAGAAATATTTTTTTCGGCCTTTGGTGATTGTAATGAATGTAAAAAATAAGGCGGATTAGAGACAATTAAATCATACTTTTTAAGTGGGTTTAAATCAAAATACTCTTTAAATCCTGTATGAAGAGCAGTTAATCGCTCGTGAAATAATGAATTTCTAAAATTAAATTCGGCCTTTACAAATGCATTAAAATCAATATCTAATGCATTTATTGTTGCTTCTAAATTTCTTTGTGCCAACATTAAAGCTATTATCCCGGTGCCTGTGCCTATGTCTAAAATTTCTTTTGCATGAAGCACATCTGCCATTGCGCCTAGCAAAACACCATCCGTATTTATCTTCATCGGACAATTTTCCTGATCGATCTCAAACTCTTTAAAACGGAAAACAGACATATTCAAATTTACCAATAAAAACCTAGCTATTAAACAATTTCATTTTTTTGAAAGCAAGAACAACACTAAAATCTTCTGACTGCCCCGCTTTTGGTACTCGTTTTTTATTTGCGAAAAGCCATTAAAAAGAATTCGAACAAAACCTCAATCGCGTTTAGCTTAACAAAACATTGAAAAAATAAAACGCAATTATCTCTTAGAAATGATAGATTCCAAATAAAAAAAATCAATAATATCATTTAAAACCATTCTAATATTTA
The DNA here is from genome assembly GCF_005116455.1 of Pedobacter cryophilus. Taxonomy (GTDB): domain Bacteria; phylum Bacteroidota; class Bacteroidia; order Sphingobacteriales; family Sphingobacteriaceae; genus Pseudopedobacter; species Pseudopedobacter cryophilum. The sequence goes on from NZ_SWBP01000006.1 coordinate 190,469, forward strand.
ACCACAAAACCTGCTTATATGAGTAATGAAGTTGATTTAACTGAAATAAAATACTTAAAAATGCCTTTAAGAATAGATTATTAATTATTTTTACTAAAAACTAAATTAGTGCAAAAAGCTACCCCTAAAAAAACCGTTACAAAAAAATCTAAATCTGCAAAAACAAACACCCTCTCCCATTTAAGCAATAATCTATTTATTGTTGGAATTGGAGCGTCTGCAGGTGGGTTAGAAGCGTTAAAACTTTTTTTCAATCAAATACCACCTAAAAATGGGATGGCATTTATTGTTGTACAGCATTTAGATCCAACCCATAAAAGTTTGTTATCAGAACTTTTAGCGAAACATACAAAAATGCCTGTGGTAGAAATAAGTGATCAAATAAAAGTAACCCAAGACCATGTATATGTAATCCCTCCTAATAAAGATTTAAGAATAATTAACAAAACACTATTGCTAATTGAACCTTCAGAAGAAAGGCCAAAAAGAAGGCCTATTGATTCTTTTTTTCATTCTTTAGCGGTTGATCAACAAGATAAAGCTATTGGTATTGTTTTATCGGGCACAGGTACTGAAGGGGCTTTGGGTTTAAAAGAAATAAAAGCTGAAGGCGGAATTACCATTGTTCAGGATCCAAAAACGGCACAATTCTCTGGAATGCCTAACAACGCCATTAGTGCAAATGCAGCCGATTTTATCCTCTCGCCTGAAGATATGGCTAAAAAACTGGTTAACTACATCAAAAAAAATAGTTCTACCATCACAACTACCGATAAAGGATTAGGTGATCAACTTCAAAATCAATTAAATAAAATCTTTTTTATTATAAAGAATCAAACTGGATATGATTTTTCTAATTATAAATCAAACACCATTATTAGAAGAATTAATAAAAGAATGTTACTTGATCAAATTGATACTATAGATGATTATATCAGTTTTATACAGATAAACCCTGATGAAGTGACTATACTTTACAAAGACTTTTTAATTGGAGTGACTTCTTTTTTTAGAGATAAAGAGGTGTTTAAAATTTTAGCAGAAAAAACCATTCCATATTTATTAAAAAACTGCGCTCCTAAGCAAGAACTTAGAGTTTGGATTTGCGGCTGTTCTACCGGTGAGGAAGCTTATTCTTTAGCTATATTATTTAAAGAAGCCTTAAAAAAAAATAACCAATACATAAAAGTGATATTATTTGCATCAGATATTGATAAAGATGCGGTAAACTTTGCTCGTAACGGAATTTACGCTGATTACATAAAAGCAGATATTGATGACGAGCTTTTATCACAATACTTTTTAAAGCAAGAACATGGCTATCAGGTAAAAAAGGAAATACGTGAAATGGTGATTTTTGCACATCATAACTTAATTAAAGATCCTCCTTTTTCTAAATTAGATATGATTAGCTGTAGAAATCTATTGATTTATATTAACAGCGATTTACAGAAAAAAATTATCCCTGTATTTCACTACAGTTTAAATACTGATGGTATTTTACTTTTAGGCACTTCGGAAAGCATTGGCGAATACGGCGATTTATTTGATGTTTTTGATAAAAATGTAAAGATTTTTAAGAGAAAAGATATACCAACTCGCAAACCAGGATTGATTAATGAACTTCAATTTACTGAAAACAAAGCCTTTTTAGCAGAACCTTTTACTGTGGGGACAAGAAAAAAAACAAACATTTCTGGCATAACAGATAAAATTTTGATAGAACAATATGCACCACCTTCAGTAATTATAGATAAAAACAACGATGCCCTTTATTTTTCTGGCAATACTGGTTTATACCTTGAACCACCCAGCGGTATTGCAAGATTTAATATTTTAGAAATGGCCAAAAAAGGTTTAAGATCTTCTTTAGAAAACGCCATTGCAAAATCAAGAACTAACGATATTGAAATTAAACAAGACGGAATTGAAGTTATAGTTGGCGATTTTTTTAAAACAATTAACTTAAAGGTGAAGCCATTGTATAGCAAACTATATGATAAAGGCACTTTGATGATCATATTTGAATCTGTAGAAAAACCAATAACCAAACAAGTAGCCTCAAAAACCGGTAAAAGAAAACTTGTTGCCAGTGAACTAGAAAAAGAATTAAAAATTACAAGAGAACATTTACAAATTGCTATAGATGAGTTAGAATCTTCTAATGAAGATTTAAAAAATGCCAATGAAGATTTTCAATCCTCAAATGAAGAATTGCAAAGCACTAATGAAGAATTAGAAACATCAAGAGAGGAGTTACAATCTGTAAATGAAGAATTAACCACCGTAAATACAGAGTTAACTGATAAAATAGATCAATTATCACAATCTAATAATGATTTAAACAACTTATTAAGAAGTATAGAAGTTGCTACCATTTATTTAGACATAGATTTAAAAATTAAAAGGTTTACCCCTGCCGCAACAAAAATATTTAACCTTATTCCTTCAGATATTGATAGGCCGGTAACGCAACTGGCCTCTAATCTTTACTATAAATCTTTGGCTGAAGATGTAAAAGAAGCACTTAAAACACTCGCTGTAAAATCAATAGAGGTAAACGCTATTGATGGCGCTTGGTATTACATGCGTATTATACCTTACCGTACTGCTGATAATATTATTGAGGGAGTACTGGTTACTTTAGTAGAAATTACTGAACAGAAAAAAGTTGAACAGCAACTGAAGAAAAGTAATGAGCATTTGACTTTGATCATGGAAAATTTACCAGCCGTTCCTTACACTTGTATTAACGACCCACATCTTAAAATTGATTTTGTAGGAAACAGTGCTGAAAAAGTTACCGGCTTTTTACCAGAGCAATTTACGGGAGACATATCATTTTGGTTAAACAGAATTCATCCTAGCGATAAAAAGAAAATATTAGATACATTTAATGATATAAAAAAAATAGCTAGTTATGATCTCGAATTTAGATGGAAATGTGCAGATGGCAAATACAAATCTTTTATTAATTACATGAGATATGTTGAAATTGAAAATAGAAAACCTGCTTATATTGTTGGTGTATGGCAAGAGTTAATTGTATCTAAATCAATAAAATAAAATATAAAGAGTACTCATTTTTTACCTTGTACTAGAAAATGGAACAAACAGATAAAAAATATCTTTCAGGTTTAAGAAAAAAAGCTGAAAATAAAGTAAAGCTGAAAAATAAAGTTTCAGATGAAAATCAAATTTCAGAGCTCGAACATGAATTAAACGTTCATGAGATTGAGCTTTCTATGCAAAATGAAGAACTTCTTAAAACTCAATCTAAACTCAAAAATGCGCTCAAAGAATTTGAAGAGTTATTTGAGTTATCCCCTGTTGGGTATTTTATTTTAGATAAAGATGGTATCATTAAAAATGTAAATAAAAGAGGTTGTGAAAAATTAGCGAACGTTAAATCTGAAATAGTTGGTGAGTATTTCTCTAATTTTATTAGTGGCGAAGCCAATCAAGATGATTTTTATAGGCATAGAAATTTGGTGATGAAAACCGAAAGTCTACAGAAAGTAGGTTGTGAAATAAAAAAAGGAGATAAAAACACTTTTTCTGCCCAAATTACCAGTACAGTAATTAAAGATGAGAATTTAAAATTCAAACATTTACTTTCTATGGTAAGTGATATATCTGAAATAAAAAAGCATGAACACCAAGTAGAATTAGCCTTGGCTAAAGCCGAAGAACTAAATGAAATGAAATCAAAGTTTATTACTATGGCTTCTCATGAATTTAGAACACCTTTAACTATTATGCTTTCTAGTATTTCTATAATAGAACAATTTAAAGAATTATTGCCTCAAGAAAACAGAATAGAAAAGCATTTAAATAGAATAAAATCATCAATTAACGACCTCACCATTATACTTGATGAGTTTCTATCGCTTGAAAAAATTGAAACCGGAATAATAGAAATTAAAAAAGAAAATTTCAATTTGCCTGAATCTTGTGAAGATTTTTTAGACGGATTTAGGTTATTAATTAAAAAAAATCAAACCATAAATTATATACACATTGGAAACAAAGTGATTAACCATGATTTTAAAATTATCCAATTTATACTTTTAAATCTGCTATCAAACGCTAGTAAATATTCTATTGAGGGAACAGAAATTGATATGTTTACAGAAGTTAGTAAAAATAAAGTTTTAATAAAAGTTAAGGATAATGGCATTGGTATATCTAAAAGTGAACAAAAGAATTTATTTACCAGATTTTTTAGAGCTCAAAACGCCTTGCATATTCCTGGTACAGGATTAGGACTAATAATTGTTAAACGATATTTAGATTTAATAGGTGGAACTATTGAAATAAACAGCAATATAAACAAGGGAACAACAGTTACAATCCAATTCCCAATAAATAATAACACACTATGAAAACTATTTTATTGCTAGAGGATAATCCGTTGGTGAGAGATAATATTGCCGAAATATTAACTATAAATGGCTTTGAAGTAATAGAGACCAACAATGGAAAAGAAGGGCTTAACGCTTTAAAAGAAAGACTGCCAGATTTAATTCTGTGTGATATTATGATGCCTGTAATTAATGGTCATGAATTTCTTATTGAAATTAAAAAGAATGAGTTGACGGCTAAAATCCCTTTTATTTTTATTTCGGCCATAAGTGAGAAAAAGGAAATAAAATATTCATTAGGCTTAGGGGCAAATGATTACGTTACTAAACCTTTTGAGCAGGATGAATTGATTGAAAAAATAAATAAATGGCTGCCAAAATAAATATTCGCTTGTTCTTTTAAGTTAAAAAGCAATAACCTAAGTAAAATAAACCTGATTGGCAGCGGTAGCTCCCCATTTTTTTTGGGGACTAAAGCAGAAAGCAGGACTATCTGCTCAAAAGAACGAATAACCCTGCTTTTCTAAAAATGGTATTAAAGTAAAAATCTTATTCTCCTAATATGCCGTGAAGTACATTATCATAAACATTTTTTGATTCTTCTACTTGTCCAAAAATTTCCTCATCTATTATTAAACCTTTGGCATTTACAGTTCCTAACAAACTAAAATCTGTTTCGGTAGTAGCCATTAGTTCCACAAAAGTTTCTTGCAATTCTGGACTCACAGAAACCACTACTCTACCTTGTGCTTCTCCAAAAAGGAAAGCATCTTTTCTAAACTCGCTATCCGTTTCTATTTCAAAACCTAATTGCCTTGGCATAGCTGCTTCTAATAATGCGATGTATAAGCCACCATCAGCCACATCATGAGCAGATTGAATTAATTTATTTTGAATCAGTAGTTTAATTACTTGATGCATATCATATTCCTTATCTAAATTAAAATAAGGCGCTGGAGATTGAGTGATTTTATGAAAAGAAGCTAAATATTGTGAAGATGCAATATCATTTTGGCTTTCGCCGATTAGATAAATCAAATCTCCCTCGTTTTTAAAATCTAAAGTCATCATGTTTTTAATGTCATCCATTACCCCTAACATTCCAATAGTTGGCGTAGGAAAAACCGGTCCTTCATCTGATGATTGGTTATAAAAAGAAACATTACCACCAGTAACCGGGGTTTCAAATTTGGTACATGCAGCAGACATTCCTTTAATTGCACCCACAAATTGCCAATAAACTTCGGGTACATAAGGATTTCCGAAATTTAAACAATTGGTGATGGCAACAGGCTCTCCGCCGGCACAAGTAATGTTACGAGCAGCTTCTGCAACTGCAATTGCACAACCTATTTCTGGATTGGCATTTACATATCTAGCATTACAATCTACCGTTAAAACAATAGCCTTTTCGGTATCCTTTATGGCTACAACTGCTGCATCACTAGGTTTATTGGTAACCATATTGGCTGTACCCACCATAGAATCATACTGGGTAGTTACCCATCTTTTTGAAGCTATATTTGGATGAGATGTTAAATGATAAGCTACTGCTTTTAAATCTTCGGGCTCTTTAACGGCATTAATATTGAACTTTTGGAACTCTTTAAAATATGCTGGTTCTTTATATTCGCGTTGATAAACTGGTGCTCCACCTCCTAAAACTAAATCATCAGCAGGCACATCTGCAACCAATTCGCCATTCATATAGTATTCTAAACGCTGCGTATCAGTTACTTCTCCAATTATAGCACAGTTTAAATCCCATTTATCAAAAACGGCTTCAACCAATGCTTCTTTACCTTTTTCTACCACAATTAGCATACGCTCTTGTGATTCTGACAATAAAATCTCGAAAGGCAACATGTTTTTTTGGCGAGTTGGAACTTTATCTAAATCAATACGCATACCGTGTTCACCCTTTGCGCTCATTTCTGAGTTAGAGCAAATGATTCCGGCTGCTCCCATATCTTGCATACCAATAACGGCACCTGTTTTAATGACTTCTAAAGAAGCTTCTAGCAACAATTTTTCTTGAAAAGGATCTCCAACTTGTACAGCCGGTAAATCATTAATAGAATCTTCGGTAATATTTTTTGAGGCAAATGCAGCACCATGAATTCCGTCTTTACCGGTAGCAGAGCCTACGATATAAACTGGGTTTCCTACTCCGTAAGAGGTTGCAGAAACAGTTTCTCCTACTTTTACAATACCCGCCGACATGGCGTTTACTAAAGGATTAACATGATAACATTCATCAAAAAACACTTCGCCACCAACGGTTGGAATTCCAAATGCGTTGCCATAATCGCCAATACCTTTTACCACACCTTTAATTAACCATTGTGTTTTTGGATGATTAGGATCACCAAAACGTAGCGAATTTAATTGCGCAATTGGCCTCGCTCCCATGGTAAAAATATCTCTATTAATGCCTCCTACTCCGGTTGCGGCACCTTGGTAAGGCTCTAAAGCAGATGGGTGATTATGAGATTCTATCTTAAAAACACAAGCTATCCCGTCGCCTAAATCAACCATTCCGGCGTTTTCTTCACCAGCTTTAGCCAGCATACGTGGTCCGTCTTTAGGTAAAGTTTTTAACCAAGTGATAGAATTTTTGTAGGAACAATGTTCGCTCCACATCACAGAAAAGATAGAAAGTTCAGTAAAATTAGGTGTTCTACCTAAAATTTCTTTAATTCGATCATATTCTTCTGGTCTTAAACCTAATTCAGTTGCAGTTTCTAGGGTGGTAAGTTGATTAGTTTCCAATGCTATTATTATATTTGAATTTAAATTCAAAGTTATAAATTCAAATCAGTTAGCGAAAACCATTTAACATCTATTATAATAAATGATAAGATTAATAAGTATATTTTTTCTTCTTCTGATTCTCTCTACAAAATCATTTTCCCAAACTTATGGCAATGAATGGATTAACTTTTCTCAGAAATATTCCAAAATTACTATCTCAGAAGAAGGTTTATTCAAAATAAGCTTTGATGCTATTTCTGCCAAAGGATTTGTAAACGGAAATTTGAATCCGGCTAATTTTCAACTATTTAATAAGGGGATAGAAATACCTTTATTAATTACAGGTTCTCAAGACGGAGTGTTTAACCAAGGTGATGTCATTTATTTTTACGGAAATAAGAATGATGCGAGTTTAGACAGGGTTCTATATAATAACCAAAATGATTTACCAAATGAAGATGTAAGTTTATTTACTGATGATAATTATTATTTTCTCACTTATAATTTATCAAAAAATGGTTTGAGATATAATGAGAGAAATCAAAGTACAACGGGTTTAAGTCCAGAATCATATCTCATTACAAAAAGTAGAATCAACTTTACATCAAATTATTATCCTGGTGAATATATTTTAGATGCAATGAGTCTTTCTGAATACAACGAAGGTGAAGGATACTTAGGACCAACAATATCTAAAGGTCAAAGCGATAATTATCAGTTGAATACATCTGAATTTACGATGATATCATCCTACCAACCTCAATTATCTGTATATATTGCTGGAAGATCTAATTCCGCCTCAAGTAATAGTTTAGGATATAACCATCATTTTAGAATAAGTTTAGGTACTTCTATATTATTTGACTCTTTATATAGAGGATATTCAACAATTAGAAAAACAATTCCTATTAACATTAATAATAATAATTCCAGCATTATGATTTCATCAGTTGATGATTTAGGTGCAATTACAGATTTTCAAGCTTTAGGATATTTAGAAGTAAGCTACAGTAGAAATTTTAATATAAATGGATTAAAGAATTTAAGTTTCGGCTTAGATAAGACCAAGACTTCAGCTTTATTAAATTTCATAAACGCTGGTATTACAACTCCTGTACTTTTAGAAAAGAATGGATTAAATCTCTATACCCCATCAGTCTCTAACGGACTTCAATTTGTTATAAATAATACATCAACAACAACAAATTATTATTTAGTTGATCAAACCTTAGCAAAAGATATTGTCTTAAATGACTTCGCCTTCAAAAACATTAACTCGTCAACTTCCAATAATTACTTAATTATTAGTAATAGTGCATTAAATACTGGAGCAACAGCATATCAACAATATAACCAGTCTATTGGGATGCCAACATCAATAGTTTTAACTGACGATTTATACAATGAATTTTACTATGGTTTTCATCACCCGATGGCATTAAGAAATTATTGCAAATTTATGATTGAAAATGGGAATGTTAAACCTGAATATCTTTTACTACTTGGAAAAGGATTTGAACTTGCTAAACAAAATATTACAATGGATTTGGTTCCAACTTTTGGCTTTCCAGCAAGTGACAATATGATTACTTCTGGATTAAATGGGAGTAATTTAGAACCTGGTTTAGCTACAGGAAGAATTCCTGCTAAAAATAACGAAGAAGTTGAAAATTACTTGAATAAATTAAAAACTTATAGGAATCTAAATGGAGAGATTTGGAGAAAAAAATTACTTCAATCTACTGGTGGGAAAACAATTTCTGAAGTGACCAGTTTTGTAAATTATCAAAATAGATTTCATCAAAACTCTAATCTTGAATCCTTTGGAGCTTTCAGATCACAAATCTATAAAAACGTATCTACACCAATTACAGAAAACCTAACCGAAAGAATTATAAATGAAACAAGAGATGGAATTGCCCTTTTATCTTATTTTGGACATGGCTCTGCCACAGGTACGGAAATTTCATTTGGAAAATTAACCGACCAGCAGAACAAAGAAAAACCTACCATTTATTTAGTAAATGGATGCAGCACAGGAGCTTGTTTTACCAATACTAAATCTTTAGGGGAAGAATTTATAATTGGAAAAAACTTAGGGGCTGTTGGATGGATAGGAACCACAAGTCAAGGAGTTGCTTCATATTTAGGCAATGCATCAGCCAGCTATCATGATAATTGGTTTAAGAGATTTTATGGGTCATCCATAGCCACAGGTATAAAAGAAGGATTGAAGACCTTTCAAAATCAAAATGACAAGTTAAACAGAGCACATACTAGCCAATATATCTTTTTAGGAGATCCAACCCTGAAATTTTATGCTCCAGAAAAACCCGATTTTAACATTGAAGCTTCCAGTTTATATCTTAAACAAGCTAACCAAAATGCTACTGCTCAAACTTTAGAACTCAATTTAAAAATTGAAAATCTAGGTAAGACTATTAATGATAGCTTGAGTATTAAAATTAATAGAATTTTACCAGATAACTCAACTGTATCCATACCTGTTTTTAAGATTAAACCAGTTTTTAATACCGATACAATTTCTATTAGTCTATCTAACATAGGTGTTAATGTTGCTGGAATAAATAAAATTAGCGTTAAAATAGATGACGATAATAAATTTTTAGAGTTAAATGAACAAAACAATCAAGTTACTTTGGAGACATTTTTACCCGGAAATGGCGTTAAAAATATTTTCCCTATAAACAATGGCATTTTTTCACAAAACAGGCTCGTTCTTAAAGCTCAACCAGATAATTTATTTACAAAAAGTGCTGAATATTTGTTTGAAATAGATACTACGGCAGATTTTAATAGTGGACTTAAAAAAACATCAAATATAATTGTAGCAAATATATTTCCGGAGTGGACGCCTAATATTAATCTTGAGAATGGCAAGGTTTATTTTTGGAGAGCTAAATTAAATTTACCTATGGATAAAGGGGGTAATTGGACGCTTTCTTCATTTACTTATTTACCAGCTGTTGCTGATGGATTTAGCCAATCCCATCAATCGCAATTAAAAAATGTAACATTAGATAATATAGTTTTTGATAACCAAACTGGAAATTTTGATTTCACAAAAACTTATTATCCAACATCAATATATACTGAAGGTGATGATGGGCTTTCGCCAAATGAAAAAAGATTTAGAACAACTCAATCCATTTCTTTTAGTAATTCTGCTTTTGAAGGATTTACTCTTGCAGCAATGAGTAATTTTATTCCTGGAATTTTTTTCAGCTATCCCAGTCCTTTTAATTCTACTAACGGACCTGTTTTAGTTAATGGCTATACAGGGCAATACTTTTGGAATATCAATGATCCGGTGCAGGTAGATTCATTAATTAGATTTATTAATCAAATTCCAGATAACTATCATGTAATAGGTTTTAACGGCACTAATGCCACTATCAACGCCCTACCATTAGCCGCAAAAAATGCATTGAAATTATTTGGCTTAAGCAAATTTGAATTAATAAATAAAGGGGAACCTTATATGTTTTGGGGAACAAAAAATAGTCCATCAGGAAGTGCCTTAGAATTTACTGCTGATTACACCTCTCAAATTCCCGCAAGGTCACAATCCCTACAACATTTTTTAGATCTACCTTTTCCACTTGGGTACGGAAGCATTAAATCAGAATTGATAGGACCAGCTAAAGAGTGGGAAAATGTATCTATAAATTTTAACAAAAGCACTTCTGATATAATTAACTACGACTTAATTGGAGTTAATAAACAAGGTTTAGAAAACATATTGATTAGTAATATAGTTGATGATGAATTTAGTATCACTAACATAAATGCTAAAGAATATCCATTTATTAAGCTAAAATCAAACATTTACAATAAAGTAAATTACAAATTTCCAAAACTTAAATATTGGAATATTGCTTATAAACCTTTTTCAGAAATTAGTGTAAACCCTGATCATTTATTTAATTTTCATTCAGAAAAGATTGCAGAAGGTGACAGTTTAAAATTCACAGTTTCATTATCAAACATATACATTTACCCTACAGATTCTGTTAAAGCCTCTATAGAACTTACTGGCCCTAACAGACAAACTAGTATTAAAAACTTCAATTTAGCACCTATTATTGTTGGAGAAAACACCAGTATATACTTTAAAGAAAGCACCAGAAATTTAGTTGGGAAAAATAGTCTAAAACTTCAATTAAACTCTTCTAATGAAGATTTATATACTTTTAATAATACATTACAAAAAGAATTTGAAGTTATTAAAGACAGTAAAGAATCATTAATAAATGTGCTGTTTGATGGAAAATCTATTATTAATGGTGAAATAATATCTCCTAAACCAGTAATTGCCATTACAAATATCGATGATAATAAATTCCTCTTATTAAATGACACTACCAATTTGGATATTTACCTAAAAAAAGAATCTGAAAATGATTATAAAAGGATAGCTTATTCTAGCAGTTTATTAAGTTTCACCCCATCTGCAACTGCAGAAAACAATTCATCAAAAGTAGAATTTAGACCCGATTTACTACCAGATGGAATTCATAGTTTAAAAGTTAAAGGGAAAGATGTAACAGGTAACTTTAATCAGAATGATTATGTTATAGACTTTGAAGTTGTTAATAACTCTAGCATTTCGAATTTCTACCCCTATCCTAACCCTGTAGTTAATTCCATGAAATTTGTCTTTACCCTAACGGGATTAAAAATTCCGGATAAAATAAAGATTATGATTTACAACGCTAGCGGCAAAATAATTAGGGTAATATCCAAAGAAGAACTGGGTTCAATTAAAATAGGTAATAATATTTCAGATTTTACTTGGGATGGTACAGATGAATTTGGAGATAGTTTAGCTAATGGCGTATATTTTTACAGAGTAGATATTTCAAATGCTACTGAAATCAAACACAGAAACACTTCTGGAGACACATTATTTAAAAATAATATGGGTAAAATTTACCTTATGAAATAACACTTTTAGAGTCAATACTTTTTATTTTCCTTAATGTAGAAATAAATTAAAATATAAGTTGAAATTAAAAAGGAAAAGCTTGTGCTGATAATTACTCCGTTTATTGCATAATATTTTACTAAAAAAAAACCTAAAAAAGTAGGTACAATGCCTCCAAAAGAAGAGATCAAATTAATCCTTACTTTACCGATATTACTAAAATAATAAGCCAATACTTTAGCTATTGAAAAAATTAGGATACCAGGAGAAAATGTTACTAAATAAAATTTAATTCGACTAAAATCATTATTTAAAAGGTAAATGTAAAACGAAGAGGGTAAAATAAAGGCCGCAAATAAGAAAATCAATGATACGCCAACAGAAATTTTCAAGTATCGATTAATCAATTTCAAACCTTTATCTGTGCTGGTTGCTACTTTACTTATTTCATCACCAATTAAAGTTCCTGCAGTAATTGCAAAAAGCCAAATTACATTCGCTATTGAAAGAATGATACTAAATATACCAACAGCGTTAAGGCCACTCCATTTTTCCAGAAAAAAAAATGAAAGTCTGTAATTAAACAACTGCGTTAAATTTGACAATTGATTTATCCCTCCTATCTTAAAAGCTGATCTCGTTAATTTAATTAATTCTGAAAAATTTATTTTTACAAAAATCTCATCCCTTAAAACCAAAATAGAAATTAAGATTACTAATAAATATGATAGATTTTGAAAATACAGAAAATCTAAAGCGGTAAAATTGTTTAAGCCAGAATAGCTTAAACATGCTAAAATAACAAGTGGCTGTAGCACAATTAAAATATTATACCAATTTAGATTGGACTTGTTGATAAGTCCTCTTAGGTTTAAAGAAAAAATTGAAAGTAAAAAGCAATTTAAGAAAAAGATAAGTGTAACCTGTTGATTTATTAAACCTATTGTATTTAATAAGAAAGTACTAAAAATTGAAATTACTAGGCTCCAAAGAAAAGATAGTAAGAACAATTCACTAAACTTATGTACCCTCATTAAAAAAGCTAAAGTTCCAGGCCCTAAAATGCCCGTTATTAACTGAATAAAAGCAATATAAGTAGCAATAATACTTAGATATCCCCTACCATAAGCCCCTAAAAATTTAGCGGTTAATAACGTTAAAACCAAGGCAAGAACAGCTACAATGAAATTAGACTGAAAAGAGAATATAATTTTCTTAAACATATTTCAACTGTTCATTCCTAACTTATATAGCGTTTTAAAACCCTCTTCTAGGCTATTTAAATCAAATTTTAGCTTAATATCTGATGAAATATTTTCTGCTGGCCAAAAATCACAAGTTTTATTAATACAATTTTCCATTTTTAAGTATAAATCTGATTCGTCTTTTGTCGCAACCTGAATACTATTATATTGATGTAAGTATTCATCTAAAGCAGGTAATTGAGTTGCAATTACTGGTAAACCACACATTAAAGCTTCTACCACTACCACAGCTTGTGTCTCATAATTGCTAAACATTACAAAATAATCTGCATTATGGTAATAAGGTACAATATCTTCACCGTATTTAATACCATGAAAAAAAACAGCTTCAGTACACTTTAATGCTTTACTAAAAAGCTCCGCATCTGACACCATATCCAAAAACCCACCTACAATATGTAATTCAATCTGCTGATATTTATGATATAATAACTCAAAAACCCTTAATATCCCAATTACATTTTTAGCTTGTTCATCTAATCTAGATACATGTAGGAATTTAATTTTGGTATCTTTATTTAAAGGCTTTAAAGAAAAGATATTTGGGTTAATCACATTGGGAATAATCTTAAAATTTTGATGCTTAAGCCCCTTGTTCTCCATAGCAAACTTTAGGGACTCTGAAACGGCACTTAAACCTTTACTATTGTTCGCAAACTTTATCTTTAACCAACTTTCTACATAATTATTAGATTTTCTTAAATAAGCAGTAGAATGCTCAGAAATAAAATAGGGTACATTTTTAAATAAATAGTATAAATATGGTATTACAGCCGATTTAGGCAAAACATGAATATGAAAAAAATCCACCTTTTCTATTAATAATTCAGCTTGTTTTATAGCCTTATAATCTGCTAAAAAATAATTGATAAAGTTTATGTATTTACCTATTAAAGGTAGTTTTGATAATCTAAAATAACATATCACACTTGTAAAAACATTCTTTTCTATTACCAAGTTATAATTTTTATCCTCACCTACTGTTCCAACTGCAAAAGCAACCACCACATTATTAGTTTTGGCAATAACTTCTATATGCTTTTTAGTAAAAATAGCACTTAGCAAATTTTCTTTATTGGGAAACCATTCTGGGGATACAATAATGTTATACAATTATTTATTAATTGGAGTATAATTTTAAAAATATGCTTTTTAATTCTGGTCTTTTCAAAAAAATATATTAAAAAAAAAAAATGAATCACTACTAGTTTAGTTTTATCCTTTTTAAAAAAAAAATAATAGCATTTAGTCTGTTTTTTAAGCTTTTTCTGTGATAAGAAACAACAAAAAAACTATCTAATTCAGGATTAAATCTACTTTTAAAATCTGCTATTCTCAAATTATTGGCCCCAAGATAATCAAAACTTAAAAATCCATTTTCTTTTAACCATCTGTGTAACTCTACATACAAAAAAGCATTTACCTGTGATTGAAGCTCTCCTTTAGGAACATAGCTTAGCAAAAAACCGGCTGATTTTGAGTAACTATCCAGAATTATTATACCAGATCCTAAAAATACATGCTCAGCATTGGTGATAGAAAAAACTTTAATTAATTGAACTCTTTCTAAAGCTATTATCCAATTTTTCAATCTAGATAGCTTACTCAGACTAAATCCTACACTTTTTAATTGTTCCTGATGATAAAACCAATCATCTTCAGATAATGAGGTTGGTTGGAAAATTAAATTAGATTCTTTATTAGCCTTACTATAATTCTTAAAAACGTTTCTTTGAAAATCTTCAGTTAAGGTTGATTTAACATAAGTGTATTTAATTTTAAGCTTATAATCGTTCCATAAAAAACACCTTACATCTTTAATTTCTCTAGGTAAATTAAATGTTATAGAATCGTATTTTTTATTTAAGAATTTCAAAGATTCGTTTAATGCTTTCTGATGGCTGATATTTTGCATGTTTTTTATCCATATTCCAGAATAATAAGGATAATGATTAGCTACCTCTATACAATTATCTTTTTCGAATAATGCAAGTGCAACTATTGGGTGATAATCATTAGTATATATGTAATAAACAGGTTTAGCTTTCATTATTTTAGAAGTAATATTCATAAATAACGGACTCAAACCTAAACTAATTGGAATCAACCTCTGAAAATCAGCTTCTGTTACCTTATTTAACATCTAATCCTGTTTAATTTTTTCAATCTCAAAAATCAACTCCCTTTCTTTATTTCCAAAACTAAAACGCCTTCTATCATGCAAACTAAAATTTAAAGAATAATCAATTTGTTTAACACTTACTTTTGAACGTTTCAATCGCTCTATAAAATCTGTTCCGTGAAGCCTCAATAAGTCCTTTTCTCCAAACAATTTTAATCTTTGCTCATCAGATATAGCACTTGAATCTTCTAAAGTTTCATAAACATTTAAATTAATTACTGTTAGAATATAAGCTTTAGCCCCTATCTTTAACACTCTATAGAGCTCATCAATTGCTTTTTTTTCATCAGGAATATGACCCAGCACACAAGAACAGATTATATAATCATAGGCGCAATCTTCAAAAGTTAGATTTTGTATATCTTCAATTTTATCGGCATAACCCTTCTGAATATCTACAGACAAATATTTATTTGATGATTTTTTTAAGCTTTTTGAGAGCATAGATTCTGGAGCAAAATGCAAAATAGATTTATTGTCAAAAAAAATATCTGTCTCATTAATCAAATAATAATTTAATAACCTTGTCCTCTCTAAAGAACCACAACTAGGGCATTGTGCATCTTCTCTCTTTTCATTCCCAAATGATAAAAATTTATTAAAAGATTGGTTGCAACAAATACAATAAAACTTATTCCCCTTATGTAATAGACCTTTAAGCTCAAAGATATTACGCCTTATTTTTATTCTAAACTCGGTTTTAATTACCTTTTTTAGTATCTCTTTAATCATCTATTAATTTTATTATTTCTTAAAATTTTTCTGATAATTAGTTTTAAATATTGCATTTTAATAATCTCTTCAGCACCATAATTACCTACTTCAAGAGGAATTCTTTGTATACTAAAGCCATATTTATCTTCTCTAAAACCTCCAGTACCAAAATTGATACTCGGTTGTAAATCATAGTGATTGAAATATTCTGACCCTACCCCGCTATCTGAAAAAGGAAATGCAAAATAATTTCTGTTGACATTAAAATTATCTTTTAAGTATTGCAAACTGCAATTAGTTTGTTGAATTTGTTCTTCTAAACTAATATCTACATATCTAGGATGATTTTCACTGTGAGCACCTATACTAAATCCTTTTTCTTTTAACCATAAAACATCATCGGTATCCAAATACGGTTCTCTTTTCAAATATTCATTAAAATCTAAATTAACTATTTGAGCAATTTCATCCAAAAGATGCCTTTCATTCCAAGTAAATGACAGTAGTTTAGATTCGAAATTAAGAAACTCAGATTTTAGTATTTTACCAACTTCAATTTCAATACCCTTAGAATCTCCTTTATTCAACTGATTGATAATTAAAGATACTTTAAATCGGTAAAACAGTTCTTTGTTATCTAAAAATGAAGGATTTATAAAAAAAGTCGCATGTATACCTTTCTCTAATAAAATAGGAGCCACTACAGTTCTTATCTCTTTTAAGCCATCATCAAAAGATAAATGGAAAAAGGCTTCTTTACATCTTTTTTTATTATCGTTAAGACTAACAGCATCTTCTATTGGGATACTTTTAAAAGATTTACAAATATAATCCAGTTCTCTTTTAAAAATTAGGGTGCTTTTTACTTGATATAAGTTTTGGATATGGGGTAAATCAAAATCACTTACAGTGTGGTAAAAAGGCAATAAAAGCTTTTGATTTGACAAATTAATGAATGTCTTTAAATCAAAATAATTAGAAATATTTATTAAAAATTTTAACGTTACTGATTTCAAATGTTTTTTTTGAAAATAAAAAAAAACGCATTTCAAATTTGAAAAACGGTTCGTAAATATATCAATTTATTCAATTCTAATTCATCCTAAAAACTATAGGTATCACATAACTCACCCTAACAGCTTTACCATTTTGTAACCCTGGTTTCCAAAGTGGCGATTTTTTAATTACTCTTAATGCTTCCTCATCGCAACCTGCTCCTATTCCTTGTAATATCTTTAAATTTGAAATCTCTCCATTTTTTTCCACTACGAATGAAACAATTACTCGCCCTGTTATGTCATTCTGTTGAGCTAAAGTTGGATAACTTAAGTTTCTATTTAAAAATTTAGACCAAGCTTGCATTCCTCCAGGAAATTCGGGCATTTGATCTACAGATGCAACATTCAATAATTCATTGTTTTCCTCTCCAAAACCATTTCCATCTCCCGTTTGGTTTGTGCCCGGAAGAACATTTGCATCTATGCTTGTTGTTCCCTCAGTTGTAGATGGACCTATAATAGTATTCATTAATTTTTCTGTAGTTGGCGGATCTGTTTTTACAAAAGCATCATTCACAACTCTTGGTGGTAAAGATTGAGTTTGCTTTACTTTTGGTGCTGATTTTGAAACCGCTAAAGGCGGCTGCTCCTTTTTATTAAAACTTACTTCTGTTAATTTTAGAATGGGATCTGAAATATGCTCTTTAGAATTAATTTTCCCCATTAAGCTATCCTTTAACCAAAAAGAAGAGAATAAAACCAGCAACATACCGATAAAAAAAACAGACGATATGATTAATGCCTTCATTAAATAATTACCAGATTCCTTTCTTAAAACATAAGCTCCATAAGATTGATTTCTGTTTTCGAAAACAAGATCGAGCCACTCGACTTTGTTTATACTAAATTTTGAGTACAGCATATGGATATTTTTTATCTTAAAACGATATTAATTTATCCTTATTATTCGTTTGTAATAAATAATTTACAATACTTAACCAATACACAAAAAAGGCCCATTCCTAAAAGAAATGAGCCTTAACCTAACCTAAAATTTTAATTATTTAGAAAGCATAAACAGCTGCTAAAGAAAATTGAGAAGCAGATTTTGTTGCAGATCCGTTATCTTTTAAAAATTGAGTTGCAGAACCATTGTCTAACCTCAATTCAGGTATAAAAGTTAATCCTCCTGCTTTTAAATTAGCAGACAAAGTAAATGAAGTAACTGATTCATCAGGTGCTACGCCAGATAACGTTAAACCATTTGCTCCACTTTTAGATTTGAAATATTCGCCTCTTAAGCCTAATCCAAAACCACTTGTAATTGAGTTTTGTAAATAGATTGCTCCACCACTGTAACCACCATCAGCATCTTCAGATTTACTAAAATCAGCTAAGTTTAAACCTAACTTAAATTTCTCAGTAATTTGGTAACCAGTTGTTAAATCTAATACAGTACCATAACCACCATAAGCATCTTCACCTGTTAATAAATTAATATATGCCGACCAACCTTCAACTGGGGCTAACATTAATTGAGCTCCAAAATTTGAAACTCCTTTGGTAGCTGTATAAGCATTCCATCCGTTAAATAAACCAACCATTAAACTTGCTTTGCTTGAAAAAGCATAAGAAGCTTTAACACCTGCATTTTGGAATGGCCCGTTAGTAAATAAATAAGAAGTAGAGTAATTGTAGTTTCCAACCGGCGAAATCACTTCATAACCTACAAAAGTTCCCATGTAACCTGCTGTCATGCTAAATTTATCAGAAAAAGCATAGGTTGCATATAAGTTTTGAATATGAAATGAATTGCCATCACCAGAGTTTGGAATAGATTGACTTTGACCACGTGGGCCAAAAGATACCTCGCCAACAAAAGAAGCTTTACCTGTTGATTTCTTTAAGGCAACATCAATCATACCTAAAGATAAAGAGTTTTGATCTGATGCAAAACTGGTTCCAATATTAGCTGTTTTAGCAAAATCATATTTCCAATAAGTGTCTACAGAACCAGAAATTTGTAAAGGAGTTGAAGTACTGTCTTGAGCTTTAGAAGAAATAGTTACCAATATGGCAGCTGTTAATGTTAATAATACTTTTTTCATTGTTTTAATTGTTTAGGATTGTTTTTTATTTAAAAATAGGTCGGTTGTGGTTGAAGCAACCGACCTAAAGCTTTTATAAGTGTTTAGTAAATTGTTGATTTAAAAATTTTATAACTCTTCATCATGTTGAGAAACATCTAATCCACTTATTTCTTCTTCAGCAGATACTCTTAATGGAATAATCATATCAGTAACTTTTAATAGAATCATTGAACCAACAAAGGCAAATACAGAAACAGCAACCATAGCTACTAAGTGAATTACAAATAATTTAGTTTCTCCATAGAATAAACCATTACCTGTAGTATTAGCTGCGTTAACGCTTTGGGTTGCAAATACTCCAGTTAAAAGCATACCTACCATTCCACCTACACCATGGCAAGGGAAAACATCTAAAGTATCGTCTAAACTAGTTTTAGATCTCCAAATCACCACCAAGTTGCTTACTATAGCTGCAACAAAACCAATAATTAATGCACTTGTAATGGTAACATAACCTGCTGCCGGAGTAATAGCTACTAAACCAACAACTGCACCTATACATGCGCCAACTGCTGTTGGTTTTTTACCTCTTAAAATATCAAAGAAAATCCAAGTGATTGCTGCTGCCGCAGATGCAGTAGTAGTAGTAGCTAAAGCAGTAGCTGCTAAAACACCAGCACCACCCGCAGAACCTGCATTAAAACCAAACCAACCAAACCAAAGTAATCCAGTTCCTAAAATCACGTAGCTAATTCTAGCTGGGGTGTGATCTGGGGCATTTCTTTTCTTTAAGTAAATAGCAGCCGCCAAAGCTGCCCAACCTGCAGACATGTGTACAACTGTTCCACCGGCAAAATCTAATACACCATATCCAAATAAAATTCCGTTTGGATGCCAAGTAGCATGAGCTAATGGAGCATAAATTAACAATACAAATAGGGTGATGAAGATTAAATAAGAGTTAAAACGAATACGCTCTGCAAATGCTCCTGTAATTAATGCAGGGGTAATTACCGCAAACTTTAATTGGAACATTGCAAATAATATCAAAGGTACAGTTGGCATTAAAGACCAAGAAGCCAAGCCTAAAGTATCCTTCATCATAAAGAAGGTTCTAGGATCGCCAATAATTCCACCAATATCTTCACCAAAAGCCAAGCTGAATCCAACTACTACCCATAAAACAGTAATTAAACCCATACAAACAAAACTTTGTAACATGGTAGAAATCACGTTCTTTTTTCTAACCATACCGCCATAAAAGAAAGCTAAACCTGGTGTCATCAATAATACTAAGGCGGTAGAAACTAAAAGCCAAGCTGTATCACCTGTATCAATGGTTGTACCTTCTACATTAAGAATTGTTGTGTTTGGAAACACAAAACATAAGATTGCTACTATTAGCAATGTGAGAAATGGAATTGCTTTTTTCATTTGTTAATTTGTTTAGGGTTTAGTTTGAATTAATTTATGAATTATATGTTGTTTAAAAATTTATATTTTGTAATAAAAGTTAAATTAAAAACAGCCATTTTTAATAGGACTAAAATCAATAATTTGTTAAAAACAACAAAATAATTTAAGTTTTTAACCATATTTTTGATAAAAAAACAAAATAATACTAAAATTATAAAGCTAATTTTCTAAATTTTTAATAAAATATCAATAAAAATGAATTATCTCTAAAAGAAATAAAAAAAATAATAGAGTGATTTTTAGATATTGAAAGCAAATTCAACAAAATCAAACCACAATTCGGCTTACAATTGCAATATTTCTTGAAAAATATCTCATAAACTGATAGAATTTTTAAAAAAATGAAAGTTAATTTGACTTTTTTTAAAAAAATTTAGGAAAATTCAATAAAATGATACTATTTTTATCCATTATATTAATTAATGATTATTAACAACCTAATAAACACCTAAACAATGTCAACAATTAGATTTCAAGCACTTCAATCAGTTTTAGGAAGAACAATTCCTGAAGTTAAAGCGCCGTCTTCAAAAATTTCAGATTTTTATGGTGCCAACGTTTTCGACAAAGTCAAAATGAAGGACTATATGTCTAAAGAAGCTTTTCAGGCAATTTTAAGTGCAGGAGTAAGCGGAACACCTATTGAGAGAGAAATTGCAGAACATATTGCTTCTGCAATGAAATCATGGGCAATGAGTAAAGGCGTTACGCACTATACTCACTGGTTTCAACCTTTAACAGGTACTACGGCAGAGAAACATGATTCTTTTTTCGAACCTGATTCTAATGGAGTTGCGGTTGAAAAATTCTCTGGCGATGCTTTAGTTCAACAAGAACCAGACGCTTCAAGTTTCCCAAATGGTGGAATCAGAAGTACATTTGAAGCCAGAGGCTACACCGCTTGGGATCCTTCTTCGCCAGCTTTCATTTTTGGTAAAACATTATGTATTCCTACAGTTTTTGTTTCTTATACAGGTGAAGCTTTAGATTATAAGGCTCCGTTATTAAAAGCACTATCTGTTTTAGATAAAGCCGCTGTTGATGTTTGTCATTATTTTGATAAAGGTATTTCAAAGGTAAATGCATCTTTAGGTATAGAACAAGAATATTTTTTAGTTGATCTTGCCTTATTTAATGCAAGACCAGACATGCTTTTAACCGGCAGAGCATTATTTGGACACTCTTCAGCAAAAAACCAACAATTAGAAGATCATTATTTTGGTTCAATTCCAGAAAGAGTGGTTGCCTACATGCAAGATTTTGAAACTGAAGCCTTATTATTAGGTATTCCTTTAAAAACTCGTCATAATGAAGTTGCTCCATCTCAATTTGAGTGCGCTCCTATATATGAAGAAATCAATTTAGCTATAGATCACAATCAGTTATTGATGGATTTAATGGATAAAATTGCTAAAAGACATCATTTCAAAGTATTATTACATGAGAAGCCTTATGCAGGTGTAAATGGATCTGGTAAACACAATAACTGGTCTTTAATTACTGATACAGGTAAAAACTTACTAGCACCAGGCAAAACACCAAAGAACAATTTGATGTTCTTAACCTTCTTTGTAAATACTGTAAAAGCGGTTCATGAGCATGCAGATTTATTAAGAGCATCTATTGCATCAGTAAATAACGATCACCGTTTAGGTGCTAATGAAGCCCCTCCTGCAATTATCTCTATTTTCTTAGGTAGCCAATTAAATGATGTTTTAGACGAAATTGAAACTTCAAGAATTAGCAAAAAAGCCAAGGAAGAAAATACCATGTGGCATAGCATTCCTAAGATTCCTTCAATCTTATTGGATAACACAGACAGAAACCGTACTTCTCCTTTTGCTTTTACAGGTAATAAATTTGAATTAAGAGCGGTTGGTTCTTCTTCTAACTCTTCTAACCCAATGACTGTTTTAAACATGATTATGGCAGATCAGTTAATTAAATTTAAAGCTGATGTAGATAAATTGATCAAAAAAGGAGATAAAAAGGATGTTGCTCTTTTAACAGTAATTAAAAAATACATTAAAGAATCTAAAAACATTCGTTTTGAAGGAAATGGATATAGTGATGAGTGGGCTGAAGAAGCAGAAAAACGCGGATTAGCAAACATCAAAACAACTCCTAAAGCTTTAGATGCTTTAATTACAGATAAATCGGTTAAATTATTTCAAGATACAGGCGTATTTAGTGTAAGAGAAGCGCATGCTCGTCATGAAATTTTATTAGAAGATTATTACAAAAAACTTCAAATTGAAGCTCGTGTAATTGGAGAATTGGTAACTAATGTAGTAATACCTGCTGCTATTAAATATCAAACTTCTATGATCGAAAACGTGAAAGGATTAAAAGATATAGGTTTAGGAGAGGATGCTTACGATGCTCAAATGATGATTATTAAGCAAATATCTGAACATGTAAACTTTATCAAAAAGAACGTTGTTGCCATGGTCGACGAACGTAAACTGGCTAATGTTTTAGAAGATAGTCGTGAAAAAGCAATTACTTATGACGAAAAAGTTAAATCTTACTTTGAGCCAATTCGTTATCATGTAGATAAATTAGAATTATTAGTTGACGATAACATTTGGCCTTTACCAAAGTTCAGAGAATTGTTATTTATCAAATAAGGCTAAAAGCGTAAAGCAAAAGGCTAAAAGCTTAAAAACCGTTTCTGTAAAAAGGAACGGTTTTTTTATTTGGGCGTTTTAACAGGCTGTACATTCATACTGCTTCTGGCCTTAAGCACACAAGCCGTTATCCCTGCCCGTTCCGATCAGGCGGGCATTTCCATCCTTAACGCAACAAAACAAAATCATAAATTCAACCATCAATTTCACCTTTTTACTTTCAGCTTTAAGCTTTTTAATATCTTTACACCAACATGAGTGATAATAGATACAACCAACGTGGCGTTTCGGCCGGCAAAGAAGATGTTCATCAAGCCATAAAAAATATAGACAAAGGAATTTTTCCTCAGGCTTTTTGCAAAATTATTCCAGATATTTTGGGTAATGATCCCAACTATTGCAACATTATGCATGCAGATGGAGCGGGAACAAAATCTTCTTTAGCCTATATATATTGGAAAGAAACCGGCGATTTGTCTGTTTGGAAAGGCATTGCCCAAGATGCCATCATCATGAATTTAGATGATTTACTTTGTGTGGGCGCTACAGATCATATTTTATTATCATCAACCATTGGCAGAAACAAAAACTTAATCCCCGGAGAAGTAATTGCCGAAATTATTAACGGAACAGAAGAAATTTTAGCCGAATTGAGAGAAATGGGTATCAATATTTATTCTACAGGTGGAGAAACCGCTGATGTAGGCGATATTGTAAGAACCATTATTGTAGATTCTACAGTAACTTGCCGAATGAAAAGAGAAGATATTATCTCTAATCATACCTTACAAGCTGGCGATGTAATAGTTGGGCTTTCCTCATCTGGCCAGGCCACCTACGAAAAAGAATACAATGGCGGAATGGGTTCTAATGGCTTAACATCTGCCCGTCATGACGTTTTCAACAAAACCGTTGCTCAAAAATTTCCCGAAAGCTATGATCCTTCAGTTCCATTTGATTTGGTATTCTCTGGTAATAAAGCTTTAACAGATCTGATAAAAATTAACGACGATTTGGAAATTACAGCTGGTAAGCTGGTGCTATCTCCTACCCGCACCTACGCCCCAGTAATTAAATCTATTTTAGACCAACACCGTTCTAAAATTCATGGAATGGTTCATTGCAGTGGCGGTGCTCAAACCAAAGTACTCCATTTTATAGAAAACCTTCATATCATAAAAGATAATTTATTTCCAATTCCGCCTTTATTTAAATTGATACAAGAACAATCTGGTACCGACTGGAAAGAAATGTATAAAGTATTTAACATGGGCCACCGTATGGAAATTTACATCGCTCCAGAATTTGCTAAGGATATTATAAAAATTTCAAAATCTTTTGGAATTGATGCCCAAATTGTAGGTAGAGTAGAAAGTGCCGCACAAAAACAAGTGAGCATCTCTAGTGAATATGGAGAGTTTGTTTATCACTAAGCTTTTGCCACATATTTGTTATATTGAGCAGTAAGGGTGAAAATTAATTAGAGAAGCCTTATAATTGTGGTTATGCCAAAGATTTCAAACAAAGGAATACACATGCCAGCCTCTCCTATCAGGAAGCTTGCACCATTTGCAGATCAAGCAAAAAAAGAAGGTAAAAAAGTTTATCATCTTAATATTGGGCAGCCAGATATTGAGACTCCCGAAGGAATGTTGAATGCGATTAAAAACATAGATTTTAAAGTTTGGGCTTATACATCCTCTGAAGGAACTTTAAGCTATCGTACCAAACTTGCTTCCTACTACAACAAACTTAATTACGGTATTAAACCCGAAGAAATTATAGTAACTACTGGAGGGTCTGAAGCCATCACTATTGCAATGATGACTTGCTTAGACCCTGGTGACGAAGTGATTATTCCCGAACCTTTTTATGCCAATTATAATGGTTTTGCTTGCCAAAATGATGTAGTGGTAAAACCTATTATGTCTTTCATTGAAAACGGCTTTGCTTTACCTTCCATTGCTGATTTTGAGAAACTGATTACCCCAAAAACAAAGGCTATTATTATTTGTAACCCAAATAACCCAACAGGTTATTTATATAGCCGCAAAGAATTAGAAGATTTAAAATTGCTAGCTCTTAAATACGATTTATATATATTTTCTGATGAAGCTTATCGTGAGTTTTGTTATGATGGAGAAAGCTTTATCTCGCCTATGCACTTAGCTGGTTTAGAAGAGCATGTGATAGTGATGGATACAGTTTCTAAAAGATATAGTGCTTGCGGAGCAAGATTAGGCTGTTTAATTACCAAAAATAAAAAAGTTTTAAGTACCGCTTTAAAATTTGCACAAGCCCGTTTAAGTGCTGGTTTGGTAGAGCAAATTGCTGGTGAAGCTGCTATAGACACACCCGATGAATACTTTGAAAAAGTAAATAAAGAATATACCCACCGCAGAAATATTTTAGTAAGCGCCTTAAACAAAATGGAAGGCGTTTTTTGCCCCAATCCAGGTGGTGCATTTTATGTGGTAGCCAGCTTACCCATAGATAATGCCGATAAATTTTGCCAGTGGATGTTAGAAGATTTCTCTTTTGAAAATCAAACCGTAATGATGGCTCCTGCAACGGGTTTTTATGCCACTAAAGGCGCTGGTTATAATCAAGTAAGAATGGCTTATGTATTAAATGCCGATGATTTACAAAAAGCGATGATTTGTTTAGAAAATGCATTAGCAATTTATCCGGGCAGAGTCATTAATACAACAGCAGCACAAGAAAATTAATTTTGGTAAAAATATTTTGGTAATTTTGGTATTCAGTTATCAGTTGAAAGTTAAAGGTTAAGAATTAAAAATTTTAAACTTTATAAATTCATCAATTTAAATCAAAAACGGGCTCGACCGGAATAGACAGGATGGATGATAAGTGGGTAAGCATGCAGCGCAATGAGGGTTCAGCGCTTAAATATTGATTCTCAAAACACAAAAGGCGAAAATAACTACGCTCTTGCTGCTTAATCTTAACCGAGTTAAGATGGCCTTTGTTACACTTTAGAAGTGTAAGCGAGATGTTTCCCGGAAGCCAAGTCTGGCGGCAGCCGATCAGGAAGCACAGAAATGCTGGAATAAGGGTAAGGAAGTTTTGGACTTGCCTCGAAAACTAAAAAAACTAAGGAACAATCAGGCTGTTTGTGGCCAAATTGCTCACTAAAACCAACCACAAAATATGCATGTAGAAAGCACATCTGGTCCCATGTTTGGACGAGGGTTCGAATCCCTCCGGGTCCACTTTTTAAAATAAAAAAGCCTGTAAATTAATAATTTACAGGCTTTTTTATTATCAGGGGACTAGAAAATTTACTTTTTCCTACTCTTTTTTAACTTTACATCTCTTTTCTTTTGGGATCAAGCGTAAAAGTTGGGGAGGAATATTTTTTAATTATTTTTGTAGAAAGACAATATTTTGGACTCTACATTACTATCAATAATACTTCCTGAGGGGCTTAGCGACTACTTTGAACTGGATAAAGTAGAGACGATAACAGATTCTTATTATATCTATCTGAAAGAAAAGAATATTGCACCAATAGAGTTTAGTGGTCAAAAACTGAGATCAAAAGGTTTTTTCGATGAGATTTCGGTGAGAGACTTTCCTTTACGTGGCAAGCCATGCTTTTTAAAGCTTAAAAGGCGTAGATGG
>NZ_SWBP01000007.1 GCF_005116455.1 Pedobacter cryophilus
GGTACTGTAAAAACTAGAATTCACGTGGCCAGAAAACTATTAAAGAAAGATTTAAAAGCTTACGATAAAAAAGCGACCAGTTTTGCTGTTGTTGCAGCTTAAATTACACTAACACACTATATATTAAAAAAAACGCTTATCCTTTACAGGAAAGCGTTTTTTGTTTAACTCTATTTGTAATTAATTTTACTTTTCTAAATTGGTTTTCATCTTTAACAAGCCTCTTTCATAATCTTTACCAATCATTCCATCCAAGGCTAAACCCATCCATTTATCCATAATACCTTTATTTTCACCATCATAAACCCAGGTTACTTTAGTAGAATCACCTTGCTTTTCAAATAAGAAATTGTTTTCGGCAGTTGATTCAAAAGGTTTTAGAAATTTTAATTCTTGATAGATGGCAGTATAGGGTTCTAACTTTT
Source organism: Pedobacter cryophilus (assembly GCF_005116455.1). Taxonomy (GTDB): domain Bacteria; phylum Bacteroidota; class Bacteroidia; order Sphingobacteriales; family Sphingobacteriaceae; genus Pseudopedobacter; species Pseudopedobacter cryophilum. The sequence continues at coordinate 426 of NZ_SWBP01000007.1, forward strand.
TGATTCTAAAACTGCCTGCTCCAACTTCTTCCCCATCCCAAGAATAAGTGGCTCCAACTTGGCCAACAGTTCCAGAGATATCAGTTTTTGCAGTAGGTTCCATTTCATACCAAGGGCTCCAATCATTAAATTTAGAAAAATCGGTAACGTAATTGTAAGCAGCTGTGTCTGAAACTGCAATCATAGTTGATCTTTCAACTTTTGATCTTTGAGGCAAAAAGAAACTACCTACTACCACAATAATGGCTAAAACCACAATAATGGTGACTAATATTTTTAATACTTTCATAATAATTTAAGGTTTGATTACCTAAAATTACCAAGAATTAACTCAAATTCAAAAAATACTACTGCATTTTCTTTAAAAACAAATCAGTCTCTTTTGCAACCACTTGACCAGAAATAAGTGAAGGCGGCACCCCCGGACCAGGAACTGTTAATTGCCCTGTGAATAATAAGTTTTTCACTTTTTTAGCCCGAATTGCTGGTTTAAAAAAAGCTGTTTGACTTAAAATATTAGCCAAGCCGTAAGCATTTCCTTTAAAAGAATGATAATCTTGAACAAAATCATTCATGGCATAACTTCTTTTCACTATTTCATGACCTCTCACTTTTTGCCCGATTATACGCTCAAACCTATCCAGCATTAAGTGATAATATTTTTCTCGAAGCTCATCTGTATCCTTTAATCCGGGGGCTAAGGGAATTAAGAAAAACAAGTTCTCTTTACCTTCTGGCGCAGAAATAGGATCTGTTTTAGAAACACAAGAAACATAAAATAGCGGCTTAGAAGGCCATTGAGGATTGGTGTAAATTTCTTTTGCATGTTGATCTAAATCTTCATCAAAAAATAAACTATGATGCTCAATACCTTCTAATTTTTTATTTAAGCCCACATAAAATAATAATGATGATGGAGACATCACTCTACTATCCCAATATTTGGCCGAGTAATTTCTATATTTTGGTTCAATAAGGTTTTGTTCTATATGCTGATAATCGCCTGCTCCTATTACAAAATCAGTTTCAAAATCACCTTGATTTGTGATCAGCTTTTTAGCTATTCCGTTCTCAATTTCAATCTTTTTAACTTCGGTATTTAAAATAATTTTTACGCCTTGCTCTTCGGCAACTTTAACCATTGCTTTTACAATTTCATGCATCCCACCCATTGGATACCAAGTTCCCATGGCTAAATCAGCATGATTCATCAAGCTATACATTGCAGGCATTTTTTGAGCTGTTGCGCCTAAAAATAATACTGGAAATTCTAAAAGCTGAATCAATTTTGGATTGGTAAAATACTGCCTAACATGCTTACTCATGGGTTTAAGCATGTGTATTCTAATACTTTCCAAAATCAAAGTAAAGTCTATAAACTCGGTAATAGAATGCGAAGGTCTAAATACATAATCACTCATGGCGGTTTTGTACTTATAAGCTGCCTGAGCCATAAATTCTCTTAAACCAGCAGTACTCCCCGGCTCATATTTTTCAAATAAAAGCTCCAATTCTTGCATATTTGCAGGAATATCTACTGATTCTGTATCACTAAAATAAACTCTATAACCTGGATCTAATCTTTTCAAATCATAAAAATCACTTACTTTTTTACCAAAAAGCGCAAAGTAATTTTCAAAAACATCGGGCATCCAATACCAACTTGGCCCCATATCAAATTTAAAACCCTCGGTTTCCCAAATTCTGGCTCGTCCACCGGGTTGATCATTTTTTTCAAGAATAGTCACTTGATACCCTTTTTGCGCTAAAACCGCTCCGGCAGCCAAGCCTGCAAAACCAGAACCTATAATATGAATTTGATTTTTTTGATGCATATTGATTGATAATTCTAAAAGTATAGATTTTGTTTGGACCTTAGCAAAACAAAATCATGCAGAAAACTGTATTTTGGATGAGACAAAAATTTTAAGCCTTTTATGGATCTTTATAACGAAACCTGTTTTGAATGTAGTAAAGTTATCACTAATAAATACAGTACTTCTTTTAGCCTAGGGATCAAGGCTTTCGATAAAAAATTTCAATATCCAATTTATGCTATTTATGGTTTTGTACGCTATGCTGATGAAATTGTAGATACTTTTCATGATCAGGATAAAAATAACCTCATCTTAAAATTTAGAACTGATACCTATTTAGCTATTCAAGAAAAAATTAGTTTAAATCCAGTACTCCATTCATTCCAACAAGTAGTAAATGAATACCTTATAGAGGTAGATTTGATAGATGCTTTTTTAAAATCTATGGAAATGGATTTGGATAAAACATCTTATACAGACGATAGCTACAAAGAATATATTTACGGCTCGGCAGAAGTGGTGGGTTTAATGTGTTTAAGGGTGTTTTGCGAAGGAGATCAATCGCTTTATACCAAACTACTGCCTATGGCTAGAAGTTTAGGTTCTGCTTTTCAAAAAATCAACTTTTTAAGAGACATTAAATCAGATTATGAAGAAAGAGGAAGAACTTATTTCCCTGATGTAGATTTTTCTCGTTTTACCGAAACAGATAAAAAGGAAATAGAAAAAGACATTAAAATTGATTTTGACGATGCTTTAGAAGGGATAAAAAAACTACCTGCTGGCTCTAAATTAGGAGTTTATATTGCTTATGTATACTATTTACAACTGTTTAAAAAAATACAAAATACATCGGCAAATACCATAGCCAACAAAAGAATTAGAGTTTCTGATACCCATAAATTATTCTTGATGGCACAGGCTTTGATAAAAAGTAAACTAAACTATGTTTAAGTTTTTATCGTTAGTATCCAAAATCAGAAATTTAAATTTTAAATAAATCATGAAAACTTTCTTTTTAAGCCTAATCATCCTTTTTTCTACTGCAACGATAAGCATGGCTTACGATATGAAAAAAATTAGGGAAGATTACATTGCCGCAATCAGCAATAGCGAGAAAGCTGATAAATTATGTTCGGAATTAACCGCAATAAAAAATCCTGACGCATTGATTCTAGCTTATTTAGGATCGGCGCAAGCCATAAAAGCAAAGCATGCATGGAATCCGGTAAATAAAATGAGTTATTTAAAACAAGGCTTTAAAACTATTGATAAGGCTATTGCAAAAGATCCAAACCATTTAGAAGTCCGCTTTTTAAGATTTAGTTTACAGTATTATGTTCCTACTTTTTTAGGGTACAGCAAAAATATTGATACTGATAAAGACAAAATTATTGACCTGCTGAAGAAAAAAGAAGTAGCCAGTTTAAAACTAGATAAAAAGATATTAAAGGATATGGTTAATTTTATGATTGATAGTAAAAAATGCGATGAGCAGGAAATTGCTATCCTCAGAAAAGCCTTAGCTTAAATGGATAAACAACTCACTTACCTTTTAATCAACATTTTAACCTGTTTTTTCCCTGTCGTTTTATCCTTTGATAAAAAAGTACATTTTTACCAGAAATGGAAATTTATTTTTCCTGGTTTGCTTATTTCTGGCGCTTTATACCTTATTTGGGATTATATTTTTACCGTTCAAAACGTATGGTCGTTTAACCCAACATATATACTCGGCATTAAATTTTTTGATCTTCCGTTAGAGGAAATTTTATTCTTTATTACTGTTCCATTTGCCTGCATTTTTATTTACGAATGTTTAAAGGTTTATTTTAATCCAAAGATTAATCAAAAAATAAGCAAAGGAATCACCTACTTTTTAATAGCAACCTGTATTATTTTACTATTTTTTTTCTACGATAGATTATACAGCCTCATCAATTTCAGCACCCTTTTAATTATTCTTATTTACACCCTTGTAAAACCTATTAAACTAAATATGGGGCAATTTTATTTAGCCTATTTAGTTTCATTGGTGCCTTTTTACATTGTTAACGGCATTTTAACAAGTATTCCTATTGTGCTATACAACAATACCGAAAACATGGGTTTAAGAGTAGGAAGCATCCCATTTGAAGATCATTTTTATTCTATGTCTTTAATCTTATTGAATTTAATTTTCTTTGAATACTTTAGGAGTAGAAAAACAACAGATGGACCAATTTCCTGAATACACAAAATCTCAATTAGCGCTTAGAAACGGACAAGATAAGCCTCAAATTTGGGTAGCTTATTTAGGGAATATTTATGATGTTACCGAAAGCAGATTATGGAGAAACGGAAAACATTATGAGCATTGGGCAGGGCAAGATTTAACTGATGAATTGAAAGATGCGCCACATACTCAAACCGTTTTTGAGAAGTTTGTGATTATTGGGAAGTTGAAAATCTAGTATGTTTCACGCAAAGGAAGTAAAGAAAAATAAAAACCCTTAACCCATTTGTAATTATACTAATTTGAAGCTATTCCAGCTATCCATTCATACGCCTGCAGGCCTTATGCTCAAAAAAGGCCGGTATCCATTTCTATCTGGGCTAAAGAGCAAAAGCTCATGTACCTAAACCCGACAGTAGCGGTATCCTTTTTATCATCAAGACAGTGGGAAGGCCTAAAAAGATTTAGCGAATGGCGGGACTATCGGGTATTATTAAAACTGGAAATTGCTTTTCTAAAGATTAAAAAATCTCTGCGAACTTTGCGCCAATTCTTTGCGCTCTTTGCGTGAAACCAAAAAAAAGCCACCTAAAATAAATTTAGATGGCTCAATTTTATAATATTGCAGAGCTTAATTCTCGATCGTAAAACTACTTAAGCTTACAAATTCTTGAACTCGGGAAGCAACTTCAGCCTGAGTTAAATTTTTGATTTTCTCTGTACCAAATTTCTCCACACAAAAAGAGGCTAAGGCCGAACCAAAAATAATGGCGTTTTTCATGTTATTAAAGTTGATGGTGCCAACTTGGGCCATGTAACCAATAAATCCACCTGCAAATGTATCTCCTGCACCAGTCGGGTCAAAAACATCTGCTAAAGGCAAAGCTGGTGCTGAGAATATTTTTTCTTCATGAAATAACAAAGCGCCATGTTCTCCTTTTTTGATGATTAAATATTTAGGTCCCATTGTTAAAATCTTATTTGCAGCTTTCACTAAAGAGTATTCTCCAGAAAGCTGACGAGCTTCGGCATCGTTAATGGTTAATACATCTACCATTTTAATGGTTTCTAGCAAATCATCCATGGCAATGTCCATCCAAAAATTCATGGTATCCATTACAATTAATTTCGGACGGTTTTTTAATCTCTTAATTACCGTTTGCTGAATTTGTGGTGTAAGGTTGCCTAACATTAAGAACTCACAATCTTGGTAAGACTCTGGAATAATAGGATCAAAATCTGCTAAAACATTCAGTTCGGTGATTAAAGTATCACGACTATTCATATCATTATGATATTTTCCGGCCCAAAAAAAAGATTTTTCGCCTTCTTTTATCTGTAAACCTTCTACATCAATGCCGTGTTTTCCAAAATCGGCGATGTCTTCTTGATGAAAATCATCACCAACAACAGCAACAATTTTTGTTTTTTTATAAAAGTAAGATGCCGCTAAACTGGCGTAGGTGGCTGCTCCGCCCACTATTTTATCTGTTTTACCGAAAGGTGTTTCTATCGCATCAAAGGCAACTGTTCCTATTACAACTAGACTCATAAAATATTTTAAATTTTTTTTTTACAAATATTGCAATTTTAAATTATAATCCCGAATATTGCACTCCCGCAAGGGACAAAAGCTGAAAAGCTTTTTGGTAACCAGCGAAATTCCTAAGTAGCTCAGCTGGTTAGAGCATCTGACTGTTAATCAGAGGGTCCCTGGTTCGAGTCCAGGCTTGGGAGCAAAAGCCTCACAGAAATGTGAGGCTTTTTTGTGTTATATGAATTTTTTTATTTATATTATTTACTCCCCTTCTGTTGACCAATTTTATGTTGGGCAAACAATTGATTTAATCGAACGAATAAATCAACATAACAACGCTTTTTTCGAAAACTCCTCTACCAAAAAAGGCATCCCGTGGGAAATTTATTTCAAATTAGAGTGTAGCACAAGAAATCAGGCTATTTTAATTGAGAATCATATTAAAAGAATGAAGTCGAGAAAATATTACTCTTCTCTATTACTATATCCTGAAATATCCGAAAAATTGCTACTAAGATTCCTTTAATCAGAGGGTCCCTGTCCCGATAGCTATCGGGACGAGTCCAGGCTTGGGAGCAACGAAAACCCCTTCAAATTGTATTTGAAGGGGTTTCTTGTTTTTACAGCTTTTCTTGAAAATTGGAAAATTGGTTAAAATGAGTGTTTGGTTTGCACATAGTTTGTACATTGATTAAATCAGAAATCGAATCAACCAACATTAACTTCCACACCAGCATGTTTACCATCCAATATTCTTCTCAATAAATTGAATCAGCTGATTAGCCATTGCTTGTTGATCATCACGTTTAGGATGTCCTGATGAATTTTTATATGGAAAAAACAATGGATGTATTTTTTTGTCGTTCATTCTTTTTATTCCCTCTTTAATGTAATTAGGCCATTTAGAACCTTCCTTGGTGGCATCCATATTACCCAAAGCACATATTATATTTGCTTTAGGATATTTGCTTCTGATGCTGGTAATAAAATCTTTGTAAGCATTAACGATAAACTCTTCATTAGGTTTTTGAGTTCCAAACCTTCTTTTAAATTGCTCGTTACTAGGCGAATTCACAATCCAAGCATCGTTTTGAAACAAATTAACTACCACAATATCTGGTGTATATTTAGAGAAATCCCATTCACTATTTTTATCCGATGGATTTATTCTATCGTAAATCTCAGGCATAATTTCTGGAAACCAGCTCACCATTACCCCAATCCCACTTCTGGCTATACAAGAATATTGCGCATTAAAATGACGGGCAGTTAAAGCTCCATAAGCGTAGTAATTATTGAAATAAAAAGGCACTCCGGTATCTTTTTCTCCATCGGGTACATCTACGCCATGCCCTGCGGTTATAGAATTGCCATAAAATTCGATTTTGCGCTTTGGCAGTTCTGATGCTTTTAAAATTTTTGAATCCGCTGGGATTTCAAATCCATAAAACTGATTTACTGAGGTATTATTAGAGAGTTTAAAAAGCTGAAGATGATGTGATTTTTGGGTTAAACCCGATGCTAGTGTAAACGAAGTTCTAGCATTGCCAACAGGAATTTCAATCTTTGTAGTCACGCTGTCATCTACAATCACATAGTAATAAGCAGGCTCATTTGTTGATTTTAAAACCGCATTTATACCTGTCCCTTTAAAATTAATACTTACTGATGTACCAGGCCAATAAAAAGATGCTGAATCTGCATTCATATTAACCCGACCAGAATAAATTAAAGCTTGGTGATTTGGCTTGATGAAAGTTTGAGAAAAAGAAAATTGAAATACGAATAAAGTAAAAAGGAATAGAATTGATTTTTTCATAAAATTTATACGTGGAATTTTGTTGAAATCTTAGGCTAAATATAAAAGCAATTATTGAACTAAATAAAAATTGCTGAAGCTTTATATTCCGAAAGTTGGAGTAGCTAATTTGTTGCTTGTTTTAAATATTTCCACATTGTAATAGATAAATCATTCTATCTTTTAAAATAGACTCTTCAAATTCATTATTGTATTTGTGTTTATACCCATAATTTAAAATATTTAAAGATGGATTAGACACTAAGACAATCGATTGCATTTTTAATAAAAAATAGTAGCTTTGATATCAACTCTTTTTAAAGAAACAAACCAATTAAAAATATTTAATATGAAAGCTAAATATCTCCGTACACTTACTTTAATTTTATTTGTAGCCTTATTTATTTCTTGTAACCAAAACAAAACCGCTGTAAATACTGGTACAGATAGCACAAACCTTACCTCTTCTTCAAACGATCCTTTTAAAAATGCCATTTCGCAGCCTTTAGTGTCTCATATTTTTACTGCTGATCCATCTGCTCATGTTTTCAATGGCAGAATTTATATCTATAATTCTCATGATTATGAAGCTGGAACTCCAGAAAATGACAATGGAGATCATTTTGCAATGAAAGATTATCATATTCTATCTATGGATAGCATTGGCGGAAAAGTAACAGATCATGGCGTAGCACTTTCAACAGAAAATATTCCTTGGGCTGGCCGTCAGTTATGGGCTCCAGATGCGGCTTATAAAAATGGTAAATACTTTTTATACTTCCCTTTAAAAGATAAAAATGATATCTTCAAAATTGGAGTAGCCATCAGCGATAAACCAGAAGGACCATTTAAAGCAGAGCCAGAACCTATAAATGGAAGTTTTAGTATCGATCCAGCCGTATTTACAGACAATAATGGAAAAACATATATGTATTTTGGAGGAATTTGGGGCGGACAATTACAGAGATGGAAAAATGGCAAATATGTTAATGAGTCAAAAACTGATTTAGAAAAAGATGAGCAGCCAGCTGTAGCGCCTCAAGTTGCAGAAATGGACAAAAGTATGCTTCAGTTTGCCGAAAAACCTAAAGATTTGATCATCCTAGATGAAAATGGCAAACCTTTTTTAGGTGGAAACCATGAAAAAAGGTTTTTTGAAGCCGCTTGGATGCACAAATACAACGGGAAATATTATTTCTCTTACTCTACCGGAGATACACATCAAATAGTTTATGCTATTGGAAATAATCCTTACGGACCATTTACCTACCAAGGTGTGGTTTTAAAACCAGTAATAGGTTGGACAAACCACCATTCTATTGTTGAGATTAAAGGGAAATGGTTTATATTTTATCATGATACGCAAGTATCAAAAGGTAAAACACATTTAAGAAATGTAAAAGTAACGGAGCTAAAATATGATGATAATGGCAAAATCATCCCTATTGATGCCTACAGTAAATAATTAAAAAAATAAGAGAAGCCAAATGGCTTCTCTTATTTTTTATCTCTTAATTTGATGCGCTAACAATTAGTTTTGTTTGAAAATATTAACCGAAATAGACTCCAAAATTTCTTCACAATTCCCAGTCTTTGTTCCTGAAAAAAAGTTAAATTTTCCTTCTAATTCTTAATCCCTGGCACAAAATAAAATCTTTGTTGTTCGTAAAACTCTAAACTATGTGCTGGTTTCTCATATCCGGCAGGCAACGGAAGCTTAGAAAAAGATTGGAAATATAGCAAACAAGCATCTCTCCACCATTTAGCCTCTTGGTGTTGCACTGCCAAAAGCTGGCTAACCTCTTTAAATCTATCTTCATCAATTTCACCATCTAATTTTTGCCATTTGTTTTGCATTTCTTCTACAGATTTTACGCCTTCATAGTAATGCTCAACCATAGCATTCCACAAGGTTTTGTTTGGCGCAATTTCTTCATTCCATTGTACACGGTGAAACCATAATAAATATTTTAAAGGCGTGGTTTCCTTTTTCTCATAAAGCTTTGCAATTTCTGGATGATACTGAGCCAAAGCATTGCTTCCTGTTGAGGTTCTATTAAAACCTACTCCTATATTATCTGCTTTATGGTAATAAACAGAAGTCCAATCTGGTCTGCCTGCATCTTTTACCCAAGGACCAGGGCCATAATGATGATTTCTTGCCATGATATGATGTAATCCTAATGGCGTCATATAATCTACAACCGCTTCTCTAGATGATATCATCATATTTTTGATTTCATTTACAGCAACGTTGTCATTTGTAAAAGTAAGCTTAATCCAATCTGAGGCAATTTCTTCGGCAGATAAATCTGGATTCCAAGCTAATCTTCCAAAACTATACCAGTTGGCTTGCGCAAATGGATGACCTGTCCAATTTGCTTCAGAACCAATGTTGGCTACTCCAGCAATTCCGGTTAATTGATGATTATCAATTTCACCAGTAATCACTTTACTTACCGTACTTCCCTTCCCTTTAGAGTAAGTATCTTCCTCTAAAACTTCCTTAAATAAAGCTCCTAAATAAACTAAATGAGTAGAAAAACCTAAATATTCTTGTGTGATTTGAAACTCCATCATTAAAGGTGTTTTGGGCATTGCACCAAACAATGGATGAAAAGGTTCTCTGGGTTGAAAATCAATAGCTCCGTTTTTTACTTGTACCAAAACGTTATCCATAAACTGCCCATCTAAAGATTTAAACTCGTTATAAGCTTGTTTCGCTCTATCATCTGGCACTTTATCATCATAAACAAAAGCTCTCCACATTACAATTCCATTATAAGGTTTTAAAGCCGTGGCTAACATGTTTGCTCCGTCGGCATGGTTTCTACCATAATTTTGGGGACCCGGTTGCCCTTCTGAATTTGCTTTCACTAAAAAACCACCAAAATCTGGAATGTATTGATAAACCTCTTTCACTTTGTCTTTCCACCATTGTTGCACTTCTGGATTTAATGGATCAGCAGTTTTAAGCCCTCCTATTTCTATGGGTGCGCTAAATCTTGCTGATAAATAAACTTTAATTCCATAAGGTCTAAAAACGTGAGCAATAGCTGCAGTCTTAATTAAATATTCTTTGGTTAACGATAATGAATTAGAATTTACATTATTTAAAACCGAACCATTGATTCCTATAGAAGCATTTGCTCTGGCATAATCGGTATATTTTGTAGGCGTATAACCTGGTAATTTATGCCAATCCCAAATAGAGGTGCCTGCATAACCACGTTCTACCGTTCCGTCTAAATTATCCCAATGGTTTAAAATTCGGTTTTTAATTTTTGGTTTTTCAACAATGTTTAGTTTGCTAACATCTTGTTGAGATTGAAGGAGTTTTAAGAAATGGAAAGTTCCATAAAGTAAGCCTACATCATTTGCGGCAGCAATGATGGTTTTAGTCATTTGATTTTGAATCACTACTTTTATAATAAAGCCTTCGCCTAAATCTTTAAAATAACCTGCTTTAATCAATTGTTTAATCTCCTTATTAGAAGAATCTCCTATCAGCAAGGTATTATTGCTTGTAGAAGAAAAAATAGCATCTTGACCAAATAAACCTACTATTCCTTTTTTTAACTCGGCGTAAGCCACTTTTTGAGTTGGAGAATTGGCTACAAATGAAACAGCAGCAATTTGCTTTTTATAGGCCATTAAAACCTGCTGATTTTGAATTTGATCATAGCGCAACCATAAACGAGAACCATCTTCGGCGAAAGCCATAAAAATAGTACCCAATAAAAGTATCAGCGTAAGCAAATTTATTTTATGAATTTTCATTTGAGAAAAGGTTTATAAATGGTTTACAATTGATTAAACAATCGATTGTAATTTAATAAATTTTAAATAAGTAGAGAAATGAAATTTTGATTTTTTTGAATTGGTAGGTGCTTAGTTTCTTAAAGAAGATTCTCTAATTAATAATTCAGAACGAAGAATAATAGAATGTGCTGGTTTAATATCCGTTCCGTTTAAATGATTAATCAAAACTCTAGCTGCAACCTCACCCATTTCTGAGCCTTTGTAATCAATGGTGCTTAAATTAGGTTCAATCACTTTTGTAATGGTATCGTTGTTAAAACCTACAAAGGCAATGTCTTTAGGTATTTTAATACCTGCTTTTTGCAAACTTTGCATACAGCTTACAGCGCATTGGTCATTTGCTGAAAAAACGCCATCAGGTAATTTAGGAAGTGCTAACATATAATTGGCAACATCTTCCCCAGAGCCTGTACTTAAATCGGTTACTAATAAATTTGCCTCGTCAAAAATAATATGATGGTCTATCAAAGCTTGTTTAAACCCTTTAAATCTATCTGTATATACATTAGTGGTTTGGTTGCCCGAAATATGAAACAAGTTTTTAGATCCTTGTTTAATTAAGTGCGAAGTGGCATCATAAGCTGCCTTAAAATTATCTATTCTAATGGTTGGCCATTCTGTATGGTCAAAAACTCTATCAAAAAATATAACTGGAACTCCTTTTTTTATTAAAGCTTCAAAATGATCAATATTATTGGTGTTATAAGTTGTTGAAACCAGCAATCCATCAACCCTATTATTAAACATGGTTTCTGTATTAATTATCTCTTTTTCCATAGTCTCTAAAGACTGACTAATAATTAAGTTATAACCACCCTCGTTCACCACTTTTTCTATTCCTGCAATTACATCTGCCATGAAATTGCTGTTTAACCTAGGTACAATAACTCCTATTGTATTTGATTTTTTACTTCGGAGATTACTAGCTAAAGAATTCAATCTGTAGCCCATTTGTTTAGCTACCGATTGAACTTTTTTTTGAGTTTCTTTTTTTACAGTAACATCATTATTTAAGCCTCTACTTACTGTTGAAGCAGAAATATTTAATTTTTTGGCAATATCATAAATAGTAACTTCTTTTTCCTTTTTGTTCACAATAAAACTAAATATTTAAGGCCTTAAAGGTAGCAGAATTATGGTTAAATGCACTTAATTTATAATAGTCTAATCAGCAACAGTAGAGGATATCATGCTGCGAAAAAGGTTTGTGATAGATACTGTTAATAACAAAATTAAAACCAGCTATCAAGTTGAACATTCTAGGCATTGCTCATTTGGCAACTTTTAAGTAATTAAAAGTAGACTTAAAAATCTCTATCCTTTTTCAATTATTTTAAAAATTAAAAAAGCGATAAGTATAGCTACTTACCGCTCTCATTTTAAACAATTTATGAATCTAATTTATGAAAAGACAAATTTTGTAAAAAACACATGCTTTAGTTATATCCATTATTTTGTGGATAAGGTGTACCTGTTTTCACCGCATCAATTTGAACTTGTGGAATTGGCCTACGCATGTGATAAGGTTGAACGTTTGCTGCTCCAGCAGTATTAAACATTTTAACTCTACGAACCAATTGACGAGTTCTAACTAAATCATACCAACGACGAGGATCTCCATAGGTTTCTCTACTGTACTCTTCTAAAATTAAATCCATACCGCACCTAACATTAATATCAGTTGTGTTATTAGGTACACTTAACTGAGATATTTGTGCAGGAGTTAATCTCATCGCTAATGCATTAGCTGCATTTGCAGCAGTCATATTAGCAGAAGTAACACTAAATTGACCTTTTGGAATATACAAACCATCGGCAGGAGTTCTATAAGCGGCTCTTTCTCTTATAATATTTAAAGAAGTAGCTGCTTCTGCAAAAGAACCTAACATGTAATTAGCTTCAGCATTTATAAGATATACTTCTGAAAAACGCATTAAAACCACTGGTCTACTAGAGAAATCATTCATTCCTGTTCTTAAAATATCATCAAACTTTTTTAAAGTTGGGTGAACAACATTACTATATTGTCTGGGCGAAATGATTATTCCTTTAAAAGCATCTCTACGAGCCATTGTAACTTCAACACCCGGCATCAAAATAGCCGTATCGCCATTAATTGGGTATTGATAAGATGTAATAGATGCTATGGTTGTAGGAATCAAAGCTCCTTTAGAAGTACCTGTACTTGTTAAACCAGCAGGAACATTTGCTTTATTACAAATCCAAAATGTTTGAAAAGTGGCATCCCAACGCGTATCATTATTTTGATTAACAAAAGCAACGTTTGTAGCATAATTACCATTTGGAGCTAAACGATTGTATGGTCTACCACCGTAAACGTCTCTTACCATAGGTTGTTTAGAAGTATTGATTCTTTGAGGAACAGCATCAATACCGGTTGCGTTATCCACACCAACAGCAGTAACATAATTCCAGCGAAAAAGCACTGGGAATAAATTTATACCAAAGCCACCAGAAGGATTTTGTCCGTAACCAGAGAAGGTTGGATCAGTAAAGCCAAAATCGATAGCGAACATAGTTTCTCTACCATAATCTCCAGAAGGTTTTACTACATCATTATAATTTTGAAGTATATCTAAGTTGTAAGATGCTTTATCTCTAATAATTTCTGTTGTTAAATCTGCCGCTTTTCTAAAATCGGTTGATTCTGCAACTTCAGATAAGTAACCTCTTGTTAAATAAACCTTAGCCAAATATGCTTTGGCGGTTGCAGCTGTTGCTGTTTTTCCTACCGGCGATAACTTATTAGAACTGTTAATTACCAAAGGCAAGTCAGCAGTTGCATCTGTAAAATCAAGAATAATTTGCTTGTAAATATCCACTAAAGGAGAAGGTGAATCGGCTGAAGATGCTTCTGTATTAAAAGTGGTTCTTAATGGAATACCACTTTTCTCAGTTGCGGTTGTACCTCCATAAGATTGAACCAAATAAAAATAAATCCAAGCTCTCAAAAATTTTGCCTGTGCAATGTATTCTTTCTTAGTGGCAGCATCCAATTCTGCAGTTTCAGCAAATTGTAAAACACCATTTAAGGTATTAATATCAGTAAATAATCCACCGAAACCGGCAGTACCAATAGAAGAATTGATTCCATTGTAATTATTTAAAGTTACACCCTGTGAGCTTGAACTTCCACCTGGCATCCATTCATCGGTGCCAGCATAAAAATAAATTTGCCCTTCGTTTGTGTAAAGATCTCTTAAATCTCTATATACACCTGTTAAGCCTGCTTTAACGCCTCCCGCAGAGGTGAAATAGCTTGGGTATAGTTCTGATCTAGGTTCTTCCTGAAGAAGTTTTTTACAACTTGTAGTGGAAGTTAATATTGCAACAACTGCAATAACTAAACTAGTTTTATATGTCATTTTCATGTTCTTATTCTTAAAATCTTAAATTAATACCAAAGATAAAATCACGTGTTTGTAAACCCGGACTTACACCAACTCCTCTAAAACCATTACCGGTATTAGCGTTATAACCAGCTACGTTTCCACTTGCAAAAACCGAAGCAGGTTGAATATTACTTACTGATTCTGGATCAGGCACTGAGAAACTTTGGTTGTTTAATGGAGAATAAATTATAAATGGATTAGTAACGTTAGCATAAACTCTTAAAGACGAAACTCCAAATTTGGTTGTAAATTTTGATGGTATATTATATCCAAAGTTTATACTTTTTGCTCTAATAAAAGATCCATCAAAATATTGCAAAGTTGAGTAAAACTGACTTTGAAATTGATTATTAGGCATTGGCCACTGACCATCTGGATTTCTAGGTGTCCAATAATCAAGATCTGGTTGATTACGACGTCCTAAGTTCAAAAACTGCCATCCATTTAATCCAGAATTAGACGAAGATACATAAGGAACTATAGTTGTAAAACCCATTCTTGCTTGAATAGATATACTTAAATCAAAGTTCTTGTAGCTCACTCTGTTATTAAATCCGAAAGTATAATCAGGTTGAAAATTACCAATAAATTGATTGTCGTTTTGGTCAATTTTACCATCTCCATTTAAATCTTGAACACGAATTTGTCCTGGATATTGGAAAGGAGAAGTTTGACCATTTACTGGTTGATAAACTGGCCCTCCATCTGTTGCTGATTTAGCTGTATTCAAGCCTGGTGAATCTGCAATTTGCCATATCCCAATTTTTCTTAAGTCGTATATAGTTGTTAATGGTTGACCAACAAACAAACCTGCATTAATATCTGAAGCTACACCATTTGGCAATTCAACAATACGCTCTCTACTAAAAGCGATGTTAAAATCAGTAGACCAAGAAAATTTGCTATCTGGTTTTTGGATATTAATGCTGTTAATAGCAATTTCTAATCCCTTATTTGCTGATGTACCTAAATTGGTAGCTTGACCACCTGCACCAGTAGTTGGAGGTAAAATATTATTTAATATAATACCTGTAGTTCTTTGTTGATAAACCTCAATAGAACCTGTTAATCTGTTGTTTAAAAAACCAAAGTCTAAGGCTAAATTGTAATCCTTAGTTCTTTGCCAAGTTAAATTGTTGTTTGTTAAAGTGGTAACCCTAACCCCTGCTTGGTTACCTGCAGCAACACCACCAAATTGATAATTAATATTTCCTAAACGACCTAGTGTCCCATAAGGACTGATGCTAGCAGTTGTTGAGGTTTCGCCATATCCACCTCTTAACTTTAAATTGTCTAAGAAAGTAAATTTCTTCATAAATGATTCATTACTTATTATCCAACCTAAACCTAAAGAGGGATAAGATGTGTATTGATTCCCTACTGCTAATGCAGAGTTTGCATCTATTCTATAAGTAGCAGTTAAGTTATACCTATTATCAAAAGCATAGTTTAAACGACCGATATAAGAAATTAAACCTTGCTCGTTAAAATTCCCACCTTGACTATTAAAAGTTCCTAGTCCTAAGTTGGTATTTCTTACTGCATCAGATGGAATATTAGTAGCACTAGCATTGGAATTTTGCACTCTTTGTTTTTCTGTAGTAAAACCTGCTACAAGGTTCACATTATGCTTACTTGCAAAAACATTATCATAAGTCATCAAATGTTCTTGGACTAATCTGTAAGAATAATTATTAGTATTACTAGCGTTTGTTCTTTCGATTGTTTGGATCCCAGAACCATTGATACCATTATAAATACCTTGTAATGATTGAGAATAATTGTAGTTTAAAGTTACCCGATATTTTAAATGATCTAATGGACTTATTTCGGTATAAATTATACTGTTGTTAGTAAATCCTCTAGTGTTGTTATAGTAAGAATTTGGTATTGCTGATGGAACTAAAGGACTAAGAGCAGCAGCATCTAATTGGCCTTCTAAAGGAAAAAAGTTAACGGAACCATCCTGATTATAAGGAAGAGCCAAAGGACTAAATAATTGAGCATTTCCAATTTGGCCTGCGCCACCTGTATTAGATGTTCTTAAACTTCCTTGTAAACTAGCTCCAATCTTTATTAATTTACTGATGGTATGATCGATATTTGCATTTAATGAAAATCTTCTACTATCAACATTAGGTTCAAGAGAGCCATTTGACCTGTATGCTAGCCCAAGGTTAAACTGTGTTTTTTCTGTACCACTTGAAACTCTTAAACTCTGGTCTAAAAAAACTGCTGGCTTTACATAA
Organism: Pedobacter cryophilus; assembly: GCF_005116455.1. Lineage (GTDB taxonomy): Bacteria > Bacteroidota > Bacteroidia > Sphingobacteriales > Sphingobacteriaceae > Pseudopedobacter > Pseudopedobacter cryophilum. The sequence continues at coordinate 17,277 of NZ_SWBP01000007.1, forward strand.
AGATCAACCCAATCAGTATTTACTCCAGCATCAAAAGCTGCTTGTTCAGCAGCGGTTAAAGGATAAGCTTGCGTTGGACCATTGCTTTGTAATCTTGAACCTTCTAAAGCGTCTTGTTTTAACTGAATATATTGTTGACCATCCAAAAGATCTAGAGAGCCTTGTAAATTGCTTATACCTACGTATGAATCAAAAGATGTTGTTGTTTGCCCTACTCTACCCCTATTGGTAGTTATTAAAAGTACACCTCCAGAACCTCTAGAGCCATAAATAGCCGTAGCAGATGCTCCTTTCAAAACATCAATACTCTTGATATCATTTGGATTTATGTTTTCTATAAAGTTGTAGTATGGCTGGCCATCTAATACAATTAAAGGTCTATCAGCACCCGGGTTACCAATTGTTCTGTTACCCCTAATAGTAATAGCAGGACCTGCAGCGCCATTTACCACATCTAAACCTGCAACTCTACCTTTAAGCTGTTCAAAAACATTGGCAGATGGAATTTCTTGCAAAACTTTATTATCGACGGTAGTTACAGTACCTGTAACATCTTGTCTTTTAAGAGTACCATAACCCACCACCACAACCTCATTAAGAGCTTGTTGATCTGGAATCATCTGAATAACCATGTTAGAGCTTGTTGAAATAACTTCTTTATTGTTATAACCAATAAAGGTTACCACCAATACAGAACCTACAGAAGGAGCACTAATACTGAACGAACCATCAGAAGTTGTTGAAACTGCGGTAGTTCCTGTTTTTAACTTTACCACAGCACCAGGCAGAGGCAAACCACTTTCATCAACAACTTTACCTTTAACAGTAACTTGAGCAAAAAGCGATGATGAAATAAAAAGACACACTATGGTTAGTGAAACCAAGGTCTTCCAGCATTTGAAGAGTTTAATTTTAGTCATAATTGAATTTGTGTTTAGTTGGTTTTTTTTTTAAAACTAGGCAACGCTATGCCAGCAATTATCTATAAAACAAAATTTATAGTTGTATTACTAAGAAGTTTTGACCGGCTTGAAAATTATAATTGGTTATTATTTAGATCTAAATTAAAAAACAAAAAATTAAAAAACAATCGATTGCAAAAAAAAAGATTAAAAAAAAAGACATTTTATCCTAATTTACATTTTTAATCTTTCAAAGAATATGCTGAATAATTATTAAAAAAAACAAAAAAACAAATAAATTTAATAAATAATGCTTAAAATTATTCGATAAATTAATAATTCAATAAAATTTAACTTTCATTTATCACAATTTTATTATTCCTAATCATTTGTATTTATTAAAATTTAATAGAGATATTTGATTAAAACAGAAATAAATAATTAATGAAATCGATTGCATAAAACATAATAAAACATGAAAATTATTAGCACCATTATGATCATGCTATTACTTTTTTGTTCTTTCCAAAAGAAAGGTGAAAAAGGATTAAAAGATTACTATGCATCTTATTTCCCTATTGGTGTTGCAGTATCTGCAAACTCGTTAAAAGGAGAGTCTGGAAAATTCATTTTATCTCAATTTAACAGCATCACTCCAGAGAATGCTATGAAAATGGGCCCTATTCATCCTTTACAAAACAGATTCTTTTGGCGAGATGCCGATTCTATTGTTGCTTTTGGTGTTAAAAACAATATTAAAGTAAGAGGACATGCTTTATGCTGGCATGAGCAAACACCAAATTGGATGTTTAAAAATTCTGATGGTAGCCAAGTAACCAAAGATTCTTTACTAAATAGACTTAAAGTACATATCAATACAGTTGTTAAAAGATATAAAGGAAAAATTTATGCTTGGGATGTGGTAAACGAAGCCATTGATGATGATAGCACCAAGTTTTTAAGAAATTCTGACTGGTATAAAATCTGCGGAGAGGATTTTATTGTTAAAGCTTTTGAATATGCTCATGAAGCCGACCCTGATGCTAAATTATTCTACAACGATTACAATACTGAAAGACCAGAAAAACGAGAACGAATATTTAAACTACTGCAAAAATTAGCTAAAGCTGGCGTACCAATAGATGGCGTTGGTTTACAAGGGCATTGGTCAATTTTTGAACCTACCGAAAAAGAATTAGTTACAGCAATTGAAAAATTTTCATCCTTGGGTTTAGATGTTCAAATCACAGAAATGGATGTTTCTGTTTATAAATGGGAAAAAGAAAAACGAAACTTATTACCTAATGAGCAACAAAATTATACGGCTGAGTTAGAAAAACTTCAGACAGAGAAATACGCCTCTTTATTTAAAACACTCAGAAAATATAAGAAAAACATTACTGGCGTAACTTTCTGGAATGTTTCTGATAAATATACTTGGTTAGATGAATATCCTGTTAAGGGGAGAAAAAACTATCCTTTACTTTTTGACACCAACAACCAACCCAAAAAAGCTTTTTGGGAAGTAATTAAATTTTAATTCTCAGTCATGATCATGATAAAATATCTCTATCAAAAAATTTTAGTTCTATTCATTATAGGGTTGCTTATCTGTATCAATACTTATGCTGCCGATAACAAAGAAATGGTATCTATAAAAGCCAAAAAAGGCAGTTTTCCATTGGTTAAAAATGGAGTTAAAACCGTTTTCTATATCGATAAACAAAACCAAAAAGGAGTTGATAAAGCCATCCATGATTTAATAAATGATATTAAACTAGTTTCAAACATTAATGCTGAAAGCGTAACAGAAATCGGCAATAATAAACAACTCATTATTGTAGGCACCATTGGCGAAAGCAAACTAATTGATGATTTGATTGCCTCAAAAAAATTAGATATTTCAGCAATAAAAAACACTTGGGAAAACCACCTCATCACGGTAGTAAAAAACCCATTTCCTAATGTAAAAAATGCCCTAATAATTGCAGGGAGTGATAAACGCGGCACTATTTATGGCGTTTATTCTCTATCAGAAAAAATAGGCGTTTCGCCTTGGTATTATTGGGCTGATGTACCGGTAAAAAAGAAATCAGAAATATTTATTAATGCTGGAATTTACTCTGATGGTTCACCAAAGGTCAAGTACCGAGGAATCTTTTTAAATGATGAAGCTCCTGCGCTATCTGGTTGGTCTAAAGAAAAATTTGGAGGGTTTAATTCGAAGTTTTACGATAAGGTTTTTGAACTTATTTTACGTTTAAAAGGGAATTATTTATGGCCTGCCATGTGGGGAAGTGCATTTTATGATGACGACCCAAAAAATGCAATTTTAGCTAATGAATATGGCGTTGTAATTGGCACTTCGCACCACGAACCTTTAATGAGAGCACATGATGAATGGCGCAGATATGGCAATGGCGGTGCTTGGAATTACAATACAAATCCTGATGGTTTGAAAAAGTTTTGGACTGATGGTATCCAGCGAATGGGAAATAATGAAAGTATCATTTCTGTTGGGATGCGGGGAGATGGCGACGAGCCGATGAGTAGAGAAAGTAATACTGCCTTGTTAGAAAAAATAGTTAATGACCAAAGAGAAATAATTGCGACCGTAACTGGTAAAAAAGCCAATGAAACGCCACAATTATGGGCTTTATATAAGGAAGTACAAGATTACTACGATAAAGGAATGCGAGTGCCTGATGATGTTACTTTGCTACTTTGCGATGATAATTGGGGAAACATCAGAAAACTACCAACTTTAGATTCTCCAGAGCGAAGTGGTGGTTTTGGAGTTTACTATCACTTTGATTACGTAGGCGGACCAAGAAATTACAAATGGATAAATACCAATCCGCTACCACGAATTTGGGAACAGATGAATTTAGCTTATGAATACAAGGCGAATCAAATTTGGATTGTAAACGTGGGCGATTTAAAGCCAATGGAATATCCTATCAGTTTTTTCTTAGACTTTGCATGGAATCCTGAAAAATGGAAAGCAAACCAACTAGATGATTATGCTAAAGATTGGGCTACAAAACAATTTGGAGCAGCTTACGCCAAAGAAATTGCCTCGTTAATGAGCAATTATAGTAAGTATAACAGTAGAAGAAAACCTGAATTGTTAGACCAAAGAACTTATAGTCTTCATAAAAACAGAGAATTTGAATTGGTTGTAAAGGATTATAACAACCTTTTAGAAAGTGCAAAAGTTCTAGCTCAAAAACTAAGCTCCGAATATCAAGACGCTTATTACCAATTGGTTTTACACCCAATTGAGGCTTCATCAAACCTAAATAACTTATATTATGCTGTTGCTAAAAATCATTTATATACCGAGCAAAATAGAATAAGCGCTAATGCCGAAGCTGAAAAAGCTAAGCAGTTTTATAAAAGAGACCAAGAAATTACAGAATATTACAATAAAACTTTAGCCAACGGAAAATGGAACCACATGATGGACCAAACTCATATTAGTTATACCAGTTGGCAACAGCCCGAAGCAAACAAAATTCCAGAACTTAAAACTGTTAACCCTAAAAATGAAGCTACTTTAGCTTTAGCTATTGAAGGTTCAAAATCTGTTTGGCCACAATCAAAAGAAAGAGCGGTTTTACCTGAATTTATCAAACAAAATGAGAGTAAACATTATATAGATTTATTTAATCAAGGCACAGGAACTGTAAATTTTGAAATAAAAGAAAATGAGAGTTGGGTAAAATTAAGCCAGAAAAGTGGCACATTTAATGATGAAACCCGAGTTTGGTTGAATATAGATTGGGCAAAAGTACCGGAAGGTAGTCTTCTCACTCCTATTAAAATTGTAGGGACAAATAATTTTGAAGCCACCATTTATTTAAAAGTGGTAAATCTTAAAAAAGATATAAAAGGCTTTATCCCACAAGATGAAGTAATTGCTATAGATGCTGCTAATTTCACTTCAAATAATAGCGCAGCAAATGTAAAATGGGAAGTTTTACCAGATCACGGAAGAACTTCATCTGCCATTACTCCTTTCCCTGTTACTGCTGCTACTCAAACTCCCGGAAATAAGGATTGCCCAATGGTGAGTTATGACGTAAATGTTTTTACAACAGGCAAAGTTAAATTGGCAACTTATCTATCTCCTTCCCTTGATTTTCAGAATACTGGAGGTTTAAAATTTGCAGTTTCTATTGATGATGAAAAACCTCAGATCATCAATATAAACAATGATAAAAGGCAATTTGCAGTTGATAAAACCTTAGCCGATAACATCAATATCCAATATTCTTATCATGATATTTTAACACCAGGAAAACACACCATTAAAATTTGGATGGTTGACGCTGGAGTTGTTATTCAGAGATTAGTTTTGAGTCCTGAGAAATACCGAGAAGAGACTTATTTAGGACCAAAGCAAAGTACTTTTGTAAAATAATAAGATAATTGATTAGAAACATAAATGAAGTAAATCAACAACATTGACAATACAAATTAATTAAAACTGAGTTACTGCTCCAAAAGCTTTCTTAGGTTTTAAATTGGTATCAAAAAGTAAAGGGAAATTCTTTCTTCCACGTCCATCTAACCAAGTGTAACGGTCAGATACATTCCAGAAAGTAACTCCAGTGATGTTCTTTTTGTATTTTCTAAACACTTCAAAAACCATTTGATACTTTTCTAATTGCTTTTGCTCCATTTCTGGTGTAAAAACCGCTTTTGTGGTATCGCGTTGTCCTCTTATGATTTGCCCACCTTCTCTACCAGAATAAACAGAAATATCTAACTCGGTAAATTGAATTTGTAAGCCTAAAGAAGAAAACATAGTGATTGATTTTTCTAACTCTTCTCTTGATGGATTACTTATCGACCAATGCGCCTGTAAACCAACTCCATGAATAGGAACTCCAGCATCTAAAAATTTCTTTAACATGTTGTAGATTTTCTCTCGTTTTGCTGGTTGCTCGGTATTGTAATCGTTGTAAAACAAAATGGCTTTAGGGTCGGCTTCATGAGCGTACTCAAAAGCTTTGGCAATAAATTCTTCGCCTGCGATATCTAAAAAGGATGTTTTTCTATAAATCTCAGGCCCATCAGCTATTACTTCATTCACCACATCCCAAGCATAAATTTTACCTTTATATCTTGATACAACGGTTTGAATATGCTCTTTCAATCTTTTGTACAACATTTCTTTATCGATGGTTTTACCTTCAGCATCGGTAAAAAACCAACGAGGCGATTGCGTATGCCAAACCAAGCAATGTCCCCTCACTTTCATTTTATTCTCTAAACCAAAATTCACAATGGCGTCAGCATCTGTCCAGTAGTAACGGTTTTCTTCTGGATGAATGGGGCCCATTTTCATGGCATTCTCGGCGGTGATGCTACTAAACTGTTGTTTGATTAATTCGGCTTCCTCTCCTTTAATAGATCGTGGGGTAAGAGCCGCACCTACTGGGAAATACTTTTTGTAATAATCTTTAAGTCCTTTTTCCTTTTTAAAAGTATAGGCGCTAAAAAGCTGCGTTAAGAAGACAATAGCAACTAAAGCTATAGATCCAATAAATAGTTTGCTGATTTTCATTTTGAGGATTTATTTAAAATATTTTGATGCGTAATTTATAAAAGTAGCCCAATTTGGAGCAGGTGTATGACCGCCTTCGTGTTGTCGATAAGCTATTTCTCCATCAATCAAGGTTTGTTGAATTGTGGGAAATTCATCTGTTCCTAAACCTTTTTTACCTAAAAGTTTATAAACGGGTTCAGCAGCAACAGCCGCCATAAACATTCCTCGGGCGTCCACCCAATTATCTCCAACAGAACCAACACTAATAAAAACCGGACGAGGTGCGCAAAGCGCAATCAATTCATGTGAATCAACAGGTAAATCTCCCCAAGTTAAGGGACCTGCATATTTAATAAAATTCCCAGCCATCCAGTGGTATTCGCCAGAACTTGCCACATTTTCAACTATTTCGCCAGCATTTCTGCGATGCAATTTTGCGCCACCTTCACCAGATGAACTGATAAAACCAATAGCAAATCTGTCATCATAAGCTAAAGTCACTAAAGCCGCTTTCCCATATCTAGAATGGCCTTCAATACCTACTTTTTTAGCGTCAACATTTTTATCAGTTTCTAAATAATTTAAAACCTCACTTGCTCCCCAAGCCCAAGCTCTCAAAGCGCCCCAATCATCAATTTTCCGTCGTTGCCCTTTGTTCATTAAACCAATAATTCCTTCAGTTAAACCCGCACCATTATCAGCTTGAATACTTTGTGGAGATAATAATGCAAAGCCCCAACCTTTATCTAATAATTGCTTTTGCCAATTAGGGGCAGCATTTGCTGGGCGAGGAAAAGCAGCCAATTGACGGGCAGTTGGTTGTGGAAAACCATTAAATTCCATTATTATTGGCACTTTTTGTTGTTCGCTAGCTGGTGTTACTAAAGTTAATTGAATAGCTACTTTGATTGTTGGATAAAAGCTATTATCCACATAACCCACCAACTTTTTGGAAATTACTGGAACTTGCTCTACCGTATCTTTAGTAGTTGAAACCAACTCCCATTTTACCTTAGGCATGTTTTTAGGTATTCTTCCATAAATCTCTCTGTCAAAATCTTCCACTATTTCGGCCCTCCTATTTTTCCACCATGTTGTTGCGGAGGTAACTTTCGTACCGTTTTTTAAAACTAAAGGGTCGGGTAAATTTGGAAATGGATTTGCTTTTGACTCGTCGTAATTAGCCGCATTAGGTGCTTTGGTATCAAATCCTTCTACTCCTTTTCTGATAGATTTAATACCCAATAAATTCAACATCGCTTGGTAATCCTCGTTCGTTTTATTATTGATGATTTGACGAAGACTGTCTTGAGTTTTTCTTTGTTCGGGAGTTAAATTTTGACCAAAACCTTGCGCTGAAGCTTTTATAGCTACGATTGAGAATAATATTAAGAAAGCTAGTTTTTTCATATTCAATTCAATTCAGCCTATAAAACTTCAATAGTTTTTTGAACCATATTACTACTGCTTTTTTCAACTTCATCTGGTTGAGAGCCACCTACGCTTATCAATACTTTCCCTGTGAATTGTACGCTTTCTCCGTTTGCGTTGATGTAGGATAAATCTTCAGGATTTAATGAAAATTTAATCGTCTTACTTTCTCCAGCATTTAAGCTGATTCTTGTAAATCCTTTTAAAGATTTGATAGGTGCTTTGATGGTTTGATCTTGATTGGTAATGTACAATTGAACCACCTCATCACCATCCATTTTACCAGTATTGGTAACTTTCGTAACTACTTCAACTGCATTTCCTTTTGAAATTTTAGCTGGAATATTTAACGCATCATATTTAAATGTGGTAAAACTTAAGCCGTAGCCAAAGCCATATAAAGGTTTTCCTTTGAAATAACGATAGGTTCTGTTATCCATGGTATAGTCAGTAAACGGAGGTAAATCTGCATCGCTTTTATAGAAAGTTACTGGCAAACGCCCTGCTGGGTTATAATCTCCAAACAAAATATCTGCAACAGCCGCACCTGCCGCTTGTCCGCCATACCAAGCATTTACAATTGCGGGAATATTTTCAGCTTCCCAAGGAATAGCAACTGCGCTACCTGTCATCATTACAAAAACAACAGGCTTCCCTATCTGCTTTAAAGTTTTCATTAACTCTGTTTGGATTGTTGGTAATAAAATAGAAGTTCTATCGCCACCTTCAAAACCTGGAAAATTAACTCGCATTTCTTCGCCTTCTAACTGCGGAGAAATTCCTCCTACAAAAACAAAGGCATCAGCATCTTTCACTCGATTAACTAAAGCTTGGAAATTTGTACGCTCGTAATTACCGGCACTTAAACGCACATTTCCTTTTCCGTCTCCTTGCCAATATTCGACCACCAGCTTGTAAACCGAATCTTTTTTGGTTTGTAAACGATAAGTTTGTCCGCCCCAACGGTTTCTTGTCCAAGCGTTTAAAATGGTTTTTCCGTTTATGATAAAGCGATAGCCATCATCAGCTTCTAATTCAAAAGTGATAGACCCATCAACTTGAGCAGTAAAATTTGTAGTATATCTTGCAGAGAAATTGTTTGCTCTAATTCCGCCAATCACGCCTTCTCCTTCTTGCCATAAATGAGTAATGTTAGCTTCATTAACTGTGGCCGTTGGCGCTCCTGTTAAATCTTTATTGTTGAAATATTCGGCTTTAAAGCCTTGCTTATTTTCGAAACTGTATTGCTTACTTACATCGGCGTAAGCCAACAAAGTATCATTGGTAAAATTGATGGCTTTTTCATAAACCACTTCGGTATTGCTACCTAACTTATCTTTTATTCCTTGTAAAACAGTGCTTAATTTAGTCGGAATTCCATTATAATTTCCTAGGATAGCAATAGAATTATCAGCATTTGGACCTAAAACCACAATCTTTTTCAAGTTCTTTTTCAATGGTAGCGTATTATTATCGTTTTTTAATAACACCATAGATTGGCGAGCCATTTTTAAAGCATGAGCTTGATGCGCTGGACTTTCTAAAACCGAAGCTGGAGTTTGCGCAAACTTTACCATCTCCACAGGGTCAAACATGCCTAATCTAAAACGAATCATGTATAAACGTTTTACCGAAATATCAATCTGAGATTCGGGGATTTTACCATTATTTACGGCCTGTACCAAAGCTTTGTAAGCATCAGTTCCGCAATCTATATCAGTACCGTGGAAAACTGCATCTGCAGAAGCTGATTCAGCATCTGGATGTGTTTTATGGTTTTTATAAAAATCGTCAATTGCCCAACAATCAGAAGTTACATAACCAGTAAAATTCCATTGCTTACGTAAAATATCTGTCATTAATATGTCGCTAGCACAGCAAGGCTCGGTTCTAAAAGCATTATAAGCACACATTACGCCTGCAACTTTTGCATCAACTACCAACTTTTTAAAAGCGGGTAAATAGGTGTCCCACAAATCATAAGGTGTAACATCCACATTAAAAACGTGGCGTAAAGGCTCGGGACCGCTATGCACTGCATAATGTTTAGCACAAGCTGCCGCTTTTAAATATTTAGGATCATCGCCTTGCAAACCTTTTACAAAAGCTTCGCCTAAAATGGCTGTTAAATAAGGGTCTTCTCCGTAAGTTTCCTGTCCGCGACCCCAACGAGGATCTCTAAAAATATTGATGTTTGGTGTCCAATAAGTTAAGCCTAAATAACGCTCATTATTACGACCTAATTCTATGGCTTTATTGTAAATGGCTCTGCCTTCTAAAGCAGAATAATCTGCCATGGTGGCTAATGAATTTTTATCAAAAGTGGCTGCCATTGCAATGGCTTGAGGATAAACCGTAACTTTAAAAGGTGTACGAGCTACTCCATGTAGGGTTTCGTTCCACCAATCGTAAGCAGGAATTCCTAAGCGAGAAATAGCAGGAGAAGAATTGAGCATTTGCGAAACCTTCTCTTCTAAAGTTAACCTGCTTACCAAATCATCAACCCTTTGCTCAAATGTTGAGTTATAGTTTTGAAAAGGATAAGTGAATTTTTGTTGTGCACTACCTAAAAAAGGAAGAAACAGCGTTACAACAGCTAATTTAATTTTAAAAAATAATTTCATACTCGATTTATTAATTGGCATTCGTCAAATCAAAAGAAGAAGTTTGTTTAAAATGGTTTAATTGTTTTGAAGCTAAACATTAGTTCAGGCAATCGATTGCATAAAGGAAAAGAAAAATATTTAGAATAGCAATAGCTTAACAAAAAAGTCAAGAAATTTTCTTTAAATATTACAAGTTTTTAGGCTCATTTTAAGATGATTATATTTAACCAAATAACGTTTATTGAGTTTTCACCAGCGAAACATCATCTACATGGCAAAAAGCATTGGCAGTACCTTCTGCTAAAAATCCGACTTCAACTTTCCCGTCCTTTACCACTATATTTTTTAGATTAATGGTTTGCCAAATTGTGTTTTCTTCTTTGATGGCGTAGTTAAACATTTTGCCATTGCTTGAGGCATACATGGACAGGTTATTAAACTTATTATTATTCTTCACTTTAGCAATCAAAGTATAAATTCCATCTTCTAACTTAACATAAGGCGAGGAGGTGATGATTTGAAATATTTTACGATTAAAATTGACTTTATCACTAATATTCAAACTTTTCTCACCTATCACCATTTTTCTATCACTTGTGGTATTAAAATAGTTTAAGTCTGGCGAGTTGGCACTATCTAAACTAATTTTATTTCCTTTTACAATGATAGTTGCCCAACCTGTTAATTGCTCTTGTATTGGCTTAACAACGCTGGGAATACGCTTACGGTCTGCCTCGAAGCTGCCATTTTTTATGTAATCATTATCTTTAGCTACTTTCCATTCCCCGGTTTTGGCGTTTAAATTCCATGAGTTTAGAGAATTAAAATAAGGCTCGCTTCCTTTAAAAGTGATAGGGCACCATTGGTTGTAACCCAATCCGTTACCAGCAAAATTAGCCCACCTATCGCCGCAATAAATTACTGTTTCTTGTTTGCTGCCTTTTAGCACATAAAAAAATCCAGTTTGAGAGATGTGGGCGTAATCATCTGAAGCGCCGTTGGTAATCAACATTTTATTGCTTGGTAAATAAGGGCCTCTAATATCATCGGCCACTAAATAGTAAGCAAAAGAGGCGTCCCATCCATAAATATTTGAGGCAAACATGTAATATTTACCCTTGTATTTAAACATACAATTTCCTTCTCGGCTCTCGCCTTGAAAAATTTGAGTACAATCTAACAAGTCGACTTTACCGTTTTTTATCCCAATTTCTGAGATATAAATTTTATTTCGGCCCCGGCCATAAGAATAAACTAAGTATGATTTACCGGTATCTTCATCAGTAAAAACGGTTTGATCTCCTGTGTTTGGCGTTCCAATCATTTCTTGCATGCTAATTTTTTGATGCCATTTGAATTCTCCAGTTGGAGTATCTGAAAGGGTGATCAATACGCCGCTATCATGCTGCACAAATAGGGCATATTTATTCATTTCGCTGATATAGGCAACACCTAACCTGCCCAGCCAAGTTCTACCATTTTTGTTAACGCTATCTTTTGTTAAAACATCTCCTTCTGATTTCCAATTCACTAAATCAGTAGAACTATAACAAGTTACCGACTTAAAAGTGGCTTTAGGCTGAGTAACAGCAGGATTTTTTCTATAGGTTTCTGCTTCTTCATACTGTACACCATACCAATAATATTTATCAATGCCTGTTGCTGCATCTTTAAATTTAAAAATTCCCCCGCCTTGGCTATAAATAGGCTGACCATCAACAGTATTCCAAAAAGTATCATTTTTGATGTTGTTGAATTGTGCTTTTGCAGATATTGTTACACAAAATTGAATTGTAAAGACTAGTAATCCTACTATTATCCTCAAAATAGATCTCTTGTTAATTATCCTATTCATTTTATGATGTTAGTAAACTCAAATGAGTTAAAATTTAAAATTGGTTTTCTGACTTCTAAGGTATTAATAAAGCTGTGAATTGGATAGTCACAATTTCCAAGACATCATAAAACAAAAAACCTTATCCAATTACTCGGATAAGGTATAGATATATTAAGGTTTGGTATTATTCAAAAACCATTATAAAGCCATCATTTCCTTTTAAATCTAGTTTCAGATTTCCGTCATCAGCAATTTTTATCGTTTTGTTGTCAAAGGAATTATAACCGTCATCATTTTTACCAGAGGAGATGATTTGCCCAGTTTTGTTCTTTAGAAATGAAAGATCTAAGGATAATTGCTTTTCAATTTTTTCTCCATTAATTCCAGCTACATACCATTTATTTCCAGTCCTTCTGGCTACCACGTAAAGTTTACCTGGATATCCGTCAATAAATTTCACATCATCCCAATTATTAGGCATGGCTTTTAAAAATGTTTTCACAAAAGGTGGAACAGTTGCCATTCCGCTAGGTGTTTCGGCATAATGCTGAATGCCTGATAAAAACGTAATTGATGTTGCTAATTCAAAGGCTGCGGTGGTAGTTCTTTTGATATTAGGAATTTTATTTAAAACCATTGGCGTAAAATCCATTGGATCAAATGCGTTACGAACCATGGCACTCATTACCGAATGTGAAGGCGCTTTATTAGCGGCATCTTGCCCAAAAGTGATCATTTCATAACCGTAAATGGCCTCGGCGGTCATCAAATTTGGATACGTTCTGTGCCAGCCTCTTGGTAAAGTTGCGCCATGAAAATTCACTAATAACTGATATTTTGCTGCATCCTCTAAAATATCATGATAGTAGGCTATCATTGATTGCCCATCGCCACCAAAAAAATCAATCTTCACTCCTTTAATTCCCATTTTCTGTAACCGAGAAAACTCTTGTTCCCTACTTTCATGAGTGAGTAATTTATCTTTTGGGGTAAATTTAACTGTGTTCCAGTCTCCTGCAGAGTTATACCAAAGCAATAAACCCACGTTTTTTTGTTTAGCATAATCAGCCAATAACTTCACCGAATCATACCCAATAGTTTCATCCCAATTGGCATCAATTAAGCAATATTGCCAATTCATATCAGCAGCATAATCAATGTATTTTTTTTGAACAGGATAAATGGTGGCTCCGTCTTTTTCTAAAACCCAGCTCCATGAAGATTTACCCGGCTTTACAAAAGACATATCCATTTTTTTTGCTGGTAAAGCCAAATCAGTTCCAAGTGTAGATTCCATAATGGTTTTTAAATCTCCAATGGCAATTATCCTCCAAGGAGTTAACCAAGGCAAACTCGACTGAGGGTTTAATGCGCCATCCTTAATTTTTTCTGCTGCTTGAGGAAAGTTGATTTTATACTCTCCGTTAGGCGAAAATTGTTGTAGAGCTGTGCCGCAATAGTTGTTTTCTAAACCAGCTTCGGTAATCATTAACCAAACATTATCTGTTTTGAATAATGCTGGATAAACCCATCCATTTTCACTATTTGATGGCCTACCTACCGGAATATCCATCATATAATGTGCTTCATAAGACGGATTGGTATGTTCGAACCCAGTTTGGGCATTTGTTTTGGGTTGTAACCAAGCCTTTGATCCTTCTACAAAATGAAAACTTGTTGATTCGGATTTGATTTTTTTTACCTCCTTGTCTTTTTCAGGAAATTCATATCTGAAAGCTAAACCATCATTAGAAACTTGAAACACCATATTCATCAGTTTTCCTGAGGTGCTTTTTGTCTCAATTTTTAATTGATTAGCAGTGTAGCTGATATCTTTTCTTTTTGCATTGAGCATTACATAATTATCCTGAATGGTTTTAGTTTGAGCAACCTTTAACACTTTTAAATCTTTTGTAAAATCTTCATCCTCTCGCACTATACCTAATTTTGAGTTTTTGAGTACAGTTTTATCTTTGAATTTTACACTGTAAAAAAGTTGACTAGCATCTATGGTAACCGCTATGTTTTTATCAGGACTTAAAATAGTTTGAGTGCTATTTTGGTGAGCAAAAGCGTTAAGTACACTTAAAAAGGAAAAAATTAATAGATAAATGAACTTCATAATTTTGGTTTATTGTGGTATAATATTTTAGAAAATAATAAGATCGCTAGTTGAATTGCCTCCAATTTAAATTTAGCAAATTATCGCTCTCTCCTTTTAAAACAAGGTATAAATCATGCTCAAGAGAATGGTAAATACAGTAAAACTTAAAAATCTGTCATTGTTAATTTATTGTTTTGAACCAATTCTGTTTAAACTTTATCATGTTCAAATTCTTAATCATCTGTTCTAAAAGGAGAGGCCGGAAGATTTTCTTTATTGTAAAGGTTAGGATTTACAGGGTTATCCGCCCAAGCGTATCTAACATATTTAGGTTCGGGAACATGATCTGACCAAACCTCAACTTTATTTCCAACGATTTTTGCTTTTGCCCAAACAAATTTCTTATCAACGCCAGCTATAGCAAATTCAGCTAATTCTTGTCCATCATTAGAAATTAATCCCGAACCGATGTGATTAAAATTAATGACGATTTTTTTATCTACAATGGTAGCCGATTCATATAAAGGACCGCTATATATCAAATCTTTTTCTCCGTAATTGTAATGTCTAGCAATTAAAGCTAACCTATCACCTACTCCTTTTTTATTATCAGGATGAATATCATTCCATTCTCCTAAATCTATTGCTACCGCCATTCCTGTATTTGGAATTTTAAGCGCTTTAAATGTAGATTCTCTTAATAAGGCCCAACCACTTTCAGTCGGTAAATAATTAGCATCGCCAAAATTTGGTAACTGTACATAGTAAAAAGGCATTTGAGGTTGAGAGAATTTTGTACGCCAATCGCTTATCAATGATGAAAGCAATTTCTCATAGCCTTTACCACTTCCAGAATTACTTTCTCCTTGATACCAAAGCACACCCTTAACTTTATAATTAATAAATGGGGCTATCATGGCATTATACAAAGCTGTTGGTTGGTTTTGCTCGCTAATTCCCATTGGGCCTCTTCTACCCTCTAACGGAATAAAAACTTGCCCAACTTTATAATCCCAAGTTCCTTTTAAATCAATTTTTTGAGTTCCGATAGCTATGTAATAGGGTTTATCAGGAACAAAACCTCCTTTTCCGTTACTATTTTCTACTCTTATAACAATGATGTTTTTTCCTTTTTTGAATAAATCCTTTGAGAATGAGTATCTACGTTGAGGATATAAATAGGTAGTATTTCCTACTTCTTTACCATTGATATAAACCCTATCAGCATCTACAATTCTACCCATGTGTAATTTTCCAGGTTTTGATAAAAGAGAATCGGGAATTTCAATTTCTCTTCTATACCAAACCACTCCGTTTAAATCTTTAATGCCTTGATCTTCCCAATAACCGGGGATATTAATTGATTTCCAACCAACGGGTTTATAAGCTACATCAAACCATTTAGTTGATTCGGTTAAGCCTTTATCAGGATCTTGCTTTGGTGAATTTTGTAGATTTCTTGTCGGTTTTAAACTATTAAGATAAGTGGTATCTCTGTTTTTTGATATAATTGCTTGTATAGCTGGAAAATCTTTAAAACCTTCTTCACTAGTCCATGCTTCAATTGGAGTACCACCAACACTAGAATTTATAATCCCGATAGGAACACCATGCTTCTGATGGATATCTCTAGCGAAAAAATAGGCCACAGCAGAGAAATTTTCAACGTTTTTTGGATTAGCAGGTTTCCATCCGCTTTTCTTAACATCCATCTCAGGACCATTCATATTGGTTGCTGTTGGCACCCAAAACTGCCTTATCTCTGGGAAGTTTGCTTCCGCGATATCCTTTTCATAAGTGACATTGTGAATACCCATTTGATGCACCATGTTTGATTGTCCAGAGCATAACCAAACATCTCCAATCAAAATTCCTTTTAAAACAATTTCGTTTTTTCCTTTAAAGTACATCTCAAAAGGACCACCAGCTTTTAAGGCGGGCAGCTTAACTTGCCATTTACCTTTAACATTAGCAATGCTGTTATAACTTTTACCTTGAAATTTAACTTTAACTTTCTCGTTCGGAGAAGCCCAACCCCAAATATTTAGAGGAATGTCTCGTTGCAAAACCATACTATCACTTACCAAGGCAGGCAACTTTATTTGCGCATAACTAGGGAACAGATAAACTAGAGAAAAGAAAGTGATGAGAATAGATAACTTGATGTGGACTTTTTTCATTCTATGATTTTTAGAACTTTTTAAAATGATGCCTAGCAAAACATCAAATAAATTTAACGCTAATGGTTAGGAAATAATCTAACTGAAATTAAAAAAGGCTTTATTGTACAAAAGTTGACATAAAATCAAAAATCAGGAATGCAAAAGCAAACCTGATTTTTGATTTATTAAACAACCAATTAATTATTTACCTTTTAAAGCTTCGGAAACACCCATAAAAGCAGGTTTTCTTACAAAACCTTCTGTCCATAAACCGATAGGCTCTCCAGCTCTCCAGAAAGAACTTACTGGGCTATCTAAAGGACTCCAAATGGTAATTCCGTAACGTTGATTTGCTGGAATAATTTCAAAATACTTATCAATTACAAATTTGTAAAGTTCCATTTGTTTAGTTAAGTCTTCAACAGTTGCCTCAGGAGTTTTCTTCTTATTGACTAAGCCCATATCTAATTCAGAAACCTTAATCAATTTACCAGTTGCGGCTAAAAGTCTAAACATTTCTTCAATTTTAGCTTTATCAGCATCAATAGAAATATGCATTTGTGTGCCAATTCCATCTACTTTTGCGCCTTTACTCTCAATATATTGAACATACTGTATCAATCCTTTACATTTATCAATACTATATTCTAAGTTATAATCATTGATAAAATGTACATCAGAAGCGTTACCATATTGTCTGGCTAATTTAAATGCATCAACAGCGTAATCTTTTCCAAGATAATCTTGCCAAAAGAATTCATCTGCAGGAAGTACCCTTCCAACACCAGTTTTTAACTCGTATGGTCTGCCATCATCCATTGGCTCATTCACTACATCCCATGCTTTAACATATTTTTTAGTAGTATCAACCATTGCTGAAATCCAACTTTTCATCGCATTAGCAATTAAAGTTTTCTTTTGATCAGCAGTTTTTTCAATAATTTGATCTTGAGCACCTCCATAACCTTCGCCTTGTGCAGATAATCCTCTGGTAGAGCCATTTCCGTAACCACCCCAAGCACCAACACCCGATTCGAAATCAATAGTAGGTATTAAGTTTGCCGTACCATCAGTTAGCGTTAGTTTAACGTTATCAATGTTTACTTTACCAACATAGTCTCCAAAACTTATCACAAAGTTATTTCTGTCAGCTTTTGTAGTTGTTGTTTTAAACTCATATTCTTTCCAAGCGGTAGTCAATGCAATTGTTCCAAATGCATTGTTTGAATAATCTGAAGTGGACTGTAATTCTGATCTAATGTTTCCAGCTACACTTCCTTTGGCAGCAAACTTAATGGTGTATTCTTTTCCATTTTGTAATGGCGAAAGGCTATGAACTACTTGAGCTGTCCAGTAATTAGCAGCAGTTGGATTTGTAAAAAAATAAGAATAACCAGCGTTTCCACTACCTTTTTCGTTATATTTTTTTACTGTGATATTATCGAAATAGAAGCTAGTAGCTGTTTTACCTAAATTAAAGGCAATAGTTTTACTGGTAGCCATGTCTGCTGTTACAGTAATTTGTTTGGTATACTTTGCCCAAGTAGTTGTGGCTGAAATGGTTCCAAAGAAATCCCAATGTTTGTAAGCTCCGGGTGTAACGTGAGCTTGAGTTGGATAAGACGCTGCATTATCTGCTTTTACATCCATAACTAATTCATACTTCTCGCCTGCTACAACTGCATTAGGAAGCTTTACGAATAACTGAACATCATAGTCTTGAGTTCTAACACTTGTATTAGTAATTTTTAGAGCTCTACCTGTTCCGCCTGCGCCTTGACCTGCTGCTGTAAAAGAAGCGACTGCATTTGCATTGTATTCGTAATTTGTTGCAGCATCAGTTTCAAAATTTGCGCCAGTTTCTAAATCCCAAGTAGGCTGGCTAACACCAGGAATTATAATAGGTGCAATTAGTTTATTAAGATATGTTGCATTTTGACCCGAGTGCCAAACTAATGCATGACCAAAAACTGAAATTTTTGCCTTAGAAGCTGTCTGCAATAAATTGTTAACGTTCGTTAAATTTAAAGTTCCATCGTTTCTTACTACAGAACCATGCTTCATTTCATACCCAGCAGTAATGTCATTAAAATTAGAATTAACCAATCTGTACATTACTCCTTTACTAACATACTCTGATAGTGAAATAGCTGCCCCAAATTTAAACTTCGGGTATTTTACGCTATCTAAATAACTTTTTAAAGGATTGTATGCATCAATTTGCTCTTGATTTGCAATGGTAAGTGGCTTACCTACTTGATATTCTAAAGATTCGTATTTTTTGCAAGATATTATTGCAATTGAGGATACTAATCCTATTAATGCAATGTTGTTAAATCGTTTCATTTCTTTTGATGATTAGATTAAGATTATTTTTATTGAACCGGATTAAAAGTCTCTATTGCTACCCCTCTATCTCTTAAAACAAGTGTATCTTTTGATGAAACCTGCATATCATTTAGCTCTACCACATAATTTAAGTACAAAGCATCACGATCTTTATTTCCCCAGCTTTGTTTCTCCCCTCTTTTTACAAATTTACCTGAGCCTGTTGCTGTGTAGCCAGCACCCCCAGCGGTGATTGTGCAATTGCCATTATCATCAAAATTTAAAAGGAGGTTACAATTGATGTTTGTTCCTCCATTGCCTTTAAATGTCACCGGAAAATCAGCAATCTTTAAGGCTTTCGTGTTTACTTTATTAATTTCATCTTTTTCAACATATTGTTGACGTCTGGTAATTGTACCATTTAAAGCTGTATTTCCGTTTTTACCCACCACAACATCTTTACCTCTTCTTAGGTAAAAGCCTGTCCATTGGTTAATGTATTTAATGGCATAAAGCGTATAATTTTTATTCTTCAAAATAGAATCTGCTTTTTGAACGTTTGTCATTTCTACAGGAATCACATAAGTGGTTTTAGTGGCATTAGGATCAGCAAAAAAAGCATCCGTAAGTTGCACTGTAACACCCCCGGTAATTTTTCCTTTAGGGATTACAATTTTATCAGAAGATAAGGTGTAGTAGTTGCTAGGCATAGCTATTACATTCCCACTATAAGGTGCAGCATATCTTAACCCTGTTGTTAAGGAATTTTTTACTGCAATACCTATGGTAACATCATCATCATTTGAATAAACGCCACCTGTTGTCGCTACTATTTGGCATTTAAACTGGTTATCTAATGTGGTATCAAAAATATCTTCTCCTAAAGTGATGGTACGAATAGGCGATTGATAAGCAAAGTACACCGACTTTACTTCATAGTCTGGAAAATCCCATTCGCCATTTTTACATGATGAAAGGAAAAATATGGCTAGTAATAATATATTGAACGTTTTTTTCATAATAATTTATTAGTTAAGGCGATATAAACTTTTATAAATATTGGCTTTTACCATCCTGTGTTTTGATTTAAGGAACTAAACTTTAAAATTTCGCTATAAGGAATTGGACCAAACCTCATAAAATCTTGATAGCTTCTTTCTTCTACATCTATCACTTGAAAAGTAGTTTGATTAATGCTCATTCCTTTTGCTGTTTCCTTTAAATCTTCATTCCATCTTCTTAAATCCCAAAAACGGTATCCTTCAAAACACAATTCAAGTCGACGTTCATTTTTAATAAGCTCTTTCATTAAAATTTTATTGGTTTTAATAGACTCCAAATAAGCATCTCCATTGTTTAAACCAATTCCTGCTCGTGTTCTAATTGCTTTAATCACATCATAAGCAGAATAGCTTGAATTAGTACCAGTACCCATAGGTCCGTAAGCTTCATTTGCAGCCTCGGCGTAAGTAAGATACATTTCTGTATATCTGATATGTGGTTTATAATGCTTTTGGTTATTGATAGATGCAGAATTACGGCTTACATCTTGTCTCAACAGTTTTCTCATGTAATAACCAGTACGAGTTGAAGTTGCTACTTTGTTTAAAGCATCATTGGTTGGGCCATTAACTGATGTGTTTATAACCGTATTGGTTGGGCCGCTTGTGCTCCCGTTTATTACGATAAACCTAGCTAAACGAGGATCACGACCGGTGTACGGAGCTGTGCTAACGTATCCACTAGAAGTTGTATTGATTGGATATCCGTTAGCCATAGGAAAAGCGTCAACCAAATTTTGGGTAGGATTTAAACTACCTCTACCAAAAAGTGTTGGTGGATAGTGAGCTGCTTCTAAATCACTATTAGTAACCACGTTACTTCTCCACAATATTTCCGCAGGATTATTACCAGATCCCAATGCATCAATTTCTGCTCGGTTATCATACCAGGTAACACCATTAGTTGCTAAACCATTTAAGCCATTATTTTTATTTAAAACATTGGCCGCATCTTCTGCAGCTTTAACCCATGTTATGGTGTTGCCAGTACTAAAAGCCGGACTAGCCGCAAGTAATGAAACTTTTGCTCTAACGGCATCAACTATCCTGCCCGACATTAATTGCTTAAATAGTCTTCCAAAAACCCTATTATAGGTTTCTGTAGATACCCCAGCATATTTGGTTGGTATTGCAGATGCTGCTGATATATCATTATAATCTAACGGTAATAACTCTTTTGCTTTATCCAAATCACTGTAAATTTGCTTTAAACAGTCTTCAAATTTTGCTCTTGGAACATTGAAATTAGAAGCAGGAGTTTCGGGCTCTAAAACAATTGGGAAACCATATAACTCTCCGTTTAACCAACCTGCATGTCCTTGTAATAGGTTATACATTAAATAAGCCCTTAAACCGTAAGCTTCACCTTTCATTCTATCCTTAAACATTTCGCTTAGTTTTGGATCATTACTATCCCACCTTACTTTATCAACTTCTGTTAAAAAAATATTAATGTATTGAATACCTGCTCTAGTATTTGTCCATTGATCAAGTGGGTTAAAGTTAGATGTCCATTGCCCTGTAGCTATCCTTCTAAAATTATTATTGGTTTCATTAGTTACCGCATCATCAGTTGCTACATCATTAAATACCCAGAAATTACTTGGCAACCTTGTGTAACCATTCATTAATAGACCTTGGGCTAAATTTGGCTCGGTGTATATATTCTCAAAATCTCCATTATTTTGAGGAGCAGGCTCTGTAAACTTCTCACAGCCAGAAAGAACTATGATTAAGCCTATAAAAAATATTGATATCTTTTTCATGTTATTTAAGTTAATCATCTCTATTAAAATGTGGCTTTAATACCCAAGTTGTAGAATCTAGTTTGCGGCGCACCACCTAAATTCATTTCTAATAACGCTCTCTCTTTTGCTGCTGTTAACAGGTTAAAACCAGACACATAAAAACCCATTTCTTTTAGAAGTTTACTTTTTAAAGTTTTGCCAGTTAAGGTATAAGACAACTGTACTTTTGATAAATCAAATCTATTTGTACTGTACATCCAAAAATCTGAGTTTCTAAAGTTATTATCGCCACCTGTGGTGGTTAATCTAGGATAAGTTGCGGTTTCCTTTGTTGCCTCAGTCCAGCGGTTTCTTACAACTTCTGAGTATTTATCTTCACCATTTACCCAAAAATAATCTCTTTGAGCAGCGTTAGTTGTATTCCCTTTTATTGTTGAACCACCAAAACGACCAGTTAATAAAGTGAAAAATGTGAAGTTCTTCCATTTAGTAGTTAGGTTTAAACCAGTTGTTAAAGGAGCGCCAAAAAAACCGCCTTTACCAAGATATACTTGATCCTGATCATTAATTAAACCGTCTTCATTTACATCGATATATTTAATATCGCCTGCTCTAACTTGGCCAAAAGCAGGCTGAGGAACTCCATTTCCTGCATTTGCAGCTGTAGCTTCTGCGGCGCTATTGTAAAATCCATCACTTCTTAAACCCCATAAACCGTCTAGTGGCTTCCCTTCTCTTAATTGATAACTAAACTCAACATTTTCGGCTCTTTTGGTTGCTTTTGTAGTGTAGTAAGAAACTACTGCGCCAACATTCCAGGCAACAGAGCCTGAACGCTTATTAAAGTTTAAATTAAAATCAAAACCTGATCTTTGATCCTCATTATAGTTTACATAAGGTATAAAAGATGAGTTAGGGTAACCTGTTGTAAAATAATTTGGGTACAACACATTGGTTTGTATAATATTTCCTGTTATTGTATTTCTAAAGTAATTAGCCCCAAAACTAATGGTGTTGTTAAACATGGCGCCGTCAAAACCTAACGTAAACTCTTCTCTTCTAGCCATTCTTAAATTAGAATTACTTCCTCTTCTAGAATCTGTAGTTCTTACTAAAATTCCATCATTCCATGAGTAAAATGTACCATCGCTTTGAGTGTAAATAGATTCATACAAGAAATAATCATTAAAATCTAAATCAGTATAAAGTATACCTGCTGATGCATTAAGTTTTAAACGATTTAAAAAACTCACATCCTTTAAAAAAGACTCCTCACTGATTACCCATCCTATAGAACCTGCTGGAGAAAATGCTGATCTTTTACCTTCTGCCAATCTTGGGGATGAAACCATAGAACCAGTTAACTCTACATAATATTTCTGCTTAAAATCATACCCAACTTGTAAGCCTAAATTAGAATTTGTGGTTCTTTGATAAACTTCTGAGGATGATTGAGTAAAGCCAGTTCCCATTAAAACAGCTGAGAAATTATGTTTAAGATTTACCAATTTATTATAATTTAATTGGCTTGATAAAGAAATGGTTTGCCCATAACGGCTATCGGCAATGATTTGATCACCTGATTTAGTGTCTTGCCCGTATCGTGTTAAGCCACCAACTAAATTAGTACCCGAATAATTAGTCCATGATGGTTGAAAGGTAGCGTATCCGTTTCTGTAACCTTGGTTATAATTACTTGAATAATCAATACCTAATGAAGAACTAAACGTTAAGCCACTTAAAATTCCTTGCAAATCTGCATCTACACCGGTAGTAAACTGGAATTGACGACCAACAGCGTTATTATTACCTCCAGCATAGATTGTAGCAAACGGATTGGTTTGATCTAACTGGGTACCTCCTAATAAATATTTACCATCAATAACATTATTGCTGCTATTGATAAAATTCCAACTTGCCTCATCTGTTGCTTCAATTAAACTTAACGGAATAAGTGGAGTTAAACGATCAGGACGTAAAGCGGCTGCATTTGCAAAATAATCAGTATTTACACCTCCTTGATTAAAAAACACAGCACTAGCATCAATCCTGGCTCTAATCATATTATTTAATTTCATGTTTACATTTCCACGAATATTAAATCTATCAGCAGTATTGTTGTTGGTTGCTTCACCAAAATTTAATAATGACCCTGTAGAGTTGTAACCAATATTGGTGTAGTACTTAGCTTTATCATTACCACCATAAATTTCAGAAGTCATGTCATATCTATTGTAGCTACTTTTCAAATATTCTGAAGAATAAAAATCTACACTTGGGTAACGATATGGATTAACTCCTGAATGATTATATATGGTTTCATCTGTATATAATTTTGATAATCCATCATTAACTCTGGCTTCATTATATAACGTCATGTACTCTGACGATCCTAAATATCCAGGAAATCCTTTAGGCGTATTTATGCCTGCATTTGTTCTTACGTTAATTTTTTGGTTAGAACTATCTCCTCTTTTGGTTGAAACCAAAATCACTCCTTTTGCACCTCTGCTGCCATATAATGCTACCGCAGATGCACTTTTAAGAAATGTAATTTGATCAATTTCCGATGGCATTAAGCTGGTGATATCACGTGGAACACCATCAATAAGAACTAAAGCAGAATTCATGCCCCATAGATTGTTACCATTATACCCTGGCGCAAAAGCTTCTAACCCATCCAAACCATTGATAGTAAAGTTTCTCTCAAAAATATCAGCAACATCAACGTTTGAAACGCCTACTGGTAGATTATCTTCAGAAACGTTTCTAAATGCTACATTAATCATTTTACTTTCTTTTAATAAAATGATTGTTTTTAAGTCTCTTGTAGCTATAATAGTTTTAGTAATATAACCTGGCGCACTCACTAAAAGTTGAGTTCTAAGTTCAACCTCAAGACTAAATTTTCCGGTAGAACTAGTGGTTGTTAAAGTATCATTAGTATCATTTAAAATTGAAGCACCCTCAATCGGTATTCCGCTTTTATCTTGCACTATAGTATTTATAGTGATATTATTAGCGTTTTGACCTAAAGCTAACCCAGTAATAAAGGTTAGTAGAACGCATACAAATATTTTTATCTGTGAATATTTCATCATTTTCTATAATTTTTTCTTTGAATAATGATTTTTACCAACCTGGATTTTGTTTGAACTCTGGATAAATATTTACATCAGATCTCTTTAAAGGCAACCAATAGTGCTTTTCTGAAAAAGGGCGTTGTAAAATCACTCGTTCTCTGTAATTTGCTACTCTATTTAAGCTTGGATTGATAGCAGGATTTAAAGTCCCTACTCTATCAAATTCTGCTGCTGTTTTTAAAGTATAAGGTACTTCAATTAATTGCATCCATCTTCTTAAGTCATTAAATCTATGTCCTTCAAAAGATAATTCAACTGCTCTTTCACGTCTTACTTCATTCATAAATTCTGTTGGAGAACCTAAAAACTGAGCAGCAACACGACCAACTCCAGCTCTATCACGTAAAACGTTTATTGCATCGGCAGCTGATTTACTATAATTTGGATCTTTTGCGGTTGCTGAACCATAACCAGCTGCTACAGCTTCGGCATACATCACGTAAACATCAGCCAATCGCATGTACGGCACTTTAATATTAAGGTTTTGACCGTATCCGTAACCTTGATCAAATCTATTTGCAGTTATAGGAGTGAATTTATACAACAAATAACCTGTTCTACTTCCTGATCTTTCATCTCGGAAAGAACCACCTGTGAAAAGATTGGTATATCTGTTTCTTTCATCGCCAGCAGGCATAGAACCTTGTACAATTTTTACCCCATCAAATACAATATCTTTGTAAAATCTTGGGTCACGATCTTTCCATGGAAATTGTGGATCATAACCAGAAACTGGATCTGCCTGGCTTGAATTTTTGATAGGTAAACCATTTTTCATCCCATAATAATTCACATAATTAGCTGTTGGAGAAAAAACAATATTGTCGCCTTCTATAATAGAAGGAGTATATTGTTTAGCTGTACCATAGGTTGAACTGTGTGCACCCCAATAAGGTCCTTGGAATATCGCTTCTCTATTATTACCATCTGCACCACTTGGCATTTGCCATGATTGACCAAATGTGTAGAAGTTGGTATTATACTTTGCAAATGGAACTAAAGCATATGGAGCTTGTCCGCTTTCACACAAGCTCAATAATTCGCCAAATGCAGCAGCTGCTTTTTTGCTTAATTCTGCATCATAAGTTTTGCTTCCTTTTGATTCATAATTCATTAAAGGACTAGCCGCCCATAGGTAGTTTTTACCTAAGTAACCAAGCGCCATTATCTTATTTATTCTCAATTGATTTTTCCCGCTGGTAATACTTCCAGCTGCGGTATTATCCCAATTAATAGGTAAAAGATCTGCTGCATCTCTAAAATCTTTTGCTGCTTTTTCTGCTGATTCTTGATAGCTTAATCTTGGAAGGTTAAAAACTTCATCAGCAGGAACAACTTTATCAACGTAAGGCAACCCGCCAAAATATTGGATAAGCATAAAATGGAACCATCCTCTAAAGAATAAAAGTTGGCCTTTTATTAAATTACGCTCCTCTTCCGTAGCATTTACCAATAAATCCATATTAGCTAAACCCAAATTTGCTTTACGTATGCCATACCAAGCTAATGGATATAGACCTTTTGAAAATCTATCATCATTTGTGTTAGCGCCGTTGTTATCCATCCAACCTGCTCCCCATCCATCAAATTCTCTTTGCCATCCCCAAAAATCACCGTTATCTATTTTGACAACTAAATGGAAATTATTGGCAGTGGTTTGAATTTCATCCTCACCAAAATTGAAACTGTTTGTCCAATAACGATTTGTAAAATCAGGAATACAATTGTAGAGCTCCTCTGTGTATCCTTGAAAGTTTCTAAAATCTTTAAAAGCTATTTCTTCAGAAACAATTGATTCTGGTTCTTTATCTAAATATTTTTTGCAAGAGGTTACCCCTGTAAGTATTCCTGTTAATAAAATTAATACGAATGTTTTTATCTGCTTTTTCATAATGATTAAATTAAAATCTAATATTAGCTCCTAGGTTAAATCTCTTTACTGTTGGATATGCGCCTTGTGCAGCCCAGCCTTGACCGCCAGAACTTTGAAAGTTAGATTCACGATCATCAGGCATTTTTGTCCATACATGTAAATTATTACCGTTTACAAAAACTCTTAAAGAAGACATTCCTGCTCTTTTTACCCACTTTTGATCAAATGTGTAGGCAACTTCTGCATTTTTCAATCTTAAGTAAGATCCATCATACATAAAACGGTCACCAGAAGTGTAACCACTTGGAGTAGAACCCCATCTTGGCATTGGTAAATCAGCACCAGTATTATCTTTTGACCAATAACCGCCTTCTTCATATGCTACTGGGTTTTGAGAACCAAATGTGCCTAATACAACTTGACGAGTAACATTATTTACCCCATAGAACTGAGTGAAAAGACTGAAGCCTTTCCAATCAAAACCTAAAGTTGCATTGTAGGTGTTTTCTGGTGCTCCTGAGAATCCGTAAGGGATATTGTCATTTGCATCAATAATTCCATCAGCATTGTAATCTAAAATGTGATAATTACCAGGTAGTTTTTGATTATCATTTACGTTGTGTTGGGTACTACCATATAATTCATCCCATGAATTATAATAGCCACTGCTTACGTAAGAATAGGCTTGACCAATTTGCTTATCTATAGGCTTAGAATATAAAGGCAACAGTTGTGGAACATCAGCTGCTAAAACTTCATTTTTTGCCCTAGTAAAATTGATGTTAGACCAAAGCCTAAGATTTTTATTTACATTTTTATTTAACTGAATATCAAATTCATACCCTCTAGAGCGCACACTACCTACGTTTGCAACTGGTGCTGCTGCACCAAAATATGATGGTACTGCTCTGTTACCGCCTGAACTTAAGATATCGCTTCTATCATCTTGAAATACATCAACACTTCCTGTTATGGCGTCTTTAAAAAATCCGAATTCAACTCCAAGATTCTTTTTTGTTACTTTTTCCCATCTTACGTTAGGGTTACCCACTCCGGTTTCTCTGTACCAATTGTATGGACTTTGCTCAGCATCTACACCAGTTATTCCTAATCTTGTTCTTCCTCCAAAACTCCAATTACTTAAATAAGCAAACCTTGGCGCTCCACCATCATCTCCAATTTGACCGTATGAGCCTCTAACTTTTAATAAGCTGATGAATTTTAATGGCTTCATAAACTTCTCTTCTGACAAAACCCATCCTAAGCCTCCGGAAGAAAAGAACTCGAATCTATACTCAGGTCCAAATCTTTCTGATCCGTTATAAGCACCGTTATACTCGAAAGTATATTTACCTGCATAATTGTAAGTAGTACGGAAAACCCAGTCCTCTCTGTAAGATGGAATTCTACTTCCGTTAGCACTTTCATCTCTACTCCACAAGCCCATAGCCGTAAGGTTATGTTTGGTTGCAATAGTTTTTACATAGTTTAATTGTAGTTGAGAAAACATACGGCGGTAAGTAGCATTATCATCTACGTTACCAGCACTACTTGCCCATCTTACACTTTCTTGAAACTCTAATTGTGTATTGATATCCTTTGATTCTCTAAAAATTACCGCACCAGTTTCTGGATTTATCCATTTACGTTGAACGCCGTTATTTGCATCATTAATACCCCTAGCGTTTTCTACGAAAGTGTTATCTAAAGACAACATCCCTTTTGCTGTTAAGCCCTTTACCAAAGCGCCTAAATTTTGATCTAGCGAAAAATCAGTGGTGATTCTTGATGTGGTAACTTGCTGAATACCACTTGTTGATAAAATTTGGGCTGAGTTTAATCCCATTTGCTCATTAGGACTGTAATAACCCCAAGTACCATCAGCATATTTTGGAACATAAAGGTTTGGAGCTGTAGAATAAGCCGCTGTCCAAGTGTTGTAAGGGTTTACACCAATCCAAGGTCTTTCTGTTACCCCTCTAGAGCCTGAAATATTTGTTTTAAAAACAGTTGTTGGCGTTAATTGAAAATCTAAATTACTTCTAACGTTTAGTCTGTTAAAACCATAACCACCAGTATAACCTCTATTGTTTTCAAACTTTCTAAATAAATCTGCTTCATCTAAATAATCTACAGATGTAAAATATTTAACAAATGCAGTTCCCCCGCTTACGTTAATGTTTGCGTTGTAAGACATTGCATTATCTCTAAAAAGCGTATTTACCCAATCAACATTAGGATAGCGTTCTGCTTCTTCCAAGTTTGCTGGATTTCGGTATTTCAACATAATATCCATAGGTTGAAAAGATGTCCATGCTGTTGGAGTTAAAGCTAGCTCGTTTTCTATTGCTTGATTTCTTACAGCAAACATGTCATAAGAATCTAACTTACCAGGTAGCTTTGATACTGATTTCATTACCGTATTTACAGAGGCTCTTATCTCTGCTTTTCCATCACGACCTCTTTTAGTGGTAATTAAAATAACACCATTAGCACCCTTTACTCCAAAAACTGCTGTAGCAGATGCATCTTTTAAAACAGTAACAGATTCTACCGAACTGATATCAATGTTATTTATTGATCTTTCTACACCATCAACCAAAACTAAAGGACCTGCATTATTCCAAGTGCTTCTTCCTCTAATTAATATTTGAGGATCTTCATCACCAGGCATCCCGTTGCTGGCAGTTGTAATTACACCGGGTAAATTACCTGTTAAAGCAGCACCAAGACTTGATACACCACCTGTACGTTCTAATACTTTTGAGGTTGTTTGCGTTATAGCACCCACAACGCTCTGTTTCTTTTGAGTACCATAACCTACTACTACAACTTCATTAAGTTGAGCAGCATCATCCTTAAGAATAATTTTAACATTAGTTTTACCTTTCGCACTAATTTCTTGGGTAACCATCCCAATAAAAGAAAATGTAAGAAAATCATTCTGATTGGGTAATTCAATTGCAAACGAACCGTTTATATCAGTAAATGCTCTTATGGCTGTTCCTTTAACCGTAACGGTTACTCCCATTAATGGGCTGTCTGTAGCGTCTACAACCTTACCTCTTAACATTTGCTTTGTTTGCGCAGAAGCACTACCAAAAACTGTTAAGAGAATAAAAAGAAAGATGTAAACTCTAGAGAAATTTAAGCTTGTTAGCAACATGGTTTTGCACAAGCCAGTTAACACTTTATTGTTTTTTTCCATTGTAAAATATTTAAAAGAGAAATCGAATTCTTACAAGAAATTAATTCTTGTTGTAGGTTTTAATAAATAGGTAATTGATGATTGATTCATCAGTTTCTGAATTCGATAAGCTAATGCCTTAAGTAAGTTTTTTTTCATTTAATAAAATTTAGGTTGGGTAAGTTTTTTAGGTCGCAATCGATTGCTATACAAAAGCAATTTATTTATACCAAGCGATTAAGTTGGAGCTATCATATTGTTTTAATTTAGTTTGGTTGTATCCACTAATAGGAGTGGTTACTTATAATTAGTTAATCTAAAGTAGTCTACTTTACTATTTAGCAATAGTACATTTGTTTATAATGATGCTAAATTTGTTCAAACCAAAAATTGATGCTTTAATAAACTATTTTTAGGATAAAAGCGCTTAAAACACATTTAAACAAATATAATTGAGTCTCATTTTGATGATTCAAATGTGCAAATGATTCAACAAATGGTTAGAAATGTACAAATTGAAAGAAGGCTCTAAAATTTGAAGAAAATTTATGGGAAGAAAGGCTTGATTTTCTACAGCCGCAAAAGAGTTTAAGAGTTTAACTCATTACGCTTTAAGTTAATATACTCTGAGGGTAGCATATTAAATCTCGATTTAAAAGCTCTTGCAAAATAATTAGGAGTAGCAAAACCAACCGAATAACAAATTTGGGCAACATTTAAATCGCTTTTTTCTAGCAAAACTGCTGCTTTGTCTAACTTTACAGATCTTATAAACTCTACCGGAGTTTCTCCAGTTAATTCTAATAATTTAGAATAAAGAGACCCTCTACTCATCCCTATGCTTTTACTCATATCTTCAACTGATAACTGAGAATTATTTAGGTTGTCTTCTATATATTGTAATACTTTATTTAAAAGCTTTTCGTTTTGAGACTCTACCGCTACTTCTGTTGTAGAAACCTTAATTTGCTTAGAGTAAGTATTTCTAAGTCTTTGATTAAGAGTAAGTAAATTTCTAATCTTAATATTTAAAATTTCAAAATTAAAAGGTTTGGTTAGGTAATCATTTGCACCTGTTTCTAACCCTAATAATTGATTTTCTTCACCAGTTAATGCGGTTAATAACATCACGGGAATATGGTTGGTGCGCTTATCAGATTTTATTTTGCTACATAACTCTATCCCGTTAAAATATGGCATACTAATATCACTCACTACCAATTGTGGATGAGCTGATAAAACCTTTTGCCATCCTTCTTTTCCGTTACTAGCTTCAATAATTTTATAAAAGCTTTGTAAATTATCTTTTAAATAAAATCTAAAATCATCATCATCCTCAACCAATAATACGACTGGAAGTGTAGCATCTGGAATATTTAAACCACTATTATCTTCAAGAATTGAAACATTACTTTCATCATCTATAGATTCAAACTCTTCTTCTGATACTGGTAAATTGGTTAGCCTTTGGAAAGGGAAATGAATGGTAAACTGTGAGCCTTTACCAATAATGCTCTCTACCTCAATAGTGCCTCCATGCATTTTTACAAATTCACTTGCTATAGATAAACCAATACCACTTCCTTGATTTAGAATTGATTTACTAGAATCATCTTGAAAAAACCTATCAAAAACTTTATCCTTATTTTCTGGATTTATTCCAATACCTGTATCAGAAACAGAGAGTTTTATACCTTGTGAGCCATCAGATTCTTCAATTTTTAAAAGTATTTCGCCACCTTTTAAAGTGAATTTGAATGCATTGGATAACAGATTGAATAAAATTCTCTCAATTTTATCATGATCAAATGATGTAAAGTAAAAGGCTATTCCGCTTTTAAACTCGAAGTTGATTTGCTTCCGCTCTGCTAAATCTTTAAAAGAATCTGATAGTTCTTTTGAAAAAGAAATAAAATCTCCTTCAGCTAAGTTTAGCTTTTGCTCATGTGTTTTTAAATTTCCAAAATCAAGCAGCTGATTCACTAAATTGAGTAACCTTCTGGCATTTCTGCGAATAATCTTGAGTTGAAAATGATATGGTGAATCTTTTTCATGTTGTATCAATTGATCAACAGGCCCCATGATTAATGAAACTGGCGTTCTAAACTCGTGACTTAAATTTGTTAAGAATTTAATTTTAAGTTCATCAAATTCATGCAGACGTTCGGCTTCTCTTCGCTCCTCTTCAATTTGTTGCTTTGCTTTAAGTTTTTCTTGTTCAAGGGCAAAATCAAATTTCAACTTTTGAATCCCTCTATGTCTAATGTAAAAAAGTATAGAAACAGCTGCTATCAAATAGAAGAGATAAGCATAGATAGTTAGCCAAAAAGGCGGTTTTACATAAATTATTATTGATGTTGGATTTGAATTCCAAACGCCATTTATATTACTTGCTCTAACTTTTAAAACATACTCGCCAGGGCTAAGATTGGTATAAGAAGCAGTTTTTGACGATTCAACAAAATTCCATTTTTTCTCAAAACCCTCAAGCTTGTAGGAGTATTTATTTTGTTGTGGGGTGGTATAATCTAGCGCAACAAAATTTATAGAAAAGCTTTGCTTGTAATCAATCTCTATTCTTTTCGCTATTGAAATATGCTCTTCTAAAGGCGAATCAGGACCTGGATTAATGGTTTTATTAGCAATTTTTAACTCTGTAAGAATAACACGAGGTATAATCTCATCTATTTTAAGTTTTGATGGATCAAAGTAATTTAAACCATCTAGCCCACCAAAAAATACGGTTCCGTCTGTTTGCAGTAGGCCAGCTCCTAATACATAATTGTTATTTTGTAAACCATTATGGAAGTTGTAGTTCTTAAACTTTTTTGTTTTCAAATTAAAACTACTTATACCCAAATTTGTGCTGCACCAAATTAATCCATGTTTATCTTCAATTAATTTGTAAATAACCGAATTGGCTAAACCTTGCTCCTCTGAAAATGATGTAAAAGCTTTGGTTTTGGCGTTAAATATACTTACTCCGCCACCCATTGAGCCTACTAATACTTCACCAGAATTGGTTACTAAAACAGAAAGAACAATGTTAGCGGGCAACTTGCTATTATTAACCGTGTAAACTTGAATGCTTTCTGATTGTGGGTTATAAACGCCTAAACCAGAACCATGCGAACCAATCCAAATGTTCCCAAATTTATCTTCTCCTATTGACCGGATATAAGCGCTGCTTAAAAATGAAAATTGGTTTGCATCTTTCTCGTTAGAAAATTTTTTAATTTTTTCTGTAAGCGGATTATAAACATTTAAGCCATTCCCATTGGTGCCAATCCATACATTTCCTTTTCTATCCTCTTTAATTGCAAAAACATCATTACTGCTTAAACTTAAATCAGAATTACCTTTTTTGAATTGTTTAATGGCTTTTGTAGTGGTGTGATATCTAAAAAGACCAAGTGAAAATGTACCAATCCATAATTGATTACTTTTATCCTTTTCTAAAGCTTGTATAGGTAAATCGTTTAAATAATTTTCGTTCGCTTGAATAGAAATGTGGTTGAAGAGCCCTGTTTTTTTATCATATAAATGTAGCCCGCCACCATCAGTACCAACATAAACCAAATTACTTTGAGAACCTTTTGCAAATGAAGTAACAACGGGTGCTTTTAAACTGTAATTATCAAAAGGGTTGCTTTGCTTTAAATGAAAAATAGGTAAGTTTTTATCGTATTTATTTACTCCGCCTTGGTAGGTGCCTAACCAATGGATATCATCTTTATCAATAAAAACATACCGAATAGATTTGGTGGATAAGCTGTTTTTATTTCTACTATCAGGGAAGTAATTAGAAATTTTATTGGTTTTGATATCCAAAATATTCAATCCTTCATCGGTTCCTATCCATAACTTTCCCCCTTTATTTGCGGCTACATGATAAATCAATTTATCATTTAAATAGGTATTAATGGTTTTAGAGTAGTTTATAAAATTGACTCGATTGTTACCCAAGGTAATCAGCCCATCATCAGTTGCAAACCAAATATTATGATAAATATCCTCGGTTATGCTTTTTACAGCTTTGTTAGACATTCCTTTTGGAACAGCCGAATTGGCATCAAAGGTGGTGAATTTTTTTCGGTTATTATCAAATAATAGCAACCCACTTGAAGTCCCAATCCAAATTCGCTTTTTACTATCTTCAAAAAAACAAAGTCCTATTTTTGAGGCCGTAAAGGGCGAGAGTTCATTGGTGATTTTAGACTTAAGAATATTCTCATAATTTGGATTTATGTAGGTTAAACCACTAAAATGACCTATCCAAATTTTACCAAAACTATCTTCGTTTATAAATCTAATGATGGGATTAATTTGATTGGCTTTTTCATCATTCAAGAAATTTATAAAACAGTCTTTTTTTCTATCATAAACACTTAAAGAACCTCCGTCAGTACCAATCCATAAGTTACCTTTTTTATCCTCATAAAGTGCCGAAACTGCATTAACAGGTAAACTTGTTTTATCATTTTGCTTATGGCGATAAACAGTAAAATTAGTGCCATCATACTTATTTAAGCCATCCTCGGTACCAAACCATAAAAAGCCATATTTATCTTTTGCAATTACATTTATGGTGTTTGATGATAAGCCAGATCTTGAAGTAATGGAGGTGAAATTTATCTCATTGTTTTGACAGTATGCTTGATTTGCAATAAGCAAGCATACCACAACAAATGAAAAAAAAGACTTATTAAACAAATAGTTTAACATAATTAAGCGTAATCCTCATTAAAATTTGAGAAATGAAATTGGTTTATATTCTGATTCTAGAAACGAAAAGGAAATCGCTTTCAAGAAAAAAATATTGGTTTTAACAAATATATATTAACCATTGAAAACTATACAATAAATATAAAATATTAAAAACATAAGTTTTAATAGACTTCAATGTAGAAAAAACACTAAATAAACTTCTATTCACACAACACTTTAAAAATTAGCTGCTTACTTAAAAGTCTCGTCATTTCCGCTATAATTAAACCACTTAAACTGTGCTGCATTGGTTGATTTAACACCTAATGAAGTGGTGTACATGCCGTATAATGCGCCAACAAAACCTCCTGCTACTCTGGTGCTTAAAAATTTACCGTCCAAATCTTTACCAAGTGTTTGCCAATCGTTCTTTTTTGTTGCATAAGAAAAAGAATATTTATCCTTATTTGAGTTGATTTTTAAATAAACCTTTTTTACCGGCTCATTAAAAGAAGTTTCTTCTATCAAATCCATCTCTTTTGTTTTAGGGTTACTTTTAAAAAGTTGGATGACCTCTTTGCCATTTTTTACAGATTTACAGATGTAGTAAAAATGCGTTTCGTTTTGAAAAATCGTTAAGCCTGCTTTTTCATTATCCTGCTTTGCAGAAAAATCCATTTCGACAATAGCCTCGCTTGTTAAATGCTGTTGACGTTTACCTAAAAAAGATGGGTTTGCAGCGCCCATAATAGTTTCTGGGCTTAAATTCATGGTTAGGTAATTTTTGCGAGTTTGTAAGCTGTACCAATCGGCTTTATTAGTTCTCAAGAATAAAAATTGTGAGTTTAATGAATCTTTAAAATCAAATTTATAATCAAAATTTCCGTTCAATGGAATTGAATTTTTAAACTTATGTTCTTTCCAGCTTACCGGATACTCGTATAAAACTTCTTCATTATCTGGGTTGATAACCGGCCAACCATCAATCCATTTTACTGGAGCAATAAAGGTTTCTCTTCCTGTATTATAGTAATCCCCCTCATAAGGTCTAACTGCAATAAAAATGGCATAAGTTTTTCCATCAGGTCCTTCCACTAAATCAGCATGACCAGTAGAAGTGATAGGATTTTTACGATTAGGATCTAAATGTCTTTGGGTTAGAATAGGATTTTTTTCATAAGCAATGTAGGGTCCTCTCGGATTTTTACTTCTCAGCACAACTTCAGAATGGTTAACCGCAGTGCCACCTTCGGCAGCCATTAAATAATACCAACCTTCTCTTTTGTAAATATGTGGGCCTTCTATCCAAATAGGTTTTTTACTGATATCAACTCCGCCGTTTACTAAAAGCGTTTCTTCTCCTATTACTTTTAAATTAACTGCATCAAACTCATACATTCTTAAAGTTCTATGTCCGCTGTATAATGATTTATTATCTGGTGGATTACTATTATAAATGATGTAAGCTTTATTATCATCAAAAAATAATGAAGGATCAATTCCTCTTACTTCTCTTATATATACTGGATCACTCCACGGCCCAGCCGGATTTTTTGCCGTAACCACAAAATTTCCACCATTATCTATATCCGTACAGGTTACATAAAACAAACCATTATGGTAATTAATGGCAGGCGCAAATAATCCACGACTAACAGTTTCTCCCATAAAATCCATTTGTGAAGGCCTAGTAATTACGCTTCCTATCTGTCTCCAATTTTTTAAATCTTTACTGTGTAAAACTGGTAAACCAGGAAAAAATGAGAAAGTAGAATTAACCACATAATAATCACTTCCTACTTTACAAATTGCAGGATCGGGGTAAAAACCAGAAAGTATTGGATTGGGTAGCGTAAGTTGAGAAAATGCTTTAGAACTAAAAAAAGTAAGAGCGAAGATTAAAGAGGTGTACGAAAAAAGCTTTTTGTAAATCATCATATCAATTAATTTGTAATTGCGTTTAAATTTAGTTTTGGTAGAGCCAGCATACTCATGCTTATATATTTGACACAAAACGAGTATAAAAGCTCTTTTTGAAAATTGGTCTTAAATTTTATAACTAGTGAGGTAAAAGTAATTTTATCGACTGTGCAAATACCTGTCAATTGTGCTAAATGATAGTACAAATGTTCAATCTCAAATTGATTACAAAATTTAAAAAAAGATTGCCTAATCATAAGCCTTTAATTATCAGAAAGAAGCGAAAAAAATTTATAATTTTAAATATCGAAGAAACAGTTAGAACAAATTTTAATTGATGTTTATATAATCCAAGATTAAACCAAAAAAAACAGAGTCTTGGGAGGACTCTGTTTTACCAATTAAAAGATATATAACCTAACATTTAATGAGGTATAAGATTTAAATTAGAACAATTCATCTTATCCTCACAAATAATAACCGCAACAATATTACCTAACACAGCTACTTTGGCATTTCTCAATTTATCAAAATGATGGAACTTATGTTAAACTTATTTATTAGACTACTTAATAATCTGATTTTCTATTCGGTAAAAGTCAAAATCTACAAAGCCACCTGTATTTTTGGTTGAATAATTAAATAATCCATATCTATACCCCATAAAATGTGGAATGGTATAACTCATTTTTAATGGTTTGCCAATAGCGTTCCAGATTTTACCATCTAAACTGTAAAAGAAGTTTGCTACATCTTTTCGATTAGTAAAATCACAGTCTGCTTTTAAATAAACTATGTTTTGCGTTAAGAGTACTTTTTCTTGCTCAACCGCTTTACCACTTTCTGCATTCACAACAACAATAGATTTTACTCCATTTTCATACTTTACACCTACTAAACCATACTTACTTTGCAGTAAAGCTAGGCCTGCAAAATCGCCATCTTTCATATTGCTTAACTCAATTAATGTATTTGCTGATGATTGCGGACCAATAGTGCGTTGTGTTAACGTATTTTTAGCTTGTAAAAATGCGGTGTCTAATCTGCCTGTTTTAAGTCTTAAATATCCTTTACGCTCCGTAACCGACCATAATTGATGATCTGGATTGTGATTCCATTGCCAAACTAAAGGCAAAGCTTTATCTTTCTTTTTGCGCTTGAATTTGTCAGACGCAACAATATTAGGAATTAAGCCTTTGCTTGCTGGTAATTCTAAGGTTTGAGGAACTTTTCCGTTTTCGCCTAAGACAGGCCAACCATCTTCCCACTTTACTGGAACTGTGTAAGGAATACGACCAACAGAACCAAAATCTCTAAACAAATAAGCGTACCAAACACCTTCAGGCGAATCAATTAATCCACCTTGAGCAATACCCATATCTTGCAAAGCAACTCTGCCCTCATAAGGACCGTTGATATTATCAGCTCTATGAATTACAACTGTACGCATTCCGCCTCTAGGCCAAGTAATGTTTACCAAATAATATTTATTGTTTACTTTAAAAAGTTGAGATCCTTCTGCAGGAAGACCTCCATTTGAACCCGATGGAGCACTTGCATTTTCAATAATTACCTTTTCTGAAGTCCCAGGTCTTACTCCAGAAACATCTTCATTAAGTTCAACCAATTTAATTTTTCCTGCTCCGTAAACTAAATATACCTTTCCGTCATCATCAAAAAATAAAGAATGATCATGATAACTCGGTCTAAATGAAATTGATTTCCAAGGACCTTTTTCTATATTATTTGTGCTATAAATATGTGTTTTACCAGTGCTCTGAGAAAAAGTGCTTACATAATATATTCCTTTATGATACCTAAAACTACTCGCCCAAGAACCTCGCCCATAAGTATTTTTTCCATTATCGAGATTCAATTCATCGTTACTTTCTAAAACATCATAAGCATAACTCACCAGTTCCCAATTCACTAAATCTTTTGATTTCATGATAGGTAAACCCGGGCTCATGTGCATGGTAGTGCTACTCATATAATAAGTATCGCCAACCCTAATCATTGATAAATCTGGCACATCAGCAAACATGATAGGATTTTGAGCTCTTGATTGCGCCCAACTTTGATTGTTGGCTAGTAAAAAAAATAATGCAACAATACTTAAAAATAATTTTTTCATGTTTTGATAATGAGTTATTTGCAATCATAACATCCTAGTTAGGAAGCTCTGATTTGCTATAGTAATTTAAGATTTTGAAATGGCTACCATCCATATTTCTTCATCCAATCGTAAAATGGAAGCATCCAAGTATCATGTTTAAAAATAAAACCATGACCTCCTTTTGGGTAAATATGCAATTCTGTTGGGACCTTTAGTTGTTTCAACCTTTGGAAATAAACTATACTGTTTTCTACATCTACCAAAGTATCATCTGCTGCATGTATCACATACGCAGGCGGACTTTGAGCATTTAATTGCATCTCGTTTGAAAAATTATCTAATACACTTTTAGAAGGATTTTTGCCAAGTAAATTGGTTCTAGAATCAGGATGCGTTAAGCTATCCCGCATGCTGATTACAGGGTAAATTAGAACTTGAAAATCGGGTCGAAGGTTGATTTGATTTCCATTTTCGATTAATGATTCTTGATAATGCGTTGCTAAGGTTGATGCTAAATGCCCTCCAGCAGAAAAACCCATCACGCCCACTTTATTAGGATTAATACCCCATTTTAAGGCATTCTCTCTGATTATTTTAATGCCTTGTTGCGCATCTTGAAGAGGTCCATTTTTTTTATCAATCATTAATTCATCATCAGGTAATCTATATTTTAAAACGAAAGCTGTGATCCCTCTGCTAGCTAATTGCTTTGCCGTATTCACTCCTTCTCCATCATAAACTAAAACTTTATATGAACCACCGGGGCAAATTAAAATCGCTGTTCCGGTTGCTATGTCCTTTTCAGGAATAAAAACTTGCAATGTGGGTTTAATTACTTGAGAAATAATACCTGCTTTTGAAACCTCAACAGTTTCATTTGAAATAGGCTTTTTAGAATTTGGAATCTCCTTGGGATATAAATCAATAAAATTTTGAGCTGTTGTTTTGAAAGTACTTAATAAAATAAAAATGCTTACAATTAAAAGTGCCTTCATTTTTGATTTCGTTTTTTATAGTTTATGTGGAAAATAAAACCTTCCAAACTCTTATGATTTTGATTGCTTTTAATATTTAGCCTGAGTCAAAAATAGTTTTTTGTAAGAGATTTGAATAGGAGGATAGTAAAAACTAATAGCCTAAATGTTCAATTTGACTTTTTTGAAAAGGATTATTTTTAATAGATTTATTTACGGTTAAAAATAATAGCAGAGGGAAA
Source organism: Pedobacter cryophilus (assembly GCF_005116455.1). Lineage (GTDB taxonomy): Bacteria > Bacteroidota > Bacteroidia > Sphingobacteriales > Sphingobacteriaceae > Pseudopedobacter > Pseudopedobacter cryophilum. The sequence continues at coordinate 57,175 of NZ_SWBP01000007.1, forward strand.
ATAGAAATTTATATAAAGCAAAAAGCCGCTAAACTTATCGTAAAGCGGCTTTGTAGCCCGTAGGGAAAAACGAACCCAATTTTTGTCTATTTAAAGTGCCTTTACTAACCAAAAACACCTGTTTTCTGTTCACAAATGTTCAAATCCTTTTACCCAAAAAATTTACCCTATTTTAAATAACTCTAAATTATCTTTTTTGCTCTCATACTTATCTTATAAGCAGTAGGACTAATATCTACGCCCACATTTTTTGGTGAGAATGGATTACCCAAATCCCATATTTTAGGGGATAAACTAAATATATCGAATACATAATAAATACAGTAATTTGAAAGAGTTTCGGCTTGAGACAATTCGAAGGCAGTTATAAAGAAATTGGGGTCAGCCTTCATTTTTGAGGTTGACTTAACTTCAATATACTTCTTCTTATTATCTAAAGTCCAAGATACAATATCATAACCTAAGCTATCATTTTTTCTAGCAACCCATTTAACTTTCTTTGCTAAATCAGGTCTCCCATTTTCTATTAAATATTCTTTTTCCCATATTTCGACGACATGCTCTCCACGGTCACCAATAGCTTTATTCCTAAGGTTTAATTTCTCATAATTTTTCTTTTTTAATAATAGCGAGCTTCTTCTTTTTTTATCTGGAATGATAAAGTCTTTGTCTATTTCTAAGCCTGTGATAAAACTAGGATTAAGTTTACCTATTTCTGGAAATTTAGGAGCTTTATCCTCTTCATTATTTAAGCTAGTATTATATAAATACGTATAGAGTTCATCATTTATGAACATTGCAAATTTCATTAAAGACCATGGTTTCATTACATCGTCTTCATTTTTCCATTTTATTAGGCGTAATTGATTGTAAATTGGTTCTTCAATAAGACTAGCTTCGTCATCCAAATTAAAATACATCAGTATTTCATTTAGATACTCTTTTGAATATATGCTTAAATATTGGTTTGGGAAGTATGTCGCTAACAATTTACCTTTAAACTTATCTGGTATGATTGAAAGAGAAATACTTCTGTAGTCGTGATTTAAGCCTAAAATTAATAGGTCGGAAATTTTATGCTTTAAATTTTCAAATGCTGTATTGAAATCATTTCCATACTTATTTGTGATTCTATACTGTTTTTTAGAATTTTTTCCATATTTACCATAATATGCTCCATATTGGCTTGCGTTACTACCTGAGATTTTACCAAAGTTTTCTAGTTTTTTTTCCATCCAATAACAAAAGCTTTCTATGTCATCAACATACCTCCTTCCAAGGACATATTCTTCCTTTGTGAGGTCTTTTAAACTCTTAATTGGAAATTCGACATAAAAGCTTGCTAATAGGCTTTCTATTTCATTTATTCTTCTATTATCGAAATAATTTAAAAACCTTATTTGGTGTTCTCTAAATATATCAGTTGTCATTTGGCTTGAAGGGTGAAATTGAAGATAGGTAAAGTTAGGGCTCGACATGTCGATATGTTTTAAAAATAAAACCAAAGAGTGCTATCGAATTTTATCGGGGTTAGGTTTTTTATTTTTTCAAAATCATGCCTTAATTCGACTGGATATAAGGTTTGAAGTTGAATGACCCGTTCTTTTGACTTCCCCTTCTTGTTAAATTCAATTTCTTTAAACCACAATGCAAAATGAGTATCATCCAATTTAAAAAAAAGCTTCTCTTTGTCAAAGCTATTACAATCTACTACTAAAGAGTAATTTTTTAACATTTCTAATATTTGCTTTGGTAGGTTTTTATGTTCAAAATGTTTAATAGTGTGATAAGATTTTTGTTGATGTTCCATGACTGTCTCAGCAAAGTGTCTAAAAAGAACATGAATATAAACATAGCTATCAATTACAAACTTATGATTACATATGTTAACAATATCTTCTTTACTATTTCCCTCATCATAGTATTCAAGAACCGTTAAATAGAGAAATTTACTATGCAAAATTAAACCCTTTCTCAAAAAATTGAAATGATTACTTCCAAAGTGCATTTGGGTGCAATAACTTTTTAAAGATTTTATCTGCCTATTGGTTTCTATTGCGATATGCCTTTTAATTTCATCAGTTAGACGAAGGTTTTTAATGACAGTTTCTTCCCAAGATAAGAAATGCTGATTTAAAAACTCAGCATCTTTTCTTTTTTGAGATTGATTTATTTTTCCATCAAAGTCATAAGCATCTCCCCAACCTTCATGATTATTTATATAAAGAAGATATTTATCTTGAAATATACAATCGTTACACTGAGAGTATTTTAGGGCATCTATATTTTCATCTCTTTCATTGCGAAATAATTTCAATTTTCCACAAATATGTCTTGCTTCAGCAATGGTCAATTTCTGATTGGCGTCTAACTTATCTATAAGTTCTTGAGTTATTCTTTGTTGGAGCAAAAAATCCTTATATAGTAGCTCTTCTCTTGAAAAACTCATAATTAACTAACTTTATAAACATAAAATTTTTTATTCCAGACTGATTGACCTTTGATAACTAAACACTCGTTTTTATTGTTTTTTGTTGGTCTTACAATTAATGCATCATTGTCCTTCAACAATAATTTTTTAGCTAAATCCAATTTATCAATTTGTGTATCAGCATCAATTTTCCAAAAAGAATTATTGAATTTAAAATAACCAAAAACGCCTCTATTGCTACCTTTTATTTGACCATCAAGTCTAATATATTCTGGTTTAGATTTCTTTAATGGAGCAACTAAAGTTTGGTATAGTTCAAAAAATGTTTCGAATCTTTGGGGTTTTGATTTGCTCATAGGTTGTTTTGAGCAATTTAACAATTTTTTACTTTTAAAGAAACACTATCAATTGAATCCTCAATTAATAAACTTATTCTTTTTTGATTTTGTGAAGTTGACAATGACCGAAACTAAAGCAATAAGCCCCAAGACTAAAACAGATATTAACTTGAAGTCGATTTTATACGATGTTTTTGAAATCGTATTTAACTCATCTTCCCAATAAATAATACTTTTGTTTTTAGGCACATTCAACACAAAATTCTTGATGGAGTCTCTTGAATTTAATGGACATCCAGACATATCAATCTCGACACTTTTAAGCTTTGAAGTTTTGTAAAAAGTGTTTTTTCTCTCTGTGTTCTTATGACGATGAAAGATTTCAAAATAGATTTGAACGCCATCTTCAAGCTCTGCTGAAACATCCGGTCTAAATGATTTCAATGGTTTTTCTGAAGTTGAGTTTCGATAATTTAGTTTTTCATATTTTGGGAACACCATAGATTCACTTTCCACAATAATTTCTTTTGCCAATTTGTGTAAAGCTGTTTCTAAGCCCCCAGAACAATCAGAATCACTATGGTGACTGAAATGCCAATCTTTCTTTTTTCCTTGATTTGCAATTAAAGGCTCTTTACAGCCAAAGCAAGTGCAACCACAAGCAAGTCCATTGCCGGAATCTCTAATATGTAAAGCCTTTTGAGTACTGGTATGAAGTCCTATTGTGATTTTTGCTGACATTCAATAACTCTAAGTATAAATTACTTCGTTTCACTAAATTAGCATGAATTTCCCAACTTTACTTAAAAACCAATAAGATTATCAGTTTAGCCCCCAATCGTTGCGCTCTCAAGCTATTAATTGACTTAAATTGAGAGTTCCGGTTCATCTCATCTCTCAATTTTAAAGTTCTAAAGGTTTGTTTGAATCTGGGATAGATATGATATTCTCATCAAACAATTTTAGTCATCAAAGCTCAAGCTTTCAAACAACCAATGCTTGGTTATGTGTTAAAACAGTTCTCTTTTATTGGAAACATGGTATTTCCATGAATCTTTCATCACTTCCTTTGAAGTTCCTACATTCAAATAATCATTTATTCTACATAAATCATAGTAGTATAATTACACTTATCCCCTTTGGGGACAAGCGTAATTAACTTTGGGAATTTAAAGTGAGTATAAAACATAATTTCTTCAATGCTCAAAGAGCAAAAATTTAGCTTTAAAGTCTTTTTAACTGTTCGTTTGTTCGGAAAGGTTCTTTGGGTTTGATGAATCAAGTTGATTGACTTGTTATTCTGATTCGAGTGCAGTAGATTATTAGAGAAACTGTTTCATATAATAGTTTTACTCAACTCAAGATCAACGAAAACTGATAAATTCTGAGGTATAAAAAAAACGCCGACAATATTAAAATGTTGATTATCAGATCTTTAAGTAGACAGCATGGAAAAACGAACCCAATTTTCGTCTATTTAAAGTGCCTTTACTAACCAAAAACACCTGTTTTCTGTTCACAAATGTTCAAATCCTTTTACCCAAAAAATTTACCCTATTTTACTTATTCTTATTATAGAATGAAATAAGTGCCCAATTGGATTTGTCATGATTTGTTAAATCTTGATCGTACCTTAAAAAATTATTCTCAGTTTTTACGTTTTCAATTAGCAAACTATTTGGGTCTACATCAAGGAGCCATTCATCCGAACCTTCTAAAATAGGATCAAACCAATTAGCCTTTTTTCTAGCCCATTCAATCCAAGCCATCAAATCCTCTGTTAAAACGTTATTCGCAACAGCATTTTTTTCAACTTGAGTAATATAATCCCGAAGCAAAACAACCTCATTCCATCGTCTAGAATCATTTAAGACTTTTCTAAAAGAACTAAGCTCAAGTTTTTTCCGATGCTCAAATTCTTGAGCTAACTTCCTTTCTTCATCATATTTACGATGCCATTCTTCATTTTTAATACGTTCTATCTCCAATTTTCTACCAAATAGTTCAAGTTTTGCGACTAATTTAGATACTTGTAATTCAATTGGTATTTTTCCATCCTTACAAGATACTGAAGCTCCAAAGTGTTCGAATTTTAAAATTAAATTCCCATTGGGTCGAAGATTGGTTCTCTCCCAATTGTATTCTTTAACTATTTCTTTTGTTTGAGATTCTCTAAAAGTCATTTTAACATTCTCACCACCAAGTTGAATAAAACTCTCTCTTTCAGAGACTTTAAATCCAACCCCTCTTTTGCGCATAATCTTAATAAAAGTATTTAGAATACATAGTGTTCGATTTAAGTTCTCAGGAGTTACTCGGACATCAAGTACATTTAAGCCGGGAAATGATAACTCACCTAATTTGTGGAAATCCTTCTTTTTTTCTAATGATTTTTCTAAACTAAGAATTAACGGGTCGGGATCTATTAAAATACTAGGAACTGATAAATCAAGAGATAAATCTTGTTCTAGTGATTTTTGTATTGTCATTTGCTCAGAGAGTTCAGATTCAATTATATTCCCACCTTCTCCCCTTATCGATAAACTGAGTGAATCCTCATCCTTTTCATTATCTAGGAATGGTTTAACTTCAACTTGCTTACCTGCTCTAACTTTACTCCAATATCCTGAATCAGGCAATGGAATATCCATTCTAATACATGCCTTTCTTAAACCTACATCTGAAATATTGTATCTTTTAGAAATAGATAAAAGAGATTCTGACCATACCAACTCATAAAGCTGTCGTCGATTAAATAAGATATTATTCATAATTAAAGCAGATGTATTTACAATACTTCTAAAGCAAAATGGGCAACAACTTGGTTTTGAATTGGATTTTGCCTTCAATGTCTTAAGTAACTGCAAGATAAAAAATTTCACATTTCTTATAATGCATTATCTTGAATTATTTATTTTTAACCTGCAAAATAAATTAAACATTAAAATAGCACCTTATTTGCTTGATATCGAAAAAATCAGGGTAATGTTCAACTCGATGACCAGTCGTTGCGCCCCCAAGCAATAAACTGTCTTAAATCGCAAATCTGCCCTCAACTATTTCTTTATTTTCACTTATCCGTTTAGACTTCAAGCTAAAATGTAAGGATTATTTTGACCTTGGGCAATTTAGTTCTGATATGATGATTTGCTTGTGTTTGTTCAGATCTGATGTTGGATTACATCTATCTCAAGGCTTTTTTCTTTTGTTTTTGGTTTTCTAATTCTTCCCTTGTAGAATATTAGCATTTTGCTTTCTTAAAGTTATTTGGGAGTAATTTTGGACTTATACTTTGAGATATTGTATTTTGTAGAATCCTTTGGTTTATATAATTAATCTCTGAGATTTAGAGGTTAGAGTAGAGGTAATCTGGTGTAAACACCAGACACCAGAAACCACTCACCCCCCCACCCCCTCTCTCTCCTTATAATTGGGATTTCTAAAAATACTTTTTGTAGATTTCTCTCTATTCCAAAGAACCTCTTTTGCTTTTGTCTTTTTAATTCTTTTAAGATTAAAACAATCTTCAGATTAGTATTTGCTAGAGAATATAATAACATCACTCCCCGAAAGGGAGTAATGTAAGTAACTTTGCGAATTAAATTTAACCATGGGCTGTAGTAAATTCAGAAAAAACTTACAGTCCAAAAGAAAATCAGTTAAAAAAAACTTAAAAAAAATTTAACCTAATAAGAATCCTTCTTTTTAACTGTTCGTTTGTTCGGTTTTGGTATTGGACGTAGAACTATTCCACCAAAATGAGCCTCTTCAGCTTCGAAAGACATATCCTTAATAAAGCAAATTCTTGACCTTGTTAATTTGCCTGAATCAAGTAACTTACCTTGGCAACCATGTCCATCTAATGTAATGTTAAAAAAACCTACACGATGACCTTTGTCATCAACTGCCTTCTTAACACATTTTTCACAGGGATAAATGCGATACCGAGTTGAGGGCTTAACATATCTATTACAGACAGGGCAATGTTGTCTTTTGGGCAATTCTCTTGGGTTATCCATTTTACTGTATAATTTGTTTTAACTGCTAAATCTGTCGTTAGATGAAACTTTAAAATTAGAATATGGCTTTGACTACCTATGACCAAGTTCTTTTGCCTAGGACACTTAAACGCATGAAAAAAGCTTATTTTTAGGAATCAGACTGCTTCGTCTTCTTTAAGCCATTCACTTACCTCTTCCAGATTAAAGAATTTAAATTTGCCTTTTTGATGACATGGCATTCCTTCCGCAATTCTGCGGTTAAGGGTTGTTCTACTAAATTTAAACATGTCTTGAACCTCTTCCTGAGTTAACCAACTCTTACTTAAGGTTAATTTAGCTTGAGCAATTTCACTTGATGTTTGCTGATTAGAATTTAGTAATTTAATGTTAGTCCAGAATTCCAGCTCCACATCAATCCATTTTATTGGATTGAAATTTTGCCTGTCATTCATATAATTGTCCTCAAAAGCCACAAAATGCTCAAAATCAGGTCTTCTCTCCGTATGTAATAGTTCTTTTTTAGCAAAGTGGAGATAAAGCATCTTTTCATCAATCCCAATTAATCCTTTGATTTTATCCTCTATAAACTCTATCAAATCCTGATTGATGGGTTTTAAAAGTATTTTTCTCTTGAATTTATCAAGTTCATTTGGCTTGGCAATTGATGTCCAAGACGTCTGATATTTACTTATTTTTTTCATGATTTAAAGTTTTGTTCCATGATTTTGATGTAGGACTGGCAATTAATAGTTCTGATGGATGATATTTTTATTTTTAAAGGTCTTGATGATGCTAGCCAACATGTTTATACATATTATTTAATTTATCCATCGTATCGTATAAATCTGCGGGTAATGTTTTAGCATAAATTTGAGTTTGAACAATGTTGGTATGACCAAGCAAATCCTTTAGATGAGGCATATACGTTCCTGCTTCGACATGGTTTGAGGCAAAAGTGTGTCTTGCACAATGGAAACTAATGGATTTTGTAATACCTGCTAACTCCATTAATTCCTTAATCCCTCTGTTAATTACTTGATTCGCCATTTTTGGTAAAGCCAAAGATTTAGGGCTCTTAATGGTCAGCTTTGAATATTTATCTAGAATCTCTATTGCTTTTGATGATAATGGTATAGTTAAAGGTTTATCAGTTTTTTTAACTTGAATCTCAATTCTTTCTGGTTCTGATTTTATGTTTTCCCATCTCACATTTACAACATCAGAGTACCTCAGTCCGGTAAAACAACTGAATAAAAAAAGGTCTTTTACCCTATTTAAAAAGCCATTATTCGCCGGAATTTCCAAAACCATTATTTGTTTAACTTCATCAATTGACAAGAATTTCCTATTACCAACTGCTGACTTTATTTTGAAGTAGCGATAAGGATTCTCATTCATATAACCTTTCATGATGGCTTGATTGATCATTGCTTTTAAAATTTTGTGTTTAGTAAAACATCCCCCTGTAGAGTTTGATCTAACTTTCCTTAAAAACAAATCAAACTTCTGAATACAGTCATAGGACAAGTCGCCAAAGTTTAATTTGGGATTGAACTCTCTTATAACATTAAGCCCACTTTTGTAAGATTTCAAAGTATTAGGCTCTTTAGTTAACTGCCAAAGATCAATCTGTTGCTCCCAAAATTTAAAAAGGCTCACTTTGGTATTATCTCTAAAATAATCCATAGCAACATTTAAGGTTATTGATTTACCCAAGCTTTCTCTAGTGAGCATAAAGGTCTCAAAGCCACTCTCTTTTTTATTAAGATATGTTGCTAAAAGTTGAAGGTATTTATCCTTCTTTTTTGGACAATTATTTTTATCATCCCAATCTTTGGGATTAATAGATTTACCAGATGATAATCTTGTGGTTATTGCGCCAACACGTACAGAAAAGTGTATTGGGCAATTACCATCTTGTTTCATTTTATCTAGCCTTATCACGCTACGCACAGAAAAAGTCAATTTCATAGTGTTCTTATTTTAAATGGAAATTTCCACCGAGTTTTTTATATTCTAAAGTTTTTTTGTATAAATATTTTATAATCAATCCATTAATTCATTTTATGTGCTTATCTCCTGATTATCTGTATCCTCTTTCCCTTCCTTTTGCCTTTAGATAAAACATAGTCGCCGCCCTATCTTTTTGATGTATCATTTCAATTAGATTACTCTCTACATAATCTAAAAAAGTGAGATCAATTTCCCTCACTTTAAAGGCAAATTCGGCATCTATCTTTTGCCATTCATAAAACTGAGTTCTTCCCACATTGGCTCTTCTACATCCTACAGTTTTTATACCACAACAAGTTGTTAAATGGTTTAATACCTCTATCTTTTTCTGTTGAATTGTTCTATTATTTTTCATTTTCTAATAACATTTTAAGTTTTCCTTTTGGTTGATCTATGTACATTTGATATTTGTCCCATTCTTCTTTTTCGGACAAGCATAAGTTCATTCCACTATTATTGTAATAGACTATAGTATATCGATAACCACCCGGTGCTTGGTGAATTTTGGTTACACCATGAAGAAGCTTTTTCCCATCAAATAAGAGTAAGAACCTATTTTGACATGCAAATCCAATGTTTAATTCTGGCAATATGAGTTCTCCTCCGAGAATATTTTCCTTGAGGATAATCATACATGAAATACCACTTGATGTATTCGCTTTATCGTAATGATAATTTAGATTGGAGTTCTTATTAATGACACCCCCCGTAAATGGTGTTCCTTTTATTAAGTAATCTGGATGAATTCTTTTTTTACCTACATAACTACTTTTCACTTGGTGGGCATAAGCTGTTTTAAAATAAGATCTATACCATTTTGCAACGTTCTTCCCTTGTTTAATAAAAACCTCATGTTTGGATGGGTATTTAACCCCAAGCCTTGATTTTCTGCAAACATTTTGTCTTAAGGCATTTCTAGGTGAAAAATTGAAATTGATTGTTTTTGAGACTAATCCATTTGTTCTTTCACGTTCGTCAAATTTCAGAGACAAACATGTTTCCAAAACTCCATCTATGTCAAAGTCTATACGCTTATAAACTGCAACAATTTCACCACTCACATATACAATCGCTTCTTCCCTTATTATTTCACTAATGTGCTCAGTATTTGGCGTTTGAATTTTTAAGCCTCTGATCTGCGCTTCGTTAAGTTTATTCTGCTGTACTATTACCTTTTTCATATGAATCCATTAATGTCATTAACACTTGTGATTTGTTCCTCAATTGCAATTTCTTCTTTAACTCCTCTATTCTTTTCATGTATGACAATGGGATTGTTGCAATTAACTTCTGATTACAGATGTTGTCGTCTTCACCTTTTTCGTAATCATTTTTTTCCATTTTGTTGTTTTCAACTGGAGTAGAACACAAATCGGCAGTGCTAAATCCAAAATCATTGATGAGATCAAATTCTTCAAAAGCAGCTGTAAAGCCAAAGTCAGATGCGGTAAATAGAGAAACTTGCTGATTTAAAAATAAATGAAGTCTTTTTGAATGTTCCATTGGTGCATCAAGCTTTATACAAGGAATAGTTTTATTCCCCATATATTTCCATATCTCCAATCTATGCCAACCGTCGATAACTTGATTTTTATTATTGATGAATATTGCGCCTAAGAACCCATGTTCATGGAAACTTGTGGTTAATGTTCGTAGTCTTTCTGGTAAGACTTTTTTGGTGTGAAACTCAGGTCTTGTGAGTTCGTCAATGTTGAATTCTTCAATATTCTCTGGAGAACAAAGCTCCTCTTTCTGAACTTGATTTTTCACCTGGTCATACAGGTCTTGAATTTTTTTGTTTAAATCTTTCATAACATTTATATTTTTTGTTGATACAAATGTCTGACTAAAATACATAGCTAAAAATCCACACGTTATCCTGTGGATTGTTAATCTATTGAATTACAAGCTATTAATTCATCTGATTAGGTTGTATACAATTAAAAATTCCATTTACAGGTAGAGGGTATGGATAACTCCGTTTATTGTAATCTTGAAAATTATTAACTATTGTTTGCGGATCTTTTCCTGAAATCTCAAATAAAGTAGCAATTGTTCGGTAAAAAGCTTCTTTCTGTCGTGGTAATAATCCTTCAACCCAATTTTTAGCAATAAGTCTTTCGAAAAGTTCGGCAAGCTCCCTTTGATTTCCTTTCCAAACAATTTTCTGAAGTTTTTGACGAGAAAATTTTGAATCAGTTAAATATTCGTCAGTTAAATTTTTGATGATTCCTTTTTGCAAAGAATCTTGAGCTTTTCTGAATTTTTTTATAACTCCATGCTGCTTTTCACTTAATTTCTTTATGTTTTCTTCATCATTAAAACCTAGATAACAATTATTAGATTTTAAATCCCTAATAATAATTTCAACAAGCAATGACCTCTTTTCTATATTCAATTCATTTAAATGACATAGATTTATTAAATTCTTAATTTCAGTCATCAAGTCCAATTCTATATCGTTTATAAATGCATCGACATATGAGTAACCATGAAAGGTAAAATCACTTGATTCTAAAAACTTATTATCTGTATTTATTAGTTCAATTCTTGCCTCTTGAAGATATGACTTCAACAAGGTTAACTTTTGGCTTAAATTATATTTTGCTTCATCAAGAGTCATAATCTTTTTAATTGTTCGGTTGTTCGCAATTTAGTTATTCAGATTAAATTTAGATATTAGCCTTAAATATATTGCTTATAGATAAAAAAAGAAAATATCATATAGCTTAACAGCATTGCGTTAGTTAAATCGTGCGGAAGAAAACTGGTAATTTTTAAAACGTGCACAAGATAATAACTAAACGCTCACCTATGAGGTGGGCTTTAGTCTTATTTGTGCACCAACGGGATACCAGTTCCGCTTCCGCAGATAGCTACAGTTCCACCTCTGCTTTTTCTTAACCACCTATCGGAGCTGGAGGTAAAAAACAACCTTCAATGAAAAGAAAATTTCTAATCTGCTTATTAATAGCAGGAATTCACAATTGCTTTGCCCAAGGAGCAAAAGAAACTGTTAAAGATTATTTAATTCCAGAGAGCAGCTTTAACAATGCTACCTTCTATGGGGTTTTTAAAACAAGTCCTTTTTACAGAAATAACAGGTCAATCTACTATATCGATAAAGGAAATTATTTTGATATAACAGATGCTCAACTTTATGAAGGAGAGCCAACAGCTATATCAACCCTTTCTGTTAGCACCTCTAGTACTGAGGTTAAAATGTTCAAATCAATTTTAACAAATCCTTTTACAACTAATAAAGTAACAAACTACTCCAACCCTGTAATTTTATTAAAATTACCAATAAACAACCTTCCAGTGAAATGGACATCCAAAACAATAGCAGGAGATTTAGAATATTGTTCGGCAATATTTAGCAGTATTACTTATAAAGAAAAAACTTATAAAGCAATAAAGGTTACTAAAACATCTCCAGACACTAAAATTAAAACTATTGAGTACTATGCAAAAGGAATTGGTTTATATGAAGTCTCTTTCTTAGATCCTTCAACTGGTAAAACACAATTAATACATAGTTTATTAAAATTGAATTTTGAGTGATGAAAATTGGACACACAACAAAAAACATTATAATTCTTGTCTCCACCATTGTTATTACTATTATCATATTCTACTTTATTCAAAACTATAATAGAGCTATTGAGGATAAAGAATTATATAAAGAATACATTTCAAGTATAGAAAAAAAAGAGTCGCTGAAAGAGAAAACAGAAACAGCGGACAATAGCAAAGATGAATTAACAGTAGGAGATATTTATGGGGAATATGAAGAAAACAAAATTTCATTTAACAAAAAAAATGAAGGGAAAGCTTTTGAATTCGTTGGTTATATAGATGAATTTACAACTACATTAATGGGATGCTCAGCAATTAGATTCAATATAGAAACAGAAGATTATACAATTATAGGATCAGTAAATTGCATGAATTGTCCAGAACTTGTGGATAAATGGGAAAGCGAAATAACAACTTTAAAAGTCGATCAAAAAGTTAAAATAAGAGGTTATTACTCAAGCTCTTTACAAGAAAATACTTTAACATTTAGAAATTGTAAAATCATTAAATAGCAGTATTTTTCAGGAAATTCGCCCTATAGCTTTACCTATGGGGCTTTTTTATACCTAAAATCTTTGTTTCTGATGGGCAAACGAACTTTTTATATAGCCCTAATCAGGATTCAAACCCAATATTTAGGAAATTTAAAATAACGCTTGAAAATGATGTTCAATTCTTAATATGACTCTATAATAGGCAGTATGAAAAAATATTGTATAAAGATTGCAAGACAAATTAGTTTTGAAATTGACTTAGTTGTATTTGCTTTGTATTATAGAGTCTATTAATATAGGTCCTCGATTCTCCAGATTGTTTTGACTGAAAGAAATACAGGGTGATTCGCTAAGATCACTTGCAGGTTAAAGTTATATGTGATTGTTGCTTTTCCATAAATTGCTGAGTATGTTTAGATCTTGATCATTTATAACAGCTGACGCTTCTGGACGGACGTTACATACGTATTTTCTAGGTTTTTCAAAATATCTACTTTCCTTATCTGTTTCATAAAATAAGCCTTGAAATACTCTCGATCCGATAGATAAGTTGATTGGATTGTTATTATAGTTAGTCAACTCAATCGATAAGCACCCACAGTAGCCCGGTTGTGCTATTGTGGACATCGTAAGTCCCAGTCTTGAATAGGAACTTCTCATACATAGGGCCAGTAGGTAATTTTCTGGTAGCTTAACATATTCCAAGCTCGTTGCTAAAACAGTTTGATTCGGATGCAATATAAATGTCTCGCCTAACTGTCTTCTGGTTTCTTGAAAAAAGTGCTTCGATGTGCTCCTGCCAAACTCTTGGTTAAGAGAAGCATTTATAAGTGGCTCCCTACCCTGTACAGATACTAGGAAATTCCCGCCCAATCTAAAATCTATTCCTACCGAGGTGATTTGATCTTCTTCTAATAAGGGCTTTATGATCAGCTTTTGTTCTGCGATTAACGCCTTGATAGCATCCGACGTGATTATACTGCTCATCCTTTACTTTTTTGCCAATTTTGAACTGTAAAATAATTTCCAATAGACTTTTCAACCAAATTGTTGATCACTCTATAAATCGTATCTTCTGATAAATTTACATCGTATTTCATCTCGTCATTGAACTTTTTAAAGTCTTCCATCCATACGTCCCATCCATAAACAATTGTCCCATGTAATTCCCTATCATTTTGAATGTCATAAGGCACTAAAGTATGAAAATCATTAGACGTAACTCTGTCAAAACGAATCTCAAGGGATTTCCCGGTTAACACATTAACAACACTCTGCAGGTAATTGATAATAGGGTTATCATTTCCATTTACAAAGTCAGAGATAACCTGTATTCTATTTACTGTTGATGGATGGGTAGGCGAGTCAATTTCACTTTTACTCGTAATATATTCTAAAAAAAGGCCTATTGTTTCACCTATGTATTGTGCTGCAAATAAATCGCAAAAATACTCGCCTAAATGATAAATCAACTTCGGACGATCCATTTCGGCTTCTTTCAATAGCGGTAGAAACATTTCGAGACTCGCTTTTTCTTTGAATTCTCCCGATAATATAAGGTATGCTGCTACACCAGTGATAGAGTGCTGTAGATCGACAAAGTGACCTAGCTCATGATACAGCGCGACCGATGATAGATAGTCTTTAGATAAATTCAATGGTAAATTTATCTGAATAAGTTTTCTTTCAAAGTTTATTCCATATTCTGTTTGTAGTGATTGATAGAAAATGTCATTTTTCGCATATGAGAGGTCATAGCTAAATGAGTATAGACTATTCTGTAGACTTGTAACGATTATGAATTTTTCGGGATCGATCCAGTCGCTCATTGCTCGGTCTAAGCAACCTACGACTTCAAACGGAATAGTATTTAATGTACTATCTTTTAAAAACTCCAGGCTTTTAAAAATAAAATCCAAATGATTTTTTTTCTCAAATATCTTAGCGTCATCGAGCCCATCATTTATACTAGACTTGATTCCATTGAATAATTCAACTAAGTTTTTAAGGTACTGATCCTTATACTTGTCGGAAAAATTATATTTCTTTGAGCTTGATATTAGTGTTTCTGCCTGGTATAGCTGTAGATATAAAAGACGTTTAATCGGAAGCATCTAGACTAAACCCCTTATGCAAAAGCATAATTTTTGTTGTCACTAATAATCTCCTGTAATTGTTTGAGTTCCTCTCTGGAAGGTTTACTTACATCGACCTTTAATAACCAGTCATGAGCGAATCTGTCAATTAAGATTTTAAGATTAAGCGAAGTTTTATCAAGTTCATACACCGACTTGCCGGAAGCAAGTGATTTGGCATCTTCAAGCAAATTGATTACAAAAGAATTATACCTCTCGTCACCCTTTATTGCGTTGTATAGAAACGAAAGAAAAAATTCAATTTCCTGATCTGAAGAGTTATGCGACATTAACATAGCTGAGAATTTGATTGTATAAATATATATATACCTATCGAATAAAATACCAAGATGGGCTAGAAAAAAAAATCTTGTTAACAGTAATTATCAACATTTTTTTAAAAAAATGATATAAAATATTTATTTACAAGTGTTTATAGAAATAGTTATTAACATTATTAATAACTATTAATGATAACTTTAGTCTTTCCACCACTTTTTTCGCCTTTCGGATATATTAGAACGAAAGCATTATATGAGGTATCGAAGAAATCATAATTGAAACTCAAAATGCCATCATAGGTATTAATGTTAATCTCTTGTTCAAATTTCATTCGTTTTCTGAAATAATAGTCCTGGACAAAAGGCCAAGTAAATCCGAGTTGTTTCTCCCAAGAAATGGTGCCAAAATTTTTGGTGAACTTAGGGGACTGGAAGTAGTCACGAACTGTACAGTTTGCAACTTCATTTTTTGGACTTATATCTTTTAAGACAAGTAATGCGCATCTGTTCGGCGAATACTCAACGAATCTGCGAATCGCTGCATGATTGGAACCTCCAAATAATTTAGCGAGCGCCATGGCGCTTTTAATCCCAAATTCAAGTTTAGCCATCTCATCTTCGAACCTATCAAGTTGAAACAAAGTAGCAGATGCAAATAGATTTGCTTCTGCTTCGAACTGTTCTCTATAATCCAGACTTAGTGTGTTGTCGTCATCCAAAAAGGAACTAGTCTGGTTTTGCCAAGGAAGTACTCCGTGTCCTACCTCATGAAGTTTAACGAAATTTTTCTTCTGGTCGTTTTGTGATAAGTCTAAGTATATTGTCTTTTCGCTTCTATCAAACAATCCCCTTACTTTAGCCAAAGCGCTGAATAAAGCATCTGTAGCCTTTGATAAATAGCCATGGTGTATTTTTGAAACATCCACGGTTTTATTAACGATTAGATCCGAATAGTTAACAATACTGTCAACAGGAGTTGGGAATTTACCCCAGCTATTGCTCGATTTTAAAATATCATACGCAATTGTTTCTATATCCTTTTTTGCATGTGGATCAACCATTACGCTTTTCGTGTCTTAGAAATTTTAAATATTTCATCAATGCATCTTCCTCTTCTGAAGAAAGTTGCTGAGAGGATAGTGCAATTGAATTTAGCATTTTAGTTTTAGGAGTATTCGATTCTTCAATGATCCCCGCAGCCCCTAATAGCACTTCCAATTCTATATTATATGCCGTTGCCAATTTGTGTAGAACATTGGCGGATGGCTTTTTAATTTTCTCATTTTCTACCTGGCTAAGGTAAGCATTCGAAATTCCTGTCGCTTCTTCCACTTGTTTCAGCGTAAAAGATGCCTGCTCCCTTGCATCCTTTAAAGTTCGTCCTAGTGATTTCATGGCTTTTTATTTAGAGTTCAAATGTAAGAATAAATTCTCATTTCACCAAACTGATCTAATTTATAATCGTTATAAATTTAACTAATCTTATTATTTTATTTGGTATAATTAGATTTACTAATTATATTTGTATCGTTCGCAGCTACTTAAGATTGAACGATAAAAATTAACTATTTAAATATAACATTCTAATCATGAGATACGAGACATAAAAAAATAAAGCCCAATCGCCGACAGAGGGAAATTGGGCTAACAAAGAGGGCAAAGTTTGGCGACTCTCCGGGAATAGTTCCCGGCCGCACCTCAAAAGCTTCTGCAAGTTACATATTTTCTAAAGAAATCTGCAATAGAAGTAAGCTACCTCTGAAGTTATTTACTAATAAGAAAATTCTATTGGAATGAAAAATTTAGAAGAAGAAGAAAAAAACGAAAGCGCAAAGACTCTGACATTTATTGTTGATGAGCGCACATATGTAAGCCGTAAGCAGAATGTTAACGGCAGTGAAATTAAGGTAGTATCAGGTATTCCACTCGATACAAAACTTTACCTTCAGAATAGCAGACCGTGGATCGACAACCTTATCGAAAATGATGAGGAAGTTGATCTAGCCCGTCCTGGGATCGAATATTTTTTCACAGAAAAAAGGTTCGAGATTAATGTGAACGGTAAGATTTATTCATGGCATCAAAGGTATATTACCGGCGAGCAAGTTAGGGAGCTAGTTGGACTTGATAAAGAAGATCAATTATTTCTAAAGACAAGTCACAGCAGCATAGATCAACTTATCGCAAATGATGACAAAGTGGATCTTCAAGAACCAGGTATTGAGCAGTTTTATTCAATACAGAAGGGCAAGCAAATTACTATTATTGTTAGCGGTGTGCAAAAGCAATGGGATAAGAAAAAAATCTCATTCAAGGAGGTTGTTATATTGGCATACGGACAATATGAAGATCGTCCTACAATGGTTTATACTGTTGCATATGAAGATGGTCCTAAGCAGAATCCGGAAGGCTCTATGATTAAAGGTTCAGAAGTGGTTACTAAAAACATGATGATTTTCCATGCAACAGCAACTGATAAATCATAGTCCAGACCTGAAGAAGCTTCAGGATCAAGGGTATGACATTTTAGCGGACGGCGGGTATCTTATTACCCGCCATGTCCCATACCTGGACGCTAATCTCACAGTAAAATATGGTACGCTTGTCTGTCTGTTGACCTTGGCAACACCCACACGGGCTGGTAGTCCGCAAGATCATACAATCTACTTTTGTGGAGAAGTACCTTGCGATGCACAAGGGATCGCTTTGCACTCTGTAATTAATGAGAGCAGGTGGCAACAACTGACCCCGGAAATTGCTGTGGATCATTATTTTTCAAGCAAACCACCTTCGGGTAATTACCCTAATTTTTATGAGAAGGTCTCTACTTATGCAAAGATTTTAGGATCGCAGGCACAAGCAATAGATCCTTCAGTTACTTGGACACCTTTAAAAAAACAGCCATGACAAACAATGTTTTTAGATATCCCGACACCAATTCTTCAAGGGCAAAAATTGAGATGCTTAATGAAAAATTTGATAGCCTTAAAATAGGTATCATTGGGGTGGGTGGTACTGGTGCATATATATTAGACCTGATTTCAAAGACACCTGTAGCAGAAATCCACCTCTATGATGGTGATATTTTTCAGCTACACAATGCCTTTCGAGCACCGGGTGCCACTCCAGCCGCAAAATTTGACATTGAAGGCGACCTTACTAAAGTTGACTATTACTATCAAGTTTACAATGAAATGCATAGCGGAATATTTCCACATCAACAGTATATCACATTGAAAAACATCGGTGAGTTAGATGGCTTGGATTTTGTATTTCTAAGCGTAGATAGGAATTCAGTGCGTTATGAAATCACAAATGCCCTATTGGCTATGTGCATTCCATTCATTGATGTGGGTCTTGGAGTAAATGCCCTGGAAAATGAATTAATAGGTACGCTACGGGTAACATTAGTAACGGAAGAAAAAAGTGACCATCTACCCAATAGAATTGGACCTGACGAAGCAGCAGAAAATGAGTATAAAACTAATATACAGATTGCAGATTTGAATTGCCTAAATGCTGCACACGCTGTTGTCGCCTGGAAACGATACGTCGGGTTTTATCAGGATTTGAAAAAAACGCACAACTCACTTTATTTCATTAATACTGGAAAATTGATAAATGAAGACACTTAAGCCAAATTTTGTAGAGTTTATTCCCGATGTAATTGGTGATGATACCCTGTATATTTCTATGAAATATAAAACTGTTAGACACAAATGTGTTTGCGGGTGCGGTAACATAGTCATCACTCCAATAACACCTAATGATTGGTGGCTGAAATACAATGGCGCTGGAGTCACATTAAAACCTTCCATTGGAAATTGGGGGTTCAGTTGCCGGTCACATTATTGGATTATCAATAGCGCAGTTATTTGGGCAGAAGAGTGGAGCGACAAAGAGGTCAAAATAAAAAGGGAAAAAGATTTCAATCGCAAAAAAACATACTACAAAGATATAAAAGCAAAAAAAAATGCGAAGGATGGAAGATTCTTTGTCTTTTTTAAAAAGTTATATGCCACACGATTTAAATCAATTATTCAAAAAATTCTCCATCAAAACCTTATTATAAAAAAACTTGGTGGAAAATATGGTAATATATAGACCGTTAGTTCAATTAACTACATAAAACCAGCGTTCCTTAATTCTACTTTTGCCAGCGTTTGTAAATAAGCAAGCGCTGGCATTTTTTGTTTCAAGGTGTTATAAAAGGCCGATCTTCTCCAAATTTACCTGACCCTTTCTCTCCCTATCGAAAAAAAGCCAACAGTTATTATATATAATTACCCGTAAAGTAAGTGGCACGAGGCGATTTTTTTTTTATATTTAATTCGCCCTATTGCTCGCCCTAAGACATAAAAAAAGCAGCAATCGTGTGTGATTACTGCTTATTTTGTAGCCCGTAGGGGAATCGAACCCCTGTTTCTAGAATGAAAATCTAACGTCCTAACCCCTAGACGAACGGGCCATAAAAAAAGAATTGTCTTTCAAATTCTTTTTAGGTAGCGGGGACAGGACTCGAACCTATGACCTTCGGGTTATGAGCCCGACGAGCTACCAACTGCTCCACCCCGCACTATATTTTTGTGACTTGTAATCTTTCAAACTTAATTGAAAACACTTGCTGTTTTCTTTTTTAAGCCTTTTCAGAAACAAATAGTTTCTCTGAATTGGTCTGCAAAGATATAATTCGTTTCTTTGTACTCCAAATCTTTTTTAAAATAAATTTTAATGACACATAAAGCAGGTTTTGTAAGTATCATCGGAAAGCCAAACGCAGGCAAGTCAACCCTTATGAATCAATTAGTTGGAGAAAAAATGGCCATTATCACGCCAAAAGCTCAAACTACAAGACATCGTATTTTAGGGATTGTAAATGATGAAAATTATCAAATTGTTTTCTCAGATACGCCAGGAATCATCAAACCCAACTACAAATTGCAGGAAAATATGATGCATTTTGTGGATGATGCTTTGGTGGATGCCGACATTTTAGTTTTTGTGACTGACATTAACGAAAGACAGGATGAAGAAGACGTTTTAGAGAAGCTAAAAAAAACCAGCGCAAAAGTTTTGGTAGTGATCAATAAAATTGATGAATCACAAAACGAGTTGATTGAAGAAAAAATTAATTACTGGAAAGAAAAGCTAAACCCAGAAGGAATTGTGGGCTGCTCTGCCTTACATGCTTACAATGTAGAACCGGTAATGAGTTTTATTATAGAGAATTTACCTGTTCACCCACCATATTACGAAAAAGACGAATTAACTGATCGCTCTGAACGCTTTTTTGTTTCGGAGATGATTAGAGAAAAAATCTTTAAATTCTATAAAAAAGAAATCCCTTACAGTACCGAAGTTATAATTACCTCTTTTAAAGATAGTAAGGACATTATAAAAATTAGTGCCGAGATTGTGGTGGAACGTGATTCTCAAAAGAACATTATTATTGGCGCTGGCGGGGTGATGTTAAAAAAAGTAGGTACTTATGCCCGTCAGGATATGGAGGAGTTTTTACACAAGAAAGTTTTCTTAGAAATGTTTGTGAAAGTGATTCCTGATTGGAGAAACAGAGAGAATTACTTAAAGAGTTTTGGTTATTCTGAGTAAAGTCCAAGGTTAGAAGTCCGCTGTCCGCAGATAATTTTGAGGTTCATTTTAAACTTTATGATTAAAACGGAATTCTTGTTAGGAGTTAGGAGTTCGAAGACCGCAGTCGGAAGACAACTTTGGTTTACTTGATATTTTGTAATTAAAACAAAAATTACTGCCGACATCCGACTGCCGACTTTGCTACCGCGTTAAGGATGGAAATGGATACCGGCTAGTGGCTAAGGCTTGTGCAGTATGAATGTACAGCCTGCCCCGTGTAATGGCCTTGTGTTTAGGGAATGGGAAACGCCCAAATTATTTCATTTAGTCCTGAAAATCAATAATATATAATAATCTCCTTAAGCCGAGTTTTTTAACTAGCTTTGCAAAAAAATTATGCCGGTAGGATAAGACCGGGAAAAAATTAAATTTATGAGTAATATACTAGCGATCGTCGGGAGACCGAACGTAGGAAAATCAACGTTATACAACCGTTTAACGGAATCCAGAAAAGCCATTGTTGATGATGAAAGTGGCGTAACCCGAGACAGGCATTACGGCATTGGAGAATGGACCCACAAAAATTTTACTGTAATAGATACGGGCGGTTATGTAGCCAATTCTGAAGATGTGTTTGAAGCTGCCATTAGAGAGCAAGTTTTAATTGCCATTGAAGAGGCCAATGTAATTGTTTTTATGGTAGATGTAACTACCGGAATTACAGATTTGGATGATGACATTGCCCAAATTTTAAGAAGAAGTAAAAAACCTGTTTATGTAGCTGTAAATAAGGTAGATAATTTTCAGCTTCAGTCTGATGCCACTGTGTTTTACAGCCTTGGTTTAGGAGAAATTTATTGCATTTCTTCTATGTCTGGTTCTGGTACCGGAGAATTATTAGACGAGGTGATTGTTAATTTTGATGAGGAAAAAGAAGAAGAGAACAAATTGCCTGTTTATGCAATTGTTGGCCGCCCAAATGTGGGAAAATCTTCTATGATTAATGCTTTAGTTGGTAAAGACAGAAACATTGTAACTGAAATAGCGGGTACCACCAGAGATTCTATCCATATCCACTACAACCAGTTTGGGCATGAGTTTATGCTGATTGATACTGCCGGATTAAGAAAGAAAACCAAGGTTAGAGAAAACATTGAGTTTTACTCGGTAATGCGTACCATTAAAGCTTTAGAAGAAGCTGATGTAATTGTTTTGATGATTGATGCCGTTGACGGAATTGAATCTCAGGACATTAATATTTTTCATTTAGCCGAGAAAAACAAAAAAGGTATTGTTATAGTGGTTAACAAATGGGATTTAATTGAGAAAACGCATAAAAGCACTTTAGAGTTTGAAGAAAAAATTAAAGAAAAACTTCAACCTTTTGTAGATGTGCCTATTGTATTTACATCAGTTACAGAAAAACAAAGAATATTAAAAACAATTGAAGCCGCAGCAAAGGTTTACATTAACAAAACCAAAAAAATACCGACTTCTAAATTGAACGATATTTTATTACCAATTATAGAAAATACGCCGCCACCAGCAATTAAAGGAAAGCATATTAAGATAAAGTACATTACTCAAATTAACGCTACATCACCCATGTTTGCGTTTTTCTGTAATTTACCTCAATACATTAAAGAACCTTATAAAAGGTTTATTGAAAACAAATTGAGAGAACATTTTGACTTTACTGGTGCGCCAATTCAAATATTCTTCAGACAGAAATAATATTTTTATTTGGGCGTCCCGATAGCTATCGGGATAACCGCTTTCCGCTGTATCCGTTTGTCACCCTGAGCGGAGTCGAAGGGCCAAAAAAGATGCCGCTTCAATCGTTAACGCAAACAAAATTGAAGCATATTTTATTAGTAATAATTAATCAACATTATAAAATTTAAAAATGAAAAAATTCTTAACCCTTACATTCGTAGTTGCTGTATTAGGTTTAGCAGCTTGTAGTAATGACAAAAAAACAAATGAAGAAATAGATTCTTTAAACCAAGCTTCTGCAGATTCTTTATTAAATGCAGCATTAGCTGACACTACTAGTGTTTCTGATAGCCTTGCTACAGATAGCCTGGTTGTTGATAGTACGGTAAACAAATAAAAATGTAATGCTGAATATGTTTTAGCTTTAAGAAAATTATCAAATAAAAAACCCGGTTTAAGCTGGGTTTTTTATTTTCTCAATGGCTTTAATCACAAAGTCGTCATCCAAATTATATACTTTATAAAAGCCTTCTTCATTAAAGTAAAACCTTGCCAACAAAGCCTTAATTTGCTTGGTAATTAATGGTTTTGAAAGCAGCATTTCTTTATTATTTAAAATGATTTTTTTGGTTTTACAGAAAGCCAAAAATTGCTTAAAATCTGTTTCATTAAAAATATATTTATTCACAAACTCATCTGCAGTTAAATATTTTTTGGGATTAAAATTATTCACCAATGTACCATAAACATACTCGGGGATAAGGTTTTTCCTACTAATTGCTCTATAAAAAGAGGTAATGTTTGTGGTATCTAAAGAAATAAAAACATCGGGCATAATGCCGCCGCCGCCATACACCACTTTTCCTTTACTTGTTTTATAAGTTTGGGTTGTGCTGTAAAACATAGAATCTTTTAAAGCACTATCTAAAGAAGTGTACTCGCCACGCTCAAATCTTTGGTTAATTTCATTTTTATAAGCTACTGTGCCATTACGATAAGATTTTTGAATAGACCTTCCAGATGGCGTATAATACCTGGCTATAGTTAAATTCATGGCAGAACCATCTCCAAAACCAAATTGCTCTTGCACCAATCCTTTCCCAAAAGAACGTCGACCTATAATTGTTCCTCTATCTAAATCTTGCAACGCTCCGGCAACTATTTCACTAGCAGATGCGGTGCCTTCATCAATTAAAATAATGAGCTTACCTTTTTCAAAAACGCCATCTTCTGTAGCAAAATAGTCGGTACGTGGTTCGTGTAATCCTTTGGTATAAACTATCAATTTTCCGTCGGGTAAAAACTGATCTGCTAAGGCTGTTGCCGAGCTTAAATAGCCGCCGCCATTTCCTCTTAAATCAAGAATAAGACTTTGCATTCCCTTATCTTGTAGCTTACCCAATTCATTAACAAAATCTTCATCGGTATTAGACCCAAAATTGGTAATCTTAATAAAGCCAATGCCTGCTTTCATTAAAAATGAGGCATCTATGCTGCTCACAAAAATTCGGTCTCTTATAATGGTAAACTGCTTTGGTTTTGCCAAACCTTTTCTTAAAACCGAAACATTTACTTCGCTACCCTTTTTACCCCTCAGCTTGTTCACCATGTTTTCTGATAACAATGCTGTTCCTCCCAATTTTTGCCCGTTTACGGCAATAATTTTATCTCCTTTTAGTAAACCTGCTTTAAAAGACGGACCATCATCTCTCACATGAGTTACAAAAAGCGTATCATTAATCATATAATACTCTACTCCAATCCCATCAAAATTACCTTCTAAACTTTCATTTTGAGTTTTAGCTTGTATGGGTGGTAAATAAACAGAATGCGGGTCTAAATGAGCTAAAATCTCATTAATTGCTAAATCTTCTAAACTATCAACAGCTACTTTGTCTACATATTTTTTTTGAATGATATGAAGAATTTTATTGACTTTTCTAGACGGAGTTAAACCTAAACCACTGCTAATCTTAAGATCTGATGATTGGGAACCAATATAAATACCTAATGCCAAAATAAGACAGGTAAATACGGCGAGTTGAATATTCTTTTTAGTAGTACTCATTTAAAAACAGAAGCCTAAAATTAATCAGATAATTGCTTTAGCAACATGATTTAGGACGAAAATAAACCTATTTGTATTATTTAGAATAAATCTAATTAAATATTGCGAAAGCAATTCACAGTTTCTATATTTGCCATCGTTATTTAAAATCAGTCTAAATAAAATGCATATGCGCAAATTATCCGTTTTATATCTTGCTTTTTTACCTCTTTTTGCCGTTGCTCAAAAAGCAGAAAATGAAGTTTTACTAAAGAAAATAAATAATGACAGTTTAAGCTATGAAATGCCTCAGGTTACCGTTGTTGGCACAAAAGATAAGCTGTTTAGTCGTGTACCAGGATCTGTAAGTATAGTCACCAAAAAAGATCTTTTACAGTTAAACCCTTTAACAGTAAATGAGGTTTTAAGAAAAATAACCGGACTTAATGTTGTGGATGAAGAAGGTGCGGGTTTAAGAGTTAATATTGGTATAAGAGGCTTAGATCCTGATAGAAGTAGAAGTGTTTTGATGCTTGAAGATGGTGTTCCTATAGCCTTAAACCCTTACGGTGAACCTGAAATGTACTTCACTCCTGCTATTGATAAAATGGCTGGGTTAGAGATATTAAAAGGCTCTGGTCAAATTTTGTTTGGTCCGCAAACGATTGGTGGTGTAGTCAATTTTTTCACCGCTGATCCTCCAAGTGAATCTCAAACTAGAATTAAATTAAATGGAGGTGATAACGGTCTATTCTCTAGTTTTATTAGCCACGGTAATACCTTCGGAAAAACAGGATTTATTATTTCTTATTTACATAAAAGAGCAGATAATTTAGGAACTGCTGCTTTTAGCATTCATGACTTATCAGCAAAAATAAAGCTCCAAACCAGTGAAAAATCAAATTTGGGGTTAAAAATTGGTTTTTATGATGAAATATCTAACTCCACTTATGTTGGCTTAACACAAAACTTATATGATAACGGCGGTCAGGATTTTTTAAGAATCGCACCTGAAGATAGGCTTCCAATTAGAAGGTATAATGCTTCTTTAACGCATCAATTATTTCTAAATAACAATATCAAACTTCAAACTACTGCATTTGCTTACACCATTACTAGAAATTGGCAACGTCAAGAGTTTTCATTCACACGCCCCAATGATTTTTCTGGTGTTGTTTATGGTGATACCAATATCCCAAACGGAGCATTATATTTAAGAAACACTACAGGCAACAGAAACAGACAGTTTGAGGTTGTTGGTATTGAACCTAAATTGAATATCAAACATCTTCTTTTTAATAAAGAGAACGTATTAGAAACTGGTGTACGTTTTATTTACGAAAGAGCGAATGAGCAATTTATTATTGGCGCTAAACCAGATGCTTCTTCTGGTAATATTAGAGATAATGAAATTAGAACAGGAAGAGCTTTTAGTTTATATGCTCAAAATAAAATTGATATAACTTCTAAGCTAAACATTAATATAGGTGCAAGATTAGAAAACTACGATTACAACCGTGAAATTTTAAGAGGCAGGTTTAGGGTAAACGGAGTTAACAATGTGGTAAGAGACACCAGTGTTTTGGCAAGTAGTAATACTTTAGCTTTTATACCTGGCGCTGGCTTAAACTATAATTTATCTGATAAAATAAACCTATTTGCAGGGGCACATAAAGGTTTTGCTCCGCCTAGAGTAAAGGATGCCATTACCAGCGAAGGTATAGCCCTAAATTTAGATGCCGAGTTAAGTACCAATTACGAATTAGGCTCAAGATTTAATTTTAACGAGGTTTTAACAGCAGAAATAACTGCTTTTGTAATGGATTTTCAAAATCAAATTATTCCGGTTTCACAATCATCAGGAAATTTGAACGCTACAGGTTTAGTAAACGGAGGCCAAACTTTACATCAAGGTTTAGAGTTGGGTTTTAAATTTGATTTTGGCAAACTACTAAATAGTAAGAACAGTTTCTACATAGAAAACAGCAGCACATTCCAAAAATCGGTTTACAGTGGAGATCGCTTTGTGGGTAACGCTAATTTAAAAAACTTAAGCTTACCCTACGCCCCTAATAAAATGATTTGGACCGCTCTAGGAACCAATCTTAATAACGGTTTTGGGGCTAGAGTAAGCGGAAACTTCATCGATAACCAATTTACCGATGAAATAAATAGCATAACACCTAGTGCAAACGGCAGAACAGGGCAAATTGATAGTAGATTTATTATAGATGGAAATCTTTCGTATAAACTGCCTAAAATAAATGCAAACATCAATATCGCTGCTAAAAATTTAACAGATCAAAGATACATTAGCTCTAGAAGGCCTGAAGGAATTAGGGTAGGTTTACCTAGGTTAATTACTTTAGGTTTCGATTATACTTTCTAAACTTGAAAATTAATAGCTCTTACACCAAAAATAATTTTAATTAAGCCCTTGGCTAACCCGTAAAGCTATATTAAAACATACTTTGCATTTTAAACTTTTATTAAAGCTTTTAATTTCCGAATTTTACGGCTATAAGCTATGCAAAGAATAACAGAGCAAGATTCAAATCATCAAAATTTAGAACACATGAGTGTTTTAGATATCCTCCAAAATATTAATAAAGAGGATAAGACGGTAGCTTTTGCTGTAGAAAAAGCCATTCCGCAAATAGAAAAATTAACTACTGCCATAGCTCAAAAAATGAGTAAAGGTGGCCGGTTATTTTATATTGGAGCTGGCACCAGCGGGCGTTTAGGGGTTGTTGATGCTTCTGAGTGTCCTCCAACATTTGGAGTCCCATTTGATTGGGTAGTTGGAATTATTGCAGGTGGCGACCACGCCATTAGAAAAGCGGTAGAATTTGCAGAAGACGACACCGAACAAGCTTGGATTGATTTGCAAGCTTTTAACATCAACACTAATGATGTTTTAGTAGGAATTGCAGCATCTGGCTCTACACCGTACGTTATTGGCGGACTAAATAAAGCTAACGAATTAGGAATCATTACTGGCTGCATTGTAAATAACAGCGAAAGCCCTATTGCTGAAATTGCCAAATACCCAGTAGAAGTTGTTGCAGGCCCTGAGTTTGTAACAGGTTCTACCAGAATGAAAGCCGGCACTGCCCAAAAACTAGTCCTTAATATGATTAGTACTACCGTAATGATAAAATTAGGTAGGGTTAAAGGAAATAAAATGGTAGATATGCAGTTAACCAATAATAAGCTGGTTAATCGCGGTATTCAAATGATTATGAATGAAACCGATTTAGATGTACAAACGGCTTCAAAATTATTAGAAGAAAACGGAAGTGTAAGAAAAGCGGTAGAAGCTTATCTTGCCACATTACAGTAACATGCATGAAATAGAACCTTATTACAAATGGAGAGATGATTATATCGCCTCAGAAGATAACCGCTCCCCATTTTTTGAAACCCAATACAATGAGTTTCATTACGATAAACAGATTTACAATTACCTTATTCACCCTCAATGGGATTTCTTTGGCTCTAACACTCTTTATTTAAAAGTAATTTTTGTTGATTATGACTTGTCTTATGCCATTATAGAATTTATTGGCGAGTGGAATGACGCCATAGATAACGACATTATGCTGCTGAAGAGAGAAATTTTAGAGTCTATTATTAGTGAAGGTATTAATAAATTTATTTTAATAGGGGAGAATGTGCTTAACTTTCATTCTTCTGATGATTGTTATTACGAAGAATGGTTTCAAGATGTTGAAGATGGTTGGATAGCAGGAATCAACTTTAGAGAACATGTAATTGATGAGTTTAAAACCAATAATATAGATTATTACATCAATTTTGGCGGCGCTTTAGACGAAATGAATTGGCGTCAGTTAAAGCCTGTAGAGCTTTTTAATAAAGTAGAAGCACAATTGATGCGGAGGTTAAATTGATGATAAACAAAAAAACCGTTCCCACCACAGAACGGTTTTAAAACCAAAAACTAAAATATAAACCTTTCTATTTTCTACCTTTTATGCAAATAGATAAAAACCTGAGACTAAACTCACTACTAAAGGTTTAAAGCAACTCAAAAAAACAATGATTTTTAGGTTAACCGATGAGCTTATTTTCCCAAATCCTGCTTTAGCAGACGAAGATGGATTACTAGCCATAGAAGGAGACCTGTCTACACAGCGACTGCTTTTAGCTTATCAAAACGGCATATTTCCTTGGTTTGGTGATGATAGCCCCATTTTATGGTATAGCCCACATGAACGTTTTGTGCTATTTCCTGATCAAGTAAAAATCAGTAAAAGTATGCAGCAGGTGTTAAGGTCTAAAAAATTTGAAATTACTTTTAATACCGCATTTGAAAAAGTGATTAAGGCTTGCGCCGATGCAAAAAGAGCAGATCAGGACGGCACTTGGATTACCAATGAAATGCAGGAAGCTTATGGCAAACTTCACCATGAAGGCATGGTTCATTCTATAGAAGTTTGGGAAAACAACGAATTAGTTGGCGGTTTATATGGTGTAGCTGTAGGTAAAGTGTTTTGTGGCGAATCTATGTTTTCTAAAAAAAGTAATGCTTCAAAATGTGCTTTAATATGGCTTTGCCAAAATGGCAATTTCGAAATCATAGACTGCCAAATCCATTCAGAACATTTAGAAAAATTAGGTGCCGAGATGATTAGCAGAGAAGAATTTTTCACCTACCTAAACTCTTAATAATTGCTATTTTAATTGTGCATTTAGCTGATTCCTAAAATCAATATAAATAGGAAAAACTTCTTTCATGCTTTTTACTGTTGCTAAAACACCGTAATACTGATGCTCAAAATCTATCCAAGGTGTAAAACCAAATGCACCCGGTGATGATGAAATTTTAAGCCTCCCAGTTTTTGGATCTTGCTCTCGCCAATTTCCAATTCCATACTTCATAACTATTGGTGGCGTAAATAATTTTTCATACTTAGTAAACGGACTGTATTCTACTTTTGCTTCGCCAATTTGATTTGCTAAAAGTTGATTAATAGCTGTTTCAGAAAGAATTCTTTTCCCTTTAAAAATTCCTTTATTCATCATCATGCTTAATAAATTGAGATAATCATTAACTGAAGAATGCGCTCCTCCACCAACTTGTGGTGTTTTCTCATTTTTAGTAAACGTGGTGTTTTTCATTTCCAAGGGCTTGGCAATTTTTTCTTGAAAAAGCGTTTCAAAATCTTTTTTACCTACCAATTCAGCTATTCTTCCAGCAACTTGCATAGAATGGCCTCCATAGCTAAAATATTCCCCTGGTTTTCCAATCAGTTTCTCTTTAAAAATGGTTTCGCATTGCTCGGCCATTTCATTTTTATTCATTCTTATAAGCTTTAAAGTTCCTTTTCCAGACATTCCAGATGTATGCGAGAACAATTGCTGAATGGTAATATTGGCTTTATCTTGAGGAACAGTCGGGAAAAATTTCTTTAGTGGATCATTTAATGTAATCAATTTTTCGTCAACCAATTTCATGATTAATGCCCCACTTAACCATTTACTGGCCGATGCAATTGGGATTGCGGTATCATCATTAATTACCCCAAATTGATACTGGTACAACACTTCATTTTTAGACACTACTTTCACATTTAAACCCTTTTTAAAGCCCACCAACTCTTCTTGGTTGTTTCTTAAAAATTGATCTAACTGCTTTTTATCCAAACTTTGTGAAAAAGTTGGTGCAACTAGCAATTGCAACAAAATAAATATTGTATACCTCATCACCAATTGACTGTTTTATCATTAAAAAGTTTAAAAAACAAAAGCCTCAATTTTTACTTGAGGCCTCAATTTTATTAAATTATTTTGGTTCTTAATACCCGTCAGTTTTAATTTGTTTCTCGGTTACGGGTCCGTATTTCTCTACAATACTTTTAATATCTGCAGATTTCCCAATAAATAAGAACTGCAAATTATCTGCAGGGAAATATTTAGCCACAATTTCTTTGGCTTTCGCCGATGTTAAACCATCTACATTAACCTGAAAATTATTAATATAAGATTCATCAAATCCGTACCAAAACATCTGCGTAAGCAAAGAAGCTAACTGACTAGATGTTTCATAATCTGGGGGAAATTGCCCTTTCACATAATTTTTTGCTGATGTTAAAGTCTCTTCATCCATCCCTTTTTCTCTCAATTTTTTCAAAACCTCTAAGGCTTTATCTACAGTTGGTTCCGTGGTTTTAGTAGCGGTAAAAGTAGAAACATAAAAAGTTCCAGCATTTTTTAAAGCCGCAAAGCGACTGTTGGCACCATAAGTTAAGCCCGAGTTTACCCGTAACTCGTCATTTAACCAAGAGGTAAATCTTCCACCCAAAACGGTATTCACTACTTCAATAGCCACATAATCTGGATTGTTTCTACTAATGCCTTTCCCTCCTATATACATGGTGGTTTCTCTGGCATCTTCCTTATTTACCAATAAAACTCTTGATTTTGTTGGCAAAGCTTCTGGCATAGTAATTTTCATGCTGTTTTCACTTCCTTTTTTCCATTCGCCAAATAATTTAGTGATTTTCTCTTTCATCAACTTAGCGTTAAAATCTCCAACGAGGGTAATTGCTGAACCATTTGGATGATAATTACTTTGGTAAAAAGCTTTTAGATCTGAAGTATTAATATTAGTGATGGTACTTGGTTTTCCAGAAGTTGGGTTCGCATAAGGGTGCTCTCCGTAAATAAATTTATCCCAATAATTGCCCATTACATTACGCGGGCTTTCTTTAGCTCTTTCTAATTCCTGTAAACCTCTGGCTTTTTCTTTATCAAATTCTTGTTGGTTAAAAACCGGATGAAGCAACACTTCTTTAATAATAGGTAAAACCTTGTCTTGATCTACTTTGGCAAACTTAGCACTTAAATTGGCCGACTCTTTACTTGCTGATGTATTTAATGATGCCCCTAAAAAATCAAGTTGCTTTTCAATTTCTGATTTGGTGTAGCTTTTAGTTCCGTACTGCAAACCATCAGCAGTTAAAGCTGCTAGACCATTTTTTTGCCCATCGTAAATGGCTCCAGCTGGGATAACTGCCGCTAAACTTATGGTGGGCACTTCATGCTGCTCCATTAAATAAATGGTTAATCCATTCTTTAAAATAAATTTTTGATAGGCCGGCACTTTAAAAGCCTCCTGAGCATTTGTTATATTAATGGATACTGCCAGAAGTAAGAAAGGCAACATCATGATTGATACTATTTTTTTCATCTTTTTATAATTAATTGGGCTTAAACCCTAATCCTTTTACCTTAAACCTTACTCTTCTACGTTTGCTTTTAAAACCCCTACCGTTCTATTAGATTTTTTGAAATAAGTATTGGCTACTCTTTTCACATCATCCAAACTTACTTTAGCATATTCATCTGGGGCGCTAAACATTTTTTTATAATCGCCAAAAAACAACTCGTAAGTACCTAAACTATTAGATTTACCATCAATAGTTTCTATAGAACTGTAAAACTCCATTAACTTCTGGTTCTTAATTTTTTGCAATTCATTTTGCGTAATTCCTTCTTTAGCAATCTTTTCTAATTCTGCATAAACGGTTTTTTCAACCTCATCTAAAGATTTCCCTTTGTTTGAGGAAATATAAAACTGAAATAAAGTAGGATCAAAACTTTCTCCATAACGAGAAAAAATAGACGTTGCCAGTTGCTTTTCATCTACCAAAGAAGTGTATAATCTAGAAGAATTTCCACTGGTTAAAACCGAGCTTAAAATATCTAAAGCATAATAATCTTTAGATTTTGATTCGGGCACATGATAAGCAATCATCATGTAAGGTGCATTCACTTGCTTTTGTACGGTTATTCTTCTTTCGCCAGTTTGTGGAGGCTCTACTAAATGCACTTTAGGAGCAGGAGCTTGTGCCGGAATTGGCTCCATATATTTTTCGGCTAAGCGCTTTACTTCAGCTAATTTAACATTGCCAGAAACTACAACGGTACAGTTATTTGGCGCATAATAAGTTTTAAAATAATATTCTAAATCTTGTTTAGTCCAGTTTTTAATATCTTCTTCATATCCAATTACGCTCCAACCGTAAGGATGTTCTACATAAGCTGTGGCGCTAACCATTTCGCCTAATGTTCTCCATGGAGAGTTTTCTAAACCAGTGCTTCTTTCAGAAAGCACCACTTCTCTTTCAGAATCAACATATTTTGGATCAATGGCTAAATTAGCAATCCTATCAGATTCTAAATCAAACATGGTTTCCATCGCATTTGCTGGAAACCAATCAGTATAAACGGTCACATTTTCTGTGGTGTAGGCATTATTTGCACCTCCGTTAAATTCCATGGTTCTATCAAATTGCTTGGGGCCGTATTTTTTTGCTCCGTTAAACATCATGTGCTCAAAAAAGTGAGACAAACCGGTAATACCGGGATGTTCATTTCTAGAACCTACGCTGTAAAACAAATACATATTTGCATTAGGGATAGAATTATCCTCTAAAACCAAAAACTTCATCCCATTTTTTAGGGTAAAAGTTTTTACATCATCCACCTTATTTTGGGCATAAAGCTGAGTGCCTGCCACTAATAATAAAGCTACTGCTATTCTTTTGATCATAATTTTGATTTTTGCAAATGCAATTTAAAGCTTGATGCTCATAATAACTAATAAGAAATAAATTATGTCAACATTTTTGCAATCAACTGCCTGCTAAAGAGGTAAAATTTTATCTTTACCAAAAAAACAGGCTATTATGTTATCTAAAATAAACTTTACGCAAACACAGGCTTACGAATATCTAATTGATCATTTTGTAGAGATGACCGAGATAGATTTAAAAGAGCTTTTCAAAAAAGATGAAGATCGTTTTAAAAAATTCTCTGTTTTGTTTAACGATATTTTTCTTGATTATTCTAAAAACAGAATTGACGATCAAACCATGGCTTTGTTGATGCAATTAGCTAAAGAATGTGATTTAGGAAACGCGATTAATGCCATGTTTAATGGCGAAAAAATTAACGAAACCGAAGACCGAGCCGTTTTACACACCGCATTAAGAAATAGAAGCAATGCTCCTGTTCTTTTTGAAGGAAAAGATGTAATGCCTGATGTGAATGAAGTTTTAGATAAGATGAAGAAATTTTCTGAAGCTATTATTTCTGGTTCATGGAAAGGATACACCGGCAAAAGTATCACCACAGTGGTAAATGTGGGAATTGGTGGTTCGGATTTGGGCCCGGTAATGGTAACCGAAGCTTTAAAAGCCTACAAAAATCATTTGACCTTACATTTTGTTTCTAACGTTGATGGCACTCACATTGCCGAAACTTTAAAAAAGGTTGATCCCGAAACTACTTTATTTTTAATTGCCTCTAAAACTTTTACAACTCAAGAAACCATGACTAATGCGCTTTCTGCGAGAGATTGGTTTTTGAAAAGTGGCGCAAAAGATGCAGATGTAGCTAAGCATTTTGCTGCCTTATCTACCAATGCAGAAGGGGTGAGCAAGTTTGGAATTGACACCAACAATATGTTTGGCTTTTGGGATTGGGTTGGCGGAAGATACTCTTTATGGAGTGCCATAGGATTGCCTATTGCTCTTTCTATAGGGTTTGAAAATTTTGAAGAATTATTGACCGGTGCACATGAAATGGACAATCATTTTAAGGATACCGAGTTTGAACATAACATACCTGTAATTCTTGCCCTTTTAGGCATTTGGTACAACAATTTTTTTGAAGCTGAAACAGAAGCTATTTTACCATACGACCAATACATGCATCGTTTTGCAGCCTATTTTCAACAAGGAGATATGGAAAGTAACGGTAAACATGTGGATAGAAACGGAGAAACTGTACTTTACCAAACCGGACCTGTAATTTGGGGCGAACCTGGAACCAATGGGCAACATGCTTTTTACCAATTAATTCACCAAGGAACAAAATTAATTCCTTGTGATTTTATTGCTCCTGCTCAATCTCACAACCCGCTAGGCGAACATCATAAAATGTTATTGTCTAACTTTTTCGCCCAAACAGAAGCCTTAATGAATGGCAAAACAGAAGAGGAAGTGGTTGCCGAATTAAAAGGAAAAACACCAGAAGAGATCAGTAAAATTGCTCCGTTTAAGGTTTTTGAAGGAAACAGACCAACCAATTCTATTATGGTTAAAAAAATCACTCCAAAAGTTTTAGGTTCTTTAATTGCCATGTATGAGCACAAGATTTTTGTACAAGGCGTAATTTGGAATATTTACAGTTTTGACCAATGGGGTGTTGAATTAGGCAAGCAATTGGCCGGAAAAATTTTACCAGAACTAACCGCTGATGATCAAATTACCGCTCATGACAGCTCTACCAACGGATTAATTAATTTGTATAAAGAGTGGAGATAGGGATGAGTTGAAAGTGGAGTGGGCATTTTAGTCCCGATGAAAAATGCAGCTTCACTCTTTGAAGCAAAAAGCCTTGCAAAATTTGTAAGGCTTTTTTTTTCGCTACGACAAAGCATTCAAAAACCGAATGTTATGCGAAAAATTCAACTACTTCAAATCGTTTTAATATTTATCACTTTGGCTTTAACCGCTTGCCAAGGAACAGATGTTTTGGATGATCCGATTGTAGCGCCAAAAATACAGCTCGATAAAAACCAAGCTATTTTAAGAGTAAACGAAGAAACAACCGTTAAAGCAAAATATTTTGACGAATATGGTGTAGAAAAAACTGTTCCTTTCATCTGGGCATCTACTCAACCACAAAATGTAACTGTAAATCAGGATGGAAAAATAACTGCCTTAAAAGCGGGTAGCGCTCAGGTTTTCCCACAATATCAAAACTTTATTGGTCCTGCTGTAGATGTAAATGTTGTAGCCACAGACAACGCAATTGCCAAAGTCATTATCAGTTCATCTAAATCTAACCTAAACCTAAATGAGCAAATTAATCTTACCATAACCGCTCAAAACATTAATGGACAAACTGTTACCGGGATAAAGACAGAGTGGTTTTCTGAAAACGCATCTATTTTAAAAGTAAATGCCAACGGAGAAGTAACCGCTTTAGCAAATGGGATTGCTGGTATACATGCTAAAATTGACGGTGTAAAAAGTAACAGCATAGATTTTACAGTTGGAAGTAATTCTCTAAATGGAACTTTTGTATCAGCAGGTGGGTATAAAGCGGTTGGTACTGTAATACTTAAAAATATAAACAACGAGGTTATTTTAGAATTAGGAAGCGATTTTGAAACCAGTTTTGCCTTAGGAACTTTTGTTTATTTAGCCAACTCTACTAATGGCTCTGTGGTAAGATCAACAGGTTTAGATTTAGGAGAAATTAGAGCTAACGGCGCTAAAAGCTTTAATGTTAGCATGGCAAAAGCTAATGTGACTTTAACAGATTACAAATATGTGGTGATACTTTGCAAACCTGCAAGTGTGAGTTTTGGATTTGCTGAATTGAAATAAGATGAAAACTACTTTAAAATTTGGAGCGCTACTTTTACTTCCTTTTAATTTATTTGCTCAAGGTTGGTCACAAGGCAAAGGTAATGGCTATTTAAAAATCAACCAAAACATAGTGAGTTCTTCTAAATATTATGCGCCAAATGGAAGCAAAGTAAGTATTACTACTATTAACCAATATGCAACCGGTTTTTATGGTGAATTTGGTATCAACAAAAACCTTACTGGCTTAATTAATTTTCCTGTTTTTGTAAATCAGAGCTTAAATGCCATTCAATACAAACAAAGTGGCAAAACAATTCCGGGTGATGAGCTGAATGCCATTGGAGACACAGATATTGGCTTAAAATTTGGTTTTGCTCAAAAAAAATCAATTGTATGGAGTACCAGCCTGATTTTAGGATTACCTTTTGGCAAAACCAATGGCGGAGAAACAGGCATTTTGCAAACTGGAGATGGCGAGTTTAACCAAATGATAAGAGTAGACGCTAGTCATTCTTTTTATCCTAAACCTATTTACGTTTCTGCATATTCTGGCTTTAATAATAGAACAAAAGATTTTTCAGACGAGTTGAGGTATGGTTTTGAAATTGGCTTTCCATTTAAAAGTTTTACTCCTGTTTTTAAACTAAGCGGAATAAAATCATTAAAAAATGGTTCTACTTTAAGCAATCAAGGCAATCTGTTTGCAAACAATGTCGAATTTTTATCCCCAGCTTTAGAGTTGAACTATTTATTAAATAAGAAAATTGGCTTAAGCGGAGCCGTTGCTTCTGCCCTATTTGGCAAAAATGTATTGAGTGCGCTCAATTATAATTTTGGAATTTTTAGAAAGTGGTAATTGAACTTATTGCTTTACCAATTCTATTTGGAAAAGTTTATCCCACTTTTTACCCGTTACAAATAATCTTTTACCCGCTTTATCATAGGCAATGCCGTTTAAAACATTATTGCCTTCATCATCAACCGGGCCTTTTGGCAAGCCTAT
Organism: Pedobacter cryophilus; assembly: GCF_005116455.1. GTDB lineage: Bacteria > Bacteroidota > Bacteroidia > Sphingobacteriales > Sphingobacteriaceae > Pseudopedobacter > Pseudopedobacter cryophilum. The sequence continues at coordinate 94,213 of NZ_SWBP01000007.1, forward strand.
CAAATTAATATAGGCTTCTACTTCGCCTGTTTTAGGATTGATGATAGCCACCAACTCTGATTGATAAATATTAGCATATAATTTACCCTCTACCCACTCTAATTCATTAAGCTGACTAACCGGTCCTTTATCATCATAAACCTCTATCATCCCGGTAGGTAAATACGTGTTTTTATCTAATAAAAAAATACGATTAGTTCCATCTGTATTGTAAACGGTTTCTCCGTCAAAAGCTAATCCCCAGCCTTCTTCGGCATGGTTATAAGGAATAGTTTTTAATAATTTAAAAGTAGCTCTATCATATTCAAAAATCACTTTTTCTGTATAGGTTAACTGAATAATTTTATTAGCAATAACAGTCATTCCCTCCGCAAAATATTGATCAATGTCTTGCTGCTTTAATACTGTACCATCTAAAGCTACTTTTCTTAAACTTGAGTAATTAGCTTCGCCGTCGCTTTCGTAAAAAACACCATCGTGATATTCTAATCCTTGGGTATATGATGTAACGGAATGAGGAAAAGTTTTGATGATTTGATAACCATATTGATCTGGCTTTTTAGAACTCACTATTATAATGTTGGCTGTGACTTCTTCTGATATTCCTTTTCTAAATATTTTTGCAGTAATTAACCTGCTACCCAACGAATAGTTTTCTGTTTTCAGTTGAAAAGCAGTAGTATCTAAAATGGTTTCAACTTTTGAAGTATCTACAAAATATTGGATAGAATCTACCAATCCGTCTGTAAAGGAAAGTCGAAGTGAAATAGGTTGCCCTGATTTTACTATTTCTCCACTTTCTGGGCTGATAAAAGAACTTGTAGAATTGGAGTTACTCTTTTGCTTGCAAGCAATAAATAAAGAGAGAAAGCAAATGGCTACAATTCTATATGTGTTTTTAGTTGTCATTTTTTGATCTTATAGATAATAATCTTCTAATTTAAAAGCTTATTGGCTAAAGTAAAAGAAAGACAGTATTAATACGAATTTTAAAAACCATTCCTATTCATTAAATTAGTAAATAAGATTGTGAAACAGATGATTAAAACGTTTTGCAGAAAAAACAGGCCCCTAATTTTAAAATACTTAAGAACTTAATTTTTAAAAGATTTAAAAAAAACCATACCTGTTGTATTTGCGTTATTTAATATGAATTAACCTAATTAATACTATTTCTTTTTACCATAAAATCAATAAAAATGGAACGTCATGAATTTTTAAAATCTTTAGGTTTGGGAGTTGCAATGGTTTGCGGTGGCGCTTGTTTAAGTGCTTGTGGTGGCGATGATACTTCTACACCAAATAATACTACGCCAACACCATCTCCAAATCCAGGCACTGGTAATACGGTAAGTATAGATATCCCAAGTAAGCTGGCTAATATAGGCGACCAAACTACCATGAATGGAGTGCTTTTCTTTAGATTATCAGCAGGAAACACTAGTGCTTCTTTTGTAGCTACAGAAGCTTTGTGCCCTCATCAAAGTGGGCAATTACGTTGGTTAAACAACCAAAGTAAGATTCAATGCCAACTTCACCAAGCTGAATATACCAGTAGTGGAACAGTTACTCAAGGTCCACAAAATTCACAAGGGAGTACTAGAACGTTAAAAATTTATACCACAACAATTTCGGGGAACACCATTACGGCAACAGTGGTTTAAAGAAATTAATAATTCCAAAAGGCGTCTTCAATGTGGTTAATTTGATAGGTTTCAAATCCTTTTTTAAATAAAATGGATATGATATCGAACCTCATTTCGCCTTTATGATCTACTAAATAAACATATTCTTCGGCGGCATCTGTTAATAGTTGCTGCTTTTTTTGATCTACAAATTCTTCTGGGTCACCAAAATAATTTCCCGAACGGGCTTTAACTTCTACAAAAATGATGGTTTTATTGTGGTAGGCAATAATATCAACTTCGGCTTTGCCAAACGTCCAGTTTTCATCTAAAATCTCAAAGCCTTTGGCCTCTAAAAAAGCTTTTGCAATGGCTTCTCCTTTTTTACCATCATCGTTATGCGTTGCCATTTATTTGATAATTACTGAGCCTAAATAGTTAGAAATATATTTTTCTACCTCTTTTAGCTGCAAATATTCTTTCATCAAAATGGTAACATTATCCACATCTGCTTCTTCCTGAATGGCTTTTTGTTTGGTGGTAATCATGCTGGCAATTTTTTTCTTTTTCAAATGAAAAATAGCGCCCATTACGGTTCCTTTTAATCTTTCGGTTTCATCTGGTACGGTAATGTTGTGCATCAGATACCAATTCTCACTTAAATGATAAGGAGATGAAATCATAGAAACCGCCATATTTGCAATCTCCGCATCGGGATGTTGAATAAAATCTTTTTCAGTCGGTAATTTTCCGTTCTCTAACTCATCATGATAATGTTGAATGACTTTAGCATAAAGAACATTGCTAAAGCTTACATCACTTAAATTGGTAATAATATATGGCCCAATATAAGTATCGGTCATTTCATCCCAATTCACCATTTTATCTCCGTAGGTTAATAAAACCCTAATCATGTCTCGCTCTTGAAATTCATCAGCTGGTATAACCTGCTCCTCCACAAATGCATCAACAAAAGCTTCAATTGGATAATCATCATGACTTTGCTGTTGGGGTTGCGGTTGAAACTTGGCTTGCTGATTTTGGCTGTCCTTTTTAGCTTTTCCAAGCTTCATTTTATTGAGCTCAGAAATCAGAATTCGCTCTTCCATTTGCAGCAAGTTGCTACACTCTCTTAAAAAAACAGAAGCTTTAATGGCATCGGGAATTTTAGCAATACTTTCTACCACTTCCCTTATCACGCCAGCTCTTTTTATAGGATCTTTTCCTGCGTCTTTTAAAAGAATCTCGGTTTTAAAGAAGATAAAATCCTTCTTGTTTTTTTCTACATGGGTTTTAAAAGTATCAGCTCCTAATTGTTGGATATATGAATCCGGATCATGGCCATCAGGGAAAAGGACTATTTTCACATCCAATCCTTCCTCCAAAATCATATCTAAACCTCTTAAAGAAGCTTTAATTCCGGCAGCATCACCATCATATAAAATGGTTACACTTTTGGTGAAACGACCAATTAATCTTATTTGTTCAACCGTTAAAGAAGTCCCAGATGAAGCCACTACGTTTTCTACGCCGGCTTGCTGCACAGATAAAACATCGGCATAACCTTCTACCAAGTAACAATTGTCAAAATCTCTTATGGCTTTCTTTGCCTGAAAAAGCCCGTAAAGCACACTAGATTTATGGTAAATATCACTTTCTGGAGAGTTTACATATTTAGGAACTGCTTTATCTGTTTTTAAAGTCCGGCCTCCAAAACCAATAATCCTACCTGTAAAATTATGGATGGGAAACATCACCCGCCCTCTAAATCTATCGTATATTCGGCCTAAATCATTTTTGATGACTAAGCCAGTTTCCTCTAAAAATTCTTGTTTAAATCCATCGGCAACAGCAGCATCTAGTAAAGCATTCCAATCATCGGGCGAAAAGCCTAATTCAAATTTCTTTATAATGTCTTCTCTAAAACCACGCTCCTTAAAATAGCTTAGTCCGATAGTTTTGCCCGCTTCACTATTCCACATTTTATTGGCAAAAAATTTGGCCGCATAATTAGAAACAATGTATAAACTCTCTCTCCTATCTACCTCTGCCTGATACTCTGGCGTAACTTCTGTTTCTTCAACCTCAATATTATATTTTCTGGCAACGTACTTTAAAGCTTCTGGATACGAGTATTTTTCGTGTTCCATAATAAACCTAACCGAGTCTCCGCCTTTGCCACAACCAAAGCATTTAAAAATCCCTTTTGAAGGAGACACATGAAATGAAGGCGACTTTTCTCCATGAAAAGGACATAAACCAATCATGCTTGTTCCCCGCTTTTTTAGATGCACAAAATCACCCACCACCTCTTCTACTCGGGCAGTTTCTAAAATACGATCTATGGTTTCTTTCTTAATCATTGCGGGAAGACAAAATTGCAGAAAATAAAATGGAGGGCAAAGTATAATTTATTGCTAAAACAAAAAGCCTTTCTGCAAAGAAAAAATAAATAATTCTAGAAAAGGTACTGTTATGGTTGCTAAAAAAAGATAGTCTTGCTGTACACTATAGTCCCCAAATAAAAATTGGGGAGCTGCCGCTGCCATCAAGTTTATTTTACTCGGGCTGTTGCAATTAAAGCAAAAAATAAGGGCTACAAATTTACTTTGCAGCCCTTATTAAAAATTAAATTACTTAAATATTACCAACCTGTTGATTGTTGAGTGCTAATTGCTGGATTAGCATCAATTTCTAATTGTGGTATTGGCCAAGTCCAGTATTTTGAGGTAGAAGCTAAATTTAAAGCTGTAGAAGTTAAAGCTCTTTCAGTTCTTGCAATGGTTTTAGATGTTCTCTTTAAATCAAACCATCTATGACCTTCACCTACTAACTCTTTTCTTCTTTCTAATTCAATAGCATCTAACAAGGCTGTTCCAACTAATAAAGCTGGGGTATAACCTGTAATTCTAGCATCTCTTAAAGCATTTAAATCAGCTAATCCTAAAACTTCTTTAGCGCCGCCTTGTCTTGCTCTGGCTTCTGCTCTAATTAAATAGAGTTCTCCTGTTCTTAAAGCTTTCCAATTTACAAGGTTATCATTAGCAGTAAGACGACCATAAAATTTATTGATAATTCTTCTTGGAGTTCCTCCAGCAGAATTTCTAGTTGCAAAATAAGGAGCAAATCTTACATCATTAGTTTGATCATAAGTTGCCTCTAATGCCGCTGCAGGACGAAATCTATTACGGTTTGAGGACGCTAAATGAACGCCTGCTGCTGGAGATCCTTCACCAGCGTTAAAAGAAACTGACCATAAAACTTCAGCTACAGAAGCATCTTTCCAAATACCAGGGAAATTAGCTTTAGACGCTAAAGGAACTGCAGTAATAACTGTAGTTGCATAACTTTCTGCGGTTGCATATTCTTTAGAATATAAATACATTCTTGCCAATAAACCTCTTATTGCATTCACGTCAAGGTTTGACTTGTTAGTTGCGGTATTAATTCCAGTAACTGCTGCAAGAGCTGTTTCTGCGGCAAGCATATCTGCAAATATTTTATCCCAACTTCCTTTAACAGTTAATCTGGCTGGTTTCAATTCTATATCTACAGTTTCAATATAAGGAATACCTAATTTTGTAGAATTTCTATCGTATTCTTCAGCCCAAAAACGAAGTAAATCAAAATGAGCCATTGCTCTAATTGCTAATGCTTGTCCCCTAATTCTATTAGTTCTAGCAGCATCTTCAGAAGAAAAGGCATCTAAACCTCTTAAAGTTAGGTTAGCTTGGGCAATAACTGAATAGGCAGCGGTCCAAGCTATGATAACATCAGATTCAGCTGTACTAAAAACCCAATTAGTTTGTGGTTGCCAATTGGCTAAATCTTCACCTGTTTGTACTAAATTATCTCCCATCATATCAGGAAGGTTAGCCCAAGTACTTGTTGTTTGGCCTCCACTACCAAAGTAACCAACTTGTCTAAACAATGCGTAGGCACCTGTTAAGGCAAAATCGTAATCATTTAAATTTGTAAAAATTTGGGAGCCATCTTTCTGAAACTCTGGCTCAACGTCTATGACATCGCTACATGCCGCGAACATCATCGATAAGGTGAGTGCGCTAACTGTAATTATCTTATTAAATCTCATTTTGTTTATATTAATATTAATAATTCAATAATTTAAATTATAGTCCAAAGTTTAAACCTAGGGTAAAGGTTCTCAATGCAGGATATTGAGCTCCGTTATTTATACCGGTAGATATTTCAGGATCATATCCTTGAAACTTATGCCATGTATAAATATTTTGTCCTTGAATAAATAATTTCACATTATCAATTTTAGCTTTTTGTAAAAATGATTTAGGAAGTGAATATGAAAGGGTTGCATTTCTTAATCTTAAGAAATTTCCAGATTCTACAAAACGAGTTGTTCCATCTTCATAAACATCATCAAATGCGGGTACATCTGTAATATCTCCTGGGTTACGCCACTCTCTTAAATTTTCTACCGCTAAATTATCATAATAGTATCCTGGATTAAGAACGTTACTTTTATCATTATTGAAGATTTTATTACCTCTTACAAAACTGAAAAATGTATTCAATGATAATCCTTTATAGGATAAAGTTGTTCCAAAGCCACCAAAGTAAGGAACTTGAGTGCTTCCAACAATTACTCTGTCATCTGCATCATACTCTTCAGTAATACTTCCATCTATCTTACGGTATTGTTGAGCTCCATTTGCGGGATTTACACCTGCTGTTGGCACAAGAAACAATGAATTGATAGATTCACCAATTCTATTAATAGTAACTCCCCCACCAATAATTTCAGTTTGATCACCAACTAATTTTTTAATCTTATTTTGGTTGTAAGTTAAACTAGCATTTACAGACCAGTTAAAATTTTGTGATCTAAGAACATCTACATTTAATGAAGCTTCAACTCCATTATTTTGTAACTCTCCAATATTTGAAGTTAAAGAAGGATAACCTGTTGTTCTAGATAATTGTCTATCAAGAAATAAATCACTAGTTAATGAGCTGTAGTATTCTAAAGCTCCACTAAAACGACCTTTAAAGGTAGAAAACTCAAAGCCAGCATTGAAAGTTGCTTTTCTTTCCCATTGTAATTCTGGATTAGCTAATTGAGTTTGTAATAACCCGCTTATTCCGTTATAAACAGATCTGCCATATAATTCTCTTGATTGAAAGTTAAGTAATCCAGATTGATTACCTGCAGAACCATAACTTACTTTGAATTTTAATTCATCAAGGAAACTGTTTTTAAGAGATGACATAAAATCCTCGTCTGAAACTATCCAACTTGCACCGATAGATCCAAAGTTTGCAAATTTCTTGTTGGCTCCAAATCTTGAAGAACCGTCTCTACGGAATGATCCTTGTAAAAAATATCTGTCTTTAAAAGAATATTTAGCATCTACAAAATAAGATAATAGGGCATTTATACTTCCATTTCCTGTAACTGCAGGAATAAATCCATTGGTTGCATTACCTGGGGTTATACCGGCTTCATTTTCAAATGCACCACCCAAACCATAACCAGTGAAGCCAAAATTGGCAATTTTATTTTTTACAATCTCATTAAAAAGTCCAACAGAAAAAGTATGATCTTTTTTGAAGGTTGTACTGTAGTTTACTGAAGAAGTAGCAGTATATCTGAAGTAACGATCGCCACTTCTGCTGTAGCTTCCTTTGCCACCCGTTTGTGCTCTACCTGTAGCTGTTGTTGGATCTGTAAACTGAGAATTTTCGTTATTTCTAAAGTCACCTCCTAGGTTAGTTTTTAAAGTTAATCCTTTTAAAAATGGTGCATTGTAAGATAAATAAACACTACCAATACCTTTAAATTGTTTTCTATTACGACTGTTTTCTAACAATTCTTGTAAGCCATTTGGTTGACCAGAATAAATTTCAGTATAGTTACCGTTAGCATCAAAAGGAGATTCGTAAGGATTAGCCCAACGAGCTGCATTTAATGGAGAGGCAATACCTGTGTTGTTCTCATCTGTATTTGTGAATAAAGAATAACCAAAAGAAGAGGTTAATCCGAAATTAAAATCACCAGATTTGCTATCAATATTTGCTCTTCCTGTAGTACGTTCTAAAGCTGTAGCTTCTAAAGTACCTGTTTGATCAAAGTAAGATCCTGACAGGAAAAAAGTAGTTTTTTCATTTCCACCTGACGCACTCACTGTATGATTAGCTGTTTTACCTGTTCTGTATAAAACATCTTCCCAATCAGTATCAATTAATCTTAGAGCAGCTAAATCTGCAGCTGACCATCCGTAAGGATTTCCATTTGCAATTTCGTAATCTAATTTTTGCTGAGTGTTCATTAAAATCAACTTACTAGCCGGAAGATTTGATTCTCCGTATTGAACGTCATATGTTAATTTTGTAGCTCCTGATTTACCTTTTTTTGTTGTAATTACAATTACTCCATTAGAACCTCTAGAACCATACTGAGAAGTAGAAATTGCATCTTTTAAAACTGCAATACTTTCAAAATCACCTGAGTTTAATGTTGAAAAATCATTTGCAGTAATTTCAATACCATCTACAATATACAATGGAGTGTTGCCTCCTTGTATAGAACCAGAACCTCTGATAAGAATAGAAGCTGCTGCACCTGGCTGACCTGAATTAGATTGAACTAAAATTCCAGGAGCTTTACCTTGCAAAGCTTGGTCAAAAGATGCAATTGGCACCTGAGCAAATTCCTCTGCTTTAATGGTTGAGACAGACCCTGCAATAGATCTTTTGTTTTGAGTACCGTAACCAGTTACGACTACCTCAGATAAAAGTTTTTGATCTTCTGATAATTGCATATTAACTGTTGTTCCAACAGAAGCTTCTTTAGGAAGAAACCCAATGTAACGGAAAACCAAAGTTTTAGCAGTAGCTGGTACTGATAATTTGTAATTTCCATTAGCATCTGTTTGTGTTCCAACTGAGGTGTTACCTTTTACAGAAACACTAACTCCTGGTAGCGGCAAACCGTCTGCCGCTGATGTAACTTTTCCTGTTACGTTAACGTTTTGTGCAAACGCCACCGAAACCATCAAAAAGCACATAATTACATAGCTTAGTAATAATTTTTTCATAAAAAATTGTTTTGTTTAAAAAATGAAGGTAATAATAATTTATATAGATGCAAAAAAACAACAATATTTTTGTCCTTTTTTCATAAAAACAGACCAAATAGTGAAAATATTTAACCTAGACCTATCATCACCTGATTTTTTTCTACTTTATCTCCAGGATTGATAAAAATCTTCTTAATAATTGCATCTGAAGGAGATTTTATCATGTTTTCCATCTTCATGGCCTCTAAAACAAAAAGATTGTCTCCTTTTTTTATATCATCTCCCTCCTTTACTAATAATTTAAGGACCAAACCAGGCATTGGAGCTTTAATCTCTTTAATTTTAGTAGTATTTAAATTATCTAAGCCCAAATTCTTTAATAATTCATCATATTGATCTTTAATGGCTAACTCATATCTATTAGAATTCACCTTAATGGTCATTTTCTTTTGAGAAAAATCTACTTCTACTAATTCTGCCAAATAAGATTTTTGCTGATGTATAATATGAAACCTACTTGGAGTTATACTTGCCATATCAATTTCTACAGCATCTCCATTTATTAAGACTAAGCCGTCTTTATATTCGGTTTCTAAATTTATAGAGTCATTAATGTTTACTTTATACATCTTTTTATTGAGTTAATGCAAATTGCAATAAGTTGGCGCCCATTTTCAAAGCTTTCTCTCTTGATTGAGGCGTATCTTCTGGATAGGTCCCAAAATCTTCCCATCCGTTACCTAAATCACATTCGAAAGTATAAAAGCACACTACTTTACCTTTATAGGTTAACGCAAAAGCTTGTGGTCTTTTTCCGTCATGTTCATGAATTTTTGGTAAGCCCGCCGGGAATTTAAATTTCTGATTAAATATGGCATGCTGTGGGGATAATTCAATAAAATCTAACTCAGGAAAAACTTTTTTCATTTGCGGTCTGATAAATTTATCTAAACCATAATTATCATCTATATGCAAAAAACCTCCTCCTATTAAATATTGGCGCAAGTTTTTAGCTTCTTGATCTGAGAAAACCACATTTCCGTGGCCGGTTAAATAAACAAAGGGATAGTTGAACAAATCAGCACTTCCTACTTCAACTACAGTTTCTTCTTTAGCTATACGAGTCCCTAAATTTTGATTACAAAAATCGATGAGATTTGGCAAAGCTGTTCTGTTAGCGTACCAATCTCCACCTCCATTATATTTTAATTTAGCAATTTTATAAGTCTCAACTGATTTGAAGGACAGAACAAAGAATAAGGAACAAAGACAAAAGAAGACAATTAAAAAGCTAGTCTCTTTAACTTTCCAATTTCTACTTTTAACTTTTAACTTAAAACGCTCACCTTTCAAATCTTCTATCGGTTTAAATAATTGATTTCGAAGCATGCTTGTAGTGCCGCAGTTTCTGTTCTTAATCTGCTGCTGCCTAAAGTTATGGGAACAAATCCATTTTGCAAAGCATATTCTATTTCTGATGGAGAAAAATCACCTTCGGGACCTATCAAAATTAAATAATTTTGATGTGGAATAAAGCCTGATGAAATGGATTGCTTATCCATTTCATCACAATGAGCGATATATTTTACATCGGCGAAAGCCTGTTTAACAAACTCTTTAAACGTAATTTGATGATTTAATTTTGGATGATATGCTTTTAAAGATTGCTTAACTGCAGAGGTGATAATTTTATTAGATCGATCTGTCTTGATTTCTTTTCGCTCTGATCGTTCACAAATGATTGGGGTAATTTCATCAATCCCTATTTCTGTAGCTTTCTCTAAAAACCACTCAAACCTATCAATGTTTTTTGTTGGCGCTACCGCGATATGTAAATAATGGTTTCGCTTTGAATATTCTCTTTCTACAGAAATGACTCTAAGCGTGGTCTTTTTGGGGTGATCACTTATGATCTCGGCTAAAAAAAAACCGCCTTTTCCATCAATTAAATGAACTTGATCTCCTATTTTTAGTCTTAAAACACGAGTGCAATGTTTGCTTTCTTCTTCATCAAGCTGATAAGCTTCTCCTATAATATGTGGAGTGTAGAATAAATGCATATCAATTTTTAGTGGATATCTACCATATCTTCATCTGGTAATAGTAACTGTAATTTAACAGATTCTATATTTTGATCAATCTTTTTAAGGATGGTAAAAGTATAGCCATTAAATTCTTTAGTTTCGCCAACTTCAGGAATTTTACCAAAAATTTCACTCAACAACCCTACAACGGTATCATAGTCTTCATCTTCGGGTAAATCATGTGGTAAAAATTCATTTACATCATAAACCGTTGCTGATGCGGTTACTATAAATTCGTTATCAGAAATTTTCTCTACAATGGCTTTTTCTTCATCGTACTCATCCTGAATTTCACCAACCAATTCTTCTACAATATCTTCTAAAGTAACCATACCGGCAGTTCCACCAAATTCATCTAAAACAATAGCAATTTGGATTCGCTTTAGCTTAAGTTCGGCCATTAAATCATTAATCTTTTTAGATTCGGGAACAAACATGGGTTTCCTAATGATGTCTTTAAGATTAAATTTCTCATGTCGTACAATAAGTGAAAGAATATCTTTTGCATGTACAATTCCAACTATTCTATCAATAGTTTCATCATAAACCGGAACTCTTGAATAGCCTTCGGAAATTATGGTATCTAATAACTCTTCTTGTTTACAGCCCAGTTCTACGGCAGAAATTTTAGTGCGGGGAACCATAATATTTTTAACCACTCGTTCATTAAAATCAAATACATTTTTAATGAGTTCATGTTCCGCTTTGTCTAAAGCACCTGATTCTTTTCCTTGATCTAATAGGTATTGCAGCTCTTCAGATGAGTGTATAGATTCGTGTGCGTTGGCGGCATTTACCCCTAATAACTTTAAAATCACATTTGCAAAACCATTTAACACATAAATAAACGGACGAAATACGATATAGAAAAACTGTAAGGGAAAAGCAATAGCCATGGTGGTAGCTACTGGCTTTTGAATAGCTAATGTTTTAGGAGCTAATTCACCAAAAACTATATGTAAAACAGTAATAATAGTGAAGGCTAAAATATGACCTAAGCTTACCGCTAAACTTGCTGAAATTGGCAGAGAAAGTAAACTAAATATATTTAAAACCAAATTAGACATTACCTCTTCACCAACCCAACCCAAACCAAGTGATGCTAAGGTAATCCCTAGCTGCGTGGCGGCTAAATATCCATCTAAATGGGCTATCATGTGCTTTGCAACACCAGCAACTTTACTCCCTGTTTTTGCTTTTATTTCTATTTGAGAGCCTCTAACTTTTACTATTGCAAACTCAGCTGCAACAAAAAATCCGTTTAGAAAAACAAGGAATATGGTTAAAAAAATATTAAAACTACTGACTGGGGGAAGGGGGTCCATTTTTTATATTATTACTTTGGAAAAGTAGAATTATACAATTCTATACTTTCTTCTATTACTTTGTATGCATATCGTTTACCTAAAAGATGCTCGATAGTCACATTTTTTTCTTCTAAAGCTTTATAATCTTGAAAGAAACGTACAATTTCTTTCATGGTATGTGGTGGCAATTCGGCTAAATCTTCAATATAATTTACAGACATATCGTTTTTTGCTACCGCTATAATCTTATCATCTTGCTCTCCATTATCAACCATGTGCATTACACCAATTACTTTAGCCTCTATCATAGACATTGGATAAACATCTGCAGAACATAACACTAAAATATCTAAAGGATCATGATCATCACAATAAGTTTGCGGAATAAAACCGTAATTAGCTGGGTACATTACTGAGGAGAAAAGCATTCTATCTAGCCTTAATAAGCCAGTTTCTTTATCTATTTCATATTTAGCTTTGGATCCTTTTGGGATTTCAATAATTGCAGTAACGCTCTCTGGTGAGTTTTCTCCTGGTGAGATGGAGTGCCATGGGTGGAAGTTATTCATTTTCTGTATCTTCTACTTTTTCTATATCAACTTTGTTATTCGAATTCCTTTTAAAAAATGCAGTAATTAATGGGATGGTAGTAATTAAAATGAAACCTAAAATAATGTATAAAAGGTATTCATTAATTTCTGTTTCAAATCTTTTACCTAAAAAATAACCCAGTAATGTGAGTGATGTTATCCATAAAATTGCTCCTACAAAGTTATAAAAAGCAAATCGTTTTATGTCTAATTTTACAACCCCAGCAAAAATAGGTGCAAATGTGCGTACAATTGGCACAAATCTGCCCATAATTAAAGCAAAAGCACCTTGTTTATTATAGTAATGTTCGGCTGCTTTTAAGTATTTTTTCTTAAAAAAGAAAGAATCCTTTCTGTTGTACAACATTGGTCCTGTTTTATAACCAAACCAATATCCAACAAAATTTCCCGCTACTGCGACCAGAATCAAGCCAACAATCATGCCTAAGATGCCAACATCTAACTTTCCGGTTGCTACAAACATTCCGGCCAAAAACAGCAAATAATCTCCAGGTAAGAAAAACCCAAAAAACAATCCAGTCTCTGCAAATACAACAAAAAGAATGAGATAAAACCCACCTTTGTGAATAATTTGCTGCGCATCGGTCAGCTTGGTGATGTACTCCCAGAATTCATGCATAGTTTCATTATAAAACTACAAATATTATTGCAATTTCATAATCAGAGGGTTGTTAAAATAAATCAGTAATAATAGATGGATAAACTCCAAGTAGAATGCTAAAAACAGCTGAAACTCCAAGTACAAAAGTATAATAGCCTGAAGTGCTTAATTCTTTTCTTTCTGCATCTTTAAAATACATAGCAACAATAACCTTAAAGTAATAGAAAATTCCAATTATTGCATTAACAATAGCTAATATAATTAACCAAATATGGTATTGCTGCAAAGCTGTAGAAAACATAAAAAACTTCCCTACAAAACCAGCAGTTAAAGGGATACCAGCTAAAGAAAGCATGGCTACGGTTAAAACAAAAGCTAAAAATGGATTTCTTTTCCCTAAGCCATTAAAATTATCAAAATTCTCTCCTCCTGTTTGCTCTTTCACCATAATAAGTACTGCAAACGCAATAATAGAGGCTAAAGAATAAGCTGAAGCGTAAACAAAAACTGCATTTACTGAAGTAGTGCCTAAGGCCACAATAGCAAAAAGCATATACCCAGCATGAGATATGCTAGAGAAAGCCAACATCCTTTTAAAGTTTGTTTGATATAAGGCGGTAATGTTTCCAACAAACAAAGTGATTACTGTAATGATTAATAAAGCTGGCATCCAAAACTCTGCTAAAGGAGCAAAACAAATAGCAAACAAACGTAAGAAAGCTGCAAAGCCAGCAGTTTTAACCACAGTAGACATAAAAGCGGTAATTAATGTTGGAGAACCTTCATAAACATCTGGAGTCCAAAAATGGAATGGGGCGGCACCAATCTTAAAACACATTCCAACCATCATTAAGGCGATACCTACATAAAACATAGGGTCAATTCCGGTTGGTCTGTCAATTACATATTGTGCGATCACTGAAAGATCAAATGAATGAGATGAGCCATAAATTAATGCAATACCAAAAAGTAAAAAGCCGGTAGAAAAAGCACCCATTAAAAAGTACTTTAAGGCTGCTTCATTAGATGCAAAATCTCTTTTCTTTATCCCTGCTAAAATATATAAACTTACTGACATGATCTCTAACCCTACAAAAAGCATGGTTAGATTATGGTAAGAAACCATTACAATAATTCCTGTTAAAGCAAAAAGGATAATGGTATAATACTCAGCCACGTTAGAGCTGATTTTATCAAAATAAGTCTTAGATAATAATAAAATAAGAATGGTAGAAACTATGGTTAAACCTGAGAAGGCAACTGCAAAGTTATCAAACAGCATCATGCCGCTAAAAATAGCCGTTGCACCACTATTCCATTCCATAATAGCTAAAACAAGCGCTCCAATTAAACCAATAATGGTAACTGGCAACAATGCATTTTTTGCTTTATATAATCCTAAATAAAGAACTACAATGGCTAAAATTGATATAACTATTAAAGAATTCATTCTTTTAATTAAAATGCTAATTTATTATTTACCTGATTGATTAACCCATTTACTGCCGCTTCTGAAATATGAAGAATTGGTTTTGGGTAAACTCCGATGACAATGACTAAGGCACAAATGATGCTCAACACCAATATCTCTGTTCCCTTTATATCTTTAAATGAAGCAGTCAATTCATTTAATTGACCTTGCATTACATTTTTATACATTCTTAACATGTAAACCGCCCCAAAAATGATGGTTAAACCTGCAATTGCAGCGGCCCATATTTGATATTGATATACTGCATTTAGCAATAAAAACTCGCCAATAAAACCATTGGTTAATGGTAAAGCTACTGTTCCTAATAAAATAATTAAAAAGGCGATTGCAAATTGAGGAGCCACTTTGGCTATCCCACCCATTGCAGAAATTTCTCTGGTATTTAATCTGTTGATGATGATATCAATGATAAAAAACAAACCAATTACGTTAATTCCATGATTTAACATCTGAATCATGGCGCCTTGTACACCTTCTACATTCCAAGCAAAAATACCAGCAGATATTAATCCTACGTGAGCAATGGAAGAATAAGCTATCAATTTTTTGATGTCTTTTTGGGTGAACGCAATAATTGAAGCGTATACAATTCCGATAATTGATAAAATAATTGCGACTTGTTTCCACTCTATAAAACCTAATGGAACAACAGGAATTAACCATCTAATCACTCCGTAAATACCCATTTTTAACATGATACCTGCTAAAAGCATTGTACCCATAGTAGGTGCTTCCGTATAAGTATCTGGCTGCCAGGTATGGAAAGGAAAAATTGGCATTTTTATCGCGAAAGCAATAAAGAAACACCAAAATAGCCAACCTTGCGTATTAGCATCTAGGTTTAGTGCATAAAAAGCATCAATATCGTAGTTATTTGCTGGAGTTTGTAAATGCAGGAAAATGATCCCTAAAAGCATAAAAAGTGATCCTGAAAAAGTGTAAATAAAGAATTTCATATTTACACGGATACGATCTGCACCGCCCCAAATGGCACAAATAAAATAAATTGGAATTAAAGCGGCTTCCCATCCTACATAAAACAAGAAAGCATCTAAAGCAGTAAATACAATCAATAAACCCGATTGCATAAATAATATCAAAGCAAATAAGGCAGAAGGATTTTTGAATGTTCTATTAAAGCCAGAAAGGATAATTAAGGGAACTAAGCCTGTGGTTAATAAAACCATGATCATGCTTATTCCATCTATACCTGCTTTAAAATTAATGCCGAGTTGAGGAATCCAAGCAAAATCTACCACAAACTGTCTGCTGGCATCTGCATTGAAATCAGAAAGTAGCACAATTGCTAAACCTAGCGTAATTAAAGCGCTAATTAAAGCAGTTTGCTTAGCGTAATTTTTATTCAGAAGACAAGCTAATGAACCAACTAAAGGAAAAAACAATAAGATTAATAAATTCATCTATTTCTTTAATTCGGAATCCTAAAATTTAAAAAAACTATATAACAATAGCGCTATCACGCCTATCACCATGGCAAAAATATAAAAGCCAACATTTCCGGTTTGTAATAACCTTAATGTTTTACTTGCTTCTATTGATCCTTTACCTAAACCATTTACTAAAGCATCAATTCCAGATTTATCTATCACTTTATAGAAAAATCCAGAAAGGGCATCTAAAGGCTTTTGAATAATGGCATTGTAAAACTCATCAAAGTAAAATTTGCTATAAGATATTTTAGCTAAAGCCGAACGTGGCTCGGAATCTAAAACAGGAACGTGATTATTTTTAATGTATTTAATGTAAGCATATAGTATAGCTAAAACTACTCCACCAACTGAAATACCCATTAACATATATTCGGTGGTATGATCTAAAGCTAACTCTCCCATTTTTGAGGTTGAACTTTCAAAAACTGGCGCTAAGTAATGACTTAACCAATGCCCACCGCCTAAAACCTCTGGAACTCCAATAAAACCACCTACTACAGAAAGTACTGCTAGTATAATTAAGGGTAAAGTCATAGATATTGGAGATTCATGTAAATGATGCTTTTGTTCTTCAGTCCCTCTAAAAGATCCCCAGAAAGTTAAAAACATCATTCTAAACATATAAAAAGCAGTTAATAATGCGCCCAATAACCCTATAATCCAAAGAAGTTTGTTATGTTCATAAACATGAGCCAATATTTCATCTTTAGAAAAGAAACCTGCGAATGGAGGTAAACCTGAGATGGCTAAAGTTCCCATTAACATAGTAAAGAAGGTAATTGGTAATTTGCTTTTCAATCCACCCATTTTTCTCATATCCTGCTCATCACTCATAGCATGAATTACAGAACCTGCTCCTAAAAACAATAAAGCTTTAAAGAAAGCATGTGTTAATACATGAAAAAATGCACCTGTATATGCGCCAACTCCCAAGCCTAAAAACATGTATCCTAATTGAGAAACTGTTGAATAAGCCAATACTTTTTTAATATCTGTTTGGGTTAACGCAATAATAGCGGCAATAATAGCTGTAGCTAAACCAATTACAGCAATAATGCTCATGGTTACTGGAGATAACGTAAACAGGATATTAGATCTTGCTATCATATAAATACCTGCTGTTACCATAGTTGCAGCATGTATTAAAGCTGAAACTGGTGTTGGACCAGCCATTGCATCTGGCAACCAAGTAAACAAAGGCAATTGTGCAGATTTACCAATAGCACCTATAAATAATAATATGGTAATTAAAGTAAGGGTAGCATCTCCAGAAATCATTCCTGCTGCTTTTGGAAAGATCTCTGCAAAAGAAACGCTTCCAAAAGTGCTTATAATTAAAAACACACCTAAGAGAAAGCCTAAATCACCAATTCTATTCATGATGAAGGCTTTTTTAGCAGCATCGGCGTAATTAGCATTGGTGTACCAAAATCCTATTAATAGATAAGAGCATAATCCTACGCCTTCCCAACCAATAAACATGATGACATAATTGGATCCTAAAACCAATAGCAACATAAAGAATACAAAGAGATTAAGGTAAGCGAAAAACTTTCCAAAACCTGCATCGTGGCTCATGTAACCCACAGAATAAATATGAATTAAAGATCCTATTCCTGTAATAATAAGTAGCATTAAAATACTCAACTGATCTATCTGGAATGAAAATGGAATATCAATTCCTCCAACTTTAATCCAATCAAATAAATTAATGATTACTGGTTCTGTGGCATTAAATTCAAAAAATATTCCCAAACTCACCCCAAATGAAGCCAAAACGGCTAAACTTGCTATAGACCCAATCACAACTTTAGGAAGAAAATTTCTCCCCAAACCATTAATTAAGAAACCTATAAAAGGAAATAAAGGAATTAACCAAACTAAGTCTATCATCTAGCTGTATAAAAAATTACCACTTTAACCTGTTCAAAACATTGATATCTATAGAACTTGTATTTCTATAAACCATTACAATAATGGCCAAACCTACGGCAACCTCCGCAGCAGCAAGGGCCATAACGAAAAACACAAAAACCTGACCTGAAGCATCTCCGCTGTAGGCAGAAAAAGCAACCAATAACAAGTTTACTGCATTTAGCATTAACTCTACACACATAAAAATAATGATGGCGTTTCTTCTAATTAAAACACCAATTACACCAATACTAAATATGATTGCACTTAATAAAATGTAATGATTAAGTGGAACTACTTGAATGGTTGAAGTAATGTTATCCATTTTGAGTTCTTTTGTCTTTTTTAGCTAATAATACGGCTCCAACTAATGCGGTAAACAATAAGATGGATGTTAATTCGAATGGTAAAAGGAATTCACTAAAAAGTACTTTCCCTAAGTTTTCTACTAAACCAATATCAGAATTAGGCAGTTTACTCACTTCTGAAGTTTGGATTGCATTAATGGCGCCTATTAAGGTTACCAATAAACTTCCTCCAGCAACAACTCCTATAATTTTAAGGAGGTTAGATTTTACAGGCTCTGTATCTTTGTTCAGATTCATTAACATCAAAACAAAAAGGAAAAGCACCATAATTGCTCCCATATAAACAATAAAGTTTACGACTGCTAAAAACTGAGCATTCAGTAAAATATAATGAATAGTGAAAGTAAAAAAGGTAGCAATTAAAGCTAAAACACTATAAACCGGATTCTTGACAAAAATTACCAAGAGTGAAAATAGTATGGATAAAAATGCGACTAAGTAAAATAAACTCATCTATTTGAAAAACTATTACCGTTTTTTTGAACGGCAAAGGTAAAATTTTTGATTTAACTTATGCTATTTATTAACTAATATCTAATGAGTAACTGCTTTTAAAGCTTCCAACTCATTAATTGGCATTTCCACTAGTTTATCTTTCCCGTAAATAAAATCTTTACGTAAAAAATCAGCCGGTACAATTGGACCGTCTAAATAAATTGCTTCTTTTGGGCAAGCTTCTTCACACAAACCGCAAAAAATACATCTCAGCATATTAATTTCATATACTGCGGCGTATTTCTCTTCTCTGTATAAATGCTCTTCTCCTTTTTCTCTTTCTGCAGAAATCATGGTAATAGCTTCGGCAGGGCAAGACAAAGCACAAAGTCCACAAGCGGTACAACGCTCTTTTCCTTGCTCATCTCTTTTTAAAGAATGCATTCCTCTCCAATTTTCAGAAAATTCTCTTTCTTGCTCTGGATAATGAATAGTCTCTTTCTTTTTAAACATGTGCATAAAAGTAATAGCCATTCCTTTGAAAATTGCGGGCAGATAAATCCGCTCCATAAAATTCATTGGTTTTTGTTCTAGTACTTTTTTTCTACCACTTAATGATTCCATAATGCCTCCCCTCACTCCCCTCCAAAAGGAGGGGAAGGTAAAATCTAATATTTATAATTTATCAACTACGGTAATTACAATTGCCGTAATTACGATGTTGGCAATTGCCAAAGGAATTAATACTTTCCAACCTAAATCCATCAACTGATCATAACGGAAACGGGGAACAGTCCATCTCACCCACATAAAAAAGAATATGAATGCAATAATTTTGAAGAACAAAACTGCTACTCCAACCAAAGGGCCCCAAGTAGCGCCTAATGTTTCGTTCACAAAATCCATTCCCGGATAATTGTATCCTCCAAAATATAACGTTGCCATTACTGCTGATGAAACAAACATGTTGATATATTCTGCAAACATGTAAGCTCCCATTTTAAAAGCAGAATACTCGGTATTATAACCACCAATTAATTCGGTTTCACATTCCGGTAAATCAAAAGGAACACGATTAGTTTCGGCAAAAGCACAAACCAAAAATATTAAAAAGCCCAAAGGCTGATAAATAATATTCCAGTTTAAACCATGTTGTTGCTCTGCAATAACTTTAAAACTTAATGAATTGGTTACTAAAAGCAAAGCGATAATAGAAAGTCCCATTGCTATTTCATAGCTAATGTTTTGAGAAGCTCCACGAATGGCTCCCATTAAAGAATACTTATTATTAGATGCCCAACCACCAATCATAATGCCATATACACCTAAAGAAACTACTCCAAAAATGTAAAGAATCCCTACGTTAATATCGGCAATTTGCATGGGAACTATTCTTCCAAATAACTCCACATCTTGGCCAAACGGAATGACCGCTACTCCTAAAAAAGAAGTTAATAAAGCCAAAGAAGGCCCTGCTATAAATAACCATTTATTGGCACCACTAGGAATAATTTCTTCTTTAAAGAACATCTTTCCACCATCTGCCAACGGTTGCAATAAACCAAAAATTCCAGCTCTGTTTGGTCCTACTCTATCTTGTAACCAAGCCGCAACTTTACGTTCTGCCCAGGTGGAGTAAGCGGCTATAGTTAGCGTTAATGTAAACAGTACCGTAACTAAAACAAGCTTTTCTATTAAAAATGCTACTTCCATTAAAATTTAGTTGCTCTTTCGAATTGTTCTTTATTTGCTTCCATTAACTCCAAATTTTTCTTCACCACTTGGGCTGGTTGCAATTGATCATAATGATTAGAATTGATAACAGATTGACGAGAAACCTTTTTTGGACCTTCAATTACCCAATCTTTAGTTTCTTTTTTATCAAAGCGGCAGGTATTACAAATAAATTCTTCCACTTCACCAAACTCATCTTTTCTGGCTGTTACACGTAAAACCTCTTCTCCTTTGTACCATAAAGTGGTTTTACCAGAACAAGTTGGGCAATCTCTATGCGCTTCTACAGGCTTTGTAAACCAAACTCTGTTTTTAAAACGGAAAGTTTTATCTGTTAAAGCACCTACAGGGCAAACATCAATTACATTTCCAGAGAAATCGTTATCAATTGCTTTTTCTATATAAGTAGAAATTTCTGCATGATCTCCTCTTCCCAAAATACCGTGAACACGGTTTTCTGTAATTTGATCTGCAACAAAAACACAACGGTAGCATAAAATACAACGCGTCATGTGCAGTTGAATTTTATCGCCAATATCTATTCTGTCAAAAGTTCTTCTATCAAACTCATATCTGGTAGCTTCAGCACCATGCTCATAAGCTAAATCTTGCAAATGACACTCGCCGGCTTGGTCACAAACAGGGCAATCTAGCGGATGGTTAATCAATAACATTTCCACAATGCCTCTTCTTGCTTCAACCACTTCTGGCGAAGTAATATTTTGCACTTCCATCCCATCCATCACATTGGTACGGCAACTGGCCACCAACTTTGGCATCGGACGAGGGTCTTTTTCAGAACCCTTGCTCACTTTTACCAAACATGTACGGCACTTTCCTCCGCTACCTTCCAACTTAGAATAATAGCACATGGCTGGCGGCACAATATCTCCACCTATTTGCCTTGCGGCATTTAGAATTGAGGTTCCTGGCTCTACTTCAACGGGCATCCCGTCTATTGTTACTTTTACTTTTTCAGACAATTTTAAAAAATTTAAAATGTTCATCTATAATTAAGATCAGCCTAAGCGTATCTTCATTGTACTTATTTGGGCGTGTCCCAAAAAAGGGTCGGGCTTTACGCTATATCTTTTTTGTTCTTCCTTCGACTCCGCTCAGGATAACAAAAAAGGATGCCGCTTCAATCCCTCACGCAAAACCTATATGGTGTGTTAGATAATCCGAGGATTATTTCTACAAATTCAATATTCTAAAACGGATAATCCGAGGATTATCCCTACTGTTCACAATCCGAAGATTATTTTATGATACCAATTCTGGCAATGGATCTGCATAATGTGCTAATCCAAAATTTTCTTTAACTGCTAATGTTGGGTTTCTTACATGCCATTCAAATTCATCTCTAAAATGACGAATTGCACTGGCCACAGGCCAAGCTGCGGCATCACCTAATGGGCAAATGGTGTTTCCTTCTATTTTCTTAGAAACATCTACCAATAAATCCATATCACTCATTTTACCATGTCCGTTCTCTAAACGGTGCAATACTTTTTCCATCCAGCCTGTTCCTTCACGACAAGGAGAACATTGACCGCAAGATTCATGATGATAAAAACGAGAGAAATTCCAGGTATTTCTAACAATACACTGATCTTCATCTAAAACCACAAATCCACCCGAACCTAACATCGTTCCAGTTGTAAAACCACCTTCAGATAATGACTCATAAGACATTAAACGCTTATCGCCATTTACCAAATTCAGTATTAAATTAGCTGGTAAAATTGGCACAGAAGAGCCTCCGGCAACAACCGCCTTTAATCTTTTTCCGTTTGCAATTCCACCACAATATTCTTCAGAATAAATAAAATCTTCTACAGAAACTCCTAATTCAATTTCATAAACTCCAGGCTTGTTGATATTCCCTGAAGCTGAGATTAATTTAGTTCCTGTTGAACGGCCAATTCCAATTTTAGCATATTCTTCTCCGCCATCATTAATAATTGGAACCACTGCTGCAATAGATTCTACGTTGTTTACCACTGTTGGGCAACCGTATAAACCTGCAATTGCAGGGAAAGGAGGTTTAATTCTTGGATTTCCTCTTTTTCCTTCTAAAGATTCTAAAAGCGCTGTTTCCTCTCCACAAATATAAGCTCCACCACCAGGCTGAACGTATAATTCTAAATCGTAACCAGAACCTAATATGTTTTTGCCCAAAAATCCAGCAGCTTTAGCTTCGGCAATAGCCTTCTCTAAAATTCGGATTTGAGGCATCATTTCTCCTCTTACATAAATATAACTGGTATTTGCACCAAGTGCATAACTAGAAACAATCATTCCTTCAATTAAAGCATGAGGAATGTTTGTCATCAAATACCTGTCTTTAAAAGTTCCTGGCTCAGATTCATCAGCATTGCATACCAAATAACGAGCTACACCTTCTGGCTTGGCCAAAAAGCTCCACTTCATCCCGGTAGGAAAACCTGCTCCACCTCTACCACGTAAACCAGATTTCTTCACTTCTTCCACCACCTCATCTGTCGACATGGTTTTAATCGCTTTTTCAACAGCCCTGTAGCCTCCCGTTTTACGGTAAACTTCTAGGGTGTTAATTCCCGGTACGTTAATATGTTCTAATAATAATTTGCGACCCATAATTTATGATTTACTCGCTTTATCTTTTAAATCTGAGATCAATTGATCAACAGAATTGGTTGTTAAATTCTCGTAGAAAGTATATTCTGGTCCAATTTGCAGAACTGGTGCGAAACCGCAAGCGGCTAAACATTCTACTCCTCTATAACTAAACAAACCATCGGCTGTAACTTCTCCTTCTTTTACCCCTAGTTTTTCACCAATGTAATCTATAATCTTTTCGGCACCAACTAAACAACATGGTCCGGTACGGCAAACCTCTAAAACAAATTTACCTTGTGGCCTAAGAAAGTACATGCTGTAAAAAGAAGCCACTTCATAAACTTCAATAGGGGCAATATTTAAGTAAGCTGCCACTTTATCCATTGCAACAGAGCTTAACCAACCATTTACTGCTTGCACCTCATGTAAAATAGGAAGCAAAGCCGATTTTTCTTTCCCTTCTGGATAACGGCTAACAATTTCCGCAAACTTATTTACCAGTTCAGTAGAAAATTCTACTGATTGTGTTTCTTCCACTTTAAGCATCTAATTCTCCTGCTATAACGTTCAAACTCGACATATTGATGATGGCATCAGACAACAACATTCCACGACTCATTGGCGCATACATCTGATAATTGATAAAACTTGGTCGGCGGAAATGTAAACGGTAAGGTGTTCTGCCACCATCGTTAATTAAATAAAAACCTAATTCGCCATTTCCACCTTCAACAGCATGGTAAACTTCTGTTTTTGGGGTATCCACTTCGCCCATCACAATTTTAAAGTGATATATTAACGCTTCCATATTGTTATACACTTGCTCTTTTGGAGGTAAGTAAAACTCGGGAACATTGGCATGGAAAATTCCTTTTGGCTCTTTCTTTATTTTCTCCATGGCTTGCTCAATAATTCTTAAGCTTTGCCACATTTCTTCGTTTCTTAAAATGAAACGATCATAAACATCTCCTTTTGTTCCTACGGGAATTTCAAAATCAAAATCTTGGTAAGAAGAATAAGGTTCGTTTACACGAACATCATAATCTACACCGGTAGCTCTTAAAATTGGACCGCTCCAGCTATAATTTAATGCAGTTTCTGGATCAACCGCTCCAACACCTGAGGTACGTTCTATAAATATTCTATTCCTGTTAAAAAGTTGTTCAAATTCTTTTAAAATAGGAGGAAATTTTACTAAAAACTTTTCAATCTTAGCAAAAGCAATGTCGTTAAAGTCTCTTTCAAAACCGCCAATTCTACCAATATTGGTGGTTAATCTTGCTCCACATATTTCTTCAAATATTTCATAAATATGTTCTCTTTCTTCCATTAAATAAAGGAAACCAGAGAATGCGCCTGTATCAACACCTAAAATTCCGTTACAAATTAAATGATCGGTAATTCTACTTAATTCCATCACAATCACACGCAAATAATCTACTCTTTTGGGCATTTCAATACCTAGGAGTTTTTCAACTGTCATGTGCCAACCCATGTTATTGATTGGAGACGAACAGTAATTCATTCTGTCTGTTAATGTGGTAATTTGGTAAAAAGGTCTATGTTCTGCTATTTTTTCAAAAGCTCTGTGAATATAACCTATGGTAGAAACTCCGCTTACAATGCGCTCACCATCCATTTGTAACACATTTTGAAAAACGCCGTGTGTTGCAGGATGTGTTGGGCCAAGGTTTAAAGTAGAAAAATCTCCTTGCGGATCATTATCTGTATAAACCGGACGGTTTGGAGTGATTTCTGTGATAAAATTGCTCATTTAAGTTACTTAACGTCCAAAGAAAAAATCTTTTTTATCTACTCTGTTTGGATCTTCTAAAGCGTATTCTCTTCTCATTGGGAAAACAGTCATATCATCAACATTTAAGATTCTTCTTAAATCTGGGTGACCTGTAAATTGTATTCCAAAAAAATCAAATGTTTCTCTTTCCATCCAGTTTGCACCTTCCCATAAAGTAGTTGCTGTAGGAATGGTTGGGTTAGAAACTGGCATAAACACTTTGATTCTAATTCTTACATTATTGGTTAAGCTGTGCAAATGATAAACTACGCACAAAGCTTTTTCCAATTCTGGATAGTGAACCGCAGTAATATCTGTTAAATAATTAAAGCTTAGTTCTTTATCGTTTTTTAAATACGTTAATAACGAATTAATAGTACCTGTAGAAGTTTCTAAGGTTAATAAACCAAAAGGCTCTGTTGGAGCAGTAAACTGACCATCAAATTGAGCGGTTAATTGATCTATAATATGTTGATTAGATATCTTACCCATTACTGGATTCCGTATTTAGCTAATAATTCTGAATATTCTGGCGAATCTCTTCTTCTTAAAGATTCATTTCTAACCAAATCTTGGATTTTATTGAATCCATTGATGATGGCTTCTGGTCTTGGAGGGCAACCTGGAACGTAAACATCTACAGGTATAATTTCATCTATTCCTTGTAAAACAGAATAAGTATCAAAAATACCTCCACTTGATGCGCAAGCACCAACAGCAATTACCCAACGTGGTTCGGCCATTTGAATATAAACTTGTTTTAAAACAGGTGCCATTTTTTTAGCGATGGTTCCCATCACCATTAGTAAATCTGCCTGACGAGGAGAAAAAGAAGGACGTTCTGCACCAAAGCGAGAAAAATCATAATGAGAGCCCATAGTCGCCATAAACTCTATTCCGCAACAAGAAGTTGCAAAGGGTAATGGCCACAGAGAATTGGCTCTTGCCATCCCTATCACTTTATCTAAGGAGGTAGCA
This sequence comes from Pedobacter cryophilus, assembly GCF_005116455.1. Classification (GTDB taxonomy): domain Bacteria; phylum Bacteroidota; class Bacteroidia; order Sphingobacteriales; family Sphingobacteriaceae; genus Pseudopedobacter; species Pseudopedobacter cryophilum. The sequence goes on from NZ_SWBP01000007.1 coordinate 120,264, forward strand.
AAAAAACCTGCTCCTTCTACTCCTGCTGGAGCTTCGACTAAATTAATATCACTCATAATTCTCTTATCCTCTTTGATAAAACTAAAAAGGCTCGCTGATGTTTCAACAAGCCCCAAATTTATTAAGATTTCATCTTAAACAATGTTGATGATTCTTATTTAGAATAATTCTACTTTAATCCCAATCTAAAGCCTTCTTTTTTACAATGTATATGAAGCCCAAAAGAAGGGTTCCCATAAAAATAAACATTTCAATTAAGCCATTTAAGCCAAATTCACGAAAATTTACAGCCCAAGGGTACATAAATATTACTTCCACATCAAACAGCACAAATACAATTGCTACCACAAAATACTTGATAGAAAAGGGCTGACGAGCATTTCCAATAACTTCAATTCCTGATTCGAAAGCGGTTAATTTGACATCGGTAGTTTTTCTTTTTGGCCCAATCATGTGGGTTAAAATCATGGTGAAAGCCACAAAACCAAATGCTACAACTAACTGAATAATAATGGGTAAATAATTTATAGGGGCACTTATTTTTTCCATTCCAAATGCTTTAGGGCGCAAATATAGTGTAAAGCATACAATATGAAAATTAAATTAAGCTTTTTGATGATAATGTTTGATTTTTTTGTTCGAGCACTTGTATCGCGTTATTGGATTGAAGCGATATCCTTTTTGGCTTTTTGGCCAAAAAGATTTAGCGTAAAGCCAGACCCTTGCGCAGCTTGGGGAACGCCCAAAAATTATCTTTTTAAAATTAAATATCCTTTATTGAGCTTCCTTGCGTTGTTTTGAGTGGTGTAAATAATATAATAATACACGCCATCTACCAATTCTTTGTTAGCATTTGTTAGGATCCCCACGTTGGCAAAACCGCCAAATGCTTTATCATCATTATTATAACCTTTAACTCTATAAACCTCATTCCCCCAACGGTTAAAAATTAGCACTTCATTGTCTAGATATTTACTAATGTTGTAAATAATAAAACGCTCGTTACCTTGTCCGTCTTGGTTTGGAGAAACCAATGGATCAGGATTGATATCTGGGTTTTCATCTGGCGTGGTAGGTTTAATTACAGGATAAACGTCTGTAATAGCAATTGTAGACCCTGTCCCTATTAAAACAAAAGTTGAAGATGTTGTGGTAATACTTGCTTCTACTTGTTCGCCTGGATCTTGCAGGGCATCATTAATAGCATTAATAGTAAATTCTTGTGAGGTTTTGGTTTGACCAGCAGGAATTAAAATAGAGATATAATTGCCAGTTATAGTATAGTCTAAATTAGGCGTTGCAGTGCCATTAAATGCTAAAGTAATGGTCACATCTTCTAATATTGATTGGGTTAAAGTGGCAGTAATGCTAATTTTTTCTCCTTCTTTAATTACCCCGGTTGATGGTGTTAGATTTACAGTAACAATTGGCTGAACCAAAATAGTAACGGTGGAATTATCACATAAACCTAATGGATCACAGGCTTGGTAAGTAAAGGAATCTATGCCCTTAAAGCTTGGGTTTGGTTGATAAACAAATGTACCATTGGTATTAAAAATAAGCGTTCCATTTGCTGGCTGAGTAAGTGCTGAAAATTGTAATGGATCAGCATCTGGATCTGTATCATTATCGGTCACTTTTTGACTGACAGGTTTATTAATTTCTGTTTTAAACCTATCGTCTTCGGCAATTGGTGGGTCATTTACCGGAGATACCGTTATAGTTACAGTAGCCTGATCACAAGCACCAGAAGGATCACAAACCTGATAGATAAAAGTAATGATTCCACTAAAATTTGCAGGTGGTATATATCTAAAAGTACCATCTGAATTGAAAGTTAAAGCGCCTTGTACTGGTGCGTTCACTAAAGAATAAATTAAAGGATCAGCATCTGGATCTGAATCATTTGCTATAACAGAACCGTTTACAGGAATATCTTCTGATGTTATAAAATTATCATCATTAGCTACCGGAGGATCGTTTACAGCAAGTACATCTATAAAAACGGTTGCAAAGTTTGACATGAGGTCGCCATCAGAAACTTTATAAACAAATTTTTCTGTACCATAGAAATTTTTCTTTGGGGTGTAAGTAAACGAGCCTTCGTTGTTTAAGGTTACAGATCCATTCATGGTATTAAAAGCAATATTATTTCCGCTGGTTGTGCCTTGTATGGCTCCAGGGTCTTTCACGGTATTCAATGAAATTTTAATTATATCCTGATCTGGATCATTATCATTAACAATTACCCCGGGTGTATTAATTGTGATAGGAGTATCCTCCATAGTTGAATAACGATCATTATCTGCTGTTGGGGCACAATTTCCTTCTAATACTACTCCATAAAGCAAAATAGAACAGTTATTTGCATCCACAATTCTTACGGTATGTCGACCTGCTTTTTGGTTATTTGCAAAAGTTCTAATTCCACCGTTTGCATCATCCCATGAAATGGAATAGGGTTTAGTCCCGCCTGAAATTACCGCTTCTATAGCACCATCAGATATGAATTTACATGAAGTATTGGTAATGTTTAAAGTAGCTGCAAGTGGCGCTGGCTGTGTGATGCTTATTGTTTTTTGAAGCGTACAACCATAAGCATCTACTGCTTTGTAGGTATAATTACCGGCAGCTAAATTGTTAATTTGTGGACCAGAAGCTCCATTTACCCATGTTACTGTATAAGGCGCTTTGCCTCCGCTTAAATTAAGACTAATGCTACCTGAATTATCATTAAAGCATTTTACATTTTGTACTGTTTCTACAATTACAAAAGGTTGCATTGGAGTAATGCTTACGCTGATATTTTGTGTACAGTTATTTTTATCTGTTACCGTTAATAGATAATTACCCGAACCTAAATTGTTAAGATCCTGAGTGGTTTGTCCGTTATTCCACAAATAAGTGTAAGGAGCAGTTCCGCCAGTTACGGTCACATCTATTTTCGCAATTTTATCGCCAAAGCAAACATTGTTAATATGAGTTTCGCTTAATGTTAAAGGGGCGTTAGGCTGAATAATCTGAATTTGTTTAATGGCGGTACAACCATTTTTATCAGTTACTTTTACTTGATAAGTTCCTGCCGAAAGATTAACTAAGTTTTGTAATGTACCCCCATTTACCCAAGAATAAGTATAAGGTGCAGTGCCTCCCAAGGCATTGATAGAAATACTTCCGGTTTGCTCACCAAAGCAGTTTATATTTTGATGAGTTTCTGAGATAGTAAGAGGAGCAGCTGGTTGATTAACCTGGATTTGTTTACCGATGGTGCAGCCTTTTGCATCAGTGATGACTACTGAATAAATACCCGCTTTTAATCCTGATAAATCTTTAGATACTGCGTTATTATTCCACAGGAAAGTATAAGGAGCTGTACCTCCATTTACTGTTAAAACTATAGATCCGGCAGCTTCTCCAAAACAAGTAATATCTTGATGAACTTCTGTTAGTTGCAAAGGCGCCAAGGGTTGCTCAACTACAACCGTAATTACTGATACACAATTGTTAGCGTCTGTAACCGATAAAGTGTAATTCCCAACAGCCAAAGCACTTAAATCTTTTGTGGTAGCACCATTACTCCATGAATAAACGTAAGGACTTTTTCCACCGCTTACGCTGATATTAATAGTTCCATTTGCACCACCAAAACAGCTCACATTTGTATGAATTTCAGTGATGCTTAACGGTGCTGTCGGTTGAGTAATAGTAATCGTTTCTGAAATGACACATCCGTTGGCATCGGTGATGTTTACGGTATAAGTTCCGGCTATGAGGTTAGTTAAATCTTCAGTTGTTGAGCCGTTACTCCAGCTATAAGTGTATGGCAATGTTCCGCCAGTTACGCTGATGTTGATATTTCCTGTCGCCTCTCCAAAGCAGTTAACATTGGTTTGAGTTTCTGTAATACTTAATGGTGCTATCGGTTGAGTGATAATGATCATTTTTGAAACAGTACATCCGTTGGCATCTGTGATATTTACGGTGTAAGTTCCTGCTATTAAGTTGTTGATGTCTTCAGTTGTTGAGCCATTACTCCAGCTATAAGTGTATGGCGATGTTCCGCCAGCTACGCTGATATTGATATTTCCTGTCGCTTCGCCAAAGCATTTAACATTAGTTTGGGTTTCAGTGATACTTAATGGTGCAGATGGCTGAGTGATAATGATCGTTTTTGAAACAGTACATCCATTTGCATCCGTAATGTTTATAGTATAAGTTCCTGAAGTGAGATTAGTTAAATCTTCCGTTGTTGAGCCATTATTCCAGTTGTAAGTGTAGGGTGCTGTTCCACCAGTTACACTGATATTGATATTTCCTATCGCTTCTCCAAAGCAGTTAACATTTGTTTGGGTTTCTGTAATACTTAATGCTGCAGTCGGTTGAGTGATGGTTATCGTTTTTGAAACGGCACATCCGTTAGCATCTGTGATATTGACGGTGTAAGTTCCTGCTATTAAGTTGTTGATGTCTTCAGTTGTTAAGCCATTGCTCCAGTTGTAAGTGTATGGTGCAGTTCCACCAGTTACACTGATGTTGATATTTCCTGTGGATTCGCCAAAGCATTTTAACTCTTCATGTGTTTCAGTAATGCTTAACGGTGCTGTCGGTTGTGTAATTGTTATCGTTTTTGAAACGGTACATCTATTTGCATCCGTAATATTGACGGTGTAAGTTCCTGCTAATAAGTTGTTGATGTCTTCTGTTGTTGAACCGTTACTCCAGCTATAAGTGTATGGCAATGTTCCGCCAGTTACACTGATATTGATATTTCCTGTGGATTCGCCAAAGCATTTTACCTCTTCATGGGTTTCAGTGATGCTTAATGGTGCTGTCGGTTGAGTGATGGTTACCGTTTTTGAAACGGCACATCCGTTAGCATCCGTAATGTTTATAGTATAAGTTCCGGCTATTAAGTTGTTGATGTCTTTACTTGTTGAGCCGTTGCTCCAGCTATAAGTGTATGGCGATGTTCCGCCAGCTACGCTGATGTTGATATTTCCTGTCGCTTCGCCAAAGCATTTAACATTAGTTTGGGTTTCGGCTACGGCCAAAACTGCTGGTTCTGCTATTGTTACTGTATTGGTTCTGGTAAAACAATCATCTGTTACTGTAAGCGTGTAGGTATCTGCCGGTAAATTATTTACGGTTACTGTGGTTCCAACTTCTACGTTTGCACTGTTTTTCCAGCTGTAAGTTAAGACTCCAACTGCATTATTGACCGTTCCCGCAGTTACGCTTCCGGTTGAAGTGGCGTTACAAGTGGCATCGGTTTTTGTGGATGTGGCTAAAGTTAAGGCGGCTGGTTCTGATATTGTTACTGTATTGGTTCTGGTGAAACAATTATCTATTACTGTAAGCGTATAGGTGTCTGCTGGTAGATTGTTTACGGTTGCTGTGGCACCGACTTCTACGTTTACACTGTTTTTCCAACTGTAAGTTAAGACTCCAACCGCATTGTTTATTGCTCCGGCAGTTACGCTTCCGGTTGAAGTAGCGTTACAAGTGGCATCGGTTTTTGTAGATGGCGCTAAAGTTAAGGCAGCTGGTTCTGCTATCGTTACGGTGTTGGTTCTGGTAAAACAATTATCTATTACTGTAAGCGTGTAGGTATCTGCTGGTAAATTGTTTACGTTGGCTGTGGTACCGACTTCTACGTTTGCACTATTTTTCCAACTGTAGGTTAAGACTCCAACTGCATTGTTTACTGCTCCCGCAGTTACGCTTCCAGTTGAAGTAGAGTTACAGGTGGCATCGGTTTTAGTAGATGGCGCTAAAGTTAAGGCAGCTGGTTCTGCTATTGTTACTGTATTGGTTCTGGTAAAACAATCATCTGTTACTGTAAGCGTGTAGGTATCTGCCGGTAAATTATTTACGGTTACTGTGGTTCCAACTTCTACGTTTGCACTGTTTTTCCAGCTGTAAGTTAAGACTCCAACTGCATTATTGATTGCTCCGGCGGTTACGCTTCCGGTTGAGGTGGCATTACAGGTGGCATCGGTTTTTGTCGAGATGGCTAAGGTTAAGGCGGCTGGTTCTGCTATCGTTACGGTGTTGGTTCTGATAAAACAATCATCTGTTACTGTTAAAGTGTAAACTCCTACTGGCAGATTGTTTATAGTTGCTGTGGTACCGACTTCTACGTTTGCACTATTTTTCCAAATGTAGGTTATTGTTCCAACTGCATTGTTTACTGCTCCCGCAGTTACGCTTCCGGTTGAAGTGGCGTTACAAGTGGCATCGGTTTTA
>NZ_SWBP01000008.1 GCF_005116455.1 Pedobacter cryophilus
CCATCTACGCCTTTTAAGCTTTAAAAAGCATGGCTTGCCACGTAAAGGAAAGTCTCTCACCGAAATCTCATCGAAAAAACCTTTTGATCTCAGTTTTTGACCACTAAACTCTATTGGTGCAATATTCTTTTCTTTCAGATAGATATAATAAGAATCTGTTATCGTCTCTACTTTATCCAGTTCAAAGTAGTCGCTAAGCCCCTCAGGAAGTATTATTGATAGTAATGTAGAGTCCAAAATATTGTCTTTCTACAAAAATAATTAAAAAATATTCCTCCCCAACTTTTACGCTTGATCCGAATAAAGTTATTAAACCGGATGGAAATGGCAGCCCCGACGAAGAGGACTGTGTTTTGGAAGAGGGCTATAATGTACAGCCGGACTAGCCTGATTTTTTTTGCAATACAGCACCTTTTCAAAAAATATGAACAAAAAAAGGGAAACAAAATGCTTCCCTTTTTAATAATGGTTTTTAATAGCTTATGGCCAAATCCCCATGTTCATATAAGAAACGGCAATTTTATCTACTGCACCAATAAATGCTGCAGTTCTTAAACTATCAATTTTTTTGTTGCTCATTTTAATCTCACGAATTTCGTGATAAGAGCGCACCATGGTATCTTCTAAGCCTGAATTTACAATCTCTAATTCAGTTGCTCCTTTTGCAATCATAGCTCTTTGCTCGGCAGTTAAAGTTACACCTGTGGTAGATTCTACCATATTCATGATGTTGATGTTAGAGTTTTCATCATAACGACGGCCCATACGACCAAATGCTACGTGAGAAAGATTTTTTAACCACTCAAAATAAGAAACAGTTACCCCTCCTGCATTTGCATACATATCTGGAATAATGATTCCACCATTTTCTATAAATGCTGCTGCTGCTGCTGGCGTTGTTGGGCCATTTGCGCCTTCGGCAATAATTTTAGCTTTTATTCTGGCTATGTTTTTATCGGTAATTTGGTTTTCTAAAGCGGCTGGCACTAAAATATCGCAATCTTGCTCTAAGCCTTCTGAAGAATCTTTAAATTCTTTTGAAGCCTTTGGATAACCTAAAATTGATCCTGTAGATTTTCTGTGGTTGAAAACATCGTCTAAATCTAAACCATTTTCGTTGTAGATAGCGCCTTCATATTCGCAAAAGCCAACTACTATTGCTCCAAATTCTATTAAGAATTTAGCGGAATGATAACCTACATTACCCAATCCTTGAACAATTACTTTTTTGCCTGCTAAACCAGCTGTAAGACCCAACGCTTTCATGTCTTCGGCAACAGAAACACATTCTCTTATGGCATAAGCTACGCCTCTGCCTGTAGCTTCTCTTCTACCAGCAATTCCATGCAATGCAATTGGCTTACCTGTAACGCAACCTAAGGCATCTAACTGCCCTGGATTCATGGTTAAATAAGTATCTGCAATCCACGACATTTCTCTTTCACCTGAACCATAATCTGGAGCAGGAACATCTATACCAGGACCAATAAAATTTTTCTTGATTAACTCTACAGTATATCTACGAGTAATATTTTCTAACTCGGCTACTGTATAATTTTTTGGATTGATTTTGATTCCTCCTTTTGCTCCCCCAAAAGGTACGTTAACAATAGCGCATTTGTAAGTCATTAATGCGGCTAATGCCATTACCTCATCTTCGTTCACCATTTCACTGTAACGAATACCGCCTTTTGTTGGCGACATGTGGTGTGAGTGTTCTACTCGCCAAGCATGAATAATTTCGAAACTATTCCCTCTTCTAATAGGGAACTGAAAACGATAAACACTGTTACACGCTTTAATTTGATTAAGTAATCCTTTATCGTGATTAGTAAATTGAGCTGCCTGATCTACGTATTGACAAACATCATCATAAAAATGAGGTTCTTCTGTAAATATAACCTCGCTTGCTTTGGCCATAATGCTAATATTTGGTTAAAATTGGATTTAAATTTTAGTGCAAATTTGAGTTAAAAAAACCCATACTTGCAAATGAAAAAAAGTTAGTGTTTTAACTACACATTTGTTCTTTTGAAATAAATGTTGCTTTAAATTATTTAAACTAAGTATTTGAACTGTTTTTATTTTTCGATTTTTTTTAATCTTTTATCAATAGTGAACAGATATACGATAAAAGATACGAAAAGTAGTGTCATAACGGCAACCACCACATAAATTTTACCCGAACTTCTAAGCTCATCTGCCATTTCAATTTTACCTTCTTGAGCAAACACACCCAGTGAAATAATAAAGAAGCTGAACAATGATATTAGTTTTTTCATTAGATTTTAATTTGTTTTTAAAGTGATTATAAGTGGCAAAATAATTTAAATACTATAGAAACTAATCTATTTGATTTTGTTTGTTTTCTATTAATCTGATACGGTATCTGATGGTCATGATCCAAACTGAAATTAATATCCAACCTAAAACGGCTGGGTAAAATACAAATCTCATGTTACGATCTAAATCATAAGTTCCAAAACCTGGATTTCCACCGTTACCGGGATGCAATGAATCTGTTAAGCGAGGTAAAATAAACAACAAAACAACCATTGCCGGAAATGCGAAAATATTATAGATAGCTGATATTTTTGCTCTCTTTTGCTCTTCTTCTATAGAGCTTCTTAAAACGATATAAGCTAAATACATTAAAGTTGAAATGGCTGCACTATTTAATTTTGGATCATTTGGCCAAGGAGAACCCCATGTATAGTTAGCCCAAATCATTCCTGATGCCAAACCTATAAATCCAAAAACGATACCTGTATTTACACTTTCTACAGCAATTAAATCGTGATTTTCATTGCCAGAATTAAGGTATTTGATGCTATAAATTACTGACACTAAATAAACTACAATCATGGCAAACCACATGGGCACATGAAAATATAAATTTCTGATGCTTTCATGCAATATGGGTAATTCTGGAACTTGAATTAATAAACCGCCTATAACAGTGTAAAGAACCAATATTGAAGCCAGAATTTTCCACCAGTTTTTATACATAGAGAATGATTTTTAGTCTCGCCAAAGGTAAGGAAATAGTAGTAAAGAAATCACGATTACGATTAGATTTATGGCGCATAAAACACCAATTTCATCTAAAGAAACAGACCTATCTAGACCGTCCATTGCATTTTTAGATAGTTTAATAATGAGCATGAGCAAAGGTATAATTACCGGAAAACTCAAAATAGCCATTAATGTACCATTATTACTTGCTTTAGCCGCAATGGCTGATATCATAGTGAAAACGGTAGAGAAACTAATAGCGCCTAAAAGTACGGCAACAAAGTACAAAGGCACATCTCCTACATTATTTTGAAAAACAATGCTGTAAAAAACAAGCGCTATGGTTGCCATTAAAATCATCAATAATATGTTATAGATAATTTTTGCAATAATAATAGCTTGCGGACTAGCAATTTGATAGTAATACAATAACCTCCCCTTACTTTCTTGAATAAAACTTTTTGCTATGGCATTAATGGCAGCAAATAATAAAATAATCCAAAAAAGTGCATTCCAAACCAAAGGAGGCGTAGTTTTAAAAGAAAGGTAGCAAACAAAAACGGTAGAAATTACATAAAGTAAAATTCCATTAAAAGCATACTTTGATCTCCATTCTAATAGAATTTCTTTTTTTAAAAGAAAACGTACCTGGGTTATTAAATTCATGCTTCACAAAGTTAATAAAGCTTTCTATTTGTGGTTAAAAATCCGATATTTAAAAATGCCTTTAATTTACTTAGACTCTCCTATTGGTAACATAGAAATTACCGAAACAATGGGTTTTATTTCCTCCATTGTTTTTGTTGACGATAAAACAAAAGAAGAAGAACCAACTTCTTTGTTAAAAGATGTAAAAGAACAATTAAATGGATATTTTGAAGGTAAAATACATTCGTTTAACTTCCAAATGCAGCAAAACGGCACTCATTTTCAACACCAAGTTTGGGAAGCTTTAAAAGAAATTCCTTTTGGGGTGCAAATTTCTTATACTACTCTTTCTGTAAAAATGAAAAATCCTTTGGCGATAAGAGCAATTGCTGCTGCAAATGGAAAAAACAATAATTTAATTGCTATTCCTTGCCATAGAGTAATAGGAATGAATGGCGAAATGACTGGCTATGCAGGAGAAATTTGGCGTAAAAAGTGGCTATTAGCACATGAAACTAAAATTGCTGGAGTTGGGCAGGCTAGTTTAGAATTCTAATTTTTAAACTAACATTTTACTCATTAATCTATGTAAATCAACTAATTTAAAAGGTTTGGTTAATACATCGTCCATACCTGCGGCTAAAGCGGCCTGTTTTTCTTCTTCTAAAACTGCTGCTGATAAAGAAATAATTTTGATTGCTTTTTTTGCTCCTTCAAATTCGTTCCTTATTTTTTGAGTAGCTTCAAAACCACCCATATCTGGCATGTGCGTATCCATCAAAATCAAATCAAAATTATCTGATCTTAAATATTCTAAAACCTTTAATCCGTTATCTACAGCTGAAACCTCTATTTCCCATTCCTTTAATATTTTCATAATCATAAACTGATTGACCATATTATCTTCGGCTAATAAAACCCTTTTCCCTTTAAACGAGGCGAACTTAGGATCTAGTTCAACAGAAAAATTAGACATCACACTATCTAAGGCAAAATTATTCTCAAACGTAAAAACACTTCCCTCTCCTATTTTACTACTTACGCTTAATTTACCGCCTTTAAGTTCGGTTAGTTTCTTAACTATAGCTAAGCCTAAACCGGTCCCTCCATATTTCATAGCGGTATCATCTTCTGCTTGTACATATGGTTCAAAAATATTATCAATTCTATTTGCTTGAATTCCTATGCCAGTGTCTGTAACAGAAATAGTTAACGTTACAGCATCTGAGGTATTTTTTTTTGCTTTCACACTTAAAGTTACGCTTCCTTTTTCTGTGAATTTTATGGCGTTGCTTAATAAATTCATCAAGATTTGGTTAAGCCTTAAACCATCAGCAATAATATAAGTTGGCACAGATTGATCAATTACCAGGTTAAGCTTTATTAGTTTTTCATCTGCTTTAAAGCGTAAAAGATTGGTGACCGATTGAAGCTGATCTTTTAAATTAATTTCTTTTCTGAGGATAGAAAACTTACCCGATTCTATTTTAGATAGGTCTAATAAATCATTTACTACACCTAATAAAGACTGAGAAGAAACTTCTAAGAGTTTAACCATCTCTTTTTGATCTTCATCTAAAGTTGTACTGTTTAATAAATTAGACAAGCCAATAATTCCATTTATGGGTGTACGTAACTCATGGCTCATGTTAGCTAAAAAAAATTCTTTTACTTTTTTGGCGTTCTCTGCAGATGTTTTGGCTTCAATTAACTGATTTTCATACTCTTTTTGATTTGTGATATCACTGATATTGAAAAAATAAGTATCGTTTTTATGGCTCACACGATATTCTACCCACAAAATATCTTGGTTACTTTTTTTAAGTCTCACTTCTGCCACTACAATGTTAAGCATGCCATAAACTAAGTTTTGAAGTTGATTTTGAAAAGATTCTTGATCTTCTTCTACCAAAAATTGGGTGATTTTTTGGCCAAGCACATCATCTATTTTATAGCCTGTTAATGTTTCTATAGCTGGGCTAATGGTTAAAATATTATTATCTATTGCATTTACAGAGCATATAATATCGGGCGAATTATTAACTACAATGGCATAATTAGCCAATTCCTCATTTTTTTTCTTGATTTCATATTGGGCTTTTGCTAATTGCACAAACGAATCTACTTTGGCGGCTGTAACATAAGGATTTAATGGTTTGTATAAATAATCTATTGCACCAGCATTTAAGCCTTTAACTACATATTTTACATCTTTAGAAATTGCAGTAACAAAAATAACAAGGATATCTTTTGTTCTTGGATTTGATTTTAACATTTCTGTTAATTCAAATCCATCAATTTCTGGCATTTGAACATCAATAAGAGCTATGGAAATATCATTTTCCCAAGCTAATTTTAATGCCTCATTTGGACAGGTAGTATTGATAATATTGATGTCATCTCTTTTAATTAATGCTTCTAAAGCAATGAGATTTTCTTCTCTATCATCAACTAATAAAATATTAATTTTATGCATATCTATTTGGCAAAACTGAGCATCAATAGCTCAATTTCTTTTGTTTTTAATGTTTTGTTAACTGCATTTAAAGTTATTGCGGCTAAAGGCATGGTGTCAACTTCTGCCTCGTTTGGATCTTGAGCTATGGTTTCGCCACCAAGGCTCTTACTTTTTAATAACCCTAATGCGCCATCTTGGTTTGCACCAGAGAACAAAATTGCTAATAATTTACTCTTATATACCTCTGCCGCACTTTGAATAGTTAAATCAATAGATGGCCGACTGAATAAAACAGGTTCAGAAACATCTAAAGAAAAAACCTTTTCTTTTTCAATAAACAAATGATAATCTGACGGACATAAGTAAACTATTCCTCCTTTTATCTCATCTTTATCTGTAATCTCTTTCACTATAATTTCACTTGCATTATTCCATAAACCCTCTAAATTATTATCCTGCTTTTTACCCCTATGCATAACTACAACTACAGGAATTGCATAAGAAGCGGGTAACTTTTTAACCAATTCATAAATTACATGAAAAGCACCCGCAGAACCTGCTAATATGATAAGCTCTGGAGTTTTCATTTAATACGTTGATAAATATTTTGTTTACTATCTATTACCTTTAACCTACTTAATAGTTCTTTAGATCTAACCGCTTCTTTAGATCCTAAGCATAAAAACCCGAATAAGCATAGGCTATCAATAAAAAGTTCAATCACTTTAGCCTGCAACTCCACTTCAAAATAAATAAGTACATTTCTACAACTGATGAGTTGAAATTCATTAAAAACACCATCAGATAACAAGTTGTGAATAGAAAAATGAGTGTTTTTTTTGAGTTGACTTTTGATAGTGCTATTGTGATAACCAACAGTAAAATAGTTAGAAAAAGCTCTCTGAAAATCTGTTTTAACATAATTATTAGCAAACGAACGCATATCTATTAAAGAATAAATACCGTTTTTAGCCTCTTCTAATACCTCTGTATTAATATCTGTTCCATAAAAAAAAGCCTTATCAAACATTCCGTTTTCAGAGAAAAGTATCACAAAAGAATATAACTCTTGCCCTGATGAAACACCTGCATTCCACACTTTTATTCTACTGTATGAATCTAAATAAGGTAATACATTTAAAGATAAACTTTTGTAAAATGCTGGATCTCTAAACATCTCGGTAACGTTTACCGTAATTTCTCTTAAAAGGACATCAAAAAAAGAGGGGTCATTAGTGATTGTAGTTTTTAAATCTACTAGAGTCCATTGTTTAATACCTAAAAGTCTTTCGAATCTTCTTTTTAAAGACGATTTACTGTATTGCGAAAAATCAAAGCCATAAATATTTTTGATTAAGTTTATTAAGCTCAATAAATCATCATCACTTAAGCTGTCCTTAACTTGGGCTGTCATATTTATTTTTAAGCTATCCAAACTTTAACTAAAGCAAGTAACTTATCTGTATCTATTGGTTTGGTAATGTACTCATTTGCACCAGCGGCAATACATTGGTCTTTATCTTCTTTCATGGCTTTTGCCGTTAATGCAATAACGGGCAATTTCTCTAAAATTGGGTTTGCCCTTATCCTCCGCATTGCTTCTAAACCATCCATTTTAGGCATCATAATATCCATTAACACTAAATCTATGGCACTTACTTTATGCAGCTTTTCTAATGCCTCAATACCATTATTTGCAATTTCTAATTTATAGCCGTTGGTATCTAAAATAGCACTTAGCGCAAAAATATTACGCATATCATCATCCACCAGCAAAATGGTTTTATTTTTTATTTCGTTATTATGAACCGAGCGTTTTGGTTTGGATATTTTTCCATCCTCTTTTTTAATTTGATGAAGAAATAAATTCACTTCATCTATTAACCGATCACCAGATTTTGAAGATTTCATGATGGTGGCATTGGCATGTTTTACCAAATTATTCATCTCTTCTTGATCCAAATCCATTGCCGTATTAATAATAACGGGTAAGTCTTTAAATCTGTCATCGATCTTAATTCTCTCTAACAGCTCAAAACCAGAAATATCTGGTAGGTTTAGATCTAATATTAAGCAGTCAAACTCTTGCTCTTCTAAAAACATTAAAGCCTGTTGTCCATTAAAAGCTTGTTGCACTTTAATGTTTTTACTTCTGAAAAGATTGGCCAAAACTTCGCTTTCAGCTTCTTTATCTTCAATAAGCAAAATATTTTTACTTAGGTTATCATTAGATAGTAATTCTGTGAAAATTTTATCTAAAGCATCTTTGTCTACAGGTTTTTTAAGAAATGACAAGGCGCCAGAGTGAATGGCCTTTTGCTCTCTTTGATCTCCGGCAGACATCATGTGAATAGGTATTAATTGAGTGGATGCCTCTGATTTTAACCTTTTTAAAACCGCCCAACCATCTATTCCTGGCAACATGATGTCTAATAAAATAGCATCGGGTTTTATTTCTAAAGCCTTTTCTATTGCCGATTCGCCATCATAAACCTGAACAGCCTCAAACCCTTTTCTACTCACATAACCCTTTAAAAAATGATTAAAAAATAAATCATCTTCTACAATTAAAATTAATGGTTTCTCTTTGATGATTGCATGCTCTGGATCTGCAAATACAGGTTTAAACTGTTTTATAATTGGAGTTGCTAGTAAATCTAAACTTGTTTTTTCTGATGGAGATTTTTGATTTAAACCAACTTTTATTGGAATAATTAAAGAGAAAACACTGCCATTATCTTCTTTACTTTCTAAGGTGATAAAGCCATTCATTTTTTGGGCTAACTCTTTGCTTATGGAAAGCCCTAATCCTGTACCTCCAAATTTTCTGCTGGTAGAGCCATCTACTTGTTGGAAGGCCTCAAAAATTAACTTTTGCTTTTCTTCTGGAATACCAATTCCATTGTCTATAACTTTAATTTCAATATTTTCACTATCTTTTTGAGTACTAAAAACAACTTTTACCTCTCCGTTTTTTGGGGTAAATTTAAAAGCGTTTGATAATAAATTTTTTAGTATTTGTTCTATCCTTTGCTTATCAACCTCAATTGTTTGAGGTAATTGAGTATCAATTTCTATATCAAATTTAATTTCATTATCTGTGGCAACTTCATAAAACAGCTGAATTAAATCATCTTTAATCTCTTCTAAAGCAACTTCTTCATAAGTGAAATCTAATTTACCAGATTCAATTTTTGCTAAATCAAGGATGTCATTAATCAGCGATAGCAAATCATTACCTGCTTTGTAAATTACGTTGGCATATTTAGCTTCTTCAGCTGATAAATTTTTTTCTTTGTTGTCTTTTAATATTCTTGCCAAAATAAGAATGCTATTTAGCGGTGTTCTTAACTCGTGGCTCATATTAGCCAAAAACTCTGTTTTATATTTTCCGCTTTGTTCTAGCTCTTCCATTTTAATAAAAACAGATGCTCTGGCCTCTTCAATTACTTGGTTATTCTCTAACAATAACTTTGCTCTTTCTTCTAACTCAAAATTTATTTCTTTAAGTTCTTCTTGCTGTACTCTTAATTCTTCTTCAGAAGATTGTAGCATTTGAGTTTTGGTAACTAATTCATCATTAGCCATTCTTAATTCTTCTTGCTGGCTGCTTAATTCTTCAGCCTGTATTTGAGTTTCTTCAAACAAAGCTTGAGCAAATGCTCTTGATTGTGCTGTGTTTATAGCTACTCCAATCACATCAGAAGCCATTTTTATGAATTCTTGTTCCTGTAACCCTACTTTATTATCAAAACCAAACTCTAAAATTCCTTTTACTTTGTTGTTAAAATAAAAAGGGATAATTAAACTTTCTAAGGGTTGAGAAGTAATTAAGCCTGTAGAAATTTCTAGGTTTTTAATTAATTCTCCTTTTATAATTACAGGTTTTTTATCCGCAGCTACTTGTCCAATCCAAGTTTCATTGAGCTTAAATTTTTTCTTTGTATTTGCGGTAATGGTAAAAGCATATCCAGCCTTTAATTCAAAATCTTGTTCATTCTCTGCCGCTAAGTAAATGGTAGCCACTTTGGATTTTGCGTATTCTGCTATAATAGAAATGATATTACTAGTCATTTCTTCTATAGAAAGTTCACCCTGTATTTCTTCATTTAGTTTACTAATTCCGATTAAAATCCATGCTTTTTCTTCATTAGCCTTTGATAAATTTACAAGCTCATAGTTAATGCTATTTAAATTGTTTTTTGCTTCACTTTGCCCTTTAAAAGCATCACTAATAAATTTAAAAAGAATAGCAACTACCAAAAATATAAGTGACGATCCAATTATAATGATGATTGACGTTCTAGAAATCGAATAATTAGCATCATTTTGGCGCTTTTCTAAAATAACACTTTCAGTTTTAATAATGTCATTAACCAACTTTCTAATTTTATCCATTTTTTGCTTCCCACTTCTTAAAGTAGCAATAACAGACTCATCCACTTTAAAATTAGGTTGTCTTTTTAAATTGATTACTGAGTTTAAAGTTTCTATTCTTTGGTTAACATAAAAATTAAGGGAATCCATTCGAACAGCTTGAGAAGGATTATCTGATATAAGAGTTGATAGCTTGTTGATAGTTGGAGCTATTTTTGGCAAAGCTTTATTGTACGCTTCTAAAAACTCTTCATTACCTGTTATAATAAAGCCACGCTGCCCAGTTTCTAAATCAACTACTTCTTTCTTTAATAAATCAGCAGTGCTAATAACATTGGTGGTATGCATTACCAATTCTTGGTCTGATTTTAAATTTTGAAGACTTAAATAAGATAGCGTCCCTATAAAAAAAACAAGACCTAAGGATAAAGTAATGCCTATAGCTATCCAAACTTTGAAGGAAAATTTGATCATCAAAAGATTTATTTTAAAGAGTATAAGGTAGGAATATTTTCATTAAAATAAACATGCAACATATTAAATTTTAAACTGTTTTTAGCATAAAAAAACCCAAAATTTGAAGTTACAATTTCAAATTTTGGGTTTTAAAAATTAAGTTAGTTTATATTATTTAGTTTCTGTAATCTCCATTTTTTCGGCAAAATGGGCACAGTAGTCTCTTAAATCTTCTACAATATTAGTTTCGCCGGTTGCTCTTAAAAAGCTATCGGCCATAGTTTGCAAAGTTTCATAAAAAAAACGCTTCATTTCATCTACGGGCATATCTTTTGTCCATAAATCTATTCTTAAGCTGTTTTTATAATTATGATCCCAAAGTGCCAACATCATAGATTTTACAGCTAAAGCTTCTTTATTTTCAGCATCTGTAGATTCCCAGGTAATATTTTCTGGCACATTATTATCGTCTAATTCAATGGTCAATTTAATTTCTGCTTTTTTCATTCGTTGTTTTTGTTTTTTATTTCAATGATGGTTTCATATTCTTTGAAAAAGAATCATCATCACTAATATTAATATTATAAATGAACCCTGTATTAACCAAATCCATTTAGCACTTTCAATAAATCTTCTGAATAAAATATCAGTTAAAAAAAGGATGAGCGCCAATGCTAAAGTATAAAGTACTTTTACGGTATTACTTACCCAGCTTTTATTGGTATCAAAACCTAACAAACAATAAATGGCGTAGGTAAAGCAAACTGCTACTACTAAATTTAAAGGCGTTATTTTTATCCTCAACTTATTCATTATTTATACTTTTTCTTTTTTGCAGCACTCATTTTTACTCCACCTGCTTTAGCTCTGGCTTGCTTAAACTTATTCTTTTGATTTAATGTTTTTTTCTCATGAAAAGCGCCTTTAAATTCAGGATCTTCTCTTCTTTTTTGCAAATCAATTTCTTTAGCAATATCCTGACGCTCTTCATAAGGTGTTTCTTCAATAAAAACCTTTTCGGGAATAGTTTGAACAGGAATTTGCTGCCTTATTAATTTCTCTATTTTTTGAATAAAATATTCTTCGGCCGGATTACAAAAAGTTACAGCCTTGCCTAAATTATAAGCTCTGCCTGTTCGCCCAATTCTATGAACGTAATCTTCATAAATTACCGGAACATCAAAATTTATAACATGGCTTACATTAGAAACGTCTATTCCTCTGGCGGCTACATCAGTGGCAACCAAAATTCTAACCTCATCATTTTTAAAAGCGTTGATAGAGTTAATTCTGGTGTTTTGACCTTTATTAGCATGTAAAACCTTTACATGTTTATCGTTAAAACGTCTTAATAAAAACTTATAAACGTTTTCTGCATTTGCTCTGCTTCGGCAAAAAACAATTAATTTAGTTACTGATTCATCATCTTCAACAAAGACCTTTAGTAAATTAATTTTTGTTTTAAAATTAGGAACATGATATAACTCTTGTGCTACTGTTGTTGCCGGAGTGGCTTGTGGCGTAACCTCTATTTTTGTTGGCCACAATAAAAAGTTTTCAGCTAGTTTTTCAATTCGCTCGCTCATGGTAGCAGAAAAAAGCATGTTTTGCCTTTTATGCGGTACCACCTCTAAAATTTTATTGATTTGAGGCATAAAGCCCATATCCATCATTTTATCGGCTTCATCTAAAACTAAAATCTCTAATTTTTTGGTCACAATGTAACCTTCTAAATAAAGATCCATAAATCTGCCGGGCGTTGTAATTAAAATATCTAAGCCTTTTTTAATCTCTTCTATTTGAGTTTTTGGACCCAAACCACCGTAAATTACATAAGAACGCAAATCGGTGTATTTAGAGTAAGCCTTTACATTTTCGGCTATTTGCATGGCCAATTCTCTGGTTGGGGCAACAATTAAACCTCTTATATCATTCCCTTTAGCATATTTCAGCTTCATAATCATAGGCAAAACATAAGCAGCGGTTTTTCCGGTACCTGTTTGCGCAATACCTAAAACGTCTTGTCCGTTTAATATTGGCGGAATCGCTTTTTCTTGAATGGGTGTGGGTGTTTCATAACCGGCATCAGCAATAGCATTTAATACCTGTCGGTTAAAATCGAAATCCTCAAAAGTTTTGGACATTCGACAAAGATACGATTTGATTTACGATGTACGATTTTAGATTGAAGATTTTGACCTTTTGATTTATATCTTCGTATTTTAATGAATAAAAAATGTTAAAAAACAAGATTGTAACCATTGGTGAAATTTTATTCGATGTTTTTGAAAACACTAAAAAACCCGGAGGTTCTTCCTTAAATGTTTCACTTCATTTGCAAAAACAAGGAATTCCAGTCGGTTTTATTAGTGCTGTTGGCGATGACCAAAACGGGGAAGAACTTTTATCTTATTTAAAAGATCAAAATTTTGACACCTCACATATTCAAACCTCATCTTTACCTACAAGTACCGTTACGGTACAATTAGACAAAAATAAACAAGCTTCTTATATCATAAATAAACCCGTAGCTTGGGATGATATTGCTTTAAATAATGATTTAATAGAATTGGTAAAAGCTGCCGATGCTTTTGTTTATTGTAGCCTCACCTGTAGGGAGTTAAAAAGTAAAAACACCATTTATCAGCTCTTAGAATATGCACAACTCAAGGTTTTTGATATTAATTTAAGACCTCCATTTTATGAAATTGAAACTTTAAAATATCTTTTAGCTAAAGTCGATATTTTAAAAATTAATGAAGATGAATTGAGATATTTAACGAACGAACTTTCTTTACCAACATTAGAAAACGAAGCTTTAAAGGTGCTTTCCAAAGAATTTAAACTCCAATTGATTTGCCTTACTTTGGGAGATAAAGGCGCAAAAGTGTATTATAAAAATGAGATTTATAGCCATTCTGGTTATCAAGTTAATGTAGTTGATACTGTTGGTGCAGGCGATGCTTTTTTAGCAACTTTTATTAATTACTATCTTAAAGGAATTAATATGAATCAGATTTTAGAAATTGCTAGCAAAATAGGATCATTTGTGGCTTCACAGGCTGGGGCAAACCCAAAATATCCAGAAAATCTTTTAAATAAATATCCAAATTAGTAGCTATGAATACATATCTCATCAAAAATGCAACTATCATCAACGAAGGAAAACAATTTGTATCTGATGTTTACATCAAAAATCAAAGAATTGAAAAAATTGGAACTTCATTAAATATCCCCGGTGTAAAAGAAATTAATGCAGAAGGAAAATATCTTTTTCCAGGTTTTATTGATGATCAGGTACATTTTAGAGAACCCGGCTTAACCCATAAGGCAGAGATTTATACCGAAGCAAAAGCGGCTGTAGCTGGCGGAATTACTTCTTTTATGGAAATGCCCAACACAGTGCCCAATACTTTAACGCAAGAATTATTAGCAGATAAATATGCCATTGCAGCACAAAGATCATTAGCTAATTACTCTTTTTTTATGGGCGCTTCTAACGATAATTTGGAAGAAGTTTTAAAAACTGATGTAAAAAATGTTTGTGGAATTAAGGTATTTATGGGTTCTTCTACCGGAAATATGCTAGTAGATAATGAAAAAACTTTAGAAGGAATTTTCAAG
Organism: Pedobacter cryophilus; assembly: GCF_005116455.1. Taxonomy (GTDB): domain Bacteria; phylum Bacteroidota; class Bacteroidia; order Sphingobacteriales; family Sphingobacteriaceae; genus Pseudopedobacter; species Pseudopedobacter cryophilum. The sequence goes on from NZ_SWBP01000008.1 coordinate 14,579, forward strand.
AATGCCCCTACCCTCGTAGCCACACATTGCGAAGATGAAGCTACCATCCAAAAAAACCTGCAAATATTTAAAGAGAAGTATGGAGAAAATTTAACGCCAGAAATGCATCCATTGATTAGAAGTGAAGAAGCTTGTTATATTTCTTCTTCTTTTGCAGTTGATTTAGCTAAAAAACACGGAACACGTTTACACATCCTACATATTTCTACCGGTAAAGAAACTTTTCTATTCCAAAACGATATCCCATTAAAAGATAAAAAAATCACCGCCGAAGCTTGCATTCATCACCTTTGGTTTTCTGATGAAGATTATAAAACCAAAGGAAATTTTATTAAATGGAATCCGGCGGTAAAAACAGCGTCAGATCGTGATCAACTATTAAAAGCTGTTTTAGATAACCATATTGATGTAATTGCAACAGACCATGCACCACATACTTTAGAAGAAAAATTGCAAACTTATGCTAAAGCTCCTTCTGGCGGACCATTAGTGCAACATGCTTTTAATGCCTTGTTTGAATTGTATCATCAAGGAAAAATAAGTTTAGAAAAAATTGCTGAGAAAACAGCGCACAACCTTGCCATTTGTTTTCAAATTAAAGATAGAGGTTTTATAAGAGAAGGTTATTTTGCCGATTTGGTTTTGGTAGATCTAAATTCAGCTTACGAAGTAAATAAAAGTAACATTTTGTCTAAATGTGGCTGGTCGCCTTTTGAAGGTCAAACTTTTCATTCTCAAATCACTCATACTTTTGTAAGTGGCCATTTAGCTTATGAAAATGGAACGTTCAATGAAAATAAATTAGGTGAAAGATTAAGTTTTGAAAGATAATTGATGATTATAGTGAATTAAAAAATTGAAGGAAATAGCAATAACAAAAACAGATAATCCGAGGATTATCCCTACGTAAAACCATTTTTTTTTAACACATGTAGGGATAACCCTCGGGTTATCCTAATTTAATATCCAAAACAAAAACGGATAATCCGATGATTATCCCTACGTAAAACCGTTTTTTTTTTTACCATATGTAGGGATAACCCTCGGGTTATCCAATTTAAGGTTATCCAAAAAGAATAAGATGAACACCAGAAAATCTATTCGTTTACCAGATTATGATTATTCCCAAGCAGGAGAATATTTTATTACGATTTGCGTAAATAACCGGCTGAATAGATTGGGAGAAATTTCTGATGGAAAAAATATTTTATCTGTAGAAGGAAAAATTGTTGATAAATGGATTGTTCAATTAACAGAAAAATTTCAAACCATTTCCATTGATGATTACATCATCATGCCTAATCATATTCATTTAATCATAGAAATTATTCATCAGAATGAAAATCAACCATCAGAAATTGATAAAGAAGAAGATCATGAAAAATGGAGAATTGCAAGATCTAAAATGCTGTTACCTAAAATTATCAATTATTTAAAATCAAATTCTTCCATTGAAATTAACAGATTGAATAATGAAATTGGGAATAAATTTTGGCAACCCAATTATTACGAACATATCGTTAGAAATGAAAAAGAACATTTAAACATCTCATTTTATATCGAAAATAATCCTGCAACATGGGAAGAAGACAGATTTAATCAACCTACGTAGGGATAACCCTTGGGTTGTCCTTAAAAAAATAACAAAAACGGATAATCCGAGGATTATCCCTACGTAAAACCTTTTTTTTAACCACATGTAGGGATAACCCTCGGGTTATCCTAATGTAATATCCAAAACAAAAACGGATAATCCGAGGATTATCCCTACGTAAAACCATTTTTTTTAACCATATGTAGGGATAACCCTCGGGTTATCCTATTTAAGTTATCCTCAAATTAAAAACCATTTCCTAACCAATGACATTTTATTAACATTGCATCTCGTAAAACTGATTACCTTTGGCGTTGTTAAAATATTATGGCAAAAGTTTCAATTAACCTGGCAACAGCCTCTATACAAAAAGAAGATATTATTGTTGGAATAGATTTAGGCACCACCAATTCTCTGGTTGCTTTTATCAATCCAGATGGGCAACCTAAAGTAATTAACGATATGGGAAGAGGTGTTTTAGTTCCCTCTATTGTTCATTTTGGCAAAAGTGGAGCGCCTTTAGTTGGAAATGAAGCCAAAGAATTTTTAATTACTGATCCTCAAAATACCATTTTTTCTGTCAAGAGATTATTAGGTCGCTCTTACCAAGATGTAGAAAAACATAAAGATTTTTTCTCCTACAAAATTATTGACGACACCAACAACGAAAGTCTGGTAAAAATAAAAGTTGGTGATCAATTTTATACTCCTATTGATCTTTCTGCCCTTATTTTAAAAGAATTAAAAGATAGAGCCGAACATACCTTAAAAACTAAAGTAAGTAAAGCCGTAATTACCGTTCCAGCTTATTTTAATGATTCTCAGCGCCAAGCCACTAGAGATGCTGGTAAATTAGCTGGTTTAGACGTTTTAAGAATTGTAAACGAACCTACTGCCGCATCTTTGGCTTATGGTATCGGGTTAAACCCTGATGAAGAAAAAACCATTGCCGTTTATGATTTAGGTGGCGGAACTTTTGATGTTTCTATCCTTAAAATTCAGAATGGAATTTTTGAAGTGCTTTCTACCAACGGAAATACTTTTTTAGGTGGTGATGATTTTGACCGAGCAATAGTTAATTATTGGATTGCTCAAAACAAGCTCACCAATAAAATTCCGATGCAGGAATTACGCTTAAAAGCTGAAGAAGCCAAAATAGCGATGAGCCACCAAAACTTGTTCAATGAAAAAATTGGAGACATTTTTTGCACATTAGACAAGCAAACTTTTGAGAATTTGATTGCTGAGAAAGTGGAAGAAACTATTGCCGCTTGCCAAAATGCTTTAAATGATGCCAACTTAAAACCATCAGATATTGATGAAATTGTAATGGTTGGCGGTTCTACCAGAACTCATTTGGTAAAACAACGAGTGACTGATTTTTTTGGTAAAGCAGTACATGATAATATTAACCCAGATGAAGTAGTAGCCTTAGGCGCAGCTTTACAGGCTGATGTTTTAGCAGGAAATAGAAAAGATATTTTATTATTAGACGTTACGCCTCTTTCTTTGGGGATTGAAACTATGGGTGGTTTAATGGATATTATTATTCCAAGAAACTCTAAAGTACCTACCAAAGCTGGCCGCCAGTATTCTACTTCTATAGACGGACAAGTAAACATGAAAATTGCTGTTTACCAAGGCGAAAGAGATTTGGTAAAAGAAAATAGAAAACTAGCCGAATTTGACTTAAGAGGAATTCCTTCTATGCCAGCTGGCTTGCCTAAAGTAGATATAAACTTTTTGCTTAACGCCGATGGAATTTTAACCATCCAAGCTATAGAATTACGTTCGGGAGTTAAACAACAAGTAGACATTAAACCAACTTATGGTTTAAAAGACGAAGAAGTTGAGCAAATGCTTTTAGATGCGGTAATTCATGCAAAAGATGATGTTGCCGAACGTATGATTATTGAAGCCAGAACAGAAGGTGAGCAAATGGTGTACACTGTAGAGCGTTTTTTAAATAAAAACGGCAGCTATTTAAACGAAGAAGAAACCGTTAAAACTTTAGCCTTAATTGCTCAGTTAAAAGAAACTTTAGCAGGAAACCTAAAAGATGCTATTCTAAACACCATTGATGCTTTAAATGAATACACTCGTCCGTTTGCAGAAAGATTAATGGATGTAGCTGTTTCACAAGCCATGAAGGGTAAAGAAATTTAAGAAAAAAAACAGGGCAAATTGCCCTGTTTTTTTATCTAATAAAATAACGAAATCTTATTTCAAGTTATTGATAGCTTCTTGTTCTTTTAAGCCTTCAATATCATTTTTCTTTTCAAAATTATTTTTAACTTCATCAAAATTTGATAAAATTTCACTGATATCATCTAAAATATCGGCTACTTTTTGGTGCATATCTGGCAATTTATCAGCTAACTTTTTATTGTTTAACTCCATATTATCCACCTCAATTTTACCAATTTTTTGAATTACAGCTGTTTGGCTATGCTTCAAATCAGTTAATTCATTGGTGATTTTTTCCATCAATTCAAACTTCTTCAACTTATCCATATTTTTTATTCTTGGTTATTCCCTTAAAGTCCAGAAATAGTGCCAAAATTAAATCTGGTGTTTTAATGACTTCAAAAATTGGTCGTAAAAAGCAATTCCAGCTCGTTTATAATTTTTTAGAACTTTTTGCAATTTCCACTCCGTAAACCTGACTTTCACCTTCAAAATTCGCTCTAAAAATAATCCATTTCCCATCTGGAGAAAAATGAACATTAGGTTCTAATTTATATTGATGATGTTTCATGTTTACCAATTTCTCCGTATCAAAATGATCGCCATTAGGTGTAAATAAATTTATCCATTGCCCATTAGGTGCTTTAGCTACCGCACCTGGATCTCCGCCATCACCTGCAAACAAAGTTTCTGTGGCATTAGAATTATAATGCACACTCCAATCATTACGAGGGAGGCTGTATTTAATCTCTTTTCCGGTTGCCACATCATAACCTGCTACAAAGAAAGTTTCACCTTTGGGTTGCTGTAAATCAAACCACATGGTTTTACCGCTTTTGCCAAACCATTCATGTCCCCATATTTCCATATCCATTGTACGGTGATGTACTTGAGTAATCTTTTTGGTAATCAAATCTATATGCCATATTCTATTTACTTTATGCCATGGCCCTTCGTGGCAAAATGATAGTAAATTAGGATTGGTGGTTGAAAATTGTAAATGGTTTAACCAAGCATTATCAGTAAATACCTTTTTTAATTCGCCCGTTTTAACGTTAATGGTAAATAATGTTTTTGGTAGGTGCGCATCATAAATCAGATTAAAAAAGCTGCTCTTATTGGGGTTGTTCTTTAATATTTCTTTTTCGGCATCAGTAGCTCTTGACCCAGCCAATAAAGTACCATCGGCATTTACTGCCGAAATATTAGATCGAAAATCAGCAGGAAACACAAATACCAGTCTTTCTTTTTTAGTCTCCAAATTTAAAGCAAACACACTATCTTTTACCTGGAAGAAAATTGTTTTTGTTTTTTCACTCACCACTTCCCCATTCATTGATGATTGATGAAAAGTAAGTTGCGTTTTCTTTTTTGTAGCAAGGTTTATACTCCAAATCTGTCTATTGTTAATATTGGTTGTTGGTGCGTCTTCCTTCTTCATATCTGTAACATCAGCAGCTTTTTGGTTGCTATTATTATAAAATATCATTTCGTTACCTATAAAAGGAATGTTATGAAAATAGAAACTTAAACTATTTCCTTGCAAACCATCAGACAAACGCACCACTTTATGATAGGTGTCTTTATCAATCCATTCGGCAGGCATTTTTTTGCCCCCGGTTTCTAAAACTTCTTGGGCTTTTAAACTTAAAGTTGTTACCATTAATGAAATGATAAAAACAGGAATTAAATTCTTTTTCATATTATTTAGGTTGGGTGTTATACATCAAATATGTTTCGAAGATTTGAAATTGGTAATCATACGCATTCTAAAAAATATTTAAATAGCACAATACTGTTTAGCTATTTGATATCATATTTTAAAGAATATTTAATTCGATTTATTTGGTTTTGTTAAGTTAGGCAGATTTAAATTTTCTCCTATCCTGATGTATCCTGCTCCCACTTAAACTATTAAAACAGTAACGTTACTAGAATTACTGCGTATGGCATTTTATTATGAAAAGCTGAACGCTGTACCTAAACCCGACAGTAGCGGATACCGGCCAAGTGATTAAGGCCTAGCGTAGTATGAGCAAATGGCGGGACTAACCTGTTTTAAAAAAAACTGAAACTTGCTTTTCTAAAAAATTGAATTATTTAACCACTTTGCTAAAGAATTTTCTGGCCGAAGACCTGTTTTCTCTTTCAGATTTATCTATTTCATCTTTCAAACTACTCAATTCCATTTTTAAAGCCGTAACCGACATTTGAATTTCTCTTAGGGAAAGATAAAGTGACACCATTAACAATAAAAGACACAAACCAAAAATATACTGCGCCAACTCTATCAATTGATAATACATTAAAAACATACATAAAACACAAAAGAAAAAGCTTACAATACCACAAGCCTGCATGTTTCTGATAATGAAAATCCGTTTTCTAAGGTTAGCCATCTGCCCTAAAAGGTTTGAATCTTTTGAGGCTAAATATTGGGTTTTCATGCCTCTAACAATGCTAGATAGCGCCAAAAACCTATTTGTATAAGCCAAAAGCAATAATGAAATAGCCGAAAAAAGCAACGCTGGCGTAGTTAAAGTGAATTCCATAGATTAGTGTACGTTTAATATTTCTATTTTGTTTTTGTTCATTTCAAACTGATCTCCATTTTTCTTGCCTATTAATAATTTGCCTAATGGCGATGCTGGGGAGATGACAAAAACAGCTTGATTCGCTACTTTAATTTCGCCTAAACTTATGGAAATAAAAAAACTTCCTATGCTGGTATTTACTATATCTCCGGCAATAATCTGTTCGTTTTTAGAATGCAATTGAACGGCTTTAAGATTAAAAATTTGTTGACGGTTTGCTGCCAATTGTTGTTCTAAACGATTAATTTCTTGCTGCATCATTTCTCTGCTGGTTTCGTATTTATCGCCCATACTGCTTTTAGAATCATTAGCAATGCCATCTCGCAAATTGGCTATTTCGGTTTTAAACTCCTGTTCTTTAGTATTCAAAATAGCCAAACATTGGTTATAAATTTCTTCTTTAAAAATATCGGTTTCACTTTGGCTCATTTTTTAAAATTGCAGATTTATTTTCACTTAAATGATTTAAAATAATTTCAATTTATGGGCTCTTGTTGATTTATCATCATTTTAAACCTTAAAGGCCTTATTCTAATCCATAAACCTTACCTTTGCAGCAATTAAAGGAGAATAATGATTACAGTATCAAATTTATCATTACGTTTTGGGAAACGTACATTGTTTGAGGATGTTAACCTCAAATTTACGCAAGGAAATTGCTACGGAGTGATAGGCGCAAATGGCGCAGGAAAATCTACGTTTATGAAAATATTAGCCGGTGAGGTTGACCCAACAAGTGGATCAATTAGCTTTACACCGGGCGAACGTATGGCAGTATTAAATCAAAATCACTATGAGTTTGATGAAATTACAGTTTTAGAAACCGTAATGATGGGCTGGAAAGAGCTTTACACCATTATGAAAGAAAAAGATGCCATTTATATGAAAGAAGATTTTACTGAAGAAGACGGTTTAAGAGCCGGCGAATTAGAAAATCTTTTTGCCGAAATGGATGGCTGGAATGCCGAAAATGATGCCGCTACTTTATTAAGTAATTTAGGCATTAAAGAAGCGCAACATGGCAAACTCATAAAAGAATTAGATGGTAATGAAAAAGTAAGGGCTTTATTGGCTCAGGCTCTTTTTGGTAACCCTGATATTTTAATTTTAGATGAGCCTACCAACGATTTAGATATTGAAACTGTAGGTTGGTTAGAGAATTTTTTAGCCGATTATGAGAACATAGTTTTGGTTGTTTCTCACGATAGACACTTTTTAGATACCGTTTGTACGCATATTGTTGATATAGATTTCAGCAAAATGAACATCTATTCTGGTAACTATAGTTTTTGGTATGAATCTTCTCAATTAGCGTTAAGACAACGTTCTGATCAGAATAAAAAAGCCGAAGACAAGATTAAAGAACTGCAAGAATTTATTCGCCGTTTCTCTGCCAACGCTTCTAAATCTAAACAGGCTACTTCTCGTAAAAAAGCTTTAGATAAGATTAATTTAGATGAGATTAAAGCTTCTAGCAGAAAATACCCCGCCATTATGTTTAACCAAATGCTTCGTGATTTAGGCGATCAGGTTTTACAGGTAGAGAATTTAACTAAAGTTGCCAACGGAGAAACGATGTTTAAAAACGTTAGTTTCACTATTAATAAAGGTGATAAAGTTGCCATACTTTCTCAAAACTCTTTAGCAACCACTGCTTTACATGATATTTTAGCAGGTAGAGATACAGATTTTACTGGCGAATTTAAATGGGGAGTTACCGCAATCCCATCAAGCCTACCTATAGATAACTCTAGTTATTTTGAAGGTAAAAATGATAATTTGGTAGACTGGTTGAGAGATTATTCTCCTTTAGAAAAGGACGAAACTTTTATCAGAAGCTTTTTAGGTAGAATGTTGTTCTCAGGTGAGGAAGTTTTCAAAAAATCAAGCGTGTTATCTGGAGGAGAAAAAATGCGTTGCATGTTTTCTAAAATGATGTTAGAAGGACCTAATGTTTTGTTATTAGATGAGCCAACTAACCACCTTGATTTGGAATCTATTACGGCTTTAAACAACGGAATGAAAGATTTTAAAGGCGTAATTTTATTAACTTCTCGAGATCATGAATTAACAGAAACCGTTGCCAACCGTGTGATAGAAATTACCCCAAAAGGTGCTTTAGATAAAATGATGGATTACGACGAATACATTAGCAGTGATGTAGTGAAGCAACAAAAAGCCGAATTATATGGCGAGTTGGTTTAGTTAATGTGCCGATTTTGAAAATGAGTTAATTTGAAATTTAATAAGTAGATTTATAAAACAAAATAAACAATTATGAAAAAATTCTTTCAACTTTTGGCTGTAGCTTGTTTAGTATCAACTGTTACCTTGGCTCAAGAACCAAAAAGTGCGGCTAAAGGTGTTACTTACGGAGAAAAAATCACTAAAAAAGGTGCTATACCGGTGACTCAGTTAACTCAAAAAATGGGTGCAAATGAAACATTAACCACCAAAATCTCTGGTAAAGTTTTAGAAGTATGTACTTCTAAAGGATGTTGGATAAAATTAGAAAACGGTACTAACGACCCCATTAGAGTTACTTTTAAAGACTACGCTTTCTTTATGCCAAAAGATTTAGTGGGTAAAACAGTGGCATTAGACGGTTTTTCTAAAAAGACCGTTACTCCGGTTGCCGAGTTAAAACATTTTGCAGAAGATGCTGGAAAATCTAAAGAAGAAATTGCTAAAATAACAGCTCCAAAAAACGAAATTAAATACGAAGCTAAAGGGGTTTTGGTATTGTAATTTCAAGATTTAAACGTATTATTAAAATCCTGATTGTTTATTCAATCGGGATTTTTTATTTTAGGAGAAACATTATCTAATATGAAATCTAACCTTATCGCTGAATATGACAAGCTTTTCTACAAAACAGCAATTGGTAGATTTCCTTTAACTGCTATAAATGAATTTGATGATTTGCTTGAAAAATATTTAAATCATGAAACTTATGATGAGTTAATAGATGGAGTTAAGATGGCAAAATCTATGATTTATAGATCAAATGAACTTTATGAAGAGTCTTTTGAAATAGACATGAATCAATTAGCATATTTATCAATGGAGCATTATACAGGTTATTATGCCCTTATAAATAGTGCAACTAAAACAAGTGAAAAATTAGATAAAACTGAAATTGTAATGCCCTTTGCTATTGATTATCTAAAAAATGGTAAAATCGATCTTTATGGTAAAATATTCGTATTAGAATGGTTAGTTAAACATCATCCAAATAAAAATAATTCTTTTACTGATTTTGAGAGAGTGTTTTTGGAATTATGTGAAGCTATGGGATATAAAATAGAGTATAATTTAGATTTTAAAACTCGGATGGAATTAATCATGAAAGAATTTCATAGAGCTAATAAAGATCTTCATCAATTTAGGATCAAAATATCCGGGTTAAGCCCAATTGAGACTAATAATATTCTAGATCAATATTTAAAAACTGAACTATTAAGTTTTTTTAGAGAGCAGGCAATGGGTTACAAGAAATAATCAAAATAAAAAAAGCGAACCAAACTGATTCGCTTTATAAGATTCAAAAATGTAAATTTTTAGTGTTGGTGTCCACCTTCTCCATGAACATGACCATGTTCTAACTCTTCTTGAGTTGCTGGTCTAACTTCTTGGATGGTTCCGTTAAAGTGTAATTCGTGACCAGCCATTGGGTGGTTTAAATCTACTAAAACAGCATCTTCAACAATAGAAACTACTCTACCTTGAAACTGACCGCCATTATTATCCTGTAAAGGTAAAAGAGAACCAATTTCTGGTAAAGGCTGGTCTCCAAACATATCTTTTGGAAGTGGAGCTACCGCTTTTTCATCATACTCGCCATAACCATCTTCTGCAGATAGAGAGAATGAATAATTATCGCCTACAGCTAATCCTGTTAAATATTCTTCAAATTTCGGCAACATCATTCCTACCCCGTAAAGAAATACTAATGGCTGCTCAACAGTTGCGCTTTCAACATGTTTTTTTTCACCGGCTTCGGTGACATACAAATCGTAGGTTAAAGTTACTACGTGGTTATTATCAATCTTCATGTGTTGGGTTTTTCGAAATGCCTTTTTACATTTCTATTCAAAAATTTGTTTAATTGCTTCACTAATATCACTCACTGGCAGCTGACAGGTTTTATCCTTACAAACAAAAATTCTGGTTTCGCCAACAAACTTATCTGCCAACAAAGGTAAAGTTCCTTGTGTACCTCCCAAAATAATCTTGTTTGGAATGTACAATTTTTCTAAATCTTTACGCTTTTGTGTAAAATCTGTACCTGTAACGGCTATTTCGAGTGTTCCATTTACTTCTTCTAACAACAAAGAAGCCCAATTTGCATAACCAGAACCATAAGATTTGATATGCGGAGCTACTGTTTTTAACAAATGACGATAAATTTTATCGTATCGTTCCTGATCAAAAAACAAGGAAAGCTTTTTAAGATTCCATGCCATTATAGAGTTTGAACCCGAAATCACGTTATCCATAATTTCATATTTACGGGCAATTAGAGCTTCATCCTGATCTGAGGTGTAAAAGAACAAACCCGATTCATCGTCTCTAAAATGGTCTAAAACATAATCTGTTAAAGCTTTCGCCTCAAATAAATATTCTTCATCAAAAGTGACCTCGTATAAATTGATAAATGCCTCAATTAAAGCTGCATAATCATCTAAAAAACCATTGATGGTGGCTTTGCCATTTTTGTAATTACGATAGATGCCTCCATCCTCTTGCATCATATTTTTTTGGAGGAATTTTACGTTTTTTAAAGCCATCTCCAAGAATTTTTCATCGGCGAAAGCCTGATAAGCATTTACCAATCCTTTTAGCATTAAAGCATTCCAACTGGTTAAAATTTTATCATCCAAACCTGGATGAATCCGCTTATTTCTCACCTCTAAAAGTTTTTCTCTTGACCTTTTCAGAATCACATCTAATGCTATTTCTGAGATTTCATAAGCATCGGCAACAGCCTTTTTCTCTTTTCTAATCCACAAATTGTTGATGTGCTCTTCTTCCCAATTTCCATCATCGGTTACTTCATAAAAAGTATTGAAAATCTCGGCATCAGCACCTAAAATTTCATCAATTTCTGATTTTTCCCAAGTATAAAACTTCCCTTCTACTCCTTCACTATCGGCATCTAAAGCAGCGTAAAAACCACCTTCTGGTGAGGTCATTTCTCTTTGTAGCCAATCAAAAGTTTCATCAACTACTTCTTTATAACGCTCTTCTCCGCACCATTTGTAAGCATCTGCAAACAAACTCATGAGCTGACCATTATCATACATCATTTTTTCAAAATGCGGAATATGCCATTTGCCATCTACCGAATAACGGGCAAAACCACCACCTAAATGATCATAAATCCCTCCGACAGCCATTTTATCTAATGTTAATCTAACAATTACATGGGCGGCTTCATCTTTTAATAAGTGAGCGGCTTTCATTAAAAAAGCCCAATTATTAGGCATCGGGAATTTTGGAGCTCGGTTATGCCCACCTTCAGAAAAATCAAACAGCATTTTCCAAGGCTCTAAAATTTCTTGAAGATCTTTTAAAGTGTATTCTTTTTCTTCGGCTACAAAAGCTAATTTTTCTGATTGCTTAATTCCTTCGGTCAGTTTTGTTGCGTAATCTTCGGCTTCAGCAGGTTTTGTTTCATAAAAGTGAGCCAAATTGGTGAGTAAATTCATCCAATCTTGTTTGGGAAAATAGGTGCCGCCATAAATAGGTCTTTGATCTGGCAAACAGAAACAATTGAGTGGCCAACCTCCCCTGCCGGTCATGAGTTGAACGGCATTCATATAAATTTGATCAATATCTGGTCGCTCTTCTCTATCAATTTTTATACACACAAAAAACTGATTCATCAGCTTAGCAACTTCCTCGTTTTCAAAGCTTTCATGCTCCATCACATGGCACCAATGGCAAGCCGAATAACCAATACTTACCAGAATTAATTTATTTTCTGCTTTGGCTTTATCTAAGGCTTCTTTACCCCAAGGATACCAGTCTACTGGGTTTTGGGCGTGTTGTAAAAGGTATGGAGAGGAAGAATTTATGAGTTTATTTGACATGATAATTGTATTAACCGCAGAAATAGCTGAGGGTTTTACAAAGGTGGGAAATAATAAGCTAACCACAGAGGACACAAAGATTTTTCATCTCCATTTCGGTTATAACCACAGAGAACGCAAAGATTTTTTTCACAAAGTACACAGAGCTGGGTTTATCAAAAATCAATCTCCTTTTTTTCTCTGTAAACTCCGTGGTTCAATTATTTTTTTCACAACAGAAGACACAAAGTACACAGAGCTGGGTTTATCAAATATCAATCTCCTTTTTTTCTCTGTGAACTCCGTGGTTTAATTTTTTTTAACCACAGAGGACGCAAAGTTCACAGAGCTGGGTTTATCAAATATCAATCTCTTTTTTTTCTCTGTGAACTCTGCGAACTCCGTGGTTCAATTATTTTTTTCACAACAGAGGACACAAAGTACACAGAGCTAGGTTTATTAAATATCAATCTCTTTTTTTTCTCTGTGAACTCCCCGTGGTTAATTATTTTTTTTTTACCACAGAGGACACAAAGTTCACAGAGCTGGGTTTATCAAAAATCAATCTCTTTTTTTCTCTGTAAACTCCGTGGTTCAATTATTTTTTTCACAACAGAAGACACAAAGTACACAGAGCTGGGTTTATCAAATATCAATCCCTTTTTTCTCTGTGATCTCCCCGATCTCCGTGGTTCAATTATTTTTTTTACCACAGAGGGCACAAAGTTCACAGAGCTGGGTTTATCAAATATCAATCTCTTTTTTTTCTCTGTGAACTCTGCGAACTCCGTGGTTAATTATTTTTTTTTTAACCACAGAGGACACAAAGCTGGGTTTATTAAATATCAATCTCCTTTTTTCTCTGTGATCTCCGTGGTTAAATTTCTCTGTGAACTTTGTGGTTAAAAACCCTTAAATTTAAAAATGAAAATCACTCATATAAATATTTACCGTTTCAGCATTCCTATGGAACCATTTACCATTGCCACCGGGACCATGGATTTTGCGCAAAATATTTTTATTAGGGTTTACACCGATGCCGGGTTTTATGGTGTTGGAGAAGGATCTGCTTTTCCTATGATTGTGGGTGAAACACAAGAAACTATGTTAAAAATGGCTCAAGATTTTGCTCAAATTTGGAAAGGAAAAAACCCGCTAAACATTGATGAAAGAATGGAAGAACTACATAATTACACTGCTTTTAATGCTACTTGTAAAAGTGCTTTTGATATGGCTTTGTATGATATTACTTCCAAAAATGCAAAAAAACCGCTTTATCAGTTTTTGGGAGGCGAAAAAAGACAAGTTATTACTGATATGACCATTGGCATAGATACGCCAGAAAACATGGCTGCTACTGCTATAAAACATCAGAAAAATGGTTGTAGCATTATTAAAATAAAATTGGGCAAAAAAGTAAAAGAGGATGTGGAAAGAGTCAGAAAAATACGAGCTGCCGTTGGTGATGATATGATTTTGCGATTAGATGCCAACCAAGGTTGGAGTTTTGAAGATGCCATTTTAGCATTGAAAGAATTAGCACAATTTAATATTGAATTTTGCGAACAACCCATGCGTACTTTTTATGATGATTTTTTACCCGAATTAAAAGAGCTTTCGCAGATAAAAATTACAGCTGATGAAAGTTGTTTTAACCATCATGATGCCCGAAAACTAATTCATAGCGACTCTTGTGATTACATCAATATCAAATTCGCTAAATCTGGAGGAATTTATGAATCCTTAAAAATTTACCACGAAGCCGTGATGAATGCAGTTCCTTGTATGATTGGTAGCATGTTAGAAAGTAGGATTGCCTTGAGTGCCAACTTACATTTCGCATTGGCTTGCCCTAAAATTCAATTCTTTGATTTAGACACCTGCTTATTGGGCCATTTAGTTGACCCAGTGGTTGGCGGCTTAACTTATAAAGGTTTTGAACTTTTTATTTCTGATGAAATTGGTATTGGCGCTGATGCTGATGAAGAGTTTTTAAAAGGATGTGAAAAGTGGAGTGTTTAATCACTCTCCCCAAGCCGTTAAAACCAGTTGTCTTTGTCCGCCATAATTACGGTGTTCACATAAATAAACGCCTTGCCAAGTCCCAACAAATAAACGTCCGTTTCTGATGGGTAAAGTTACTGAACAACCTAATAAAGCTGCTTTTAAATGTGCCGGCATATCGTCTGAACCTTCATAGTCATGTTTATAATCTGGATCGTTTTCTGGAACAGTTTTATTAAAATACATTTCAAAATCCTGTCGAACCGTTGGATCTGCGTTTTCATTCACGCATAAAGACGCAGAAGTATGCTGAATAAAAACTTGTAATAATCCTGTTTTCAACTCTGCTATTTGAGGAATAGCCGCTAAAACTTCATTGGTAATTAAGTGAAATCCTCTTTTTCTTTCTTTAAGGGTTAAATTTTGTTGAAAAATTTTCATCTGTAAATAGCTCTAATTTTTAACTTCTTGTACTAATAAAGCACTCAAATCTTCTTCCTCTCCATTAAACACATTCATATCAACTCGCCCTTTTATCCCATCTACATGGGCATTATCAGCATGTTGCCAAAAATTCCATTTTAGGTTTTCAGCCAATTTAGATTTATAGTAATGCGCTATCCAAATTGGATAATCATCAAATTTACCTTTTAAATGATCTTTATAAAACTGATAACTAGTATAAATAATAGGTTTGGTTTTTGTCCTTTTCTCTACTTCTATTAAAAACTCCTGCAAATTAGGAATCAATTCTTCTTTGGTTAAACCGGCTGTTTCTTCTATATCAATTACTGGCGGCAAATCTCCGGCTTCTGTTTTTACAGTTTGTAAAAAGAAACGAGCCTGCCACATTCCTGATTTTTTAGGCTTAAAATAATGATATGCTCCTCTAATTATTCCGGTATTTTTACTTTCTCTCCAGTTTCTTTGAAAATAAGAATCCACTAAAGTAACCCCTTCAGTAGCTTTAATAAACGCAAAAGAAATTTTCACACCACTATTTTCCATCGCATTTACTTTCTCCCAATCTATTTTTTGTTGATAGGAAGAAACATCTATCCCATGAATAATGTATTTTCTAGGAATACGAATCCCGAATTTCTCATAATGGGGATATTCATCAAAAACAAATAAATCTCTAAACCATCGGCTAGTAGAAACCGCAGTTTTAATCACTTTTCCGTAATAAAAAGGAGAAAAAACCAAAGCAACAATCAAGAGTAAAATGATTCTCCACTTCCAACTTTTCCCGGCTTTTTTCTTTGGCTTGCGCCGAGTGGTTGACGCTACTTTTCTGATTGGAGCTTTTTTGGCGATGGTTTTTTTGATGGGCATAATTTGGTCAAATATAGAAGTATTGACATTGATTAGTTTTGCTTGTTGTAATTATTCTATCTCCCTAATTTTTAAAATAAATTTGATTTTAGCCTAATAAAATTTACTTTAGATATAATTTACTTAACTCTATTTATATGAAAAAACATTTAATGCGCACAATATGTGTTTCAATAGCTTTTATTACGTTGTTTGCAACTAATTCTTGTAGAAAAGACATTCAAAATTCTGAAATTACAGTTCAACCTAAAACATTAGATTTAATAGCTGAGGCTAAACTTTATTTTAACAACAGTATAAAAGAGGTCTCAAGAGAAAAAGATTTAAATAGCAGCAATGATAAAAACCAATTTCAATTATTAAATAAAAAGGTACTTTGGGATGATGCTAAAGTTAAAAAAATGGCTTCTGGAGAGGCCGTTAGAGTTCCAATATATTATGATGAAGAAACCTTCATAAAAGCAGGAAAAGACAAAAGAGCAATGTCTTTATATAACCTCAGCTACCTCATGATGTATAAAGACAAAAAGGGCAAGATGCAAATGGAATGGGTAATTACCATACCTGATGATGATTATGTTGATAGAAAGAGAAATAGTGGAGTAAAATTTACGGGGATTATCCATGTTTTAGATTGGAAGGGAAACCTAATAAAATCATATAGATACTTTAAAGACGAGAGCGTTTCTATGGGTACTAAAATGACTTTTACTAAAGAAAATAATTTAAAAGTTGCCAGTAATAAACAACCCATAAAACAATATGATTACTGGGCACAAGGTTGTGTCTCCAATACTTATTGGACTTGCGTTTCTATTACAAGCACAGGCAATGAATATTGTGGTAACTTTTATTCTGTAGAAACTTGTTACAATATTTATGTTATTGAGCCTAAAGGAAAAGAAATACCAATTTCTGAAGGCGGAGGTGGCGGAGGTCCATATGATTATATACCAGATGAGAATGATTGCCCTGTTAGTGGAAACCCTGAAAACCCAGGTGATCAGCCTCCTACAGATAGGAATAGTCCAATGTCTACATCTAGTAGTAATTGTGATGGCACCATTAATAGAGACACTATAAATAACTTAAACAATGCAGATGCTGACTGTATTTTTGAAAGACTAAAAAACAATGTTTTATTTCAAAATTTGTTAGCAAATTTCCAAAACAATAAAAACTTGAATATTACATTTCAAATGGGTAATCCTGTAGATGAGAACGGAAATTCTGTAAATGGGTCAACTAGCCATGTTTTAGGTACAACCAATTTTACGATTACAATAGACAATAATTATTTAAATCTTCGCGGAGGAATTGAAGTTGCCAAAACTTTTCTACATGAGGCATTTCATGCTAATTTATATACACAAGCACAACTATGGTATCCATCAGACCTACCAACAAACTTTCAAAACTGGAGTTTGGTAGATCAAATTAAATATATAGACAATAGGAGTGGTCATATCGCTGGTTTTTCCAATTCTCATCAGCATAATTATATTGCTACTCAAATTGATCAAATTGCGAATGGGATAAGGGCATATACTCTTGCCAATTATCCCACAATTTATAGCAATCCAAACGCTACTTTTGATTCTTATAGGGCTATGGCTTATGGTGGTTTAACAGGTACACAGTGTTATGCTACTTACATTAAAAACTTGCCTAATGGGCAAACTAGTTTTGATAATGCTTATAGAGAATTAATTTCTAAAATTGGTGAAAATAAATGTCCATAAATATGAAAAATGCATTTCTGTTAATCACATTATTATTTTCAAGTATAATTTCATCAGCTCAAATTGAAGTTAGAGAATCTATATACATAAGAGTAGACAAACTTGAACCAAATCAGATTAGTTTTCACATTTCGAACGGTAAAATTTTAGGCTTAAACATATACATAAAAAATAAATATGAGAGTCAAACTGGTTTTGCTACAGGTTATTTTGACTCAAATTTAACATTAAACCAAAAGCACAAGTTAGACCCAAGCAAAGTGATAACTTATGATCAATTTGTAGAACTTATTAATAAGGATATTTTAAATGTTCACTATTATTACAGAATTTATTTTATTATTTCTGAGGCAAAGTATGATTATTTAACCATACAGGTAAGGCAAATTATGCCTCCTGAGTTTAATCAAGAATAAAACTTAAATTTTTACTATCAAAAATATGAGTTTAGTTGACCAAATTAAATATCTTGATAGTCGCGGTGGTAATGAAATTTTACAACATACCTATATGTCTAATAACATTAATATTATTGCAAATGGCTTGAGAGATTATGTACAAGCTAATTACCCTGATATTTATAATAATCCAAATAATACTCAAGAGGCATATATTGATTTGTGTATACAAGGTTTACAAGGAACCAAAGTGTTTAATCATTACGAAAACAATCTTCCAATTGGAACCCCAATTGGAACATTATCCTCAGGCTTAGTAACTTCAATCAAATGTCCATGAAAACATTAACTCTAATATTTTTATATATTATTTTAATTTCTATTAAAGTTCAAGCGCAAGAAACTTCTGGTACCTTTAATAATATTTTCTATGTGAGAATTGATACATTGCCATCGGCTTTAAAAAACTTTAAAATTGAAGATGGGAAAATCACATTTATTGGTATTTTAATAAATAAAGATAGTCTTGGAAGTGGCGGCTTTCATACCATGTATAATAACGCTAATTTATTAGGTTTTAATAAAGAAAACATTAATCCTCATGATATTATAAGTTATAATCAACTTTATAAAAAACTTGCAAAAAACGCTTATAATATCATTATGTTTTGTAAAATCTATTTTATAATTGGGGAAGATAGATTTAAATATATGGCCATTCAAGTAAGACCTGTTGGGTATTTGCAAGAATAAAATTTACTTTTCTATTTAGATTTCAGCTCAATCGTGGTATCCAAATAGTTTACCCTCTAATTTTCAAATCAAGAGGTTTAGTAAATCAAATAAGAGGAAATGATTTTATCCGGATTTATGTAAAAGTAAATAATCCCGCTAGCCAAAACTAACGGGATTTTCTTTTACTTGCTCATTTCGGCAAAATATTTATGAAATAACGGAATGGTTTCTATCCCTTTATAATAATTAAATACATCGTATTTTTCGTTTGGTGAGTGCATGTTACAAATTAATCATAACTTTCATGAGACTTCGGCATATATTCAATTAACAAGTTCACAGAAAACAAAAATTAATATTGACCTTTCAAATGAGTTTCAAAAGACAAATAAGAATTATAATTAGCTTTTCCCTATTATTATTCAGTTGCAAAAACAAGGTTGAGGTTAATATTCCCTTTAACTTTCACCAAAATGGCAGCTCAAACATTGATTTCAAAATAGATACAATTTCTAAAAAGAAAGTGTATAATATTTACCTATCAAAAGCTTATTTCATTTCAATGAAAGAAAAATTGATTGGCTTTACAAAAGAAATTCATGAAAAACCTTATATAAATTACAATCTTATTAGAAAAGCTATTAACATACCCAAAACTGAAGAAATTAATGCAAATTATAGCTTTTATGCAGTAGTTCAAGTTAATGAATCGACGTTTAAAAAAATACCGATTAAGCTATCTGGGTTTACTATGATAGATTTTGAATATCCTATTAAAGAAAACTAAAAAGAAACCTATGTTCTTACGATTCACATTAATTGCTATGTTAATAAATTTACTAGGTTACAATAATTTGTATGGTCAAGAAAAAAGAGACATTTCGAAGTTTATCATGCAAAACTTTAAAGTGCCAGCAGAAAAGCTTAATAATTGCAAGTGGAATTATTTAGTGTTAGAAACAACACTTGATAAGACTAATAAATTAAATTATAAAGTTTTATCCTCAACTGACACATTTTTAATAAAGAATATAAGCTTTTTAAATTCATTCAAAGTAAATGAAATTAATGTAAAATCATTTCCCGCACTTATTATAATATCTATTCAAGATAATGTCGGTTTATGCGATAACGAATACGCTAAAATTCCAGCACCATCAGATGTGTTGCAGCAAATTTTGCCATTAATATCGCAATCAGTTAAAGATTATCCTAAAATACGAATATTAGAACCCATAATTGCTAATATTGAAGCATCAAGACAATAGTTTATAAAGTAAAAATCCCGCTAGTCAACACTAACGGGATTTTATTTTACTTACTCATTTCGGCAAAATATTTATGAAATAATGGAATGGTTTCTATCCCTTTATAATAGTTAAATACATCGTATTTTTCGTTTGGCGAGTGCAGGTTATCGCTATCTAATCCAAAACCCATTAACACGGTTTTAATTCCTAATTCCTGCTCAAATAAAGCTACAATTGGAATACTTCCACCGCCTCTTGTTGGTACAGGCTGTTTGCCAAAAGCTTCTTCAATGGCTTTGTAAGCTGCTTTAAAAGCTAAAGAATCTGTCGGGGTAACATAAGGCGTTCCTCCATGATGAGCCACCACACTCACTTTAACAGATTTTGGTGCAATGCTTTCGAAATGGTTTTTAAAAAGCTCTGAAATGGCTTTCCAATCCTGCCCTGGCACTAAACGCATAGAAATTTTAGCATTGGCTTTTGCTGGCAAAACAGTTTTAGCTCCGGGGCCAGTATAACCGCCCCAAATTCCGTTGACTTCTAAAGTTGGTCTAATTCCGGTTCTTTCTATGGTAGAATAGCCTTTTTCGCCCCAAACTTCATCAACAGAAAGGTCTTTTTTATAATCGTCTAAATTAAAAGGAGCATCATTTAAAGCTTTTCTTTCTTCGGCAGATAATTCAATTACGCCATCGTAAAAACCAGGAATGGTGATATGGTTATTTTCATCATGCAAGGAAGCAATCATTTGGCAAAGAATAGTTGCCGGATTGGCTACTGCACCGCCGTAAACGCCAGAGTGTAAATCGCGGTTCGGACCTTGTACTTCTACTTCCATGTAAGCTAAACCACGTAAACCGGTTTCTAAAGATGGATTTTCCATACTAATCATAGAAGTATCAGAAATCAAAACTACATCGGCTTTTAATCTTTCTTTATTGGCTGTTACAAATTTTCCTAGATTATCTGAACCTACTTCTTCTTCTCCTTCTATCATAAATTTGATATTGCAAGGCAAAGTGTTGGTATTCATCATCAATTCAAATGCTTTTACATGCATATAAAACTGGCCTTTATCATCACAAGCGCCACGGGCATAAATTTTACCGTCACGTAAAGTGGGTTCAAATGGTGGCGTATGCCATAATTCTAATGGATCTGGTGGTTGTACGTCGTAATGACCGTAAACCAAAACGGTAGGTAAACTGGAATCTATAATTTTTTCTCCGTAAACTATCGGATAGCCTTCAGTAGCGCAAACTTCAACGTTTTCGGCTCCGGCTTCTTTTAATTTCTCGGCAACAAAATCTGCTGTTTTGAGTACCTCTCCTTTATATTTAGGATCGGCACTAACAGACGGAAATCTTAATAATTCAAATAATTCGTCTAAGAACCTTTTACGATTCTCTTCTACATAATTCTTAATTGTTTGCATAAAATAAGGATTTATGCAAATATAGAATTTTATATTTCAGACATTTTCCGAAACATTATTGTAGCATTTAATTTACTGCTAAATGGGAAAACTTAATTTAATCCCAAGTAGCTAATTCGGCATTTCTTGGCGTATCTACAGTTTTTTGTGTAGGAAGCTGCTTAGCTTGTTCTTGATCTGTATTTGATTTGTTAATAGTTGCAGCAGCAGCTACGGCTGAAATTACAACGAATACTATAATTAATAACTTTTTCATATTGTTTTCTATTTATATGTGGCTCAATTAATCCCAGGTACCTAAATTACCTTTGTCACTTACTTTTACTGCTGTAGGTTTTGTTGGGGCTACTTCACTTTCTTTTTTGCAAGACGTTGCGCCTACTGCTGATACTAATAATATTGCGATCAATAACTTTTTCATGTTTATTTTCTATTTATATGTGGCTTAATTAATCCCAAGTACCTAAATTACCTTTGTCACTTACTTTTACTGATGTAGATTTTGTTGGGGCTACTTCACTTTCTTTTTTGCAAGACGTTGCGCCCACTGCTGATACTAATAATATTGCGATCAATAACTTTTTCATGTTGTTTTTATATTTATATGTGGCTTAATTAATCCCAGGTACCTAAATTACCTTTGTCACTTACTTTTACTGATGTAGGCTTAGTTGGTGCTACTTCACTTTCTTTTTTGCAAGACGTTGCGCCCACTGCTGATACTAATAATATTGCGATCAATAACTTTTTCATGTTGTTTTTATATTTATATGTGGCTTAATTAATCCCAGGTACCTAAATTACCTTTGTCACTTACTTTTACTGCTGTAGGTTTTGTTGGGGCTACTTCACTTTCTTTTTTGCAAGACGTTGCGCCTACTGCTGATACTAATAATATTGCGATCAATAACTTTTTCATGTTTATTTTCTATTTATATGTGGCTTAATTAATCCCAGGTACCTAAATTACCTTTGTCACTTACTTTTACTGATGTAGGCTTAGTTGGGGCTACTTCACTTTCTTTTTTGCAAGACGTTGCGCCTACTGCTGATACTAATAATATTGCGATCAATAACTTTTTCATGTTTGTTTTCTATTTATATGTGGCTTAATTAATCCCAAGTACCTAAATTACCTTTGTCGTTTACTTTTACTGATGTAGGCTTAGTTGGTGCTACTTCACTTTCTTTTTTGCAAGACGTTGCGCCTACTGCTGATACTAATAATATTGCGATCAATAACTTTTTCATGTTTGTTTATTTTAAAATTTAAATTTTCTGTTTGAATAGATCAAACATAGCTTCATTATTGTTTCTAAAGAAACTTTTCTAATAAAAAAAATAAACTATTGTTTCAATTAAATAATTTTTATCACATAACTAAAAAATAATTCTATTTTTCTTATTGAATTAATATTTTAAGATTTATGAATACCTTTACTTTTGAACATTAATTTATTTTGTAAATGAAGTATTATCTACTGCTTTTTTTTTGTCTTAATCTTGGAAGGTTATTCGCTTATCAAACAGACAACTCTTTGTTGGGACTTAAAAGTGATACAAACACAGTAAATGAACTAAATAAACTAGGATATAACAATAGATTAACAGACCCAGAGCAAACCATAATTACTGCTAAAAAAGCAATAAAGATAGCTGCCGATATTAATTATAATAATGGTTTAGCCGAATCGAATAGGGTTTTAGGAATTGGTTATTATTATTTAAATCAGAGAGATACAGCTTTAAATTATTATTTAACAGCTTTAAATCTTTTCAAAAAAAACGCCAACCAACTGGGCGAAGCAAAAGTATCTAACAACATTGGAAATCTTTGGTTAGATATTGATTATGACAAAGCTTTAAATTACTTTGAAAACACTTTAAAAATTGCTCAAAAATACAATATCAAAGAATTAATTGCAGGTTCATACTTAAATATAGGGAACACTTTTTCCAGAAAAAAAAATTACAACTTTGCCCTATCCAATTATGAAAAAAGCAGTCAAATCTTTAATGAGATTAATAACCCAGTAGGCATCACTCAAAGTTTACAAAACAGAGGGGTAATTTATTTTAGTTTGAATCAATTTAATGAAGCTGAGAAGCTTTTATTAGAAGCAAACAAAAAAGCTAAAGAATTTGAACTGAATGGAAGTGTGGCGTCCATTAACTTAACATTAACTTCTATTTACATTGCAAGAGGGGCTTTTGATAAAGCCGAAGAATTTTTAAAAGAAGGTGTTGCATTTTCTAAATTGGTGAATGATGAAAAAAGATTGTATGATTATACTTTCACCTCTTACGAACTAGAATTTAAAAGAAAAAATTACCAAAAAGCAATTTCATACTTAAAAGAAGTACATGAGCAAGACAGCGTTAATTTTAAAAGAAACATTGCTTCAAACATTAACCTTATTCAAGAAACTTTAAAGCAACAACAGCAACAAAAAGAAAATGAATTAACCATAGCAAATCAACGAAATGCAAATACACTTTTTATTGCAAGCGCTATTGTTGCAATATTATCTTTCTTTGTTATTTTCTTGTTAATCAGAATCAACAAGAAATCAAGCGAGAGTAATAAAGCACTTACCTCACTAAATCAAGAGGTTTCTTTTCAAAAAGACAATGTGGATAGAATTAATCAGAAACTAGAAGAAATTATTACCGAAAGAACTAAAGATTTGATTTATAAAAATCAAAAACTTTCAGAATACTCCTCTCATCTTTCTCATCAAATACGTGGTCCAGTTGCTACTTTAAAAGGATTAGTGATGTTGATTTTAGGAAATATGGTAGAAAGTAAAGATGTAATTCCTCAAATTAAAAAATGTGTAGACGAAATTGATGATCAAATTATGGACATTAACCAAGCCTTGCATGACCCTACCCGACTGCATTTACATTCTAAATAAAAACGTGGAAATCTTTAAATGAGGCAAAGCTAAAATCTCCGCCTCATTTTTTTATTTTTGCAACCTATAAAAAAAACAAGATTTGGATTATTTACAAGGATTAAATCAATCACAAAAAGACGCAGTGGTACAAACTGAGGGTCCGGTGATGATTGTGGCAGGAGCAGGATCTGGTAAAACCAGAGTAATTACCTACAGGGTAGCACATTTAATTCAGAAAGGTGTTGATCCATTCAATATTTTGGTGCTTACGTTTACCAATAAAGCGGCCAAAGAAATGCGAAACCGTATTACAACGGTGGTTGGCCCCGAAGCTAAAAACATTTGGATGGGTACTTTCCACTCTGTTTTTGCAAAGATCTTAAGAGTAGAAGCTCATAAAATTGGATACCCAAATAATTTTACCATTTACGATACCGATGATAGTAAAAGCCTCCTTAAATCTATCTTAAAAGAAATGAGTTTAGATGATAAGCTTTATCATCACAACTATGTTTACGGCCGAATTTCGATGGCTAAAAACAACTTGATTTCTGTAACAGAATATCAGCAAAATGAACAAATCCAAGCTGATGATTTTGCAAGTGGCAGAGGTTTTATTGGAAAAATTTACGAAACCTATGCTAATCGTTGTTTTAAAGCAGGCGCTATGGATTTTGACGATCTTTTGTTTAAAACCAACGTTTTATTAAAAGAACATCCAGATGCGCTCAACAAATACCAACAAAAGTTTAAATATTTAATGGTAGATGAGTACCAGGATACTAACTTCTCTCAGTACTTAATTGTAAAAAAATTAGCTGCCGTAAGAGAAAATTTATGTGTGGTTGGTGATGATGCGCAAAGTATTTATGCTTTTAGAGGGGCTAATATTCAAAACATCCTCAACTTTCAAAAAGAT
The DNA here is from genome assembly GCF_005116455.1 of Pedobacter cryophilus. Lineage (GTDB taxonomy): Bacteria > Bacteroidota > Bacteroidia > Sphingobacteriales > Sphingobacteriaceae > Pseudopedobacter > Pseudopedobacter cryophilum. Next base: position 39,746 of record NZ_SWBP01000008.1, read on the forward strand.
TATCCTGATGTTAAAGTTTACAAACTAGAGCAAAACTATCGTTCTACGCAAAACATTGTAAATGTGGCCAACAGCATTATTGCAAACAATAAAAATCAGTTAGATAAAAACGTTTTCTCTGATAACGAGGAAGGGGATAAAATAAAAATAACCCGTTCTTTTTCTGATAATGAAGAAGGAAAAGTAGTAGCCGAATCTATTACCCAAGAAAGAGGAAATAATAACTTAAACTGGGTTGACTTTGCTATTTTATATAGAACAAATGCGCAATCCAGATCAATGGAAGAAGCATTAAGAAAACTTAACGTTCCTTATAAGATTTACGGTGGTCAGTCTTTTTACCAAAGAAAAGAGATTAAAGATTTAATAGCTTATTTCCGCTTAACTTTTAACCCCAGTGATGAAGAAGCCTTTAAAAGAGTGATCAATTATCCGGCTAGAGGTATAGGGAAAACAACTATTGATAAAATGATTTTAGCGGCAGACCAAGCTAATAAAACCCTTTTTGATATTGCTTGTGAAGCCAATCAGCATTTAGATAATAGAGCCGCAACCGCTGTTGGGAATTTTTCTATAGCGATACAAAGTTTTGCTGTGGTTGCCAAAACCAGTTCTGCTTATGATGCGGCTTTAAATATTGCCCAACAATCTGGCTTATTAAAAGACCTATATGATGATAAATCTGTAGAAGGCTTAAGCCGATATGAAAATATGCAGGAATTGCTAAACGGCATTAAAGAGTTTTCTGAAAGGGAGGACATTGAAGACCGTGGCTTGGATGTTTTTATGCAAGACGTTGCTTTATTAACTAACGATGATAATGACAAAGGAGACAATAAAGACACCGTTTCTTTAATGACCATTCATGCATCTAAAGGCTTAGAATTTCCTCAGGTTTATATTGTGGGATTAGAAGAGAATTTATTTCCGTCGCAAATGGCCTTAAACTCCAGAGCTGATTTAGAAGAAGAACGTAGATTATTTTATGTGGCCGTTACCCGGGCAGAAAAGAAACTTCATTTGAGCTATGCTACTTCTCGTTTCAGATTTGGAACATTGGTTAATTGCGAACCTTCTCGTTTTTTAGATGAGATAGAACCTAAATATTTAGAAATTGAATTTGTTAAAAAACAGCAAAACAATAGTCAATCTTTTGGGGATGAGCGCAGCCAATGGCAAAGTAAAACCAGTAAAACAGAAGCTCAACAAGGCGATTTTTTCTCTAAACCTAAAGTTGCAACAAGCAATCCTATCAAAACTACTTCACTTTTAGCAAAGGCTCACGTACCGTCAGCAGGTTTTGCACCTAGCGATACTTCAAAATTACAAGTTGGGCAAGATGTAGAGCATGAACGTTTTGGATTTGGAAAAGTAATTAGCTTAGAAGGAAATAAACCAGATATTAAAGCCACCATATTTTTTAAAGAAATTGGGCAGAAACAGTTATTACTAAAGTTTGCGAAGCTGAGGATTTTAGAGAATTAACTGAAATAAAATTCATAATTTGCTTTTGTAGCTATATATATTACCTTTATAAACAAGCAAAAAAAAGGTTAAATAAACCTGATTGAAATGTATACCGGCCTGTGGCTAATGCCTGTGCAGTATAAGTGTAAAGCAGGACTTGCTTTAAAAATTAGTACAAGCTAAAAATAAAATATAAGATATATCACCAAAACCAGCGGGGTTTGTTTATTTTTGTGACACATTCCGTTTTTAAAATCGGTTTATAGGCTTTCCAAAAAAGCTTTAAAATTTCAAAAATGATTAATATAATAGAACCAACTTTTGATTACAACACTTCCAGAGAAAAGCTCATTTTAGCCGAATATGGCCGAAATGTTCAAAATATGGTTGAATATATTGTGGCTTTACCTACTAAAGAAGAGCGTAATCGCTATGCTCAGGTAGTGATAGATATGATGGGCTTTTTAAACCCCCATTTAAGAGATGTGCCAGATTTTAAGCATAAATTATGGGACCATTTACAAATTATATCTAAGTTTCAAATAGATGTAGATTCTCCATACCCTTCTCCTACGCAAGAAGAAATCAACTTTAGACCAAAAGTTTTAGATTATCCTCAAAAGAGAATTAGATTTAAACATTATGGCCGTACGGTAGAAATGATGATTAAGAGAGCTAAGGAGATTATTGATCCAGAAAAAAAGCAATACATGGTGAATTCTATAGCCAATTTTATGAAAATGGCTTACGTAGTTTGGAACAAAGACCATGTTGCAGATGAGCAAATTTTGGCTGATTTACGCGAACTTTCTGCCGGAGAGCTTGATCTTTCTGAAGTAGTTTTAAATAAAGTTGAAATTAAACCTCCTGTTTCTGCTAGTGCCGGTAGATCTCAAAAAAGTAACCCACGCAGTGGCGGTGGAAGCGGCGGTGGAAGACAACAAAGCAATTCTAATAACAAAGGCGGTGGCGGAGGCGGTGGTGGCCGTCAAAGAAGTTACTCTAATAATGGAGGAAGCGGTGGCGGTGGCGGAAGAAGACCTAATTAATTTTCTGCCAATATTTGATTGCCCAATTAACCAATAAACACATCAAACTTACTCATAAACATGAATGCATTTGAGATTCGCGGAGGAAAACCTTTAAAAGGTGAAATAACCCCTCAGGGAGCAAAAAATGAAGCTTTACAAATACTTTCGGCAGTTTTACTAACCGAAGAAAAAATAACGATCAGTAATATTCCAGATATTAAGGATGTAAATAAACTGATTGAATTATTAGGTGATTTAGGTGTTGAAGTTAACCGACTGTCTAAAGATACTTATGAATTTAAAGCTGCAAATATCAATTTAGAATTTTTCCAATCTCAAACTTTTAAGGCCAAAGGCGGAAGTTTAAGAGGTTCTATTATGATTGTAGGACCGCTTTTAGCTCGTTTTGGAAAAGCTGCCATCCCAAAACCAGGTGGCGATAAAATTGGAAGAAGACGTTTAGATACCCACTTTTTGGGTTTCGAGAAATTAGGTGCTAAATTTAATTATAATGCCGAAACTGGTTTTTTTAATGTTGATGCGACACAGTTAAAAGGAACTTTTATTCTTTTAGATGAAGCTTCTGTAACCGGAACAGCAAATATTGTGATGGCTGCTGTTTTAGCAAAAGGAACGACCACCATTTATAACGCTGCTTGCGAACCTTATTTACAACAGCTTTGTAAAATGCTGAATAGAATGGGCGCTAAAATTTCTGGTATTGGCTCTAATTTATTAACTATAGAAGGTGTTGATAGCTTAGGCGGAACAGAACATCGCTTATTGCCAGATATGATTGAGATTGGTTCTTTTATTGGTTTAGCTGCCATGACAGAATCTGAAATCACGATTAAAGATGTTTGCTACAACGAGCTAGGAATGATTCCTGATGTTTTTAAAAGATTGGGTATTAAATTAGAACTTCGTGGTGATGATATTTACATTCCGGCTCAAAAAAGCTATGAAATTGACACTTTTATTGATGGTTCAATTTTAACCGTTGCTGATGCGCCTTGGCCGGGCTTCACTCCCGATTTACTTTCTATTGTTTTGGTGGTAGCTACACAAGCCAAGGGATCTGTTTTAATTCACCAAAAAATGTTTGAAAGCCGGTTATTCTTTGTAGATAAACTGATTGACATGGGCGCTCAAATTATATTATGCGACCCACACAGAGCAACAATTATAGGTTTAGATAAAAAATATCAGTTAAAAGGAATAGAAATGACTTCACCTGATATTAGAGCAGGAGTTTCACTATTAATTGCAGCGTTATCAGCATCAGGCAGAAGCATTATTCACAATATTGAACAAATAGAAAGAGGTTATCAAGATATAGACACCCGACTGAAGGCTTTAGGAGCCGATATCAGACGACTATAAAAATAAAACTCTCCCCTATTTAGCCGGAGAGTTTTTTATTTAAACCTAAACCACTCCCTATATTTATGAGTTTACCACGTTTAATGTTTAAAAGGGTATTTACTTGATATAAATAAAACTTTAAGTTGTATTGAAACGTAGTTAAGCTGAAACTAATATTTAAAGATCAAACATCATGAAAATTCACCATCATATATTATTATCCTTTTTATTTATTGTGCTGTCTGTAGGTTGTTCTACAGGGGCAACCAAAGCCTCTAATGAAACATCAAATGTGGTTTCTAAAGTTGATGTGAACCCTAAAATTGCCGAAGAAAGTAAACCGACAAGTGTAGACCATAGTGATTTCAATAAAATATTACAATCTTACGTATCAGCTAATGGAAATGTAAATTATGCTGGTTTAGCTAAAGATAAGAGCAAATTAAAAGGATATATTGTATCGTTAACTAAAATAAACCCAAGTAGTTTATCAAAAAACGAAAAATTAGCTTATTGGATAAACGCTTATAACGCACTCACTTTAGATCAAATCATAACCAATTACCCAACCACTTCTATTTTAAAAATTGCTAATGGTAAAGTTTGGGATCAAACGCTTTCTTATAAATTTGATGGTAAAGCGGTAACACTAAATCAGATAGAAAAGAAAATTTTATTAGGCAATGAATTATTTGATGCAAGAATACACTTTGCGGTAAATTGTGCGGCTGTTTCTTGTCCAACTTTAATTAACAAAGCTTATACTGCTGATAACGTTCAAGCTTTGCTTACGCAAAATACTAAATCAGCATTAACAAACCCTGCCTTTAATAAAATATCGACAGCAAAAGCTTCTATTTCTATGCTTTTTAATTGGTATAAAGCAGATTTTGATAAAGCAGAAGGAAGTGTAATCAACTTCATTAATAAATATTCTTCAACCAAAGTAAATAGCAATACCAAAATTGATTATCTTGAGTACAACTGGAATTTAAACGGAAAGTAATTGTAAGGCTCTCTTTTAAAAGCAGACTAACGGTAAAAATTACATGAGAATTGTTATTATAGGTAACGGTGTTGCTGGTATTACAACCGCCAGATACATTAGAAAAATGAGTGATCACGAGATTTTAGTGATCTCTTCAGAATCTGATCATTTTTTTTCTAGAACCGCCCTTATGTACATTTATATGGGCCATATGAAGTATGAGCACACCAAACCTTACGAAGATTGGTTTTGGGCAAAAAACAGAATAGACCTTAAAAATGCTTTTGTAGATAAAATCGACTTTCAAAACAAAACCTTATTTACTGCCAATCAAGAACAAATTTCTTACGATAAATTAGTAATTGCAACAGGATCTAAACCTAATAAATTTGGATGGCCGGGGCAAAATTTATTAGGCGTACAAGGCCTGTATAGCAAGCAAGATGTAGAGTTGATGGAAGAAAACACTAAGGGCATTAAAGAAGCTGTTATTGTTGGAGGTGGTTTAATTGGGATAGAAATGGCCGAAATGCTGAATAGTCGAAATATTAAGGTCAACTTTTTGATTAGAGAAAAGGAATATTGGAGTAATATTTTACCAAAGGAAGAAGCCATTTTAGTTGGGAAACATATTGCAGAACATCACATTAATTTAATTAACGAAACCGAATTGCAAGAAATTATTTCGGATGATAACGGAAGAGTAAAAAGCATTATCACTAAGGCTGGTAAAGAAATTCCTTGTCAGTTTGTAGGTTTAACTGCAGGTGTGAGCCCAAATATAGATTTTCTTAAAAACACTGATTTAAACACTGATAAAGGTGTTTTAGTGACTGAATATTTAGAAACCAATATGCCTGATGTTTATGCTTTAGGAGATTGCGCTCAATTTGCAAATCCAAAAGAGAATCACCCAGCTGTAGAACAATTATGGTACACCGCTAAAATGCAGGGAAAAGCTTTGGCGCAAACCATTTGCGGTAAACAAACCATTTACAACAGAGGAATTTGGTTTAACTCTGCCAAATTTTTAGATATAGAATATCAAACTTATGGTATGATGTTAAAATCTCCTTTTGAAGATGAAGATTCTTTTTATTGGGAGCATCAAAACGGAAAAATTTGTGTGAGAGCTAATTTTTCAAAAGCCGAGGGAGCATTAAGAGGATTTAATTTCTTCGGCATCAGATTTAGGCAAACCATAGCTGATGAATGGATTAGAAATCAAAAACCAATCTCCTACTGCATTTCTAACTTAAATAAAGGTTTTTTTGATCCAGAGTTTAGTAAAAATCATCATCAAGATATAGTAAAAAGCTTTAATATTCAGTTTAACAATCATCAGGCGAAAGCCCCTAAAAAGAAATTTTTAGTATGGTAACCGCAAAAAATATTCACCACACAATGAAAACTATCCAAAAAATTGGACTAGCTATTTTTATTCTTTGCTTAGGCGTTTTCATTTCCTTGTTAGGTATTGGGCATTATCAACTGAGCGATAAAATTTTTAAAGAAACCATCACGGATGCCAATCATCAGCAATTGCTAAAACCCGCTGTTAGTTTCATGATTGATAAAGATTATGATAGTAAAATTGCTTTTATAGCTGATTTTAAAAAAGCTTTTAACAGTGTAAACGATGAATTTAAAAAGAACCAACAATGGGATAAAGTAATTTATGCAGATTACACCCAACCCATTGTAAAACATAGCACAATAGGTTTTGTAAAAGAAAACAGCTTAATACTCTTTTTCATTTGCTTTGTTGTAAGTTCTTTGGGCGGATTAATGTATATGATACCGGCTTTATTTATAGAACCTGTTGCTGGCATTAAACATAATGACATTTTTAAAACCGCCATCACCAGTCGTGGAATAATTGCCATTCTATTTTCTATTGGCCTTATTAGCTTTTATATTTTTCTTTACAAAGCACCAGAATACATCACCAACTGGATTTTATTAGTTGATGATTTAAGCTTCGCTATTAGTGGTTCCGAAGCTTCGCAATGGTTTTTATACGGCTTTTTATATTGTTTGGTAATGACGGTGATGAGTGCGAGAATGTACATTAAATACCGCCACAACAATTACCAATTGGTACGTACCACATCGGTATTATTCTTCCAAATTGCTTTTGCATTTCTAATTCCAAATATCCTTTCTAAGTTGAATTTGCCATCTATGGATTTCAAAAACATGTGGCCATTAGATTATACTTTCTTTTTTGATTATAGAATAGATGGATTGATTTCTAAAGGCTTATTGGGCTATTGGATGTTGGGATGGGGAATATTTTTATTTGTAGTAGGCGTACCTGTAATGGTTTATTTCTTTGGCAAAAGATGGTATTGCTCTTGGGTTTGTGGCTGTGGTGGTTTAGCCGAAACTTTGGGCGATCCTTTTCGTCAGCTTTCAGATAAATCTTTAAAAGCCTGGAAATACGAGCGAGTAATTGTCCACAGCGTTTTAGTATTTGCTGTAGTGATGACAGCCGCCGTTTTGTACACTTATTTTACCGGAAACAGCAAATTATTAGGTATTGATACCGGAAGCATCAGAGAACAATATGGTTTCTTTATCGGCTTTATTTTTGCAGGAGCTATTGGAACAGGATTTTATCCTATAATGGGAAGTAGAGTTTGGTGCCGATTTGGTTGCCCATTAGCAGCTTATTTAGGAATTATGCAAAGGTTTAAATCTAGGTTTAGAATTACTACCAATGGCGCTCAATGTATTTCATGTGGTAATTGTTCTACTTATTGCGAAATGGGAATTGACGTTAGAGCTTACGCACAAAAAGGAGAAAATATCATCAGATCTTCTTGTGTTGGTTGCGGAGTTTGCGCTGCAGTTTGCCCAAGAGGTGTTTTAAAATTAGAGAATTTAGCAGAAGAAGGTAGATTTGAGGCTTATTTAAGGCCCGAAGAAAAATAACATTCATGTCAGATACAATAACCAACAGGAATGTTTATGTCATCATTCCTGCTTATAACGAAGAAAAATCAATTGCTAAAGTTATTCTTGATGTTCCAAAAAATCTTGTAGAGCAAATTATCGTAGGTAACAATAACTCTAAAGACAATACCGCTTTAGAAGCTAAAAATGCTGGAGCAATAGTAGTAGATGCACCAATTTCTGGTTATGGAAATGCTTGTTTAAAAGGAATAGATTATTTAAAAGATAAGGCCAAAGCCGATGACATCATTGTTTTTATGGATGGTGATTATTCAGATTACCCCGAAGAAATAGTGAAAATAATTGCACCCATTCAAAACAATCAAGCTGATTTAGTAATTGGTTCTAGAGCATTGGGTATTAAAGAGCGTGGCGCAATGACATTGCCTCAAGAATTTGGAAACTGGCTAGCAACCAGATTAATTAAATTGTTTTACGGGGTAAAGTTTACCGATTTAGGTCCGTTTAGAGCAATTACTTGGGGTAATCTAATGACCATTAATATGCAAGATAAAACCTACGGCTGGACAGTAGAAATGCAAATAAAAGCCGCCAAATTGGGTTTAAGATGTGTAGAAGTGCCGGTAACTTATAGAAAACGAATCGGCGTAAGCAAAGTATCTGGCACTTTAAAAGGAGTGATTTTAGCCGGATACAAAATAATATGGATGATTTTTAAAAACTTATAACTTTGCAATTTGATATGATTTGGCAGGTTTCTCTTCTTATACTCTACACCGTTTCGTTATTTATAATATTTATATTTAGTGTTGGGCAGGCCTATCTTATCTTTTTTTATCTCAAATCTAAAAGAGAAAAAGAAATTATACCGGTTTTGCAAAACGATATTCCTAAAGTAACTGTTCAATTGCCTCTATATAATGAACTGTATGTGGTTGAACGACTAATTAACTCGGTTTGCGACCTTAATTATCCTAAAGAAAAATTAGAAATTCAGGTTTTAGATGATTCTGATGATGATTCTTTAATCCTCACCAAAAGAATTATTGCCGAAAAACAAGCGCAAGGATTTGATATTGTTCACATCGCTAGAACAAAGAATATTGGCTTTAAAGCCGGAGCTTTACAAAACGGTTTAAATATTGCCAAAGGAGAATTCATAGCTATTTTTGATGCCGATTTCCTTCCCGAAAAAGATTTTTTAATTCAGCTTATCCCCTACTTTAATCAAGCTAAAATTGGAATGGTACAAAGCCGTTGGGGGCATATCAATAAAGATTATTCTTTGTTAACTAAAGTACAAGGCTTTGGTTTAGACGGACATTTCACCATTGAACAAACCGGCAGAAATAAAGCTGGTTTATTTATGAATTTTAATGGCACCGCTGGTATATGGCGAAAAACCTGCATTATGGATGCTGGCGGTTGGCAACATGATACCTTAACCGAAGATTTAGATTTAAGCTATAGAGCACAGCTTAAAGGCTGGCAATTTCAATATGTAGAAGATGTTGCCACTCCGGCCGAACTCCCTGTAGAACTTAACGCTTTCCGTTCTCAACAACACCGCTGGACCAAAGGAGCCATAGAAACTTCTAAAAAAATGGTGAAGGAAATTTGGAAAGCAGATGTTGGACTAAAAAAGAAAATTTTTGGCACCCTCCATTTAATGAATTCTTATGTTTTCTTATTTGTGTTTTTAACCAGCATTTTAAGTATTCCTGTGTTATTTATCAAAAATGAGGGAAATATCAATCCTATTTATTTCCAATTAATGTCGGTTTTTTTGATTGGGTTTGTGATTGTTACCCTGTTTTACCTCATTGCTAATTTCTCCAAAAAAGAGAGTTTAAAAGCCTTTGCTAAACTATTTCCCATGTTTCTTTCCGTTTCTATGGCATTAAGTTTTCACAATTCCATTGCCGTTTTAGAAGGTTTATTTGGTTTTAAAAGTGATTTTATCAGAACCCCCAAATTTAACATCACCAATTTAAAAGAAGGTTTTAAAAGCAATATTTATGTAAAGCATGGTTTGCCAAAAGCTTTTTATGTGGAGCTGTTTTTAAGTCTTTACTTTTTTACCGGTTTAGTTTTCGCTATCTATTATAAAGATTTCGGATTGTTTCCTTTTCATTTGATGCTTTTTACAGGTTTTAGTACGTTGACGTTTTATTCTGTTAAGAGTAAGTTAGCTTAGAGTTAAGCTATCTAATTGGATTTTTGTTTCAATTGAATTTGAGTTCCAATTCATATTCTCGCCGCTCATAGCCGCGGGAGCCTATTACTTTTTCTTTAGCAAAAAAGTAACAAAATGCCACCGCTTCGCCATTAGCTACAAAGTTTTTAGTTAAACTTCTTCATCACAACCGCTAATACCAAGGCGGAATAAGACGGTTATGAATGGTTAGTGCAAGATGTTCTGATATTAATTTTGAAATTCATTATTCCCATTGAGATTGTGACTTTGCAAAGTTGTTGTGCAGAGCGACAAAGCAAGGCCGGCCTATGAAGATTTGAAAAGGAAGTCCAAGAAATCTTTGGCAGAAACTTACATAAAGCAGTATCATCAGCAAACCGACGAGTGATGCAGAAACTTATAAATAGCAGAACCATTCCCACGGCTTCGGTTTGCGCTTAAAGATTTATTGAGGCTAACTGATCAAATATTCATCAGCCTTGATTTTTTGGTTACTTTTTTATCAAGAAAAAAGTGACAAGCCATTGCCTGGCTAAGGCAGAAAAGCGTTGTGGGTTTGGGGTTTTACAAAAAAAGCCAGTTCATCACAAACTGGCTCTCAAAATTCATATAAACCAAAAACTATCCCGATATCGCATCAATAATATCATACTGAGTAATAATCTCAATCCTTCCGTCAGAACATTCCACTAAAACAGCCGAATTTTCTTTATTAATCAAACCCGAAATTTTATCAATAGAAGTATTTAAATCTACAAAAGGGAAAGAAGCAGTTTGAATTGCCGAAACTTTTGAAGATTTTATAGCATTGTTTTCAATCAAGGCTGTTAAAATATCACTCTCCGTTACACGCCCAACAACCATCCCTTGCTGCACCACCGGAATTTGAGAAATATTTAAAGATTTCATGGTATTAATAGCTTCTAAAACAGTTTTTTCGCTATCAATAGTCACCATTTCTTGAGGCTCACGTTTACAAATAATAGATCTTGCAGTTAGTTTTTCATCTTCTAAAAATCCTCTTTCACGCAACCAATCATCGTTAAACATTTTACCTAAATAACGTGTTCCGTGGTCATGAAAAATAATCACCACCACATCGTCTTTCTTCAAATGCTCTTTCAATTGTAATAAACCAGCAACCGCTGCACCTGCCGAGTTTCCTGCAAAAATCCCCTCTTTTCGGGCAATATCTCTGGTCATTAAAGCGGCATCTTTATCGGTCACTTTTTCAAATCGGTCTATTAAAGAAAAATCGACGTTTTTAGGTAAAAAGTCTTCTCCAATACCTTCAGTGATGTAAGGATAAACCTCCTTCATATCAAAAATTCCGGTTTCTTTGTACTTTTTAAATACCGAACCATAAGTATCAATTCCCCAAATTTTAATGTTTGGGTTTTGCTCCTTTAAATATTTTCCTGTTCCAGAAATCGTTCCACCAGTGCCCACACCAACCACTAAATGAGTGATTTTCCCTTCCGTTTGTTCCCAAATCTCCGGACCAGTTTGCTCATAATGCGCCTGCGAATTAGATAAATTATCATACTGATTAGGCTTCCAAGAATTTGGAGTTTCACGCTCTAACCTGCTCGAAACCGAATAATAAGACCTCGGGTCTTCGGGCTCCACATCCGTTGGGCAAACAATTACCTCGGCACCAAAAGCCTTTAGCGCATCCACTTTTTCTTTAGATTGCTTATCCGTAGTCGTAAAAATACATTTATAGCCCTTACAAACCGCCGCAATAGCCAAACCCATCCCTGTATTGCCAGATGTTCCTTCAATAATTGTTCCGCCTGGTTTCAACTTTCCACTCTTCTCGGCATCCTCAATCATCTTCAAAGCCATACGGTCTTTAATAGAATTACCCGGGTTGGTTGTCTCAATTTTGGCCAAAACCGTAGCCTCTATATCTTTTGTAAGTTTATTCAGTTTTACCAAAGGCGTATTGCCAATAGTTTCTAAAATATTGTTGTACCACATGGCAGTAAAGTTAAATAAATTAGCCTTACAAGCCTTCTATAAATTGCCAAAACCCCTAAAAAACAAACATTATACTTACAAATGTCATTCAACAAAATAAAATTCCGAAACGGGTTCTGTAACCCTAAAGCTTCAAAATTTAAAAAGGTATTTTTTAGAAAAGCAAATGCAGTGGTTCTTGGGTAAGGCTAGTCCTGCTGTACATTCATACTGCACAGGCTTTATTCACGATGCCGGTATACATTTCCATCAGGTTTATTTTAATTAGGATAATGCACTAAACTTTGTTATGTGTTGGATTTTATAGTTTAAATTAGTTAAAAAACTATACAAAGTATCTGTTAATCAAAATAAATTTTGAGGACACCGCTTTATAAAAAAATGTGGAAAAGTTTTGTGGACAGTTCTTGTCCATAAAAAAATCATATATTATATTTGGACAAAATTAGACCACAAAATGAAAAAGCAACCGCTTACTTCTTTTAGTGAACACATACGCAACCTTCGTGAAACTGCTGAACTTTCGCTTAGACAAGTTGCAGGTGAACTAAATATTGACCCTTCCCTACTTGCCAAATTTGAACGTAACGAACGACAGCCTACAAAATATTTTATCAAACTTATTGCAGACTATTATCATATTGACAACAACGAATTACTAAGAGAATTCCTAAGCGATCAAATAGCATACAAAATGCTTGATGAATACGATGGATTGGAAATATTAAAAGTTGCAGAAGAAAAAATCCTTTACCTAAAATCTAAAAAACAATGAACAATACAGTATCAAGAAATAAAGAATTGCCTACATTTTTCGGTGAATTACAACTAAAAGGTGAACGTCTTGACAACGTTAATATTGAAGATAATCCAACTTTATTTTACCAGCATCCAAACGGACAAATTTGGAATGGTAATAGCATTGAATGGATGAAAACGCTTGATGATGAAAGTATTGATTTGGTATTTGCTGACCCACCTTATAATATCAAAAAAGCTGATTGGGACACTTTTGAAAGTCAAGAGGCATATATACAGTTTTCTATAGAATGGATTGAGCAAGCATCAAGAATTTTAAAACCGCATGGCTCATTATATATCTGCGGGTTTTCTGAAATACTTGCTGATATTAAACATCCTGCAACAAAGTTTTTTAAATCTTGTCGTTGGATAATTTGGAACTACAAGAACAAAGCCAACTTAGGGAAAGATTGGGGACGTAGCCACGAAAGTATTTTGCATTTTCGCAAAACAAAAAATTTCACTTTCAACATCGATAAAATCCGTATTCCATATGGCGAACATACATTAAAATATCCAAGCCATCCACAAGCTGAAACAAGTCAATACGGAAAAGGTAAAAATAGTAATCAAAATTGGGAACCAAATCCGTTAGGAGCAAAACCTAAAGACGTTTTGGAAATTCCACAAGACATTATAGAAGTGCCTACCACTTGTAATGGAATGCATGAAAAAACACCCCATCCAACTCAAAAACCTGAAGAACTTTTGAGAAAAATCATATTAGCTTCGTCTAACATAGGCGACATAATATTAGACCCTTTTTGTGGCTCTGGTACAACACCTGTTTGCGCTGAACAACTAAACCGCAAATGGTTATCTTGTGACCTATCTTCAGAATATTTAGATTGGGCTTGCGACCGTATTGAAATGGTTGAAGAATGGACTATCGAACAATGGATTAAATACGATTTTAACAACCAAAAAAGACGTAACTCAATAAGATGAACATAAAGAAGATTTTAGATAAAGCTCTTGACAAAAACAACTTTCAAAATTTGCAAGGCTATATAGATTTTGCACAACATTATCTTGATTTTGTATCTGAACACTTACAGGCTGTAATCATTTCACAAAACGAAAACTATTACAATTTTTACCAATATGACAAGCAGGGCAATTTTCAAATAACCCGACCTATCAATTCAAACCTGATGTATAAAACAGATACCTTTTCTGTTGCTAATAAAAAGTTTATTGAAATGTTAATAAATATGAGAGATGTTAAGCCAACACTTGAAATTGAAAGACAAATACTCAATAATGCAACTTATACAATTCAACAATCAATTGGTGGTGCATTGGATGCAATTGAAGGAGGAAAATCCAACTTTGCAAGGAAAATAAATGGTGATTTATTTGAAAATTTAATCCGTCTTATTATCAACGAAACAGGAATAAAAGCTAAAGCTGGTATTGTTAAAGTGCCAGTAATAATTGATAATATTGAAGAGTTCAAAATGAATTACCAACATGACCTTATAATTGAAAATCTGGACGAAATAAAACTAATAGGTTCAATCAAAACATCAAGCAAAGACCGTATTGACAAAATATTCATCGATAAATTTTTATACAATAAACTAACTGAAAAAGACACGCCTCACATTGCAATCTTTTTACATGACGTTCAGAGGAAAAATGCAAGAAAAGAAAATGAATATGGAGTTAGTGGAACATTTCTACCAGGACATTTCAAAGGTTATACTATAAAACTCAATCCACTTGACGGTGTTTATTATTGCGACATTAGACCAAGCATGAAAACAGAAAAAATATTGAAAGACCACATCAAAACATTTGACAATTTGCTTATCGACGACATTTGGAAATTCTTATAAATAACTAGACCTACACTTCTCTGGTTTCAGTGTTCCTTTTTCAGGAACACTGAAACCTTATTATGAAAACAGAAAACTAAGTTTGATCATAATTTTTTTTTAATTTTAGAATAATGAAAAACACAGCTATCGTAAAAAAATCCGCTATGGTGATTTTTAGAATTACCCTTGGAATTGTATTGGGAGGTAAAATATTAAACTGGTTTTTAGATTTTAGCGATGAAACCAACCAAATTCTAAATATAGGCATGTATTGCTTAATTGGAATCATGTATTTATTTTTTGGCTCTGTATGGAGCAATAAATGGGTTAATGCAGTCTTCATTATTTGTGGCTTGTACTTAATCATCATGCATTTCTTTGATAAAAATGAAATTATCTCATTTATAGCGTTCATTTGCATGCTAACACCGCTGTTAATTGTTAGATTTTATCCTCTTGAAGATGATGAAAAAGAATTAACAGAAAAACTGGACATCAAAAACTAACACAAGTTGCCAATTTAACAACAGAGAACTCTCCTTAAAACAGAAGAATTATCGAAAAATAAATGAACATCAAAAAAACGATCAAAACAATTTGGATAACTGGTGGAATAGTTTTCACACTCTGGATGTTCTATTCTTATCAATCTCATGGAGTTGATCAATCGTTTCAAGAAAACAGCAACTTAATCAGCGTAGAAATATCTGATGACTTTTATTCATTTACGCCAAAAAAAGAATTTAAAGACGTTCTTATTTTTTTCCCTGGAGCAATGGTAGATCCCAAAGCATACCTTCCTCTTTGCAGAAAAATAGCGGAAAACAATATAAAAGTTTACTTAATAAAAATGCCTTGGAGACTGGCATCAAAAGGATATAACAAACCCAAAGAACTCAATCTGTTTAATGATACAAGTAAAACCTATATACTAGCGGGTCATTCTCAGGGTGCAAAAATGGCCGCACAATTTGTATATGAAAATCGTGATTTAATAGATAAACTTATTCTGATAGGAACTACTCATCCAAGAGATATTTCGCTTGCCGACATTAAAATTCCGATCTTAAAAATTTATGGCTCAAAAGACGGCGTGGCAGATGAAAAATCAATATTGAACAATAAATCTAACCTGCCTGCAATGACCAAGTTTACACGAATAGAGGGAGCAAATCATGCCCAATTTGGTTATTATGGTTTTCAATTAGGAGACAATAAGGCTGATATAAGCAGAGAAAAACAACAATATGAAACTTTAAAAAATATATTAGCGTTTACAGGCAAATAAGGCACCTTACCTATCCAAAACTTGCTGATCCAAATTAAAATTTAACACATTTTCAAAAAACAACATGAAACCCGAAACACCAGAAAACCTAAATGATGGAGACTTATGTAAAGTTATTGGTGGAGTTCATAAAGGAAAAACTGGTGTGGTGAGAGACATTCATACCAGTAAAACAGGCCATATCACTATTACGGTAGTACAAGCTAATAGCGTACGTTTTAAAACTTTGGGTAAAAATGTGTTATTACAGTCAAGCTAGATTATAATATGGAAACTTACCATATTTTAAACGGGGATTGTTTGATAGATCAATTAGCCGAAACAAAAATTAATCAGGATTTTATTGTTTGCAGAGAATGCCTAATAGACGGCAATTTAAAAGCCAATACCCTTGCTAATTTTTGGGAAGTGAGGGCCAATTTTATTGCCGAAACTTACCATACCACCCAAGAAACCTACTTTAACAAAACCGTTAAGGAATTTGAAAAAATAAAGCAGTTACCTAACCATGCTGATGTTTGCCTTTGGTTTGAAAACGATTTGTTTTGCCAAACAAATATGTGGTTTGTGATCTGGTTAATTGCAAAGCAACCTTTGTTAAATATTTTCAGAGTTTTTCCTATCATTAAAAGCCATAAGGATATTTGGAAAGGCTTTGGAATTGCCAAAAAAGAAGATTTAGAAAATGCCTACCAAGCAAAAGTTAAATTTACTGCAGAAGATTTGGCACTCGGTAAAAACTTATGGAAAGCTTATCAGGAGCATGATTTAGAAGCTTTAAAAATATTATCAAAAACGCCATCTAACTGTTTTAAATATTTAGAAGAAGTTTGCGCTGCGCATATAGATAGATTTCCACCAGATCATTCTTTAGGCCGACCAGATAAAGTAGTAAAAGAGTTGTTGATTACTAAATTAACTTCTTTTGAGGAAGTTTTTATAGCGTTTAACGAAAGAGAGGGTATTTACGGCTTTGGAGATTCGCAACTTATGAGTATTTTTAAACGGCAAATTAATCCTAAATGATTATTTAAAAATATTGCCCTTAAAAAAACATCATGAAACAGAAAATTATCTTTGGTATCAGCCTGCTTTTTGGCTTAATGTTTATCAACTCAGGGTTTAACAAATTTTTTAATTATATGCCCATGCCAGATGATATGCCTAAAAACATGTTGAAATTTATGGCCGCCTTTATGGAAATTGGCTGGCTTATGCCGTTAATTGCAGTTACAGAAATTATTGGAGGCATCCTGTTTATCATTCCTAAATTTAGAGCTTTAGGTGCAATAATTATCTTCCCGGTTATGATTGGAATATTATTAACGCATATTATTAACGAACCAACTGGTTTACCTATTGCTGTTGTTTTGATGGGAATTAACCTGTGGATTATTTTCGAAAACAGAGAGAAATATTTTCCTATGGTAAATAAGTAGATTGATGTGCTTTAAGTATTTTCAAACTAAACCTAAGTTTTAAATAAATTGGGCGTATCATTTTCGGCCTTAATTTCTAAAAAAGACTGTTTTTTAGGTAAATAGGATACAATAATACTTTCTAAAAATCAGCCTAAATTGGGCAGAATTAAATTTTCCTATATTTTTAGTGTAAACATATTTTTTTGAAAAAACTTTTATTTAAACTCATTCGCCGTTATAAACCACGCAGTTATGGCTGGTTTAACTCCTACTCTACTTGGCAGGAAGCTCAAAACCAATGTTCTGGATATAATTCTGATGCTATTCTTAAAAAAGTTAAAACATCAACTTTAAAAGTTAAAAGTGGCGAAGCTGTTTTTGAAAGAGATGGTGTTATTTACGATCAAATTTATTATTCATGGCCATTACTTAGTCAGCTTTTACTGGCCGCCAGTCAAAATAATGGGCAATTATCTGTTATAGATTTTGGTGGTTCTTTAGGGACTACTTTTTTTCAAAACAGGGTTTATTTGCAACAATTAAAAAAAGTGCAATGGAGTGTATTAGAGCAAGGTAATTTTGTTACAACAGGCCAAAGTGAAATTGCGGGTAACGGACTTGATTTTTTTTATACTGTTGAAGAAGCCATTCAAAACAAAGGAGAACACCAAGTTTTGTTGCTGAGTTGTGTGTTGCCTTATATAGAAAAACCTTATGAGTTATTAGATTACCTGCTTAAGTTTTCATTTGAGTACATTATTTTAGAAAGTACTTATTATAATTATCAACCTTATGATCGTATTTGTATTCAAAAAGTAGATCCTGTGGCTTATGATGCTTCTTATCCTTGCTGGCTATTAGATTATGAAAAGGTAAAAACTATTTTTTTAAACGATTACACTGTACTTACTGAATATGAAACAGGCATCCATTTTTACTTAGATGGAGAACGTGTAGAATATAAAAGCGTTATTTTTAAAAGAAAAGATAGCTTACAAAATTAAAATAAAGTGAGAATCCCTAAGCTAAAAAATTGCTGTTTATTTAACCTAAATGATGATTATGAAAACTAATAATCCTTTAAAATCTATTGTTTTGAAAACAGTACTTTTTTTAATGTTTTTGTTTTTAACACTTTATTCTAATGGGCAAACAAAAAACCCTAATTATGATGAACCACTAGCCAAATCTTTAGGTGCTGATGATTATGGGATGAAAATGTATATGTTGGTGATTTTAAAATCAGGCAGCAATACCAATGTAAGTAAAACAACAAAAGACAGCTTATTTGCCGGACACATGACTAACATGGTAAGATTAGAAAAATTGAACAAATTGGTAGTTGCTGGGCCTTTTGGAGATAATCAAAATGATTTTAGAGGTCTTTTCATTTTAAATGCAGCCTCTATTGAAGAAGCCAACGAGTTATTAGAAACAGATCCGGCCATTAAAGCCAAACTTTTAAAACCCGAGGTTTATCCTTGGTATGGTTCTGCTGCTTTACCTCAATATTTAAAAGACGCTGATAAAATTTGGAAAAACAATTTTTAACATCCTAATTATACCACTAAAGTGTAATTGATAAAGGGCTGATGACTGAGTATGTTTGATAAGCAAATTGCTTAAACCAAACGTATGAAAAACCTATTTACTTTTGCTAAACTTTACCCTATTATTAAAATGATTGTTTTAGCAGTCTTTTTAAGTACTCCTGTAATAGCACAAATAAACTATAAAACACAAAATTACACTCACCAACTTTCTCCTGTTAAGGTGAGTATATCATTTCTCAATTTTGAAAACATACTTACCCCAATTACCGCAGGGATTTTGATGGAAGGACAGTTGAAAGATAAACTGTTTTATAACATGCAGTTTAGACAGGGTTATATCAGAGATTTCACCATCGCCCCAGATAAATTATTGACCACCCAAAAAGAAAGTAAAGGAACTGTTTTTGAAACCGGGGTAGATTATCCTTTTAGCGATAAAATTAAAGCGGGTAAGGTAAAAGTAACTTCATCTCTAAGTTTTGATGGCCTCAACACTTTTCAAGAAAAATATTTTTTGGCTGATTGTGATGTTCGCAGCTATTGGGCTTTTAGCGGAGGTTTAATGAAAAATATACGTCCAAAATACATCAATAGCGACTCTTCAACCTATATTATTTCTGGCGGACAAGATATAAAAGCATCAGACGGTAACTTTACTCACTTTAGTCAAAATAGTAATGGTTTATACGCAGGCATAGTTCATAGAAAAATTAAGAAAGCTGTTGTAAATAGCGAAAAATGGAATTACAGAGTTTTCTATTCTACAAAATTTTATGCTCAAGTATTAATTGGTTCTACCAAAATAGATGACATAGTTTACAACAATCAAACCTATAAAATTGATAATGCTAAACAAGAACCATTAGGTTATAGAATTGGCTGGCAATGGGACCAAATGGGTGCAGTAACAGGTTTTGAATTTGGAAAAATGCCAGGTATCACCTTAGAAACTCCTGTACAAAAAAGCGAATTAGATAAAATTTTTAAGCATAACCCTTATTTAAATTATGTGCGTTTTACTTTTCATTTTAATATTTTTAATGGTGATAAAAGTTATGCTATGAAGAATAAACAATCTTAAAAATTTAGGCTGATTTCATTTTATAAAGTCGATAAAATGAAACTCAACTAGTGATTTTAAAAAGACTTTACCTATTATTTTCCCTCCTCATTAAAACAAAAAAATTTTAATTAACTTATATTTAGACGAAGTTAAATTAAACCTATTTTACATCATATAAAATGATGTAAAAAACACATAACTTTTAAATCTAAAACAAAAACTATTACGTTTATTATCATAAGTTTACATTAAAAAAATTGAGATGTTTGAGCTAATTTATATTTCTAAGGCTAAACCCGGTTTAACTGCTGATGACATAAATAATATTTTAGAAACTGCTATAGATTTTAATCAGAGAAATAATGTAACAGGTTGTTTGTTATACCATAATCAGGAGTTTATTCAGATACTGGAGGGCGATAAAAAAATTGTTAAAGATTTATACGCAAATATTTGGGCTGATGACAGGCATTATGATGTTACTCTTTTAAGTGAAGGAGAAAAAGAAGAACGTGAATTTAAAAGTTGGAGCATGGCTTATCATGAACTTAGTGATGATGATCGAAAAAAAATGAGTCAAAAATTATTTGCTAATAATTTTATTGCCTTATCTGAATTAGCAGATAAACCCACTCCAGCCATTAAATTGTTTTGGTCTATGGCTAAACAATTACTGATGGAAGACGAAAAAAGCAGCCAATTAAACTAAGAAATTTCACCTTGGTTTAATACCAAAATATCTTTCTTTAGATCTCTACTAAAAGGAAACCTTTCTTTTTAACTATTTAAGTGAGTAAGCACAAAAAAGCTTTTTGCATTAAAGAAACATCTTGATTTTTTGTACGTTTAAAGAGACTATGTTATTAAATACAATTCAACTTTTGCTTCTTGCCTTATGTTTTAGCTCTTGTGGTAACAAAAGCAGTTTTGAAGATCAAAAAAAATCATCAGAAACCAACATTTCGTCAACAACAAACATCACTAATTTCACAAAAGATAGCGTGGAAAAAGTAGCGGTTTTATCTCCAAAATCGCTTATAGATACAAAAAACACTACACCAGAAGAACTCGTTTCATTTGCTAAAACATTAGTAGGCATTCCTTATTTATACGGTTCTGTTAACCCAAATAAAGGCTTTGATTGCTCGGGGTTTATCACCTATGTATTTAATCATTTCCAAATAGCTGTACCCAGAAGTTCTAGAGACTTTGCAAATGTGGGCATCACAATACCTGTTTCGGAATGTAAGCCGGGTGATTTAATTTTATTTACCGGAACAGATAGTACTAAACGAGAAATTGGCCACATGGGCATTATTACTGATCATGTAAATAATGTTCAATTTATTCACTCTACCTCTGGCAAAGCGTATAGCGTAACCATTACGCCTCTAAATAAATATTATTTGGGTCGTTTTGTGAAAATTATACGTCCTTTTAATTAAAGCCAACTACTGTGAGGCATTTCTTCTCATTCTTTTTGGACCATACCATAACCAAAAACCGGTAATGGTAAATATCAGTAGTGCAATACCCATTATAGAGGTGTAAACCAATTTTATTTGTCCGTTGCTAGTGTTAAAATAAGCATCAAGGATAGAACCATCATGAATGTTTTCTATAAAATCAGATCGTCTTTTTTCAATTTTTAAAAGCTTACCTGTAGCTCCATCTAATTGTATTCCCCAATAATCCGTCTTAAAAACAAACTTCACCATCCCTTTATCTTTCCTGATATCTATACGGTCTACCTCAGAAGAAAGTGTGTTAGAAATAGAATCCTTAAATAACAAAACGGCAGTTTGATGTAAGCTATCTATACTTAACCATTGTTTTAAATCAGTGGAAGTGCCTTTTTGAGTTTTAGCTAAAATAAGATCTCCGCTATGTTTTTTCCATCCTAAAAACAAACCAGAAATAGATATCACAAAGAAAAACACAAAAAGTAAAGCTCCAGTTTGTCGATGTACTTTTCTAAATACTCTTAATACTTTTGCTTGTGAGGGTCTATTGTTTCTGGCTTGCATGCTTTGGATATTTCCTTTTTTAAAAATCGAAGTTAAATGAATTTTCAGATAATTATTTAGAAAAACCCTTTATGTTTATGAAAATAGATTTGTGTTATATGAACATTTAAGGTCTTAGGAAATTACCAATTCTGCTATCTTTGAAATTCAATTTACATACATGAACTTTAGAACATTAGGAAAAACCGATTTTAAAATCTCAGAAATTAGCTTAGGAACCTGGCAAGTGGGTGGTAAATGGGGCGATGCTTTTGATCATCAAAATGCCGATAAAATTTTAAATGTTGCGGTAGATCAGGGCATAAATTTTATTGATACGGCTGATGTTTATAGTGACGGAGAAAGTGAAAAAGCGGTAGGTAAATTGGTGAAATCAAGGTCGGAGCGTATTTATGTAGCTACAAAATGTGGCCGAAGATTAAATCCGCATGTTAATGAAAGCTACACCACAAAAGCTTTAAGAAACTGTGTAGAGGATAGTTTAAAAAACATGGGTTTAGAAACTTTAGACCTTATTCAGTTACATTGCCCACCTACCGAAGTTTACTACCGACCAGAAATTTTTGAACTTTTTGACCGATTAAAAGACGAAGGAAAAATAAGACATTTAGGAGTAAGTATAGAAAAAGTAGAAGAAGGCATTAAAGCCATGGAATACCCAAATGTTTGCAGCATTCAGTTGATTTATAATATTTTTAGACAACGCCCTAATGAACTTTTATTTGAGCTGGCTAAAAAAAATAATGTTGGCTTAATTGCCAGAGTACCCTTAGCCAGCGGCTTATTAACCGGGAAGTTCTCTAAAAATACTGCTTTTAGTAAAGATGATCATCGTAATTTTAACAGAGATGGCGCTGCTTTTGATAAAGGCGAAACTTTTGCTGGAGTAGATTATGATAAAGGGTTAAACGCTGTAGAAGAACTCAAAAAACTTTTCCCAAATGCTGATTTGCCTTTAATTGCCTTAAAATGGATTTTAAAATCGCCAGAAATTAGTTGCGTAATACCTGGTGCTTCTAAAATAGAACAGCTAAAAAGCAATTTAAAAACCCAAGAAATAGCAGATTTATCCCCGGCAGAAATGAATGCTATTGAAACAATTTATAATAAATATATCAAAGCTGATGTGCATCAACGTTGGTAAAATCAATGTAAAAAAGAATAAATTGATTGTAAAAAAATGTTAAAATTAATTTTTAACACAAGGTCTACAAATTAAAAAATTACATTAGAGCTTTAGTGCTCAAAGCAATTTATGAAATATCAAAAATCACTTTTTATTCTGTTTTTAATCTACACTTTTAGTTTAGATGTGGTTAATGCCCAAACTAACACGGCAACTGTCCCGCTCAAAACACTGGTAGAAAGAAAAGAAAAGTTAAGTTACAATCACCCATTTGAAAGTGTTTATTTACATTTTGATAAGCCTTATTATGCCGTTGGAGATACCATTTGGTTTAAAACCTATATCACCATTCAGCAGCATTTACCATCGCCTTTAAGTAAAATTGTTTATGTTGATTTGCTCAATAATAAAGATTCGCTGATACAAACATTAAAAATACCAGCCAATAATAGCGTTGCCAATGGTAATATGGTTTTGGCTTACCCCGATTTTAAAGAAGGCACCTACCATTTAAGAGCTTACACCAAATGGATGCTGAATTTTAACCAAAGCTATTTCTTCAAAAAAAATATTTATGTAGGCAATGCGCTTAATAAAGAATTAATAACAAACATTACTTTTAACGGAAGCATTACAGATAAAGCACAAAAAGTAAGTAGCACAATTTCTTATAAAGACGAATTAGGCAAACCATTGGCTGATAAAAAAGTAAGTTGGGAAGTAATAGCCGATGATGAAAAAATTGCCAGAGGCAAAGCAACTACTGATGCTAAAGGCTATATTACTTTAGATTTTAGCGGTTCAACAAAAGTTTCCATCAACAGAGGAGTGCTTAATACGGCGTTAGAAACCAGTGATCGCCGCATACTGAATTCATCTTTCTCTTTAAAAACAGCAATTCTTGAAAACGACATCCAGTTTTTTCCAGAAGGAGGAGAACTGATTGATGGAATGGACAAAAAAGTAGCTTTTAAAGCCATCGCTTCAAACGGATTAGGCGTAAATTTAAAAGGTAAAATTTTAGATGAGCAAGGAAAAGAAATCGTTTCTTTTGCCTCGCAGCATTTAGGGATGGGTAGCTTCTCTTTTATCCCACAAAAAAATAAAAAATATACTGCCAGCATCACCTTTGCAGATCAAACTCAAAAAAACTTTAGCCTTCCTCCTGTTAAAGAAGAATGCATCAGCTTATCAGCAAAAAGCGTTGGCGATAGTTTATGGGTAAACATCAATGTAAATGACGCTTATCTTCAAAAAAATCAAAATCAGGTAATTTATATTGTTGCGCAAAATGATGGTGTTTTTTTCTATGCCGCACAAACAGGTTTAAGACAAACAAATTATTCAGTAAAAATACCTCATAACCAGTTTCCAACGGGTATTTTACAATTAGCTTTACTTAATACCAGTGGCTTACCATTAAGTGAGCGATTGGTTTTTATTCAAAGAAAAGACGATGTAAAAATAAATGTAAAAACAGATTTACCCACATACACTGGTCGCCAAAAAATAAAAATGAGTATCAAAACCAGTGATGGTTTTAACCCTACTGAAGGAAGTTACTCTGTTTCGGTGGTAAATGACGCTAAAGTTCCGGTAAACGAAAACGAGGAAATCACTATTAAAAGTAACCTCCTGTTAAGTGCTGATTTGGAAGGCTATATAGAACAACCCAATTATTATTTCAACAAAACCGATGATCAAAAACTAGCCGATCTAGATATTTTATTGCTCACCCAAGGCTACCGTCGCTTCCTTTATAAAGATTTAGCCGCAGACGTTCAGCCAAAAATATCTTTTTTTCCAGAGCAATCTATGACCGTATCCGGCACCATTAGAAAAAGTAATGGCATGCCCTTAGAAAACGGCAGATTATTGTTTCAAATCCCCAGCAAACAATTTAATACTACCGGCACTACAGATAAAGAAGGAAAATTTGTTTTCAATAATTTAATTTTCAAAGATTCTTCTGAAGTGATTGTTAACGCCAGAAATAACGTAAATTCTAAAGACCTTAGAATAATATTAGACGGAGAGGCATTTCCATCTATTTACAGCAATGTAAACGCTCCCGACGAGCTATTAAACATAGATAGCACTTTGGGTATTTATCTTAAAAACAGCCGAATAGAGCATCAAAGTGCTTTTTTATTGCGTGAAGTAGTGGTAAAAAGTGCTCCGATAAAAAAACCAAGTCATGCAGATTATAGTGCCCTTAGCGGACTTAGTCAGATGGCAGATAGAGAAATTCCTAATAGCCAATTAAAAGGCTGCAAAAGGCTTATAGATTGTCTTGCAGCTGCAGGGTTAACCTTTATTGATCAGCAATTATTCTTAACCAGAAATTACAATCAAGGTTTAAAAGTACCCATAGAAATTTATGCAAATGGGATGCCCGTAGATGTTAATTATCTTTTTGGAGTAGAAGTAAGCAACGTAGAATCATTAGAGGTTTTTTTTAATGACGGTTTAAGCGGAATTAACAGATTATCTAATACCAGCGGCGTTTTGGTGGTTAATATGAGAGAAATAAAAAATACAGCCATGAGTGTTAATCAATTTAAAGCCCTTTTTCCGCCAACTAATGTACTCACTTACAAGCCAAAAGGTTTCACAACCGAACGCCAGTTTTACGTACCAAAATATAGCGGTCCGCGTAACAGTTTGCAAAGAGAAGATTACCGAACCACAATTTATTGGAATCCGGCTGTAAACACAGACAAAGACGGAAATGCCTCTTTTGAATTCTTCAACAGTGATGCAAAAGGGCTTTACAGAGTAGTTGTAGAAGGCTTAGATAACGGCGGAAACATTGGTAGAACAGTTTATAAATACCAGTTAAAATAAGTTTTAGAAAAGCAAAACCTGTAAAAATAAATTACGCCAGTCGGGTGTTTTGCTAAATCTTTTTGGCAGCCCAAACCAAAACCCAAAGCCAAAAAGCCTGCCCGTCCAGTTTAGGCTGGGATACCGCTTCACCCCCGTTTATTTTACAAAGTGAGGTGCTTTTTAAATGCCCATCAGACTAATGATTTTTAAATAATTAGAGTAGAAACGAATTCCTTATATTTGGGTAATGCGCTTAGAAACAGATAAAATAGAATCAATAAAAGCTTATTTCAGTAACCAACCGGTATTGAAAGCTTACCTATTTGGCTCCTACGTTCGCAAACAAGCAGATTATAATAGCGATATAGACATTTTAGTAGATCTAGACTATTCACAAAAAATAGGTTTAGGATTTATAAAAATGCAATTAGACCTCCAAGAAATTCTAAATATAAAAGTTGACTTAGTTTCTTCTCAAGCTTTATCTCCACACCTAAAACCAATTGTTGATCATGAAAAAGAATTGATTTATGCGAGGTAAATTAGGTGATAAAGCTCGTATTCATCATATTTTAGAAGCTCTTGAGGAGATAGAAACTTACTTAATTGAAATTGATTTTAACACTTTTCTTAATAATTCTATGATGCGGTTTGCCTGCATAAAACAAATGGAAATTATAGGCGAAGCCAGTAATCATATTTCAGAGGAAATTAAAAACCAATTTTCAGATATTGAATGGACTCAAATCATTGGTATGAGAAACATTTTTGTACACGAATACTTCGGTGTAGATTTAATTTTGGTTTGGGAAATTATTAAAAATGACCTGCCAATTTTAAAAGAAAGAATAATCAGAATTAGATCACTGTTAGATTAAATTCTCTCAATCCCTTTTAAATCTTAAAAACATTATTAACCTAGTTTATTCAATAACTTAACTTTCCCTTGTTAACCTAATATTAAATTTCCTCTAACCTGTATCATTTCATAACTTACTCAACGTAAGGCATTATAAACAGATCAAAAATTTATACTTAAAAAACTATCAATGAAAACAACTAAGAAAATTTGGCTGCTCTCCCTTCCTTTGTTATTAGCTGTAGGCTGCGTTGACTTTAACAGTACGCCTGTTGTTTATACAACATACAGCCCTATACTTATTACCAGAAGTAATTTAGCACAATCGGTAAGTATCAAACCGGTCACTAATATTGGTGATGCCGCAAAAATCTATTACAAAGACAATTACATTTTTATTAGTGAGCGTTTTAAAGGAGTTCATATTATAGATAATACCAACCCTAAAGCGCCAGTAAACAAAGGTTACATTGCAATACCTGGCTGTGTAGATATGGCTATAAAAAACAATATTCTTTATGTAGATAACGCTGTAGATTTAATTGCCATTAACCTTACCGAAGTTGAAAAAGGTAACCTTGTGGTACTAAAAAGAATAGAAAATGTATTCCCTGAAGTTTTCCCTCCAGATGGAGGTGTAATTCCTTCCAAATTTAACACTACAAACAGACCTAAAAATACCATCATTATTGGATGGAAAAACAACTAAACATGAAAAACTTAATTCTAATCTGTTCTATTTTTGTATTCACACTTTACTCTTGCAGTAAAGACGGCAGTTCTTATTCCGATTCAAATTCAGGAAGTTCTACCGGAGTTTCTGGCTCAATGGCTCGCTTTGCAATTGTTGGTGATAATTTATACACAGTAACCAGCACAAACGTTAAAATTTTTGATATTCAAAATGCAAGTGATCCTATTTTTAAGGTAGATCAGCCTTTTGGTTTTGGAATAGAAACTATTTTCCCTTTAGGAAACACATTATTTATTGGTAGTTCACAAGGAATGTATATCTATGATATCAACAATCCGCTAAGTCCAAAGTTAGAAAGTATGTACCGCCATATTTTAAGCTGCGACCCTGTAGTGGCCAATCAGCAATTTGCTTATGTTACTTTAAGTTCTGGCGCTACTCGCTGCTCACGAGGGTTAAATCAGTTAGAAGTAATTGATATATCCAATAAAAAACAACCAAAAGTTTCAAAAATATATCAAATGAGCAATCCAGAAGGATTGGCCTTAAATGGAAATGATTTATTTGTTTGTGATGATCAGGTAAAATGGTTTGATGCTACTAATAGTCCTGATTTAGTCCAAAAAGGAATCATCAATATAAAAGCTCATGATGCTATTGCAATTAATAAAACTTTAATGTTAATTGGAGAAAAAGGCCTTAGTCAATATGATTACAGCGGTGCAAATCCTGTTTTTTTAAGCGAAATTAAAATAGGGAATAATTAAATGAAACGTTTTACCTTATTCATCTTATGCTTTTTCATTTCTATTCACTTATTTGCGCAACTACGCAAAGTATCTTATGATGAAATAGCCAAAAGTAATTACCCAATTAGTGTAAGTTTTCAGCCAATTTTTTTGCTCAATAACGCATTAAAAGTGGATTTAGAAATGCAACAAAAAGAAAAAACTGGTGCTTTTATTGGCGGTTTAGAAGTTTATACAGGTAAAATTACTATACTCTACCCACAAGAATCAAACTTGGATGAAACAAACAACGAGGATAGAATTAATGGAATTGGGTTAAACTTAGCCTATAAGCTCAAATTTCAAAAATCAGAGAAGCTTACCAGCTTTTATTTTTCGCCCGGCGTTACCCTCAGAAACTTTAAACTTACCTTAAAAGGAGAAGGATTTTATACTTTTGAACAAGATGGTGTAGAGTATTATACTTACGGACCTGTAGAAAAAGATTATCCTATTAATTCGGCTTTGTTTTACGGAAACCTAGGTTATCACAAAGTTTGGAAAACCACCATGCTTTTAGATGCTTACCTAGGTTTTGGTTATAAAACTTCTACCAAAAACAATGAAGTAGAATTTAGCCGAAACTATAATGAATATGCTTATGGTTTTAATTTTAATGGCTACGCTGTGCAAGCTGGTTTAAAGTTTGGCTTTCAGATAAAATAAAACAGATTGTATTAGAATTTTACTTATTCTTCTCTTCTATCCACTTAGACATATATTTAGTACTCATTAAAGTATGATGTTGTAAAATAGCGCCCATAAAATTGGCCTTCCTATGTTCCAAAATATTTTCTTTCACATGATTTAAAGTTTCAATCAGTTCTTTATCCCAATGTTTTTCGTCAAATATTTGGTTAATCACCTCCACTCCATTCTGCTGAAATTTAGTCCAAACAGTTTCATTAGTGTATAATTTAACGGCATCATCAGCAAAATCTTTTGGCTGGTTAGCAATGTAACCTCCCCAAGGCAAACCATTATGCATGGCTTCGGCACCAATATGAGTGGTCACATTTGGTGTTCCGCTTTGCATGGCGTCAATTAGTTTCCCTTTTAAACCTGCACCAAATACCAATGGAGCTAAACAAACCTTGGCTTTCACCATCACATCTTTCACATTTCTTACCCTGCCTTTCACTAAAAATCCATCTTTAGGATTATTTAGTTGATTCACTTTTTCTGACGGATAAGCACCGTAAATATGCATCTGTGCTTCGGGCAACTTTTTTCTGATAGTAGGCCAGATTTCATTTTTCAAGAAAATTACCGCTTGATAATTAGGCTCATGTAAAAAATTACCAATGGTTATAAAATGCTCTCGCTCCTCAAAAGCTAACCAATTTTCTCGGTCGGCGTCAACAATCTGCGGAAGCATAAAAGGTAAATACATCAATAGAGTTTCATCAACATTAAATAAATCTACCAAAACCTTCATCTCATAAGTTGAGATAATTAATGATAAATCGCATCTTAAAATGCTGGCAATTTCTCTCTTAGCAACATCCTCATCCAACAAATCTTCTAACTTAAAATCCTTTTTTATTTTCCAGGCTTTCTGTCGGGCAGTTCTTAAACAATGTAAATCCTCGGTATCTAAAACTTTTAAAGCATGTGGGCAATTTTCAGACACTCTCCAACCAAATTGCTCTTCGGTCATAAACCTATCAAACAAAACCAAATCTGGTTTTAGAGCTTTTATAAATTCATCAAAACTGGCATCGTTTAATTTAATACTTACTTTTTCTATGCCATCAGTAGTTAAATCAACCATAAAATCACTATCGGCTGCGGCACTAGCAAACGTAATTTTCCAACCTTTTTTTACAAAGCTTTTAATCAATTGCATCATTCTACTACCCGCAGCAGATGAATTAGGTTCTGGCCAAACGGTGCCAATAATTAATACTTGTTGAATAACTCTCAATTTTTTTCTTTTTGTAATGATAAATAATATACGCTCTCCTCTTTTTAAGAATCAGAGCATAAAAAAATGTAAATCCTTAAATTCCGCTAAAAACTAAATTCTCTTTCTCTAACTCAATTAAATCTACAGGTTCTTTAAAAATCCCATAAACAGCTGCTCCGCTCCCACTCATTAAAGCAAATAAAGCTCCGGCCTCTAAAAGTGAGTCTTTTACTTTTTGTATTTGCGTATGATTCTTCAAAATATGTTCCTCAAAACCATTTTTAATTTTCCCTTGCCATTGTTCTACAGGTAACTCAATTAATTCTTTTAATGATTGCTGAGCTTGACTTGGCTTAACTCCGCTATAAGCTTCGGCAGTAGAAACATGAACCGGAGGCATCACTAATGCTAAATGATACGCAGAAAGATCTAGGATAACAGACTCAAAAACATCACCTTTATCAAATGCAAAAACAGGTTTATTCTCGATAAAAAAAGCACAATCTGCACCTAATAAGCGACAGTAATCTTGCATCTTATCAACTGTTAATCCCAACTTAAATTTCTCATTCACCAACTTAATAAAAAAAGCAGCATCGGCAGAGCCACCGCCCAAACCTGCGCCAATTGGAATATGTTTGTGTAAATGAATTTTGATAGGAGGAACATCAAAATCTTTTCGCAATAACTCATAAGCCTTTAAACACAAATTATTGCTGGCATCACCAGGGATTTCAATTCCTGAAGTTTCAAAACCCATTTCATTCGCTTCAATAACTTCTAAAGCATCTTTAATTTGAATAGGATAAAATATAGTTTCGAGGTTATGATAGCCATCGCTTCGCTTGCTGATGATATTTAAACCGATATTGATTTTGGCTGATGGAAAAGTAATCATCAATATTAACAATTAGGAGTTTTGCACATTAATAGGATTGCAAATATAGATTAATTTAATTTGCAGGAATAAATAAGTCAATTTACAATTTCAAATAATGATTTGGGCGTTTTAACACGCTATACGCTAAAGTCCCGATAAAAAATCGGGAGCTACCGCTCCTATCGTTAACGCATTCATATCACACGTTAAAAAATATTTTTATATCCAGATAAATAAAAATGAAACAATATTTAAATTTAATGCAACATGTTCTAGAAAACGGAACTCAAAAACACGACAGAACAGGAACTGGCACCATAAGCGTTTTTGGTTATCAAATGCGATTTAATTTAGCCGAAGGTTTCCCTTTGGTCACCACCAAAAAATTACACCTTAAATCTATCATACATGAGCTGATATGGTTTTTAAGTGGCGATACCAATATAAGATACCTTAAAGAAAATGGAGTAAAAATTTGGGACGAATGGGCTGATGAAAACGGAAATTTAGGTCCAGTTTATGGTTCGCAATGGAGATCATGGCCTACGCCAGATGGAAAACACATTGATCAGATCTCAAACATCATCCAACAAATCAAAAACAATCCCGATTCTAGAAGAATTATTGTTTCGGCATGGAATGTAGCCGAAATTGAAAACATGGCTTTACCGCCATGCCATAGTTTTTTTCAGTTTTACGTAGCACCCCCCGACCCCCTCAAGGGAGAAAAAAAATCAAAATTAAGCTGTCAATTGTACCAACGCAGTGCTGATATATTTTTAGGCGTTCCTTTTAATATTGCTTCATACGCTTTATTAACCATGATGGTGGCTCAGGTTTGTGATTTACAACTGGGAGATTTTATCCATACTTTGGGCGATGCGCATTTATACAACAACCATTTAGAGCAAACTAAATTGCAGTTAAGCCGCGAACCAAAAGCTTTACCGACCATGAAAATCAATAAAGAAGTAAAAGATATTTTTGGTTTTAAATTTGAGGATTTCACCTTAGAAAATTACGATCCACATCCACATATTAAAGGAGCTGTTGCTGTTTAGAAATAAACCGATATCAAAACAAATTGATTAAATATCAAAACAAATAACACATTTACACCATGAATATCCATCAGGACAATCAAGTCCCCCTTGGGGGATTTAGGGGTCTATCTCTTATTGTAGCCACCGACACCGAAAACGGCATCGGCAAAAACAACCAATTACTATGGCATTTACCGGAAGATTTAAAGTTTTTTAAAAGAACAACTTCTGGGCATACCATTATTATGGGACGCAAAACTTTTGATTCTATTGGCAAAGCATTACCAAACAGAAGGAATATTGTGATCAGTCGCCAGCCAGAATTTAAAATAGAAGGAGTAGAAGTTTACCCTAATTTGGATGCTGCTTTAGAGGCTTGCACCGATGAAAAAGAAGTATTTATCATTGGCGGTGGGGAAATTTACAAGCAAGCCTTACCAAAAACACAAAAAATTTACCTCACAAAAGTGCACCATGAATTTGATGCCGATACTTTTTTTCCAATGTTAGAAGCCAAAGACTGGCAAGTAACCTTCGAAGAAGATCATTTTAAGGATGAAAAACACCAATATGACTATTCATTTGTGATATTGGATAGACGTTAAATCTTTGCTAATAAATTAATATTTAAGGATTTTATAAATTAAAAATTTAATTAGCTTTGCCATCTTGAATAAAAACAGCATAATTACACAAATCAATTAAACTAAAATGCAAAACAAGGGAATTATTAAGTTTGCAGCAATTGTATTAACACTATTAAGTTTATATGCGCTTTCTTTCACTTTCGTCACAAACAAGGTAGAAAACGATGCTAAAGAGTATGCAAAAGGAGATCTTTCTAAAGAAAGAAGGTATTTAGACTCCATTTCTAACCAACCGGTTTATCCGTTATTAAATCATACTTATCAGTATGTGAAGCAACGTGAAATCCAATTAGGACTAGATTTAAAAGGTGGAATGAACGTAACTATGGAAATTGAGCTTACCGCTTTGATAAAAAGTTTAGCCAACAATCCATCAGACGCCACATTTAACCAAGCATTAAAAAATGCTCAAAACAATCTAACAAGTTCAAAGAAAAATTTAGTAGCCTTATTTGTCGAAGAATATGAGAAACTAAGTCCAACTGGTAAACTTGCTATTTTTTATTCTACAAAAGAAAATGCATCAGAAATTAAACTAGATGCTAGCAATTCAGAAGTTAAATCGTTTTTAGATAAACAAGCAAACTCTGCGGTAGAAAGATCTTTTAACATTTTAAGAACTCGTATAGATAAATTTGGTGTTACACAACCTAACATTCAATTACAAGAAGGTTCTAACAGAATTTTAGTAGAACTTCCAGGCGTTACAGATAAAGAACGTGTTCGTAAATTATTACAAGGTTCGGCTCAATTAGAGTTTTATGAAACTTATGATAATCAAGAAATCTTCCCTATTTTACAAAATGTAAATAACATTTTAGCAGCTAAACAGCCAAAAACTGAAACCAAAGCTGTTGCAACACAAGATAGCACTCCTATTTCAAAAGATAAGCCAGCTCTTTTAAGTGCAAAAAAAGACACTACAAAAAAAGACTCTTCTTCAATTGATGCGCTTGCAAAAACAAACCCTTTATTTGCCATTTTATCTCCTGCAACATTCCAAGGTGCAAACGGACAGCAAAGCTTACGTCCGGGCCCAACAGTAGGTTATGCAAACCAAAGTGATACTGCAAAAATCAACGCCATTTTTGCTCAAGAAGATGTAAAAGCATTGATCCCAGCAAACGTAAAATTGTATTGGGGAGTTAAAGCCATCTCTACAGAAAATAAAGTATTTGAATTATACGCAGTAAAACCAACAGGTGTTAATGGCGAACCCGCTTTGGCAGGAGATGTAATATCTAACGCCCGTGAAGATTTTGATCAACGCGGCAACCCAGAAGTGGTTATGGTGATGAAATCTGACGGTGCTCGTGAGTGGAAAAGAATTACTGCTTTAGCGGCAGGTTCTCCTCAAAGTGAAGATGATAATAAATCAATTGCCATTGTTTTAGATAATTCAGTTTATACAGCTCCAAGAGTTTCTGGTGAAATTCCTAACGGTATTTCTTCCATCTCTGGTAATTTCACTGTAGATGAAACTAAAGATTTAGCCAACGTATTAAAAGCCGGTAAACTTCCTGCTCCTGCTAAAATTGTAGGTGAATATGTAGTTGGACCAACTTTAGGTAAAGAATCTATTGATAAAGGTTTAGTATCTTCTATCGCTGGATTGGTTGTAGTATTGCTATTTATGTTATTCTATTATAGCAAAGCCGGCTACATCGCAAACTTAGCCTTACTAGCTAACTTGTTTTTCTTATTAGGTATTATGGCTTCTATTGGAGCTGTTTGGACATTGCCAGGTATTGCCGGTTTAGTATTAACCATTGGTATGGCCGTAGATGCTAACGTATTAATTTACGAAAGAATTAAAGAAGAACTAGAGTTAGGAAAATCTCTTAAACTTGCCGTTGCAGATGGTTTTAGCAATGCTTATTCTGCTATTATAGATTCAAACGTTACCACATTAATTACAGGTGTGATTTTAATGGTAATGGGTTCAGGTCCAATTTTAGGTTTTGCAACCACATTGGTAATAGGTATTATTGTATCTATGTTTACTGCTATATTCATCAGTAGATTAATTTTAGAAAGATCAATAAAAAACAATAAAACTATTTCTTTCTCTACCTCTTTTACAGCCAAACTTTTTAAAGGCTCTAATTTTGATTTCGTAAAAGGTCGTCGTAAATTTTATATTCTTTCTTCAGTAATTATCATTGCTGGTATTATCTCTATCTTTACCAGAGGCTTTAGTTTAGGTGTAGATTTTCAAGGTGGAAGAACCTATGTGGTAGATTTCCAAACAGAAGTAAGTACTGTTGATGTAAGAAAAGCATTAACAAATGCTTTTGAAAACGATGCGCCAGAAGTAAAAAGTTATGGTAATGGCGTTAGAATTACCACAGATTATTTAATTAATGATAATTCTGATAACGTTGAAACCATTGTTGAAGGTAAACTGAATGAAGGTTTACAAAAACTAGGCGTTAAATATGAAATAAAAGATGCTCAAAAAGTTGGACCAACGGTAGCTAATGACATTAAAACATCAGCTATTTACGCCGTAATCTTGGCTATTTTGGCCGTATTCATCTACATCGTAGTTCGTTTCCGTAAATGGGAATTTGGTGCAGCAGCCGTGGTTGCGCTGCTACATGATGTTTTGGTACTTTTAGCCATATTCTCTTTATTAAACGGGTTTGTTCCTTTCTCTTTAGATATTGACCAAGCATTTATTGCAGCAGTACTTACCGTAATGGGTTACTCCATTAATGATACCGTGGTTGTATTTGACAGGGTGAGAGAATACTTAAACGATGATAGAAACAAGAAAGAAACCTTACCTACCATTGTAAACAACGCATTAAACAGTACCTTAAGTAGAACTGTGGTAACAGGTATGTCAACCATATTTGTATTAATCATCTTGTTCATATTTGGTGGTGAAATTTTAAGAGGATTCTCTTTTGCGATGTTAATCGGAGTAATTTTTGGTACATACTCTTCTCTTTTCGTTGCAACACCATTTGTTGTAGAGTTCATCAGAAAAAATGATAAAGATAAAGATCAAAAATAATTAAGCCCTTAAACTAACCAATACATATAGGCTTTCAGATTTATTCTGGAAGCCTTTTTTCTTTTAAAACTATTTGAAAAGGTGCTGTTCACTTACAAAACAAAGGCAGTCGGGCTTTGCATTCATACGCCTTCAGGCCTTATTCACAGGCCGGTATCCATTTCAATACCGTTTATTTAATTTAGAACACTACAGGTAATATAGTTCTGTAAAAGAATTTAGACTACGAGAACCAATCTAGCTTCTTGATCTGGCTTTAAATTTTGTTCTATCTAATCTGGGTGGCTTATCCTCTGGGAAATTATAAGCAATACTATTAAGATAATTTGAAATACGACATCTTTCCTGCCGCGTCAATGTACCATAATAACTAGCATGGTCAGCTGCTTCTTCAGCTTTTGTCCTTTAAATTTTGTTCTATCTAATCTATAGGAAGCCATTGAGCAAACTTAATCAAATGAGATAGCTTATTCAAATCACACTAAGCAATATATCTTAAACAAATTCAATTGCTTATTCGTAAATTGCGCATCAAAATCCCCATATTTTAATGGCTAAAAAGAAACAAAAGAAAAGAAATCCAAAAGAAAAAGGAAAACTTCATCCAAGAAATAAGCATCAAGGCAGATATAATTTGAAAGAGTTAATGGTAACCTGCCCAGCTTTAGCTCCTTTCATCATCATTAATGAATATGAAGAGTATCAAAATGAAACCATAGATTTTGCAAATCCAGAAGCCGTAAAAACACTAAATAAGGCACTTTTAGAGCATTATTACGAGGTAAAGAATTGGGATATTCCAGCAGGATATTTATGTCCACCAATACCTGGCAGGGCAGATTATATTCATCATATAGCCGATTTATTAGCATCCAGTAATCACGGAGAAATAATAAAAGGAAATCAAATAAAATGTTTAGACATTGGAGTGGGTGCCAATTGCGTTTATCCGCTTATTGGAAACCATGAATATAAATGGAATTTTATGGGTTCAGATATTGATCCAACCTCCATTGAATCTGCAACAGCAATTGTAAATGCTAATTCTCATTTAAAAGCAAGTATTAAATTTAGATTGCAACCAAATCATAGAAATATTTTCCCTGGTGTTTTAGAAAAAACAGAACGTTTTGAAGTTTCTATTTGCAACCCTCCTTTTCATGCTTCACTGGCAGAAGCAACTGCTGGTACATTAAGAAAACTAAATAACCTAAGCGATCATAAAGTAACCGAAGCAAGCTTAAACTTTGGTGGACAAAATAGAGAATTATGGTGCCACGGTGGAGAAGGGAAATTTGTGAGCGATATGATCACTCAAAGTAAAGAATTTGCAAAATCTTGTCTTTGGTTTACCTCCTTAATTTCTAATCAAGCTCATCTAAAAATCGCTTACAATCAATTAGAAAAGGTAGAAGCTGTTGATGTAAGAACTATTTCAATGGGGCAAGGGAATAAAACAAGTAGAATTTTAGCTTGGTCTTTTCATACGCCAGAAGAGCAAACACAATGGATGGCTAAAAAGAAAGTCCAGAAAGAAATTGATATTGTGGTAGCTCCAGAACCCGATGAAGAGAAAGTAATAAAACCTGAGACTTTAGAAGTACTAGATACAGAGCCAGTACCCGAAACAGTAGAAGAAACCAAGACTGAGATAGTACCAAAACCTAAGGCAAAAAAAGTTTCAAAAGTTAAGACAGAGGAAGTATTAGAATCCAATTTAGTAGTAGAATCTGAGACTGAGGCGGCGCTAAAACCTAAGACAAAGAAAGTATCAAAACTCAAGACACCACAATTATCAGAACCCGAAACAGCGGAAGAATCTGAGAATGAGACAGTCCCAAAACTCAAAACAAAAAAAGTATCAAAACTCAAGACAGTAGAAAAAGAGCCAAAAGCTATTCCACCTGTCGATTTATAATCAATAAATTATTTTAAAGAGCTATCAAGAATTTGGTAGCTCTTTCTTTTTATAAAAAAACCAAACAATTTATAATTATATTTGTCATACTAACTATTAATATGACAACAGAAAAATTTAGTACTTATTCTTATTTGCTTGATCGCACCAACAGAAAGATCAAACAATACGCTCAAAACAAATTTAAAGAGGAAAACTTTGACATCACCGTTGATCAATGGTTAATTCTAAAAAACCTGAGTTTACATAATGATCAAAATCAAAGTCAATTGGCAGAACTTACAGGTAAAGATCATCCTACCCTCACCAGAATTCTAGATCTTTTGTGTAAGAAAAACTTAGTAGAACGCAGAGCAAGCGAAGGAGACCGACGAAGTTTTATCATTCACCTTACCGAATACGGTATCCAAAAACAAAATGAATGGGCCCCAAAAGTATCAGAAATTAGGACTAAGGCCTGGGAAAACCTAAGCGAAAAAGATTACGAAGATTTAAAAAGAATTTTAAACACCATATACCAAACATTATCATGAGCAATCATACCATCATTCATACAGATTTATGCATTATTGGCGCTGGCCCCGTTGGCCTATTTGCAGTTTTTGAAGCCGGTTTATTAAAAATGCGTTGCCATTTAGTGGATGCCTTGCCTCAAGTTGGCGGGCAATTATCAGAAATCTATCCGCATAAACCAATTTATGATATCCCTGGTTATCCAGAAATTAAAGCGCAAGAATTGGTAGATAACTTAATGGCTCAAATTAAACCTTTTGATCCAGGATTTACATTAGGTGAAAGGGTAGAAAATTTACAAAAACAAGAAGATGGAAGTTTTATCATCAGCACCAGCGATAAAACAGAAATTCATTGCAAAGCAGTTGTAATTGCAGGCGGATTAGGTTGCTTTGAGCCTCGTAAACCAGATATTCAAAATCTAGAACTTTTTGAAGGTAAAGGGGTGAGCTACATGGTTAAAAATCCAGAAGTTTACCGCGATAAAAAAATAATACTAGCCGGTGGTGGAGATTCTGCCTTAGATTGGACCATCTTTTTGGCCAATATTGCTAAAGAAGTGACTTTAATTCATCGTGGTGATACTTTTAGAGGCGCCCCAGACTCTGCAGAAAAAGTCTTTCAATTGGCAGAAATGGGTAAAATCAACCTGGTATTATCTTCTCATCTCACCAAAATTGATGGAAACCAACACTTAGAAGAAGTACATATTGTTGGAAAAGATAAAGAAGAACGCATTTTAAAAACAGATTACTTGATTCCTCTTTTTGGTTTGAGTCCTAAATTAGGTCCAATTGCCGAATGGGGTTTAAACATAGAAAAATCAGCTATTTCTGTTAATACAGAAGATTATTCTACCAATGTAGAGCGCATTTATGCTATTGGCGATATCAATACTTATCCAGGCAAACTAAAATTAATTTTAAGTGGTTTCCATGAAGCAGCTTTAATGGTTCAAAGTGCGTTCAAATTTGTTTATCCCGATCAAAAATTATCTTTCAAATACACCACCGTTTATGGTGTAAACAGCTTTTAACATGATAAAATTAACTGTAATAGACAGAGACGACAGTGCTCAAGAAATAGAAATTCCCGAAGGAATTAACCTCAACTTAATGGAGGTTTTAAAAGCATCTGAATATAATATTTTAGCCACTTGTGGCGGCATGGCACTTTGCGCAACTTGCCATGTTCAAGTTTTAGAAGGCTTAAATCAACTCCCCGAACCACAAGATGCTGAACTAGATATGTTAGATACTTTGCCTGACGCCACATCAGAAAGCAGGCTGGCATGTCAATTGAAGGTTAACGAACAATTAGAAGGTATTGTCATAAAAATCAGAGGCGATATCTTATAATCATCAACATTTAAAATATGGAAAGCAAGCAAAATCAATTCCCAAAAGTGATCATTATAGGTGGTGGTTTTGGAGGAATACAACTCGCAAAAAAACTAAAAAACAAAGAAGCAGATGTTTTAATGCTCGATAGGCATAATTATCATACTTTTCAACCGCTACTTTACCAAGTGGCTACCGGTGGTTTGGAGCCAGATTCTATTGCTTTCCCTCTTCGTAAAGTTTTTAAACACCAAAAAAACTTCAACTTTAGAGTAGCGGATGTTCAACAAATCATCCCAACAGAAAATAAAGTAATTACAGATATAGGTGAATACAGCTATGATTATTTAGTATTAGCCACAGGTTCTGAAACTAACTTTTTTGGACAAAAAGAAATTGAACACTTCTCTATGCCCATGAAAACAGTTCCCGAAGCCTTAAATTTACGTTCCTTAATTCTTCAAAATTTTGAAGAAGCATTAATGGAAAAAGATGCCGTTAGAAAAGAAGCCTTAATGACTTTTATAGTTGTTGGTGGCGGTCCAACCGGCGTAGAAACTGCGGGTGCTTTAGCCGAATTAAAAAATCATGTTTTGGTGAATGATTATCCAGAGTTAGACATCAAAAACATGAAAATTTACCTCATAGAAAGTGATGAAAGAGTGCTTTCTCCTTTTTCTATAGAAGCATCTACCAAAGCCAAAGATTTCTTGGAAAACATGGGTGTAAATGTATTGGTAAAAACCAGAGTAAACCATTATGACGGTGATAAAATCACTTATAATAATGACACCGAAACAATTTTCACTAAAGCGGTAATTTGGAGCGCCGGGGTAAAAGGAGCTTTAATTCCGGGTTTAGAAAACGCAGAATTAGCCCGAGGCGGACGCTTAAAAACCACCAACTACAATTTGGTAAACGGTTACAATAACATTTTTGCCATCGGAGATTTGGCTTATATGGAAACAGAAGATTTTCCAAATGGCCATCCCGGAGTGGCACAAGTGGCCATACAACAAGGTCAGCAGCTGGCACTTAACTTCCTCCGCATTTTGAATAATGAAAAACCTCATCCTTTTGATTATTTCGATAAAGGCTCTATGGCTACCATTGGTAGAAATAAAGCCGTAGTAGACTTAAAATACTGGAAATTTCAGGGATTTTTTGCTTGGCTTACTTGGATGTTTATCCATTTGCTGTTCTTAGTTGGCTTTAGAAATAAATTAGTAACCTTAATGAACTGGATTGTAAACTACTTTAGTTACGACAGAGGCACAAGAGTAATTATTAGAAAATTTAACCGTCAATCTATGATGGAAGAAGCACAAGCAAAATAAATTATATAATTTTTTGAAAAGCACCCGCACTAGTCAATAACAAAGGCTAGTCGGGCTTTTTGTTACAATCTTTATCCCCAAAAAAGGGATAAAGGATTTCCACTGCAATCCCGTTTAGCTTACTTAGGCTTTTGCTGTTTACTCAATATCGACAAAGTCGAGAAACCAAGATAAGCACTCGTTAACAACGTTCGCAATTTCGCAGCAATTTCGTAATTTGCCCCCAATCTTAATCATCTAAAATGTCAGCTATTAAATTAGTAGAATGCCCTCGTGACGCCATGCAGGGAATACATGAATTTATCCCAACAGCATTAAAAGCCGAGTATATCAACCTGCTTTTAAAAGTAGGATTTGATACGCTCGATTTCGGGAGTTTTGTATCGGCGAAAGCCATACCACAAATGAAAGACACTGCCGAGCTGGTTAAAAAACTAGATTTAAGTAATACAAAAACAAAATTATTAGCCATTGTAGCTAATGAAAGAGGTGCAAAAGAAGCTTGTAATTTTGAAGAAATTAATTACTTGGGTTTCCCATTTTCCATCTCAGAAACTTTTCAGCAAAGAAACACCAACTCTAGTATTACAGAATCATTATCAAGAGTAGATGAGATTCAAAACCTTTGTGAAAAACACCATAAAACTGCTGTAGTATATCTTTCTATGGGCTTTGGAAATCCATACGGTGATCCTTGGAATATAGATATTTTAAGTAAATGGACGGAAGAATTAATTGCTAAAGGCATTAAAATTTTATCATTAGCTGATACTACAGGAGTTTCATCAGTAGAAAAAATCAAAGAAATTTATCCTTACCTACTACAACAATACAAAAACGTTGAATGGGGAATGCATTTACATGCCACACCAGAAAGTAGTCTCCAAAAAATAGAAGCTGCTTTTGAAACTGGCTGTACCCGATTTGACACCGCATTAAAAGGTTTTGGAGGTTGCCCTATGGCAACAGATAAACTTACTGGTAACATTGCTACAGAAAACGTAATACGATACTTTAAAGATAACCCAGAAACTTTAAAGTTAAACCACGATGCTTGGCAAGAAGCTTTACTGTTCTCGTCAAAAATTTTCTAGTATCTGTTTGTTTCAAATTAGAACTATCCTTTTACGGCCTTTAACCAAGCACTAGCCATTAGTTTTGCACCAGCTAACGTAGGATGAACTCCATCTCCGGTCCAGTAAGCACCCGGAGCAACTTTTTGGGCTTCATCAAAAACTTTTTGATAAGGCACAAACACGGCATTAAATTCTTTGGCAATTTCTTTTGCGGCTACTCTATAAGTATCAAACTCTGGATACCAAGTATCATCTACCGCTTTTATACCTTTTACTGCAAATGGTTCTCCAATCACTAATTTTACGTTTGGCAAAACTTGTAATGTTCTTTGCAAAAGTGCTTTTAAATCATTTCGATAAACTTCCACAGTACCATCATATTTACCATCATGCTTATGCCAATAATCATTCACACCAATTAAAATGCTTAATATATCTGGCTTAATGTCTAAACAATCTTTTTCCCATCTGTTAGCCAACTGAAAAACCTTGTTTCCGCTAATCCCTTTGTTATAAATTTTTAAATCTTTATCAGCTTGAGAAAGCAACATTTCTGCAGCTGCTTGTACCACATAACCAGTTCCTAAACTTGCAGGGTTGTTAAATAAGTTATCCTCTTTTTTTCTACCAGCATCTGTAATAGAATCTCCTTGAAAAAGAATGATATCATCTTTGCTCAACTTTAAACTTGGTGCTTTTGGCATTGCAGCTTCTACAATTTGAGGTAAACTAAAAGCCATTAAACTCGCTATTGAAGTGTTTCTTAAAAAATCTCTTCTT
The DNA here is from genome assembly GCF_005116455.1 of Pedobacter cryophilus. Taxonomy (GTDB): domain Bacteria; phylum Bacteroidota; class Bacteroidia; order Sphingobacteriales; family Sphingobacteriaceae; genus Pseudopedobacter; species Pseudopedobacter cryophilum. Next base: position 82,433 of record NZ_SWBP01000008.1, read on the forward strand.
TTAATCATGATGATTTAAAACTATGCTTTCTGTAAAACCATTTTAAAATGCTGAATTCCTGCTTCTTCAAACTGTGGACCTTCTGCTATGAAATTGAACTTACTATACAAAGGCATCGCGTCTAATTGGGCGTTTAAATAAATGTAATCTGCATCTTCTGGTAAATTATCCAGAACAGTTTGAACCATTTTTTGTGCAATTCCTTTTCCTCTAAACTCTTGTTTAACGCAAAAACGTTCTAATTTATAGCCATAATTGGTTTTTCTCCAACGGCAAGCACCTGCTGGTGTATCATTATAAGTCGCTAAAAAATGATGCGAAACATCCTCATTTTCCCACTCTAATTCAGGAGGACAGTTTTGCTCTCCAACAAAAACTATTCTTCTAATCTCAAAAACCTTATCTAAATCTGTTTGAGCTGTAACGTTTTTAACTTGTATCATATTTATCAAAAATAGAAAGATTATTTGGATGTTAATTCTTGATATGCCGCATCAATTCCTCTACCAATTCCATCGCCTTTCCATTCTGTAACACCTGGAATTGAAGTAGTCTTCATAATATCTTCTTTAGATTTTCCAGCTTTAATTTCTGAACTCACATGGGCTAATAGCTTCTCTAAATAATCTTGAAAAGCTCTCACATCATCTCTAGTTCCTACAATTTTTTCAGAATCAAATGCATGACCAAAAACATATTGAGTTTTAGTACCAAACGTATCCATTCCTTTATCTAAAACTTTTATCCAACTGCTAATATTAGCTCCGCCAGCCCTATCAATAAATGGATATCTGCGATTAAACACTAAATCGCCCATGTGTACCACATTTTGATCTTCAAAGTGAATCATGGCATCACCATTAGTATGCCCTGCTCCAAAATAATGTGCTTTTATATGTTCTCCGTCAATTTTATATTTCCATTTTTTGTTAAAAACCTGATCTGGATAATATTGTTCGTTTACTTTTCTACCTGCTTTTATAGCTTCTTCAATTACTCTTTTTTGGTTAAGAGCCGAGTTTTGATGTGCTACCACATGATTTACCAATCCTTTAAATGCAATATTTCCTCCGCTATGATCTCCATGATGGTGCGTATTGATTAATAAATCAAAAGGCATTTCATTTGCTTTTTTAAGCTCATCAATTAAATGCTTAGCAGGATCTGGAAATTGAGAATCAACTACAACAATACCCGATTTTGATAACATAAACATGATGGTTCCACCTTGTTCTGTAAAAATCCCAACCTTGTCTGTTAGCATTTTAATATTAAATGCAGCAGCAAAATCTAAATTAGACGCAAAAGAGGTGAATCTGCCTAAAGCCAATGCGCTCAAGGTTAACCCTCCACCCAATAAAAAATTTCTCCTTTTCATTATATAATTTTTTTGACTTAACAAGCTTAAGAATAAATAGTTTGCTAAAAGAAATTTAACAAAATAAAAGAGGCGAAATTTAACGTTTCGCCTCTTTTGATCTGACTATTTTACAAACCAGGATCTCTATCAATACCGATTGGCCTTTTATTAGTTCTTGCTTTGTCTCCCGAGTTTTGGGTATAAGAACTTTTTCTACTTATTAGAGCTCCCCTATCAGGGTCTTTTATAATTTCGCCATCAGCTTTTTGCTGTTCCTTTTTCTCTAATATTTTCTCTTTAATCTCATTTAATCGCTCCACCGGACTCTTTGGCATAACGCCTCCTTCTTTAAATTAATTACATTAATTACCTAAAAAGGATCAATAAATATGCCACTATCCGTTTTCTAATGTCATTTTTATAAGCACTTAAAAAACCTTTTTAAGTGCTTTTATTACTTCATCAATTTCCACCTTAGTATTATATTTCGAGAAAGAAAACCTAACTGAAGGTCTTTCAGGGTCGACCCCTAAAGCAGTAAGCACATGAGAGCCAATATTAGAGCCCGAAGAACAAGCACTACCGCCTGATGCAGAAATTCCATTAATATCCAAATTAAATAATAGCATATCAGCCATATTCATTTTAGGGAAACGCACATTTAAAACAGTGTACAAGCTTTTGCTATCCTCCACCTCGCCATTAAACTCAATCTCTGGAACGGCCTTTTTTAATTCAACTTTCATATAAGTTTTTAAGGCTTGAATATGTTGTTGATGAATATCCATTTCCTGATATGCTATCTCTAAAGCTTTTGATAAGCCTACAATTCCATAAACATTTTCTGTACCTCCACGCATATTTCTTTCTTGTGCACCTCCCAAAATCATTGGATTGATTTTGATTTGAGGATTTACGTACAAAAAACCAACACCTTTTGGTCCATGCAGCTTATGAGCAGCGCAAACTACAAAATGAGCTTTCAATTTGCTTAAATCATGAGGGTAATGCCCCATCGTTTGTACTGTATCACTATGAAAAATAGCTTGATAAGTTTCGCAGAGTTCACCAACTCTATCAATATCAGTAAGCGTTCCTATCTCATTATTAGCATGCATTAAGGAAACAAAGCTTCTATCGTTATTTATCAATAGTTCTTCTAAATGCTGATAATTTATATTCCCTTTTTCATCAATATCTACATAGCTCAACTTAATTTGCCCTTGTTTTTCCATCATTTCTAAGGTATGACCTACCGCATGATGCTCTATCTTTGAAGTAATGGCATGCTTAATTTGATGATCATATATTGCACATTTAATGGCTGTATTATCAGCTTCGGTTCCGCCAGATGTGAAAAAGATGTTAGCCGGAGCCGTGTTCATTAACCCTGCAACGGTTTTTCTGGCTTTTTCAACTAAAGTTCTTACCTCTCTGCCATGAGCGTGAATAGATGAAGGATTGCCATAATGATTTTCCATTACAGAAACCATTATTTGCATTACTTCTTTATCTATTTGAGTAGTTGCTGCGTTATCGAGGTATATTCTTTGCATAATTTTAATTTGATGAGTTAATGATTTGAAATATAAAGATGAATCCTAAACGAATCTAATTTTCATCTTCAAAAAGATTAATTTCCAAATCTTCAAATCGTTAATATTTCTTTAATGTCTGTTATAATTTTGTTAGCTAGACTTTCGGCAACAGTTTCTGTACTTCCTTCCGAATAAATTCTTATAATAGGTTCTGTATTTGATCTTCTTAAATGAACCCATTGCTTATCAAATTCAATTTTTAACCCATCTATAGTAGAGTGAGGTTGAGTTTTGTATTTTTCTTCTACTTTAAGCAGCAAATGATCTATATCCATTTCTGGTGTTAAAGTGATTTTATTTTTTGAAATAAAGTAAGATGGGTAAGATGCTTTTAACCTCGAAATGGTTTTTCCATATTTAGCCAAATGCGTTAAAAACAGCGCAATTCCTACTAAAGCATCTCTTCCGTAATGAAGTTCTGGATAAATTACACCTCCGTTTCCTTCTCCACCAATAACCGCATTAGACGATTTCATTAAATTAACAACGTTTACCTCGCCTACTGCTGAAGCATGATATTCGCCTCCTGCTTGTTCTGTTACATCTCTTAACGCCCTGGTTGAAGATAAATTAGAAACCGTATTTCCTTTTTTATTTTTAAGGATATAATCTGCTACGGCAACTAAAGTATATTCTTCTCCAAACATGTTTCCATCTTCACAAACAAAGCATAATCTGTCTACATCTGGGTCTACGGCTATGCCTAAATCAGCACCTTTACTCAGTACTTCTTGAGATAAAGCAGTCAGGTTTTCTGGCAATGGCTCTGGATTGTGAGGGAATTTTCCGTCTGGCTCGCAAAATAACTCATAAACGGTTTCAACTCCTAAAGCCTTCAACAAAGCGGGTACAAAAATCCCACCTGAGGAATTTACACAATCTATGGCTATTTTAAAGTTTGCTGCTTTAATAGCCTCAACATCAACTAAAGGAAGCGCTAAAATTTTATCAATATGCTTTTGCATGTAGGTTTCATCCATGCGCACTTTACCTAAGTCGTTTACTTCGGCATAGCTGATGTTGGCATCTTCAGCAATTTCTAATACTTTTTTACCTTCTTCATCATTGATAAATTCACCCTTATGATTCAATAATTTTAAAGCATTCCACTGTTTAGGGTTATGACTGGCTGTAATAATAATTCCACCACCTGCATCTTCATCTGGTACGGCAATTTCTACTGTTGGCGTGGTAGAAAGGCCTAAATCAACAACATCAATCCCTAATCCTTGAAGTGTGCCTACCACTAAATTTCTCACCATCTCGCCAGATAAACGGGCGTCTCTACCTATAATAATTTTCTTTTTACCGGTTTGCTGAATTACCCAAAGACCAAAAGCCGATGTGAATTTTATAATATCTGAAGGTGTAAAAGCATCGCCTGCTTTCCCTCCAATTGTTCCTCTTATTCCTGAGATTGATTTAATTAAAGTCACTTTGCGTTATTTTAGAATCGGCAAAAATAAACATATTAAAATACTATTTCTTAATGATGTTTTAAACATTCCCTTAAAGGTGTTAAATAGCTATATTTGCGATTAAAATAAAATTTATGCCCAAAAAGTGGTTTCATAACTGGTTCAATTCCCCTTATTATCATATTCTTTATAAAAAGAGAGACGAGGAAGAAGCTGAGTTATTTATTGATAATCTTTGTAGTTTTTTAAAACCGGGCATTCAATCAAGAATGTTAGATATTGCTTGCGGACGAGGCAGACATGCCATTTACCTCAACAAAAAAGAATATGACGTAACTGGCATTGATCTTTCTTTTTCGAGCATCAAATTTGCGCAGCCGTTTGAGAACAAAAAGCTCCATTTTTTAGTACACGATATGAGACATTTATTCTATATCAACTACTTTGATTTTGCCTTTAACCTGTTTACCAGTTTTGGTTATTTTGAGAAAGAAAATGAGCACATTAATGCTTTAAAATCTTTTAGAAAATCTTTAAAAAAAGATGGTATTTTGGTTTTAGATTATATGAATAGCCAAAAAATTATTAATCATTTGGTTACCAGAGAATCTAAAGAGGTAGATGGTATTACTTTTCATATGAGTAGAATGGTTGAAAATGGAAAAATTGTTAAAACCATTGATTTTGAACATAAAAACAAACATTTTGCTTTTAAAGAAGAAGTTAAGGATTTTAAATTGGCTGATTTTGAGCGTCTGTTTCACGCAGCTGGGTTAAATATTACCCAAGTTTTTGGCGATTATAATTTGAATGAATTTGACATTAATCATTCTGACAGGTTAATTTTTATTTGTAAGAAAGCAGCATGATTGAAGAATTAGTAAAAATTGATCATCAACTTTTTTATGCCATTAATTCTGGATGCAGCAATGTTTTTTTTGATTGGATAATGCCAATTTTAAGAAACAAATACACCTGGATTCCTCTTTATATTATCATTATTGCCGCAGCGATAAAAACCTACAAATTAAAGGGCTTTTACTTGGTATTATTTCTTGCCGGAGCGGTTGGTTTAGCAGATTTTGGAAGTGCGAGCATCTTAAAACCTACTTTTAACAGAACCAGGCCTTGTAATGATGTTTCTGTACAAGCCAATCTAATTTCTAGAGTTCCTTGTGGTTCTGGAAAAAGCTTTCCTTCTACACATGCTTCTGATCATTTTGCTGTTGCCTTATTTCTGATTACCATTTTCTATAAAAAGTGGAAAGTAATTTTACCTGTTGGCTTATTTTGGGCAGCTTCCATTTGCTTTGCACAGGTTTACGTTGGGGTACATTTCCCAATTGATGTAACTTTTGGGATGCTTTTTGGATCTTTAGTGGGTTTTATATTTGCCAAATTATTTTTAAAATTTATACCATTCGCTGTTTAATACTATGAGCTTATTTTTTATACTATTATTAGGTAGTTGTGCTCTTTTGGGTGGTCTTTCTGTTTTCTTTGTTAAAAACGAGGATAATAAAAGACTTAAACTTATTCTGTCTTTTAGCGGAGCCTATCTTTTTGCCATAACAGTTTTACATCTTTTACCTGATGTTTATAAAAGTGCCGAAAGTAATAACATAGGCTTTTTTATTTTAGGTGGTTTTATTCTACAAATTTTATTAGAACAGTTTTCTGAAGGGATAGAACATGGTCACATACATTTACATCATCACCAAAAGAGCTTTCCATGGGGAGTGATGTTAAGTTTGTGTTTTCATGCTTTTTTAGAAGGAATGCCTTTAACAGGAAAAGACAGTAATCAATTGGTTTTTGGAATTGCATTGCATCACATTCCCGCTGCTTTTGCCTTAGGAAGTGTGCTTTTAGGACAGCACATTCGTAAAAATTTAGCTATAGTTTATCTGGTTATTTTTGCAGCCATGTCTCCTTTAGGTTATGCTTTTAGCTTTTTATTAAGCAAAGGAGATATCAATAGCTTGGGAAGTTATTACCCTTATATTATGGGTATTGTAATTGGAATTTTCTTACATATATCTACCACTATTTTATTTGAATCTACAGTAGATCATAAATTTAGTATCAAAAAAACTGTAGCTGTTTTAATTGGTGTGGCTCTTGCATTAGCAGGTTTTTTTATTGGTCACTAGGTTTTAATTGCACCGAGAGAAGTAAAATAAACCGGATAGCAACGGAAAGCTTTTGCGAAGTTGGCGGTGTGTTTTGGGGCAAAACTTGTAGAGAATAGCCGGACTAGCGGTTATTAAAAATTACTGAAATGGCTTTTCCAAAAAAATTATCCTCTAAACTTATCTAAAAGGTTAGAAAGCATTTTGGCTTCTTCTTCAGAAATGTTGTTCTTCAAGTTATCAATCATGGCGTCTTCCATTTGTATCCCATCTAAAACTTCTAAACCTTTCTCGGTAATAAGAATATCTACCGCCCTACGGTCTTTTTTATTGATGGTTCTGGTAACCAATTCTTTTTGGACCAACCTGTCTACAATTCTTGAGGCATCACACATTTTATCTAACATTCTTTCTTTTAAGATATTTACCGTTGCCGGATGAGGGTACTGACCTCTTAATATTCTTAAAATATTAAATTGCTGATTGGTGATATTGTATTTATCTAATTCAGATTTGATCAAATTATTTAACCAATTATAGGTGAAAATTACGTTTACAGAGGCTTTTTGGTAGCTATTAACAAATTTTGTGCTAAATATTTCTTTCTCTAAATCCATAATTTTATTGATAAATTGGGTTTATTTTAATTGATTATTTTCTTTTTTGCTTTTCCCTTTTTTAAAATTCCAAGGGCAATGTTTACACTGATTTTTGCAGCAATAGCCTCTTTGTAAATGATATTTTTCTTTAAAAACAAAATTACCATCTTCATTGATATAATAATCTATTTGCTCAACTAACATTAAAGAATCTTTACTTTTAAAGAATCACTAAAATAAGTTTTTAATAAATTTCCGTCGCCATGAATTGTCCACACTTCTTGCGGATTAACCATAGAGATGGTTTTGAGGATATCATCCCAATCTGCATGATCTGAGATATAAAGGCTTTGATCGTTCCCTTTTTGTAAATTTTCCCATCCAGATGCAAATATTTTAACCACATTGGGTGCTTTACTGTAGCTGTTAAAGGTTAAAGGCGGAACCATGTAAACTTGATTTTTGGTTTGCTGTTTCATGATTTTTCGATCATAATGTTGATAATTACCTAAATCTATTCCTTCATTTTTGTAAAGTTGATGGATTGGATAAATAGAATAGTGTAGCAACACATTTTTTTGAGGGCAAATTTTATGAATAAGTTGGGTAATTCTTTGCGCTTTGCCTAAGCCATAAACTCCTAAAAGAATATTGCCTTCTATCTCATTTAATTTATCTATTTCTTGTTCGGGATTTGGATGTTTAACCGCTGGATTAGCAAAAGTAGTTTCGGTAATTAAAACATTTGCTTGGCAAAATTCTACGGGTTGACAGGTTTCATCTGCTTGTAATTTATAATCTCCGGTAAATAAGTAAACGGTATTCTCAAATTCCATTTTCACCATTGCTGATCCTAAAATATGGCCGGCTGATAAAAAAGTGATGCTCACCTTTTCTATTTTAAAAGTTTGATGATAACTATAAGTATTAAAGTCTTTCCCTGCGTTTTTCTTTAAGCGTAATTGCATAATTTTATGCGTAGCCGGAGTGCAAAACACCTTTTGGTTACCTGGGCGGGCATGGTCTCCATGAGCGTGAGAAATTACTGCGTTATTGACAGGTAAAAGTGGATCGAGGTGAAAATCTCCGTAAGGGCAATATAAACCTTGCGGCGTTTGCACTAAAAAATCATCTTTCATTTAAAATGCTTTCTTCAGGAGCTGCGAATGAAGCTGCAATACCTGGGTAATGATAAATTCTTGTTCGTTATTTTGAATTTGATAATTGGCTAAAGATTGCTTGGTTTCTTCGGGGAGTTGAGCCGCTATCCTTTCCATTACCTTTTCTTTGGTTACTTTATCTCTTTGCATTACTCTTTGTATTCTTAATGCTAATGGACAAGAAACCAAAATGTTATAATCGTTTTGTTGGTATGAACCACTTTCAAAAAGTAAAGCGGCTTCTTTTAAAACGTAAGGCGCTTTTTGTTGAGTGTACCAATTGTCAAATGCTCTAAATACAGCAGGATGAACAAAGCTATTGAGCTTTTTAAGTTGATCTGGCTGCTTAAAAACTTGATCAGAAATATATTTTCTATTTAAAGTTTGATCTGCAAAATAGGCCTCTTCACCAAATGTTGCTTTAATTTGTTGGATAAGAATAGCGTCTTTTATCATCAATTCTTTGGCCACATCATCAGCATAAAAAACCGGGATACCCAATAATTCAAACACTTTGCAAACCGTAGTTTTACCACTTCCTATCCCTCCGGTTATTCCTATTCTGAGCATTATTTTTTGATAATGAAGTTAACTTGTAAAGGTTCAATTTTTCGGATTCGAGAGAAAGCCTTCTTTTTTATAATCTGAACAGGCAATTCGTTTGCATTTTCATTTTTCCAAAGATTTAAATCTACTACAGCCTCAAAGTTTTCTTCGGTAACGTTGGCAAAATCAGATAAAGAAACCATTAAAGTGATTTTAACTTTATCAGGAACCAACTTTACATTATAATATTGCTGGTTATGAATTACTTTAATAGGCACAAATAGTTCCTTTTCGGTGAATTCTTCAACCGGAATCTGAATTTCTGTAGAAGATGGAAATATGCTGATATTTGCTTCCTTAGGTTTTTGCAGGCTTATCTTATCTGTTATCCTGCTCTTAATTCCTTTTCTTTTAAAAGTATCAGTAAGCCAAAAGCTAATTTTATCAAGTTGATCTTGAGGACCTGTAATGGTTACTTCGTCTGGCTTTAAAATAGTTTTTGCCGATTGCCCAAACTGCTTTACAAAAACAAGATCATTTAATAGTTTAACAGGCACCTTTTTCACTTTACGAGTAGTAAAATCAAAATAAAGTGTATCTGGCTGTATGTTGATTATTTTTTGATCTGATGAATAGTAATTATTGATGCTATTTATTTGTTCGGAGAAGGTGACAAAATTTCGCTTTTCTAACGATTTTAAATCTACCCTCACATCTCGAGGGTAAATTCTCATTCTGGTAAAAAGCAATTGCCAGCCGCTACCTTGCACTGTTAATAAAACGGTATCAGATTGTAAAGGATTAAAAGCTTTGTTAACGGGTAAATTTCTGAAGTTTACAACCGTTTTAACCTCATATTCATACTTATTAGAGAGCGAAAAAAAAAGCCAAGCAACTACCGCTAAAAAAACACAAGTAAAAAAAATACTCAGTTTCCTTCTTTCTACAGCCGTTAACTTTATGATAGCCATGTTGCCTCTATTTAATTTTTAATGACGGTTAAAAAGTAAATTTATAAAAAAAATGCCGTTTCGTTAAGAAAACGGCATTTCATATTTCATTAAAATAGTGCTTAACTATTTAAAGTTTTTGAAGAATCTAAAGAAACTGCTGATTTCTCGAAACGAATTTTACCACCCCCTTCTGTCTCTACCAAAATAGTAGTTTCATTCATATCGGCAATTTTACCGTGTATACCAGCTGTAGTAATTACTTTATCTCCTTTTTTCAATTCGGCAATAAACTTTTTATGGTCTTTAGCTTTTTTCATTTGAGGTCTGATCATGAAAAAGTAAAAAACAACCACAATTAAAATCATGGGTAAAAAATTCATTACCCCTTCTGGAATTTGCAACAAAACAAAATTTAACATATTATTTATCTATTTATTTGATTATTTAATTACTTCACCAATTAAGTGTATTTGCGTTTGTGCTGGTATGGTATTAGCCGTAACGGTCACCACTTTATCTTGCAAACCGTTTTTTCCTGCACTATCAAATACTACACTAATTTTACTTTTTGCTCCTGGCGCTATTGGCTCTTTTGGTATTTCGGGAACTGTACAACCACATGTGGCAGATGCATCACTAATAATCAATGGCGTTTTACCAGTATTGGTAAAAAAGAAATCGTACGATACTTTTTCTCCGTCTTTTATTTTTCCGAAATCATAAGAATCTGTTTCAAATTTCATTGCAGGTGCGCCTTCCGCAGAAACCATGGTGGTATCACTAGTGGCAGTAACTCCTGAATTTTCTACAGCTTGATCTGTACTTTCTGTCTTAGGATTGTTGCAAGCGGCAATAGCAAATAATGCCACTACACTTAAAATTTTATATTTCATATTATTTACATTAAGCCTCTGCCGTATTTTCTTATTTTTCCGTCAGCCTTTAAATCGTCTAAAATTTTGTCTAAAATACCATTTATGAATGAATTACTCTTAGGTGTACTAAATTCTTTTGCTACTTCAAGGTATTCATTAATGGTTACTTTAACGGGAATACTGGTAAAATAAATCATTTCTGCTAAAGCCATCTTCATTAAAAGAATATCCATCAGTGCAATTCTATCAGCATCCCAGTTTTGGGTTTTACCAACAATCATTTCCTGATAGGCTTTATCATTGGCTATAGTTTTATGATAAAGATCTAAAACAAACTCTCTATCTTCATTCCAGTTTGCGCTTACTTGAGCTAATTTTTGTTCGCTAGAAGCATCAGAAAAATTCTTTAATGTTTTAGCAATCATTGCTTGCAAAACATCTTGATCTACCTGCCAATTTAAATGCTTTTCTTCAAAAGCTTGTTGTGCTAAGGTAGATTTTAGAATAATTTTTTTGAAAATAAATTTGATAAGATCTTTATCTGAATGTAAATCCTGTTCTGGATTTTGAAGATATGCTTTATACTCTTCTGTTGCTTTTAAGCTTGTAAATAGGGATCTAGCCAATTCTGGATCAAAATCCCAAGATGTTTTATATTTTTTTACTGATTGCAAATACTCACTGTTATTAAGCAAAAGTTTAATAAACAGATTGTCTAATATTTTAACGTTAGCATTTAAATCATCTTCAGATGGAAGGTGTTTATTTGCTCTGTCAATAGCATCAATTTCTGCATATTGAACCACGTCATTAATTAAAGCCAACAAACTGATATACATTTCAAAAACCTTATCAATGCTGGCAATCAAATTTTTCTCCTGTAACCTGATATCTTTTACGTCTGACTGTTGAAATGCATATAATACTTGCATTACTTTTACTCTCAGGTGCCTTCTATTTAACATATATTTTAAAGAACGAGTGGCTATAAAACCGATTTATTATTTATTTGTGATTTGATGTTTCTTTATTAAAACGATGCCTTTATTTTTCTAATATCAGCAATACGTTTTTCGGCAATTCTATTTGCAGCAATATTTGTTGGAATTTTTTCTGTTTTAGATTTCTTTAAAACTTCTCTGGTGGCTTCATAAATATTCTCGGCCAGCTGCATGGTTCTTTTCTTAGTATATCCTGCTAATTCAGAATATACATTTATCAAACCTCCTGCATTAATTAAATAATCAGGCGCATATAAAATTCCTTTATCTAATAAAAGTTGACCATCTGATTGCTCATCAGCCAATTGATTATTTGCCGAACCTGCTATAATCATACATTTCATTCTGGCAATGGTTTCTGAATTTACAGTTGCACCCAAAGCACAAGGGGCATAAATATCAAAATCTAAATCAAAAAGATTATTATTATTTACCGCTTCGGCGCCATATTTTTTAGCTACTCGGCCTAAACGCTCTTCATTAATATCACTTACAAAAACCTTCGCATTTTCGGCTCTTAACAAGCTCACCAAATTTTCTCCAACTTGCCCGGTACCCTGTACAGCTACTGTTCTTCCTGCTAAATTATCAGTTCCATAAAGCTCTTTAACACAAGCTTTAATTCCCATAAAAACACCTTTTGCCGTTACCGGAGAGGGATCTCCACTTCCACCAATAGATTCGGGCACACCAGTTACGTATTTGGTTTCCATTCTAATGTATTCCATATCTTTTGGACTCGTACCTACATCTTCCGCAGTGATAAAAGAACCATTTAGGTTTTGGATAAACTTACCATACCTGCGCATTAAAGCTTCAGATTTATCTGTACGGCTATCACCAATAATCACCGCTTTTCCTCCACCCAGGTTTAAACCTGTAATGGCAGCTTTATAAGTCATCGCTTGAGACAATCGTAAAACATCATTTAAAGCATCAGCTTCTGTAGCATAAGACCACATTCTTGTCCCTCCAACTGCCGGCCCTAAAGTGGTATCGTGTATAGCAATAATTGCTCTTAAACCGGTATCATCGTCTTTACAAAACACTACTTTTTGGTGTCCAAAAATACTGAGTTGATTGAATATGGAGCTCTCTTCTAATTGAATTATCGACATATATACCAAATAATGAAATCGCAGATAAGTCACAAAAGTAGCTGTTTTTTTTCAAATATATGGACTTCTAAAAGGTCAATTGTTAATTTTTACGGTTTCTGTTTTAAATTCAAACCTTAAATTGAATAGCTAAACGACTGCTGTAATATCAAAAGAAAAAACAAAACCCTACATTTGTACACACAGATGAAAGAACTTGCGTACTTAAATAAATTCTTTTTTAAATATCGATGGAAATTACTGCCAGGAGTAATTTTTGTAATTGTATCTAACTTTTTTGCGGTTTTACCCGCTCAAATTATCAGAATAGCTTTTGATTTAGTGAACGAAAACATCGCACTTTATAGGCTTTTTAATGGTTTTGAAAGACAAGAAATGATACTGAAGGTTTTTGGAACTAGCTTACTTTTCTTTGGGATTTTAGTTTTAGTGTTGGCCTTGGTTAGAGGATTATTTTTATTTTTCATGAGGCAAACCATTATCCTTACCTCTCGCCATATAGAATTTGATCTTAAAAATGAAATTTATCATCATTACCAAAAACTATCACTAGCCTTTTATAGAAAAAACAATACTGGAGATTTAATGAATAGGGTAACCGAGGATGTGAGTAGGGTACGAATGTACATGGGCCCCGCTATTATGTACACCATTAACACCATTGTTTTATTCATTTTAATTATTGTGGCTATGGTAAGCGTAAACTTAAAATTAGCTATTTATTGCCTTTTGCCGCTTCCTGTTTTAGCCATTACCATTTATTATGTGAATAGCATTATCAATTTAAAAAGCGAAAAAATACAACAACGTTTAAGCTCTCTTTCCTCTTTTGTACAAGAAACCTTCTCGGGAATTAGGGTGGTAAAATCTTATGTAAAGGAAGATAGCATTAGAAAAGGTTTTGAATTGGAAAGCGAAAGCTATAAAAACGAGTCTTTATCTTTAGTTAAAGTGCAAGCCTATTTTTATCCCATTATGTTACTAATGGTTGGCTTAAGTACCATTATTACCATTTATATAGGCGGTTTAGAAGTTATGGACGGAAAAATAAGCTCGGGTAACATTGCCGAATTTATAGTTTATGTAAATCAATTAACTTTTCCGGTGACTTCATTAGGTTGGGTAACTTCATTAATACAAAGGGCGGCAGCTTCCCAAAAAAGGATCAATGAATTTCTTAAAACCACACCAGAAATTATTAATCCAAATCCTAATCAATTAGAACTGAAAGGCACTATAAAGTTTGATAATGTAAGTTTTAACTATCCTGATACGGGAATTCAAGCTTTAAAAAATGTCTCCTTTGAAATAAAAGAAGGAGAATTATTAGCCATTATTGGAAGAACAGGATCTGGAAAATCTACCATCGCTAACTTAATGATGCGCATGTATGATGTAGATGCAGGAAGCATTAAAATAGATGGAAATGATATCAGACACATAAATTTAGAAGCTTATAGAAGCCAAACTGGTTTTGTACCGCAAGAAGTGTTTTTATTTTCTGATACCATTGCCAGAAACATTGCATTTGGACAAGATACTTTAAACATGCCTATAATAGAACAAGCAGCAAAAGATGCCGCTGTTTATAAAAATATCATGGAGTTTGATCAACAATTTGAAACTTTTATTGGAGAAAGAGGCATTACCTTATCTGGCGGACAGAAACAACGAGTATCTATTGCCAGAGCCATTATAAAATCACCTCAAATTTTAATTTTTGATGATTGCCTTTCTGCTGTTGATACTAAAACAGAAGAAGAAATTTTAAGTAATTTAGGTAAAGTAATGCAAGGTAAAACCAGTGTTTTAATAGCACATAGGGTATCAACCATTAAAAATGCTGATAAAATTATTGTTTTAGATAAAGGTGAAATTGCAGAACAAGGAACACATGAGTTTTTAATGGACAAAAAAGGCACTTATTTTGAACTTTATGAAAAACAATTACTGGAAGAACAGCAATTAACATAAAGTTTGGAACTATAATTTGGAACTTCAATAATTTCTTTCTTTATTTATCCTATCAAATCATAAACACTTATCACAGCAATGGGAGATTACGACAACAAAGAAAGAGAAGAAGTCTTTTCAAAGAAGGTTAGAGCGGGTAAAAGAACTTACTTTTTTGATGTAAAAGCAACTAGATCTAACGATTACTATATTACAGTAACAGAAAGTAAGAAAAGATTAGAAGACGGTGTTTTCATTAAGCATAAAATTTTTCTTTATAAGGAAGATTTCGAGAAATTTGCTGAAGGATTGACAGAAACTGTAGAATATATTAAAACTCACCAAGAAGTTGTGGAGAAAAGATACGAATTTAATCCAGAAGGTGCACCCGTTAAAACGGATGATGATTTTTCTTTTGATATTTAAAATATTTCAAAATTATAATTTAGAGTCAGATTTGTTAAAAATCTGACTCTTTTTTTTGTTAAATATATTGATAGTCAAAATTTTATTATAAAATTATCATTTTTAATATTTATACATATATTTGTATAAATATTAAATTACAACACAATGAATAATGGAACAGTAAAGTTCTTTAATTCAACCAAAGGATTTGGTTTTATTAAAGAAGACGGAACAAACAAAGAATATTTTGTACACGTTTCGGGTCTGGTTGACGAAATCAGAGAAAATGACGAAGTAACTTTCGACCTACAAGACGGAAAAAAAGGATTAAATGCAGTGAATGTTAAACTTGCTTAAGCAGGTCTCTTAATATAATCACATTTAAAAGTCATTAAAGCCATTGCCAAAAGCAATGGCTTTTTTGTTGAGTTATGTTTTTTGTATTTGATTAACATATTCTTTCTTATCTGGTTAAACTAATCATTTATCTATCTTTGGGCATTATAAATACATATTAAAATGAGTGATCAGATTCTTTGCCCAAAATGTAATTCAGAATTTACCTACGCTGACCAAGATAAAATGGTTTGTTCGCAATGTTTTAATGAGTGGGTGCCAAATGATGAAATAGTTGAAACCGACAACGCCTTGAAAATACTTGACTCAAACGGTAATGAGTTGAAAGATGGGGATTCTGTGATTGTAATTAAAGATCTACCGGTTAAAGGCGCACCTAAACCTTTAAAAGCCGGAACCAAGGTGAAAAACATTCGTCTTACTGACGGTGACCATAACATTTCCTGCAAAATTGATGGATTTGGTGCAATGAATTTAAAATCGGAATTTGTTAAGAAAGCATAAAAACTTACCCTCTTTTTATGTTGATTTTACCATCAAATAGCTCGCAAATTAAACCCGTGGGCTATTAATTAACCTGCCTCATTTTTGTTGTTAATTGTTTTGTATAGTTCTAAATTTTAGACCGGATAGCAACGACACCCCGCAACCCAAATTTTTCTTTTGGGTGAGGAGTATAGTGCATAGCCGGAACAAACGTAAAAGATGCGGAGTAACATGCTCTTCGAATAATTACAATAGCAAGTAATTTCTTTAAGAAACCGCTTTAACTTGGTCTTTATCATCACAGAACAAATGTGAATTTTAATCCACAGAGCCATGGAAAAAGTTCTTTTAAAAGATTATTGGCATCGATTTTGTATTTATAATTAAAATATATAAAATGAAAAGAAAAATCCTTTATACAATTATGTTTGCTGTAACTATAGGAACAGCTTGTAATAACACCCAAACAGCTGATGATAAAACAGATACAGTTGTTGTGGAAAAAGATACGGTTGTTATCGAGAAAAATACAACCACTACTATTAAAGAAAGTTCTAAAGAACCTTCAACTTCAATTAGTGTAGATGGAAATGGTGTATCTGTAGGCACTAAATCAACTAAAGTAACGGTTAGCAAAGACAGTTTGAAATATAAAAAACAATAATTTAATCTTGATTTTTATTGAATAAAAAGTAAGACTTTCTAATTTATATAAAAAATGGTTACTCTATGAGTGACCTTTTTTGTTTCGGATAATTAAGAGATTAATCTATCTTTTGAATATTTATTAGACAGAATTGAATCAGTATTTTTTTGAAGAATGAAAGAATTCCTCTCTCGCAGCAGATAACAACGCAAAACAAAATTTAAAAATATATCGAACCTTGCTCTTCGAACAATTAAAATAATAAATTGCCAAAACAATTTTCATAATATGATATTTGTGAAGTATGGGTTATAAAAGTTTAAGAGATTGCGTTAACGACCTTGAAAAACATGGTCATCTCATTAGAATTAAAGAAGAAGTTGATCCTTATTTAGAGGCTGCCGCTATTCATTTAAAAGTGTATGAGAAGCAAGGTCCGGCTTTGTATTTTGAAAATATAAAGGGAAGCAATTTTCCTGCTGTTTCTAATTTATTTGGCACCATTGAGCGTAGCAAATTTATGTTTAGAGATACGTTAGATAACATTAAAACCTTAGTAGAGCTTAAAAACGACCCTATAAAAGCAGTTAAAAGTCCATTAAAATATGCTAAAGTTTCTTTAACAGCGCTTTCGGCCTTGCCTATGAAAGTGGGTAAAAACTTTGCTCCTGTAAATTTTGCTAAATGTAAAATAAGCGATATTCCGCAAATTGTAAATTGGCCTATGGATGGCGGTCCATTTGTGACTATGCCACAGGTTTATACCGAAGATATTGACCAGCCTGGTATTATGAATGCCAATTTAGGTATGTACCGTATTCAGCTAGGCGGCAATGATTATATTTTAAATGAAGAAATTGGATTGCATTACCAGTTACACCGTGGAATTGGTGTACACCAAACCAAAGCCAATGCAAAAGAACAACCTTTAAAGGTGAGTATTTTTGTAGGCGGCCCTCCATCCCACCCTTTGGCTGCGGTAATGCCGCTACCAGAAGGTTTATCTGAAATGACTTTTGCTGGCGCTTTAGGCAACAGGCGTTTCCGTTATTTTTATGATGCAGAAGGTTTTTGCATTTCTGCTGATGCTGATTTTGTAATTACTGGAACGGTAGAACCGATGGCTAATAAACCTGAAGGTCCGTTTGGAGATCATTTAGGCTATTACAGCTTAAAACATCCTTTTCCCTTATTAAAAGTCCATAATGTTTATCATAAAAAAGACCCTATTTGGAGTTTTACGGTTGTTGGCAGGCCTCCGCAAGAAGACACCAGTTTTGGTGAATTGATTCATGATATTACTGGAGCAGCTATTCCAAAAGAAATTCCCGGTTTACATGCCGTAAATGCGGTTGATGCTGCGGGTGTGCATCCACTTCTGTTTGCTATGGGCAGCGAAAGATATACGCCTTATTTAAAAGAGCGTAAACCGCAGGAAATTATTACTATTGCCAATCATATTTTTGGGAAAAACCAGCTCAGCTTGGCTAAATACTTATTTATTTGTGCCAAAGAAGATAATCCTGATTTAGATATTCATGATATTGAAAGCTATATTAAACACATTTTAGAACGTGTTGATTTAAGCAGAGATTTGCATTTCCATACCAAAACAACTATTGATACTTTAGATTATAGTGGTTCTGATTTAAATGCAGGGTCTAAAGTTGCTATTACCGTTGCCGGAGAAATTAAAAGAAAATTATTTGCCGAATTACCTGCAAATTTCTCTACACCAAGACCATTTGAGAATTACAAAATGGTGATGCCAGGAGTTTTAGCGGTAGAATCTCCAAAATATATTGATGAAGTTACTACGCAAAAAGAAATTGATCTTTTAAACGATTATTTAAAAGATCAAGATTTAAATGGTTTACCACTTTTAATATTGTGTGACGATGCTGATTTTACAGCAAAAACCATGAATAATTTTGTTTGGGTAACTTTTACAAGAAGTAATCCATCGCATGATATTTATGGTATCAACAGTTTTACTCAACACAAACACTGGGGATGTAAGGGTCCTTTAATTATAGATGCAAGAATAAAACCTCACCATGCACCTCCCCTAATTGCAGATGAAAAAGTGGATGATAAGGTTAATCTTTTGGGCAAAAAAGGAGCTTCGTTATACGGAATAATTTAAACGCCTTGCAATTGTGAGGCGGCAAAACCGCCTACCAATACTGCAAATAAAATAATTATTGCATAAAATGATAGTAATATAATCATCAATATTCCCCAAAAACGATATAAAGATTTCATTCTGGAAAATGCATAAGTAAGCGATTCTTGGTCATTAAGAAGCAGCGCTTGTTTAATGTAAACAGAAAAATCAAACAAATATTTAGATGGGAAATAATAAAGTAGAGCCATCAATAAATAAATAAACCCTATAAATCCACTCATCATGCTG
Source organism: Pedobacter cryophilus (assembly GCF_005116455.1). Lineage (GTDB taxonomy): Bacteria > Bacteroidota > Bacteroidia > Sphingobacteriales > Sphingobacteriaceae > Pseudopedobacter > Pseudopedobacter cryophilum. The sequence goes on from NZ_SWBP01000008.1 coordinate 101,459, forward strand.
CCCATTACACCCATTTTACTCATCACAGTAGAAATGGCTCCACCTAAAAACATCATAAAAACGGCCACTAAAGCTATAATTCCGCATAAAACAAAGCCCACAATACTTAGGAATTTACCCCATTTTGCAGTTTCTTTTAAAAAGAATTTTAACTGACTATCAATAATTAATTGTTTTGGTTCTTCTTGAGGGATTGAAGAGGTAATTTCATTTTGTTCCATTTTATGTTTTTTAAGTTAAATAATAGTTGAATATAAATATTTTTCTATTATTTGAAAATTTCTCCTTTCTTATTTATCTCCATATTTATAAGTTGAAATATTATCTTTGCGCAAATTTGGTGGTATTTAGTTTATTTTATTTAGTCTGTTATTTAATTAAGGACTGTTAAGTTAAATCTTAAATTATTTTCAAATTATTAAATTTTCAAATCTTCAAATCATATTATATGGCATTACAGTGCGGAATTGTTGGATTACCAAATGTGGGAAAATCTACTTTATTTAATTGTTTATCTAATGCAAAGGCTCAGGCGGCTAACTTTCCGTTTTGCACCATCGAACCAAATATTGGAGTAATCACTGTTCCGGATGAAAGATTGAATAAATTATCTGAATTGGTAAAACCTCAAAGAGTTGTACCTAATAATATTGAAATTGTAGATATTGCTGGTTTAGTAAAAGGAGCTTCAAAAGGTGAAGGTTTAGGCAATCAATTTTTAGGAAACATTAGAGCTACTAATGCCATTATACATGTTTTAAGATGTTTTGATGATGGAAACGTAATTCATGTTGATGGATCTGTTGATCCTATAAGAGATAAAGAAATTATTGATACTGAATTACAACTTAAAGATTTAGATACCGTTAGCAAAAGAATCCAGAAAGTGGAGAAAATGGCTAAAACTGGTGGAGATAAAGACGCTAAGAAAACTTACGAAGTGCTTAGCATTGTTAAAACGCATTTAGAAACAGGAAATGCTGCCCGTACTGCGCCTATTTCTTCAGAAGATTTTGAGTTTATTGAAGATTTAAGTTTATTGACTGTTAAGCCAGTATTATATGTTTGTAATGTTGATGAAGCATCAGTAAATACAGGTAATAAATATGTGGATTTAGTGAAAGAAGCGGTAAAAAATGAAAATGCCGAGGTTTTAATTATATCTGCTAAAATAGAATCTGAAATTGCCGAATTAGAAGATTATGAAGAACGTAAAATTTTCTTAGAAGATTTAGGTTTAGCAGAATCTGGCGTAGCCAAATTAATTATTGCAGCTTACAGATTGCTAGATTTATACACCTATTTTACTGCTGGTGTGCAAGAAGTTAGAGCTTGGACCATCACCAAAGGATTTACAGCACCACAAGCCGCTGGAGTTATTCACTCAGATTTTGAAAAAGGTTTTATCAGAGCGGAAGTCATCAAATATGCTGATTTTGTACAATACGGATCAGAAAATGCTTGTAAAGAAGTGGGTAAATTAGGTGTTGAAGGTAAAACTTATGTGGTGGAAGATGGCGACATTATGCACTTTAGGTTTAACGTTTAAACCTTATATTTAAATATTGCATCCGTAGTTTAATGGATAGAATGTAAGATTCCGGTTCTTACGGTACAGGTTCGATTCCTGTCGGGTGCACTAAACATTGCTTAAATAAAATAGTTTTCTCTCTGCCTATTAATATTTTGAATATCTTTAGAGTGAATTAAAATTAATTCATTCATCAAAAATGATTTTACTTTTACCCAGAGAGAAATCTAATAAATTCTTATCCACGCCTATTTTACTGCTCTTATTAGCTGTAATAATTGTTTTTTCTTCGTGTGAAAACAAAGAAGCTAAAATTCATCAAAAAATTAAATATTTTAATGAAATTGAATCCTCAGCATTCCTTGTTCAAGGTAAAGAGGGAGATAGCAAATCTTTTGCCTTTTTAGATTCTATACAAAAGAATGATCCTGAAGCTGGCGAAATATCTCAAATTATTAGGTTAGAGTTTTTAGCTAACTCTTATTTAGCCACAGGAAAATTAGACTCTGCTAAGTTTTATATAGATCAGGTTGTGCCTATTTTATATAATACCGCCACAGTTGATGAAATACCTAAGGAATACGCCAAAGCCTATTTTTTACTTAATGATATTTATTTTGCCAGAAAAAATTATTTAGAAGCCTATAAATGGCTTTACTTAGGTAGGCAAATTGCAGATAAGAACTTGAACATTTGTGATATGGCCCAATTTAATTATAGAATTGGTATCGTATTTTTTAACCAAGAAAATTACAAAGAAGCGGCTAAAACATTTCTAGAGTCATTTAAGCAATCTGCTAATTGTGATTCAAACTTCAGATCTTTTTACAGGCGACAAGAAATTTTAAATGATGCCGCATTTAGCTATTTTAAAGCCGGGGAAATTGACTCTGCCTTGTTCTATTATGATAAAGTTATTAATCTTTTATTAGACAATGAAGAAAGATTTAAACCTCAAAAAAACTATTTCAAAGTAGCAAAAGGTGTTGTTTTTGGCAATATGGGACAGGCCGAGAATGCAAAAGGAAACTTTGATTTAGCTATTCAGCTGTTACAATCTAGCATTGCTATAAATGATCAAAAAGGGAACGACCAAGAAGATGCTTTTTTACAAAAAATTAATTTAGCAAAAGCCTATGTAAACGCTAATAAGCTCAATCAATTTGAAATATTATCTAAAAATATCATCCCCGGTTTAGATACACTGAAAAGAATTAAATCCCAATCAAACTTTTACAAAATCACTTCTGATTATTATTTACTTAGAAAAGATACTGCAAAAGCTTATCAAAACTTAAGAAGCTATTATCGCTTAAATGAGAAATTGCAGAAACAAGATAAAGCGCTTAACCAAATCAACATCAATGAACAATTAAACTACATTGAAAATCAAGATAATTACACCGCATTAAAGAAAACAGAGAGCTTAAAATCTATTTACTTAACAACGGCTATTATTCTTTTCACCATGACGTTGGCCATAATTGTATTGATATACTTTTATTGGAAAAAATCTAAAAAAACTGTTAAAATATTAAGTGAACTTAATGAAAAAATAAATAAACAGTCGCAAGAATTAAAACTTAAAAACCTAGAAAAAGATCAAATACTTAGAATAGTTGCTCATGACCTAAGAAATCCGATTGGTGGAATTTGCTCTATTAGCAGATTAATGAAGATGGAAGATTTAGATAGTTCTGAACTAGAAATGGTTGATATGATAGAAAGCGCTTCTAATGATGCCCTTTTACTGATTAGTGAAATTCTTGAATTTACAGAAGATGGAAACAATAAAATACCATTTGAAAAAACTAGTGTTCAGCAAATATTAAGTACTTCTGTTGCTCTTCTTAAATTTAAAACAGACGAGAAAAAACAAACTATTGTTTTAAACAAACCCGATGAAGATGTTTTCATTTTTGCAAACAGAGAAAAAATCTCAAGAGTAGTTTCTAACCTGATTGTTAATGCAAGTAAATTTAGTCACACAGAAACTCTAATTTATGTAAATGCTAAGATAGAAAACCAGCATATAATTATAAGTATTGAAGATCAAGGAATTGGAATTCCAGAGCATTTACAAAGCGAGATTTTCAAACCTTTTGCAGTAACTAAAAGAAAAGGTACAGTTGGTGAAAAATCTTTTGGAATGGGTTTATCAATTTGCCAACAAATTATTGCATTACATAACGGAGAAATTGGCTTTACCTCTTCCCCATCAGGCTCCATTTTTTTTATAAAACTCCCATTAATAAAGCCTCTTAAAGCTTAATTTTTTATTAACCAAAGTAACGCTTCGTCTTTAATTCTCACCAATTTGATGAGATTATCAGACTTTTGTAGCCATTAAACTACAGTTTTTTATAGCCTTATACATTGCATAAAACAGGTGTAATTTACATTAAATAGCTCTTTATGAGATTTTTGATGCTATTTCCTCCTCATTTCACCAATCTTGGACTAATGATTGAATAAGGCGTTCTAACCATTTAAAATTGGTGAATAAAATTGAACGATTATGAAAAAAATATTTTTAGTTGCATTTGCCTTAGTAATTGGCGGAGCAACATTTGCGCAAACAACAACAACTTCATCTTCAGTAAAATCAAGATTTGGTTTAAAAGGTGGTTTAAGTTTACCAAAGTACAAGTATGTTAATGATGATGCTAACACTTCTGACGAAACAGAAACCACTACCAACTTCCATTTAACCGGCTATGCTGATGTACCTGTTTCTAATTTATTTTCGATCCAGCCTGGAATTTCTATTCAAGGTAAAGGAGCAAAGTATTTTGACAACGGAACTACCCAAGTAGAAGACAATGTATTGGCAATAGAAGTTCCGGTAAACTTGTTAGCAAATTTACCTGCAGGTCCTGGTCATCTTTTTATAGGTGGTGGCCCATACGCTGGTTTTAATGTTTCTGCTCAAAGAGAAACTATTTCTGGTACAACAAGCGAAAGAAAGTTGAGTATTGGAGATAACAGTGGTGATGATTTAAAAGCATTAGATTTTGGAGTTAACTTTTTAGCAGGTTACCAATTAAATTCTGGTTTAAACTTTGGAGCAGGATACGGATTGGGTTTAACTAACTTAAGACCAACAAGCACAAGCACAACAAATGTTGAACAAAACAACAGAGTATTATCATTCTCTGTAGGTTACGCTTTCTAAGCATTGTTTAAAAAATTCAAAGAAGAGGCTGTTCAAAAGACAGCCTTTTTTTATGCCTTAAAATTTAAAATCTTACTCCTTCCACTTTTGAAAAATAATGTTCTTCCCTTAAACAGAATAAAAGCTTAATTTTAATTACTTGAAAAAATTAATCCTTTGCTTAAGCTTTATTACTTTTTCTTTTGTGTGTAGTGCGCAAAAGGTGGGCTTGGTATTAAGCGGCGGTGGTGCAAAAGGCTTAGCTCATATAGGCGTTCTTAAAGCTTTAGAAGAAAACAACATCCCAATAGACTACATTACCGGCACTTCTATGGGCGGTGTGGTAGGCGCAATGTATGCGGCCGGATATTCTCCAAAAGAAATAGAGTATATAGCTTTAAGTTCTGATTTTCAGGATTGGGTTAGCGGAAAATACGATAGTGATTACAGCTATTTCTTTCAGAAGAAACCTGAAAACCCTTCATTTGTTACTGCTAAATTACAAATTGACACTAGCTTTTACATCAAATTTAGATCAAACCTGATTAATGATATTCCTTTAAACTTTGCTTTAATTGAATTATTAGCACAAGCATCTGCAAATGCAAAAGACAATTTCGACCAACTTTTTATTCCTTACAGATGCATAGTCTCTGATGTTCTTTCTCAAACAATGATTCCGATGAAAAATGGGAATTTAGCAGAAGCCGTTAGAGGAACTTTTACTGTACCATTGGTTTACAGACCCATAAAAGTGAATGATAAATATGTTTTTGATGGCGGATTGTATGACAATTTCCCAGTTGATGTAATGAAAACAGAATTTGCCCCAGATATAATTATTGGGTCTAATGTTTCTTCTAAAAACTTTAATACTTATCCAAAAAGTAATGATGAAAAATTGATGAGTAAGTTTTTGATTTACCTTTTTTTAAGTAAATCTGATTCCACTTCTTTGGGAGAAAACGGAATTTACATTCAGCCTAACCTTCAAGACTATAACATTATAAATTTTTCTCCGGTAAAAGAACTGATAAAACAGGGCTATGATGCTACCATTTTAGAGCTGTCTAAAATAGAAGAAAAAATAAAACGAAGGGTAGATCCCTTAACTGTAAGTAATAAACGAAAAGCATTTATTGATAAAAATCCTTACCTCACGTTTAAAAACATCAAAGTTTCTGGTGTTGATGATAGAAAAAAAGCTTATGTAAGAAATGTATTCAGCTATGGAAAAACAGAACTTAATTTAAAAGATATAAAAGAAGGTTATTATAAGTTATTAGGTGATGATAATTTTGAAACCGTTTATCCCAGATTTAATTACCTACCTGCAGAAAATGCTTATGAATTTGAATTGATTGTACAACCCGAAAAAAATTTCAAAATAAACTTTGGAGGAAGTATAGCTAGCAGACCTGTTAGCAACGCATATATTGGTTTACAATATAATTTTTTGAGTAAAAACTCCTACACTGTTGGTGCCAACTTTTATTCTGGCAGATTTCATGAATCTGTACAAGGAACCTTTAGGATTGATATTCCAAAGAAAAAACCTTTTTATGTAGAATCTGAATTCACTTATAACAACTGGAATTATTTTGAATCGAGTGAGATTTTTTTAGAAAATAATAAGCCTGTTTTTATTAAACAATTTGACAGAAAGTTAGCGCTAAAAACAGGCTTATCAACCGGCAGAAACTCAAAAATTGAGCTGATTGCGGGCTATATTCACACCGGAAACACCTATAGCCCAACTGATAATTTTACCACCGGAGATATCCTAGATCAATCTATTTTTGAGGGTTTAATTTTGGGAATGTATTATGAACGTTATCAACTAAATCGTAAACAATATGCTTCTAAAGGCTATATGTTAAGCATTGGATTAACTCATTTTGAAGGTATTGAAGAATATGAGCCTGGAAATATTCTTAGAAACGACCCCTCATATCCTTCTATCCAACCTTCAGAAAAATTTAGACAATGGTATAGAGTAAAAATAAAGTCTGAAAAATATTTTCCACTTGGCCCTAAATTTTCTTTAGGATATTTGTTTGAAGGTGTTTTTAGTAATAAACCCATCTTTAGTACTTTTAAAAATAATCTCTTAAACACCACCGCTTTTTATCCTTTACAAGATTCTAAAACACTATTTTTAGAAAATTTAAGAGCTGATAATTTTTTAGCCGGAGGATTAAGAAATGTTTTTAATATAAAGAAAAATTTTGATTTGAGACTGGAAGCTTATCTTTTTCAACCCTACAAAACCAACAATCAACAAAATCAAACAGGAACGTATTTTGCTAAAAGAAGGTTTATTGGAAATGGCGCTTTAGTGTACCATACCCCTATTGGACCGGTGGGTTTAAATTTTAATTATTATGATGACCAAGCAAAAAGATTTGGTGTTTTTTTCCATATTGGATATCTAATTTATAACAAAAGAGCAACCGAATAATGAAATACCTTTTTACAATTTTATGCTTCTTAATAGTCCAAAACTTATTTGGCCAAACAAGTACACAAACTATTAATTATTTTGTGGTAAAAGAAAACCTATTAAAAAATGAAAAACTCGCCATTATCGCTTCAGATTCTCTAAATAATCCCTTAGAAAGCATAAATGGTACTTTTAATTTTTCTGTAAATGGCTTTAAACAAGAATTAACCTTTAATAATGGAGTAGCTATTTGCCCACTTCAGATAGAAAAATCGGCGTTTGTATTTATCAAACATATTAATGAGTTTGGTAGCCACTCTAATTTATATTTTGTACAAAAGCAAAACAATGATTTAAAACCTTACAAAATTAGCTGGTATTTGCTTTTAGCCTTACCTATTGGGCTGGTTCTTATTGGCTATATGTTTAGAAAACTAATAGGCTTAATGGTATTTATTTTAATTGCTTTAGTTTATTTTAACTACAGTAAAGGCCTCTCTGCTCCAACTTTTTTTGAGTCAGTTTTTGATGGTCTAAAAAATATTTTTTAGAAGGGCAAACCTACACCAAACTGTATTTGCGTAAGGGAGTATTTATCAGGTGAATTATTAAAGGCATACCTATCTTTAATTACTTTTTTACCGGCCTTATCAAACCAATATTTAACAACATACTGATCTGAACCTGTAAACTGCGGATCTTTAAATTTAAAGCCTGCATCTAACCTAAAAACAAAGAAAGATACATCAAACCTTAACCCAAAACCAGTACCTATTGCCGTTTGTTGAAATAGTTTATTAAGTTTAATAGTAGACCCTTCCAAGCCGTTATCTCTAAGCTGCCAAATATTTCCAAAATCAACAAAAGCAGCTCCTTTTAGCTTTGCGCCAATAAAATTATCTAATAACTTAAATCTATACTCTAGGTTTCCCTCAAATTTAATATCCCCCACCTGATCTAAATTTCTAAGGTTGTTTCTAGCCGAATCTGAAGGTAATGAAGCTCTATTGTAATTACCCGGCCCAAGCGTTCTGGCTTGCCAAGCTCTTACCCCAGAAGATCCCCCGGCAAAAAACTGTTTATCAAAAGGTAACGTTTGCCCATTGCCATAAGCATAGCCTATTCCTGGATTTATACGAGCAATAAACTGTTTTTCTCCACCTAAAAATTTGTAAAATCTTACATCTGCAATTGCTTTAGCAAATTGGTAATATGGCACACCAAAAAGCACTTTAGAGCCGTCTTTTTCTTTTTTACTAATATTAGCAAGCATGGCAGCAGTATTACCACCAAGCTCTGCATTACCAGAAAAAAATATAAAATTACCTAAAGAATTTAGTTTAGCTAAGTTTAAAGTATAATTATAGTAACTGCTTGAAATAAGTTGAGATCTAAGCGTAGCTACAAAAAAAGCATCTCCCTGATCTTGAAGCTGTTTTTGTAAAATAGGACTAATATCTCCTTGAGAATACTGTATGTTAACCGGTGTTAAAGAATGGAGTTTATATTTAGTTTCAACCCACTCATAGGTGATGTTGGTTCCTAAACTTTTTCTTAAATAGGTATCTGTTAGTTTATAAGTTTGAAAACTGGTGCTAATTCTTGTTCTTGGTACTCCATTTTTTCCCAAAGATGGAATTTCAAATGGCAATAACAGCTTAGGAATGGTTAAGCTTACTCCAATTTGATAATCTCTACTCAATAACCTGTCTGCTAAGTTTCCTGTTTTGTTTTTATCAAACTGAAGCCCACCTCTAAGTTTTACCTCAAACAATTCGGCTCCGCCAAAAATATTTCTGTTTTGATAGGTTAAACCTAAATTCACCCCTGTAATACTCGAATTAAAGGTAAATTCTCCATCAATTCTATTCGATTTTTTCTTTAAAGGAATAATATCAATTAAGCCAAGTAACCTGTTTGTACTATCTGCTAGTTTTCTAAAATCAATATTTACATTTCTAAAAACATTTAAATCAAAAAAGCGCTGTGTAGTAAGTTCTGCTTTATCAATATCGTATTGCTCTCCCTCTTTCAGAAATATATATGGAGTGATTTTTTTAGGCTTAAAAAAATGTGAATAATCGTAAAACTTATATTGTGAATCTACCACCATGGTATCGGGAACCATTTCACTTAAAATAATATTACTACTAGGTTGAATCCTTATAATGGTATTGGCTAAAGTATAAACCTGATGCTTGCCTCCGTTTGGCGGGTTAATAATTCCCAACTTAACATCAGCAACTCCTTTATTAAAATTAGTATCAACGGTAGGTCTCACATATTGGCGCACAAAATCATAGTAGCCATTTTGCTTCATTAAGGTGTGAATTTTCTCACGCTCATAAGATAAACTATCAGCATCATACCTTGCACCAGAGTCTATATGGGTAAAGGTTTCTCTGTTAGCCAAATAAATAGCTTTTACAGCCGAGTCTGGGATGTCAAAAGTTAAATTCCTGAATTTAAACTCGGTACCCGCATTTGTGTTATAAGTTATTTCGGCTTTTTTATCTTTAATTTTTATGTCGCTGCTTACTTTAGCATTTAAAAAACCTTTGATATTTAAAAAACCTTCTATCTGTTTTCTTGAAGCTTCTACCAATGAGCTATCTAATAAATGAGGTGGCTCTCCTAATTTTTTCTTTCCTTTTTTATTAAAATTATTATAAACCCATAAGTTAAAAGGCGAATTTGGTCTGATATCTAAAGAAACATAAGATTTTGCTTGTTCAGAAAATCTATCATCAATTCCGTTAACGGTAAGCTTTGTAACCAATGATTCATTTTCTTTTAATCTTTTGGTAGAGCGACAGCCCAACACTATAATTGTAAAAAAGATTATAATTGTAAAAGGATAAGATCTATATGCTTTCAAAGTCTCAAATAAGTTTAATTAAATCTCTTTATCAAAAAAAGTACCGAAAAGAGCATCAGCTTTTTTTAGTAGAAGGATTTAAGGCAATATCAGAGTTTATAAACTCTAATTATGTTATTCATTCTGTTTATTGCGTTAAAGATATGATTTCAAATTTGCCGAAATCAATTCATAAGCAAAAAGTTTTTGAAGTTACTGTAAATGAATTAGAAAAAATAAGCACTTTACAAACCCCTCAAGGAATTTTAGCTATTTTAGAAATCCCTCATTTTCAGATTACTAAGCACAAAGATATTATTATTGTTTTAGACGGAGTGCAAGATCCAGGAAACTTAGGAACTATTATTAGAACTGCAGATTGGTTTGGCTTTAGAGAAATAATTTGTTCTGAAAACACTGTTGATGTTTACAACCCTAAAGTTATACAAGCTACCATGGGTTCTTTAGCTCGGGTAAATATCAGCTATCAACCTTTAATAGCTGTTCTAAAAAACAGTACGCTTCCTAAATATGGAACACTTTTAAATGGAGAAAATGTTTTTAATATTAATTGGCCTAAAGAAGGGTTCTTAATTTTTGGAAGTGAGGGTAAAGGAATTTCTTCAGATATTCTTGATTTAATTACTCATCCGGTCACTATTCCTGGCTCTGGACAAACAGAATCCTTAAATGTGGGAATTTCTGCGGCTATCTGTTGTGCCGAAATTAAAAGAAATACACTTAAATAATTGCCTGATATTAAAATTTTACTATTTTTGCGTTCCTTAAAACAAGGGTCGAGTGGCCGAGTGGCTAGGCAGAGGTCTGCAAAACCTTCTACAGCGGTTCGAATCCGCTCTCGACCTCGTTTAAAAATTTAAAAAAAGAAAAAGTCATGGCAGTAACTCGTTTAAAAAGAAAAGACAGAAGAAATAAAACAGTTTCACGCTTGGAAGTACAATTTCTTAAGAATGCTACTAACATTGAAAATGGAAGTCGTTCTCAAGAACCTAAACATAGCCAAGTGGTAAAAAATAATGCTGTATTAGCATCATTTAGCAAATAATTTTATTCTTTAAATTATTAAAATCCTGTTTATCAAATGATAAACAGGATTTTTTTTGCTCATTATTTCTGTTTTTATAAAAATAACGGATCAAGCGTAAAAGTTGGGGAGGAATATTTTTTAATTATTTTTGTAGAAAGACAATATTTTGGACTCTACATTACTATCAATAATACTTCCTGAGGGGCTTAGCGACTACTTTGAACTGGATAAAGTAGAGACGATAACAGATTCTTATTATATCTATCTGAAAGAAAAGAATATTGCACCAATAGAGTTTAGTGGTCAAAAACTGAGATCAAAAGGTTTTTTCGATGAGATTTCGGTGAGAGACTTTCCTTTACGTGGCAAGCCATGCTTTTTAAAGCTTAAAAGGCGTAGATGG
>NZ_SWBP01000009.1 GCF_005116455.1 Pedobacter cryophilus
GCCATCTACGCCTTTTAAGCTTTAAAAAGCATGGCTTGCCACGTAAAGGAAAGTCTCTCACCGAAATCTCATCGAAAAAACCTTTTGATCTCAGTTTTTGACCACTAAACTCTATTGGTGCAATATTCTTTTCTTTCAGATAGATATAATAAGAATCTGTTATCGTCTCTACTTTATCCAGTTCAAAGTAGTCGCTAAGCCCCTCAGGAAGTATTATTGATAGTAATGTAGAGTCCAAAATATTGTCTTTCTACAAAAATAATTAAAAAATATTCCTCCCCAACTTTTACGCTTGATCCATAAACACCTTATTGGAAACTTTTTTATGTTTATGAAATGATAGAAGAGCGGTCAGGTTTTCTGGGTTGATTGTACAGGTTTGGCTACCTAAACCTTATTGAAGTGGATACCTGCCATCGTGTGTAAGGCCTGAGGCCGTATGAACGGAAAGAAGGACTACATAACTTTTTTGGAATATAGAAATGGCGTTTCTAAATTATCTTTACTCCTACATAAAGCAAATTATCTATTATACTATTTATGCTTCTTCTATTTTTACTTTAAGAATTTTACAATAGTAAATTAATTTAATTATCGTTATTGTTTGAGTATATATATATCTTTGACTTTTAAATTTTTTATGATAGAATTACCAGTTGGATCGAGAAAAGAAGTAATGAGTTATTTGGAACCTTTTATGGTTAATGAAATGGCTGATTATTTAAAACCCGTTGAAGAAATGTGGCAACCTGCTGATTTTTTACCAGATTCTAGTAAGGATACTTTTTTTAGTGAGGTAAAAGAATTACAAGAAAGTACTAAAGAATTATCTTACGATTTGATGGCTGTTTTAATAGGTGATACTATTACAGAGGAGGCTTTACCTACTTATGAATCTTGGTTATGTATGGTTGATAATGTATCTAGAAATGAACAAGGTGGCTGGATGAAATGGGTTAGGGCATGGACTGCGGAAGAGAATAGACATGGTGACTTATTAAATAAATATCTTTATTTATCTGGAAGGGTTAATATGAGAGCGATGGAAGCCTCAACGCAATATTTAATTCAAGATGGTTTTGATATTGGCACTGGTCATGATCCATATAGAAATTTTATTTATACTTCTTTTCAAGAAATTGCAACCAATATTTCGCACAGAAGAGTAGCTATGTTAGCAAAGCAAGGTGGAGATAAATTATTATCTAAAATTTGTGGACTGATAGCGGCTGATGAAGCAAGACATGCGAAAGCATATAAAGCTTTTATTAGTAAAGCTTTTGAAGTTGATGCTAGTGAGGTAATGATTGCCTTTGAAGATATGATGCGTAAAAAAATTGTTATGCCAGCTCATTTTTTAAGAGAATTGGGTACTAAGGTTGGCCATACTTTTGGTCATTTTACTGATGCAGCACAAAGATTAGGTGTTTATACAGCAGTTGATTATGTGGATATTATGAAGAATCTTATTGAAGACTGGAATGTTGAGAATATAAAGGATTTGAACGAGGCAGGAGAAAAAGCTAGAGATTATATAGTGGCATTGCCAGATCGTTTATTAAGAATTGCTGATAGAATGAAATCTCCGGGATTAGAATATAAATTTAGTTGGATATTAGCATAAATAGATAAAATTCAAAAAGTGATGAAATCCTGGTTATTAAAGATAGCCAGGATTTTTTTTTCCATGTTTTTTTTCATTGTAGGTAGTAGCTGAAGGTTAATTTATGATTATGAATATATTTTAAGGGTAAAATTTAAAGATTTATTACCTTTAAGGTTTAATGGATCTAAATTCTATAAAAGAGTAATTATTTATTATTTGAAAGAATTTTAATCTTTTATAGAGATTTACACGAGAAATTTAGTTGATTAAATGATTAAGTATTTAGACCAAACCCCAGTACTTGTGGCGGTTGATTGTATTGTTTTTGGATTTGATGGTCAAGATTTAAAAGTTTTACTGATCAAAAGAGGATTCGAATCTGAAAGGGATAGATGGAGTTTGATGGGAGGATTTGTGAAATTTGATGAAGATATTGATCAAGCTGCTAATAGAGTTTTAGAGCAATTGACAGGTTTGGAGGGGGTTTATTTAGAACAGCTTAAAGTTTTTGGAGATCCAAATCGCGACCCTACCGAGAGAACTATATCTATTAGTTATTTTGCTTTAATTGATATTCATCAATATGAAAAGCAACTGAATGATGATTATCATGCAGAATGGTTTCTTATTAAAGATATTCCGCAGTTGATTTTTGACCATCAGGAAATGTTAAACAAGGCACTTAGAAAAATAAGATATAAGGCAGCTTTTCATCCAATTTTATTTGAACTTTTGCCAGAAAAATTTACTATTCCACAACTTCAATATTTATACGAAGGAATTTATGATTCTACTTTTGATAAGCGTAATTTTAGTCGTAAAATATTATCTACAAAGTTGCTTATCAAACAATTAGAAAAAGATAAGGATAGTTCTAAAAAAGGAGCTTTTTATTATACGTTAGACAAAACTAGGTATATTGATAAATTTCAAGCTTTTTTAAACTTTATACCCAATCCAGAGAGTTTAATTGATTAGCTAAACACAAAAAAATGTGTGCAGAAATTTTATTTTTAAAATAATAAGTGTTATTTTGACATTAATTTAAAAAAATTCCCACTTTTGAATTAGTAAATAAACCTTTTATAATACTTTTAAAAATATAATGATTAACAATCCTTTGGTAATTGGAGTAGATTACGGTACAGATTCTGTAAGATCTGTGGTAGTTGATGCGGTGAATGGAAAAGAACTAGCATTCTCCATTTATTACTATCCACGTTGGAAGCAGAATAAATTTTGTAATCCAATTAAAAGTCAGTTTAGGCAACATCCTAAAGATTATTTGGAAGGTTTGGGGCATACTATTAAAGAATGTTTGTTTAAAATTGGTGAATCTGCGGCATCCAATGTGAAAGCCATTTCAATAGACACTACAGGCTCTACACCTATAGCTGTTAATAAAGAAGGAACTCCTTTATCATTATTGCCTGAATTTGAGGAAAACCCTAATGCAATGTTTGTTCTATGGAAAGATCATACTTCTGTAAATGAAGCATCTGAAATTAATGAGCATGCAAAGAAATTCGATATTAATTATTTAAAATACGTAGGTGGGATTTATTCTTCTGAATGGTATTGGTCAAAATTATTGCACATACTTAGGGTAGATGAGAAAGTTAGAGCGGCTTGTTATTCTTGGGTGGAACATTGTGATTGGATTCCGTTTGTATTAACTGGAGGTAAACATGCAGATGAAATTAAAAGAGGCGTTTGTTCTGCCGGTCATAAAGCTTTATTTGCTGAAGAATTTGGCGGCATGCCACCCAATGAATTTTTTAAAACATTAGATTCATTATTAGATGGATTTAGGGATAGAACAGTTAAAACAGCTTTTTCGGCTGATGTTTCTGCAGGTTATTTATGTGAGGAATGGGCAGCTAAATTAGGTCTTAGTACAAATGTTTTGATAGGTGTTGGTGCCTTTGATGCCCATATGGGAGCTGTGGGAGGAGAAATAGAACCTTATTATTTAAGTAAAGTAATGGGGACTTCCACCTGTGATATGTTAGTAGCCCCGGTTGAAGAAGTTGGAGATATTTTGGTAAAAGGAATCTGTGGTCAAGTTCCAGGTTCTATAATTCCAGGTATGTTGGGATTTGAAGCAGGCCAATCTGCATTTGGTGATATTTACGCATGGTTTAAAAATGTTTTAGCATGGCCGACTGATGAATTATTATCATATTCTAAACTGATAGATAGTGAAATGGCGTATGCTTTGGCAGAAGAGGTAAAAGATAATATCATTATTAGATTAAGTCAAAAAGCATCTGAAATAGAAGTTACAGAGCATAGTGAATTGGCTTTAGATTGGTTGAACGGGCGTAGAACTCCAGATGCAAATCAATTACTTAAAGGCGCTATTTTAGAACTTAATTTAGGATCAGATGCGCCAGCTATTTTTAGAGCTTTGGTAGAGGCAACTTGTTTTGGAGCAAAGAAAATTGTAGATCGTTTTAATGAGCAAGAAATAAAAGTTAAAGGCTTAATTGGTTTAGGTGGAGTTGCAAAAAAGTCGCCATTTATTATGCAAATGATGGCTGATGTGATGGATATGCCAATTCGCATTCATAAATCAGAACAAACTTGTGCATTGGGTGCAGCTATGTTTGCGGCAACCGTGGCTGGGATATATCCAAAAGTTGAAGACGCAATGAAAGCCATGGGACAAGGATTTGATACTGAGTATCATCCTAATAAAGAAAAAGTAGCCATTTATGCTAAGCGATACCTTAAATATAAAGAGGCAGGTACATTTATAGAATCTAATTTATAATCATGAGTAAAATTTATCAGCATATTAAAGAAGAAGCTTATTTAGCTAATATGCAATTGCCAGAGCTAAATTTAGTGGTTTTTACTTTTGGGAATGTGAGTGCTGCAGATAGAGATTTAAAAGTATTTGCTATTAAACCAAGCGGTGTTCCCTATAAATATTTAACGCCAGATAAAATGGTGATTGTGGATTTTGATGGAAACACTGTTGAAGGAGCTTTAAGACCGTCTTCAGATACTAAAACACATGCTGTTTTGTATAAACATTGGGATCACATTAACGGAATTGTACACACACATTCTACTTATGGGACTGCTTGGGCTCAAACTCAGCGAGATATTCCTATTTATGGGACCACTCATGCAGATCATGCCACTTCAGATATTCCATGTGCACCTCCTATGGATGATGATATGATAAAGGGTAATTATGAGTATGAAACCGGATTTCAAATTATGAATTGCTTAAAAGACAAAGGTTTAAGTTATCAAGAAGTTGAAATGATATTAGTAGGTAATCATGCTCCGTTTACTTGGGGAAAGACTGCCGAAAAAGCAGTTTACAATAGTGCTGTATTAGAAACAATAGCTCAAATGGCTTTTTTAACCGAACAAATTAATCCGAAGGCATTAAAGTTAAAAGATTCTTTGATTCGTAAGCATTATGAAAGAAAACATGGAGTGGATAGCTATTACGGTCAGTAAATAGCGTAGATCAAAATTTCTGGATGAGATAATTGATAATCGGAAAAAAACAACAATCTTTTATAATAGATATAGATCATAAAAATGATAGAATTAAAAAAATTGGAAGTGTGGTTCATTACTGGTAGCCAAGATTTGTACGGTAAAGAAACACTTGATAAAGTTGCAGAACACTCTCAACAAATAGCACAATCTTTAAATATTGATGCGGAAATTCCGGTTCAGGTAATTTTTAAGCCGACTGTTAAAAGTACAGAAGAAATTTTTCAAATCATTCAGCAAGCAAATGTTGCTGAAAATTGTATAGGATTAATTGCTTGGATGCATACTTTTTCTCCAGCAAAAATGTGGATTAGAGGATTAAGTATCCTTAAAAAACCATTGTTGCATTTACATACTCAATTTAATAGCGAAATTCCTTGGGCTAATATTGATATGGATTTTATGAATCTAAATCAAAGTGCGCATGGCGATAGAGAATTTGGCTTTATAGTTTCGAGAATGCGTTTAAATCGCAAAGTTGTAGTTGGACATTGGCAAGATCCGGAAGCTATTGCGCAAATAGCCGCTTGGACAAGAGCTGCCGCAGGTTGGCATGATTGGCAAGGCGCTAAATTTGTTCGTTTTGGCGATAATATGCGTTTTGTTGCCGTTACTGATGGTGATAAAGTGGAAGCCGAATTGAAATTTGGCTATTCTGTAAATACTTATGGAATTGGAGATTTGGTTAAAGTAATAGATTCGGTTAGTGAGCAAGCAATTCTTAATTTAATTGCTGAATATGAAGCAAGCTATGACGTAGACCCAACTTTATTAAAAGGAGGTGTAAATCATTCTTCTTTAATTGAGGCCGCTAAAATTGAAATAGGTTTAGAAACTTTTTTAAGAGAAGGTAACTATAAAGGTTTTACCGATACTTTTGAAGATTTGCATGGAATGGTTCAATTACCTGGAATTGCGGTACAACGTTTAATGAATAAAGGCTATGGTTTTGCCGGAGAAGGAGATTGGAAAACTGCTGCTTTGGTAAGATTATGTAAAGTGATGGGTAGTGGCTTAGCAGGAGGAAACTCTTTTATGGAAGATTATACTTATCATTTTGATGGGAATAATTCTATGGTATTAGGCTCTCATATGCTTGAAGTTGATGAGGCTATTGCTTTAGGAAAGCCAAAAGTAGAAATTCATCCACTGGGTATTGGAGGAAAATCTGATCCTGTAAGATTAGTTTTTAATGTTGCTGGTGGAGACGCTTTAAATGCTTCCATTGTAGACATGGGAAATCGTTTTCGGCTAATTGTTAATGAAGTAGAGGCGATAGATCTTACTCATGAGTTGCCAAAATTACCTGTGGCCAGAGTTTTATGGAAACCTTTACCAGATATGAAAACAGGTTGTGCAGCATGGATTTATGCAGGAGGTGCACATCATACCGCATATAGTCAGAATTTAAAAAGAGAACATTTACAAGATTTTGCTGCTATAGCAGGTATTGAGTGTATTTTGATAGGAAAAGAAACTCAACTCAATCAGCTTAAAAATGAATTGCTTTGGAGCGATATGGCTTATAGAAATAAGTAATTTGAGTAGTTATTAAACGGTAATAACAACATTTAGAGGTGGTTATTGCCGTTTAAAAAGTGCGTTAACGATTGTAACGGCATCCTTTTTGGCCATAGCCATTGTTATAGGTTGCCAAAAAGATACCTTGCCTGCGGCAGGCAGGTAGTGAAAAGCGTGTTAAAACGCCCAAAAATAAACCAAATACAATGAAAAAATCAGTTTATTTATTTTGTTCCATATTGCTAATTTGTGGATTATCCTTTCAAAGTAGTGAAGCTCAGCAGTCTTTTACCGTTAAAGCAAATCAGTTAAAAGCACCAATTTCGCCTACAATGTGGGGGGTGTTTTTTGAAGATATTAATATGGGTGCTGATGGTGGTATTTATGCCGAACTCATTAAAAACCGTTCGTTTGAGTTTTATAAACCATTAATGGGTTGGGCGGTTGAAGGTAAAAAAAGTGAGGGCGATATATTAGTTTTAAACAGACAGGGAGCTAATACTTCCAATCCACGGTTTTTGAGAGTGAATGTGAATGAGGCCAATAACATCAGCATTATTAATGAAGGTTTTAGAGGAATGGGGATTAAAGCTGGTTTACGTTATGATTTTTCATTCATGTATCGTCAGGCTAAACCTGGCGTAAAACTTTATTTAGAGTTATTGAATGAGAAAAATGAGGTGATTGGAAAAGGAGAATCTATTCCTTCTGGCTCAGGAAGTAATTGGGATAAACAGTCGGTAAGTTTTAACGCAACAGCAACGGCACAAAAAGCAAAATTTAAAATCAGATTTGAGGGTAACGGCGTAGTTGATTTAGATATGATTTCTTTATTTCCATCTGATACTTGGAAAGGTCGCCCGGGTGGGATGCGTTCAGATATGGTGCAATTACTTGCTGATATGAAGCCTGGTTTTATTCGTTTCCCGGGAGGATGTATTGTAGAAGGTCATGATTTGGCTACTCGTTATCAATGGAAAAAAACGATTGGACCTTTAGAGAATAGGGAATTGATTGTTAACCGTTGGAATACCGAGTTTGCTCATCGTCCAACTCCAGATTATTATCAAACTTTTGGTTTAGGTTTTTTTGAATATTTTCAGTTAGCTGATGATATTGGAGCAGAACCTTTGCCTATTTTAAACTGCGGGATGGCTTGCCAATTTAATACCGCAGAACTTGTTCCAATAGACCAATTACAACCTTACGTACAGGATGCATTAGATTTAATTGAATTTGCCAATGGCGATGTAAATTCTACATGGGGGAGAGTGAGGGCAGAAATGGGACATCCAAAACCTTTCAATTTAAAAATGCTAGGTGTTGGTAATGAAAACTGGGGACCACAATATTTAGAACGATTAAAAATCTTTACCAAAGCAATTAAGGATAAATATCCTAACATTAAATTAGTAAACAGTTCTGGAACAGATCCGGATGGCGATCGTTTTAACTTGCTAAATACCGAACTCAGAAAAATGAATGCTGATATTATTGATGAACATTACTATCGTAAACCCGAATGGTTTCTTCAAAATGTATCAAGATATGATAATTACCCAAGAAATGGCCCTAAAATTTTTGCTGGTGAATATGCAGCGCAAAGTGATAAAATAGTAAGTGTAAACAATAAAAACAACTTACAAACCGCTATTTCTGAAGCCGCTTTTATGACCGGATTAGAGCGTAATGCAGATGTGGTAATAATGGCTTCTTATGCGCCACTTTTTGCCCATGTTGATGCTTGGCAATGGACACCAGATATGATATGGGTAGATAATCTTCAGGCTTATGGTACGCCAAACTATTTTGTTCAAAAATTATATTCAACTAATATAGGAACACATGTAGTGCCTTTGCTCAATAATAATAAAACAGCATTAATTGGTGATGGTGGAATTTTTGCTTCATCAGTAGTTGATAAAAAGACAAATGAGCTTATTTTAAAAATAGTGAACACGTCTGATAAAGAAGCCGAAAGTTCATTTAACGTTGAGGGAGTGAATAAGCTTCCATCTAAAGCAAACTTAACTGTATTAACCTCTAATAATTTGGGAGATGTGAACTCTATCAGTAAGCCTTCAGAAGTAGTTCCAAATGAAACGCAGATTGCAATTAAAGGTAAAACGGTGAAGTTAAAACTAGCGGCTAACTCATTTAGTGTGTTAAGGGTTAAAATGTTGTAATTCACAATTTAATGAAAGTAGTTTTTAGTGTATGGCTTTTTATTTCATTCACGTTCCATGTGATGGGGCAGGATTTGAAACAAAATGTTTCTGTACATGATCCTGTATTGGCAAAACAAGGCGATACTTATTATTTATTTTGTACAGGGCAAGGAATAGCCATGTGGTCTTCTAGGGATTTAAAAAACTGGAAATCTGAAAAGCCGGTTTTTGCAGCGCCTCCAGAATGGGCTAAGCAAGCAATTCCATCTTTTAAAGGACACATATGGGCGCCAGATATTAGTTTTTATAATGGCACTTACTACCTTTATTATTCTGTATCGGCTTTTGGTAAAAACACTTCTTGTATTGGTTTGGCCACCAACACAACTTTAGATCCTACTAGTTTGGCATATCGCTGGGTAGATCATGGGAAAATCATTCAATCTTTTCCGGGTAAAACAAACTGGAATGCTATAGATCCTAATTTAATTACTGATAAAAAAGGAAATCCATATTTGTCTTTTGGCTCATTTTGGGATGGTTTAAAATTGGTTAAATTGAGTGAAGATAGAATGAGCGTTGTGGAAGATCTTACTCAAATACCAACTATTGCCAGTCGTAAGAAAAAAGTATCAGAAGAAAATCCACTATCAATAGATGATAATCCTAAAGATGCCGGAGGAAACGCCATAGAAGCGCCATTTATCTTTAAAAAAGGAAAGTACTATTATCTGTTTGCTTCTATTGATTATTGCTGTAAAGGGCCAAAAAGTACTTATAAAATGATTGTTGGTAGAGCTAAGCAATTAACAGGACCTTATTTAGATAAAACAGGTGTTTCAATGGCTGAAGCCGGAGGGAGTATTTTGTTAGAAGGAGATAAAAACTGGTATGGCGTAGGGCATAATTCTGTGTACACATTTAATGATACAGATTACTTGATATTTCATGGTTATGATGCAGCCGATAATGGCAAATCAAAACTTAGAGTAGAAAAATTAGCTTGGGATAAAAAAGGTTGGCCAGTGTTGGTTAAAGTTAAATAAGCCAGACCACTTTGTCTGGCTTATTTAAAAATACAATCATAATCTATCAGACTATTTCTGCCCTAAAATAATTTCAATGATACGCTCATTATCTATAATTATTTTTCCATGTCGGTCTTCGGTTACACCGTCTTCTAGTTTATAGGTGTAAATTGGCACCGTACCTTGCATCTTGGTTGGTAAAAAGACGAAACTAAAATTGTTTAAGCGTTTCAATTCGTTCGCAGCCTCTATAATGTGGGTAGAAATTATATACGAGCAGTTCCTCAATTCAGAAAAAGCTTCTGTTACCGCAACCGTAGCATCAAAGGCATCCTTAACGTTTGTTCCTTTAAATAGCTCATCAAAAATGACCACCAAGTTTTTACCTCTTGCTACTTCTTCGGCAACTTTTTTTACCCGCAAAACTTCTGCGTAAAAATGGCTGTAGCCTGCGTTTAGGTTGTCAGTAACGTTTATTGAAGTATAAATACCCTCATGTACCGAAATAGCCATGTTTTTTGCTGCTATAGGAAATCCCATGTGACTGAGATAAATAGCAATTCCAAACGATTTCATGAAGGTAGATTTACCAGCCATATTTGCTCCAGTAAGGAAAATCACATTTTTATCAGCTTTTTAAGAAAAAGGGATATGACAAAGCCTCCAATGCTCACGTTTTACAGCATGGTACAGGATGATTACTTGTGATAAAAACAATAATTTTAATAACATTTCTTTCAAAGAATGATTTAGCATTCTATATTGAGATGGTATAAACCAAATAACCTAATGAACTTCAAGAAAACCATTATTGTGGCGTTTTTTGCCCTTTTAGGCAATCAACAAAAGAAAAGAGTTAAACCTGATGGAGGTCCATTATGAAAACTATCAAATTAATTCTATGCCTTATTTGTTTGTTTTGCCTACAACAAGCATTTTCTCAAATCAAGCCCATAGTTAGAAAAACGGTTAAGCCACCAATAAACAAAAGCAAGTTTTATTTATTTCTTTTGGTTGGACAATCTAATATGGCTGGAAGAGGTAAGGTAGAATCTGTTGATACATTGCCAAATCCCAAGGTTTTAACCCTCAACAGCAGGGGCGAATGGGAGGTAGCTAAAGACCCCATACATTTTGATCGGTCTTACGCTGGCGTTGGACCTGGTTTAACTTTTGGCAAATTAATGGCAGAGGCCGACACCTCCATCTATATAGGATTGATTCCATGTGCAGTAGGTGGGTCATCTATAAATGCATGGCTTCCTGCCGTAGATACCGCTAAAACCGGTAAAAATTATAAAGTGGCAATTTTAAGAACAAGAACTGCAATACAAAGTGGGACTTTAAAAGGGGTGATTTGGCATCAGGGAGAAACAGATTGTACCGCAAAAGGAGTTGTGAACTACCAAGAAAAACTAAACAAAGTAGTGAATGGTTTCCGTACCGATCTTAAAAACCCTACATTGACATTTATTGCTGGAGAACTGCCAGCATTTCAAACACAACAACCTGATAAGGAAAAAAAAATGCAGTTTAATCCTTATGTAGCTCAAATCAATACCACACTCCAAAACTTGAAAAGTATTTTAGCAAATTTTGATTACGTCGTCGCAACAGATACAGATCACATCGGCGATTATCTGCACTTTAATGCCACAAGCGCTAGAATAATGGGACAACGATATGCGAATTTGATGCTTAAGTCCATTAAGCAACAGGGAGCCATAAAATGATTGCCCCTTAAAGCTATCAATTGAATTATTGCATCCAATTATGTTTTATTAAAATGATAAAAAATCTAATTCTTATTCTAGTTGTATGTGTTTTTGGTCATCAATCTTTTGCGCAAACCAAGGCACATGAACGCTCAAAAAAATATATCATAGATCCAGCTTATCAATCCAGTGGTAATCTTCCTGTTAAACAAGAGGTCGTAGGTGCAAAATGGCTCTACGGTTATACCGAATTGCAATGTTGGCGTTTACAACAATTGAGAAAAGATGTTGATGAAGCAAAACTGAAAGTGGGTTACCCTGGAGAATACCACCAACCTTATGCGAAAGCCAGTTTTATCTACGTTGTTAAAAAGCCAGTTACCGTTAAAAATTTAAGATTCTATACCAATGCAACTGCAAAAGTTAAAATAAATGGCAAGCCAGTAGAGGTAA
Organism: Pedobacter cryophilus; assembly: GCF_005116455.1. Classification (GTDB taxonomy): domain Bacteria; phylum Bacteroidota; class Bacteroidia; order Sphingobacteriales; family Sphingobacteriaceae; genus Pseudopedobacter; species Pseudopedobacter cryophilum. The sequence goes on from NZ_SWBP01000009.1 coordinate 12,014, forward strand.
TACAGCAGGGAAAACAAGAACAGACTATCGCACTTGCCATCCCAATAGAAGCCTCTCAAATAGAATTTGAACTTTCTACAACGGCAGAGCCACCATGTTTACTGATCAAGGATGGTCCCTTTAATACAAACAATACTATTTGGAAATGGAAGACAGAGAATGAACCACTTCAAGTCCCTGAGCAATTCTCTCAATTAAAAAATGGAGCTTTTCCACATCAAAATCAGCCAACAGAGACTAATGTACTAGCTAAAAAACTTGAGACTAATGTTTTCGATTTTGGGAGGGAGTTATTGGCCTATGTATACTTGGAAGTTAAGGATCAACCCAGTATCTGTGTAGGCGAATCCCTTGCCGAAGCTAACCAGACCATTACGGATAAATCGTTAGAGCAAACGATGGAACTTATTCCGCTTTCGGCTGGTAAATGGCGTTCTAAGGTTCCCTTGGCATTTCGATATGTGAAAGTGACCAGTGGTATAGTAAAATCAATACGTGTTGGGGCGCTATTTTATCCTGCCCAGTATCGTGGGGCCTTTGCCAGTTCAGATACTCTTTTGAACAGAATTTGGATGAACAGCGCTTATACACTTAGGTTATGCAGAAATGAGTTTTTAAACGATGGGATTAAACGTGATCGTTTACCTTGGGCAGGTGATCTAGCCATGAGCATGATGGTTAATGCCTTTACCTTTGGTGATGCCGAACCTGTTAAAAATAGCCTAGCGGTATTAAATAGGGCAGGAATTAAAAAGCAGGACATCAACGGTATCATTGACTATGACTTGTGGTGGTTGATTTCAGAAAATCAATACCAGCTTTATTACAAGGATATCGAGCACTTGAACAGGCAATGGCCACGTATTAAAGAAACGATGGAAATTTTGAAGACTAAATGTGATAGTCTTGGAATGATCAATGTCAAGAATACCAAGTGGCTTTTCATAGATTGGGTGAAGGTAAATAAAACCTCAACTTTGCAGGTGCTTTGGTGGTGGGCTCAACAAAGTGCTGTTGAATTAGCTAAGCGTGTTGGCGATGGAAATGCTGCCAAAATATGGCAAGCATCAGCAATGGACTTAAAGAAAGATTTAACGCAACGAGCTTGGAATGAAAATGAGGGCAGTTGGATGGATGACCCTTACACTCCAAAAAACCTCTCTAGGCATGCCAATATCTTAGCAGTCATATCAGGACTATCAGGTGAATCAAAATATGAGCAAATTGGGTCAATACTTAGGGGCAAATCAGCACCAGCGGTTGGAACACCATACATGAGCGGTTTCGAAGTGTTGGCACTGGCCAAAACTGACAACCTCAACTCATCAATCCAAGCTGTGAATGATATTTGGGGTGGAATGTTAAAAGTCCCAGGAACAACCACTTTTTGGGAAGCTTATAGCCCAAGGGAAACAGCTGCAAAAATGTATTCCTTTTATAGTCGTCCTTTTGGCAAAAGTCTTTGTCATGCTTGGAGTTCAGGTCCTGCAGCAGTTCTACCAACGGTTTTATTAGGATTAAGACCATTAACAGATGGTTGGAAGACATTCGAGATTAGCCCAAAGCTTGGAAGCATTTCTTGGCTTTCATCAGCAATTCCTACACCTCAAGGAACGATAACGGTAGATATTTCAGACGGGATAATGAACCTAACCGTTCCAAAAGATTGCATAGCCTACTGGGGGAATCAAAAATTTATCGGACCGTTAACTATCACTAAAAAACTCTGAGTATTACAATGAAAACTTTTCATCTTTTAAAAAATGTTACCTTCTTATCATTGTTCATCTTGTTGGGCATTAATCATAGCTACGCACAAAGAGCAAAAGCTCCAATCATGGGCTGGAGCAGTTGGAACCATTTTCATGTCAATATTGACGAGAAAATGATCAGGGAGCAAGCCGATGCTATGATTTCATCGGGCATGTATGATGCTGGTTATCGTTTTGTGAACATAGATGATGGCTATTTTGGAGGTCGGGATTCGGTTGGTAAATTATTTGCTGATGCAAACAAATTTCCATCAGGGATGAAATCTCTTGCCGATTATATACATGGTAAAAACTTAAAGGCAGGCATCTATAGTGATGCAGGAAAAAACACATGCGGGTCTATTTATGACAAAGATAAAAATGGAATTGGGGTTGGAATTTATGGTTATGTAGACCAAGATTGCAAACTCTTCTTTAAAGACTGGGGTTACGATTTTCTTAAGGTAGATTGGTGTGGTGGCGAAAGGATGAAGTTAGATGAGGAAACCGAATACACTAAAATTATAAAAGTCGTTAAAAATATTGATAGCAATATTGTGTTTAACATTTGCCGCTGGCAATTCCCCGGTACGTGGGCAATTAAACAATCAGATTCATGGAGAATATCAGGAGATATACGTCCAAATTTTTCATCTATTCTTAAGATCATTGATTTGAATGTAAACTTATACCAATACGCCTCGGCAGGGCACTATAATGATATGGATATGCTGCAAGTGGGAAGGGGGATGAGCTATGATGAGGATAAAACCCATTTTTCGATGTGGTGTATGCTTAATTCTCCATTACTGGCTGGAAATGACCTAAGAAATATGTCTGAACAAACTATAGCAATCCTCACCAATAAAGAAATCATTGCCTTAAATCAAGACGAGGGGTTTAAGCAGGCAACAAGAATCATTAAGGACAAAGACATTGAAGTATGGGTTAAGCCCTTAGGTAAAAATGGAAAATCCAAAGCGGTAGCCATTATAAATAGGGGCGGCAAAGAAGCTTCGTTTGAATTGATTGCCAAAAAAGTTGGATTGAGTAAAAATAATCAGTTACGAGATCTTTGGTTGCATCAAAAAATAGGGAAAATAGGAATAGCGAAAAACTTTAATTTGCCAAAGCATGGGGTAATTGTGGTAAAAGCTGATTAATTATACGGTATAGTGAAAGATAATTTAATGTAATCTAAAATGAGTAAAATCTATTTAACCATATTATTTACAGTTTTAAGCCTCAATTTTTGTTATGGACAAAACGCCATCGATATCCACATTGCAAAGTTTAAAGATAACAAGGCGGCAGCCATTAGTTATACCTTTGATGATGGCTTAAAAGAACACAATACCTTAGTAACTCCATGGTTAAAAAAACTAGGATTGAAAGGAACTTTTGTGATAAATGGTTCTAAAATAAATGAAGATCCAAATGCCATAAAAGATACCACGAGAATGACTTGGAAGGACTTGAAAGAAATGGCGGCTTCAGGTCAAGAAATATCTAACCATGGTTGGGCACATAGAAACTTCGGGAAATTTACCCTAGCGGAAATAGAAGAAGACATTAAAAAGAATGATAGTGCCATCTATGCTAATATTGGCGCTATACCTCGCACTTTTGCTTATCCAAACAATACCAAATCTACCGAAGGGATCAAAATTGCCAACAAAAACCGTGTAGGTACTAGGTTATTCCAACGATCGATAGGTGGTAAAGCAACCGCTGAAAATCTTGAAGATTGGGTAAATAAATTATTGAAAGATCAAGATTGGGGCGTCGGGATGACACATGGTATTACTTATGGATATGACCATTTTGGCAATCCGAGTATCTTTTGGGATCACCTTAAAAAAGTAAAAGCATTGGAAGATAAAATATGGATAGGCACTTTCCGGGAAGTGGTTGCCTACGTTAATGAACGTGATTCAACAGTGATAAAAATTAAGCAGAATACAAATACGCATTATATCATTACTGCTACTTGTTCCTTAGATAAAACATTATTTACAGAACCTTTAACAGCGATTTTAGAAGAGGGAGGGATAAAAAAAATTAAAATCAGTCAAGGGAAACAAAAGCTAATACCGAAAATACTGCCAAATAAAGTGTTATTTAACTTTGATCCTTTTGGTGATCTTATTGAGATTGAAATCAAAAAGAAGAAATAACCTCTTATCATAATAAGAGGTTACTTAAGAAAGCCATCACGTATGAACAAGAAATTGTCAGTTGTGGTTAAAACTCAATAAGAAATAAAATAGACATAAAACCAAAAAAGCCTCTTTTTCAAGAGGCTTTTTTATTGGTGATCCCGCTGGGATTCGAACCCAGGACCACTACATTAAAAGTGTAATGCTCTACCAGCTGAGCTACGGAATCATTAATTGTAAGATGTTTGATAAAAAAAGCCTCACTTTCTGAGGCTTTTAAATTTTTCTGGTGATCCCGCTGGGATTCGAACCCAGGACCACTACATTAAAAGTGTAATGCTCTACCAGCTGAGCTACGGAATCATACTTTATTAAACTAATAGTTTTTTAAAGTTGTGCAAAGATAGGGTTTCCAGCTAATCCTGCAAATCATTTTTTGTTTTTTTTAGTATTTTAAGCTAAACCTCTTACAATCAGCAAAAAGAATTCTTTAGGCTTAAAATAAAGTATGCTCATTAATAAAATGTGGCGCTTTAATATTAAGTTTTAAACGGGTATTAAGTTTCTCAATTACATATTTACAAAGTTCGGGCGAGTCTTTTTCCTCATGCTGATGCATAAAAAAATAAAAAGATTGCAGGCCTTGTTCTTTCCATAAAGCTAGCCTTTCTACCCAATCGTCTACTCTTTGATAATCTGTAGGGTGTAAATTATTGCCCACAAACCTTATGAAGGCGTGAGGCGTAGGTAAACTCATGTGTACGCAATCTCTTCTGCCAGAAGCATCAGTAATTACAGCGCCAATGTTTAATTTGTTTAAGAGATTAAAAAGTAATTCGCTATTTGCAGGTTCAAACCAATCTTTATGTCTTACTTCTACAAAAAACGGAACATCTTGCGGTAAATGCTCAAGGTAGTTTTTTAAGAGGTCTAAATTTTTAGGACCAAAATTATCACTCAATTGCAAAAATACGGGGCCTAAATATTCTTCAAAAGCCATAATACCTTTATAAAACTCGGTAGTAAGTTCTTCGGCGTCTTTTAATCTTTTGATGTGACTTATAGGTTGTGATATTTTAGGGCAAAATTTAAAATCTTTATTGCTTGCTGCCGCTTTTTCTTTCCATTTGGCAATGGTTTTAGCATCATAAATTTTATAAAAAGTAGCGTTCATTTCAATGCTATTGAAATGTTTAGCATACTCATCTAAAAAATTAGCGTCTTTTGTTCCTTTCGGATAGATTTTACCAACCCATTCTTTACGCCCCCATTTTGCACAACCTACGTATGCTTTTAGTGGTTTTTTATCGGCTGCTTTTAAAACAGATTGCGTAATTGCCGTATCAGGCGGAAGCTTGAAATTTATTTCATTAAGTGTTTGTGGCTCAACTTTACCAAATTCCATAAAATGATTTTTAATAGGTTAGCAAAAAATTAAGCATAAGAAATTCCCTGATGACCTTGTTCTTGCTGATGAAAAGGTTCGAAATTTTCTTCTTCAGTATCACATGATATTTTACAAAATGTGAAATTAATATCACCAAATAAATTTCCAAAAGCAGTATCGGCGGCATCTCTGCCGGTTGCAATTTTCACCATCCCGTTTAACGGAGCTAATTTGGTAGCATCAAATAAAACCCAGTCGCCATTAATATAAGCTTCAAAACAAGCATGAAAATCTTGGGGATTTAACTGATAAGCATAGCCGGTAAAATACCTGGCCGGTATGGTAAGCGCTCTACAAAAAGCAATTCCTAAATGAGCAAAATCTCTACAAACACCAGCCTGTTCTACCAAAGTATCTAATGCAGATGTTTGCGAATTGCTGGCACCACCTAAATATTTAACATTTTTATAAATCCATTCTGAAATAGCAATTACCTTATTGAAATCATTTTCTATATGCCCAAATAGGTTGTTTGCCATGTTATATAACTTATCAGACTGGCAATATCTACTAGGGTATAGGTAGGTTAAAATCTCGGGACTAAGCTTTGCGATTTTTAGCTCTGGTACCATGGTATAATCTTTTATGGTGAAAGAATTATCTACGGTAGCCTGATAGCTGATGCCTATATGATTGGTTTTTGGGATTTCTAATCTCACAAAGCGATGCTCTCCTTGAACAGAATTTAATTCTTCTATTTTGATGTCTAAACTGGTTTTGAAAGATTCTGATAAAACTTTTTGGTGTGCTGTTTTTAATGCATGGATATTTAAAATCAACGTACTATCTGTAGCAACTCGGTATTTCAACTCAACATCAATTTTAAATTTCATGACTTTTATTTGGTTTCAGTTTTTTCAAAAGCGGCACTCATCCAATCTTCCGAAATATTATTTAAAGCATTTTTTAATTCTTTATCCCATTGTATCGAGATTTTTTCTAAATCTTCCTTTTCATATCGATGCTGTATAAGATGATAGCTATTGGCTTCAGAAATAATCACATCTATTGGGAAATCTACATTATTAGAACTTACCCTGGTAGAATCAAAAGATAGAAATCCGGCTTTTAAAGCTTCCTGTAAAGAGGAGTCTTCGTCTACAACTCTATTCAAAATTGCTTTTCCATGTCCAGAATTACCGATAATCACATAAGGCGCACCTTCGCCTAATTCTACCCAGTTACCTTCTGGGTACAACAAAAACAGCTTTTGCTCTTCATCATCTTTTAATTGCCCGCCAATAATGGTGTGTAAATCAAATTTAAAGCCCGAATTTTCTAAAGATATTTTATCTTCCTCAGCAACTCTTTTTATTTGCTCTCCAAAGGCATTTACGGCTTTGTAAAGCTTGTTAAAGTCTTCTTGCTCTGTGAGTTCTTTAAAATATAATAAGGCTTTATCTCTCACAGATCTTAATCCGCTGGTCATTAAAAACAAACAATATTGATCTTTTTGAACGGTAAATAATTTCTTTTTTATAGTGGTATCTGTACCAGAGGTAATACGGGTATCAGCTATAGCTACCAAGCCCTGTTTTACTTTTATGGCTAAACAATAAGTCATTTTACAAATAAATTTTTAAGCCATCGAAGATAGTAAATAAGCAATAGCTGTTAACTGTTCGGCGTTTTTTAATTTTTATTTCATCGGCGAAAGCTTAATTATTTAACAATTAACTGTTGTAGTGCTTTTTCTAGCTGAAATGAAGTTAAATGATCAAAAAGTGTTTGTATTGGGCAACCTCTTAATTTATAGTCTTGTACGGTAATCCATTTTATACCTGTATGTTTTAAAAGCGTAAAATGGGTACAGGTAAAATGAGCTTCAAAAGTTTTGTGCTGATATTCTTCCCAGGCTAAATCAAATTCTTTTTCTGGAATATCTCTGTAAGCGATGGTGTAATGAGGATTAAAAGGCATTTGATCTTGCTGTACATTAAAAAAGTATGCTCTAAAAAGTTTTTTAATATTCTTTTTAAGATTTATAATTTCTTCACATTTATTAGCCTTAATATAAATGCTGTGTTTTTGAAAACGATTAAAATCTTTTAGTTCTTGATGAAAAGGTTGATGAATAAAGCTCAATCCCTCTAGTTTTCTAAGTAACAAGGCTTCGTCTTTTTTATCAAGCGTAAAAGGCTCTTTTAAAGTAAGATGAACAGGTGGCTTTAAAGCTTCATAACTTTTATACTGATTAGAAAATTCTTTTCTAATCAGGTCAATTCTTTCGTCTGTAGCCTTTGGAGGCAAAATGGCTATAAAATATAATGATTTCATAAAACTAATATATTTAGTAAATATAGTAAAAGCTAAATATATTAGTATTAATTTTGAGGTATAATTTTTTGGATTATGACACAGGAGAGGCAAATAGTACATATAGATTTAGATTCTTTTTTTGTTTCTGTAGAATGTAGAGCTAATTCTAAATTATTGAATAAACCCGTAGCAATTGGCGGCTCTAATGAGCGTGGTGTGGTGGCTTCTTGTAGTTATGAGGCTCGTAAATATGGCGTTCACTCTGCCATGCCGGGTAAGTTAGCCAAGCAGCTTTGCCCCGATTTAATTTTTATTAGAGGAGATTATGAAAGTTATAGCAAAGCCTCACAAGAAGTTACCGAAATTATTGAGGAAGAATCCCCAGTTTTTGAGAAAACATCTATTGATGAGTTTTATATAGATATGACGGGGATGGATAGGTTTTTTGGGACTTTAAAACACGCTACAGAGTTACGAGAAAAGGTAATTCACGAAACAGGTTTGCCTATCTCTTTTGGCTTATCAAAAAATAAAACGGTGTCTAAAGTGGCCACCGGTTTGGCCAAACCTAATGGTTATAAATATGTGGCTTACGGAGACGAAATACCTTTTTTAGCGCCATTATCGGTACGTAAAATCCCTATGATTGGCGAAAAAGCAGCTCAAAACCTTAAAAGAATGGGGGTAGAAAAGGTATATACTTTACAGCAAATGCCGGTTCAATTGTTAGAATCGGCTTTTGGGAAACCGGGCATTATGATGTGGGAAAAAGCGAATGGCATAGATCTTTCACCCATTACGCCTTATACCGATAGAAAATCTTTATCCAGTGAAAATACTTTTGAGAAAGATACCATGGATATAGAAATGCTAGAAGCCATGTTGGTTTCTATGACAGAGAATTTGTGTTTCAAAATGCGTCAAGAAAATTTTCTCACTTCTTGCATTAGCATTAAAATAAGGTATTCAGATTTTAATACGCATTCGCAACAGCTTAAAATTCCACATACCTCTGCAGATCATATCCTGATTCCAAAAATTAAGGAGCTTTTTAGGAAATTGTATCAACGCCGTATGCTCATTAGATTAATTGGCGTAAGGTTTAGCAATTTGGTAAGAGGGCATTTTCAAATTAATTTGTTTGAAGATAATGTGTCTCAAATTCATTTATACCAAGCTTTAGATAAGCTCAATAAGCGCTACGGCGATAAAACTGTTTGCCGAGCTATTGGAATGGCTGATGCCGCCCGAACTTTTAATCCGTTTAACGGGATAAAATCCTGATGAAAAAATTAATCACATGTACCTCAACTGCCATACTTGGTTTAGCTTTTTATACGGAACGATTACTCCGCAAAACCTCCTAAATAAGGCTAAAAGTATAGGTTTAGAGCGTTTTGTTTTAGCTGATATCAATAACACATCAGGTTGTTTGCAAACTATGCGTTTGGCGCAAAACACAGGTGTTTCGCCAATTTTAGGAATAGATTTTAGGAATAATCACGAGCAAAAATTTATTGGAATTGCTAAAAATCATCATGGTTTTGAACAACTCAATCGCTTGCTTTCTTATCATTTAAAAACAGAAAAACCTTTTGAGGATGTTTGCCCTGTAACGGATGATGTTTTTGTGATTTATCCTTTTCAGCAGCATCAAGAATTTGACCTTAAAGCGCATGAATTTATCGGTGTAAACCATAAAAATTTACACGATTTACAATCTCCAAAATGGAAAAAATGGCTTCATAAAATGGTGATTTTACATCCGGTGAGTTTTTTGCAGCCGCAAGATTTTCATTTGCATCATTTGCTGCGGGCTATAGACAAAAACACCATCCTTTCTAAATTAGAAGCTAAAGATTTGGCTTTCGCCGATGAAATGCTGCTAGATGAAACCGCTTTTTATGATTTGTATCAGCATCATCCTACTTTACTAAAAAACACTTCGGCGCTGCTTAATAATTGCGAACCTATCAATTTTGAGTTTAAGCAACACAAAAATAAATCAGTAATTGATTTACATCCTGATAAAGAAACGGCACAACAAAATGATTATGAAATGCTGGTAAAACTAACTTACAATGGTGCAATTGAACGTTATCAAACCATCTCCCAAAAAGTAAAAGATAGGATAGAGAAAGAGCTGACTTTGATTCGGAGTCAAGATTTTGTGCCTTATTTTTTAATCAATCATAAAATTATTTCTTTCGCTCGTAAAAGAGGTTTTTACTACATAGGCAGGGGCAGTGGGGCCAATAGCGTGGTGGCTTATTGTTTACGTATTACAGATGTTGATCCTATTGAGTTGGATTTATATTTTGAGCGTTTTATTAACCTTTATCGCAAAAACCCACCCGATTTTGATATTGATTTTTCTTGGCAAGATAGAGATGAGATTATTCAATACATTTTTGATACTTACGGCTTAGAGCATGTGTGTTTGCAAGCTACCTATACCACTTTTCAAACAAATTCTACTTATAGAGAGCTGGGGAAAATATACGGCTTGCCAACCGAAGAAATTGAAGTTTTAGCACAGCGAGCAAAGAAAGGAATTAAGGCTTACGCCGATGAAAAACTATATCAAGAAATCAATTTTTTTGCAGAAAAACTGGCTAATTTTCCTAAAAATCTCAGCATTCACGCTGGGGGAATTTTAATTTCAGATCAGCCTATCTTTAAGTACACCGCAACTTTTCATCCGCCAAAAGGCTTTCCAATTTGCCAGTTTGATATGCATGAAGCAGAAGATTTAGGCTTATATAAATTTGATATTTTGAGTCAGCGTGGTTTGGGGCATATCAAAGATACTTTGGCTATCGTAAAGCAAAATCAAGGTGTGGAGATTGATATTCATGATATTCCAAAATTCATGCAAGATGGAAAAATTGTTAAACACTTAGAAAAAGGGAATTTAATAGGTTGTTTTTATGTAGAATCTCCTGCTATGCGGATGTTGTTGGCTAAGTTAGAGTGTAGAGATTACCTCACTTTGGTGGCCGCAAGTTCTATCATTAGGCCAGGTGTGGCGCAATCTGGGATGATGCGGGAATATATTTTAAGGCATCACCAAGCAGATAAAGGAAAATCTTTAGCGCATCCTATTTTATGGGATTTGATGGAAGATACTTATGGGGTAATGGTTTATCAGGAGGATGTGATAAAAGTGGCACATATTTTTGCTGGTTTAGATTTAGGCGAAGCCGACGTTTTGCGGCGAGGAATGAGCGGTAAATTTAGATCAAGAGCGGAGTTTTTAAAGGTAGAAGAAAGCTTTTTTAGTAATTGCAGAAGAGTTGGTCATCCCGATGCTTTGGCTAAAGAAGTTTGGCGACAAATAGAATCTTTTGCAGGATATTCTTTTGCAAAAGGCCACTCGGCTTCATTTGCGGTAGAAAGTTACCAAAGTATGTACCTCAAAGCTTATTTTCCTTTGGAGTTTATGGTAGGGGTGATTAATAATTTTGGTGGTTTTTACCGAACAGAAATTTACGTACATGAAGCCAGAAAGAACGGAGCAATTATACAAGCGCCATGCGTAAATCAAAGTATTTACCTCACCACCATTAAAGGAATTACGGTTTGTTTGGGTTTTATTCATGTAGGTAGTTTAGAACAAAAATTAGTTGATACTTTTTTAGAGGAAAGAACCCAAAATGGTGATTATGAAGATTTGTCCGATTTTGTAAATAGGGTAGCGGTAGGTTTAGAGCAATTGATTATCCTCATTAGAATTGGTGCTTTTAGGTTTACAGGTAAAAGCAAGCAAAAACTATTATGGGAAGCTCATTTTTTACTGAATAAGCAGCCGAAAAAGTTGGTCAACCAATCATTATTTAAACATAAGCCCAATCAAAATTTCAGCATTCCTCAGCTTCATTACGATAAAAGAAATGATTTATTAGATGAGATGGAAATTTTAGGCTTTCCTTTATCTTCTCCGTTTGAGTTAATGGCTAATCAAGGTATTAAAGGAATTAAAGCAGCTGATATTCCTTTACATTTAGGGAAAGAAATTGTAATTGTAGGTTATTTAGTCACTACCAAGTACGCCAAAACTAAGCATGGACAAACCATGTTTTTCGGAACTTTTTTAGACCAAGAAAGAAACTGGATTGACACCGTTTTATTTCCTGATGTTGCCGCTCGGTTTTCTTTTAAAGGTTATGGTTGTTATTTGATTAAAGGAAAAGTGACTAAAGAATTTAATTTTTATACTGTAGAAGTGATAAGTATAGAAAAATTAGGCTGGTGGAATGCGGGGGATTGAGTTTGTTTTACACGAATTTTACTAATTTTCACGAATCAAAACGCATAGCATTAGTTTTCATTCGTGTATTCGTGGCTTAACCTTTTATTGTTGCATAGTTTAAGATTAATTTTTGCCACGAATACACAAATTTTCACGAATCAGAGCGCATAGTATTGGTGTTCATTCGTGTATTCGTGGCCTAACTTTTTATTTTATCGTTTATGGGATTTGAAAGCTTTTATCGTAGCAAATAAATTTGTGAAAATAGTTTCATTTTAAAATGAAAAATATTATATTTGTGTATGAAAACTTATGAAGAAAACAATTTAATAAGTACCGCTCAAGAGCTATTAGTTCCTTATCAAACTTATTTTGAGTCTCCGGTTAATCGTTTGTCTGTTATTAAAGGAGGCTTATCTTCTTCTTCCTTAAAAGATTTATTAGAAATTAGCGGTTCTACTCGTTTAGATATTGCTCGTAAATTAGATTTAACAGAACCTACACTTCGTAAACACTTAAGTGCCGCAAAAGAGTTAAGCACAAGTTTAAGTGAGCATGTGCTATTTTTATTAGAACTTTATGATAAAGGCATAGATACCTTTGGTTCTGTACAAGAATTTAAAAACTGGTTGCCCCAACACAACATAGGTATTGATGCCAAACCAAATGATTTATTAGATTCTATTACCGGTATAAATATGGTAATGAATGAGTTAAACCGCATAGATCATGGTATTTTAGCTTAAGCTGATGTTGGTTTATAGAATTGCTCAAACCAAATACGCTGGTTCTTTGGCCTCTTCTGGTTTTGCCGGAAGGTGGAATACAGAAGGAGAGGGGATGATTTATACCGGTGGTTCTGCTGCTCTTTCTTGCTTAGAAGTGTTAGCTCATAAAAGTGGAGCAGCTTTAAACTCGGGTAAGTTTTCTATGGCTGTAATTTCAATTCCTGATGATCTATTGGTTTCAGAAATTACGCTAAGTCAGTTACAAGAGGTCAATACAGAATGGTTTAAGGTTTTGCATTATCCTCTTACACAAAAATTAGGGAATAAATGGGTTTTAGAGATGAAAAGTGCGGTATTAAAAGTTCCATCGGCAATTGTTGATAGAGAATATAACTATTTATTAAATCCCTTGCATCCAAAATTTTCTAAAATTAAAGTTTTGGACATTACGCCATTCAATTTTGATCAAAGGTTGAAACTGAATATTACTTAAGTTAGTTAGTGTGATTTCTGTAGCTAATAAATCTTTGTCTTTTCCGGCTTGCTATCCTTTTAAGAATTGTTTCTGTAGGGATAACCCTCGGGTTATCCTTTTTATAGTTGTTTTTCTGTTTAATGCAATCCGAAGATTATCCCAATAGGATTAATAAATATTTAGAATAATCCATAGCTTATTCCTCCCTAATCTTCTAAAAATAAATCTTCACCCTCGTTTGTTAAATTTAATTTAATCACATCCTGACCGGCAATCCCCTCCACAGATCCACTAATATGCGCAGCATTCAATAATACTTTTTCTAATTGTTTTTCTCTGGCTTTCCACATTCTTTCCATTGCTGTACGCTCTGTTTGTATAGACATTCGCATGCTCATAAAACCTTCGCTAATGGCGTTCCACTGACTGCCAAATTCAGAACTTGTTAAATAATCATACAGCATGTGCATTTTATCGCCACGGTTTTCCTGAGATTTTGAAGCCGAGAATAATCGGATGATTCCGTCTCTTAAAACATAAGCCACTGCTTTTAATTCCTCAAAAGAACAAATCCATACGCCATCTTTTTCGCCAAAACAATCCATGCCTTTAGGGTAGCATTGCGTCACAATTAAAGCCACATCTGCACCCACGCTAATTTTATCTTTCTTCAATTTTTCTATCCAATCACCACCAAAATCTTTGGTCCGTTTACTTTCATAAATAATCTTTCCGCATGCTTGGCCACTATTATTGCGTACAGTTTGTATACAATCTGCGCCACGTATCCCTTTTCCAACCTCACTAATCACATCAAAAGGAAAGCTAGTCTTCAGTAACTCTTCTAAAATAAGTTCCTGTACTTCGCCTTGCATTTGCATAGAGCCCTGTTCGGCTTTCCGCTTCATTTCGTCAACCAATCTTTTCTGATCTTCAATTTGCTTTTCCAGCTCTTTAACTTTCAATTGGTTTTCAGTATCTTTTAATAAACTTTTCTCATTTTCCTGTTTGCGTATTTGCTCGGTAATAGAATTCCTTTCTTCTTGTAACTTCCTTTGCAAGGCCAATTCCATTTCTGCCTCTTTATTTTTTAACTCCGCCTCCCTTTTTAAAAATGCTAATTCTTTTTCACGAGCCAGTTTAAGTTTTTCTTCTCCTTCTTTGTTAGCGTTTTCTAACAACTGCAATTGGTTATCAAAATCAGAAGCAATACTTTTCCTTAAGCTTTCTTCCAATTGCTTTTGCAGGTGCATTTTTTCAGAAGCCAGCTTTTGTTCAAACGCTAAGGCCTGCTGCTTTTCCTTTTGTAAAAAATCCTGCTCCTTTTTGGTGAATTCTTCTTCCTTTTTCTTGGTGAAATCCACCATTTGTTTACGTAGGTTATTTTTGTATTCTTCGGCCATCACTTCCTCAATAGGAAAAGAATGACCACAGCTTGGGCATTTAACTTCTGTCGACATAGATTTTATGAATATAGATTTTCAAGGTATGATTATTTTTTTTGGATTGAAAACGCAAATTTAAGAACAGGCATCATCATTGCTATTTAAAATTGAATTTAAATTTAAAACGATGATTACAGATAAAATAGAAGAGCTAAAGGATACTTTAGAAGAAACCTTTTTGAAAGAAACGCTTTATACCAACTTAGGAAAAACAGAAAGAGTACTTTCTTTGGCTACAGGCGCTTATATCATGTTTAAAGGCATAAGAAATGTTTTTTCTCATCCTCTTATTGCAACTACAGAATTAGTAGTAGGCTTTGGTTTATTGCAAAGAGGCATGAGTGGCTATTGTGCCATTACAGAAAAATTTGAAAACGAGCCTCAAGGTCCAGAACCTATTCTTATAGTAGGTTAACACAAAAATGGCCTCATGATATTCATAAGGCCATTTTTATAATATTATATTTTAATAAATTATCTTACAAATTTTTGATTGATGGTCTCTCCGTCAGTAGTATACCTCACAAAATGAATTCCATTTTGCAAACTTAAAGGCAACACCACACTATTAAATCCTTTGTTTACAGCAACAGATTGCTCCGCTAATTTTCTTCCGGCAATATCAAATAACTGTAACAAACATTTACCCTGGTTTGGAGAGGAAATAGAGATTTTCACTTCCGATGAACTCGCATAAACTGATAATTGAGTCGCTGCTATTTTAGAATCAGCACTAATAATTGCCGATGAAGAGGTCTTTCCATCAAAATCATGCTGAACCAATTGATAATAATTGCTACCCGCATAAGGGTTCTCATCAACAAAAGAATAATCTTTTGCACTGTTAGAATTACCCGATCCATTTATTTTGCCAATAGCAGTAAATGATTTTCCATCTACAGAACGTAAAACATCAAAATAACTATTATTCACTTCCGAAGCGGTATTCCAGTTTAATAAAATAGTTTGATTAACTGCTTTGCCTGTGAATGAGGTGAGGGAGATGGGGAGGGTGCCAGTTGGAACTATTTCTCCTGTAGATAATTGAACAGCATCAGAATTAACAGTTCCATTAAAAAACTTTATTTGAGATAATTGTTGAGCTGTTAGTCCTGAGGCATTATTACCAAAGAAAATTTTCCCTGCTGTACCTGACGTACTGTTATAACCTCCTTGCCAGTTATTAATGATTAAGGTCTTTCCAGCTGTCCAGCCAATTAAATTACTTGCAGAAAAATTATGAGATTGTACAGAAGATGAACTTAGAATAATATTTGAATTTTCTGTTAATCTTAATGTTGAATAAGTTTCATTAAATTGTCCGGTAAATATTGATCCTCCATTAAGAGTAATTGGCGAATTATTAGGAATTACTTCAGTTGCTGCTAAAGCTAATCTTGAATCAACTCCTATAACTGTTGGACCTGTATAAGTGTTTGAACCTGCAATTACTAATTCATTCACAATGCCGGTACTATTTGCTATGGTAAGTCCACCACCCGTACTGCTTATAATTCCATTTAGTCGTGTATCATTAGCACCTAAGGATATAATTCTATCATTTGCTCCTAAACTTATTGGAGCATTAAATGTTAAACTTGCGCTGCTTGATGCAGGACTTACACTAGAACCTAATGTAAAATTCCCTCCAACTATTATTGAAGTATATTTACCTGTTAAATCCCTATTTCCACTACCAGCAATAGTTCCTCCGTTTATGGTAAGTGTACCTCCAGATCCCATTCCGTTAACACCTCTTAAAATTACGGTTCCACTATTAAGTGTGAATCCACCTGTGTATGTTCCTCCAGCTAATGCTAAGGAACCTGCTCCGTTTTTTACAAATCCAGTTCCAGCTGCTGTTGAAATTGCTTGGCTTCCAAAATCCAATGTTTTTCCATTTGCAACCGTTATAGTAGCAATAGTAGCTCCAGTATTTATTGTGCCACCAGAAGTAACAGTTACATCCTCATTGGCAGTTATGGAAGAAAAAGTAGTGGTTGCTCCAGTTATAGTACTAGCTGGTACATTAAAAATAACAGCACTACCCGAAACCCATGCAGAAGTATAGGGGCCACTATTTGTTGTGCTCCATCCAGCACTTGTCCATGAACCACTACCACCCCAATACAATTGTGCAAATGTTTTATCAGGAGAAAAAGATATTAAAAGGTAGAATGATAATAAGAGTAAAACTTTTTTCATATTTTCTTTTTAAATGATTAAACGCTAAAGTAAATATGATAAAGTTAAATTCATGTTAATAATTCAAGAAGTTTGTCACAATTATGACAAGTTCTTAACAAAATCGCATGAAAATCAGGCAATAAGATGAAATTACCTCAATCTATCTGCAGATTTAACCAATTTATCATCTCTATTGATGCCTTTTGCTGCTAAAACTAAAAAAAGAATGGCCACAGAACTCAATCCGGCTCCAATGCCATAATCGCTAATTTGCATTAGGGTTTGTGAAGCCCCTTTTACCGTTTGCGCTACCCAAAAACTAAAACCTATAAATACAACAACAGTAAGGTAAACCAATAGCAATTGTTTTTTTCTGTTTTTAAATAAGAAAATTAAAACCAAAGGAATCAACCCTAAAATGCCAGTGGCAATGGTTAACAACGTAAACGACTCGGTTTGCGCCACCTGATTATTCAAGGTTTGAAAAACACCCGTAATCATAATTTTTTTAGCACCATCGGCCGTTAAAATATTGGCTAACGGGAAAAGAAATAAAGCATAAATAGCTAATGAAGCCACAAATAAATAAACAGTTTGAATTCTTTGAATCATATAATTTAACTAATAACCGGCAAAACTGGTAACTCTCAACTGATAACCGCCAACTGATAACCAACAACTGATTCAAACTTACAACTTTTAACTTTAAACTTCCTCCCCAACATTCCTTTCTTAAATTAAAATAGCGTTAAATTTGTGCAGTGATTTTTACACAAAGATATTTTATTGAATTAGCTTATAAAGGTACGGCTTACCATGGTTGGCAAAAGCAACCCAATGCAATAGCTGTTCAGCAGGTTTTAGAGCAGGCATTACATACCTATTTTAGAAAGCCCATAGAAACTTTAGGCTGTGGCCGTACAGATGCCGGCGTACATGCTACCCAGTTTTTTGCGCACTTTGATTTAGAAGAAACGCTTTCTGAAGAGCAAGCCATAAAATTTATAAAAGCCATTAACGCTTTACTACCTTATGATATGGCCATTAAGCAAATTATTGCAGTAGCAGCTCAGGCTCATGCCCGCTTTGATGCTACTTTAAGAGCCTATCAATACCATATCCATTTTAATAAAGATCCTTTTAAAACAGATAACAGCTGGCTCATTAAAGATTTTTTAGATGTGGAGGCCATGAATGAGGCTGCAAAAATCATTTTATCGTATCAAGATTTTGGCGCTTTTTGTAAGTCTAACGCAGATAATTTTACCAATATTTGCGAAGTATCACAATCTCAATGGGAAATTACTCCAAACGGAATGGTTTATCATGTAAAGGCCAATAGGTTTCTCCGTAATATGGTGAGGGCAATTGTGGGCACTTTGGTAGAGGTAGGAAAAGGAAAAATGGCACCTGCAAATTTGCATCAGATTATACAAAGTCAAAACAGATCAGCAGCAGGCGCATCTGTACCCGCTTGCGGTTTGTTTTTAACAGAAGTAGCTTATCCATACATCCAAAAAAAATAAAAAGAATTTAAATGGCGAGCAAAATCACCGGCAAAACTTACGACTGGAAATTATTAAAAAGGGTTTTTAATTATGCCCGTCCTTATAAAAGTAAGTTCTTTTGGTCGGTTACTTTAACCTTGCTTATTGCGGCCTTGGCGCCCATCAGGCCATTATTAATTCAAAAAACACTCGACGATTATATCTTTTTTAACGATACCAGCGGTTTACTTAACATGACATTGCTTATGATCGCTATCCTGCTGGTACAAACTTTCATCCAATATTTCCATACCTTTTTAACCAATGCTTTAGGGCAATCGGTCATCAAAGATTTACGTACGGATATTTTCAACCACATTACCAAACTCCGCCTCAAATATTTCGACAGAACACCCATCGGGCAACTCATTACCCGTACCGTTTCAGATTTAGAAACCATTGCCGATATTTTTAGCGAAGGCTTAATCTCTATCATCGGCGACAGCCTGCAAGTGATCACCATTATTGCGGTAATGCTATATGCCGATTGGCGCTTAACCTTAATTGTTTTAATTCCGATGCCATTTTTAATGGTGGCCACTTATGTTTTTAAGGAAGCCATAAAATCAGCTTTTCAAGACGTGAGAACGCAAATTTCATCACTCAATACTTTTTTACAGGAGCACATTACCGGGGTAAGCATTATCCAGTATTTTGCCCGGGAAGATCAGGAGTTTAAAAAATTTAACCAAATAAATGCCAACCACAGAGATGCACACATTCGCTCAAACTGGTATTATTCTATCTTTTTTCCGGTGGTCGAAATCATCTCTGCTTTATCATTAGGTTTATTGGTATGGTATGGGTCTAAAAGTATTTTAAACCAGCAAGTTTCTCCTGGTGTGGTAGTGGCTTTTATCATGTACATCAACATGCTGTTTAGGCCCATCCGAGAATTGGCTGATAAATTTAATACCCTCCAAATGGGCATGGTAGGTGCCGATCGTATTTTTACAGTCTTAGATACCGATGAGAAAACGGTGAATGATGGAGCCATCATTTTGCCAAAAATGAAGGGCGAAATAGCATTTAACAAAGTTTGGTTTTCTTATAAACAAACAGAAGAAACACCTACCAACGAAGAGTGGATTTTAAAAGACATTTCATTTAAAGTAAAAGAAGGCGAAACCTTAGCTTTAGTGGGGGCTACCGGAGCAGGTAAATCATCTACCATTAATATTTTAAATCGTTTTTACGAGATCAGCAAAGGTGAGGTCACCATTGATGGCATCCCCATCAAAGATTTTGAGCTAAATTATTTGAGATCACAAATTGCTACTGTATTGCAAGATGTTTTTCTGTTTTCAGATACCATTCAAAACAACATCAGTTTAAAATCAGACGAGATCACGCTAGAGCAAATCATCGCGGCAGCAAAAGATGTAGGCGCCCATGATTTTATCATGCGTTTGCCGGGTGGCTATCAATACAATGTACAAGAAAGAGGCGCAACTTTATCTGTTGGGCAGGCACAATTAATTTCTTTTATAAGGGCATTGGTCCATCAGCCTAAAATTTTGGTGTTAGATGAAGCTACTTCTTCGGTGGATACAGAAACAGAAGAACTCATTCAAAAAGCCATCGAAAAATTAATGACAGGCCGTACTTCTATTGTCATAGCCCATCGTTTATCTACCATTCAAAACGCCAATAAAATTATTGTATTAGACCACGGCGAAATTAAAGAAATGGGTACGCATCAAGAATTATTAGCTTTAAATGGGTATTACAAGCATCTTTACGATTTACAATTTAGTTCGGTAGGTATAAAAAAAGAGCCTAAATAATTAAATTTCTATCTTTCTCACAAAAAATATTGGTTTCCGTATGAACAAATTGGTATCGCATCTTAGTTTTCAGGTATTAGTAGCTATTTTATTAGGAGTACTTTTTGGCGCTTTACTTCCCGAATCAGCAGCTTCAGCAAAACTCATCAGTCAAACTTTTATCAACATGATTAGCATGTTGATAGCCCCAATTATATTCTTCACCATTGTTTTAGGCATTGCCAACATGGATGATATGAAAAAGGTGGGTAGAGTTGGGGGTAAAGCCTTATTGTATTTTGAAGTCATCACCACCTTCGCAATTATCATTGGTTTGGTAGTAGCTAATTTAATGAAACCAGGCCAAGGGGTAAACATGAAGATCACCGATCCCGAAAAAATTCAACAATACCAAAATAGTGCAGCCGATATAGAATGGGGATCTTTTATCACGCATATTGTGCCTCATAACATCATAGATTCTTTTGCCAAAGGCGATATTTTACAAATCTTGTTCTTCGCCATGCTTTTTGGCTTCGGTTTAACCAAAATGGGAAGTGCTGGTGCCTCGCTCATCATCACTTTTGATAAATTAAACAAAGTATTGTTTAACATGATGAAGTTTGTAATGAAACTGGCGCCCTTAGGTGCTTTTGGAGGAATAGCATACACCGTAGGCGTTTATGGCTTAGATGCTTTAATGCCTATGGCTAAACTAATGTTTGCCGTTTACCTCACCATGGCGCTATTCATTTTTATAGTGCTCAATTTGGTTTGCCGCCTTTACCAATTTAGTTTATGGAAATACCTTAAATACATCCGACAAGAAATTTTAATTGTTTTGGGAACCTCTTCATCAGAATCTGTTTTGCCCAGTATGATGTTAAAAATGGAGAATTTTGGCTGCTCTAAATCTGTTGTAGGTTTGGTGATACCAATGGGTTACTCTTTTAATTTAGACGGCACTTCCATTTATTTGTCTATGGCGGTCATATTTTTAGCCCAGGTTTTTAATATCGATTTACCTATTCTTACCCAAATTACTATTGTGGGTGTATTAATGCTTACCTCAAAAGGGGCTGCAGCAGTAACTGGGGGTGGTTTTATTGTGTTAGCATCTACTTTAACGGTTTTAAAAATCATCCCTGTAGAAGGAATGGCTATTTTATTAGGGGTTGATCGTTTTATGTCAGAAGCCCGGGCCATTACAAACATGATAGGAAACGGAATTGCTGCGGTTGTAGTTGCTAAAAGTGAAAAAGAATTTGATCAGTTAAGGTATGAGAATGCCATCAGCCCAATAAATGACGACCAAGTGAATTAAAAATAGCTTTTTCACTTTAAAAGCTTTGAGATTCTTATTGATTCTTTTAGCTTTGTCCAACAAAAAAAATATCCATGAGTGTACTAGTTAATAAAGATTCTAAAGTAATTGTACAAGGTTTCACCGGAAACGAAGGTACTTACCATGCCACTCAAATGATTGAGTACGGAACCCAAGTTGTAGGTGGTGTAACTCCAGGTAAAGGTGGCCAGTCTCATTTAGATCGTCCGGTTTTTAATACCGTTAAGGATGCGGTAGATCAAACAGGTGCTGATGTTTCTATCATATTTGTACCACCAGCTTTTGCTGCTGATGCCATTATGGAAGCTGCAGAAGCTGGTATCAAGGTAATTGTTTGTATCACAGAAGGTATTCCAACTAAAGACATGATTTTGGTTAAAGAATACATCAGCGATAGAGATTGCCGTTTAATTGGTCCAAACTGTCCGGGTATCATCACAGCTGATGAAGCTAAAATTGGAATTATGCCAGGTTTTATTTTCAGAAAAGGAAATATAGGAGTAGTTTCTAAATCAGGAACTTTAACTTACGAAGCGGTTGATCAAGTAGTAAAAGCAGGAATGGGAATCAGTACTGCAATTGGTATTGGTGGTGATCCAATCATCGGAACACCAACTAAAGAAGCGGTAGAATTATTAATGAACGATCCAGAAACTCACGGAATCATCATGATTGGTGAAATTGGTGGAAGCATGGAAGCAGAAGCTGCACTGTGGATTAAAGAAAACGGTACCAAACCAGTAGTTGGTTTTATTGCTGGCCAAACAGCGCCTCCGGGACGTAGAATGGGTCATGCGGGTGCAATTGTAGGTGGCGCTGATGATACAGCAGCCGCTAAAATGAAAATCATGAGAGAATGCGGAATTACCGTAGTAGAATCTCCAGCCGGAATTGGTGCTGCCATGGCAGAGTTAATGGCCAAATTGGCTTAATAAAAATTCATCATATTTAAAAAGTCGTTTCTTTCATAAGAAGCGACTTTTTTTGTTTTCCATTTTTTAGAAAAGCAAAGCTTGTGCAGTAAACTTCCGCTAGTCGGGCTGTTCGGGGCTTCACTTTGTTACGGTGCTGCGTTGCACTACGCACAAACCCCTACCATCCCGTTTATTTTACAAAGACATTGCTGTAAACCCACACTTAACGGCATAATTGTTGTTTTTAATTATATATACCGATATTTACAACATATCTAAATTAGATTAATGCAGTTATTAGCCCTTATTTCTTTAGTCATCTCCTCCTTCTTTTTACAGCAGGATACCATTTACAAAACGGGTAAGGCAACCTATTATGCCAGTAAATTTGAAGGAAGAAGAACCACCAGTGGAGAAAAATTTCGCAACCATAAATTTACAGCAGCACACAAAACCTTACCATTTGGTACAAAAGTAATCGTTACCAATTTAAACAACGGTAAATCAGTTGAAGTAGAAATCAATGATCGTGGTCCGTTTGGTAAAGGATTAATGATAGATCTTTCTCAAGCAGCGGCCAAAGAAATTGGCTTGTTTGGGAAAGGCATTGTGCCGTGTAGAATTAGTTATGTTTTAAAAAAGGCTAAATAAAAACACTCCATTTATATCCAATAACACCCTTTGTTTATAAGTTTCTTGTTTGTTAAAAACTTATCTATACATATTCCAATTTCATGTTCTATTTTTGAAATAGTTCTTTAACAAGGCTTGTTCAGGTATCACATTTTTATGAGCTTAAACTAAAATATAACCATGTTTTAGTCGAAAAGCATAAAACACAACGTAACGCTGTTTGTCCGGTATCGGATTCAAAATTAACAGACAGGAAATCAATATTTTACTTTCGTAAATATTGATTTAACCTATAAACAGACGTGATTTTGAAACCAAATGAACAAAGACTTGTTAAAACTTTCACCTAAAAGGTATTGATCAATTGAAGCATTAAACTGTTTTGGTAACAGATTATTTAAATTCTTTTGTCAATTCCCTAGTGTAGATTTTAAAAATTAAAAACATGCAACAGGAAGAATTATTACTCAGAGAAAACAAAGACCGTTTTGTAATCCTCCCCATTAATTACCCCGCTATTTGGGAAATGTACAAACGCCATGAAGCTAGCTTTTGGACTGCCGAAGAAATTGATCTTTCATCAGACCAAAAAGACTGGGAGAATTTAAATGATGGAGAAAGACATTTCATCAGTCATATTCTTGCTTTTTTTGCAGCTAGTGATGGCATCGTGAATGAGAATTTGGCAGTAAATTTCATGAGTGAGGTTCAACTTCCTGAAGCTCGTTGTTTTTATGGTTTCCAAATTATGATGGAAAACATTCACTCAGAAACCTATGCATTGTTAATTGATACCTACATTAAAGATACCAAACAAAGAAACCATCTTTTACATGCCATAGATACGGTTCCATGTGTGCAACGCAAAGCACAATGGGCTCTTAAATGGATTGAGAATGGAAGTTTTGCACAACGTTTAGTAGCTTTTGCAGCTGTAGAAGGTATTTTCTTTAGCGGAAGTTTTTGCTCTATCTTTTGGTTAAAAAAACGTGGCTTAATGCCAGGCTTAACTTTTAGTAACGAGTTAATCTCACGCGACGAGGGAATGCATTGCGAATTTGCTTGCCTGCTTTACGGAATGTTAGAAAACAAGCTAAGTAAAGAGGAAGTTTATGACATTATTAAAGAAGCAGTAAGTATCGAAAAAGAATTTGTCACAGATGCTTTACCAGTAGATTTAATTGGAATGAACGCCAGATTAATGCAGCAATATATTGAGTTTGTTGCGGATAGATGGGTAACAGAATTAGGCTATCCATCCATTTACAATGCTACAAATCCATTTGATTTTATGGAATTGATCTCCCTACAAGGAAAAACCAATTTCTTCGAAAAAAGAGTAGGCGATTACCAAAAAAGCGGAGTACTAAACAGCGTAGAAGACCAAGGCTTTTCACTAGATGAAGATTTTTAAATAAGAAACAAGATTTAAGTATCATTAGCAAGACCAATCTTGATACTTGATACTCACTACTTGATACTAAACCAAAAGAAATGTTTGTAATAAAAAGAGACGGCAGAACAGAATCTGTAAAGTTTGATAAAATCACTTCAAGAATTGAGAAACTAAGCTACAGCTTAAATCAACATTTTGTAGATCCAGTAGAGGTAGCTAAAAAAGTAATTGATGGTTTATATGATGGAGTAACCACTTCAGAATTAGATAATTTAGCAGCAGAAACAGCCGCTTCTTTAACTACTCGCCACCCAGATTACGCTATTTTAGCTTCTCGTATTGCGGTTTCAAACCTTCATAAAAACACGTTAAAATCTTTTTCAGATACCATGAGATTATTGCATGGTTATCATGATGTAAAAACAGGTAAAGCAGCTTCAATGATTGCTGATGATGTGATGGAAATCATCAATGCAAACGCTGATTTGTTAGACAGTACCATTATTTACGATCGTGATTTTAGTTTCGATTATTTTGGTTTCAAAACATTAGAGAGATCTTATTTATTGAAAGTAAATGGTCGTATAGCTGAGCGTCCTCAGCATTTGTTCATGAGAGTGGCTGTAGGTATTCATAAAAACGATTTGGAAAGTGCCATCAAAACCTACGAATTGATGAGTGAGCGTTGGTTTATACACGCAACACCAACCTTATTTAATGCAGCAACACCTAAGCCTCAAATGTCTAGCTGCTTTTTAGTAGCGATGAAAGATGATAGCATAGAAGGTATTTATGCAACTTTAACACAAACCGCTAAAATTTCTCAAAGTGCAGGTGGTATTGGTTTAAGTATTCACAACGTAAGAGCAACAGGTTCTTACATTAGCGGAACAAACGGAACCAGTAACGGTATTGTGCCAATGCTTAAGGTATTTAATGATACCGCTCGCTATGTAGATCAAGGTGGTGGTAAACGTAAAGGTGCCTTTGCTATTTATTTAGAGCCTTGGCATGCAGATATTTTTGATTTCTTAGACCTGAAGAAAAATCATGGTAAAGAAGAAAACAGAGCCAGAGATTTATTTTATGCTTTATGGATTTCAGATTTATTTATGAAAAGGGTAGAAGCTGATGGAAATTGGAGCTTATTTTGCCCGCATGAAGCACCCGGATTAGCCGATTGCCACGGAGAAGAATTCGAGAAATTATATGAGCGTTATGAGCAAGAAGGAAAAGCTCGAAAAACCATTAAAGCTCAAGAATTATGGTTTGCCATTTTAGATGCACAAATAGAAACCGGAACGCCTTATATTTTATATAAAGATGCTGCTAATAGCAAATCTAATCAGCAAAATTTAGGGACAATAAAGAGTTCAAATTTATGTACCGAGATTATGGAGTACACCTCTCCAGATGAAGTTGCAGTATGTAATTTAGCCTCTCTTTCTTTACCTAGATATATCAGCAATGGCACTTTTGATCATAAAAGGTTATATGATGTAACTTATCAGGTTACGCTTAATTTAAATCGCATTATTGATAATAATTATTATCCGGTAATAGAAGCTGAATATTCTAATTTACGTCATCGTCCAATTGGTTTAGGTGTACAGGGATTAGCAGATGCTTTTATGCTTTTAAAATTGCCTTTTGAAAGTGATGCGGCTAAAAAATTAAATACCGAAATTTTTGAGACCATCTATTTTGCATCTATGCAGGCATCTGCAGATTTAGCAATTAAAGAAGGCGCTTATGAAACTTTTAAAGGTTCTCCTTTATCTGAAGGGAAATTCCAATTTGATTTATGGAATGTTAAGCCTGATACAAAACGTTGGGATTGGGAAAAATTGAAAGTTCAGGTGATGAAAACTGGTGTGCGTAACTCGTTATTGTTAGCGCCAATGCCAACAGCATCAACCTCTCAAATTCTTGGAAACAACGAATGTTTTGAACCTTATACTTCAAATATTTATACCCGTAGAGTTTTAAGCGGTGAGTTTGTGGTTGTAAATAAGCATTTATTAAAAGATTTAGTAGAATTAGGCTTATGGAATAATAAAATGAAAGAAGCCATTATTTTAGCTAACGGCTCTGTTCAAAATATTGATACCATTCCTGCTGCCATAAAGGAATTGTACAAAACAGTTTGGGAAATCAAAATGCGTAATATCATTGATATGGCTGCTGATAGAGGGGCTTATATTTGTCAATCTCAATCTTTAAACTTGTTTATCAATGCGCCATCTGCATCTAAACTAACTTCTATGCACTTTTATGCCTGGAAAAAAGGTTTAAAAACCGGTATGTATTATTTGCGTACTCAAGCTGCGGCACAAGCAGTAAAATTTAGTGTGCAAAGTCAAGCTGTAAAAGAGATAGATCCAGTTATTCAGCATGATGAGGTTGAAGTGCCTTTAGATGGACAAAGTTGCAGCATGGAAGACGGTTGTCTTTCTTGCGGATCATAATACAAAAACATCAAATTTTTAAATAGGCCTTTAGCGTAAGCTTTAGGCCTTTTATTTTAGAAATATGGAGTATACAAAACATGAGATTATTGCCTGTGAGCGTTGTGGCCAAAAGATAGAATGTAAAGCCAACAACTATACCCAATGTCAATGTTCGCAAGTTCAATTGAGTTTAAATGAAGTACAATATATTTCTGAAAACTATGAAGGATGCATGTGTGCAAAATGTTTACTAGCGTTAAAGGAAGAATATCAGGCCACATTAAAACTTACGTTATAATTTTACGTTTCTTTTAAAAGAACATTATGGAATACAATAAACTCACCCCCGAAGAAGAATATGTGATTTTACATAAAGGTACTGAAAGACCTTTTGCTGGAGAATACACAGATTTAAAAGAAGCCGGAACTTACGTTTGCAGGCAATGTAACACACCGCTTTATCAATCTGATGATAAGTTTGATTCTCATTGTGGATGGCCAAGTTTTGATGATGAAATTCCCGGCGCAGTAAAAAGGATTCCCGATGCTGATGGTAGAAGAATAGAAATTGTTTGCGCTAAT
The DNA here is from genome assembly GCF_005116455.1 of Pedobacter cryophilus. GTDB lineage: Bacteria > Bacteroidota > Bacteroidia > Sphingobacteriales > Sphingobacteriaceae > Pseudopedobacter > Pseudopedobacter cryophilum. The sequence continues at coordinate 39,350 of NZ_SWBP01000009.1, forward strand.
TGCGGTGGGCATTTAGGCCATGTTTTTGAAGGAGAAAGGCTAACATCAAAAAACACTCGTCACTGCGTAAATTCCTTAAGTATGAAGTTTATCCCAAAAGCTTAAATTAATTTCACTTCTATGAATACGAAAATTCTTGTTTTGATGTGGATGATTTGTGCAATTTTTGTAGGATGTAGCCCCAAAACTATTCAAACAGGGAAAGCATCTTATTATGCTGATAAATTTAACGGGAGAAAAACTGCATCAGGAGAGATATTTAGAAATTCTAAATTAACAGCAGCCCATAAAACCTTGCCTTTTGGAACAAAAGTTAAGGTGACAAATCTTAAAAATGGTAAAACAGTGAAGGTTGTAGTTAATGATAGAGGACCTTTTGTAGCAGGTAGAATTATTGATTTATCTAAAAAAGCAGCCGGTAAAATAGCTATTGATAAAGAGGGTGTAGGTAATGTTAAAATTGTTTACAAAAAATGAAATTATTGAGGTAAAAACTTCTTTTCTACATAGAATGGACCAAAAGGTAGTACTGAGCAAAACACAGTAATAGCTAAAATTTTAAAGCTCCAGTTTAGTTTTTCATACATATAATAGGCTCCTATTACATAAAGAACAAATAAAACGCCATGTCCCATTCCTACAACTTTTACCATTTCTGGATGTCCAAATAAGTATTTTAAGGGCATAGCGATAAAAAGCAATAGCAAAAAAGAAATAGCTTCTAAAGTACTGATGATTTTAAATATCCTGATTTGTGAATTTGAGGTCATTGAATCTTTGATTTTGGGCAAAGATAATGCTTAAGCTTTGTGGAGAATGGTTTTTAAGGTATAATCAATGTCAAATTTGCAGAAAAAGGCTATTGCTGTCCGTCGAGTGAAGCGTAAGCGCTCTACGGATTAGAAAATGGAAAGGAGTCTTCCGACTCCTTAAATGAAATACATTATAAATTATGATTTATAAACTGAAAATCACAAAACAGTAATTTGTAAGGCGGTGATAAAATGCCTTTTCTTGTGATTTCAAACTCCTACTTCTTAAAGCGAGAATTTGAAATCACAAGAGTTTTAAGACAGATTTAACTACAAATCATTATTTTCTTACACTAACAGATACATGACGATCTAAAGCTCTTTCAGCATCAGGAGCAGTAGCCGCAGCTTTTGCAAATTGAGAACCATAACCTTCGGCATCAATAATTTGGGAGCCAACGCCTCGTTTTTCTAAACCTGCTTTTGCTGCATTTGCCCTATCTTGAGAAAGTTTTTTATTGCTTTCTGGATTTCCTAAAGCATCTGTATAGCCACCAATTTTAAGCTTTGCATCAGGGAAAGCTTTTAATATTTCGGCAAGATTATCTAACTGATTTTCACTTGCAGGAAGTAAAGTAGCTTTTCCTATATCAAAGTTTAGGTTATCAAAATTAAACCATTTTTCTTTGAGCTCTTCATCGCTCATTGCTTTCCAATCGCTGTTTAAAAAAGCAACTAATTGATCTTCAATTCCTCCTTTAAAAGCGTCTAACTCTTTTCCGTTAGGTAATTTTACTTTTACAGGAATGGTAGTTACAGCAATTGAAGGAGCCGAAATTTCGGGGATGATTACATTACTCGTATCATTTATGTTAGTGGTGTCTGCAGGTTTATTGCAAGTTCTTAAAAAGAAGAAAAGTCCGGCAATTATAGCAATAACAAGTATTAAAGGGATTAACCATTTAGAGCTTCCGTTTGGCTTATCTGCTATATGAAGCGTTCTATCGGCAACAGAAGATTTTACATTTGAAGCCATAGATGATGCTGTGCTCCCTAAAGCACCAAGCCCAAACATGCTGGTTAAAGAAGATAATCCAGATGGCATTGCACCCATAATATGATCTTTTTGGGAAGAAATAAAATCAGTTAATCCGCTGGAATTTAAGTTGTTTTGTTCGGCATGTTTACCTAAAAGACCCATGATTGCAGGAATACCCATGTTAAATAATGATCCTGCTGAAGAGTCCTTTATACCTGCAAAATGGGAAATTTTGCTGATGATATTCGACTGGTTACTCCCAAATAATTGAGATAGGATGTTTCCTCCTTTGGTTTCGTGGCTCTTAAGATTGCTCAATGTTGGAGATGGTGAAAGGGTGGTAGAAGCCGCTTTAGCCATAGTAAATACACTATTTGCACCATCGGTACTATCTGTAGCATGGCTTAAAACACCAGCTAAACTTGTTGGGACTATTGCAGATAATGCTTTAGAAATTCCCGAACTACTTTCTCCTAAAGAGGAAGAGGCTTGATTGATAAATTCGCTGCTAAAATAATTTTTTGCAGTTTCTACTAAATTGTAAGACATAGGTAATGTGTTAATTGTGAACAATAAAATTCAAAGCAATTAGCTATCAAAAGAAGCACCTATTGTTTTAAAATACAGAATAATGGATACTGGGTTTACATAATTTTTTTAATGAAAAAATGATGTTTTAGTGGGATTTGATGAAATTGAGCTTGTTTTTAATTTGTTTAAGCTGATAAATGGAATGAGTAGAATTGTGTTGTAAATGCACAAATGCTTAAGCTTTTACAAAGATGGAACGTTGTTTTTAGCCCTGATAGAAACGGATACCGGCAAAGAGGCTAAAGCCGAGCGAAAGATAGTGCGAAGGGGTGCAGTATGAGTGTATAGCAGGAAACAAGTTGATGAGAAGCACTGGCTTTGTGCTTCTCAAAAAACTAAAATGGGGAATAAATTTCTAGATACTATTTATTGCTCTCCACCATTTTGTAGTTTTATTAGCTTCATTAAAGTGTAGCAACTCGCCAATTTGTGGGGTATAAATGTCTATTTCTGTGTTTTCTGATGCTATTAAAGCTCTTTCTATTGGTTCTGTCCAGGGATGAAATGCTAAGCTAAATTTGCCCCAATGTACAGGAATTAGTTTTTTAGCATGGAGTTCGCTTGCTGCTTTAATCATTTCTTCTGGCAATAAGTGGATTTTTGGCCAATCTCTACCATACTGTCCGCACTCTAAAATGGCTAAATCAAAAGGTCCGTGTTGTTCACCAATCAATTTAAAATGTTCATCATAACCAGAATCACCACCTAAATAAATTTGTTGTGTAGCAGTTTTTAAAATAAAGGAGCTCCATAAAGTATTTCCTCTTTTAAATTTACGACCAGAAAAATGACGAGCAGGAGCAGCGGTGAATTTTAAACCTTCAAAAGAAAATTCTTGGTCCCAGTCTAAGGCGGTGATTTTCTCTGTAGAAATTCCCCAATGTTTTAAATGCGCATCAACACCTAATGAAGTTAAAAAATGCTTGGTTTTTGGGATCAATTTTCTAATCGCTTTTTCATCTAAATGGTCATAATGATCATGAGAGATGAGTATTAAATCTATCTCCGGAAAATCTTCTGCTTGATAATTGTGCGTAGCAGGATAGGGCTTGCCAAAGATTGGAACTGGCGAAGCGTTGTGAAAAACAGGATCGACCAAAATTTTCTTTCCATCAACCACCAAAAGGTAAGACGAGTGCCCAAACCAAATAAGATAAGGCTCTGTGGAGTTGATTTGTAATAAATCTGTCTTAATAACCTCAACAGGCTGGTTTGGTGTGTTGTTTTTAGGCTTGGTTAGTAAATCTTTAATCAGTTCAAAATAAGATGCACCAGGGCGCATCACTTCTGTTAATGATTGATTATGGAAAACGCCATCTCTAAAGTTTTTAGAATGATTTAAATCCTCTTCCTTAGGCTCGGCACCAAAAACGGAGGTATTTAAAAAAGAAAGGACAAAAAAAGCAATTACGGCTATTGCTAAGCCAATATACATGATCATATTTTAAACTCCCGCATCTGTAGAAACACTTCCGGCAATACCTTCTACCCAATCATTTTCGCCATTTCCATTTGCTACCGCACTTAACAAACGGTTGTAAACTAAACTTAATAATGGTGCTGGCATTTGTGCATCTAAAGCCATTTTGCTGGCTAAACGGGCATCTTTAAAGCCTAATTTAGATTTAAAACCTACAGGTTGATATTGTTTTTTTGCAATGAGTGTTCCGTAGTTTTTATAAATAGGGGCGTTAAAAACTGTATTTCCAAAAAATTCTGCCACTTGCTCACGGTCTAAACCTTGTTTTTCTGCCAAGGTAAAAGCTTCAGCCATGGTTTCCATAGATGCCATAATCATAAAGTTACCCGCCAACTTTACCACGTTTGCAGCGCCAGGTTCGGTGCCAAAATCATAAATCCCTTGACCTAATAATTCTAAAACAGCTTTTGCTTTTTCTTTGGTTTCTACATCGCCAGAGGTACAAATGAATAGTTTAGCTTCAGCTGCTGCATTTGGTCGACCAAAAACAGGAGCAGTTAAATAATGTGAGCCAGCAATTTTATGCATGTTGTATAATTCTCTGGAAGTATCTGGAGAAATGGTACTCATACTGATATGAATAGCGCCATTTTTCATGGATGCTAAAAAACCATGTTCGCCATTGGCTAATTGATTTAAAGTTTCATCATCAGATAGCATGGTGATTACTATATCTTGCCCATCAACAGCTTTATCTGGTTGATCAAAAACTTTTACATCTCCTTTTAAGGTAGATGATTTATCTTTTGTTCTGTTGTAAACGTTTAGGCTGTAATTTGCATTTAATAAATTTTGAGCCATTCCGATGCCCATATTTCCTAGGCCAATAAAAGCAATTTTTAACATTTTTTTAATTTTTAGATTTAAGATTTTTTGCCACGAATACACGAATTTTCACGAATCATGGCGCATAATATTTTTGTTCATCTATTTATGCTTAATGATAAATAAGACGTACAGCATTAGTTTTCATTCGTGTATTCGTGGCATATTTTTTTGTTTTTTTTGACACGAATACACGAATTTTCACGAATCAGGGCACATAATATTTTTGTTCATCTGCGTATTAGCATTAGTTTTCATTCGTGTATTCGTGGCATTTAATTTTTGTTTTTTTTGCCACGAATACACGAATCATGGCGCATAATATTTTGTTCATCTATTTATGCTTAATTATAAATAAGACGTACAGCATTAGTTTTCATTCGTGTATTCGTGGCATTTAATTTTTGTTTTTTTTGCCACGAATACAAGAATTTTCACGAATCTGGGCGCATAATATTTTGTTCATCTATTTATGCTTAATTATAAATAAGACGTACAGCATTAGTTTTCATTCGTGTATTCGTGGCATTTAATTTTTGTTTTTTTGACACGAATACACGAATTTTCACGAATCAGGGCGCATAATATTCTGATTTAATTAAAGTATTAGCCTTTTGTGTTCAAGCTTGCCTCTTCCAAAGTTAATCAACAAGCCTAATTGATGACCTGATACCTTTAAATAATTAATTGTTTGAGCAATATGATCATCAGTTAATGAGGAAACAGATTTGACCTCCAAAATTATTTTATCATAAACAACAAAATCTGCGTAAAATTTACGGGGTAATAATATTCCTCTAAAATAAACTTCGTAAGCTGTTTCTCTATCATAAAAAATCTGATCTTGACTGAAGATAACTTCTAACGCATCTTTATAAACTATTTCAGAATAGCCATGCCCCAATGCGGTATGAACTTCCATACATTTACCTATTATTTCGTAAGACTCTTCACGATAAATAATATTAGTATCCATTTGTTTTCCGAAAGCTTTATAGGTTTAGTGTATTTAAAATTCTATTGTAAATAATCACGGTCTTCATCACTCAGCTGATTGGTTTTTTTCATGCTGATGTAATCATTATCTTCTTTAGAAATATTATTGACTTCTAAAGGAACATCTTTTGCGTTTTGATAAGCCGTAGTTTCTATTTCTTTCTTTTTCTTTGGTCGGGCTACAATTACGCCAATGATAAAACCAAACAGCGTTACGGTAAGCATCATCCATAATTTAGAAATATAAATTTGTTTCCAAAGTAAAGTGAAAACTACTTCATCTGTATTTTGCATAAATATTACAGTGATTAGCACTGCAAGAATTATAATCACTATTGTTTTAAAGTTCATAATTAAAAAGAAAAGTTTAAACCTAGCTCGAATATCGGGTTTTTTGTACTGCTTTCATTAGGGATGATGATTTTTCCGCCTAAATCAAAATTTGGAAGGTAAAATCTTAATAAATTCATATCCGCTCGTAGCTCTGCACCGTAAGACCTTAACCCTTTCCCATTGCCAATGTTTTCAAAATCGGCAAAAAAGCCACCTTTAATCCTTTTAATATAAGCTAAAGGCCCTAATTCTAAATCAGGGTAAGCAATTGGGAAACGATAATCTAAAAGCAAAGTATTGTAAAGCTTTTGCAGAGGAGCCATATTTGCATATCCGTTTGCCCTTGAAATATCAGTATTAAAATTATATACCCCATCATTATTTTGAGAATTAAAGCTCGCCTGTAAGCTATGGTTCATCATTAACCCCGGAAAATAAAACTGTGATTTAAAAACAAGGTTGTTGCCATTTAAATTTTTATCAAAAGGGAGATGCTCATAACTTAATCTAAAATTTTGACCCCATTTTGGTGCTAAATCTCGTGGACTAGTTTGAGAGTTGAAACCGGCAAAAACCTGATATTGCAAAGGGAAATTGATTTGAGTCGAAAAATTTGTGGGTCTTAAAGTCAGTTGGTATCTATTGGTGTAATAGGTTTCTACATTAATTCCAGAATTGAAACTTTTATTTAACCGGTTGGCAAAAAACGGAATGTTTACGTTTAATGAAGTGTAATTTTCTCTCCATTGAAAAGGAACTATTGTTTTGATGGTTCCGTTGGTTACTTCGGCATAAGATAAACGAGCCCTGTTTTCATAATTAACAGAAATTTGTGGATAGAATTTTTGGTAAATTATCCTAGCCCTATATTCACTTTTATTTAAGGCGTTATTGTAACGATAGCCTAAAGCAGAAGAAACGGTATTTAATTTATTATCTGATGCTAAATCAAAACCAAAATTAAAGTCATCAGTGTTGGTGTTGTCTTCATTGATCAGTCTTAAACTATGTACATAAAACAGATGGTCTATTTCTCTGTAAGCACTAGTTTCAAAAATTTTTTCTGGTGTTTGTTTAAAAATATTTGAGTCATTTTCCTGCTTTATAAGGGGCTCAAAATAATTCACGAATGTGTTTGTATGTTCAGTAAGCTGAAATGCATTAGCGGCTTTTAAATCAATCGACGCGATGTTGTAGCCTTTTGGTTGGTAATCATTAAACAACAATACCTGTTGCTCTTCATTTACCGAAGGATGAAATGCTCCAAACTGAGCAGCACTCAGCTGACTTATTTTTTTTGTATCGAGATCGAAAGCATAAATATTATCAATTCCGTTGTAGTGAGCTTTGTAGATAATTTGATTTTTGTAAAACGTAGGTCGCGATATAATTTGTCTTTCTTGTGGGAGCAGTTGCACAAAGGAAGCATCATCACTATTGTAAAGTAATAAGGTTTTTCCCAAGTTGTTTACCGCGGTTACAATAATTTGATTTCCTGTTTTGTTAAACTGAGGTGTTTGTAAAGTGTAATTTGAAGGATTCGGATAGCTTTTAATTTCTTCTCCAGTTTCTGTATCGATCTCTACCAGATTAAAAATATTCTCTGTAGAGACCTTTACGGCTACAATTTTTTTCCCATCCGAAGATAGGGCAGGAGAAAACAACCTGCTTTTGTGCGTTAGTTGCTGATATTTTTTTGTTTGCAAATTGTAAAGGCAAATCACATTAAAAGAACGCTGCTCAAACCTTTGGTCAGCTCTATATTCATCCCAAACAACTTTTTGAGCTGCGTAATTTAAATTAGGCTCTGTTTGATAGCCAATTTTTATTAGTTTTTCTTCTTTCTTGTTTTTGATATAAATGATGGATGGTGTTTCGGCTTTAGATCCTTTAAAGCAAATGATGCCTCCATCTTCCGTTGAAAAGGGAAAAAGATAGGTGGTTGGAATTTTGTTGTCTTCTTGTTGTAAAGAAGTATAAACAGTGGGCTTTGTTTCGTTAGATTGTATGCGCCATAAAGAGTCTATTTCTTTCATGGTTTCTTGGTATAACCGATGAGTTCCTTTTCCGCTATATTTTTTTAAAGACGAACTGAAGTTATAAGGCCTAACGGGAAAACGTTTGATGCGTTCTAAAACTTGGTCTAAAATTTTTGGTCCAAAATCTCTTCTAATTTTTGTGGTCATAAAGTAACCTAAAGGATAATAACCGGGGGTGTAACTTTTTAACGAACCAAAATAATTTTTTGAATAACTGTAATGATTTCCCGAAAGTTCATTGGCTCTTAAAACCATTTCAAAAGCAGGCTGTCTTCCTCTGCCGGCTTGAGTTAAAATAGTCTCAATTCCAACGGCATCTCCTTCAAAAAACCAGGGAGGTAAGTTGATGCCAAACAAGGCTAATTTTAGCTCTTCAAAAAGTGGGGCATTAAGGTTGGGAGCCAACTTATCAAATTGCACCACATGTCTTAACTCATGAACCGCTAAACTGTTTAACCAATCTTGTGCGTCAAATTCCTGACCAGGGATAGTGTAAAATTCTGATCTTCTTGGTCCCATTTGTACAAAGCCATTAGAGAGTACTCCCTGTGTTTGAAGGATAATGGAAATAGGCTTGGGCGCATGCCCTAAACTTTTGCTTACATCAGCTACTATGGCATTTAAAACATTTGCCATTCTTTGCGCCTCTTGTTCAAGCGGGGTAGGGTAGATGATTTGGAACTGAGGAGTGTTTATTTGCTTGAATTTTACACTTGGGGGATTTTGTCCAGCACTATATAATTGTGAAAAAGCCCTGTATGAAGTAATTGATAATATTATTATACATAAAGTACTGATTAGTAATAATTTATAATAGTTTTTTAGTATCATATAAATCTAATGCTAAATTATTTAGTAATTAAGAGATTTGGAATTGATTTCTAATTGATTTTTAATTTTAATTGATTTTTATAAATAACTGATAATCAATTATATTTTATGTTTGATTGAATTTCATAATTAAACATTTTTTAATGTTTTTAGACGTTTTTTTGTTAAAAAAAGAGCATTAAAATGTGTTTTTGATTGTAGTAAGATAATGCTTTTATTTTAGATTATTATACACCAAGTAGCTTGTTTTTATAGCTTAATTCTTATTTGTTTTTTTGAATTGAGTGTAATATTTTTCACGAAATTGAAGAGAGCGGCAGCCAATAATTTAAAAATAACTTGATTAAGTTTGATTTAAAATTAGAATTTCAAGCCTTTATAAAGAGTTTTAAGAGGAGATATATTTCATCTTTCAGTGTGGTTTTTGAATCTTAATATTGTATTTTAAGTGACTAATTAAGATGCTTAGTGTATTGTATTTTTAAACTAAAGGAATGGATTTTCTTAGTTTTCTTTTAGCAATTTTATTTTTGACTACCGGATATAAAAATATAGTACCTAAAATAATGCTTGCTCCGGCATAAAATCCAAAGGTCATTTGTTCGTTTTTTCCAAAGATAATTAGTGCTAAAATAATAGCATAAACGGGTTCTAAATTGGTAATTAAGGCTACCCTAAAAGCACTCAATTCTTTCATCACAGATACACCTGCAACATAGGCAACCGAGGTGCAAATGGTGCCTAAAATCAGTAAATAAATAACGTCTGAAAATGGTAATTTAATTTCGCTATTAAAGCCGCCGGTAAATAATAAGTAAAGGCTTATCCAAAAAAAAGCGCCCGTTAATTCGTAAAAACCAATGATAGATGCATCTCTGTTTTTGACTTGTTTAGAGTTAATAATTGAAAGTATGCTGGCACAAAGAGCACAACATAATCCCATAATAATACCGGTTTGGTACTGCGTTTCGAATTTAAAAATAAGGTAAATACCAAAAATTATGAATAAACCAGCTAGTATTTCCAGCTTAGACATTCTGCTTTTATTTAGTAATGGCTCTAAAACAGCCGTAAATAAAGTGAGGGAAGATAGGCAAACCATAGCCACAGAAACGGTAGAAGCTTTAATGGATCCAAAGAATAGTATCCAATGTAAGCCAACTATAGCGCCTGTAAAGAATAGTTTAATAAAGGTTTCTCTGTTTACTTTAAAAGTAGTATTGCTCCATTTAAAGTAAATGTAAAGCGTAGTTACGGCTATTAATACCCTATACCAAACCAAATAAATTTCATTGATAGATATTAAAGCACCTAAAATGCCGGTAAAGCCCCAAACTAATACCGTAAGGTGTAGTATGAGTAAATTGCTTTTAAGAGAAAATTTCATGTTTATTTTGGGGCTTTTACAGCGAGGATTACTCCCAGTATTCCAAATATTAAATTAGGGATAATTACAGCAATAATAGGTGGTAGGCCTCCTTTTAAGGCGAAAACGTTAGAAAATTGTATCAATAATATGTACAAGAAACTTAACCCAATACCAATTCCAAGAGGCAAGCCAACGCCACCTCTCACTTTTCTGGAAGATAAAGCTACGCCTATTAGCGTTAAAACATAGGTTGAAAATGGATAAGACCATCTTTTATATTTTTCTAACTCTAAATTAACCATGATACCAGAGCCTCTTATCTTTTCTTTTTCGATTTTGTCATTCAATTCCCTGAAATTCATTGCCGAATAAATGTTGTCTCTCACATCAAAATCTAAGGGTTTCATATCCAGAGTGGTGTCTTTTTCTGTTCCACTTACCATTTTCTCCTTTAAACCATCTACATACCTGATGGTGTAATTTGATATTTTCCATTTTCTGCTAATAGAATCCCAGGCAATTCTATCAGACATCAGCTTCGATTTTAAATCATCGCCTTTAAATTTTTCAAGTGAAAAACGGTAACCTATATCTGTCTTATTGTCAAATGATTCTAAATAAACATAAGTATTGCTGTCTAGTTGAATATGAATGTTGTTTCTGGTATTGTCTTGATTTTTTAGATAGGTGTTTTCAAAATTGGTCATTAATCTATTGGTCTCTGGTATAATCAATTGATTAAATATCATACTTACAATAAATATAATGGTTGAGGCAATAAAATAAGGTCTTAAAAATCTATTAAAACTGGCTCCACCACAAAGTATGGGGACTATTTCCGTTTGATCAGCCATTTTTGCAGTAAAGAAAATTACAGCTATAAAGTTGATTAAAGGAGATAAAAAGTTTAGATAAAAAGGAATAAAGCCACCATAATATTCAAATATAATTTGACTGGATGTTGCAGAGCTTTTTAAGAAATCGTCTAGTTTTTCTGAAATATCGAAAACTATAGAGATAATAACAAAAATACCCAATGTGAAAACAAAGGTTCCCAGGTATTTTTTTATAATATACCAGTCTATAATTTTGATGTACTTATTCAAAAAATTCATTAAAGTTTTTGACCTAATATTTGAACCATTTTGTTTTTCCAGGCATAAAACTCACCTGATATTATTTTTTCTCTGGCCTCTTTAACTAACCAAATATAAAAATGTAAATTGTGAAGTGTAGCTATTTGTGAGCCAAGTATTTCTTTAGAATGTACCAAATGCCTTAAATAGGCTTTGGAATAATGTAAATCTGAAAAAAGGTCGCTGTCACTTTCAATTGGTGAAAAGTCGTTTTTCCATTTCTCATTTTTAATATTGATGATTCCATTTTTGGTGAAAAGCATTCCATTTCTGGCGTTTCTGGTTGGCATAACACAATCAAACATATCAATTCCCAAAGCAATATTTTCCAGTAAATTAATAGGAGTACCCACGCCCATTAAATAGCGAGGTTTTTCTTCTGGTAAAATATTACAAACTACCTCAGTCATTGCATACATTTCTTCGGCTGGCTCCCCAACAGATAAGCCTCCAATGGCGTTACCTTCTTGATTTTGATTGGCAATAAACTCCGCAGATTTCATCCTTAAATCCTTGTAAACGGAACCTTGAACAATAGGAAACAAAGTTTGCGAATAATTATAATGTGGTTCAGTTTCATCAAAACGCTTTATACAGCGTTTTAACCATCTATGCGTCATGTCTATAGAACGTTTGGCATAGTTGTAATCACAAGGGTATGGTGTGCATTCATCAAAAGCCATAATGATATCAGCACCTATAACTCTTTGAATATCCATTACGTTTTCTGGCGTAAACAAATGTTTTGAACCATCAATATGAGATTTAAAAGTGACGCCTTCTTCTTTAATTTTTCTAACTTCTGTTAAAGAATAAACCTGGTAACCGCCACTATCTGTTAAAATTGGATGGTCCCAGCCATTAAATTTATGTAAACCACCGGCTAATTTTATAGTTTCTAAACCAGGTCTTAAATAAAGATGGTAAGTGTTTCCTAAAATAATTTGTGCTTCTATATCTTCTTTAAGCTCACGCTGATGAACCGCCTTAACGGTCCCTGCGGTGCCTACAGGCATAAATATAGGTGTTTGTATTGTTCCGTGATCTGTTGTGATTTCTCCGGCTCTTGCTTTTGAAAAAGCATCTTTTACTGCTAACTTAAACTTCATTTACCTTAAATTGTAATAGCTTGCAAAAATAGTAAAATTTAAAGCAGCTTTAGGTTTAAGTATTTTCATCATAAAGTTTGTTTTTAAGCTAATTTTAAGAAATTTGCAAACTTAATACAAGCACTTGATTATTTACATACAATACACCTTATTTTTTCTTTTCCAGCTTTGTTTTATTATTCAGCTTTATTACCTTTTGGTAATTCAGAAAAAATTCTCTTCTTATAAGCCCTTAGAGAATAATCTTGCGGAGGCAACCTTCCCTGTATCTGTAATAATTTGCGCTAGAAACGAGGCTAAAAATTTGCAACAATATTTACCTTTTGTTTTAGAGCAAAAATACCCTGATTTTGAAGTAATCGTAGTAAACGACTGTTCATCAGATGGGAGTGATGATGTTTTAAGGGTTTTTCAAGGTAAATACCCTCATTTAAAAGTAGTGAAGATAGAAGAGCATCCACGTTATAAAACAGCTAAAAAGTTTGCCGTTACTTTAGGAATTAAGGCCGCAAGCAATGAAATTTTAGTATTTACTGATGCTGATTGTAAACCCGATTCAGAAAATTGGCTATCATTAATAGCTGTAAACTATATCAATCCAGCTACAGAAATTGTGTTAGGATATTCACCATACTTACATAAAAGTGGCGTATTAAATAAATTGATAAGGTATGAAACTTTTCAAACGGCTATTAATTACTTTTCTTTTGCCTTAAATGGGATGCCTTATATGGGTGTCGGAAGAAACTTATCGTATAAAAAATCATTATTTTTTAAAGGAAAAGGTTTTGCGTCTCACATGCACATTCCATCTGGTGATGATGATTTATTTGTCAACCAAAATTCAACATCGGCAAATACAGAATTAGAAATTAGACCTGAGTCTCATGTTTGGAGCGAGCCAAAGCTTACTTGGAAATCTTATTGGAATCAGAAATTGAGACACATGGGCGCAGGGAGTTTATATAAAAAGCAGCATCAGTTTAATTTAGGGTTACAAGCCATATCGTCTGTAGGGTTTTATTTGTTGTTAATTATTTGCCTAAGCTTAAAAATAGAGCTTATTGCTTTGGGAAGTATCTTTTTTTTAAGATTTTTAGCTCAATTGTACACTTATTATAAACCAATGGTGAGCTTAAGAAATAAAGATTTACGATGGTGGTTCATATTGTTAGATCCTTTTTACTATATTTATTTAACAGCCTTAAGTTTTGCAGGCTTTTTTAGAAAGAAAACAACATGGAAGTAAATCCAAATTTTTCTGATAATGCTAAAAACGACTTTACTCTTGTAGAAAGGGCAAAAGAGGGTGATCAAAGAGCTTACGCAGATTTAATGCAGCGCTATAAAGATTCTATCTTTTTTATGGTGTTAAAGATGGTAAACAACAAGGATGATGCAATGGATATTACCGTTACAACCTTTGCCAAAGCTTTTGAAAATTTAGAAAAATACCGCCCTGATTATGCTTTTAGCACATGGTTGTTTAGAATTGCTACCAATGGAAGTATAGATTTTATTCGTAAAAAGAAAATTCAAACTACTTCTATTCATGCCTTATCAGGAGATGGAGGCGAAGACAAAACATTTGAAATTAGGAGTGATGTTTTAAATCCCGAAGAAACCTCCATCAAAAAACAACAGACAGAGCAGTTAAAAGAAATTATAGATAAATTGCCGCTGCGTTATAAAACCCTAATTATTTTGAGATATTTTGATGAACTTTCTTACGAAGAAATTTCAGTACAATTAGATTTGCCTTTAGGCACTGTTAAAGCTCAATTGTTTAGAGGACGAGATTTATTACACAACATACTTAACCGTAGAAAGAAAAGCCTTAAAAGTGACTTCTAATATCATACAAAAATATTTTCAAGATCTTAATCCTACACAGATTAAGCAATTCGACCAACTTTTTGAACTTTATCAAAATTGGAATGCTCAAATCAATGTAATCAGTAGAAAAGATATTGATGAACTTTATGAAAGGCATATTTTACATTCTTTAGGGATAGCAAAAGTTTGTCAGTTTTTACCCGGCACTCAGGTGTTAGATGTGGGTACCGGGGGCGGTTTTCCAGGTATTCCTTTAGCTATTTTATTTCCAGAGACACAATTTTTATTGGTTGATGCTATTGGAAAAAAAATTAAAGTAGTAAATGAGGTTGCGCAAGCTATTGGGCTTAAAAATTTAACGGCAAAGCACAGCAGAGCCGAGCAAATTCATCAGAATTTTGATTTTATTGTTTCTAGGGCGGTTACTCAGCTTAAAGATTTTTATCCTTGGGTGAAAGGTAAATTCAAGAAAGAAAGTAAGCATACGCTTCCTAACGGGGTACTTTATCTAAAAGGAGGAGACTTAAAGGAAGAACTCAACGCATCACAACTAAAAAATATCAAATTATATTCTTTGTCAGATTATTTTACGGAAGAATTTTTTCAAACCAAATTTGTTGTTTATTTTCCTGCTCAATAACCATTTAGCTTGCAAAATAGAGAATATAATATGTTGCATTGCACAGTCATTTTGCCTTAATAATTATTTGTTTCTACCTAAAACATTAAATAAGTATGCTGCATGAAATAGCGCTCACCATGATTAAAGGAATTGGTGGAATAACCATTAAATCTTTAATTAGCTATTGTGGTAATGCCGAAGAGGTTTTTAAATCAAAAAAGAATCAATTAGAAAAAATCCCAGGAATTGGCGGTGTAACAGCAGAAGCTATTATTAAGCATAAAACTTTTGAGCGGGCAGAAAAGGAACTCAATTTTATTGAAAAGTATAAAATTGAACCTCTTTTTATTACTTCCAATAATTATCCTAAAAGACTAAGAAATTGCTACGATGCGCCTGCATTGTTATATTTTAAGGGAAACACAAATCTTAATAATCAAAAGATAGTAGCCATTGTTGGAACCAGAAATGCCACTAATTACGGTAAAGCTTTTTGTGATAAACTAGTAGAAGGTTTACAAAGACATGGTTTATTGGTAGTAAGTGGTTTAGCCTACGGAATTGATATTGCAGCACATAAAGCGGCTTTAAATCAAAAAATGGCAACAGTTGGGGTTTTAGGGCATGGTTTAGATAGAATTTACCCAGCTTTGCATAGACCATTTGCAGAGAAAATGCTAGCACAAGGCGGCTTGCTTACAGAGTTTCCTTCAGAAACCAATCCAGATAGGTCTAATTTTCCAAAAAGGAATAGAATTATTGCAGGTATGGCTGATGCCACAATTGTAATTGAAGCAACCAGAAAAGGTGGGGCATTAATTACTGCCGAAATTGCCAATTCTTACAATAAAGATGTTTTTGCAGTGCCAGGGAGAGTAGATGACGAGTTTTCTGACGGTTGTAATTTTTTAATTAAAACTAACAGGGCGCAACTTTTAACAAGAGTAGAAGATATAGAATACATTATGGGTTGGATGGATGACAAGCTAATCACCCAAAAAATAGAACCTCAACTTTTATTAGATTTAAGTACTGAAGATCTAAAAATTGTGAATTTAATTAAAGAGAATGGTAGTATTCCTATTGATGATTTGCAGTTTAAAATGAATATTCCACAAAGTAAATTAGCAATGGCTTTACTTAATTTAGAGATGCAATCTGTAATTGTTGCTTTGCCGGGTAAAGTTTATAGATTAAACTAATAAACAAAAATTTAAACCATTTCTGAGTTTTTTGGGAAATCAAAGAAAACCACTTCTCCGGTATTTTTACTCACCATTTTCCAATCGTCAAAAGGAAAAGTAATTAAAACCATTCCGCAAGTAGGGATATTAAAAATATCTGCATCGGTTAAATAAACAGCTAAATCTGTAATGCCATTATTGTGACCAAACAAAGTCGCAACATTTGTTTCTTGATCAAAATTATTTACAATTTTTAGTAAAGTATCGCAAGAAGCATCATAAATGGAAGAATTAAGCTGTATTTTTTCTACAGCAATATCTAATTCTTTCGCTATTAATTTTGCTGTGGAAATTGCTCTATTTGCTGGACTAGAAACTATATAATCAGGTACGAAATCTCTTTTCTTGAGTTTAATACCCATTATGGGTGCGTTTTTTTTGCCTCTATCATTTAAAGGTCTATTAAAATCAGAAATTGAAGAAGTACTCCAATCAGATTTTGCGTGGCGAACAATCAGAAGTTTTTTATTCATGAATTATAAAATTTACGATTTTCTCCAGTTCTATGGTTTTCATACAATTAAAATGTTTTTTTGGACAAGCCGATAAACCAAATTTAGAACATGGCCTACAGCTTAGCTCTACTCCAGCTTCGTAATGATGATCAACTTGATAGGGTTGCACACCCAGTAATTCAGGAACTGTGCTTCCCCAAATAGTAACTAGTTTTTTATTAAATGCTTCGGCAATATGAGTTAATCCTGTATCAAAACCTATTACGTGGGCTGCATTTTTAACTATCGTAACAGAATCGTTAAGATTTATTTTCCCAACCATATTCACCGTTTTATCAATAGTTGCCTGGTGAATAGCATTGGCATTGTCTTCTACATCTTTTCCTCCTAACAAAATAACAGGTAAATTTAGTTGTTCACAAAGTTCAATTACCTTGTTATTAGGCATTCTTTTGGTGAAATGAGTGGCTCCAATAACAAAAGCAATATATGGCTTATTATAATAGTGCGGAAGTATTTTTTCTATGGATAAAGCGTCAGCAGGTAAAAAATAATCAATAGCTTTTGCATCATTTTTAATTCCTAAAAAGGCAACTGTTTTTAGATAACGATCAACCAAATGATCAGGCTTTATTAAATTGATTTTCCACTTAATAGCCAACCATTTTTTTAAACGCTCTTTTTTATAGGTTGATGATTTTACACCCAACTGCGTTTTAACCAAAAGAGATCTTAAACTGTTGTGTAAATCAATCACAATGTCAAATTGCTCTTTTTTTAAAGCGCTAATGGTATCAGCAAGTTTGGGTTGTAATAAATGGAGCTGATCTAAGTATGGATTGTTGTCTAATAAAAATTTAAAGGAAGGTTTGGTGAGGTAATGAATCTCTACATTTTCTAACTGATTTTTTAGGCATCTAATTACCGGAGAGGTATAAATAATATCTCCCATAGAGCTAAAGCGGATAATCAGTATTTTTAGTCCTTTAGTTTTCAAATTTTTATTGTTGATTTTCTTTCTTCAAAGAAAGTATTAATTTGAGGAAGAGAAAATGAGTTTAAACATTTTTGAGGATATAAACCACCTTTTCTTGCAACATTAATTCCGTATTGCATGTCTAAAAAACCTTCGTTTCTATGCGCATCCGGATTAATAGATAATAAAACACCCTGCTCTAATGCGTATTGATGCCATCTCCAATCTAAATCTAAGCGCAAAGGGTTGGCGTTAATTTCTATCACCACGTGGTTTGCAGCACAAGCATCAATAATTTTTTTAAAGTCTAAAGGGTAGCCACTTCTACTTAATAATAACCTACCGGTTGGATGACCTAAAATAGTAGTGTATGGATTTTCTATGGCTCTAATTAACCTTTGCGTCGCTTTTTCTTCATCCATTTTTAAATTAGAATGAACAGATGCCACCACAAAATCAAATTTTTTGAGAATTTCATCAGGATAATCTAAACTGCCATCACCTAAAATATCAGATTCAATACCTTTAAAAATTTTAAAAGGAGCCAGTTTTTTGTTTAAGTAATCTATTTCTTCTTGTTGTTGTAAAACTCTTTCAATGCTTAATCCATTGGCATAAACAGCTGTTTTAGAATGGTCACACATGCCCAAATAGCTCAAAGCTAAAGTATCACGACAGTAAATGGCCATTTCTTCTATTTTGTGAACACCATCACTCCAAGTGCTGTGGTTATGTAAAGTCCCTTTTAAATCTTCAAATTTAATGAGTTCCTTAATTTCATATTTTAAAGCTTTTTCTATTTCATTTCCGTCTTCTCTTAGCTCGGGGGCAATAAAATCCATTTTGGCCGCTGCATAAATCTCACCTTCAGAAGTAAAAATTTGATTAGGTTTTAGATAAGCTTTTACTTTTTCTACATGGGTTGCACAGCCGGTGGTTTCAAATAATTTTAACCCAGCTTCCGCCGATGTCGCACTCCAAAGTTTAATGTTAATCCCGTTAAGGTCTTTTAAATGTAGGTGTGTTTCATCTTGATAAATGATTTGGAACTGCTCAGTTTCAAAGAGATTTTTTGATAGGATAGAAGCATCATCAGAAATAAATAAATACTCTAATTCTTCAATAATTTCACATTTTCTTCTAAATGCACCTGTTAATACAATCTTTAAATCAGGATCTATTTTTTGAAGCGTTTGTGTAAATTCTTGAAGATAACTTTCGGCTAATTTCTCAATTTTAGCGTAAAGAAACCTTCCGGCATTAGCCATTTTAAATTCAATAGCTTTTTTAATTTCTTCCTGAGTTTTTAAACCAAAACCTTTAGCTTCAATTAAACGATTTTCATTACAAGCATAATAAAGTTCTCCAAGGTTTTCAATACCTAGGAAGTTCCAAATGACTTCAATTTTTTTGGGTCCTAAACCTTTAATCGATAGCATTTCTACTACGCCAGCCGGTGTGTTAGAAATTAAATCTTCTATATCCTGAATAGTATTAGTTTGCAGTAATTCGGTAATTTTTGAAGCAATACTTTTTCCTATTCCATCAATTTTCTCAAGTTCTTCTTTGGTTTTATCTTTGAGCTTAAAAGGAAGTTTATCAACTTTAAAAGAAGCGTTAGTAATAGATTTTATTTTAAAAGAATTTTCCTGATGAAGTTCCATCAGTTGAGATAATAACTTAAGCGCTCTAGAAATTTCTTTATTCTCCATTAATTAAATTTTGATGCAATTATAAAATAAAAGCCCACTGATATTGGTCAGTGGGCTTCAAAAATAAATTTTTATTTATTGAATAGTAATTTCATAAGGCAACCTAGCTTGCATGCCTTTCATATTTACCACTTCTTTTATTTTTTGATAATAAGGATAACTTACACCTAATTCTTGCTTTATCATGTAAGTTTTAATTTTATCTTCAGAATCACTTAACAAACCAAAAAAGCCTTCTTTAATTTCTGGATAGTTTACAATTTTATATTCTTTAAGTTTTGCTTTTTTTGCAGCAGCGGCAATAGCATCTTCTAAATGCCCAAGTTTATCAACTAATTTAAGTTTAATAGCTTGTTCTCCTGTCCAAACTCGCCCTTGTCCTATGCTATCTACATAAGCCTCAGAAACATGCCTTCCATCAGCTACTCTTTTGATAAAATCTTGATAAGTTCTATTTACTTCTCTTTGTAAAATCATTTTTTCGGCATCTGTCAAGGGACGAGAAATATCACCTAAATCTGCAAATTGACCAGTTTTTACGCCATCAAAAGTTACTCCGAGTTTGTTATTTAAAAAGCCTTGCATATTTGGGATGATGGCAAAAACACCAATAGATCCGGTAATGGTATTAGGCTCTGCATAAATAGCATCAGCGGCACAAGCAATGTAATATCCTCCAGATGCAGCATAATCTCCCATTGATACTATTACTGGTTTAGCCTTTTTAGTCAACAAAACTTCTCTCCAAATTACGTCAGAAGCTAAAGAACTTCCTCCAGGGCTGTTTACTCTTAAAACCACAGCCTTCACTTTATCATCTAACCTTGCTTTTCTTAATGCTTTAGAAATTCCTTCAGACCCAATGCTATTTTCATCACCTTCACCGCCATTAATTTCTCCGTTGGCATAAATAACAGCAATTCTATCAGAAGCGGTGCTTATATTTTTAATGGTTTTGGCGTATTCAGTAATGGTTACCGTTTTTAAGTTTTTTGCTTTGGCAATGCCTGTTTTTCCCTTTAATTCATCTAAAACTTCATCCTTGTATTTTAGGGCATCAATTAACTTATATCTTAATGCGTCTTGTGGAGATCTTGATTTTAAACCATCGGTAATAGCTATAATTGAATCTTGTGGTATTTTGCGGCTATCAGCAATTTCTGCTGTAAAGTGATTATATAATGAGCCTAATAAAGCTTTAGTTTGAAAACGATTTTCATCGCTCATTTTTTCTAAAATAAAAGGTTCAACCGCACTTTTAAAGGTTCCAACTTTAATAATTTGGGCTTCAATACCCAACTTATCTAATGCTCCTTTGTAAAACATCACACTAGAACTAAAGCCTTTAAGCTCTAGCAACCCTTGTGGATTTAAATAAACTTTATTGGCTACAGAGGCTAAATAATAAGCTCCTTGGGTGTAAACCTCGCTGTAAGCAATAATAAATTTACCCGATTTTTTGAAATCTAATAATGCAGTTCTAATTTCTTCAATGCTTGCAAAACCAGTCATCATATAACTTACATCAAGGTAAATCCCTTTAATATTAGTATCTGTTTTTGCGTTTTTAATGCTTTTTAAGATATCATCAAGACCTAAAACTTTTTCTCCTTTAAACGGTCCTAAATCTAAATTATCTAATGGATTAGAGGAACTGCGTTCTATAATTGGAAGGTTAAGATTTACATGAAGAATGGTGTTTTCACTCACTTGAATAGTATCATTAGAGCTACTTACAATTGCTGTAACTCCAACTATAAAAATAACGAATAAAAGAATGGAGGAAAAAATAATACCTACCATTGAAGCGAAAACAAATTTAAAGAATTGTTTCATTTTGATCTATTTATATTTAAATATGCAAATTGCAAATATAATTCTTAGAGAGTCATTAACAGTCATTGTTACAACATTTATGTGTCAGGTTTATTTGTTATTAGGAGGTAATTTAGGAGATAGAATCCAAAATATATCAAATGCGCTTCAAGCTATTAAAAATACAATAGGTGAAATTGAGGTAAAATCAGCTGTTTATGAAACAAAAGCTTGGGGCGTAGCACAGCAGCCAGATTATCTGAATTTGGTAGTTGTGGTAAAGACAGAATTGAAACCTTTAGAAATTTTAAATAAAACGCAACAAATTGAACAAGAATTAGGTAGAAAGAGAATGGAGAAGTGGGGGGCTAGAACAATGGATATTGATATTTTATTTTTTGATGATGAGGTTTTAAATACAGAAAGATTAACGATTCCTCATCCTTTAATTAATGTTCGTAGGTTTGTACTTTTGCCTCTTTTAGAAATTGCACCCAATTTTATCCACCCAATTTTTAAAGATTCAATTAAAAACCTATATTTAAAATGTGATGACAGACTAGTGGTGGAGAAATTAAATATCAATTTATGAGTACAGAAAACGAAATAATTATAGACCTAACCTATTTAAGAGACGTGGCAAGCGATAATACAGAATTCATGATTGAAATGATCGACATTTTTTTGGCTCAAACGCCAGGTTATGTTGAACAATTAACAACTGCTGTAGACCAAAAAGATTGGTCTAAAATGGCCGAATTATCTCATAAAATAAAACCTACAATGTCTTTTATGGGAGTAGAATCTGCCAAAAACACTTTAGGAGAGATAGAAACAAAATCTAGAAATCAAGAAGATTACGAGGGTATTGTAGCTGAGTTTGATAAAATGAAAGAAACTTTCAAAATGATTTTTATTAAACTAGAGGAGAAAAAAATAGAGCTGATAGCTCTAGGTTAAATTTCTCTGATATGGTAGCTGTAATTTTCCATAATCATATTTGCTAACAATTTTTTGCAGGCAGTTTCTACTTTTTCTGTAGCTATTTCTTGGGTTTCTGCATCTACTTCTAAAGTAATATGTCTTCCTATTCTTACATTATTAATTTCGGGTAAACCCAAGTTTTTCATGCTTCCTGTTACAGCCTTACCTTGAGGGTCTAAAATTTCTTTTAAAGGCATTACATCTATATCTGCTAAAAATTTTTTCATTTTGAATATTTAAAATGTATTTGAGAAAAAAGTATATATAAAATTAAAACTATTGGTAATGCAGCAAATTTAAGAAAAGCCAGCAACACTATTGAAAGAATAAGAAAAATGAATTTATATTTATTTGCTTCCCAGCTTAACTTATTCATTTTCATCGAAAAAAGTTTTAACTCGCTTATTAAAAGATAACTTACTGTAATAGTAATTGCTAAAAGAAAATAAGTGTTTGCGAGTAAAGAAGAATAATCTAATAAATAGGGTAGGGAGATGATGAAAAATGTATTCATTGGTGTGTTTAAACCAATAAACTCTTCTGTTTGGCGGGTATCTATGTTAAATTTGGCTAATCTTAATGCCGAGAAAATTGTGATTAAAAAACCAGCATAAGCAAGTAACCCCGCATTGGCATTTAAGAGTAATTGGTACATGATTACCCCTGGTAAAAAACCAAAGCTAATTACATCAGCTAAAGAATCTAATTCTTTTCCAATATCTGATTTAACATGTAGCAATCTTGCCGCAAAGCCATCAAAAAAATCAAACACTCCAGATATAATCACAAAAAAGGCAACTGTTTTAAGGTCGCCATTAAATGCATATACAATACCAATGGAACCCGAAAAAAGGTTACCACAGGTTAACATATTTGGAATGTGTTTTTTTATCATGCTAATAAGGATGAAAGATTAAAGAACAAGGATGAAAGACAATTACATTTTTCAATCCTTATTCTTTACTCCTTATTCTTTGTTCTTAAAATTAGCTGTTCATTGATACTAAAAACTCTTCATTAGATTTTGTTCCTCTTACTTGTGTAAGTAAAAATTCCATAGCTTCCTGAGAGTTCATATCTGCTAAGTGATTTCTTAAAATCCAAATTCTTTGAAGTGTTTCTTTATCTAATAATAAATCATCTCTTCTAGTGCTTGATGCAGTTAAATCAATAGCAGGGAATATACGTTTGTTAGATAATTTTCTATCTAACTGAAGTTCCATATTACCAGTTCCTTTAAATTCTTCGAAAATTACTTCGTCCATTTTAGAACCTGTATCTGTTAAAGCTGTAGCTAAAATTGTTAAAGAACCACCGTCTTCAATATTACGAGCCGCTCCAAAGAATCTTTTTGGTTTGTGCAATGCATTAGCATCAACACCACCAGATAAAATTTTACCAGAAGCAGGCGCAACAGTATTATAAGCTCTTGCCAAACGAGTAATAGAATCTAAAAGGATCACCACATCATGCCCACATTCTACCATTCTTTTTGCTTTTTCTAAAACGATATTCGCAATTTTCACATGGCGTTCTGCTGGCTCATCAAATGTAGAAGAAACCACTTCGGCTCTTACACTTCTAGCCATATCTGTTACCTCTTCCGGACGCTCATCAATCAATAAAATAATTAAATAAACTTCTGGATGGTTTGCCGCAATGGCGTTAGCTACTTCTTTTAATAAGTTGGTTTTACCGGTTTTAGGTTGCGCAACAATTAATCCACGCTGTCCTTTACCTATTGGCGTAAATAAATCCATTATTCGAGTAGAATGATCACTCGGTTTCATGAAAAGATTTAACCTTTCTGAAGGAAATAATGGGGTTAAATAATCAAAGGGAACTCGGTCTCTTACCTCTGCAGGTACTCGGTTATTGATAGATTCTACTCTTACCAAAGGGAAATATTTTTCACCTTCTTTAGGAGGTCTAATGCTTCCTCTAACGGTATCTCCGGTTTTTAATCCAAATAATTTAATTTGAGATTGAGAAACATAAATATCATCAGGAGAAGTTAAGTAGTTATAATCTGATGATCTTAAGAAACCATATCCATCAGGCATAATTTCTAAAACACCTTCATTGATAATTACGTTATCAAAATCAAAAGCAGAGTCTTGACTTTTTGGTTTACCTGCTTGATGTTTTTCTGGTCTGATAGATTTTACTTCAGTTTTAACTTCACCATCTAAAGTTGTAGTGTCGGTTACATTAGAAGTAGTTTCCTCTTGAACAAATGAAGCTTCTTTTTGAATAGGCTCTTCGTATTTAGGCATATTAAAAAGAGGAGCGTCATCTGAAGAAACATCAGACTTTCTTTTTTCTACGGCCACCACCTTTGTGGTACGGGCTCTTTTTTTAGCTTTTTCTTCAGAAATAGGCGTATCTACCGCTATTTCGCCAGAATTTCTTGCAGCAACAATTAAGTCTTGCTGTTCTTTAATTTTGGCTATCAGATCAGCCTTACGCAATTCGTCGGTGTTCTCTACACCAAAGCTTTTTGCGATTTCACGAAGCTCAGAAACAAGCTTATCGTTCAGTTCGTTTATATCAAACATTAAAATGAATTATTATCAAGGAATTAATTTATAAGAATTTATCCGTTTAGATCAGGTGTGACATTTAATATTCTGTGTGAATTTATTTGTTTTGACTTAATCCGTAGAATAAGGATAAATTGAGATTATGATGCAATTATATTGATTAATTTGTAATAATTAAATTATTTCGCATTATTTTTTTTCACATCCCTTTAATTTTATCAATTTAGCGTCCAGATTCTTCAAACACATGACTCGCCAGGAAATTATTCATCAAATAAAAAAGAAAAAATCGTTTTTAAGTATAGGTTTAGATACCGATATTAATAAAATACCAAAGCATCTTTTGAAGTATAAAGATCCTGTTTTAGAATTTAATAAATTAATTATTGATGCTACCTCTGATTTATGTATCTCCTACAAAATAAATACTGCTTTTTATGAATCTAGAGGTTTAAAAGGTTGGGAATCATTAGTTAATACTTTTAATTATTTACCAAAAGACACTTTTTCTATTGCCGATGCTAAACGTGGAGATATAGGAAATACTTCTGCAATGTATGCTGAGGCATTTTTTAACCCAAAAAGTTCTGAAATGGATTTTGACTCTATTACAGTAGCGCCTTACATGGGCAAAGATTCTGTTAAACCTTTTCTTGATTTTAAAGATAAATGGGTGATTTTATTGGCGCTAACCTCTAATGAAGGAGCTAAAGATTTCCAATTTATGGCAAATGATGATGCTTATTTATTTGAAATGGTAATTAAAAAATCACAAGAATGGGCAAACCCAAACAATTTAATGTATGTGGTTGGAGCTACACGTGGGGAAGCTTTTTTAGATATCAGGAAAATTGCTCCCGATCATTTTTTATTAGTACCAGGTGTGGGTGCTCAGGGAGGTTCTTTAGCTGATGTTTGTAAATATGGTTTGAATAAAGATTGCGGCTTAATAGTAAATTCATCCAGAGCAATAATTTACGCCTCAAACGGGGAAGATTTTGCAAATGCGGCAAGAGAAGAAGCCAAAAAAGTTCAAATAGAAATGGCAAATGAGTTAAAAGCTATCCATTTCTAAAAATGAAACCTATTACGTCGTTAAAACTGTCTTTAGCATTATTTAGCGTTTCTTTTTTTTGGGGAACCACTTATTTAGCCATAAGAATTGCTATTAAAAGTGTTCCAGCAATTTATATTGTTGGTTTAAGGCATTTTATGGCAGGTATGGTTTTGCTTGCCTATCTTTTTATCTCAAAAAAAATGGTGATGCCAACCTGGAGCAGAACCAAGCATAATATCATTTCTGCTTTTTTAATGTTAGTGTTAGGTAACGGATTAACTACTTATGGCGAACATACTGTTCCGTCTGGTTTAACCGCATTACTTACTACTTTATCTCCATTACTTGTTATGCTGCTCAATTTATCAACAGGGAAAGAAAAACCTTCTTATCAAATAGTTTGGGGCGTTGTTTTGGGTTTAATAGGGATGATTTTGATTTTTTTTAATAGCCTTTCTCAGTTGGTAAACCCCGAGTATAGAATTGGTATTGCTTGTATACTTGTTGCCATTTTATGTTGGAGTATAGGTACCGTATATTCAAAATCTGGATCAAAAAACTCGGTAAATATTTTTGTTGACCTGTGTACCCAAATGTTGTTTGCCGGCGGTGGATTATTATTGCTGGGCTTTGCAATCAAAGTTCCGTTTGATGTTTATAATTGGGAAACCACTCATATTTTGGCAATATTTTACCTTACTTTTTTTGGATCAATTGCTGGGTATATTTCTTATTTGTATGCTTTAAGTAAGTTACCGTCAACATCGGTATCTGTTTTTACTTACTTTAACGTAGTTGTTGCACTTTATTTAGGCTGGTTAATATTAGATGAACAAGTAACTTTAAGACTAATTTTTGCTACAGCATTTATATTATTAGGAGTGTTAATTGCAAATTATAAGAAAAAAACTCCAACGCCTGCTGTTCAGGATGTGATAATTGAAAAATAAATTTATAAATTTATTAATGCTATCTCATGAAGCCATTCTTCATTACATCTGGAAATTCAAATTATTCTCTTTGGTTGACCTAAAAACTATAGACGGAGATGATGTTCAAATACTAACTGCGGGTATCCATAATTTAGATGCCGGTCCTGATTTTTTAAATGCTAAATTAAAAATTAGTGAAACACTTTGGGTGGGGAATGTAGAAATCCATTTAAAATCATCAGATTGGTACAAGCATCAGCATCAAACAGATAAATCTTATGATAATGTGATATTACATGTGGTGTGGGAGGCAGATGCCGAAATTTTTAGAACAGATGGGACTTTAATTCCAACTTTAGCATTAAAAGATAGAGTTGCACAAAATGTAATAGCCAATTACGAGCAGTTAAAGCAAAATAATTATTGGATACCCTGTGAAAAGCAATTAAATGCAGTAGATGAATTAACTAAACAACAATGTTTAGATAGAATGATGATGGAACGTTTAGAAGATAAATCTAAATTGATACAACAATTACATCAGAATTTAAAGGGAAGTTGGGAGGATACATTTTATGTATCCTTAGCTAAAAGTTTTGGTTTTAAAGTGAATACGCTTCCATTTGAGTTGTTGGCTTTAAATTTACCTCAAATAATACTCGCCAAGCATAAAAATCAGAACTTACAAATAGAGGCTTTAGTTTTTGGTGTAGCGGGTTTATTAAATCAAGATTTTGTAGATGATTATCCAAATAAATTAAAAAGTGAATATCAGTTTTTAAAAGCGAAATATAAACTTAACCAGCTTGAACCAGAATTATGGAAATTTTCTAAAACCCGACCAGATAATTTTCCTACTATGAGATTAGCGCAGTTTGCGGCATTAATTATTGATTCGCAACACCTGTTTTCTAAAATTGTAGCCATTAAAGAGCTAAATAATTTTAGTGTGTTTTTTAATAATTTAGACGTTAACCATTATTGGAAAACTCATTTTGTGTTTGATAAACAAGTTTCAAAACAGTCATTTTTAATTGGAAAAAAAAGTGTTGATGTTTTATTATTGAATGCAATTGTACCCTTATTATTTTTTTATGGTAAGCAAATGGGAAATCCATTTTATGAAGAACAAGCCATTAAATTATTAGAATTTATTAAGCCCGAGCAGAATAATATTATTGCCGGTTATATAGAGAGAGGATTTAAAGTAAGTCATGCGTTTGATACTCAGGCGCTAATTCAATTGAAAAAATATTATTGTGA
This sequence comes from Pedobacter cryophilus, assembly GCF_005116455.1. Taxonomy (GTDB): domain Bacteria; phylum Bacteroidota; class Bacteroidia; order Sphingobacteriales; family Sphingobacteriaceae; genus Pseudopedobacter; species Pseudopedobacter cryophilum. Next base: position 67,289 of record NZ_SWBP01000009.1, read on the forward strand.
TCACAAAAATTGCTTAAATTGTGCAATTGGTTTAAAAATTTTAAGATCTTAAAATTATGTTACAACGAATTATTACATTTTTTGAAAGATACTCTTTTGGGGTTTGCACTTATTTAGGTGAAAAATTTAAAATATCTCAAACCAAAATCAGGTTATTCTTTATTTATTCTTCTTTTCTAGCTGTTGGCTTCCCTCTTATTTTTTATTTTTTTGCGGCTTTTGTTTTAGATATTAGATCATATGTTAAAAAAATAAGAATCCAATTTTGGGATATCTAAAAGTAATTCTCAATTATTTTTGTAGCTTCAGGCATTATATCATAAAAAGTGTAATTGTGGTATAATATAATTTATATTTAATTTATATTAAATTATAAGAAACAATATTTCTTATAAAGAATAATATTAAAGTTTATTTCTTTAACTATGAATTTACAAACTCTAATGCCTGTGGAGAATGTTATTTATTTAGCATCAAATTGTGATAATGATTTTGTACTGTTTTATGCAGCACTTTTAAAATCTATTGAAACTCATCACCATACCGGAGAAAAAATAATTTCTCATTTAATAGGAGATGATATTACTGATGAAAATAAGAGAAAAGTTGAAGAATCATTAAATAAAGGAATTATTGAAATAAGATGGCTGTCATCTAAAAGTTTTCTTCCTGCGGGCTTAAATTTACCTGATGATAGAAGTTTGTTTCCTATTACCATTTACATGAATCTCTATTTAGCTTATTCCTTGCCGCAGGAGATTAAAAAAATATTATATCTAGATGTTGATTTAATAGTACAAGATGATATATCTAATCTTTATAATATAGATTTAGGAGAAAATATAATTGCTGCTGCTTTAGACAGGTACAAAAATTTCGGGCACCCTTGGGGAGGCGTTAGAAATCATAAAGTTTTAGGTTTTAGTCCGGATTTGCCTTATCTAAATACTGGAGTGATGTTAATTGATACCGAAAAGTGGAGAGCTAATGATATTACAGCTAAAACTATAAATGCTATAAATAAGCATAAAAAATATTCTCATTTGGCAGACCAGTATGGTTTAAACGTAGTTTTTGGTAAATTACCTTGGATTGTTTTGCCCCAAAAATGGAATCACGTTTCATTTGAGAAACCTGTAGAAAAACCATCAATTATACATTTTATAGCAGAGAAACCAACTTATACCAACTACAACGGAATTTTGGAGTTCTCAGATATTTTTTATGATTACCTAAACTTAACTCAATTTAAAGAGACTAAAAAAATGAGTAGATTTAAAACAAGAGTTAAGAAAACTAAAATTGTTATCCAAAAACTATATCGCAAATTATTTGACGATTTTAAAGTCTAAAAACTTAAAATTTCAGCAATATCTTCAAAACCTTTTTCTTTAGCTAAATCAGAAGGGAGTTTACCACCTTCCATTCTAATATCTACTTTTGCGCCTTTTTCTAGTAAAAGAATAATAATTTCAACACTTCCATTTTGTGCGGCAGAATGAAGTGGCGTTACACCAGACATTTGAGCAACATTAACTATTGCGCCATTCTCTATCAGCATTCTACTAATATTAAGATGGTTTCCTGCTACAGCAGAGTGTAAAGGAAAAACATGATAGCCATTTTTAGAAGAAAGATTCACATCCGCACCTTTTAAAACTAAATAACGAGCAACTTCTTCTCTGCCAAAATATGCGGCTAAGCCTAATGCGGTAAAACCATCATCAGAGTAGTCATTAATTTTTTCTGGTTTTTTAAAGATTTCATGTGCCACAACATCAAACTTTCCAGCAGCGGAGGCTTCAAATAGCGTGATTTCATCTAGCAACTCAATAAGAATGGTTGTTATTTCTGGTTTTTTGAAGTAACAAGAAAGCATTAAGGGAGAAACACCATGGCTGGTTAATTCATTTATTGCTGATAAATTGCTCAACAAATAATCTTTAACGGCTATTTCGTCTCCTGCTATAATTAACTCTTCCAGAAATGTTTGTTGCATGAATTTGAAATTTAATTTAATGATAGCAATAATATGTGTTTATTAAAATTCTAACACCATATTATTTTAAATAAGACTTAAAAAAGTAGGTTTTTATAAAGTTATTTTGGATCAAGCGTAAAAGTTGGGGACTAGCTTAGGCATAAATTTTAGATAATCGGAACAGGAAGAATTTAACATTTCTCACCCCTCTAAATTGAGATCTAAGAGCCTTTATTTTTGCATTAAATGATTCTGCTGATGCATTTGTGCTTTTATTATCAAAGTAATTCAATATGGTTTCATAATTGTTTTGAATGGTTCTTGCTATGGTATTAAAGGATTTGTAGCCTAATCTCTCTATTTTATTATACCATATTGCTAATTTTTTAAAAGCGAYTAATCTATCTTTTGAATGGCTCAATATGGAGGATAGTTCCTGAGAAATCTTATAGGCTTCCAGTAAATCTGGATATAGCTTAAACAACAGCTCCGCTCTATGATTTTGAGATGGTGTCCAGTTCACTTCTTTTTTAAACAGCAAATACCTGCTTCTTACTAATAATTGCTTTAAAGTGTCTCCATTATCCAATAGTTCTGCAACCCAGGGTTTCTTTGCTTCTTTAGCAAGATCCATTTCTTTGTTTTCTTGCTCAATGGCCTCCCATCTATGTTTTATCCTGATTTCCTGAACAGCCT